>CAXBIS010000006.1:0-173434 GCA_963975885.1 uncultured Azoarcus sp.
CCCGCCACACCTCAGGACGACTTGCGCACGCGCAGATACCACTCGCACAGCAGGCGTACCTGCTTCTCGGTGTAGCCCTTGTCGACCATGCGATCGACGAAGTCCTGATGCTTCTTCTGGTCGTCGGCGCTGGCCTTGGTGTTGAAGCTGATCACGGGCAGCAGGTCCTCGGTGTTCGAGAACATCTTCTTCTCGATGACGCCACGCAGCTTCTCGTAGCTGGTCCAGGCCGGATTCTTGCCACCATGTTTGGCGCGCGCGCGCAGCACGAAGTTGACGACCTCGTTGCGAAAGTCCTTCGGGTTGCTGATGCCGGCCGGTTTCTCGATCTTCTCGAGCTCGTCGTTGAGCGCGCCGCGATCGAGGATCTCGCCGGTGTTGGGGTCGCGGAACTCCTGGTCCTGGATCCAGAAGTCGGCGAAGGTGACATAGCGGTCGAAGATGTTCTGGCCGTACTCGGAGTAGCTCTCCAGGTAGGCCGTCTGAATCTCCTTGCCGATGAACTCGGCGTACTGCGCCGAGAGGTATTCCTTCAGGTAGTTGAGATAACGCGCTTCGGTCTCGGGCGGGAACTGCTCGCGCGCGATCTGCTGTTCGAGCACGTAGAGCAGATGCACCGGGTTGGCGGCGACCTCGCGGTGGTCGAAGTTGAACACCTTGGACAGCGCCTTGAACGCAAAGCGCGTCGACAGCCCCGTCATGCCCTCGTCGACGCCGGCATAGTCGCGGTATTCCTGGATGCTCTTGGCCTTGGGGTCGGTGTCCTTGAGGTTTTCACCGTCATACACGCGCATCTTCGAGTAGATGCTGGAGTTTTCCGGTTCCTTGAGGCGCGAGAGCACGGCGAACTGCGCCATCATCGTGAGCGTGTCGGGTGCGCACGGCGCCTGCGCGAGCGAGCTGTTGGCGAGCAGCTTCTCGTAGATGCGGACCTCGTCGGACACGCGCAGGCAGTAGGGCACCTTGACGGTATAGATGCGGTCGAGGAATGCCTCGTTGTTCTTGTTGTTCTTGAACGAGATCCACTCGGATTCGTTGGAGTGGGCAAGCACGATGCCGTCGAACGGGATCGCACCGAAACCCTCCGTGCCCTTGTAGTTGCCTTCCTGGGTGGCCGTGAGCAGCGGGTGCAACACCTTGATCGGGGCCTTGAACATCTCGACGAATTCGAGCAGCCCGCGGTTGGCCAGGCACAGCCCGCCCGAATAGCTGTAGGCGTCCGGGTCGTCCTGCGAATGGTGCTCGAGCTGGCGGATATCGACCTTGCCAACCAGCGAGGAAATGTCCTGGTTGTTCTCGTCGCCCGGTTCGGTCTTGGCCACGGCCTTTTGCTTGAGCACCGAGGGGCGCACGCGCACCACGCGGAACTTCGTGATGTCACCGCCGTATTCGTGCAGGCGCTTGACCGCCCACGGACTCATAATGGTCTCGAGATAGCGGCGCGGGATGCCGAAGTCCTCCTCGAGGATGGGGCCGTCCTCCTCCGGGTCGAACAGGCCCAATGGAGACTCGTTCACCGGCGAGCCCTGGATCGCGTAGAAGGGCACGTGCTCGATGAGATGCTTGAGCTTCTCGGCCAGCGAGGACTTGCCGCCGCCGACCGGGCCGAGCAGATAGAGGATCTGCTTCTTTTCCTCCAGTCCCTGCGCGGCGTGGCGGAAGTAGGCGACGATGCTCTCGATCACCTCTTCCATGCCGTAGAAGTCGCGGAAGGCCGGGTAGATGCGCAATACCTTGTTTGAGAAGATGCGCGACAGCCGAGGGTCGAGCCGGGTGTCGACGAGTTCGGGTTCGCCGATGGCCATCAGCATGCGCTCGGCGGCGGTGGCGTAGGCGGAGCGGTCGCTCTTGCAGATCTCCAGGTACTCCTGGATCGACATCTCCTCGTCGCGGGTGGCCTCGAAGCGGGACTGGTAAGTGTTGAAGATGCTCATCTGGCGCCTCCTGATGCATTGCGTGCCGGCGGGTCGCCGGAGTCGGTATTGCGCGCCGGAGATGCACCCCGGCCTTTCTCCGGCGGTGTTTGTGACACCGTCGGGAAATCGTCGCGTGTGAAGGCTGTGAGGCGGTGCCGTGCGGCAAGTTCCACATTCGCACACAACGTTGCGCGCCCCTTGTCGGAGCCATTATGGCCACCGCCTGACGCTGGAAGGAAGCCCCCTCGCATGTGCTAGAATCCGCGGTTAGCGAGAACCTAGCAGAACCGGTCGGCGCCCCGAGACGATCCCGCCTGGATCCCGGAGTACGCCGGCCGTTTCACGTATTTTTGACCTTGTCGGGAAGCAATTGATGGAAAACAATCAGGAAACGCCGAACGCGCTGGAGCGCCGTATCGACATGACCGTGCCGGTCGCCGAGATCGAAAAGGAGGTCGACGCCCGCCTCAAGCGCATGGCCCGCACCGTCAAGATGGCCGGTTTCCGGCCGGGTAAGGTGCCGCTCAAGATCGTCGCCCAGACCTACGGCGCGCAGGCGCGCTCGGAAGCCATCGGCGCTGCGGTCGAAAAGGCCTTCGGCGAGAAGCTGCGCGAGCAGGAACTGCGCATCGCCGGGCAGCCGCGCATCGAGCCGGGCGACAAGTCGGCCGACGGCATGCTGTCGTTTACCGCGGTGTTCGAGGTCTATCCCGAGGTCAAGCCGGGTTCGCTCGCCGATCAGCAGATCGAGCGTCCTGTTCTCACCGTCGGTGACGAAGAAGTCGAAAAGACCCTTGAGGTGCTGCGCAAGCAGCGCACGCAGTTCGAGGCGTGCAAGCGCAAGGCCAAGGACGGCGACCGCGTGACCATCGACTTCGTCGGGAAGATGGATGGTGAGCCCTTCGAGGGCGGCAGCGCCGAGGACTTCCCGTTCGTGATCGGTGCCGGCTCGATGCTGGCCGATTTCGAGAAGGCCGTGAAGGGCATGGGCAAGGGCGAAGAGAAGACCTTCGAGATGACCTTCCCGGAGGACTATCACGCCGAGAATCTGGCCGGAAAGACGGTCGCCTTCGATGTCACCGTCAAGGCGGTCGAAAAGCCCGTGCTGCCGGAAGTCGACGAGGAATTCGCCAAGACGCTGGGTGTGGCCAGCGGTGAGGTGTCCAAGCTGCGCGAGGAGGTCAAGGCCAACCTCGAGCGCGAGGTCAAGCGTCGCGTGCACGGCCGCATCAAGGAGCAGGTCATGAACGCGCTGCTCGACGTCACCGAGTTCGACGTGCCCACGGCGCTGGTCGACAAGGAGTCCGAGCAGCTTGCAGAGAACGCGCGTCGCGACATGGAAATGCGCGGCATGAATCTCAAGGATGTGCCGGTCGAGCCGTCATGGTTCACGGAACAGGCGCAGCGCCGCGTCAAGCTCGGGCTGATCATGGCCGAGATCGTCAAGGACAAGGAACTGTTCGCCAAGCCCGAGCAGATTCGCAGTGTTGTCGAGGACATGGCGCAGAGCTACGAGGATCCGCAGGAACTGGTACGCTGGTATTACTCTCAGCCGGATCGCCTGTCGCAGGTCGAGGCGATCGTGATCGAGGACAATGTCGTCGAATGGGCGCTGGGTGAAGCCAAGACCGAAGACAAGTCGGTCGACTTTGATGAACTGATGGGAAATTCTGCGGCCTGATGGGTCGTAAAGACGGGAAACGATGAGCAAAGCCAGCGAAATGAACGGCAACTGGGATCCTCAGGCCCTCGGCCTGGTGCCGATGGTCGTCGAACAGAGCGGGCGCGGCGAGCGCGCCTACGACATCTATTCGCGCCTCCTCAAGGAGCGCGTGGTGTTTCTGGTCGGTCCGGTCAATGACGCGACGGCCAACCTCATCGTTGCCCAGTTGCTCTTCCTGGAATCCGAGAATCCGGACAAGGACGTGTATTTCTACATCAACTCTCCGGGCGGCTCGGTGACCGCTGGCATGGCGATCTACGACACCATGCAGTTCATCAAGCCCGACGTGTCGACGCTGTGCATCGGTCAGGCCGCAAGCATGGGCTCGTTCCTGCTCGCCGCCGGCGCCAAGGGCAAGCGCTACTGCCTGCCCAACTCGCGCGTGATGATCCACCAGCCGCTGGGCGGCTTCCAGGGCCAGGCGTCCGACATCGAGATCCACGCCCGCGAAATCCTGTACATCCGCGAGCGGCTCAACGGCATGCTCTCGGAGCACACCGGCCAGCCGATCGAGCAGATCGAGAAGGACACCGACCGCGACAACTTCATGAGCGCCCAGGCGGCGGTCGAGTACGGCATCGTCGACAAGGTGCTCGCGTCGCGCAACGACGCCTGAAAGCGGAGAAACCGATCATGACCGACAAGAAGACGGGTGGCGACAAGCTGCTGTACTGCTCCTTCTGCGGAAAGAGTCAACACGAGGTGCGCAAGCTGATTGCGGGCCCCTCCGTCTTCATCTGCGACGAATGCATCGAGTTGTGCAACGACATCATCCGCGACGAGATGATGGAGAGTGTCAGTTCGGAAGCCGGCAAGGGCAGCCTGCCCACCCCGGCCGAGATCTGCCGCATTCTCGACCAGTACGTGATTGGCCAGGGCAAGGCCAAGCGCAACCTGTCGGTGGCGGTCTACAACCACTACAAGCGTCTGCGCCACCTGGCCACCGACAAGGACGAGGTCGAGTTGTCCAAGAGCAACATCCTGCTCATCGGGCCGACCGGCTCGGGCAAGACGCTGCTCGCGCAGACGCTCGCACGCCTGCTCAACGTGCCCTTCGTGATGGCGGATGCGACGACCCTGACCGAAGCCGGCTACGTCGGCGAGGACGTCGAGAACATCATCCAGAAACTGCTGCAGAAGTGCGACTACGACGTCGACAAGGCGCAGCAGGGCATCGTCTATATCGACGAGATCGACAAGATCTCGCGCAAGTCCGACAACCCTTCGATCACGCGCGATGTCTCCGGCGAAGGCGTGCAGCAGGCGCTGCTCAAGCTCGTCGAGGGTACGCAGGCCTCGATCCCGCCCCAGGGCGGGCGCAAGCATCCAAACCAGGACTTCATCCAGGTCGACACCACCAACGTGCTGTTCATCTGCGGCGGCGCCTTCGACGGACTGGCCAAGGTCATCCGTGAGCGCACCGAGCAGGTCGGCATCGGCTTCGGCGCCGAGGTCAAGAGTCGCGACGGGCGCGCCGTTTCCGAGTTCCTCGGACAGGTCGAGCCGGAAGACCTGGTCAAGTTCGGACTCATTCCGGAGTTCGTCGGTCGCCTGCCGGTGGTTGCGACGCTCGAGGAACTGGACGAGGACGCCCTCATCCAGATTCTCGTCGAGCCCAAGAACGCGCTGCTCAAGCAGTACCAGAAGCTCTTCTCGATGGAAGGCGTGGAACTCGAGATTCGCCCTGCCGCGCTGCACGCGATCGCACGCAAGGCCATCGCACGTCGCACCGGCGCGCGCGGCCTGCGCTCCATCCTCGAAGGCGCACTGCTCGACATCATGTACGACCTGCCCACGCTCGAAGGCGTGGAGAAAGTCGTCATCGATGAGGGCACGATCAACGACGCCGCCCAGCCGCTGCTGATCTACGCCGACCAGCAAAAGGTCTCCGGCTCCAACTGACCCCCACAAGACGAGCTTGCGGGTCGCCACGGCCCGCGCGTAAGCTCAAAGTGTGCCGATGCGCCAACGGCGCCTCGGCGGTCGAGCGTCGTCGGGTCGCCGCTTGATTTCCGGGGCAGCGCCCCCAGATAACGAACTGCTCCCCCACAGAGGTTCCACTCATGGCAAGCCAGTCCGAACAATCCGTCGAACAGAACACCCTTCCACTGTTGCCGTTGCGTGACGTCGTGGTGTTCCCGCACATGGTCATCCCCTTGTTCGTCGGGCGGCCGAAGTCGATCAAGGCCCTCGAGACGGCGATGGAAGGCGACAAGAGCATCCTGCTCGTCGCCCAGCGCTCGGCGGCCAAGGACGAGCCCTCCGCCGACGATCTGTACGACGTTGGCTGCGTCGCCAACGTGCTGCAGATGCTCAAGCTGCCCGACGGCACGATCAAGGTGCTCGTCGAGGGCGTGCACCGCGCCCACGTGCTCTCGGTCGAGGACGCGGAGGAGTTGTTCGTCGCGCGCGTTGCGCCGGTCGTGGTTTCCGACGGCGGCACGACCGAGGTCGAGGCGATGCGTCGCGCGATCATCGGTCAGTTCGACCAGTACGTGAAACTCAACAAGAAGATTCCGGGCGAAATCCTCGCCTCGCTGTCGGGCATCGAGGATGCCGGGCGTCTGGCCGACACCATCGCGGCCCATCTTCCGCTCAAGCTCGAGCACAAGCAGGACGTGCTCGAGGTCTTCGACACCCGCACGCGGCTCGAGAAGCTGCTCTCGCAGATCGAGACCGAACTCGACATCCTGCAGGTGGAGAAGCGCATCCGTGGCCGCGTCAAGCGCCAGATGGAGAAGAGCCAGCGCGAGTACTACCTGAACGAACAGGTCAAGGCCATCCAGAAGGAGCTTGGCGAAGGCGAAGAGGGCGCGGACCTCGAGGAGATGGACAAGAAAATCCATTCTTCGGGCCTGTCGAAAGACGCGCTTGCCAAGGCCGAAGGGGAGTTCAAGAAGCTCAAGCTGATGTCGCCGATGTCGGCCGAAGCGACCGTCGTGCGCAACTACATCGACACGCTCATCGGCCTGCCCTGGAAGAAGCGCTCGCGTGTCAGCAAGGATCTGGTCAAGGCCGAGAAGATTCTCGACCAGGATCACTACGGGCTCGAGAAGGTCAAGGAGCGCATCGTCGAGTATCTGGCGGTGCAGCAGCGCGTCGACAAGGTCAAGGCGCCGATCCTGTGTCTGGTCGGCCCCCCGGGCGTGGGCAAGACCTCGCTGGGTCAGTCGATCGCGCGTGCGACCAACCGCAAGTTCATCCGCATGGCCTTGGGTGGTGTGCGCGACGAGGCCGAGATTCGTGGCCATCGCCGTACCTACATCGGCTCGATGCCGGGCAAGATCCTTCAGAACATGATCAAGGTCGGCGTGAAGAACCCGCTGTTCCTGCTCGACGAGGTCGACAAGCTGGGCATGGATTTCCGCGGTGACCCGAGTTCGGCGCTGCTCGAAGTGCTGGATCCGGAACAGAACCACACCTTCCAGGACCACTACATCGAGGTCGATTACGATCTGTCGGACGTGATGTTCGTCGCCACTGCCAACACCTTGAGTATTCCGCCGGCGCTGCTCGACCGCATGGAAGTCATTCGCGTGTCCGGCTACACCGAGGACGAGAAGACCAACATCGCGATGCGCTACCTGATCCCCAAGCAGATCAAGAACAACGGTCTGAAGGCGGGTGAGATCGAGATTGCCGAAGCCGCGGTGCGCGACATCTGCCGCTACTACACCCGCGAAGCGGGCGTGCGCAGCCTCGAGCGCGAGGTCTCCAAGATCTGCCGCAAGGTGGTCAAGGCGCTGGTGCTGGCGAAGAAGGGCGAGAAGATCCAGGTCACGGCCGACAATCTCGACAAGTACCTGGGTGTGCGTCAGTACTCGTTCGGCGTTGCCGAGAAGGAGAACCAGGTCGGTCAGGTCACTGGTCTGGCCTGGACCGAGGTGGGCGGCGAGCTGCTCACCATCGAGTCGGTGGTGATGCCGGGCAAGGGCAACATCCAGCGCACTGGCTCGATCGGCGACGTGATGAAGGAGTCGGTCGAGGCGGCACGCTCGGTGGTGCGCAGCCGCGCGAGGAAGCTTGGCGTCAAGGACGAGGTCTTCGAGAAGAGCGACCTGCACATCCACTTCCCGGAAGGGGCGATCCCCAAGGATGGCCCGTCGGCCGGCATCGCGATCACCACGGCGCTGGTGTCCTCGCTCACCGGCATCCCGGTGCGTGCCGATGTCGCCATGACGGGCGAGATCACCTTGCGCGGTGAGGTGCTGCAGATTGGTGGTCTCAAGGAGAAGCTGCTGGCTGCTGTGCGCGGCGGCATCACCACAGCGCTGATCCCGGAGGAAAACGTCAAGGATCTGGCGGAGATCCCGGAGAACATCAAGAACGCGCTCGAGATCATTCCGGTGCGCTGGTTCGACAAGGTGCTCGAGCATGCACTGGAGCGTCAGCCCGAACCGCTTGAAGAGAGTGTGCCCGAGGTTCCGCCCGGAGGCGAGGTCGACGCGGCCGGAAAGAGCATCCGCGCGCACTGAGCTCCCCTGACTTTCGCTGTGGTTGTCCGATGCCACGTGCTCTGCGCGTGGCATCGCTTGTTGACAGCGCCGAAGAGCGCACGCTATAAAAACCGTGCAACACGGAGGAGACCGTCCGCGAATCACGACCAGACGCGGCACGACCGCGCCCCGCGGGCATCATCGACGACAAACGGGTTGAATGCTCAACGCCAAGAGGGGGGTTCTACGTGAATAAATCCGAACTGGTAGATGCAATCGCCGCACAGGCCGACCTTTCCAAGGCGGCTGCCGGACGCGCGCTCGACGCCGCGGTCGACGCCGTGCGCAAGGCCTTGAAGAAGAACGACACCGTGACCCTGGTCGGTTTCGGCACCTTTTACGTGGGTACGCGTGCCGAGCGTAATGGCCGCAACCCCCGCACCGGAAAGAGCATCCGTATCAAGGCGGCGCGCATTCCGAAATTCCGCGCTGGCAAGGGTCTGAAGGATGCGGTAAAGTAGCGCCCCTTCGACCCGGCAGATGGTTTTCGCCATCGTCGGTGCGGGTGCTTAGCTCAGTTGGTAGAGCGTCGCCCTTACAAGGCGAATGTCGGCGGTTCGACCCCGTCAGCACCCACCATTGGTTTTCCCCGAAAAGCCCGGACACCGTTCCGGGCTTTTCGCTACTGCGCTCGTCCCGGTTGCCGGCGATGGGCGCGCGAATGCGGTTTGACCCGACCGGGTCGCTCGGGGATACTAAAACGATCCTGCCGGTCCGGGCTTGGCGCGAAGTGGTCTGCGCGGAAAGCCCGAAACGATACGACTTTTCTGGAGTCCGTCGTCGGCGCCGTGAATATCGAACCCGAGGTGATTGCGATGCGAATTTTCGATGAAATGGAATCCGAGGTCCGCGGCTATATCCGCTCCTTCCCGGTGGTGTTCGACGTCGCCCGCGGCTCGGAGATGTTCGACGAGCACGGCAATCGCTACATCGACTTCTTCGCCGGCGCCGGCGTACTCAACTACGGTCACAACAACCCGCGCTTCTCCGAGGCAATGATCGCCTACCTCGAGCGCGGCGGCATCGTGCACGGTCTGGACAAGGCCACGGTGGCCAAGCGTGCCTTCCTGACCAAGTTCCGCGACACCATCCTCGAGCCGCGCAACCTGAACTACAAGGTGCAGTTCACCGGTCCCACCGGCACCAATGCGGTCGAGACCGCGCTCAAGCTCGCGCGCATGATCAAGCGCCGCTCCAACATCATCGCCTTCACCAACGGCTATCACGGCCTGACGCTGGGTTCGCTGGCCGTGACCGGCAACTACTACTACAAGGACGAATCCTACGGCTCGCGCAGCAACAGTGCCTTCATGCCGTTCGACGGCTTCCTCGGTGAAGGGGTGGACAGTGTCGACTACATGCGCCGCTTTCTGGAAGATGGCAGCAGCGGCATTGACCTGCCCGCCGCGGTCATCGTCGAGACGGTACAGGGCGAAGGCGGGGTCAATGTGGCCAGCATCGAGTGGCTGCAGAAGCTCGCCGGTCTGTGCCGCGAGTTCGACATCCTGCTCATCATCGACGACATCCAGGTCGGCAATGGCCGCACCGGCACCTTCTTCAGCTTCGAGCGCGCCGGCATCCAGCCCGACATGGTGACCTTGTCCAAATCCATCGGTGGCGGCCTGCCGATGGCCTTGCTGCTGATGCGTCCCGATCTCGACCAGTGGAAGCCGGGCGAGCATACGGGTACCTTCCGCGGCAACAATCTGGCCTTCGTGGCGGCGACCGAAGCGCTGGGCTACTGGGAGAATGACGACCTGTCCGGCGCGGTCGCGCACAAGGGCGAGATCATCCGCGGCGAGCTCCAGCGCATTGCCGACCGCTTCCCTGAACTGAATGCGAGCGTTCGCGGCCTGGGCATGATCTGGGGTCTGGAACTGCCCCAGCCGGGCGTGGCCGGTGAGACGTCGGCCGAGGCCTTCACGCGCGGCCTGGTGATCGAGACGGCCGGTGCCGACGACCAGGTGCTCAAGTTCCTGCCCGCGCTGCTGATCGACGAGGAGATCCTGCGCGAAGGCCTTGCGATCGTCGAGGCTTCGCTCGAAGCGCTCGTAGAGAAACGCCACAAGATGCTCTCCGGCCAATAAGGCAGCTCAGGACGGCGGCGCGGACCTCAAGTATCGTTCTCTGCCGCCGTTAACACGGGCAAGACCACCGCTTTCGAGTTTTTCTGATGGACGTTTCATCGATTGCTGCATTTGCCACCGCCGACGCGCAGGCCCGCACGCAGGAGCAGGCATCCCTGATGATGCTCAAGAAGACCATGGAAATGCAGGAACAGCAGGCCGAGATGATGCTTCAGGTGCTGCAGGTGTCCTCGCCGAGCGGGAGCAGCGGCGGCGTTATCGATACCTGGGCCTGATCCCGCCGTCTTCAACGCGCGTCGTGCGGCGAGCGTACGATGCGCGCTGGATCGAAGCCGCGTTGTGCAAGTCTTGCGACCAGCGCTTCGACGCGTTCGCCCGCAACATGGGGCTCGCGCGCCAGAATCCACAGGTATTCCTTTGACGGCTCGCTGATCGCGACCAAGGTATAGGCCTCGTCGAGATCGATCACCCAGTAATCCCCCCATACCATCGGCAGCCAGGATAGCCAGGCTGGCGCGAAACGTACCTTGAGCTTGGGCGAGCCCGACTCGCCGACCAGACGGGCGACGCCGTGTGCCTCGTCGTACTCGCCGGATGCCGTACGGCAACGGTTTACAACCTCGATGCGCCCCTCGTCCGAACGCGCGTAGGTGGCCGTGGTGTCCGAGACGCACTGCTCCTGGAATCGATTGGGATACTTCGCGATTTCATGCCAGGTCCCCAGGTAGCGCTGCAGGTCGAGTCGTTCGATCGGCTCGGGCGGGGCGGCATGCACCAGGGGCAGGAAGAGCAGCAGGGCCAGGCTCAGGCATTTCTTCATTGGCGGGACTTCATCGTGGGCGGCGTCGTGAACAGTAGCACTTCGCCCTGTACTGTCCCCGCATTCGCAGGCGATGTGCGCTCTTGCTCGCCGCCGTGTGTTGACGCCTCGCGCCGCTGCACATAGAATCCGCGCTTCTTCTTCCGGGGCGGTTAGCTCAGCGGTAGAGCACTGCCTTCACACGGCAGGGGTCACTGGTTCGATCCCAGTACCGCCCACCAACACGAAACCCCGCCCGTCTGGCCGGGGTTTTTTGTTTTCCGCCAGCCGCGCAGCCTGGAGCCTCTGCAATGTCCGTCCGCACCCGTTTCGCCCCCAGCCCCACCGGTTTCCTGCACATCGGCGGTGCGCGCACCGCGCTGTTCTGCTGGGCCTATGCGCGACGTCACGGCGGGCAGTTCATCCTGCGTGTCGAGGACACCGATCTGGAACGCTCCACGCCCGAGGCGGTGCAGGCCATCCTCGACGGCATGCACTGGCTGGGGCTGGATGCGGACGAGGGGCCGTTCTACCAGACGCAGCGCTTCAACCGTTACCGTGAAGTCATCGCGCAGATGCTCGAGGCTGGCACGGCCTACCACTGCTACGCCACGCCCGACGAACTCGACGCGATGCGCGAGGCGCAGCGTGCGCGTGGCGAGAAGCCGCGCTACGACGGTCGCTGGCGCCCCGAGCCGGGCAAGACGCTGCCACAACCGCCGGAAGGCGTGAAGCCCGTCGTGCGCTTTCGCAATCCGCGCGACGGTGTCGTCGCGTGGGACGATCTGGTCAAGGGGCGTATCGAGTTCGCCAACGCGGAACTCGACGATCTGGTCATCGCGCGCGGCGACGGCACGCCCACCTATAATTTCTGCGTCGTCGTCGACGATCTGGACATGCGCATCACGCACGTCATCCGCGGTGACGACCACGTCAACAACACGCCGCGCCAGATCAACATCCTGCGCGCGCTGGGCGCAGAGGTGCCGCAGTACGCGCACCTGTCGATGATCCTCGGCGATGACGGCACCAAGCTGTCCAAGCGCCACGGCGCGGTCAGCGTCATGCAGTATGACGAGGATGGCTATCTGCCGGACGCGGTCATCAACTACCTCGCGCGCCTGGGCTGGAGTCACGGCGACGAAGAGATCTTCTCGCGAGCGCAGTTCGTCGAATGGTTCGACCTGGACCACATCACGCCGTCGGCCGCGCAGTTCAACACCGAAAAGCTCAACTGGCTCAACGCCCACTACATCAAGCAGGCCGACGTGGCCTATCTGGCCGGCGAGGTCGCCTCGCGGCTGGCGCGCCGTGGCATCGACCCGGAGGCCGGTCCGAGTCTTGAGGACGTCGTCGCCCTCTACCGCGAACGGGCAACCACGCTCAACGAACTGGCCGATTCGTCAGAACTGTTCTGCATCGAGGCGCATGCGGCGCCGGACGTGATCGAAAAGCACCTCACCGATGCGGCACGGGCCGCGCTCAATAGCCTCGCCGGACGCTTCGAGGCAAGCGCGGAGTGGAACGCCGACGCCGTTTCCGGTGCGATCAAGGCGACGATGGCCGATCACGGGCTGAAGATGCCGCAGGTGGCGATTCCGCTGCGCGTGGCCACGCTGGGCGTGCCCCAGACACCGGCCATCGACGCGGTACTGGTTGTGCTGGGGCGTGAGCGCACGCTCGCGCGCATGCGCCGCTACCTGTAGTCGGTCAGTCCTCGGCCCGGGTGCCACGTCTACCGGGCGGTCGCAGCACATAGCGCGCCGGGTCCATCGCGTCGCGCAGTTCGCGCTCCATGGGCAACGGCTCGTCGTTCAGCTGGCTCGCCAGCATTTCGGCGACCAGTGCCGACCACACCAGCCCGCGCGCTCCAAAGCCGGAGACGGCATACAGCGCCCGATGACGCGCCACCGATGCGAGCGTGCCGCCGTGCGGCCGCGTTGCGTCCGGCACGGCGCCGACGATGGGCAGACGGTCGGGTGAGGCGGGGCGGAAACCCACGCGGCCTCCCACGATCTCCGCGTCGAATCCCGGCAGCATGGTGGCGAGCTTGGCCAGGTTCTCGGCATGGTCGGCCTCGCGCAGCGTGGTGTCGTCATCATCGACCGAGAAGGTCGCGCCCGCAGCCATCAGGCCGTCGATGGCCGGGCTGACGTAGCCGCCGCGACACACCACCACTTCGGCCGTCTTGCCGTTCCTGGCGCGCACATGGCTGACCTGGCCGCGCGCAGCGACGACGGGGATCGCCGCACCTTGCGACAGGCGCGAGATGGCCGTGCCATTGGCGAGGATGGCAATCGGCGCGCGGGCGACCTCCCAGCCATCGGCGTCGCGCGCGATCCATTCGTTGCCGGTGTCCTCCAGCGCAGCCACTTCGCGGCCGTAGTGCGTGCGCAGCCGCTTCGGCCATGCCGCGAGGTTGGCCGCGCACAGGCTGGGCGGATTGACCCAGCCCCCGGTCGGAAACCCCCAGCCGCCGATGGCCAGCGGCCAGCCCGCGAGGCGCGAGGCCTCGTCGCGTTCGACGAAACGCAACACCTCGGCCGGGTCGTCGAGCGCGGCGACCACTTCGCGCTGTTTCGCCGCCTGCTTGTCGTCGCGCGCCAGATGCAGCACGCCGCAGGCCGCCCAGCGTACCGGCAGGCCCGCCATCGACAATCGCCTCATGTGATGCATGCCGTACAGGGCGCCCGCGCGCGTGATGCGGCTCATGTGGTTGTCGTCACGGCTGGGCAGGGCGCGCAGCACGCCGGCGTGGTTGCCGGAGGCGCCTTGTGCGGGGCCGTCGGCAGCGTCGATCAGCGTGACGTGCCAGCCGCGTTCGAGCAGGCGGTGGGCAATCGCGCTGCCCGCCAGGCCGGCACCGATCACCAGTGCGTGGCGATGGACTTGCGGAGGCGCTTTTCCGCGCGTGAAGCGGCCGACCAGCATCTGACTTTTCGCTGCGAAGCCGCGGCGCCTGTCGCAGTCGAAGCCGGCCTGCTGCAGGGCCCGGCGGGTCGCGCCATGTACCGACCAGGTGGTCAGCGTCGCGTCCGGCGCAGCGAGCCGGGCCAGCTCGCCGATCAGCGCCTCGTTCCACATCGCGGGATTGACTCTCGGCGCGAAGCCGTCGAGATAGAAGGTATCGGCCCGCGCGTCGAGTTGCGCAAGCAGCGAGCATGCATCGCCGAAGAGCAGCGTCAGAATCACGCGCCCGCCGTCCAGATGCAGGCGATGGAATCCCGGCACCAGCGACGGCCAGTGCGTGGTGAGTTCGGCGATCAGCGGCGCAATTTGCGGGGATGCGTCGTGCGCGGCGGCGAGGTCGGCGGCCGTGAAAGGGTGCAGTTCGGCCGAGACGTAGTGCAGGCGTTCGCAGCGGCTCGCGTCGTCGCGCCAGGCGGCCCAGGTGACCAGAAAGTTCAGCCCCAGACCGAAACCGGTTTCGACGATGGTGAAGGTCTCACGGCCCTGCCAGCGCGCTGGCAGGGCGTTGCCTTCGAGAAAGACCCGTTGCGCCTGTTCCAGGCCGCCCGCGGCGGAGTGATAGATGTCCTGATACGCTTCCGACCACGGCGTGCCGTCATCACGGAAACTCAGGCGGGCGGGGCTGAGGCGGGGCATGTCGAAAGCAGGCGGCCGCCCATGGGCGGCCGCTGCGCTCAGTCGGCTTCGCGCCGCAGGTGCGGGAACAGGATCACGTCGCGGATCGACGGTGCGTCGGTCAGCAGCATCACCAGACGGTCGATACCGATGCCGCAGCCGGCGGTCGGCGGCAGGCCGTATTCGAGCGCGCGGATGAAGTCGGCGTCGTAGTACATGGCCTCCTCGTCGCCGGCCTCCTTGGCCTGGACCTGTTCGAGAAAGCGTGCGGCCTGGTCCTCGGCGTCGTTAAGCTCGGAGAAGCCGTTGGCGATCTCGCGCCCGACGATGAACAGCTCGAAGCGCTCGGTGATCTCCGGGTTGTCGTCGTGGCGGCGTGCCAGCGGCGAGACCTCGGCCGGGTAGTCGATGATGAAGGTCGGCTCCCACAGCTCGGCCTCGGTGGTCTCCTCGAACAGGGCCAGCTGCAGCGCGCCCAGGCCGGCGCCGGCGTGCGGTTCGACCTTGAATTCGGCCAGCTTGGCGCGGATCCAGTCGGCGTCATTGAGCTGTGCCTCGGAGAAGCCCGGGTTGTACTTGCGCATCGCCTCGACGATGGTCAGGCGCGCGAAGGTGCGCGACAGGTCGAGCTCGCGGCCCTGATAGACGAAGGTCTCGCTGCCCAGCGCCTCGCGCGCCGAGTGGCGGATCAGGCCTTCGGTGAAGTCCATCAGCGTACGGTAGTTCGCGTACGCCTCGTAGAACTCCATCATCGTGAACTCGGGGTTGTGGCGGGGCGACAGGCCTTCGTTGCGGAAGTTGCGGTTGACCTCGAACACGCGCTCGAAGCCGCCCACCACCAGACGTTTCAGATAGAGCTCCGGCGCGATGCGCAGGAACAGTTCCATGTCGAGCGCATTGTGATGCGTGGTGAAGGGCTTGGCCGCGGCGCCGCCGGGGATGGGGTGCATCATCGGCGTCTCGACCTCGAGGAAGCCGTGGCCCGTCATGTAGTTGCGGATCGACTGCACCATGCGGCTGCGCGCGACGAAGGTGTATCGCGTGGCCTCGTTCATGATGAGATCGACGTAGCGCTGGCGGTACTTCTGCTCGATGTCGGTCAGGCCGTGGAACTTGTCCGGCAGCGGGCGGATGCTCTTGGTGAGCAGGCGAATGTCCGAGCACTTGACGGTCAGTTCGCCGGTGCGCGTCTTGAACAGCGTGCCCACCGCGCCGACGATGTCGCCGATGTCCCAGTGACGGAAGTCCGCGTAGGCATCCTCGCCGATGGCATCGCGCTGTACGTAGCACTGGATGCGCCCCGAAACGTCCTGGATGGTGATGAAGCTGGCCTTGCCCATGACGCGCTTGAGCATGATGCGCCCGGCCACCTTGACCTCGATCGGCGTGGCCTCCAGCGCCTCACCGTCACGGTCGCCATAGGCCTCGTCGAGACGCGCGGCGAGGTTCTCGCGCGAGAAGTCGTTGGGAAAGGCCTGGCCCGTGGCGCGCCACGCGGCGAGCTTTTCGCGGCGCTCGGCGATGAGGTGGTTTTCGTCCTGTTGCGGCGCGCTCGCGCTGGTCTGGTCGGTCATGTCGGCTGTGCGGGAAGGGGTGGGGCGGCAAGGCGCCGGAAGACCGAGGATTCTCGCATGGGGCCGTATGCGCGGGCAAATCATGCGACCGCGCGGTCGGTGTCTGATCTCGATCAAGTTCGTCGGCGCCGCTGCCGTAGATCATTGCATGCTGCCAACTTCCGCCGTGGCGTGACGGAGAATCGATGTTGACCCTGATGCAGTTGTACGAAACGATTGAGAAGACCTTCTGGAACTCGCTGAGCAAGAAGCTTGGGAGCTTCCTGTTTCTGTTTCTGATCAACCTGGCCTATCTGGGCATCTACGTCGGTATCCGCGAGACGATCTCCACGCGAGCACAGCAGGCGGGCCTGCCGCCGGACGCCATGGCTGACATCGCTGCCGCGTTGGACAAGGGATGGCTCGCGATGATCGTGCTCACAGTCATCGCGCTGGTCTTGAACGTGGGCCAGATTATCTACCTGCGCCACCTGATCGTGCGTCCGGTGCGCCATGTGACGCAGATATTCCATGAGATCGCGCGCGGCGAGGCCGATTTCTCGCGCGAACTGCCGCTGGAAACCCATGACGAGTTGCGCGAACTGGCGCAGAGCTACAACGGATTCGCCGCCAAGATGCGCAGCCTGATCGGTGAGGTGCGCTCGATGAGCGCCTCCATCGTCGCCGAGACGGAGGAGGTTCGCGGGCGGGTGGCAACCTCGGCCGCGGATGCCCATCGGCAGCAGACGCGCACTGCGGCGGTGTTCGATTCCAGCGGTGAGGCGCGTGACGCGATCGCCAATGTATCTACCGGCGCGCGCCAGATCTCCGACAGTACCCAGGGCAATCTCGCCGCAGCGCGCGAGGCGCTTGACGGCATGCGGGACATCGCACGGCGCGTGGGCACGATGAGCGAGAAGGTGGGCGGCTTCAACCAGCTGGTGGACGAGCTGAGCACGCGTTCGGACAGCGTACGCAAGATCGCCTCGATGATTCGCGAGATCGCCGAGCAGACCAATCTGCTGGCGCTTAACGCTGCAATCGAGGCCGCGCGCGCCGGCGAGGCCGGCCGCGGGTTTGCCGTCGTCGCGGACGAGGTGCGCAAGCTCGCCGAGCGGGTGAATGTGGCCACCGTCGACATCGAGAGCAACGTGACCGACATGGTCGGCCGCGTCGACGAAACGCGCGAGGGCAATGAGGTCATCCGCAGCGACGTTGCGGAAATTCTGGATGTGGTCGATGTTTCGGCGCGGCAGTTTGCCGAGATGGTCGAGGAGTTCACCGCAACCGGCGACGAACTCGGCCGCGTCGCGGTGGCCATCGGTCAGCTCTCGGCGACCAATGCGGATGTGCACGAGCACGTGGCCGAGATCCGTGAGATCTCCGAACGGGTGGCGGGCCACATGAGTGACGCCGAAGGCGGCATGAAGCGGCTGGCCGAGTCGACCGCAGCCGTTCAGCGGCTCGTCGCGCGCTTTCGCATCGACGAGCGCTGACAGGGCGGCCGGGACTCAGGCGCTCTTCTGATCCGACAGGACGATGTTGACCTCGAGAATCTCGAGGTTGTCCTGCTTCTCGAGCTGCACCTTGATGTCGTCCGGGTTGACCGAAACGTACTTCGAGATCACCTCGATGAGCTCACGCTGCAGCGCCGGCAGGAAATCCGGGCCTCGCGAATCCGAGCCGTGCTCGCGCGCGATGATGAGCTGCAAGCGCTCCTTCGCGACCGAAGCCGTGCGTTCCTTTTTTCCGAAGAATCGCGCTAGGAGGGACATGTCACTTGCCTCCGAACAGGCGCTTCATCAGGCCCGGTTTCGTGTAATCAACATAACGCAGCGGCCGTTCCTCGCCGAGGAAACGCGCGACCACATCGACGTAGGCCTCGGCCACGTCGGTACCCTTGAGGTGGATTGCCGGCGTGCCCTGGTTGGAGCCATGCAGCACCGATTCCGATTCGGGAATCACGCCGATCAGCGGCACGCGCAGCAGCTCCTGCACGTCCTTGTAGGAGAGCATCTCACCGTCCTCGACGCGCTTGGGCGAATAGCGCGTGACCAGCAGGTGCTCCTTGACCGCCTCGCGACCCTCGGCCGCGCGGCGCGACTTCGACTGCAGGATGCCGAGGATGCGGTCCGAGTCGCGCACCGACGAGACTTCCGGGTTGGTCGTGACGATGGCTTCGTCCGCGAAGGTCAGCGCCAGCACGGCACCGCGCTCGATGCCGGCGGGCGAATCGCACACGATATAGTCGAAGCCCATGTGTTCGAGCTCCTTGATCACCGTCTCGACGCCTTCCTCGGTGAGCGCGTCCTTGTCGCGCGTCTGCGAGGCCGGCAGGATGAACAGGTTCTCGCAGTTCTTGTCCTTGATCAGTGCCTGGTTGAGCTTGGCCTCGCCGTTGAGCACATTGACCAGATCGTAGACCACGCGTCGCTCGCAGCCCATGATCAGATCGAGATTGCGCAGGCCGACGTCGAAGTCGATCACCGCGGTCTTGAAGCCGCGTAGCGCGAGTCCGGACGCGAAGGCTGCACTGGTGGTGGTCTTGCCTACGCCACCCTTGCCTGAGGTTACGACGACGACTCGAGTCACGATGGGATTCCTTCCAGACGGTTGGGCTGCATTCAGTCGAGTTGCAGCGGTTCGATGGTAAGCGCCGTGCCACGGCCCGATTCGGCCATGCGCACGCACGCCGGACGACCCGCGATCGCGGCGGGGATGCCCTGTTCGAAAGTGCGGTACACGCCGGCGATCGAAACGATCTCCGGGCCGAAGTTGGTCGCCAGTATGCGCGCTCGATCGTTGCCCTGGGCGCCGGCCAACGCGCGTCCACGCAGCGGACCATAGCAATGGATGCTGCCGTCGGCGATGACCTCGGCACCGTTGCTCATGCCCGCCAGCAACACCAGGTCGCCCCCGCGTGCATACACCTGCTGGCCGGAACGTACCGGGCGGTCGACGAACATCGTCGGCGCGGGCTTGCCTGTCGGCGGTGCTGCGGCGGCAGGTTGCGGCGCCGGTTCCGGGCGCGGCTCGGGCTCGCGGCGCGCGGCCGGCGGCGGGGCCTCGGTGTTGGTCTCGGCCGCATCGAGCAGCGATACGCCTGCCTGGCGGGCGCCGGCGATCAAATCGGCCGGCAAGCCGCGCGCGCCGATGGGTTGCAGCTGGAAGCGGCGGAACAGGCTCAGCAGACCGGCCCAGTCGAGACGTTCGGGCGCGTCGTCACCGAGTTCGGCGAAATCGAGAATGGCCGCTTCCCCGGAAAAGAAGTCGGGGCGGCCACCGAGCATCTTGTGCAGTTCGTCGGCGAGCAGGTCCGGGCGCGTCTCGCGCAGCATGGCTACGGTCGCGCCGATCGACGCGTTTCGGAACTCGATCGGGCGGCGCGGGGGCGGGTTCGTCGACATGAATGCTCAGTGCCTCAAAAGCTTGCGAGTCTAATGACGGTGGCGAATTCGGGCAAGGACGGCGGCGGAATCCGGCGATCGTGTGCGCTCAGTGGAGGGTCGGCGGCGCATCGTCGTCGCCGTCGTCGTCGAACAGCGCGTCGATGTCGTCGGGCTCAAAGCGATAGGTGTGGTTACCCAGGTCGTCGTGCACGACGACTTCGCCATGTTCGTCGAGAATGTCGTCGAGTTCGTCGCGGCCCAGGCTGCGCAGCATGTCCTCGACCTTCTGCGGGTCGCGCGGCCAGTCATGGCTGACTTCGCGCGGGGCGAACAGGCGCACGTCCTCCTCATTGAACAGGCGCACGAGCAAGGGCTCGGCGTCGAGTCCGAGCAATTCGTCGGGGCGTACGGTGGACGCCAGATGCTGCACGCGATCCCAGCCATCGGCGTCGCGCGCGTCGGCGCCGGGCAGCTTCTGCAGGAACAGGCCGCAGGCGGCCTCGCCGTCGCAGGCCAGCCACAGCGCTGCCGGCTGCTGCTCGGACTGCGTCAGATAGTGCTCGAACACCTCGGCGACGCTGTCGCCTTCGAGTGGCACCAGGCTGCGGTAGGGCTCGCGCATGGAGGGCATCTCCAGCGAGAGCTGCATGCGACCGGCCCCGACCAGCTGCGTCAGCGCTTCGCCCTGTATCGGACCGTCGACCTTGGCCATGGCGCGCAGGTTGAGTGATTCCGGGCAGTCGACGACGAGCAGGTGCAGCGGCCCGTCGCCGTGAATCTGGAAGGTCAGCCGGCCGGGCTGCTTGAGATTGCCGGCGATGATGGTCGACACCGCACACATCTGGCCGAGTACGCGCGCGACCTCGGGCGGGTAGTCGCGCCCGGCCTGCAGGGCCTGCCACACGTCGTCGAGGCGCACCAGCGCGCCGCGGATGTCGAGCCCCTCGAACAGGAAGCGTCGTACCCAGGAAGTCGATCCGCTCATCAGGCGACTCCGAGTCTGGCGGCGAGGCTGTCGGGGTCGAAGCCGACCAGCACCTCGCCCGCATCGGTCTCGATCACCGGGCGGCGGATCACGCTCGGATGCGCGCGCATCAGCGCGATCGCCTCGGCGTCGGAGTCGACCGTCTGCTGCTCGGGCGCGAGCTTGCGCCAGGTCGTGCCGCGCCGGTTGAGCAGCGCCTTGCGCCCGGCCGACGCGCACCAGCGCGCGAGCGTGGCTTCGTCGATGCCGGCCTTCTTGTAGTCGTGAAAGTCATAGGCGACGCCGGCCGCTTCCAGCCAGCCGAAGGCCTTCTTCATCGTGTCGCAGTTCCTGATGCCATAGATGCGCACCGTCATCGTGGTTCTTCCTTGCCGCCGGTTTGGACGAATTCTACTTGTTGCCGCGCAGGGCCCGGGCCAGCGCGTCGGCCATTGCCCCATCGGGCTTGTTGCGCTCCGCACCCGCCCGCGGGCTGTTCTGACGGCGCGCCTGCGCCTGTGGCTTCTTCGGGGCCGGGTCGCGTGTCGACTCGCGTGCCGGCTTCGGCGGCTTCACCGCCGGCGGTTCGCCAAGCTTCATCGTCAGCGCGATGCGCTTGCGCGCCAGATCCACCTCCAGCACCTTGACCTTGACGACGTCGCCGGCCTTGACCACGGCGTGCGGGTCGCGCACGAAGCGGTCCGCGAGCATCGACACATGCACCAGGCCATCCTGATGCACGCCGACATCGACGAAGGCGCCGAAGTTGGTGACATTGGTGACCACGCCCTCGAGCAGCATGCCCGGTTCCAGGTCGGAGACCTTCTCGATGCCGTCGCGGAAGGTCGCGGTGCGAAACTCCGGGCGCGGATCGCGTCCGGGTTTCTCGAGTTCGGCGAGGATGTCGCGCACGGTCGGCTCGCCGAAGCGCTCGTCGGTGAACTCGGCCGCTTGCAGTTCGCGCAGCCGGCGCGTGTCGCCCATGACTTCACGCACGCCGGCCTGTACCCGCGCGAGAATGCGCTCGACCACCGGATAGGCTTCCGGGTGCACCGCCGAGGCGTCGAGCGGGTCGTCTCCGTCGCGGATGCGCAGAAAGCCGGCAGCCTGTTCGAAGGTCTTGGGCCCCAGGCGGGCGACTTCGAGCAAGGCCTTGCGCGAACGGAAGGAGCCGTTGGCGTCACGGTGCGCGACCACGTTCTCGGCCAGCGCCGCGCTCAGTCCGGCGATGCGCGCGAGCAGCGGGGCCGAGGCCGTGTTCAGGTCCACGCCGACGGCGTTGACGCAGTCCTCGACCACGGCGTCGAGCATCTTCGCCAGCCGGCTCTGGTTGACGTCGTGCTGGTACTGGCCCACGCCGATCGATTTGGGGTCGATCTTGACCAGTTCGGCCAGCGGGTCCTGCAGGCGGCGGGCGATCGACACCGCCCCGCGCAGCGACACGTCCACGTCGGGAAACTCGCGCGAGGCCAGCTCGGAGGCCGAATACACCGACGCACCGGCCTCCGACACCATGACCCGCGTGAGCTTGAGTTCGGGATGGCGCTGCATCAGTTCGGCGACGAGCTGGTCGGTCTCGCGCGAGGCCGTGCCGTTGCCGATCGCGATCAGCTCGACGTGCTGGGCGCGGATCAGCTCCAGCAGCGCGGCGATGGACGGCTCGCGATGCCGTCGCGGCTCGAACGGATACACGGTATCGGTCGCTACCAGCTTGCCGGTGGCGTCGACCACGGCCACCTTGACCCCGGTGCGGATGCCCGGATCCAGGCCCATGGTCGGGCGGTTGCCGGCAGGTGCGGCGAGCAGCAGGTCCTTGAGGTTGCGCGCGAACACGCGGATCGCTTCCTCTTCGGCGCGCTCGCGCAGGGCCCCGATCAGTTCCAGTTCGAGATGCAGCGAGAGTTTCACGCTCCACGCCCAGCGCACCGTCTCGACCAGCCACGCGTCGGCGGCACGGCCCTGATTGCGGATGCCAAAGCGCGTGGCGATGCGCGCCTCGCACGGGTGGGTCGTACCTTCGTCGTGCGCCAGTTCGAGCGCAACACGCAACACGCCCTCGTTGCGGGCACGCAGCAGGGCCAGCGCGCGGTGCGACGGTATTTTCGCCAGCGGCTCGCGATGGTCGAACCAGTCGCGAAACTTCGCGCCTTCGTCCTCCTTGCCCTCGATCACGCGCGCGACGATCGCGCCGTCGGCGAACAAGCGTTCGCGCAGCTCGGCGAGCAGCTCCGCGTCCTCGGCGAAGCGCTCCATCAGAATCTGACGCGCGCCGTCGAGCACGCTCTTCGCATCCTCGAAACCGGCCTCGGGGTTCAGGAAGGCCTCGGCCTCGGTCGCTGGATCACGCGTCGGATCGGACAACAGCAAGTCGGCCAGCGGTTCGATGCCGGCCTCACGCGCGATCTGCGCCTTGGTGCGGCGCTTGGGCTTGTAGGGCAGGTAGAGGTCTTCGAGGCGCTGCTTGGTCTCGGCCGCCTCGATTTGTGCGCGCAGGGTGGCGTCGAGCTTGCCCTGTTCCTCGATCGACGCCAGCACCGTGGCGCGCCGCTCCTCGAGCTCGCGAAGATACCCCAGGCGCTCTTCCAGACGGCGCAGCTGCACGTCGTCCAGGCCGCCGGTGGCTTCCTTGCGGTAGCGGGCGATGAAAGGCACGGTCGCGCCCTCGTCGATGAGCTTGACCGTGGCGATGACCTGACGCGGTTCCACGCCGAGTTCGGTGGCGATACGGTGTTCGATGGAAGGGAGCATCTTGGGAGGGGCTGGATACTAGGGGCTAGGGACTGGGGCGGTCAAAGTTTTACGAGTGTCTGGCGACCGCACCAGGTGTCGTCGGCGTCGAGCAGGATCTTGCCGTGCGCGGCCGCCGCCTCGACGCACAACATGCGGCGAAAGGCGTCCGGCGCGAGATCGGGAAAGTCGCGGCAGCGCGTCTCCCACGGGTTCCACACGACGACATCGGGAAAGCCTTCGCCATGGATGCCCAGCGAGCGGCTGCCGTCGCGCAGCAGCAGCGCACGCTCGACGTCGTGATAGACGCGGTTCAACTCGTCGTCGACCACGACCACGTCGCCGGTGTCGCGCTTGATCGTATCGTTGTCGGCCGCGTCGCGGTAATCATGGCCGTTGAGCCCTTCCAGGCGCACGTTCTCGACCTCGCCGACCAGCACATAGGTGTGCAACGCCGCCGTGAACGCGAACGGCGCGTGGCCGGTGTTCGCGACTTCGAGTTCCACGTCCAGGCGCTCACCGCCGATCGCCACCGTCAGTTCCAGTTCGAAGCTCGACGGCCACAGCGCGAAGGTGCGCTCGTCGTCGGTCAGGCGCAGCGTCACCAGCGCGAAATCGTCCCCGCCGCGACTGTCGGCGACTTCCCACACCGCGTCCTGCGCGAAGCCATGCTGCGGCAGCTTGCCAAGCTTCGAGAACTGCGGGAAACACACCGGAATGCCGCCGCGGATCGGCGTCTTGCCGTCGAACACCGCGGCATCCGACAGGAACAACTGCTCCAGCCCGTTGGCCGGTGCCCACGACAGCACCTGCCCGCCGAACGGCGACACCACCGCGCGCGCGCCGTCACCGGACAGCAGCGTGACGACCGGCTGGCCACGGAATTCGGTTTGCTGAATCTGAAAGGGCATGGGGCAGGGAAAAAGGCGACAGACGGGGCGGGCATGATACTGCCTCGGAGCCGGCACACGAAACCTTCGCTCGGTTCATCGCTTGACGAATCCGCCCTTGGTTGCCTTCGGCATGTAAAACAAAGCGCACGAATGCGGCCGGCAAATGTGATGAATCATGCCGACAGTGCCAGCGTGCCCAGCTTGATCGACGGGTCGTCGGGGTCGGTGTGCAGTTCGAAGCCCAGTTTTTCGACGAAGTGCAGCATGCGTTCGTTGCTGGCGAGGAAGACGCCTTCCATGCGTGCGTAGCCGCGTTGCGCGGCGGTGTCGATGAGGCGGGTCATGAGCTTGCGGGCGATGCCGCGGTGTTGCCAGACGTCGGCGACGACGACGGCGAATTCGCAGGTCCTGCCGTCGGGGTTGGCGGCGTAGCGGCATACGCCGATCTGGCGTTCGCGGCCGTTGTCGATGACGGTGGCGACGAAGGCCATTTCGCGGTCGTAGTCGATCTGCGTCAGACGGATGACCATCGCCGGCGAGAGTTCGCGCATGGTGTTCATGAAGCGCTGGTAGCGCGTCTCGGCCGACAGGCTGCGCACGAACTCGGTGGTGAGCGTGGCGTCCTCGGGGCGGATCGGGCGCAGTGTCACACGCGTGCCGTCGGCCAGTGCCCATTCGGCGACCAGGTGCGACGGGTAGGGGTGGATCGCCATGTGTTCGTAGCGGCCGGCACTGGGCGGCGCCGCTGCGACCGTGATGCGTGCGTCGAGCGCGATCGCACCATTCTCGTCGACCAGCAGCGGGTCGATGTCGAGCGCGCGGATTTCGGGCAGTTCGCAAAGTATCGCGGAGACACGCAGCAACACGTCCTCGAGCGCGTCGCGGTCGGCGGCCGGGCGTGTTTCGGTGGCGGCGAGCAGCGGTGCGACCGCGGCCGAGTGCATCAGGTCGCGCGCCAGAAAGTCGTTGAGCGGCGGCAAGGCGTGGGCGCGCGCGCCGCCACCGCGGCGCCGGCCCGCGCCCAGACTCAGCAACGGGCCGAAGACCGCGTCGGTGCGCGCACTCAGGGCCAGTTCCCGGCCGTTGCCGCGTACCACCATGGGCTCGATCGCCACACCGCGCACCGTTGCGTCGGGGCGGCTGCCGGTCACGGCTTCGAGAATGCCGCGATATGCGTTGCGCACCGCCTCGAGGCTGGCCACGCCCAGGCGTACGCCACCGGCGTCGCTCTTGGATACGAGGTCGGCCGAATCGACCTTCATCGCCACCGGCAGGCCGATCTCGGCGGCGATGCGCTCGGCCGCATCCTCGTCTGCGGCGACACGGCTGGTCGCCACGGGAATGCCGAAGGCGGCCAGACAGGTCTTGGATTCGGTCTCGGTGAGCGCGTCGCGCCCTTCGGCGAGCGCGGCGTCGATCGCGGCGCTCGCCGCAGCGACGTTCGGTTTGTCCAGATGCGGCAGTGGCCCGGGTACCTGCATCAGCAGCTTCTGGTTGCGGAAGTAGGCCGAGATGTGACTGAACAGCTCGACCGCAGGCTCCGGCGTGCGGAAGGTGGGAATGCGCGCCTCGTCGAACAGGCGTCGCGCCTCGCCGACATGTTCCTCGCCGATCCAGCAGGTCACCAGCGGCTTGTCGGCCGCGCGCGCGAGATCGACGATGGCGCGCGCTACCTCGCTCGGCCGGGTCGTTGCCTGCGGCGAGAGCAGCACCAGCACGCCGTCGACGTGAGGCCCTTCGAGTACGGCTTGCAGCGCTTCCCGGTAGGTGTCGGCGTCGGCGATGCGTCCCAGGTCGACGGGATTTCCGCCGTTCCAGCGATCGCCAAGCAGCTTGGATAGCCGGTTGGCAGTAGTGTCGCTGAACTCGGTCAGCGGAATGCCTAGGTCCGCCGCGCGGTCGGCTGCCATGAAGCCCAGGCCACCGCCATTGGTGACGATGGCCAGGCGGTTGCCGCGCGGTCGGAAATCCGAGAACAGGGCGCCGGCCGCGGCGAAGAGCTGGCCGATGTTGTACAGGCGAACCACGCCGCAGCGGCGCACGGCCGCGTCGAAGGCGGCGTCGCTGCCCGGCGGCGTGCCCACGCGTGCATGGATCGCCTGGGCGACGTCCGGGTGCCGGCCGGCCTTGAGCAGCAGCACCGGTTTCATGCGTGCCGCAGCGCGCAGCGCGGTCATGAAGCGGCGCGCATCGCGGATGCGCTCGATGTACAGGAAGATGCTTTCGGTACGCGGGTCGGACACCAGATAGTCGAGCGCATCGCCGAAGTCGATGTCCAGGCTCGCCCCCACCGTGACCACCGTCGAGAAGCCCACGCCGTGCGGCCGTGCCCAGTCGATCACCGAGGTGGCCAGCGCGCCCGATTGCGACAGCAGACCCACCGAGCCCTTCATTGGCGTGGTGTGTGCGATGCTCGCGTTCAGGCCGATGTCCGGGCGGATTACGCCCAGCGCGTTGGGCCCGAGCAGGCGGATGCCGTGGCGCCGCGCCGCTTCGCGCAGTACGCGCGCCGCATGGCTGCGTTCGGACGGCGGTGTCGTGAAGCCCGCCGGCAGGATGGCGACGCGCACGCCGGCGGCGGCGCACCCGGCGAGCAGGTCGGGAACGTCCTCGACCGGTGCGCCTAACAGCGCGAGTTCGGCCGAAACGGAAAGATCGGCGAGCGAGCGCACGCAGTCGATGCCCTCGACGCGCGCGGCATCCGGTGCGACCACCGCGAGCGGGCCGCGAAAGCCGGCCGCCACGAGGTTGCGCGCGGCGATGCGGGCGATCGAGCCGGGATCGCCGCAGGGGCCGACGACGACCACCGAACGGGGCTGGAACAAGGGCGCGAGGTAGTGGGTCTCGTTCATTCGGGGATCATCCTGCCAGCGTTTTGTGCGCTGCGGCAAATCCGATCATAGACGATGGGACGGTGATGCGAACGCTAGAATGAAGCACCCGTAACGTTTCGGCAAAGATTCGAGGAGCACCATGAGCAACGTGACCCAGTCCGATTTCTTCCGCGAACAGGCTTTCGTCGACGGCGAGTGGATCGCAGCCGACTCGGGCGCGAGCTTCGACGTACTCGATCCGGCCACGCGCGAGCGCATCGGCCGCGTGCCCGATCTCGGCCGCGCCGAGACCCAGCGCGCCATCGACGCGGCCGCGGCAGCGCTGCCCGCGTGGCGAGCCAAGTTGGCCGGCGAGCGTGCCGCGATCCTGCGCGAGTGGAACCGCCTGATCCTCGAAGCGGCCGACGATCTG
Source organism: uncultured Azoarcus sp. (assembly GCA_963975885.1). Lineage (GTDB taxonomy): Bacteria > Pseudomonadota > Gammaproteobacteria > Burkholderiales > Rhodocyclaceae > Pseudazoarcus. The sequence goes on from CAXBIS010000006.1 coordinate 27,379, forward strand.
GCCGCGATCATGACCGCCGAGCAGGGCAAGCCGCTGTTCGAGGCGCGTGGCGAGATCGTCTATGCCGCGTCCTTCGTCGAGTGGTTCGCCGAGGAGGCGCGCCGCATCGAGGGCGAGATCATCCCCACGCCGGCGGCTGATCGCCGGCTGCTGGTGCTGCGCCAGCCGGTCGGTGTATGTGCGGCGATCACGCCCTGGAATTTCCCGGCCGCGATGATCACGCGCAAGGTCGCACCGGCACTGGCCGCCGGCTGCACGGTGGTGGTCAAGCCGGCCGAGCAGACGCCGTTCTCGGCACTGGCGCTGGCCGTGCTGGCCGAGCGTGCGGGCTTCCCCAAGGGCGTGTTCAACGTCGTCACGGGCGACGCGCCCACCATCGGCGGCGTACTCACGGCCAGCCCCGTGGTGCGCAAGCTCTCGTTTACCGGCTCGACCGAGGTCGGTCGCCTGCTGATGGAACAGTGCGCGCCGACGCTCAAGAAGCTGTCGATGGAACTGGGCGGCAACGCACCCTTCATCGTCTTCGACGACGCCGATCTCGACCAGGCGGTCAAGGGCGCGATCTCGTCGAAGTTTCGCAATACCGGCCAGACCTGCGTGTGCGCCAACCGCCTCTATGTGCAGGCCGGCGTCTATGACGAATTCGCCCGTCGACTCGCCGAGGCGGTGGGCAAGCTCAGGATCGGTGCCGGTTTCGAGGACGGCGTGCACATCGGCCCGCTGATCGATGACGCGGCAGTGGATAAGGTCGAATCGCACGTGTCCGACGCGCTCGCGCACGGCGCACAGGCGATTCTCGGTGGCGCGCGCCATGCACGCGGCGGCACCTTCTTCGAGCCCACCGTGCTTGCCGGCGTGACGCCGGCGATGCGCGTGGCGCGCGAGGAGACCTTCGGCCCGGTCGCGCCGTTGTTCCGCTTCGAGTCCGAGGAGGAGGTGCTGCGAATGGCCAACGATACCGAGTACGGACTGGCCGCCTATTTCTTCACGCGCGACGTGGGCCGCGTGTTCCGTGTGGCCGAGGCACTGGAGTTCGGCATCGTGTCGGCCAACACCGGGGTGTTTTCGAGCGCGGTGTTCCCGTTCGGCGGCATCAAGCAGTCCGGATTCGGCCGCGAGGGCGCGCGCGCCGGCATCGAGGAATACCTGGAGATGAAGTCGCTGTGCATCGGAGGCGTCGATCGATGAATCATGTCGAGCAGGTCCAGCCGTCCGCCTGGGTCGCACGCTTCGCGCCACTGGTGCCGGCCGGTGCGAGCGTACTTGACGTCGCCTGCGGCGGCGGACGGCAGACGCGGTTGTTCGCGGCGCGAGGCTGTGCGGTGGAGGCGGTCGACCGCGATGCGTCTGCTCTGGCGCAACTGGTCGGTGTGGTCGGCGCACGTGCGGTGCAGGCCGATCTCGAGACTGGCACCTGGCCGTATGCGGGGCGCCGCTTCGATGCGGTCGTGGTCGTTAACTACCTGTATCGCCTGCGTTTCGCGGAACTGCTCGGATGCGTTGCGCCAGGCGGTCTGCTGATCTACGAGACCTTCATGCGCGGCAACGAGCGCTTCGGCAAGCCGTCCAACCCGGACTTCCTGTTCGCCACGGACGAGTTGCTGCAGCGCGTCGCGGGCAGCTTTGCGGTGATCGCCTTCGAACAGGGAGAGGTCGCCGAGCCGAGGCCGGCGATGGTGCAGCGCATCTGCGCGCTGCGCCGCGGCGAGGGCGAGCCGGAACTGCCGCGGTTGCCGTAGCTGCTGCGCTTCAGGAGTCCGCGACGATCTGCCGCGCCACGGCCGCGATGCCCTGCGGGCCGAGGTCGTCGGTCTCTATGCGGCGCGCGTCGGCGAAATGCACGTAGTTGTGATTCTGCGAGCGGCGATAGAGCGGGTCGTAGTGCAGGTCCACGAGTTCGGCGAAGAGTTCCGGCAGCGCGTGCTCGGCGGCCAGTGCCTTCCAGCGCTCGATGGTCTCGTTGCTCTGCAGTCCGTGCAGGCAGTCGATGCGCGACTGCAACAGCGCGACATCGTCTCCAAGATAGGCGTAGTCGCGCACCAGGAAGTCCAGTCGCGCATCGCGCGTGGCCTCGATGGCGACGCAGGGCGCGGCGCGCATCGCGCGAATCATCGCCTCGGGCAGGTGGATGCGGCCGATCTTGCGGCTCTCGGCCTCGACATACACCGGACGAGCCGCGTCGAAGCCGGTCAGCGCACGGTAGAGCTGGGTCTCGAACAGCTTCTGCGTCGGCTGTTTGCGGTCGGGCAGGGCGCCGAGCACCGAGCCCTTGTGCGCAGCCAGATCCTCCAGATCCAGCACCTGTTCGCCCAGTTGCGCGAGAGCCTCGAGCACGCGCGTCTTGGCGCTGCCGGTGGGCCCCGAGACGATGCGCAGGGACAGTGTCAGCGGGATGCGCTCGAGTTCGGCGATGACATGCCGACGCCAGCTCTTGTAGCCGCCTTCGAGCTGGCAGGCGTCCCAGCCCACCATGCGCAGCCAGGTCACGAAGGCGCCGCTGCGCTGCCCGCCACGCCAGCAATAGACCAGCGGACGCCAGTCGCGTGGCTTGTCCTGGAAATGTTTGTTCAGATGCCGCGCGATGTTCTCGGCGACCATGGCCGCGCCCAGGCGTCGGGCCTCAAAGGACGATTGCTGCTTGTAGATCGTGCCGACGATGGCGCGCTGTTCATCGTCGAGTACCGGGCACGAGAGCGCGCCCGGAATGCGATCCTCGACGAATTCCGACGGACTGCGCGCGTCGATGACGTCGTCGAAGCCGTCCAGCTCGGCGACGGAGGCGGTGGTCTTCTTCATGGAACTGCCGATGATGCGTGGGTCGCGGATTGTCGCATAGGAGGGGCCAAGGGCCAGGGGCCAGGGGCTAGGGGCGACGTGACGTGTGTTTTCTTGCGTTGATCCCTATTGCAACATTGGCTCGAGCTTCTCCCACACAGTGTCCAGGATGCGGTGTTGCGCCTCGGCGGTGGGGTGGATCCCGTCGGACAGGAAGTACTGCGGGTCGTCGGCGAAGCCGTCGAGCAGGAAGGGCACGAAGCCGATGTCGTGCTTGTCGGCCAGCGTGCGGAAGACATCGGCGAACTGACGCGTGTAGGCCGGGCCATAGTTGGGCGGCATCTGCATGCCCACGAGCAGCACTTCGGCGCCGCTCTCGCGGGCCGCTGCTATCATCGTGTCGAGGTTTTCGGCGGCGATTCGGGCGGGCAGGCCACGCAGGCCGTCGTTGGCGCCCAGTTCCAGGATCATCAGATCGGGCTTGTGTTTGACCAGCGCGTCGGGCAGGCGGGAGCGCCCGCCCGAGGTGGTCTCGCCGCTGACGCTGGCGTTGACGACTTCGTGCGGGAACCCTTTCTCCGCCAGCCGCGTCTGCAACAGCACCGGCCAGGCTTCTTCACGCTTGAGCTGGTAACCGGCCGACAGCGAGTCGCCCCACACAAGAATGGTCGCCGCCTGCGTGGCGCCGGCCAGTACAAGGAACAGGATGGTCGCGATGGATCGAAGCAGCATCGAAATAGGTTCTCCGTTGGTTCAGGTGCGGGGTCTCGCGAAACACGTGCCAGTCGCCGAAGAAGGTGGCGTGCTGCACATTCTGGACGATATTTCGTTTCTGGTCGGTCGCGGCGAGTCGGTGGCCATCGTCGGCGCGTCCGGTTCCGGGAAATCCACGCTGCTCGGATTGCTCGCGGGCCTGGATGTTCCCAGCGCCGGCTCGGTCAGGATCGACGATACCGAGATCTTCGACCTCGACGAGGACGCGCGCGCCGAGTTGCGTGCCGGGACAATTGGCTTCGTGTTCCAGTCGTTCCAGTTGCTGCCGGCGCTGACCGCGCTGGAAAACGTCATGCTGCCGCTGGAACTGACGGGTACGGATGATGCCCAGGCACAGGCCGAACGCTGGCTCGATCGCGTCGGACTGTCCGCCCGTCGACGCCACTATCCCAAGCATCTGTCGGGCGGCGAGCAGCAACGTGTCGCGCTGGCCCGCGCCTTCGCGCCCAACCCGCGCCTGTTGCTGGCCGATGAGCCCACCGGCAACCTCGACGCGGCCACCGGCGCGGCCGTCATCGATCTGATTTTCGAACTCAACCGCGAGGCCGGTACCACGCTGGTGCTGGTGACCCACGACGAGGCACTGGCCGCGCGCTGCGGCCGCGTACTGCGCATGGCGGCGGGGCGGTTGTCCGAGGATGTGCGCGAGCCGGCCTAGTTCTCGTCCGGCTTGAGCGGTTCGATCTTTAGCTGGTCGAGCTTCCACAGCCAGCTGCCGTCGTCCTGGCGGCGAGCGATCTCGGTAGAGATGTTGCCGTTGGGCTGGCGCGAAGTGGTCATTGCCAGATCGCCGTGGACGATGGGCTTCATCTGGTTTACCGGCGGGAATTCGCGTTTCTTGGCGAGGATGCGGGTATAGAAGGCACGAATCTCCTCGTGCCCGCTGGCCACCGGTTCGCCGACGGCGAGCACGGCGTCCGCTTCGTACAGTGCGACCAGTCCTTCCACATCGCCGGCGTTGGCGCGTTCGATGAACAGGCGGGCGAGGTCTTCCGGGTTCTGTGCCTTTTCGGTCATTGTTCCTCCTTGTTCGATGGGGCGTGCTCCGATGATAGGCGCTGTGATCTCCGTTGGGTGTCAGCAGGGCGAAGGGGCGCGGACTTTCGCGACGCGAACACGCCGACGCTCGCCTCAATGCTGCAGCAGCCGCTTCATCCATTCCAGCAAGACCGTTGGCAGCAGCCGGGGTTCGGGCAGCAATGCGTATCGATGCGCGCCGAAGACGCGCGGCAGGTAGTTCGCCGCCTGACGGTCGATGGTCAGGCAGAACGGGTAGATGCCCTGCAGCGTGGCCTCGGTGACGGCCTGGCGCATGTCTTCGACGCCGTAGCGGCCCTCGTACTCGTCGTTGTCGTTGGGTTTGCCGTCGGAGAGCAGCAACAGCAGCCGATGTTCCGCGGGCTGGCGCATCAGTGCAGCCGTGGCATGGCGCAGCGCGGCACCGGCGCGGGTGTAGTGCTCGGGTTCGAGCGCGCCGATGCGCAGTGCGATGTCGTTGCCGTAGGGCTCGTCGAAGCTCTTGAGTTCGCGCACGGTGACGGTGCCCGGGCCTTCGCCGGAGAAGGCCTGGATCGCGAAGGGCTCGGCCAGGCCGTCGAGCGCGATGGACACGAGCAGCAGGGCTTCGCGTTCGACGTCGATGATGCGACGATTGCCCGCGATCCAGCCGTCGGTCGAGCCGCTGACGTCGATCAGCAACATGATCGCCATGCTGCGCCGGGCCGGGCGCCGGGTCTGGTAGAGCGCGTCGCTGCGGGGCAAGCCGGCGCAATAGTCGGCGTGATTCTCGAGATAGGCTTCGAGGTCGATCTCGTCGCCGTCCAGGCGCCGGCGCAGCACCACCGGTTCGGCGCGCAGCATCTCGAAGCGCCGGCGGATGTCTCCGAGCATGGATCGGTAATCAGTCAGCGTGGCGTCCACCCACTGCTGCAACCCGGACTGCGCCGGCAGCGGCCATACGGTCGCGCCGGGCGAGCGATAGGCGCCCTCGCGGTAGTTCCACTCCGGGTAGGAAATGCCCGACTTGCGCTCGATGTGTGCCTTTGGGGCTGCGCGCGCGCGCGCCTCGGGTGGGTCGTCGGAGAGCAGGATTTCCCTGGCCCGTCCCGGCGTCGAAACCAGGCGCGCGTTGGGCAGTTCGGACAGCAGCTCGCCGAACTCGGCGGCACTGGTGTCCTCGTCGCGGTCGAGCGGGCGCTGCAAGCCCATCGGGTCTTCGGCGTGTTCGTGCGGGTGGTCGGGCTGCACCATCCACGGGCCGGGTGTCTGGTCGTCGTCCTCGTCGTCTTCCGGCTCGCGGATCTCCGGTCGCCGGTCTAGGCGGCTGCTTCTGGGAGCGCTGTGCGGCTGCGTATCGTCCTCTTCCGCCGCGGTTTCGAGGGCGGAGACGGGAACTGCGGATGCCTGTCGGAAATCGCCGGTCCAGTGGTCCTTGAGCAACGGCGACGCACCCAGTGCATTCGGGTTTGCGGGGTCGGGAGAGAGGCGCCTTGCGATCTCGGCTGCGATTTCCAGCGCCATCGACGGCGACTCCGGCATCGGCAGATCGCGGCGGGGCGCACCGCATTCCGCAGAGAGCGCATGGCGCAGAAAACGCTCCAGCGGCCTGCGCGTCTCGTGGAAGGCGTCGATCGCTGGGCGCGCGGCAAGCGCGTGGCGGCGTGCATGACTCAGTGCGTCGGCGATGCCCGGCAGCATCTCCAGCAGGGCTTCATCCGCGGCCAGTGCCTCCAGAATCAGGAATACCTCGCGCTGCACGGGAGGCAGGCGGGCGTCGATCAGCGCGACGCTGCCGCGTGTGGCGCGCATGGCCTGCTGCAGGGCGATGAGGCGATACCAGGCCGACGCCTGTGCGATGTCAGGCGTGCCGGCGTGGCGTGGCAGCCAGATGCTGTTGCCGTCGGTGCTCGGCACGGCAGCGCGCTGGACGGGCTGCAATTCGCGTCGAAACATCCGGGACAACAGGGTCTGACGAGGCGGAGGCTGGGCGACCCGCAACGGGAAGCGGGTCGCGAACAAGGCGGTGACGATCAGATCGAGGCGCGGGGCGACGTCGGCGAGGGTGACGAGTGCGGGCCCGGGCGGTGGCGGGCGGTGTCGGCGCCACAGGTCACGTGCGAAGATCGTGGCGTGACGGGCGACATCGGTGATGACGTCTTCGGCTTCCGCCATGATGGCTACACGAAGGTTGCATCGACGATGTCGCGCATCGCGTCCACCAGGGTGGCATCGTCCGACAAGGGCGATACCACCGCGGCGTAGCAGGCTTCGCGGGCGGGGATGCCGCCGGCGATCAGGCTTGCCGTGGCGACGAGCAAGCGCGTGCTGGGCACTTCGGCCAGTCCGTGATCGCGCAGGCCGCGCAGACGCCCGGCAAGCGCCACCAGGGCGTTGGCGGTGGCCGGTTCGGCGCCGCTTTCGCGGCGCACGATCTCGGCTTCACGCTCCTCGGACGGGAAGTCCAGATCCATGGCGACGAAGCGCTGTCGGGTGCTCGGCTTGAGATCCTTCATCATGCGCTGGTAACCCGGATTGTAGGAGATCACGAGCTGGAAGCCGGGCGCGGCCGAGAGCACCTCGCCGGTCTTGTCCACCGGCAGGAAGCGACGGTAATCGGTCAGCGAGTGCAGCACCACGATGGTGTCCTGTCGCGCCTCGACGACCTCATCCAGATAGCAGATGGCGCCTTCGCGCATGGCACGCGTGAGCGGGCCGTCCTGCCAGACGGTGTCGTCGTTGCGGATCAGGAAGCGGCCGATCAGGTCGCTGGCGGTGAGGTCTTCATGGCACGGCACGGTCACCAGCGGGCGGCCCAGCTTCCAGGCCATGTGCTCGACAAAGCGCGTCTTGCCGCAGCCGGTGGGCCCTTTGAGCATGACCGCCAGCTTGCGCAGATGGGCCTGCTCGAAGATCGTCACCTCGTTGCCGGATGCGAGGTAGTAGGGCTCCTCGGTGTCGAGGTGCCGCTGCGCATAGTGATCGGGTCCACCCATCTTCGCAAGGCTCCTTATTTTGCGCCGCTGCCGGCAGCGGTCTCTTCCAGGGGCGTGGATTCCGTCTCTGAATTTGGTTCTAGGCGCGGCGGATAGCGGAAAAAGTCGTAGATGAAGAGACCCACGCCGGTGACGAAAACGGATGCGGTGGCGATCAGCATCAGGAAATGCACCTGGATCTTGAGCTGCGCATCGAGATAGCCCATGCCCATCACGCGTTCCAGATAGACCTGTCCGATGCCGGCGGTGGCGAACGAGAGCGTCATGCCGAACATGCCCGCGAGTTGCATCCAGAAGGCCCAGTAGCCGATGCTGCTGCCCGCTTCCGGTCGGCCCTTCGTCAGATAGGGAAGGGCATAGGTGATCATCGCCAGCACGATCATCACGTAGGCGCCGTAAAAGGCCGCGTGACCGTGCATGGCGGTGATCAGTGTGCCGTGGGTCCATTTGTTGATGTCCGGCCAGGTGTGGGCCAGCCCCAGCAGGCCGGCGCCGAACAGCGTGAACACGGCGCTGCCCACCGCCCAGTGCAGGGCCAGCGCATTCGGGTGTGAAAGCCCCGAGCGGCGGATTGCGCCGTACGCGTAGATCGCCATGCCCACCAGCGCGACCGGTTCGAGCGCGCTGAACAGTCCGCCGATGGGCAGCCAGTAGGTCGGCACGCCGACCCAGTAGTAATGGTGCGCGGTGCCCAGAATGCCGGCGATGAACACCAGGCCGACGATGACGTACAGCCACTTCTCCATGACCTCGCGGTCCGCGCCCGACAGGCGGATCAGCAGGTAGGCGAGGAACGAACCCATGATCATCATCCACACGCCTTCCACCCACAGGTGGATGGTCCACCAGCGGTAGTAGATCGACACCGTGTAGTTTTCGTAGTGCAGCAGCGCGGGCAGGAACAGCACGGCCGAGCTGACCAGACCGAGTACCAGTACGCCTTCGGTGGTGGTGAATCGGCCGGACTTCCTGATCGTCATGCCGATGTTGTAGAGGAAGATCAGCATGCAGATGACGATCACGATCTTGTGCGGAAGCGGTTGCTCCAGCAGTTTGTTGCCCGTGCCGTAGCGGAACAGATAGCCGACGACTGCGGTGACGCCCATCACCACCCACAGGATCAACTGGATGAACGCGAGTTTCACGCTGTGCAATTCCGCGCGGGACTCCTCCGGCACGATCCAGTAGGTGGCCCCCATGAAGCCGGTCAGCACCCACACGATCAGCAGGTTGGTGTGAATCACCTTGGTGACGTCGAACGGCAGGATGTAGAGCAGCGGGTCCGGTCCGAGATACTTTGCGGCCGAGAGCAGCCCGAAGACCATCTGTAGCCCGAACAACGCCATCGCCACCGCAAAATACCAATAGGCTACCGACTGGGATTTATATCGCATTACCGTTCTCCATCGACTTCGCGTTGCACGCCGGCTTTCGCAGCGCGCTCATTTCAACGACATCAGGTAGGCCACGAGCTGTTCCGTCTGCTCTTCGGACAGACTGTCGCCGTAGGTGTTGGGCATGAACGAGACGCCGTCCGCCGAAAAGCGCTCGCCCGGTACGACGTGTGCGCTCGGAGCGAGAATGGATTCGCGGATGTAGCCCTCGGCGTCGGTCGCCTCGCCGCCGTATTCCGGCGATGCGAGCGTCTCCACTGCCCGTGCGGCCAGGCCGGCCATGGTCGGTCCGGCCAGCTCGACGCCGGGGGAAGTCGAGTGACAGGCGCTGCACGACGGTGTTACCGACTGGAACAGCACCTCGCCGAGCGCGATGGGGTCGTCGGATGCGTCGGCGGTGACGCTGGCCGGTTCGGATCGAACACCGGACAACCCGAGGCCGCCGCTGCCGGTGACCAGGATCGGACGCGGCGGCCAGTCCTGGTTGTCGACCTTGCTCACCCAGTCGAGGAAGGCGATGAGGTCGTCGATCTCCTGGTCGCTCAAATCCTGTTTGGGCATCAACCGGCGATGCTTCTGTTCGTCATAGAAATTCGACGGATCGCGGATGAAGGCCTTGAGGTAGGCCTCGCCGCGGTGCTGCGTTATCTTGGTCAGGTCCGGCGCGTAGTAGGCACCTTCGCCGAATAGCGTATGACAGTTGATGCAGTTGTACTTGTGCCACACATCCTTTCCGCTCGTGACCTGGGGCGTGATGGTCTCGGCGTTGGTCAGGGTGGGAAACTGGCGGTGGCTGTCGACCGTCAGGATCAGGAAGATCAATGCGGAAATCGCAGTCGACGCAAGGGCGAAGATCCGGGCTTGTCGTTTATTCATGGTTGGGCCTATTCATGATTGCGTGTCTGGCTCAAACGCCGATGCCGTGCCAGTAGTAGATCGACATGAAGGCGGCGTACGCGATCGAGACAAGCATCAGCAGCAGCACGGCAAGGCCTAGCTTCCTGATGATTCCGTACAGTTTTTGCATGTTTCACCCAGTTCAGGAAAAGGGATTCTGGCGGCGGATCAAAAATGCGGGTTTCGACGCCGCACGCGCAGGCTGGGGACGGCGTAATCACGATGTCATCTTAGACGGCTTTTGCGTACCTTTCTCGCCGGCCGATGCATTGTTCATAACCCAGGCGCAACTAAGGCCTAAGCCGCCACTGCCCTTGCTGCAGGACGCTATTGAAGCGGACTATAATCTGCATGTTTTTAAGATGCAAATAAAATGAATCTTTTGTTTCGCTCGTCGGTGGCCGGGGAACCAATCCCCGTCGGTCGCTATCATGCTGTCTTGCGCACTGTCGGCGCTGTCGAAACCGGAAGCCTGAATGCAACTGACTCAACACACGGACTACGCCCTGCGCGTTCTCATCTACCTCGGTGAACACACGGATCGCCGGGTCACGATCTCGGAGGTGTCGGCGTACTTCGGCATCTCCCGCAGCCATTTGACGAAGGTCGTCAATCAGCTGGTGCGCGAAGGCTTCGTGATCGGAACGCGAGGCAAGGGGGGCGGACTGCAGCTTGCGAGGGCTGCTGCGACGATCGTCGTCGGCGACGTCGTGCGTTGCATGGAGCGCAATCTGGTGTTGGTAGAATGCTTCGCCGACAAGTCCGACTGCGTGCTCGCCGGTGGCTGCAAACTCAAGGTTGCCCTGAAGAGTGCGCTCGAAGCGTTTCTGGAGAGGCTTGATCTGGTGACGCTCGCCGAGTTGCTGGTGCCCGCTCAAGCTTCGCCGCAGCGTCTGTCCTTTGTTGCACCGTCATAGATCTGCCGCCGGAGCATTCGCGAGAGGGCACCCTTGGGATGCCCGCGAGTCAGGCCTGCTTGAGTGCCATACCGGTCCGGTCGCTGACGGAAACCTTGACCGGAATCCCGCTCTTGACGCTCTCCGAGACGGTACAGAAATTCTCGAACTGCGAAAGGATCCGATCCATGTGCTCGAGCTGCGCGGCTTCCGCGCCCAGCGTGATGTCGACCTGGATCTCGGTGATCCGCAAGCGATTGTTCTCGTTGCGCTCGATCGTGCAGGTGGCGCGGGTCGTGATGCCTTCGGCATCCTGCTTGAACTTGCCGAGCGCAAAGAACAGGCTGGCCGCGAGGCAGTAGCCGACGCTCGCGGCGATCATCTGTTCGGGCGCCGGACCTTCGCCATCGCCTATCGGTGGTGGCTCGTCGACGTCTAGCGGGGCGATGGCCTCGCCGAAGTCGATCTCGAAGCGATAGCGGTCGGTCTGGGCGAGGGTCACGCTCGGTCTGAGGTTCATCGGGCTTCTCCGTCGCGCGGCGCGGCGAGGATTGCGCGGGCCGCAGCACTGCCCGAGCGTACCGCGGATTCGAGCGTGGCCGGGTAGGGCGAGTCCAGATAGTCACCGGCCAGCCACAGTCCGGGCATGGTGGTGGCGATGCCGGGGCGGGTGAGTCCCGGCGTGCAGGCGATGGTCGCGCGTTTCTCGGTGATGGTCATCGACCACAGCGGTTTCGTCAGTTCGCGGGCCAGCGTCGTCGACAGTTGTTCCCGGACCTGCGCTTCGAGTTCTTCCCGCGACAAGAACTCGTGCGGCCCGTGGGCGCTGATCACGCACGCCAGCAGCCCCGGCTCGCCACCCAGCGCGCCACGGTCGAAGGCCCACTGCGCCGGGACTCCGGTCAGCCCGATCATCGGCTCGGGCAGGCGTACGCTCTCGTCGAAAGCCAGATACACGGTGACGATGGGCTCGTACTCGAAGGCGTCGATGCGTTGCGCGAGCGTCTCGCAGCCGGCCGAACGCAGCAGTGTGCCGGCGTGATACGGGGCGGTGGCGATCACGACATGTTCGAAACGACGGTTCGAGAACGAATCCCCGCCCAGCGCGAAGCCCAGCGCATCGCGCGTGACACCGGTGATGGTCGTACCGGTATCCAGTCGTCCGCGACGCGTGGCCAGAAAGCGTGCTGCCTGCACCGGGAACAGCTCGGTCAGGTCCGTGCGCGGGATCAGCAGCTCGCTGTCGGCGGCCGTGCCCATCAGGCTGTCGCGCAGCACATTGGCGAACACGCGCGCGCTGGCGCGCTCGATCGGCGTGTTCAGGGCGGCCACGCACAGTGGTGCCCAGATCAGTTCGATCAGCCGCGGGGTCTGCGCGGTGTCGTGCAGAAGTGCAGCGACCGTGGCGTGCGGGTCGATTCGGCTTCCGTATTGCTTTAGATGGCGCATCAGCGCCCGCATCGCGCGTCGGTCGGCCCACGACAGTCCCTTGGCGCGCAGCAGGCCGACGGCCAGGTGCAGCGGGGCAGGCAGGCGTGCGGCACGCAGTTCCAGCGTGCCCGGCGTGACCAGCGTCAGCGGTCGACGTTCGAGGACCTTTGGCGACTGGCCTACGGCGCGCAGCAGACGCGCCAGTTCGGTGTAGGCGCCGATCAGGATGTGTTGCCCGTTGTCGACGCGATGGCCGTCCTTGACGACCACGCGTGCGCGCCCGCCGAGCGTGTGCGAGCGCTCGAACAGCGTCACCTGAGCGCCGCCACGCGTTAGATCCACCGCGCAGGCCAGGCCCGCGTAGCCCCCGCCGATGACCGCGACGCGCAGCGCCTCAGCCATGCCACCAGGCCCCAACGGCAACGGCCAGCTTGGTGCGCGTGGGCAAACGCGGCGGGGCGCCGAGCACGCGATACCCACCGGCCTCGATCTCTTCGAGCAGGCGGCGGTAGATCGCCGCCATGACCAGTCCCGGACGCTGGGCGCGACGATCCGTGGCCGGCAATTCGGCGAGTGCGCGCACATAGGTCTCGCGCGCGCGCTCGCACTGGAAGGTCATCAGTTCGGTGAAAGCGGGGGTTTGACGGCCGGCGACGATGTCGTCCTCGCTCACGCCGAAGCGCGCCAGTTCGTCGAGCGGCAGGTAGATGCGGCCGCGGCGCGCGTCGTCGCCGACGTCGCGGATGATGTTGGTGAGCTGGAAGGCCAGGCCCAGGTCGCTGGCGTAGCGCAGCGTGGCGCGTTCGCGATAGCCGAAGATCTCGGCCGAGAGCAGGCCGACGACGCTGGCGACGCGGTAACAGTACAGACGCAGCGCGTTGAAGTCGGCGTAGCGGTGCTGGTCGAGATCCATCTCCATGCCGTCGACGATTTCCAGCAGTTGCTCCTGCGGCAGGTCGAACTGCTCGACGACGTCGGCCAGTGCCCGACCCACCGGGTGTTGCGGTGTGCCCGCGTAGACCCGGTCGAGTTCGGCGCGCCATTCGTCCAGGGCGGCACGGGCTGCGTCCTGATCGTCGTTTTCGTCGACGATGTCGTCTACTTCGCGGCAGAAAGCATAGAGCGCCATGATCGCGCGTCGGCGCGGCGCGCTCAGGCACAAAAAGCCGTAGTAGAAGCTCGAACCGCTGGCGGCGGTGCGGCGGCGGCAATAGTCGTGCGGGTTCATGCCGGCATCCGTGTCAGGGCACGCCAGGCCAGATGCGGCCAGTCGCGCTTGCCCAGCGTGGGGCGGTGGCGGAAAACGTCGTAGTTCACGGCCTCGATGCGCTCCAGAATGCGCAGGCCGCTGGCCACGATCAGCCGCAATTCCCAGCCGATGCGACCGGGAAGCCGGCGTGCGAGCGGCGCGCCGCGCAACATGATCTCGCGCGAGCGCTTCACCTGGAAGGCCATCAGGGCTCGCCATGGCTCGCTGTCGCGGCCGGCGGCGAGGTCGTCTTCACTCACACCGAAGCGCGCCAACTCCTCCTGCGGCAAATAGATGCGCGGCTTGACGATGTCGATGGCCACGTCCTGCCAGAAGTTGATCAGTTGCAGTGCGCTGCAGATATCGTTCGAGCGGTTCAGCGAACCCGCATCCGTCACCCCGTACAGGTGCAGCAACAACCGGCCGATCGGGTTGGCCGAGCGGCGGCAGTAGTCGAGCAAGTCGTCGAAATCGTCGTAGCGCGTCTTGACCACATCCTGGGCGAAGGCGCTGACCAGGTCGCGGAAAGGCTGCAGCGGCAGGTCGAACTCGCGCACGTTACGCTCCAGACGCTCGAACATCGGCCGCAACTCATCGTCGTTGGCTGGCATGCGAAATTCGATGGCGTCGATGCCGGCGTGATACACGGCAAGTGCGGCCAGCCGCGTGTCGGCATCCGCCTCGCCCTCGTCGGCGATATCGTCGGCCCCACGTGCGAACGCGTAGATGGCCTCCACCGGCTCGCGCAGGCGCGCCGGCAACAGCAGGGAGGCAACAGGAAAGTTCTCGTAGTGATCGACCGGCATGACTGGCGCGGAGTATACGCGAAGGCCGGTGGCGCGCCGTCGTGCGAACATGCGGGCACCATTCCCTTGCCGCGCGGTCTGCCCAGCCATGCTCGAAGTCGTTGATCTTGCCAAATCCCATGTCGCCGGGCGGCCGTTGTTCGCAGGCGTGTGCCTGCGCATGATGCCGGGAGAAGTGGTCGCCATCGTCGGCGAGTCCGGCTCGGGCAAATCGACGCTGCTCAACTGCGTCGCCGGACTCGAGTCCGTTGATGCGGGTGAGCTTCGACTGGACGGCATCGGCCTGATCACGCTCGACGAGGACGCCTTCGCTCGCCTGCGTCGCGAGAAGTACGGTTTCGTCTTTCAGGCCTTCCATGTGTTGCCGCACTTGACGCTGGCGCAGAACGTCGCGCTGCCGCTGTGGCTGCTGGGACAATCGGAACGTGCAGCGGACGCGAGCGCCCGCGCGATGCTCGGTCGCGTGGGGCTGGCCGAGCGTGCCGGCGACTGGCCGCGCAACCTGTCCGGAGGAGAACTGCAGCGCGTGGCGATTGCCCGCGCGTTGGTGCACGGGCCGCGCCTCGTGCTGGCCGACGAGCCGACCGGGAATCTCGATCCCGAGCTTGCCGGCGGCGTGCTCGATCTGATGTGCGAGCGCGTTCGTGTGGCAGGTGCGATGGCCATCATCGTGACCCATTCGGCGCAGGCCGCAAGCCGCGCCGACCGCGTGCTGCGGCTCACGCGTGACGGCCTGGCGGGCGCGGCATGAAGCTGGGCGTGGCCTTGCGCGTGTTTGTTGCGAGCCTGGCGCGACGTCGGCTCGCGACCGTGCTGTCGGTGCTGGCGATCGCGCTGGGCGTGGCGCTCGGCCTGGCGGTCAACATCATTCACGCCAGTGCGCTGGACGAGTTCGGGCGCGGGATGCGCCTGCTCGCGGGCGAGTCCGACCTGCAGGCGGTGGGTCCGCGTGGCGGTTTCGATGACGCGGTGTATGTGCGTCTGGCACAGGCGCCGGAGGTCGAGCAGGTCAGCCCGGTGCTGGAGATCGAGGCGCGGCTGGTCGGGCGTGAGGGCAGCCTGCGCCTGTACGGCATCGATGTGTTCCGTGTCGCCGGCACGACGCCGCGCCTGCTGCCGCGCTCCGACGAAGATACGGGGCGGCTGGCGATTCTGGAGCCGGATCGCGTTTTCCTGTCTGCTGCTGCACGCGCGACGCTGGGGCTGGAAACCGGCGATGTGCTGCAGGTGCTGTCCGGGCTGGAACAGCGTCGTTTCATTGTCTCGGGCGGCGTGCCGGCGGCCGGACGGGGCGAGGCTTTCGGGGTGCTCGATATCGCCGCTGCGCAAGATGGCTTCGGGCGTGTGGGCACGCTCACGCGAGTCGATCTGCGTCTGGCACCCGGGGTGAGCGTCGCCGCGGCGCGCGAGCGCTTGTCCGCCTTGCTGCCTGCCGGCGTCGAACTGATCACGCCGGACGAGGGCGTGGATCAGGCGGCCGGGCTGTCGCGCGCCTATCGCGTGAACATGAGCATGCTCGCTGCCATCGCGCTGCTGACTGGCGGATTTCTGGTGTTCTCGGCGCAGTGGCTGGCAGTGGTGCGGCGGCGAGCGCTGTTCGCCTTTCTGCGTGCGCTCGGCATGACGCGCGGAGAACTGGTGCGCGGTCTGGTGCTGGAAGGCGCAGTGGTCGGACTCGTTGGCGGCGTGATCGGGGTGGGGCTGGCGCACGTTTTCGCCGCAGCGGCCTTCGCGCTGGTCGGCGCGGACCTCGGGGCGGGCTTGCTTTCCGCGAGCGAGCCTCAGGCGAGCTTCCGCGTGCTACCGGCGACGCTTCATCTTGCGCTGGGGATCGTGATCGGTGCGTTTGGCGCGTGGCTGCCGGCACGCGAGGCGGCGCGTCGTGCGCCGGCCCGCGCGCTGCGCGCCGGCGACGAGGTCGAGGCATGGCGCGGCCGTCCGCGCAGCGGGCCGGCCGCGATCTGCGTGGTGCTGGCAGTCGCTGCGTGTTTCGTGCCGCCGATCGCGGGGCTGCCGCTCGCCGGCTATGCGGCCGTAGCGCTGGTGCTCGCAGCCGTCGTGCTGGTGCTGCCGACGGTGGTTGCCCTCGTTGCGCGCGTGCTGTCGATCTCGTCGGATGCCGTCGCGCGGCTTGCGCGCTCGCGCCTGTCGGCCGCGCCCGGCCAGGCGGTTGTGGCCGGCGCGGGCGTCGTCGCGAGCGTCGCGCTGGCGGTGGCGATGGCGGTGATGGTGAGTTCCTTCCGGGTGTCGCTCGACGACTGGCTGTTGCGCGTTCTGCCGGCGGACGTCTACGTGCGCGCTTCACCGTCGGCACAAAGCGGCTTTCTGCCGTCCGCGGCGGTCGGGCGCGTTGCCTCGCTTGCGCAGGTGGCGAGCGTGACCTCGCTGCGCTACGACACGGTGCGCGCTGACGATGGGGGCCCTCCGATGACGCTGATCGCGCGTCCGGCCGAAAACGGGGCGGCCCTGCCGCTGGTCGCGCAGATGAACGTTGATGGGTCTACGGTATGGCTGTCGGAGGCGGCGGCCGATCTGCTCGGCGTGGCGCCGGGTGAGCGCGTGACGCTGCCGCTGGCCGGATCCGCACATGAGTTCACGGTGGGCGGGGTCTGGCGTGACTACGCGCGCCAGCACGGCGCGATCGTCATCGAACTCGAGGAGTGGCGACGCATTACCGGCGATGAGCGCACCAACGATCTGGGTGTGCAGTTCGCGCCCGGCGTCGCGGCGGACGAGGGGCGTGCGGCCATCCTGGCCGCGCTGCACGGTGCGCCGGTGGAACTGAGTGACCCGGCCCGCATCCGCGCGACCAGCCTGGAGATCTTCGACCGGACCTTTCTCGTGACCTGGCTGATGGAGGCCGTGGCGGTCGCCATTGGCCTGTTCGGCATCGTCACGACATTTGCCGCACTGTCGCTGTCGCGCGCGGCCGAGTTCGGCGTGCTGCGCCACCTGGGGCTGGAGCGCAGACGCATTGGCTCGCTGCTGGCCGCCGAGGGTGGGGTCACGGCGTTGGCGGGGGTGACTGCGGGGGTGGCCGGCGGCTTTGCGATCGCGGCCATCCTGATCTACGTGATCAACCGCCAGAGCTTTCACTGGAGCATGGATCCGGCCGTGCCGTGGGCGATGATCGGCGCCTTTGCGCTGGCGCTGGTGGTGCTGGCTGCGCTCGCCGCGCGGCTGGCCGGTGCGCGCGCGATGCGTCGTGACGCGGTGCTGGCGGTCAAGGAGGATTGGTGAAACGCTTGTTTGCCTGTCTCGTGCTGATGACCGCTGCGCTCGCAGTACGCGCCGATTACCCACCCGTGCTGCCGGGAGCCGCGCTGGAGTTTCCGCGTGATTTCGGCGCCCACCCGGCATATCGCACCGAGTGGTGGTACGCCACCGGCTGGCTGGAAGACGAGGGCGGTGTCGAGCGAGGCTTTCAGGTGACCTTTTTTCGCGTGCGCCCACGCGTCAATGAAGACAGTGCGAGCCGTTTCGCGCCGCGCCAACTGGTGCTCGCGCATGCCGCCGTGGCCGATGTGGACGAAGGGCGTCTGCTGCACGCAGAACGCTCGGCGCGTGCGCTGGCGCCGCTGGCCGGTGCCGAGGAGGGCGATACGCGGGCGTGGGTCGGCGACTGGTTGCTCGAACGCGAAGACGGCGGCTATCGCACGTCGGTGAGCGCAGGGGACTTCGCGTTCGACCTCGACCTGGTGCCGGATCGTGTGCCGGTGCTCAACGGGCGTTCCGGTTACAGCCAGAAGGCACCCGATCCACTCAATGCGAGCTACTACTACAGCCGTCCGCAACTGGCCGTGGCGGGCGAGCTGACGATCCGCGGAGAGACCCAGCGCGTGCGCGGGCAGGCCTGGCTGGATCACGAATGGTCGAGCGAGATCCTGCCCGAGGGCGCGCGCGGCTGGGACTGGATCGGCATCAATCTGGCCGACGGCGGTTCGCTGATGGCATTCCAGATGCGCGACGCCGAAGGCGATGCGCTGTGGGGCGCGGCGACGCTGGCCGGGCCGGACCGCGAGGCGCGCACTTTCGGGTCCGATGAAATCGAGTTCGTGCCGCGTCGGCGCTGGCGTTCGCCGCGCACCGGGGCCGAGTATGTCGTCGAATGGGACGTGCGTGTGGGTCAGCGGCGCTTCTCGCTTGTGCCGTTGATGGACGACCAGGAACTGGACGCACGCGCGTCCACCGGCGCGATCTATTGGGAAGGTGCGGTGCGCATGCTCGAGGACGGCCGCGAAGCCGGTCGCGGCTATCTGGAAATGACCGGGGTGCGCGAACGCTTGAGGATGTGAGGCGCCAGAGTCAGCCCTGGTAGTCGGCGAGCCGCTGCGGGTCGAGCAGCTTGACATGCTTGCCGTGCACGTGGATGAGACCGGCCTGTGCCAGCTCCGCGAAGATGCGCGAGAGCGTCTCGGGTGTGAGGTTCAGGCGCGAGGCGATGGTCTGCTTGGAGGTCGGCAGGTCGAACTCGATGGGCACCTCGATGTTCTCGTCGCCACAGCTTTGCAGCAGATAGCCGATTACGCGTTGCGTGCTCGAGCGCAGCGAATAGGTTTCGACATCCTGGATCAGCCCGTGCAGGCGCATGGCCATGCCCGCGAGCAGCTTCTTGGCGAACATCGGGTCGTGGTCAATCAGCTCGGAGACGATGCCCTGGCCGATATGGAGCAGTCGGGTGTCGAGCACGGCCTGGGCGAATACCGGGTAGGGGCGGCCAAGCAGCATCACGGCCTCCCCGAAGGTCTGCATCGGATGGATGATCTCGACGACCTTCTCGTTGCCGGCAGGCGAACTGATGGCGAGTTTGATCTGTCCCTCGATGACGAAGTGAAAGCCCTGGGCCGGGTCGCCACGGTTGAACAGCACCTGGCCCTTGGTGGCGCGCAGTTCGCGGGTGTGACGCATCACGCTCGTCAGATCCTCGTCGGACAGGGCCCGGAAGAAACTGATCTGGCGCAGCATGACCGGGGAGATGTTGCCTGTGGTAGCGTTCATGCGCGTGTCGTCGGGCTCCGGGTGGCGAGTGTCCAGTCGGCTTAAAGGGTAAGCGAGGTCATCGGGAGGAGCAATGTCGTATTTCGCGATCAAGCATCTGCACATGTTGCTGGCGCTCATCAGCATCGCCGGTTTCGTGCTGCGCGGGGTCTGGATGATGCTGGACAGCCGGCTGCTCGAGGCGCGCGTCGTGCGCATCCTGCCGCACGTCATCGACACCCTGCTGCTGGTCAGTGCCATCATGCTGGCGACGATGATCTCCCAGTATCCGCTCACTGCCGGCTGGGTCACCGCCAAGGTGGTCGGTCTGGTCGCCTATATCGCGCTGGGCATGATCGCGCTGCGGCGTGGCCGCACCAAGGGTATCCGCGTGGTCGCCTTCATCGGTGCCATCGTGGTCTTCGCATGGATCGCGTCGGTGGCCTTCAGCAAGCATCCAGCCGGGTTCCTCGCGCTATGAGCGGACGGAACACCGATTCGCTGCTGGGCGCGCCGGCGCCGAGGCTGGACGAGCCGCTGGAGATGCTCTCGGCCTGCCACGATCGCGTGCGTGCACGTCTCGACACGCTCGCGCGGCTGGCGTGCTGGCTGCCGGATCATGGCGTCGACGAGCAGGCACGCCAGGCGGCTACCGCGGTGTTGCGTTATTTCGACCAGGCCGCGGTCAATCATCATCTGGACGAGGAACGCGACCTGTTCCCGGCAATGCGCGCACGTGTCGCACCGGCCGAAGCCTCCCGCCTGGCGGCGCTTGAGACACGTGTTCTCGACGATCACCGGGCGCTGGCGGCGCGCTGGGCTGCGATGCGCGAGCCACTGCTGGCGATCGAGGCCGGCGAGTCCGCCGAACTGGGCACGGACGCGGTTGCCGCATTCCGAGCCGCCTACGCCGAACACATCGCGCTCGAGGAGGCCGATGTCCTGCCGTGGGCCGAGCGCATTCTTGGCCAGGGCGAACTGGCCGCGATGAGCGCGACGATGACCGCGCGCCGCAGGGAGCCGACCGGCTCCGGGGATTGATACGCGTCAAGGGCGGGCGACGGGGTGCTGCGCACAATCGGCGCACATCACCGGAGAACCGACATGACAACCATCAGTGCCCGGCTCGGGCGTCATCACCGTGAATGCGACGCGATGTTCGCCGCTGCCGACAATGCGGTCGCCAACGGCGACTGGGGTGCTGCCGTATTTGCCTTCGCGACCTTCCGCAAGGATCTCGAAGCGCATTTCGCAATCGAAGAGGATGTGCTGTTCGCGCGCTTCGAGGCGGTCACCGGCAACGCATCGGGACCCACGCACGTCATGCGCGTCGAACACCAGGCGATGCGCGATGCGCTCGCGCGCATCGCCGATGCCCTGTTCCGGCGCGACGCCGAGGATTTCGGCGGCGAGAGCGAGACCCTGTTCGTGTTGATGCAGCAACACAACATGAAGGAGGAGAACGTGCTCTATCCGCTGTGTGACCGCCATCTGGCCGACGAGGCCGCGGCGCTGTGCGAAGGCTTTGCCAGTCGCATCGAGGAGGCCCGCTTGTGAACGTCGTCCTCGATGTGCGCGGCCTGGAGCCGCCCGAACCCTTCGAACGCACGATGGAGGCGCTGGCCGACCTCACCCCGGACCAGGTGCTGACACTGCGGCTCGATCGTGTGCCCTATCCATTGTTTCGCATCCTCGATCGTGACGCTTGCCGCTACGACTGGCGCGACGACGGGGCCGACGGAGTCACGGTGCGCATCACGCCGCCCGGTGTCGAACTGCCCGAGGAGGAATGACCATGCCGCTGATCCGGCTCGATCTCCAGGCGGCGCCGTCTGTGCCGCAATCGCCATCGTGGAACGCGCTGCTCTCTTACGCCTTCCGCCCGTTCTATTTGCTCGCCGCCTTGCAGGGCGCGTTGTTCGTGCTTGCATGGGCCTTTGGCTTCGGTGGCACGGATGCGCTGCCCGGTTTCCTTTGGCATGGCCACGAGATGGTGTGGGGTTATGCCGGGGCGATCATCGTCGGCTTTCTGCTCACCGCGGTCGCGAACTGGACCGGCCAGCCCCCGGTGCACGGTGCGCTGTTGCTGGCGCTGGTCGGGTTGTGGCTGGGTGCGCGCGTGCTGCTGCTTGCCGTGTCCGATACGGTGGTGCCCGGCGCCATCCTGTCGGTCGCCTTTTTCCTGCTCGCCGCCGCGTTGTTCGCGATGCCGATCGTGCGTACCGGCAATATGCGCAATTTGATCCCGGTGGGGCTGATGCTGGCTTTTGGTGTGGCCAACGCGCTGTTTCACATCGCCGTGTCGGGGGCGCTGGCGATCGATCTGCGCGCCATGCTGCACACCGGCCTGCTGCTGGTCGCGGTCGTGATCTTCCTGATGGGGTTGCGCGTGATTCCGTTCTTCACCGCACGCCGGCTGCAGGCCGAGCAGGTGGCCAATCCGCGCGCGCTGGTGCTGGCCGGCATCGGCTTGCCGTTCGCGATGGCAGTCAGTGTCGCGGCGGGCGGACCGCTGTGGCTGTCAGCCGCGCTGGGGACGGCGGGCGCTGCCGCCAACCTGGTCGCGATGACACGCTGGTGGCAGCACGGCGTCGGCAAAGAACCTATGCTGTGGGTGCTGTTCGCCGGTTTCGGTTGCACCGCCGCCGGCGTCTGGCTGTATGGCCTGCTGCTGGCGCTCGCGCCGCAGTTTCTCAGCGCGGCCGTGCATCTGATTGCCGTCGGCGGCATCGGCGTGCTGACGGTGGGCATGATGACGCGCACGGCGCTTGGGCACACCGGCCGAGCGCTGTCCGCGCCACGCGGCATGCCGGCAGCCTTTGCGTTGATGCTCGCAGCGGCCGCGGCGAGATTCGCCTCGGTGCTCCTGCCTATGGCGTACGATGCGCTGGTGATCACCAGCGGTCTGTGCTTTGCCGCAGCGCTGGGGTTGTTCGCGGTCCGTTTCGGGCCGTGGCTGATCCGTCCAAGGGCGGATGGAGGATAGGGAGTGTGACGGCTCCCGGGAGGTGTGATGATGAGCAAACCGATCGAACGATGGGAGCGCGAGCACCGCAACTTCGTGCGGCTGCTTGACCTGATCGACAACTGGACCGTGCGCTTTCGCGCCGGAGAAGAAGTCGAGTACGAACTGTTGCGCGAGGTCATGTACTACATGACGCATTATCCCGACCGCTATCACCACCCGCTCGAGGATGCGGTGTTTGACTGTCTGGCCCGGCGTCACGAAGAGTATCGTGCGGCGGTGGAAGAACTGTCAGTGCAGCATCGGCAGATTGCCGAACTCGGCAAGGCGCTCGTCGAGGATCTGGACGCTATCGTCGGCGACGCGGTGATGTCGCGCGAGGCCGTGGTCGAGGATGCGGCAAGCTACTCCAAACTGATGCGCGATCACATGAAGCTGGAGGAAACGACGCTCTTCCCGGCGATCGCCGAGCATTGCACCGATGCCGATTGGGAGGCCGCGGTGACCCGCGTTGGTGACGGGATTGACCCGATGTTCGGAGACAGCGTGGAACAGCGCTACGAAACCGTGCATCGTGAGATCGCACGCCAGATCGGCTGCGATTGCGACACCGGGACGTCGTGACAGTGATGGAACCGGGCCGTGGCCCGGTTCCGGTTCACGATTGCATCGCGGCGGGTACCACCACGATGGCGACCATGGTGGCCCAGGCCAGCGCTCCGGCGCAGGTGACGATCAACGCCACCGAGCCGGCATCGGTCACTTCGCGCACGCCGAGCATTGCGCGCACGCCGTGACGCACCAGGAAGGCTGACGCGGCCAGACCCGCGAGCGCGCATCCGACGATCAGTGCCACGCTGCCTGTCGGTAGGGCGAGGGCTGACAGCCACATCGGCACCGGTGCGACGACCGCGACGACGAAGGCGTCGTAATCGCGTGGTACGCCGTGGTGCGTGCGCGCCGCCTCCAGAATGATCCAGGTCATCAACGCCAGTGTGACGCACTCGGCGGCGAGGAAGGTCGCGGCGACCAGAATCCAGGTCGCGATGCTCACACCGGGGAACAGGCGTGCGCCCAGATCACCGGCGGCGATCAGGATCATCGCGGGTGGAATCAGTGCGAACGGCACGAACACGGTGGTCAGCAGACGCGCCCGCGTCGGGCGAGCGTGCATCAGATCGACCCAGCCGGCGCCGGGGGAGAACAGCATTCCGGGGAGGTGTGCGAGATTCATGAGCGTCTCCGTTCAGGCGGCGGATTAAACATCACAGTGTGATACTAGACCGCGGCCGCCGGAAATCAAGGCCGATCTTCGCTCGCGCTCCCCATTGGCGGAAACCCGCAGGGGCAAGGGCGGGCGGATCGGGTATCCTTGTATCAACTCATGATCAGGTTTGCCCGATGACGAACGACCCGATTCCGCTGGCCGAGATCCAGGCGCTGGCGGAGTTCCGATACCAGTTGCGACGTTACCTGCGCGTATCCGAGGTGCTGGTGCGCGAGTACGGCATCACCAGTCTGCAATACCAGATGCTGCTCCAGCTCAAGGGTTATCCGGGGCGGCAGTGGGCCAATGTCGGTGAGCTGGCCGAGCGACTGCAGTCTCATCATCACGGGGTCGTGTCGCTGGTGTCGCGCTGCGAGAAGCTCGGTCTGGTCGAACGTCGCACCGGGCGGGAGGATGCGCGCAACGTCGAGATCCATCTCACCGACCGCGGCGATACGCTGGTCACCCGGCTGGCGCGCCTGCACCGCGACGAACTGCTCGCGCGCCGCGGCGTGTTCTCGGTTCCGACCGAGGCCGATCTGGTCACACGCAAGGATGCGCAGGACGCCGCGGATCCGCGCTGAGCATAGTCTGCGAGGCGCCGCTTCGCAGGGGCTCCGGCGGTCGTGATGCGGTCGGTTGGGCGATCAATCTCGTGAATTGATTCGCATCAACGCGGCGAAAAACCCCGTCCCTAACATGGCGGCATGTCCTCCAAGACTTGTGCCGTCCGCCCTCCCGATGCATTCCGCCTGCCGGCAACAGGCGCTCTGGCGAGTATTTTCGCCCTCATCGGCCTGATCTTCCTCCTCACGCTGGGCGCCTCGCCCGTGCGCGCCGCCGACGATCTGCCGACGCAACGCATCGCCAGCGTCTTCCCCGATGCCGATCGCGTCGATGCGCCGCGCTGCCGCGCGTCGCCGCTGCCTGGGTCGGCGGCGAGATCGTCGGCCATGCCTTCCGCACGCTGCCCATCGTCGACATCCCGGCGTATTCGGGCAAGCCCATCGACATGCACGTGGTGCTCGACACCGACGGCGTGATCCGCGATGCCTATGTGCTCGAACACCACGAGCCCATCCTGCTGATCGGCATTCCCGAGCAGAAGCTGCACGACTTCAACGCGGGCTATTCCGGCATCCGCGCCGACCAGCGCGTGGTGGTGGGGCGTTCGCGCGATCCGGCGGCGGTGACGGTGGATGCCGTGTCCGGCGCCACCGTGACGGTGATGGTGATCAACGAGGTGGTGATGCGCTCGGTGCGCGCGGTCGCGGTCGAGCTCGGCCTGATCCGTGACGCAGCAGCCACGGCGAAGCCGGCCACGGTGCGCGCGGACGTCTATGAGCCCGCCGACTGGGCCGCGCTCACCGGCAACGGCGCGGTGCGCCGCCTGCACCTTACACGCGGCGACGTGGATGCGGCCTTTGCCGGCACCGAGGCCGAGGGTGTCGATGCCGCCACGCCGGAGACCGCGGGCGAGACCTTCATCGACCTCTACGTCGCGCATCTGAATGCGCCGACCATCGGACGCAACCTGCTGGGCGAGAACGGCTACCGGTTCCTGATGGACGAGTTGGGGCCCGATGAACACGCCATCGCCGTGATGGGGCGCGGCGAGTATTCCTTCAAGGGTTCGGGCTATGTGCGCGGCGGCATCTTCGACCGCGTGCAGCTGCGCCAGCACGGCGACAGCGTGAGCTTCCGCGACATGGATCACGAGCGCATCCACGACATCTTCGCAGCCGGTGCGCCGGATTTCGACGAGATGGCCATGTTCATCGTTCGCGACCAGCACGCCTTCGACCCCGGCGCGCCGTGGAGTCTGGAGCTGCTGGTGCGTCGCCAGACCGGCCCCGTCGACAGCGTGTTCACCAGCTTCGAGCTGGGCTACCAGCTGCCCGAGGAATACCTCGACCGCCCGCAGCCTACCGCCGAGGAACTGGCCGCCATCGCCGAGGCCGAGCGCCCGGTGTGGGTCAACGTCTGGTATCAGCGCAGCTTCCAGATCGGCGTGATCTGCGTGGCGCTGGCGCTGCTCACGGTGATCCTGTTCCTGCAGGACAAATTCACCCGCCGCCCGGCCTTCCTGCACTGGCTGCGTCGTGGCTACCTCGTGTTCACGGTGGTGTTCATCGGCTGGTACGCGCTGGGGCAGCTGTCCATCGTCAATGTGCTGACCTTCGCGCATTCGCTCGTGCAGGGCTTCCACTGGGAGCTGTTCCTCAGCGACCCGGTGATCTTCATCCTCTGGACCTTCACCGCCGCCAGCATCCTGCTGTGGGGGCGCGGCGTGTTCTGCGGCTGGCTGTGTCCCTTCGGCGCGCTGCAGGAACTCGTCAATGAAGCCGCGCGCAAGTTGAAAGTGCGCCAGTTCGAACTGCCCTTCGCGGTGCATGAGCGGCTGTGGGCGATCAAGTACATCGTGCTGCTGGTGCTCTTCGGTATCTCGCTCGAATCGCTGTCCACCGCCGAGCACTACGCCGAGGTCGAGCCCTTCAAGACGGCCATCACGCTGCGCTTCGATCGTCAGTGGTGGTTCGTCGCCTACGCGGCCGGCTGGATCGTCATCAGCATCTTCACGCGCAAGGTGTATTGCCGCTACGTCTGCCCGCTGGGCGCGGCGCTGGCCATCCCAAGCAAATTCCGCCTGTTCGACTGGCTCAAGCGCCGCAAGGAATGCGGCCAGCCCTGCCAGGTGTGTGCCAACGAGTGCGAGATCCAGGCCATCCATCCGGACGGGCGCATCAATGCCAACGAGTGCCACTACTGCCTCGATTGCCAGATGACCTACCACAACGAGAACAAGTGCCCGCCGCTGGTGCTGAAGAACAAGAAGCGCCGCCGCGACAAGGCTGCGCCCGAGCCGCGCGTCATTCCGCTGATTCCGCAGCCGCCGCGCGCGGCTCCCACCGAACCCGTTTCGCCGTAACCCGGCCACGCGCCGGACCCTTCAACCGCAAGGAGTGCATGAGATGAAAGACCAACAACACAAGCCGCCCGTCGCCGAGCTCGACGACAAGGGCCGCGCGCGCCGCGGCTTCCTGGGCAAGACCGCCGTGACCGGCGCGACGCTGGCCGGCACCGCCGCCTTCGGTGGCGCGGCCGTGATGACGCGCGAGGCCTGGGCAGCCAAGGTCAAGGAATCGCAGGCCAAGGCCCACGTCGGGCCGGGCGAACTGGATGACTACTACGGCTTCTGGAGCGGTGGTCACCAGGGCGAGGTGCGCGTGATGGGCGTGCCGTCGATGCGCGAGCTGATGCGCATTCCGGTGTTCAACGTCGATTCCGCCACCGGCTGGGGCCTGACCGACGAGAGCCGCCGCGTCATGGGTGATAGCGCCAAATTCCTCAACGGCGACTGCCACCACCCGCACATCTCGATGACCGACGGCAAGTACGACGGCAAGTATCTGTTCATCAACGACAAGGCCAATACCCGCGTCGCGCGCATCCGTCTCGACATCATGAAGTGCGACAAGATGCTGACCGTGCCGAACGTGCAGGCCATCCACGGCCTGCGTCTGCAGAAGGTGCCGCACACCAGGTACGTGTTCGCCAACGCCGAGTTCATCATTCCGCACCCGAACGACGGCAAGATCACCGACATCACCGACAAGAACGCCTACACCATGTTCAACGTCATCGACGCCGAGTCCATGACCATGGCCTTTCAGGTGATCGTCGACGGCAACCTCGACAACGTGGACGCCGACTACACCGGCCGCTTCGCTGCGGCGACCTGCTACAACTCCGAGCGCGCTGTCGACCTGGGCGGCATGATGCGCAACGAGCGCGACTGGGTGGTGGTGTTCGACATCACCGCCATCGAGAAGGCGGTCCAGGCCGGCAAGCACATCACGCTGGGCGACTCGAAAGTGCCGGTGGTCGATGGTCGCAGCGGCTCGCCCTTCACGCGCTACATCCCGGTGCCGAAGAACCCGCACGGTCTCAACACCTCGCCGGACGGCAAGTACTTCATCGCCAACGGCAAGCTCTCGCCGACGGTGTCGATGATCGCCATTGCCAAACTGCCGGATCTGTTCGCCGGCAAGCTCAAGGATCCGCGCGAGGCCATCGACGCCGAGCCGGAACTGGGTCTGGGCCCGCTGCACACGACCTTCGACGGTCGCGGCAACGCCTACACCACGCTGTTCCTCGACTCCCAGGTGGTGAAGTGGAACATGGCCGACGCGGTGCGCGCCTACAAGGGCGAGAAGGTCGATTACATCCGCCAGAAGATCGACGTTCATTACCAGCCGGGCCACATCCACGCCTCGCTGACCGAAACCTCCGAGGCCGACGGCAAGTGGCTGGTGGCTCTGTCCAAGTTTTCCAAGGACCGCTTCCTGCCGGTGGGCCCGCTGCACCCCGAAAACGACCAGCTGATCGACATTTCCGGCGAGGAAATGAAGCTGGTGCACGACGGCCCGACCTATGCCGAGCCGCACGACTGCATCCTCGCGCGTCGCGACCAGATCCGCACGCGCAAGGTGTGGCGTCGTGACGACCCGTTCTTCGCCGAGACCGTGGCCCAGGCCAAAAGGGACGGCGTGGTGCTGGAGAAGGAGAGCAAGGTCGTGCGCGACGGCAAGAAGGTGCGCGTCTACATGTACTCGGCCGCGCCGACCTTCGGCCTGCTGGAGTTCAAGGTCAAGCAGGGTGACGAGGTCACCGTGATCGTCACCAACATCGACGAGATCGAGGACGTCTCGCACGGCTTCGTG
Organism: uncultured Azoarcus sp.; assembly: GCA_963975885.1. Lineage (GTDB taxonomy): Bacteria > Pseudomonadota > Gammaproteobacteria > Burkholderiales > Rhodocyclaceae > Pseudazoarcus. The sequence continues at coordinate 55,526 of CAXBIS010000006.1, forward strand.
ATGACCAATCATGGCGTGAGCATGGAGATCAGTCCGCAGCAGACTTCGTCCATCACCTTCACGGCCGACAAGCCGGGCGTGCATTGGTACTACTGCAGCTGGTTCTGCCATGCACTGCACATGGAAATGGTCGGCCGCATGATCGTCGAGCCGGCGTAACAGGGGCCGCCGCGCGCCCGTTTTTCGGGCGCGCGGCCCACCACAATGAAACACAAAGAATTCACTTTCCTGCTGGTTGTGCTGCTCGCCGCCCCACTGGGCGCGACGCAGTCGCCCTTGCCCGAACTGCCGCTGATCGCGCAGGGCGAGGGCGTGTGGCGCCTGCCGGCCGGAGAACACCATGCGCGCCTCGTCATCGACCAGCCGATGACGCTGCAGTGCGAGCCCGGCGCCGTGATCGACGCGGGCGGGCAGGGCAGCGCGATCACCATCGCCGCGCCCGGTGTCACCGTCGAAGGCTGCACCGTGCGCAACTGGGGTGCCAACCTCACCGACCTCGATTCGGCCTTCTTCCTGCGCCCCGAGGCGCAGGGTGCTGCGCTGCGTGACAACGTGCTGCGCGGACCCGGCTCGGGCGTGTGGGTCGATTCCACGCCGGATGTGACCATCGAGAACAACGACATCGAGGGCGTCGAAGCCATCCGCTCGCAGGATCGCGGCAACGCCATCCATCTGTTTGCCGCGCGCGGCGCCAGGGTGGAGGGCAACCGCGTGCGCCATGCGCGCGACGGCATCTACATCGACACCTCCAACGGCAATACGCTTGCCGGCAACGTGCTCGAGGACGTGCGCTACGGCATTCACTACATGTACTCACACGACAATATCGTGCGCGACAACGTCACGCGGCGCACACGCACCGGCTATGCGCTGATGCAGAGCAAGCGCCTGACCGTCACCGGCAACCGCTCGGAGGATGACCAGAACTACGGGATTCTGATGAATTTCATCACGCACTCGACGATTGTTGGCAACGTCATTACCGGCGTGCGCCAGGGCTCGACCGGCGACGTGATGATCCAGGGCGCCGAGGGCAAGGCGCTGTTCATCTACAACTCGTTGTTCAACCGCATCGAGGACAACCGCTTCGAGCACAGCTCGCTGGGCATCCACCTGACCGCCGGTTCCGAAGACAACGTGATCGCTGGCAACGCCTTCGTCGCCAACCGTCAGCAGGTCAAGTACGTCGCCACGCGGCGGCAGGACTGGTCGGCGGACGGTCGCGGCAATTACTGGAGTGATTACCTGGGCTGGGATCGCGACGCCGACGGCATCGGCGATGTGGCTTACGAACCCAATGACGGCGTCGATCGCCTGCTGTGGATGTATCCGCAGGCACGACTGCTGATGAACAGCCCGGCCATCGAACTGCTGCGCTGGGTGCAGCGCGCCTTTCCGGTGACGCGCTCGCCGGGCGTGCAGGACAGCCGCCCGCTGATGCACCCGCCTGCCGCAGCGCAGCTTGCGCAGGCCAAGGAGAACCAACCATGAATGCCGTCGAACTCGAAGGCGTCACCATGCGCTACGGCGCGATGACCGTGCTCGAAAGACTGGACCTGAGCCTCGCCGAGGGGGAAGTGCTGGGCCTGTTCGGCCACAACGGCGCGGGCAAGACCACCACCATGAAGATCGTGCTCGGCCTGCTCGCCGTCAACGAGGGCCGCGTACAGGTGCTCGGCGGCGCGCCCGATTCCACCGAGGTGCGGCGCCGGCTGGGCTATCTGCCCGAGAACGTGAGCTTCTACCCGCAGCTTACCGGGCGCGAGACCATTCGCCACTTCGCGCGGCTGAAGGGTGCACCGCAGTCCCAGGCCGACGAACTGCTCGAGCGCGTCGGGCTGTCGCATGCCGCCGACCGCCGTGTGCGTACCTACTCCAAGGGCATGCGCCAGCGTCTGGGGCTCGCGCAGGCGCTGCTCGGCGCGCCGCGCCTGCTGCTGCTCGATGAACCCACCGTAGGTCTGGACCCGATTGCCACGCGCGAACTGTATGAACTGACCGACCGCCTGCGCCGTGAGGGCACGGCCATCGTGCTGTGCTCGCATGTGCTGCCGGGCGTCGAGGCGCACATCGACCGCGCCGCCATCCTCGCCAACGGTCGGCTGCAGGCCGTCGGCTCGCTCGCCGATCTGCGGCTCGAAGCCGGCCTGCCGTCCATGCTGCGCGTGCGCGGTCTGGCGGACGGTGAGCGCCGCGTGCGTGACTGGCAGGCGCAGGGGCTCACCGCGCGCAGCCTCGGCACGGACGGCGCGGAGGTGGCCGCGATCAACGGCCACAAGCTCGATCTGCTGCGCGAGCTGCTCGGCGAGGACTCGCCGCAGGACATCGAGATCCACGCGCCCACGCTCGAAGACCTCTACCGCCACTACATGCAGCGCGCCGAAGGAGTCGTGCAATGAACCCCGTCATCGCCATCGCCCGCAAGGAATTCGCCGACGGCCTGCGCAACCGCTGGCTGGTCGCCATCACGCTGGTGTTCGCACTGCTCGCGGTGGGCATCGCCTGGTTCGGCGCGGCCGCCTCGGGCCAGGTCGGCTTCACGTCGATTCCGGCCACCATCGCCAGTCTGGCCAGCCTCGCCACCTTCCTCGTGCCGCTCATCGCGCTGCTGCTGGCCTATGACGCCATTGTCGGCGAAGACGAGGCCGGCACGCTGATGCTGCTGCTGACCTATCCGCTCGGACGCGGCCACATCCTCCTCGGCAAGTTCCTCGGCCACGGCCTGATCCTCGCGCTGGCCATGCTGATCGGCTTCGGCAGCGCCGCGCTGGCCATCGCGCTGCTGGTCGAGGACGTCGAACTGCTGCTGCTCGCCACCGCCTTCGGCCGCTTCGTCGCCTCGTCCATGCTGCTCGGCTGGGTGTTTCTGGCGCTGGCCTATGTGTTGTCCAGTGCCGCGAAGGAGAAATCCGGCGCGGCCGGCTTCGCGCTCGGCGCGTGGTTCGTCTTCGTGCTGGTGTTCGATCTGGCCCTGCTCGGCGTGCTGGTGCTGGGGCAGGGCAGCGTCAGCCCGGCGCTGCTGCCGTGGCTGCTGCTGGCCAACCCCACCGACCTGTATCGATTGATCAACCTGGGCGGCTTCGACGCCGCCGGCGAGGGCCTCGGCGTGCTGTCGCTGGGCGCCGAACTGCCGGTGGGCGAGGCCGTGCTGTGGGCCGTGCTGGCCCTGTGGGCGGGCCTGTTGCTGGCTGCCGCGTGGCGGGTGTTCTCCCGCCGTACTGTCTGAAGGAACGAGCATGAACCGAATGATGTTGCGCACCGCGCTGGCCACGGCCGCGCTGATCCTGCTGGCCGGCTGCAACAGCGCGGACGATGCCGCCACCGATCTGCTGGCGCGTGCCTTCCACCCGGACGACGAATGCCACGTGTGCGGCATGGCGGTGACCGGTTTCCCCGGCCCCAAGGGTCAGGCCGTGGGACGCGACGGCACCCGCGTGTTCTGCTCCACGGCGGAGCTGATCGGCTGGTGGCTGCAGCCCGAGAATCACGTGGCCGGCGCGAAACTGTTCGTGCACGACATGGCGCACGGCAGCTGGGAACACCCGGACGACGAGCAGCTGATCGACGCCACCACCGCGTGGTACGTCGCCGGCACCGAACTCAAGGGCGCGATGGGCGCGACGCTGGCTTCCTTCGCGTCGGAGGCCGATGCGCGTGCGCTGGCCACCGAGCATGATGGCCGCGTGTTGCGCTTTGATGAGCTGGATGCCTCGGTGCTGCAGCGCGGCGGCGACCACATGCCTCAAGGCCGGCACATGCCGGCGTACTGAGCCTGCGCGTTCAGAGGTAGCCCAGCACCTCGCCGCGGCGGGCGTTCCAGGCGGCGATCCAGGCGGGCAGTTCGCCCGCCGCGAGCGGGCGGGCGATGAACCAGCCCTGCGCCAGATGGCAGCCGCGCGCGCGCAGGAATTCCCAATCCTCGCGGTCTTCGACGCCTTCGGCGACCGTCATGATGCCGAGCTGGCGCGCGAGATCGAGGCTGGCATCGAGAATGGCGCGCTGCGCCGCGTCGCGCGCCGCACCGTGCACGAAGCTGCGGTCGAGCTTGAGCTCGGTGAACGGGATGTCGCGCAGTTGCGCGAGCGAGGAATGCCCGGTGCCGAAGTCGTCGATGGACAGGCCGATGCGCTTGAGGCGCAAACGGGTGAGGATTTCCAGCGCCGAGAGCGGATCGTCCATCAGGCGTGACTCGGTCACTTCCAGGATCAGCGCCCCCAGCGGCACGCCGGCTGCCAGCGCGACGCGCGCGACGTACTCCGGAAAATCCAGCGCGTGCAGGTTCTGCATCGACACGTTCACCGCCACCTGGATGGCGTTGCCGCCGTCGAGCAGGGTGCGCATGTCGCGCAGAGCGGTTTCCAGCACGTTGCGGGTCAGCGCGTCGATCAGGCCGTTGTCCTCGGCCAGCGGAATGAAGCGGTCCGGCCCGACCAGGCCGTCGGAGGGGTGCTGCCAGCGCACGAGGGTCTCGACGCCGGCGAACTGCGCGTTCTCCAGCGATACCTTGGGCTGGTAGTGGTTGATCAGCTGGCCTTCGGCAATCGCCGTGCGCAGGGCCTCGGCGTCGTATTCGCGCCGTTGGCCGGGCTGTGGCGTGACGGTCTGCGTGCCGCGCCGCGCCAGCACCTCGCGCAGCGCGTCGGGGCCGACCGGCTTGCGGATCTCTCCCAGTACGTCGAGGCGGTGCGCGCGCGCCAGCCGCCCGGCGGTGTGCAGGATGCGTTCGTCCTCGCCGCTGACCAGCACCAGCGCGCCGCGATACTCGCGCGTGACCAGATGGCGGATGAACTCCACGCCGTCCATGCCGGGCATCTGCAGGTCGAGGAAGATCAGATCGATGTCGGAGCGCTGCGCGAGCAGATCGAGCGCGCCGCGTCCGCCGTCGCAGGCGAGCACGTCGTGCACGCCGACGCGGCCGAGCAGGTGCGCGAGCAGCTTGCGCACGAAGGCTTCGTCATCGATGACCAGAGTGCTCATGCCTTGTCGGCTCCCGCCAGGTGGGCTTCGATCAACCGCCCGGTCTCGCGCAGTAGCGCGTCAAAACCAGGCAGGCGGACGGCGAGGGCGTCGGCATTGGACTGACGCGCCTCGCGTTCGATGATGGCACATTCCTCGCCCAGGGCCAGCGCGCCGACCGAGCGTGCGGCCGATTTGAGCTTGTGCGCGGCATTGCCGGCTTCAGCGGGCCAGCCGCCATCGAGCGCGGTGCGCAGGGACTCGGCCAGATCCCTCGCGCTGCGGCGGAATTCATCGAGGAATTCACGCACGATCTGCTGATCGTCACCCACCAGCTCTTCCAGCACCGAAACGTCGAACAGCGGAAGCGCGGGGTCGTCGCGCGGAGTTTCGGACGCACGCGGCGCGACCGGCGTGTGCGCGCGTGCGACGGCGCCGGGCAGATGGTGTTCGAGCGTGCTGCGCAGCAGGTCAAGCTGCACCGGCTTGGTCAGATAGGCGTCCATGCCGGCGTCGAGCGCGCGTCGTTCCTCGCCGCGCAGCGCGTTGGCGGTCAGCGCGAGGATGGGAATGTGGCTGCCGGGGCGTTCCTCGCGACGGATCGCGGCAGTCAGCGCGTAGCCGTCCAGATGCGGCATGTGCAGGTCGGTGAGCAGCAGGGCGTAGGCGCCGCGCCGCCACATCGACAGCGCCTGCGCGCCGTCCTCGGCCACTTCTGCTGCATAACCGAGCAGCGCGAGCTGGTGCAGGATGACTTTCTGGTTGATCTCGTTGTCCTCGGCCACCAGGATCAGCCGGTGCTCGGCGCGTGCGGCTTCCACGTCGGGCGGTGCCGCGGGGCGGGGCAGGCCGCCGGCGTCGGCCTCGTCGGCGGACTCGGGCGAGGCGCGGCCGGCGGCCACGGCGACCGCGCGCAGCAGGGTGGCGCGGCGCAGCACGTTGGCGTCCACCGCGATCTGGCGCCGCGGGTCGAGACGGCCGGCGCCGCGTCCGCGCAGCAGACGCACGCCGTGCGCGTCGATGCCGGCCAGTAGGTACTCGGAGGCCGGCGCGTCGCCGTCGCGCGTACAGTCGATGACGATCAGCGGCGGCTGTGCGTCGCGCGCGACGTCGAGCGCTTCGGCGGTGTCGGCGGGGCGGTGAGTGCGCGCACCGGCCTGCGTCAGATAGGCTTCGACGATGTCGGCGTCGGCGCCGCAGCACGGGCCGATCAGGCAATCGACGCCGTCGAGCACCGGCAGCGGCGGCGCCCCGATGTCGGCCGCGACTTCCAGCGGCAGCGTGACGCGGAAGGTGGCGCCGCGTCCGACGGCGCTGTCCACGCTGATCTCGCCGCCGAGCATGTCGACCAGTCTGCGGCAGATCGCCAGCCCCAGGCCGGTGCCGCCGTAGCGGCGGGTGGTCGAGGTCTCGGCCTGCGTGAACGGGCGGAACAGGTCGGACAGACGCTCGGGCGCGATGCCGATGCCGTTGTCAGCCACGCTGAAGCACACGCGCAGCGGATCGTCCCCGGCACGCACCACGCGCAGCGATACCACGCCGCGCACGTCGGGCCGCCCGGCCGAGAACTTGATGGCGTTGCCGACGATGTTGTAGAGCACCTGGCGCAGCCGCACTTCATCCGAGATCACGCCGGCGGGCAGCGCGGGGTCGATGTACAGCGAGACGTCCACGCCGCGCCGCACCGCGACGGGCGAGAGCGAGGCGCACACGCCTTCGACGACCTCGGTCAGCGCCAGCGGGCGCAACTCGATCTCCAGCCGCCCGGCCTCGATCTTGGAGAAGTCGAGGATGTCGTCGATCAGCGTCAGCAGCGCGGTGGAGGATTCGCGGATGGTGCGCACCAGATCGCGCTGGTATTCGTTGAGGCTGCTGCAGGCGAGCACGTCGGCCAGGCCCACCACGCCGTTCATCGGCGTGCGGATCTCGTGGCTCATGGCGGCGAGGAAGGCCGACTTGGCGCGGTTGGCTTCATCCGCGTGTTCGCGCGCGCGCGTCAGGTCGGCCACCAGCGCCTTGCGCTCGGTGATGTCGCGCAGCGTGCCGGTGAACACGCGGCGATCGCCGAACACGTATTCGCTCACCGCCAGTTCCAGCGCGATGTCGTGGCCGTCCTTGTGGCGGCCGACGACCTCGCGGTTGCGCCCGATGATGCGCCGCTCGCCGGTATCCAGGTAGCGGCGGATGTAGTCGTCGTGGGTGGCCGAGTCGGCGCCGGTCATGAGCATGGAGACGTTGCGGCCGATCACCTCGTCCGGCCGGTAGTCGAACATCGGCTCGACCGCGCGGTTGATGTTGATGACGCGTCCGTCGGTGGCGATGGTGATGACGCACTCGACGATGTTGTCGAGCACCGCGCGCTCCTCGGCCTCGCGATCGCGCAGCCGGGCCAGCGTCTCGGCCAGTTCGGTGATGCGCTCGCGCACGCGGGCATTGGTGGCGGCGTTGCGCCCGGCGCTGCCGAGCACGGCAAAAGCCACCAGCAGCGACGCGAATACCGAAAACCCCAGATAGGCCCGAACCGCCGGCGTGGCGCCCGCGTCCCGATCTGGCGCGATGCGGGCCATGTCGATGCGCCACACCAGGCCGCCGATCTGGAGTTCGCGCGAAACTTCCGGCGTGGCCTGCGCCGGCAGCGTGTCGTAGAGCACGCGCGAGGGCGTGCCGGGGCTGACGTCGTGCACGCGGAACGCCAGAGCCTGCGCCTGCGCCAGACGGGTCAGGTCATCGAGGAGGTGCTGCAGGTCGAGCACGCCGACGACGTAACCGTCCAACGACTCGTCGCCGGGCGAGAGCACGGGCAGGAAGACCAGCAGGCTCGAGCGTTGCGTGCGCAGCAACTCGTCACGCACGACATGCACGCTGCCCGGTACCTCGAGCGCGCGCATCATCGCTGCCCGTCGCTCGGCAGACTGGGCGTGATCCAGCCCCAGGGCCTCGTCGTTGAGCCACATCGGCTCGCTGTAGAGCACCGGAAAGTGTTCGGCGCGCGGAGGACTGGGCTGGCGGGCGCCTTCTGCGTCGAAGTCGAAGACGACGTAGTCGACGAGGCCGCCGGCACGTACCGAGGCCTCGAAGGCCTCGCGCTCGACATCGCGCACACGCGGCGCCCAGTCGATCCCGATGAGAGCCGGTCGTTCGTGCAGTCCGGCCGTGTAGCGGCGGAACTCCTCGCGCGTGACGCTGCTGCTGGACGTGAACAGTCGCACCACGCCGTTGAGCGGCTCGAGCGCGCCGGCCAAGTCGAGCAGGCCACGATCGCCGACGATGTCCATGGCCTGCCGGGCTTCGGCGCGCTCGCGGGAGTCCTCCAGGCGTGTCATCTGCACCAGCCCTGCGACCAGCAGGAAGGCGGTCACGGCCGGAATCACGGCCACGCGCCAGCCGCCCTCCCAGTGCCGTCGCAACTCGCCGCTACCGGGCCACATGGCCAGCGCGAGCGGGGTGAAGAGCAGCACGCCGGCGGTGTCTCCGGCCCACCACAGCAGCCAGTTGTCGAGCAGATCGGGCGCCTGCATCACTCCCGCGGCGTACAGCGTGGCGACGCCGATTCCCGGCGCGAGCGTGGATGCCAGGGGTCCGCAGAGCAGGATCAGCAGGGCCAGCGCGCGATCGGCGTGACGCGCCTCGACGGCGCCCAGCCAGCGTCGCGCCAGCCACGCCCCCACCAGGGCCTGCAGCGCGATGCCGCAGGCGATGCCGATGGCCGCCGGCCAGTGACCGCCGGACGGGGCGATGAACAACTCGGTGAGCAGACCGGCGAGCCACAGCGCGGGCCACAGGCGCAGCCCCCAGGTCAGCAGACCGGCCAGCGCGATGCCGGCGGCGGGCCACAGCGGCGAGGCGTAGCCGGTGGTCAGCGCGACCAGGTGGCCGGTCCATGCCGCGACAAGATACAGCGCCGCGAGCACCATGAAGCGGCGCGCATAAGCAGACGGCCCCGTTGCCGGGGCCGTCGCGTCGGCCGTGGCTTGCACCTGCTGCCGACCGGTCGCCGTTCGCTCGTCCTGCATATTCCGTGCCGTGGGTAGGGTTTTTTGTTTCAGCGCCGAACTATACATCTTGCTGCCATGTCGGCGGGGCCGACTTGGCCCGTTTCAGGCGGCCTGCAGCCGAAAGCGCGAGATCAGCGCATCGAGCCGTGCCACCTGTTCCTCCATCTGCGCCGCCGTGGCGGCGTTGGACTGCGCCGAGGCGCTGTTCTGACCGGACATGTCGGCAATGCGCTCGACGTTGACGGCTACCTGCTGCACGGCGCCGTTCTGCTCGCGCAGCGCATCGGCGATGGCCTGCACATTGTCTGCCACGTGCGCCGAGCTGTCGCCGATCTCCTCCAGGGCGCCTGCCGTGCGCGTGACCAGTTCGAGGCTGGAATCAGCGTCCGCATCGGTCTCCTGCATCGCCGTCACGGTGCCGCCGACGCGCCCCTGGATCTCCTCGATGATGGCGCCGATCTCGCCGGTGGCGGACGAGGTGCGCTCGGCCAGCTTGCGCACCTCGTCCGCCACTACCGCGAAGCCGCGTCCCTGTTCGCCGGCCCTCGCCGCCTCGATGGCGGCGTTGAGCGCGAGCAGGTTGGTCTGTTCGGCGATCTCGCGAATCACCGCGACGATGCCGCCGATTTTCTGCGAGTTGGTTTCCAGTTCCAGCACGTCCCGGCTGGAGGCGTTGATGCGCGAGGCGATGTGGCGCACGCGATCGACCATCTCCTTCATCAGGCGCAGCGCAGCCTGGGTGCGTTCGCGCGCATTGTTGACCAGCTCGGCGGCCGATTCCGCGTTGGTGGCGGTCTCGCTGATGCTGACCGAGGCCTGCTCGACACCGGCCGCCATCGACGAGGCGGCATCCGACTGCAGATCAGCACCGCGACTCAGTTCGCCGCTGGAGGCCGACAGCGACTGCGCGGCCGAGGCGATGGCATGGCTGGACTGGCCGGTTTCGCCGAGAATGAGGCGGAACTTGTCCATCAGCGCGTTGAAGGCCTGCGCGGCGCGCATCACCTCGGCCACGCCTTCTTCCGGCACCTTGTGGGTGAAATCGTCCTCGCGCGAGACGTGTTCGGCGACCTCGATGGCGGCCTTGAGCGGGCGCGCGATGCTGCGCGCGACCCAGGTCGAGACGGCCACCGTGAACAGCACCGCCAGCATCGCCGCGGCCAGCGTCAGCGCCAGCGCGCGCTGGCCGGCGTCCACCAGCGTGCCGGAGGCGGCATCGATCGCGCCCGCGAGCTGCTGCTCGATCACGCGTAGGCCTTCGATGCGCCGCGTGCTGGCGGCGAACCAGTCCTCGGGAGCGACATCGAAGCCGCCCAGCATCTGCAGTTCCTCGATGATGCCGCGCAGGCGCAGCACCTCGCGCTCCGCCTCCGAGTCGCGCAGCGTGTCGAGAGCGCCCGCCAGCGCTTCGCCGGCGGCGGTGTGGAACATCTCGAAGAAGGCTTCCTGACGGTTGACCAGCCGGATCAGCCGTTCGTACTGCTCGGGCGTGGAGAAGTTGGCGGCGAACACCTGGGCGTTGAGCGCGCGCTCCAGCCCGGCGCTTTCCTTGGCGCGCACCAGCGATTCGAAGGCCGAGGCGCGCTGCGCGATGGTGGGATCCTCGTTGTAGCGCGCGACCGCGGCCATGCCGTCAATCAGGCGGTCGATGGTGCCCGAGTACCACGCGCCGCTGGCGCCGGCATCCATCTCCTGCGCGTCGATGGCGGCGCGCGTGGCGGCCAGGCCGTCGAGACGTTCTCGCGCGGCCTCCAGCACCACGGCCACGTCCGGCAGGCTGGCCGAACCGGTCGCGTCGATGCGGGCCAGCAGCGCCTGCAGCGCAGTGCCGGTTTCGGCGCGATAGCCGGGCAGCGCGTCGGCGAAGCGCTCGCCGCGGCTGCTCAGGAACACGCCCGAAGCGCCGCGCTCTACCTGCATGCGGTGGATCAGATCGTTGGCGGCGACCGAGATCGACATCAGTTCCTGGGTGATCGCGGCCGAGCGGTACTTCTGCCAGCCGGCGTGGATGCCGAGACCGGCGAACACGATCAGCGCGGCCAGCGGTATTGCGACGAGCAGCGTCAGGCGTTGCCCGATTGTCGATGGGCTGCGGTTTACGGCGTTCTTCTTCATGGTGTGCGATCCGTAGGGGGCCAGCGTCTGCAACGGACGTCAGCGCGCGCGGCTTGAGGATTTTCGCCGGTGACTCAGCCCAGCGTGCCGATCAGCGTGTCGCATTTGCCGATGTTGGCGCGGTGCGTGTCGAGCATCTCGCGCAGGCCGTCGCGCATGTGGGCTTAGGGCACGCGCGGTACACGCTCGGTCTCGCGTGCGACCCAGCCCTGACCGCGGTTCGGCGCGGCCTGGCACGGCCCGCGCCTTGTCGGCGAAGCCGCCGGTCGCGCGGCTGATGTCGGCGCCCAGTTCCTGCAGATAGCCGAACATCAGCCGGCAGTAGCGGCCCTCGTCGTGACGCGACTCGACGATCAGCGTGCGTGCGTCGGCCTCGTCGGCGAAGTCCTTTTCATATTCGCCCAGCACCTTGACGCCGGCGCGCTCGCATTCGAGAAGGATATTGAGGCATTCGGCCAGTTCGGCGTCGCTCATGGGTGTGCAATCGGGTGTGGTCATGGGGCTTCGCCTCGGGTCAGGACGGTTCCAGGGTGCCGGCGAGCGCCGGCCGGAGTCGATGCCGTCGCCACAGCGGCAGCAGCGCGAACGCGAGCACGATCTCGAACAGACCGAAGACGACGAACACCGGCACGTAGGGATCGATACCGCTCGCGCGCAGCCAGGCGACCAGGCTGCCGGCGAGCAGCGGTCCCAGCGCGAAGCCGGCCGAGCCGACGATGTTGAAACCGGCCAGCGTGGTCGCGCGGGCGCCGTCCGGCGCCAGTACCGCGGTGAGCACCAGAGACGGCGCATACATCGTGGCGCCGACCACGCCTCCGGCGGCCATCAGCGACAGCAGCGCATCACGCCCGGCCAGCGGCAGCGCGATCAGGAAGGCGCCGTACAGCACGCTGCCAACGAGCATCAGCGCGAACGCGTCGACATGGCGGCACAAACGCCCGACCGGCCATGTCAGCAGCGAGAATGGCACCAGAAAGGCGGCCATCGCTGCACCGATGGGGGCAGGGCCCATTTCCAGCACGACGGCCATGTACAGCGTCAGTGTCGACACGATGAAGCCCACCGTGAGGCGGTCGACAAAGGCGAAGACATAGGGGATGGCCAGCGCGTGTCGTTGGCCCACGGCCGCAAACGGCGAGCGACGCCCGCACGGGGTGGCCGGGGCGTCGCGCAGCAAACACGCCGCTGCCAGCGCGAGAGCGGCAGCCAGCGCGCCGCCGGCGAACGGCACCAGAGCGGCGTCGTGTGCGCCGATCCAGCCGCCCAGCGGCGCGCCGGCGGCCACGCCCAGACCGATGGCCGCACCGACGCCGCCCATGGTGCCGCCCAGACGATCGTGGCGGGCGTGGTCGGCGGCCAGCGTCATCAGCAAAGACAGCGCGCTGATGTGAGCGCAGCCCTCGATGAAGCGCAGGGTCAGCACCACGCCGTAGGCATGCTCGCTGGCGAGCGCGAACAGGCTCGCTGCGTTAAGCGCCAGTGCGGCGACGATCAGCGCCGTGCGCCGGCCGTTGCGGTCGGCCAGCCAGCCGGCCAACGGCGCGGCGATCATCGCACCGATCATGTTGGCCGACATGAAGGCGTGACGCGCGATATCGCCGAGGCCCGGATGACGTTCCACCGTGAGCGCGGGCAGCACCGGAACCATCGCCGTGACCGGCAGCATCAGCGTAAACAGCAGGGCGGCGATGATGGCGGGCGGTAGTACCGTGGCGAACTGCGGGGTGGGAGAGGCATCGGGCGCGGTCATGTTGGTCGAGCCGGTCGGGCACGGCGTGATGCCGTGCGGGTCGGGAACGGCGACAGACTAGCGTGCGCGCGCCCACTCCGGCTTGATGCGGGTCAAGCCGGCAAGGCGATGCAGGGCCCGGACGCACGAAGGCCCGGACATGCCGGGCCTTCGGGAACGGATTGGGGCCGGGAATCAGGCCAACATGAACAGCGGCAGCAGCACGATACCGGCCAGCACCATGGTATTGACCATGCCGAAGCCGATCACGCGCATCGACACTTCGCGGCAATCGACTTCCTGGACGCTCAGCACGGCACGGATGCCCTGGCGGATCAGCACGGCCGAGACAGCCAGGCCGAGAGCCGGGATACCGGCGGCGATCGTCAGGCTGGAGCTGAGCAGGCCCAGCGAAGAGATCCACAGCGGCAGCGGCGCGATCGCGGCAACCAGGAAGGCGCCGTTCATGTCGCTGCGGCCGCCCTTGGCGCGCACCGTGGCGTCGACCGCCCAGGCCATCAGGAAGATCGACAGCAGTTCGGCGACCAGGAACACGGCGGCGACCAGTTCCCACATTCCGGCCTTCACGGTCGGAAAATGCACGGCGCCGACGGTGTGCGCGGCGAGCAGGATCATCGCGGGCGGCAGCAACGCGAAGGGCAGGGCGACGTTGGCGAAGGTGCGCGTGGTGCACGGCGGCTTCTTCATCAACTCGCGCCAGGCAGCGCGCGGGGACAGGAGCAGGGCGGGAATCCGGGTCAGGTTCATGTTGGCTTCTCGTTGTTGGGCCTTGCCGCGCTCTCTCGGGCGCGGGCCGGGCCTCGATGCCGTCCTTGTGGGAGCGGGACCGTCGGCGCCGGGGCTGACTGATCGGTGATTCTGTCGGCCTCGCAGTATCTCTTGAGACATATTTCAAAAGTGATACTTCGGCGAAGCGCGCGAAGCATACCGCGGGCGTGCCGGAAATCGATTGACCTTGATCAAGGTTTTTTATTCTGACGCTTCGAAAATGGACGCATGAACTGCTCGATTTTTCTGCGGAGCCTGGCGTGAACCCGGCCGCCGGTGCGCTGTGTTACGACGCCACGCCGCCGTTGCGCGTCCCCATGCGTTTTCTGCTGACTGCGCCGCTGTTCGGCGTCGCCGTCGGCCTGTTGCTGGTGTTCGCGCCCGAGGCGCTGGCTTCGCGCTGGCAGCCGGCGGCCTTCGCGGCGACCCATCTGCTCGCCGTGGGCTTCATGCTGGTGGCGATGTGCGGGGCGCTGATGCAAGTCCTGCCGGTGGTGGCCGGTGTGGCCGTGCCCGGCGGCGTCTGGCTGGCCGGCGTGGTCCATTTGGCCTTGCTCGCCGGTGCGGCCATGCTGTCCTGGGGTCTGGGTTTCGGCGAGGCGCAGATGATTCGTGGCGGCGGCCTGCTGCTCGGCGCGGCGGCGAGCCTCTTCATCGCGGCGGTGGCCATCGGCCTGTGGGGGGCGCGCGCCGACCTGGACACGCAGCGCGACCTGCGCCTGGCGCTGGTCGGCATCGGCGTGGCGGCGCTGCTGGGCGCGACCCTTGCACAGGTGCTGGGTGGTGCATTGCAGTTGCCGTTCGCGCCGCTGCTCGAAATGCACGTGGGCTGGGCGCTGCTCGGCGCGGCCGGCATGTTGCTCGCCGCGACCAGCTGGATCGTGGTGCCGATGTTCCAGATCACGCCGGCCTACCCGGCGTGGATGACGCGCCGCTGGGCGCTCGCGTTGTTCGTCGCGCTGGCCTTGTGGAGTGGCGCGCTCGCAGCCGGGGCGACCGTGCTCGCGAATCTCGCCCTGGCGCTGATGCTGGCGTTGGGGGCGTGCTTTGCCGCGACCACGCTGTGGCTGCAGCGGCGTTCGCGCCGTGCCGTGCCGGATGCGACCACGCGTGCCTTCCGCCTGGCGATGATCGCCTTCGCTGCCGGCATCGTCTGCGTGGTGGTGGCGCGTACCCGTGGCGGCGACGCGTGGGCCGTGGCGGCCGGCGTGCTGCTGCTCTATGGGGGCTTCACCAGCGCCATCCAGGGCATGCTCTACAAGATCGTGCCCTTCCTGTGCTGGCTGGACCTGAGCCAGGCGGGGCGGCGCGCGCCCAACGTCCGCAAGCTGCAACCCGATGGCCGCGTGGCGCTGCACGCGCGCATTCACGTCGGTGCGCTGGGCGTCGTGCTGCTGGCGGTGTTCGTCGCCGAGGCGTGGCTTGCGCGCGCCGCCGGGGTGCTCGTCGCCGCGGACTTCGCCGTGCTGTTGTGGATCATGGCCGGCGTGCTGCGTGCGCACGCTGCGGCGGGCGCACGCGAAGAACTAGTCCGAAAGGACTAACCGCACGGTCGCAAGACTAGTACCCCTTACGCCATCAGGAGAATTTTCCCGCCACTGCCGACTGCGTAGTCTGCAAATCGTGAAAGAGGAGCCTAGGGAGGCCCGATCATGGTGGCACGGCGCAGGCAGCAGATTTCGGTTCTGGTATCGAGCACCTTCGCATTCACCGTGTGCTTCGCGGTGTGGATGATGTTCGCCGTGATCGGCATCCCCATCAAGGACGAGCTGGGCCTGAACGAGACCCAGTTCGGCCTGCTTGCCGCCACGCCGGTGCTGACCGGCTCCCTCTCGCGCCTGCCGCTGGGCATCTGGACCGACCGCTACGGCGGCCGCGTCGTTTTCTTCGTGCTGATGCTCACCACGGTAGTGCCGATCTGGCTCATCAGCTACGCCACCGAGTACTGGCAGTTCCTCGTGCTCGGCCTGTTCGTGGGCCTGGCCGGCGGTTCGTTCTCGGTGGGCATCGCCTACGCGGCACGCTGGTTCGAGCGCGGCAACCAGGGCTTCGCGATGGGCGTGTTCGGCGCAGGTAACTCGGGTGCGGCGCTGACCAAGTTCGTCGCCCCGGCGCTGGTGGTCGCTTTCGGCTGGCAGTTCGTGCCGCAGGCCTTCGCGGTGGCGATGCTGGTCACCGCCATCGCGTTCTGGTTCTTCAGCTACTCCGACCCCGCCCACCGCGTCTCGTCGAGCGTCACGCTCGCCGAACAGCTGCGGGTGCTCAGGAATCCGCGCGTGTGGAAGTACTGCCAGTACTACTCCATCGTCTTCGGCGGCTATGTCGCGCTGGCGCTGTGGATGACCAAGTACTACATCAACGAGTTCGGCGTCGGCATCGAGGTCGCGGCGCTGCTGGCGGCCTGCTTCTCGCTGCCCGGTGGCTTGCTGCGTGCGGTCGGCGGGTGGCTGTCGGACCGTCACGGCGCACACAAGGTCACCTGGTGGGTGATGTGGGTGTCCTGGGTGTGCCTGTTCCTGCTGTCCTACCCGCACACCGAATTCACGGTGATGACCACCGACGGCCCGCAGAGCTTCGAAATCCATCACAACGTCTGGGTATTCACCGCGCTGCTGTTCATCGTCGGCGTGGTGTGGGCCTTCGGCAAGGCCTCGGTCTTCAAGTACATCTCGGACGAGTTCCCCAACGAGATCGGCGCGGTGTCAGGAATCGTCGGCCTGGTCGGCGGCCTGGGCGGCTTCCTGCTGCCCATCCTGTTCGGCGCGCTGCTCGACATCACGGGCGTGCGCTCGAGCGCCTTCATGCTGCTCTACGGCGTGACCTGCGTGTCGCTGGCGTGGATGTACTGGACCGAGGTGCGCAGCACCGACATTTTCCGCGGCCACGGCGGTGGTCCGGCCGCCGAGTCCCGCTGACCCGGCATCATCGAAGGAGAAGGCAAATGCAAGGCATGGCCACCACCCCGCAACAGGACGCGCGCAAGCACGGCGCCACCCTCGACGACTGGCGTCCCGAGGACGAGGCCTTCTGGGCCGAGACCGGCAGTCGTTTCGCCACGCGCAACCTGTGGATTTCGATTCCCGCGCTGTTCTGCGGCTTCGCCGTGTGGCTGATGTGGGGAATCATCGCGGTGCAGATGCTCAACCTGGGCTTTCCGTTCGCCCGCGAGGAGCTGTTCACGCTGACCGCGATCGCGGGGCTGTCCGGCGCGACGCTGCGCATCCCCTCGTCCTTCTTCATCCGCCTGTCGGGCGGGCGCAACACCATCTTCCTGACCACGGCGCTGCTGATGATTCCGGCCTTCGGCGCCGGCGTCGCGCTGCAGAGCACCGACACGCCGCTGTGGGTATTCCAGCTGCTGGCGCTGCTCTCGGGCATCGGCGGCGGCAACTTCGCGTGCTCGATGAGCAACATCAGCACCTTCTACCCGAAGAGGCTGCAGGGCACGGCGCTGGGCCTGAACGCGGGTCTGGGCAACTTTGGCGTGACCGGTTCGCAGATCCTGATCCCGGCGGTGATGACGGTGGGCCTGTTCGGCGTCGTCGGCTTCGGCGAGTCGATGCCGCTGGTGCGTGACTCGGGCACGCTGCTGGGCAAGATTCCGGCGGGCACCCAGACCTTCATCCAGAACGCGGGTCTGGTGTGGCTGCTGCTGCTGGTGCCGCTGGCCATCGCGGCATGGTTCGGCATGAACAACCTCAGGAGCGTCTCGCCGACCATCGGCAACGCCGGCGCGGCCTTCCTCAAGGTGCTGCTGCTCTACGGCGTCGGCCTGGTGGTCGCCGCGCTGGGTCTTTGGCTGTATCTGCCCGCGCCGACCGGCCTGGGCGTGCTCAACATGTGGGTGGCGATGCCGCTGATCATCGTCGCCACGCTGCTGGCGATGAAGGTCGTGGCCTTCGGCGACATGAAGGCCAACCTCAACCGCCAGTTCCGCATCTTCTCGAACAAGCACACGTGGTCGATGACGGTGCTCTACATCGTCACCTTCGGCTCCTTCATCGGCTTTTCGATGGCCGTGCCGCTGTCGATCACGGTGATCTTCGGCTTCCAGCACCTGCCCGACGGCGCCGGCGGCCTGACCCATACCACGCTCAACCCCAACGCCCCGTCGGCCCTGACCTGGGCGTGGATCGGCCCCTTCGTGGGTGCGGCCACGCGTCCGCTGGGCGGCTGGATCTCGGACAAGGTCGGCGGCTCCATCGTCACCCAGATCGTCTCGCTGGTGATGGTGGTGGCCTCGGTGGCGGCCGGCTACGTGATGTTCCTGGCCTACCGTTCGCCCACGCCGGAGGCGTACTTCCTGGTCTTCATGCTGCTGTTCGTGGCGCTGTTCGCCGCCTCGGGCATCGGCAACGGCTCGACCTTCCGCAGCGTCGGCGTGATCTTCGACCGCGAGCAGGCCGGCCCGGTGCTGGGCTGGACTTCGGCGGTGGCCGCCTACGGCTCCTTCATCGCGCCGGTGGTGATCGGCCAGCAGATCAAGGCCGGCTCGCCGGAAGTCGCGATGTACGGCTTCGCCGTGTTCTACGCGCTGTGCCTGATCCTCAACTGGTGGTTCTACCTGCGCCGCAACGCCTACGTGAAGAACCCGTGACCCGCACCCGAACGAATTCGCAAGGAGTGAAACGATGAGCCACTTTCTCGACCGACTGCAGCACTTCACGACACCCACCGAGTCCTTCGCCGGCGGTCACGGCACGGTCACCGGCGAGGACCGCACCTGGGAAGACGCCTACCGCAACCGCTGGGCGCACGAAAAGGTCGTGCGCTCGACCCACGGGGTCAACTGCACGGGTTCGTGTTCGTGGAAGATCTACGTCAAGGGCGGCATCGTCGCCTGGGAGACGCAGCAGACCGACTACCCGCGCACGCGCGCCGATCTGCCCAACCATGAGCCGCGTGGCTGTGCGCGCGGCGCCTCCTACTCGTGGTACCTGTACAGCGCCAACCGCGTGAAGTACCCGATGGTGCGCGGTCGCCTGATGGCGCACTGGCGCGCGGCGCGCAGCGTGGCCAACAGCGCCGTCGACGCCTGGGCGATGGTCGTCGAGGACGAGGACAAGCGGCGCGACTACCAGCGCCAGCGCGGCCTGGGTGGCTTCGTGCGGGCGAGCTGGGACGAGGTCGACGAGATCATCGCGGCCGCCAACGTCTACACCATCAAGAAGTACGGCCCGGACCGCGTCATCGGCTTTTCGCCGATCCCGGCCATGTCGATGGTCTCCTACGCCGCCGGCAGCCGCTATCTGAGCCTCATCGGCGGCGTGTGCATGAGCTTCTACGACTGGTACTGCGACCTGCCGCCGTCCAGCCCGCAAGTGTGGGGCGAGCAGACCGACGTGCCCGAGTCGGCCGACTGGTACAACTCGACCTTCCTCATCGCCTGGGGCTCGAACGTGCCGCAGACGCGTACCCCGGACGCGCACTTCTTCACCGAGGTGCGCTACAAGGGCGCCAAGACGGTGGCGATCACGCCCGACTACTCCGAGGTCGCGAAGCTGTGCGACCTTTGGATGCATCCCAAGCAGGGCACGGATGCGGCGCTCGCGATGGCCATGGGCCACGTCATCCTCAAGGAGTTCTACTTCGAACGGCGCAGCGCGTACTTCGATGACTACGTGCGGCGCTACACCGACCTGCCGCTGCTGGTGCAGCTCGAGGAGCGCACGCTGGGCGACGGCCGCAAGGTCATGGTACCGGGACGCTATCTGCGCGCCAGCGACCTCAAGGGCGCGGCCGGGCAGGGCAACAACCCCGAATGGAAGACACTGGCCTTCGACGAGGCCGGGCGCGTGGTCGTGCCCAACGGTTCCATCGGCTTCCGCTGGGGTGCGGAAGGGCGTGAGGACGAGGGGCGCTGGAACCTCGAGGACAAGGAGGCCGGCGGCGACAAGCAGGTGAAGCTGCGCCTGTCCGCGCTCGAGGTCGATGCCCCGGCGCATGACGTGGCCGATGTCGGCTTCCCGTACTTCGGCGGCATCGCGACGCCCAACTTCACCGCCAACACGCAGGAAGAGGTGCTGGTACGCAAGGTGCCGGTGACTACCGTCAAGCTCGAATCGGGCGAGGCGACGGTCGCCACCGTGTTCGATCTGGTCGCGGCCAACTACGGCGTCGCGCGCGGTCTGGAAAACGAGTTTGGGACCCCCACGCTCGACGCTGACGCGTCTTCGCTGCCCCCCGAGGGGGCGGGTGATGCCTTGGGGCGGCCCTGCGGCATCACCGGCGCCGCCACCAGCTACGACGACGACGTGCCCTACACGCCGGCCTGGCAGGAGAAGATCACCGGTGTGCCGCGTGACCAGGCCATCGCCGTGGCGCGCCAGTTTGCCGACAACGCCGACAAGACCCGCGGCAAGTCCATGGTGATCATCGGCGCGGCGATGAACCACTGGTACCACAGCGACATGAACTACCGCGGCATCATCAACATGCTGATGCTGTGCGGCTGCATCGGCCAGAGCGGCGGCGGCTGGGCGCACTACGTGGGCCAGGAGAAGCTGCGTCCGCAGACCGGCTGGACGGCGCTGGCCTTCGCGCTGGACTGGATCCGCCCGCCGCGCCAGCAGAACTCGACGAGCTTCTTCTACGCGCACACCGACCAGTGGCGCTACGAAAAACTCGGCGTCGACGAGATCCTCTCGCCGCTGGCCGACAAGGCCGCCTTCGGCGGCAGCCTGATCGACTACAACGTGCGCGCCGAGCGCATGGGCTGGCTGCCCAGCGCGCCGCAACTGCAGACCAACCCGCTGGAAGTCGCGCGCACCGCGGCCGAGCGCGGCGTCGAAGCGAAGGACCATGTGGTCGCCGGCCTCAAGGACGGCTCGCTGAAGATGAGCTGCGAGGACCCGGATCATCCGGCCAACTGGCCGCGCAACCTGTTCGTTTGGCGCTCCAACCTGCTCGGCTCCTCGGGCAAGGGTCACGAGTACTTCCTCAAGCACCTGCTGGGCACCAGTCATGGTGTGCAGGGCAAGCACCTCGGGGACGATGACGCCAAGCCGCAGGAAGTGGCCTGGCACGACAAGGCTCCGGAAGGAAAGCTCGACCTGCTGGTGACGCTGGACTTTCGCATGAGCACGACCTGCCTGTATTCGGACATCGTGCTGCCCACCGCGACCTGGTACGAGAAGAACGATCTGAACACCAGCGACATGCATCCCTTCATCCACCCGCTGTCGGCCGCGGTCGACCCGGTGTGGGAGTCGAAGAGCGACTGGGAGATCTACAAGGGCTTCGCGAAGAAGTTCTCCGAGGTCTGTGTCGGTCATCTGGGCGTCGAGAAGGAAGTGGTGCTCACCCCGCTGATGCACGACACCCCGGCCGAGCTGGCCCAGCCCTTCGACGTCAAGGACTGGAAGCGCGGCGAGTGCGAACTGGTGCCGGGCAAGACGGCGCCGCAGATCGCCGTGGTCGAGCGCGACTACCCCAATACCTACGCGCGCTTCACCGCGCTGGGTCCGCTGATGAACAAGCTCGGCAACGGCGGCAAGGGCATTGGCTGGAACACCCAGGACGAGGTGCACCAGCTGGGCGAACTCAACGGTGTGGTGGCCGAGGAGGGCACGAGTTGCGGCATGCCGCGCATCGTCTCGGACATCGACGCGACCGAGGTCGTGCTCTCGCTCGCGCCGGAGACCAACGGCCATGTCGCGGTCAAGGCCTGGGCCGCGCTGTCGAAGATCACCGGGCGCGACCACACCCATCTGGCGCTGCACCGCGAGGACGAGAAGATCCGTTTCCGCGACATCCAGGCGCAGCCGCGCAAGATCATCAGCTCGCCCACCTGGTCCGGGCTGGAGAGCGAGAAGGTCAGCTACAACGCCGGCTACACCAATGTGCATGAGCTGATCCCGTGGCGCACGCTCACCGGCCGCCAGCAGTTCTACCTGGACCACCCGTGGATGCAGGCCTTCGGCGAGGGCCTGTCGAGCTACCGGCCGCCGGTGGACCTGAAGACCATCGAGGAGGTCATGGGTCGCAAGCCCAACGGCCACAAGGAGATCACGCTCAACTTCATCACGCCGCACCAGAAGTGGGGCATCCACTCGACCTACAGCGACAACCTGATGATGCTCACGCTCAACCGCGGCGGGCCGGTGATCTGGCTGTCGGAGGACGACGCGAAGGGCGCCGGCATCGAGGACAACGACTGGGTCGAGCTGTTCAACGCCAACGGCGCGATCGCCGCCCGCGCGGTGGTCAGCCAGCGCGTCAATCCGGGCATGGTGATGATGTATCACGCGCAGGAAAAGATCATCAACACGCCGGGGTCCGAGATCACCGGCATGCGCGGTGGCATCCACAACTCGGTCACGCGCATCGTCACCAAGCCCACGCACATGATCGGCGGCTACGCCCAGTTCAGCTACGGCTTCAACTACTACGGCACGATCGGCACGAACCGCGACGAGTTCGTCGTCGTGCGCAAGATGAACCGCATCGACTGGCTCGACGACGAAGTCGCCGAACCGGCCGGCGCCTGAGGAGACCGCTATGAGAATTCGAGCCCAGATCGGCATGGTGCTGAACCTCGACAAGTGCATCGGCTGCCACACCTGCTCGGTGACCTGCAAGAACGTGTGGACCAGCCGCGAAGGTGTCGAATACGCCTGGTTCAACAACGTCGAGACCAAGCCCGGCATCGGTTACCCCAAGGAATGGGAGAACCAGGACAAGTGGAACGGCGGCTGGGTGCGCAAGGCCGACGGTTCCATCGAACCGCGCCAGGGCGGCAAGTGGAAGACGCTGATGCGCATCTTCGCCAACCCCAACCTGCCGCAGATCGACGACTACTACGAGCCCTTCACCTTCGACTACCAGCACCTGCACACCGCGCCGGAGATGAAGGCGGCACCCACGGCGCGTCCGCGCAGCCTGATTACCGGCAAGCGCATGGAGAAGATCGAGTGGGGGCCGAACTGGGAGGAGATCCTCGGCGGCGAGTTCTCCAAACGCTCCAAGGACAAGAACTTCGACGACGTGCAGAAGGACATCTACGGGCAGTTCGAGAATACCTTCATGATGTATCTGCCGCGGCTGTGCGAGCACTGCCTGAACCCGACCTGTGTGGCCTCGTGCCCGTCCGGCTCGATCTACAAGCGCGAGGAGGACGGCATCGTGCTCATCGATCAGGACAAGTGTCGCGGCTGGCGCATGTGCGTCTCCGGCTGCCCGTACAAGAAGATCTACTACAACTGGAAGAGCGGCAAGGCCGAGAAGTGCATCTTCTGCTACCCGCGCATCGAGGCGGGTCAGCCCACCGTGTGTTCGGAGACCTGCGTCGGGCGCATCCGCTATCTGGGCGTACTGCTGTACGACGCCGACGCCATCGAGCGCGCGGCCAGCACGCCGCACGACCGCGACCTGTACCAGGCGCAGCTGGACGTCTTCCTCGATCCGCACGATCCCAGGGTGATCGAGCAGGCGCGCGCCGACGGCATCCCCGATTCCTGGCTGGAGGCGGCCAAGATCAGCCCGGTCTACAAAATGGCGGTGGACTGGAAGGTCGCGCTGCCGCTGCACCCGGAATACCGCACGCTGCCGATGGTGTGGTACGTGCCGCCGCTCTCGCCGATCACCGCCGCGGCCAACGCCGGCGAGATCGGCTCCATGGGCAGCCTGCCGGATGTCGATTCACTGCGCATCCCGGTCAAGTATCTGGCCAATCTGCTCACCGCCGGCGATACCGGGCCGGTCACCGCGGCGCTCAAGAAGATGCTCGCGATGCGTGCCTTCCAGCGTGCCAAGCACGTCGACGAGCGCGAGGATGCCGAGGTGCTGGCCGAGGCCGGGCTCACCGTCGCCCAGGTCGAGGACATGTACCACGTCATGGCGATTGCCAACTACGAGGACCGCTTCGTGATCCCGACGGCGCACCGCGAGTACGCGGAGAACGCCTTTGACCTGCGCGGCGGCTGCGGCTTCTCGTTCGGCAACGGCTGCTCGGACGGCGTCAGCGACGCGAGCCTGTTCGGCGGCAAGAAGAAACGCACCATTCCCATCATCGCGGAGCTGTGAGCATGAAGACCACCGAGATGAAATACACGCTGCGTGCGCTCGCCGCGCTGCTGTCCTACCCGGACGCCGAGCTGCGTGCGCATGTTCCCGACCTGCGCGCGGCGCTGGTCGACGAGGGTGCCCTGTCGGCCGCGCGGGTGGCCGAGCTCGACGCGCTGTTGCGCCAGCTCGAACGCGCCCGGCCGCTCGAGGCCGAGGCCGAATACGTCGAGCTGTTCGACCGCGGCCGCGCCACTTCGCTGCACCTGTTCGAGCACGTGCATGGCGATTCGCGCGATCGCGGACCGGCGATGGTCGATCTGGGGCAGACCTACTCGCAGGCCGGCCTCGATCTCGCGCCCGACGAGCTGCCCGACTATCTGCCGGCGGTGCTCGAGTTCGCCTCCACGCAGCCGGCGCTCTCGGCGCGCGATTTCCTCGGCGAGACCGCCCACATCCTCAACGCCATCTTCAACGCACTCGAGGGGCGCGGCAGCCGCTACGCCGCCGTGCTCAACGCTGCGGTCGAGCTCGCGGGCGAGAAGGTCAGGGCGGTCAAGCTGCCGCCCGAGCCGGAAATCGACGAGGCCTGGACCGAGCCCGAACCCTTCGGGGGCTGCTCCTCGGCCGGTCAGTCGCGTCCCGAGCAGCCGCAAACCGTCCAGTTCGTCCGCAAGGCGGACGTGCACACCATCGGAGCCGCACAATGAAAACCATCGACTTCTTCCTGTTCGGGATCTACCCGTACATCTGTCTGGCGGTGTTCTTCCTCGGCAGCCTGCTGCGCTTCGACCGTGACCAGTACACGTGGAAGAGCGACTCGTCGCAGATGCTGCGCGCCGGACAGCTGCGACTGGGCAGCAATCTGTTCCATGCCGGCGTGCTGTTCCTGTTCTTCGGCCACTTCTTCGGCATGCTGATGCCGCACTTCATGTACGAGCCCTTCATCAGCGCCGGCTCCAAGCAGGTGCTGGCGATGGTTTCCGGCGGCATTGCGGGGCTTGCGGCAATCGTCGGTCTGAGCCTGCTGCTGCACCGGCGTCTGACCGAGCCGCGCATCCGCGCCAACTCGAAGTTCAGCGACATTGCAATGCTGTGGCTGCTGTGGGTGCAGCTCGCGCTGGGCCTGCTGACCATCCCGCTGTCCGCGCAGCACCTGGACGGCAGCATGATGATGGCCCTGGCCGAATGGGGGCAACGCATCGTCACCTTCCGCGGCGGCGCGGTGGAGATGATCGGCGGCGCCGGTTTCATCTTCAAGGCGCACCTGTTCCTCGGCATGACCATCTTCCTGGTCTTTCCCTTTACCCGTCTGGTGCATGTGTGGAGCGGCTTCGGCGCGCTCGCCTACCTGCGTCGCCCCTATCAGGTCGTGCGCAGCCGCCGTGTCGGCCTGCCGGGCCAGCGCTGAAGGAGTGAGTCATGCATGAAGTTTCCTACAAGCCCGCACAGGTAAATGGCGTCGAACTGCACGCGGCCGGCGCGTCGCCGGATGCGGCGACGCTGCGCCAGCGCGCCTGTGTCGAACTGCTGCGCCAGCGCGCGATTGCAGCCGGCCTGCTCGCAGCCGACGACGTGGCAGGGCGCGACGGCGTGATCAGCGAGGCCGCGGCCGAGGCCATCGAAGGCCTCATCGATCGGGAGGTCGAGGTGCCCGAGCCCGACGAGGCAGCCTGCCGTCGCCACCACGCGGCCAACGCCGCGCAGTTCGACGAGGGCGAGGCATTGCGCCTGCGTCACATCCTGTTCGCGGTCACGCCCGGCGTGGACGTGGTTGCGCTGCGCAAGCATGCCGAGCACGTGCTGCTCGAGGTGCGCAGTCACGAGGACGGGGTCGACCCTTTCGTCGAGGCCGCGCGTACGCAGTCGAACTGCCCCAGTGGCGCCGAAGGCGGCGAACTGGGCTGGCTCACGCGCGACGACTGTGCGCCGGAGTTCGCGCGCGAACTGTTCGGTCGCGACGAGCTGGGCGTGCTGCCGCGGCTGGTGCACAGCCGCTTCGGCCTGCACGTGGTCGAGGTGCTCGAACGCCGGCCCGGCGAGTCACGCGCGTACGAGGCGGTGGCCGGCGCGGTGCGTGCATCCTTGCGTCGTCAGGCCTACCATACGGCCCTGCGCCAGTACCTCGCGCTGCTCGCCGGAGCGGCCGAACTGGAAGGCGTCGATCTGGACGGCGCCGATACCCCGCTGGTGCAGTAAGTTGCCGCCCGACGCTGCGGGCGGTCCCCGGAGCGTCGACATGGCCCTGGCCAACAATAGCCTGCACTTCAAGATCACCGGCATCCTGCTGGTGTTCTTCGTCGCCGCCTTCGCGGCGATCGGCCTCACGCTGTTCACGTCGTGGCAGCTCAAGGGGGCGGCTGCGGCGATCAATGACGCAGGCAGCCTGCGCATGGGCCACCTACCGCATCGCCTGGATCGTCGAGCAGGGCGAGGGTGGAGGACTTGCCCCTGCGGCTGCCGCTTCGCGTCTGGCCGGCGAGATGGCGCGTTTCGAGCTGGTGCTCGAAGGTCTGCTTGCCGGCAACCCGCAGCGACCCTTGGCCGTGCCCCGTGGCGAGGCCATCCGCGAGGATCTGGCCGGCCTGTCGGCGTCCTGGTACGCCGACATCCGTCCGGCACTGGTGCGTCTGATCGAGGCTTCCGGGCCGGACGCCGCGGCCTTCGCGCGCGCGCCGGTCGACGCCGACGCGATGGTCGATCGCATCGACGACATCGTGCGCCGCATGGAACACCGCTACAGCGAGGAGACGGCCTGGCTGCGCGGCTCGCAGATCCTGCTGGTGTTCATGGCCATCGTCGGTACGGTATTCCTGATCCGCTTCTTCGCCAGCCAGGTGATCCGCCCGGTGGAATCGCTCGCCAGCGGACTGGCGCGCATGGAGCGCGAGGACTTCGGCGTGCGCCTGCCCATCCAGCGCCACGACGAACTGGGCGACGTGACCGAGGGCTTCAACCGCATGGCGGCCCACCTGCAGTACCTGTACCGCACGCTCGAGGAGCGCGTGCAGGACAAGACCGAATCGCTGACCGCGCGCAACCGCGAACTGGGCATCCTGTATTCGTCGATCAGCTTCCTGCACGAGCCGCACGACATGGACAGTCTGTGCCGCGGTTTCCTGTTGCGCATCCGCGAGACCATGGGGGCCTCCGCCGCCGCCGTGCGGCTGTTGGACAGCGGGTCCGAGAACCTCTACATCACCTATTGCGAAGGCCTGGATCCGGGTTTTCTCGACGCCGAGGAGATGATCTCCTGTGCCGACTGCCTGTGCGGCGAGGCTTCGCGCAAGCCGGTAACCTTCTTCGCCCAGCTCGATCCGCCGGGCCAGGGCGTGACGCATGACATCTGCAGCAAGGCGGGATTCCGCTCGGTCACGGCGACCACGATCAGCGTCAACAAGCGCCCCATCGGCGTGTTCAACCTGTTCTTCGACCACACGCGTCATGTCGACCAGGCCGACCGGCTGATGCTCGAGACGCTGGGCGAGCAGCTTGGTGTGGCCATCGACAACCTGCGCCTGCAGTCGCGCGAGCGCGAGCTGGCCGTGTCCGAGGAGCGCAACCTGCTCGCGCGCGAACTGCATGATTCCATCGCCCAGGCCCTGGCCTACATGAATTTGCAGCTGCAGATGTGCGAGCACGCGCTGGCCGAAGGCGACACGACCGAGGTGCGCGAGAGCCTGGCGCGCATCCGCTGTGGCGTGCAGGAGAGCTACGACGATGTGCGCGAACTGCTGGTGCATTTTCGCAGCCGTGTCGGCCAGCAGGATCTGGAAACCGCGCTCGACGCGGCCCTGCGCCGCCTCGGCGAGCAGGGCGAGGTCGTCACGCGCCTGGAGGTCGATGGCGGCGGCGCGCCGCTCGATGCCGAGACCGAGACGCAGGTGCTCTACATCGTGCAGGAGGCGCTGTCGAACGTGCGCAAGCATGCGCGCGCGAAGCATGTCACGGTCGCGCTGCAGCGCGGTGTCGACGGGTTGGCGGTGTCGGTGCGTGACGACGGCGTGGGCTTCGATGCACTCGTGCCGTCCGACGACGGCGCCCATGCGCACATCGGCCTGACCGTGATGCGCGAGCGCGCCGAACGCATCGGTGCCGGTTTCGCGGTGCGTTCGGCGCCGGGCGAAGGTACCGAGGTGCGGATCGAGTTGCAGCGTCGCATGGAGGCCGTGCCGGCATGATCGAAGAGCGCGTGCGCATCGTGCTGGTCGACGACCACTCGCTGTTTCGCAGCGGCATTCGCATGCTGCTCGGTCGTGAGGCCGGCTTCGAGGTGGTCGGCGAGGCCGGGGATGCGAGCGAGGGCATCAAGGCGGTGGCGCGACTCGCGCCGGACGTGGTGCTGCTGGATCTGAACATGCCCGGCATGTCCGGCGCCGAGGCTGCGCGCATCCTCGCCGAGGAGACACCCGATGCGCGTGTGCTGATGCTGACCGTGTCGGAGGATGCCGAGGATCTGTTCGCGGCGCTGCGGGCCGGCGCCTGTGGCTATCTGCTCAAGAACATCGAGGCCGAGGCGCTGATCGCGGCGATCCGCAGTGCGGCGGCGGGCGAGTCGGTGATCTCGCCGCGCATGATGGGCAAGCTGCTCTCCGGCGTGCGCGCCGAGACACCGGTACCCGCGCGTGAGGTGCCCGAGTCGGAACGGCTGACCCCGCGCGAGGGCGAGATCCTGGCCCTGATCGCGCGCGGCAAGAGCAACAAGGAAATCGCGCGCGCGCTCGAAGTGGCCGAGAGCACGGTCAAGATCCACGTGCAGAACCTGTTGCGCAAGCTCGGGCTGGCAAGCCGCGTGCAGGCGGCCGTGTACGCGGTCGAGCGCGGCCTCGGCGGAGAGTGAGCGCCGAAGCGTCCGGCGCTTGACGCCGATCAAGGCCGGCCGCGCCCGCCCGCCTAGACTGGCATCCGGACTTCACGCCCGAGGAGGCAACCGGATGAACATGCCACGGCGGGTCGAACTCGTCTGCCCGGCCGGCAGCCTGCCGGCGCTGCGCGCGGCCGTCGACCATGGCGCGGACAGCGTCTACATGGGTTTTCGCGACGCCACCAACGCGCGCAACTTTCCGGGTCTGAACTTCGACGACGACGGTGCGCGCCGCGCCATCGACTACGCCCATGGTCGCGGCGCCAGGGTCTTGCTCGCGCTCAACACCTATCCGCAGCCACAGGCCTGGGGGCAATGGACCTCGGCGCTGGACCGCGCCGCCGATCTGGGCGTCGACGCGGTAATCCTGGCCGATCCGGGGCTGCTCGAGCACGCTGCGCGTCATCACCCGCGACTGCGCCTGCACCTGTCGGTGCAGGGTTCGGTCACCTCGCACGAGGCGATCCGCTTCTTCCATGAGCGTTTCGGCGTCAGTCGCGTGGTCCTGCCGCGCGTGCTGTCGATGTCGCAGGTGCGGCGCGTGGTCGAGCACAGTCCGGTCGAGGTCGAGGTGTTCGGCTTCGGCAGCCTGTGCGTGATGGTCGAGGGCCGCTGCGCGCTCTCTTCCTACGTCACCGGCGAGTCCCCCAACACCTGCGGTGCGTGCTCGCCCGCGCACGCGGTGCGCTGGGAGGAGGGTGCCGACGGCCGACGCTCGCGCCTGAACGGCGTGCTCATCGACACCTATGCGCCCGACGAGCCGGCCGGCTATCCGACGCTGTGCAAGGGCCGCTTCGAAGTCGGCGGCGAGACGGGGTATGCCTTCGAGGAGCCGACCAGCCTGTCGGTGCTGGACCTTCTGCCCGAACTGGTCGCCGCCGGGGTGGCGGCGATCAAGGTCGAGGGGCGCCAGCGCAGCCCGGCCTATGTCGCGCAGGTCACGTGCGTGCTGCGCGAAGCGCTCGACGCCTGCCTGCGCGATCCGGCGTCCTTCACGCCGCGCGCCGAGTGGGTCGCCGCGCTCGATCGTGTCTCCGAAGGCAGCCTGCACACCTTGGGCGCGCTCGACCGCGCCTGGCAATGAGGAATCCGTGCATGAAGATCTCGATCGGACCCCTGCTGTACTTCTGGCCGCGCGAGGCGGTCTTCGCCTTCTACGACGCCGTCGCGGCGATGGATGCCGATATCGTCTACCTGGGTGAGACCGTGTGCTCCAAGCGCCGCGCGCTGCGCGCGGATGACTGGCTGGAAATCGCCGAGCGGTTGCAGCAGGCCGGCAAGGAAGTGGTGCTCAGCACGCTCGCGCTGGTCGAGGCCGAATCCGAACTGGCGAGCCTGCGACACGCGGTGGCCAATGGTCGTCATGCGATCGAGGCCAACGACATGGCCGCGGTCGGCATGGCGGCCAATGCCGGCACGCCCTTCGTCGCCGGCCCGCATCTGAACACCTACAACGACGGCACGCTGCGCATGCTCGCCGGACTCGGGGCGCGGCGCTGGGTGATGCCGGTGGAACTTTCGCGCGATGCGCTCGCGCAGATGCAATCGGTACGGCCTGAAGGGCTGGAGACCGAAATCTTCGCCTTCGGCCGCCTGCCGTTGGCCTTCTCTGCACGCTGCTTCTCGGCGCGAACCGACGGACGCGCCAAGGATGAGTGCGGCCTGTGCTGTGGCGACGATCCGCAGGGGCGTCTGGTGCGCACGCGCGAAGGCGCGGACTTCCTGGTCATCAACGGCATCCAGACGCAGTCGGCGAGTCTCGCTAACCTGGTTGCCGAGGTACCGCAGATGGGCGCGCTGGGCGTCGACGTGGTGCGCATCTCGCCGCATTCCCCGGAGCTGACGGCCGATGCCGTGGCTGCCTTCCGGGCCGCGATCGATGGCAGCCAGGCGCATGATCCGCTGACTGGATTGCGCGACAGGCAGCCGGACGGGGCGTGGTGCAATGGCTACTGGTACGGTCGCCCGGGCATGCAATGGCATGTCATGACCGACGGGCGCGATACGCACTCGTAGCGCCGTCGCTCAGCCCGGCTGTGTACGCTGTAGGCGTGCGAACAGCGCGTGCGCTGCACCGGCAGCCCAGCGGCCGGCCTGCGGTCCCAGCACGGCCCCGCAGTGCGCGTCCACGTCGAAGTCGAGCGCATCGAGCAGATTTTTCAGGAGCAGTCCGGTGGCGGTGTCGCCCTCGAGCGTCAGGCGGCGCTGGAAGAACAGCGTGTCGGGATCCTCAGTGCGACGAGCCAGTGCGACCAGATCCTCCAGCCGCCCGCCGATGCGCACGTCCCACGCGCCCTCGGGCGCGCGTTCAATCCGGCCTGCGCGTACCCGGAAAACCGGCGCGCGTGCCGCGTCGGTGACCGCGACACAGATGCGTCGCCCGTCGAGCTCGCCCAGACGATCGGCGATCTCCTGTCCCTTGATCAGATGGTTGGCCAGACGCGAGAGCGCCTCGGCGTGGAAGGGGTTGGGCAGGGTGCGAACGATGAGGGTCAGTGGCGGCAGGGGAAGTTTCATCTCGGTCGTGTGGCAGCGTGTGAAAACGCCAGCCTATGCGCCTGCCAGGGCGCACGACTTGATCTGGATGAAGTGGTCGATCCGACAGGCAAAAAAAGGGCGGCCCGCATGGGGCCGCCCGAAAATCCTTCCCATGGAGGCTAGCGACCGGGGGGTGGGGAATAGGCCGTAGCGGGAAGGAGAGAGAGCCGGTTTGGAGCCGCAACGCGACGCCACGAATTCATCCTGTCCCGAACCGGGCTGTGCAAGTCGATCAGACTGTGGACAGCAAGCTTCCGGCGTTCCGAATTCAGCCACCATGGCTGAACAGGGGTGAGACGAGGGCGTGATTATGTACGACCTTCGACATATGCCGCAAGAGGTAGCTGTCAATTTTCACGGGCGGAAAGTGCGGCGCGGGGAACTCGCGGTGTTGGCCTGGCAGACCTGTCGGTGCGTGCCGACGGCCACCGGCGCGGGAAGCGCCGGGGGGTCTATCTGATACCATCGCAACCCTTCAGTCATGGAGCAGGAGCAGCATGCCACTGATCGAACTGGTTGGACCTTCGGGGTGCGGGAAGTCGACGCTGGCAAGATACCTGCTGCGCCAACGGACGCATGGATCCAACTGGGTGTCAGTGGCCGAGGAGGCTGCACGTAATCCGCTCGACCACGCCTCGTATGCCGCAAGCGAACTCGACAACGAACTCCTCAATCGCAAGATTGCTTGGGTGACCGACTTCATTCGTGAGTCATGCCCCGACAGCGGTTATGCCCGATACCGCCTGCTCTACTTCCTGCACAACGCGCTGATTTCGGACCAAGTGATGAGCGCCCGCTACGCCGGTATCAACATGCTCACCGACGACGGCTTGTGCCATCTGTTCGGCTTCGAGCTGTCCGAAGCGTGCGCTGCACATCGGCAGGCTGTCGCCCGCAGGCTGGATTCGCGTTCCTTCATCGTGGTGCGTGCCCAACCGGGGAGACTCCTGGCCAACATTCGTCGTCGCGCTGCGCAGGGCGCTGGCCTGAACGCGTTTGCCGGGAGAAGCGAGGACGATATCCTGGAGTTCGCCTCGCGTGCGAACGAGCGAGCTGCGGCCTTTACGGCGATGCTGCATCGCTTTGGGCGTCCAGTTCTGGTGGTCGACGCGGACGACGACGCATGGATCGGAAATTCCGAGATCCGCGCCTTTGTTTCATCCACATTCGGGTCGGACATGCGGGGCGGGAGTCTGGACAGACAGGCTGGCCGGTAGCGGACGCCCCGGCACGGCTACGGCGATGTTTGGCATTGACCCTGCGGGGACAGCCGGGAGGGACTCGAACCCTCCTACACACATTTAAAATCAACGACATTACTGACTAATGTGCACCATGTGTGCACCCTCCACAACGATCGGTGTCCTACACGAATCAGTTGTAACGAGAGATTGCTGTCAAAGCGCAGCAGTCCGAAAGCTTGTAGTCAGCTCAATCGTCATCACGCCGATGAGCATGACTGTCTCAACGAGCCGTTGTACCCTCCGGATAAAGTGCTGCGCCATAGATGCTGGGCAAAGTCGCCATTTACCGCCACACGCATTCGTAGCAACTACTCGTCCGCGTGCGATTCGGCTCAGTACTTCCCCAATATTGAGGGGTTTCATGATGACACTGATGCATACCGGCCGCATCTTACTAGCATGCCTCCTCCTGTGCGTAGTCGTATCTGGAAGCGCGCTGGCTGCGCAGCAGCAGGTCAGAAGCGAGAACTTCTTCTCTAACGACGGGAAGGTCATCACCGATTTCAATAATCGCCTAGACAGCCCTTCGGCGATCGTGCGTGCGCAAGACGGAAAATTTACGGTCGTAGGAGCGTCAACCGACCCATCGATCCCTGAAACTGCGGTCGCGGTTGCGCGCTACCTTCCTGACGGAACTATTGACACGTCGTTTGGCATCGACGGTAGAGCACTCTTCTACATCCAAGAACTGGTTCAAGTTACCGATGCCGCGTTGCAGAAGGACGGGAAGCTAGTCGTCTTGGGCCAGACGCGCGCTCTGATCACTGGACGAGAGGCCTTCTTCTTGATGCGGCTGCATTCAAGCGGAACCCCAGACTTGGATTTTGGGAATGCGGGGTTGGTAGTTGGTGACTATGTAGCGATATTGGATGACGGCTCGATCGCACTTCCGCCCGATTCAGAACTGCGCGGCACTACAGTTGGACAGCAGATTGCCCTGGATGATGAGGAAGGCATACTCGTTGTCGGAACGATTACACTTTTCGCACAAGCGTCTTGGGGAAACCCTTCGGCCTACCCGAAAGCTGCCGTATTCAAGTTCACCCCCGATGGTGCCTTGGATCTGAACTTTTCAGTCGATGGTGTTTTCACCCTCGATACGACGCTTCGAAGTAGTGCGACTTCGATTCACGTACTTCCAGATCAGAAAATTCTCCTCGGAGGTGTCGAAAAGACGCATGGCCGTTTATCAGGGGAACTAATCCGTTTTCTACTAGCGCGCCTTGAGCCCTCTGGTCTGCTTGATGTGAGCTTCGGATCAAGCGGAACGGTTATCGAGGGTGCAGACCCGGCCGACCCAAACTCATACTTTCCGATGGGCAGTAGCGGCGGGGAGATTGCAGTTCTTGACGACGGTCGGATTGTGCTATTGGGCGGCACGCAAGATACCTTAATGGTCTACACAGCCGACGGCAGCAATGACTACACGTTCGGCTCCGACGGGCGATTGAATATCAAGGCCTACTGGCCGACCTTCTATCCGGCAACCTTGCTGGCATCCCCTGGGGCGAAGATTACTGTCCCTGGGTTGTATTCCGGCCTACCGTATCTTGGTATCGAATCAATTGTTCCGGGTGTCGCAAGGTTAGAAGCGAACGGCGACCCCGATCTGAGCTTTAGCGACGATGGACTTGCCGTGGCAGTCTTCCAATCAAGTAGGGCAACGCCCGGTGCGACCCTCGCGGACGGAATTGTGCTGCCTGACGGCGCGATCGTCGTGACAGGCGATTATGAAGGTGACTTCGCGCTCGCACGATTTCGAGCTTCAGGTAACTTCGACATCGTAGATGAGCTGGTACCTCTTGTGAGCGGAGTTTCGGCGCTGCCATTCCTAAGCGCCGAGAGTTCCGTTCGCAAGTTCTACATTGATGTGCCAAACGGAGCCGAAAGGCTCACGGTTTCGACGGCAACTGAATATGGTCGATTCCAACTGCTTGTTAGATTCGACTCTCAGCCAGGCTTTGAATCTTATGACTGTGTATTGGAGGGCCTTGGGCAGTATTCGGGGTCGTGCGAGATTCCGGCGCCGCCGGCGGGACGTCACTTTGTGACGATGGAGGCGATCGACAGCATCTCAGTTCAATCGCTTACTGCTAAGTTCTTCTTGTCCCCGCCAGTGACAGGTAAGTTGCCAGGGGGAACGTGGGTCACCGCATCGGGCGAAGTGGTAACGGCTGAGGGGCAGCCACTGTGCGGAATGGTGCTAGTCAATGGGCAATACGTCTTTTCATGCAGTCCAACTGGAAGCTTCAACCTCCGTTTTCCGCTGGATCAGTACGGACTAGCAACCATGTTCGTCTTCGTCGACGAACGGACACCAATCCGAATTGCGTTAGCTCCCGATGAAACATCGATTGAGCGCGAAGTGCGTGTTGGCAGGGCATACGATATCCAATCGCCCAACATCGAGATCGTTGAGACGACCGTAACAACGGGGAACCGCGCTGTTGTGCGTGGACGAATCAGGGACGATGGAGGAACTCCTCTCTGCGGCATCGTCCTGGCTAATGGAGCCTATATGTTCTCGTGTGGAGGATTCGGACTGTTCGAACTAGATGTGCCGCTCGATCCAAATGGCGAGATTACGGTGTTCGCGTTCGTCGACAGCATGGCGCCAGCTAAAGTCATCTATGCGCCAGCGCCATAGGACGGACTCACGCCTGCGCCGCATCCGCGATGATCGAGTATCCGGTGCCGACGGGCTGAATTACGCCGACGTTGCCGGAGGCTCTTTGGTTTGAGTCGCGCCATGACGACGGTCTCGGCAAGTCTGGCATAGCCATTTCGCACGGCCTAGGCGGGTGGGATGTCGCCGATCGGGCCACGCAGGCGCCGGTTGTTGAAACGATCTATCCAGTTGAGGTAGCCCATTCGACCCGGTCGCGCGTTCTCCTGCTCAAACTGGCGCAGCCGCTTGACCTCTCGCGCTGAAGCGCTTGCGCCACGTGTAGATAGCCTGCTGACTCACCCCGTGCGCCTTTGCAACCTCTGCAACCGGCGCCTTGTCCGCTTCGCGCAGGATTGAAACCATCTGCGCTTCCGTAAATCGATTCTTCCTCAGGACTTCCTCGTATCAAGGAAGCTATCTTCCTCAAGTTTTACGAGGGCCGAAAATCCCAGGGCAGGTCACTTCCGGCGACGGAGCTTGACAGTTGCCGCGTAGGCTCATGCTGGCCACAAGTCGGTCAGCTTTGAGGAGGTTCCACCAGCCATGGATGCCCAATTAGCTGCCTCGGAGCGAGTCACTCCTGTTGATTAGTCCAGATCCGATGTGCACCAAAATCTGCACCATTCAAGCCAGAAACAGGCGTAAACCGGGTAAATTTTGGTGCACATCGAAAATTAAACGCATTTAAAAACAATGACTTAGTGGTGCGCCGAGAGGGACTCGAACCCTCAAGCCTTGCGGCACTGGAACCTAAATCCAGCGTGTCTGCCAATTCCACCACCGGCGCGCGGCGGCAAGCATAGCATGCGCGTTCCGACGCAGATTTCGTGCGCTGATGCGTTTCGCCCCAGGGCAGACGATATGTTAAAAAGGGCGCCCCCGACCTTGGGTCGAAAGAGCAAGTCGTTCCCGTGGATCACGAATGGATCTGAATCAGATACGAAGCCGGGTGGCGCCCTACACGTTCGCGAACAAGAGCTATTCGAAGCTCTTCGGCATCGGTGCGAACAAGACCGGGACGACCAGTCTCGAGAAGATCTTCCGCGCACTCGGCCTCAATGTGCCCAACCAGCAGGAGCAGGAGGTGCGCATCGTGCGGCAGTTGCATCGCGGCAATCTGCGTCCCCTGCAGGAGTTCGTCGCGCGTTTCGACGCCTTCCAGGACTCGCCGTTTTCGCAAGGGCTGACCTTTGCCCAGGTCGATGCGCTGTTTCCGCAGAGCAAGTTCATCCTCACCGTGCGCGACCCCGAACCGTGGTTCGACAGCCTGTGCCGGTTCCACGAGAAGGTCTTTGGCGTTGCCTCTGTCGCCGAGCTGACGCCGGAGTTCGCGCGTGGCAAGAGCCTGTATCTGTACCGCGACTATACGTACGAGAGCTTCGTGCGCAGTTCGACCGTCGTGCGGGACAACCGTCTCGTCGAGGCGCCCGAACTGCTCTACGACAAGGAACACCGCATCTCGCAGTACCTGGCGCGCAACCGCAGCATCATTCATCATTTTCGCCAGCGGCCGGATGACCTGCTGGTCATCGACCTCACGCAGGAGGCGAATGTCGGGCGCATTCTGGATTTCCTGGACATCCCGCAGGAATTCAACTTTCCCGTACCGCATGAGAACCGTTCGGCCTGATCGGCTCGACGGCTATACTCGCGCTCCCGAACATCGACGATAGAAACCTTCCTGTGTCCGACCGATTCGCCGTCCTGCCGCAATACCTGCTGCCAAAGCAGGCGCTGACCGTTCTGTTGGGGCGGCTCGCGAACATCGAGGGGGGCGCGGTGACTACGGCGGTGATTCGCTGGTTCGTCCGCCGTTACGGCGTAGACATGGACGAAGCGGCGGAGCCGGACGTCACGGCCTACGCGAGTTTCAACGCCTTTTTCACGCGGGCCCTGCGCGAGGGCGTGCGCCCCCTCGCCCGGAGCGGGCTGCTGTGTCCCGTCGACGGCGCCATCAGTCAGTGCGGGCGCATCGAGGGTGAGCGCATCTTCCAGGCCAAGGGGCACGACTACACCTGCGCTGCATTGCTCGGTGGCGACCGTGCGCTGGCAGAGTCCTTTCGCGACGGCAGCTTCGCCACGCTGTACCTGAGCCCGCGCGACTATCACCGCATTCACATGCCGTGCGACGGACGCCTGCGTCGCATGATCCACGTGCCCGGATCGCTGTTCTCGGTCAATCCGCTGACGGCGCGCACGGTGCCGGGGCTGTTCGCGCGCAACGAGCGCGTGGTGTGTGTCTTCGACTCGGACGAAGGGCCCTTCGTGATGGT
This sequence comes from uncultured Azoarcus sp., assembly GCA_963975885.1. Lineage (GTDB taxonomy): Bacteria > Pseudomonadota > Gammaproteobacteria > Burkholderiales > Rhodocyclaceae > Pseudazoarcus. The sequence continues at coordinate 92,699 of CAXBIS010000006.1, forward strand.
GCTCGTCGGCGCTACGATCGTCGGCAGCATGGCGACGAGTTGGCATGGCGTCGTCAATCCGCCGCGCCCCGGGACAGTGCGCGAGTGGTCGTATGCGGAAGGTCAAGTCACGCTGGCGCGCGGCGACGAGATGGGTCGCTTCCTGCTCGGCTCGACGGTCGTGATGCTGTTTCCGCGCGACACCGTTGTGTTCGATGCCGGCTGGTGCGAAGGACGCCCGGTGCGGCTTGGAGAAATCATGGCCCACTCGCTGCCGACGCAGTTCCAAAGCGGATTCTGAATGTCATGCGGCGCAATGCCGTGGCGTATCGGTGACACGGTGGCGAAAGCCAGATATGTCACGCAAGTGCGCGATTTTCCACGGACTTGATCGTTCTCAAGCGCACATCAGCTTTCGCTGACGTACACTTGCCCCAATCCAGTGCATCAGATTCGGGAGCAGGGCTTGCAGGAAATTCGCAACACACTTGCCGGACCGCGTCTTTGGACCCGCGTTGTCGCCGGCCTGATCGCTGCCACCTGTACGACCTTCCCGGCGACCGTCGGTGCCGTTGACGGTTTTCATCTGCGGGGTTTCGGCAGTCTGGGCTATACGCATGAGAACGCCGATGATGTCGCCTTCATGCGCAACCTCACCCAGCCGGTACCGCCGGACCGGGACGGCACCTGGCGCAGCGATTCGATCCTGGGCGTGCAGGCGGGCTACAGTTTCTCCCCGCAGTGGGAGCTCGCGACCCAGCTCGTTGCCCGTCATCGCGAGGGTTCGTCGCTTGACGATGCGGTGGAATGGGCCTATCTGGCGTGGCGTCCGAACGATGCCTTCGACTTGCGCGTCGGTCGTGTCGGCCTGGACGTGTTCATGCTGTCCGATCATCGCAGCCTGGGCTACGCGCAGACCTGGGTGCGCCCGCCGCGCGAGTTCTACGGCTGGATCCCGCTCTATTCACTGGACGGTGCCGATCTGGCCTGGCGCTTCGATGCCGGCGAGACGCGCTTTACGCTCAAGACCCAGCTCGGACGCAGTTCCACGCCGTTTCCACTCACCGAGGACGAGCATTTTAATTTTGGCGCCGATCGGCTCCGCAACCTGTCTTTGCTCGCGGAGCGCGGTCCGTGGCAGTTCAAGGCGGCCATTTCGGCCTTCGAGGTTGACGGCGACCCGCATCTGGATCCGGCGCGCGCGGCTTTGGGCGGGCTTGCCGCGGGCGGCTTTGGTCCGATCAGCAACGAGGCGGCTCGGCTGCGCCGGGATCTGTACCTTGACGGCTCTACCGTGCGCTATCACTCGCTGGGCGCAGCCTATGACGACGGTCGCTGGGTCCTGCAGGGGGAACTCGCCCGCGTCGACGCCGACAGCCACCTGGTCGCCAGCGGCACCACCGGCTATCTGAGCGTAGCGCGGCGTATCGGTGCGTTCACGCCGTATGTCGGCGTCGCGCGCTTTCGACCCTCGCGTGATGCGCGCGAGGCCGCCAACGACTGGGCAGCGTTGGGCGCAGACGCCGATCTGCTTCAACGCCGGGTGCTCGCTGCGTATAATTCATTTCGCATAGATCAGCGCACGCTGACCCTGGGCATGCGTTGGGATTTCGCTGACCGCGCTGCGATGAAGTTGCAGTGGGATCGCAGCCATGTCAAAGGTCACGGATATGGCCTGTGGCAGCTTGACAATGTCGTAGGCGGTGGCGAAGGTCAGCGTATCGACGTGTTGTCGATTTCCATGGATTTCGTCTTCTGACGATGATGCGACGTCTCCCGCGACTCTCGATCCGGCATTACTGCGCGCTGATCCTGGCGGGGTTGGCCGCGACCGTGCAGGCCGACGTATACGTGATCGTGCATCGCGACAATCCGGTGGCGACGATCGGCATGGACAAGGTCGCCAGCCTGTATCTCGGGCGCAGCCGGAGCTTCGATAGCGGCCACTTCGCGGTGCTTGTCGACCGGCCCGGCCACGCGCCGGTGCGCGAGCGCTTCTTCCTCAGGCTCGCGGGCATGACCCAGCCGCAGGTCAATGCCTACTGGGCGCGGTTGAGCTTCACGGGTCGTGTCACTCCACCCGAAGTGCGCGTGAGCGACGCCGAGGTCATCGATACCGTCGCGGCTGAGCCGCTGGCCATCGGTTACGTCTCGGTCCCGCCGGCCGACCCGCGCGTGCGCGTCGTGCTGCAGTTCGGGGAATGAGTTTGAAACAGGGCGGAAAGGGATCCCTGGAACGGCGACTGCTGATGACCTTGGCGGCTGCCGCGGTGCTGTTCGGCGTTTTCGCCGGTGCCGCGGTCTATCGTGTCGCCTACGATCATGAGAGCGAGCGCAGTCGCCACACCCTCGACAGCCTGGTGGCGACGGTACAGAGTTCGGCGTCGATCGCCATGTTCGTGACCAGCGAAGAGATCGGGCGCGACGTCATGGACGGCTTGCTGCGCAACGACGAGATTCTCGCGGTTCTGCTCGAATCCGACACCGGGTATCAGGTCATGCGCTGGAACGATCACGCCCCGCCGCGCTGGGATTCCGGAACCGAGATGAGCTTTCCGCTCTACGAGCCGACCTTCCCGCGGGCGCGCATCGGTCAGCTCACCATTCTTCCGGATACCGTCCTGCTGACGCAGCGCGCACAGCGCGCTGCCTTGCATCAGCTCGCGTTGCTGCTCGGACAGACCGCACTGCTGGGCATCATCGGCGTTGTCGCATTCCGGCGCGTGGTTGGCCGACCGCTGTCCAGGCTCACGCTTCAACTCCAGCATGTCAATCCGGGCAGCGGGGAACGCATCGAGGTACCGCCAAGGCACGGCAATACCGAAATCGGACTGCTCGCCGACAGCGTCAACGGCTATCTGGCAGCGAGCGAAGCGGCGATTCAATCCGAGCGCGCGTTGCGTGAACGTGTCGAATCAATGGAAGCGCATTACAAGCGCATCTTCGAATCGACCAGCGTGGGCGTGATGGTCCTCGATCTGGACGGACACCTGATCAACAGCAATGCCGTGTTGTCCGAGCGACTGCAGGGGGTGGAGGCGGCCGATCCGGCTGGTGGCGCGCGCGGAGCCGACTTCTTCTCGCGCCTGTTCATGCGCCCGGACAAGGCATGGGCGCTGGTCGAGGATGCATGCTCGACCGGTCACGTGGCTGCAGCCGATCTTGAACTGATCGCCGAGCCGGAGGCCGCACGCCAGTGGGTGCATTGTCTGCTGTCGGTCTCGCGCGCGCCCGATGGTGATTTTCGCTTCATCGAGGGCGTGCTCTACGACGTCACCTCTCGGCGGGAGCGCGAACAGGCGGCTTTGCGCGTGGCCGAGCGCGATGGTCTGACCGACCTGATCAACCGCCGCGGAGCAGAGGCCTATATCGACCGAGCGTTGGCCGAGGCCGGGCGCAATGCGGCCGGTTGTGCGCTGTTGTATGTCGACCTGGACGGCTTCAAGCAGGCCAACGATACCTGGGGACACGCGGCAGGGGATGCCTTGCTGGTCGAGGTCGCGCATCGGCTGTCGGCCGTGCTCCGGCGCTCGTCGGACCTGGTCGCACGTGTCGGCGGTGATGAATTCGTGCTCGCCTGTTACGGCTGTCGCAAGAAGGACGAGGCGATGCGCGAGTTCGCCCAGGCGGTGCTGACCGCGCTGTCCGAGCCGATTCGCCTGGCCGATGGCACCCGGGTGCAGATCGGGGCAAGTATCGGGCTGGCGAGCTACCCGGACGATGGCGCCAACCGCAGCGCGCTGCTGTTCGCCGCCGACCGGGCGATGTATGCGGCCAAGCGACTGGGACGTAATCGCTGTGTGGTGGCGGGTAGCGCGGAAGAGGCCGCCGCCAGTGATCAGCCGGGCAGACGCAGCGACTCGTAGGTCGCGAGGAATTCGCCCATGCTGCCGGCTGGCAGCGGGCGGCTGACAAGATAGCCCTGGATCGCGTCGCAGCCGAGTGCGCGCAGGGCCAGCGCCTGTTCCACCGTCTCCACGCCCTCGGCGACGATCTCCAGCCCCAGGCTGTGGCCCACGGCGACGATGGCGCGCACGATGGATTCGTTGCCCGGATTGGTGGTGATGTCGCGCACGAAGGACATGTCGACCTTGAGCTTGTCGGCGGCGAGCTGTTGCAGATAGGCCAGCGAGGAATAACCGGTACCGAAGTCGTCGATCGACAGTCGTGCGCCCAGTGCCTTGAGCGCGTCGATCGAACGGAAGGACTGCTCGCGGTCGGCGATGACGAAGGTCTCGGTGATCTCCAACTCGAGCTGGGCGGAGTCGATGCCGCTGGCCTCCAGCGCCTCGCCGACCGCGCCCATCAGCGTGCCGCGCGACAGCTCGATGGCCGACACGTTGACCGCCACCCGGCGCGGCGCGATGCCGGCGTCGAGCCAGTGGCGGAACTGACGACAGGCCTCGCGCAGCACCCAGGCGCCGACGCGCACGATCATGCCGTTCTCTTCGGCGAAGGGGATGAAGGCGTCGGGGCCGACCAGGCCGTGCTGCGGGCGGTTCCAGCGCACCAGTGCCTCCAGGCCGACGATGCGCCCGCTGGTCAGGTCCACCTGAGGCTGGTAGTGCAGCACCAGTTCGTCGTCGTCGAGCGCTCGGCGCAGGTCGGCTTCCAGTGTCAGGCGTTCGCGTGCGCGGCTGGACATCTCCGGCGAGAAGAAGCGCAGCGAGCCGCGCGCATTGAGCTTGGCCTGATGTAGCGCGGCATTGGCGTTGCTCTGCAGCGCCTCGGCATTGACGCCGTCGTCCGGATACAGCGCGATGCCGATGCTCGCACCCACATAGACTGTGTTGCCGCCAATCGAAAACGGCGCGGCGAGCGCCTCGAGCATGCGCTGGGCGAGCAGGTCCACCGATGGGCCGTCTTCATGGTGTTCGAGCAGGATGCTGAACTCGTCGCCGCCGATGTGGGCAATCGCGTCGCTTTCCGGCAACTCACCCTGCAGGCGCTGGGCCACGCCGATCAGCAACTGGTCGCCGAGGCTGTGCCCCAGGCTCTCATTGACCGTCGTGAAATTATCCAGATCCAGCATCAGCAGCGCGAAGCGCCCGTCTACCCGCTCGGCGTGGGCCACCGCATGTGATAGCAGTTCGGCGAAGAGCACGCGGTTGGGCAGGCCGGTGAGCGCGTCGCGGTGCGCCAGCGTGCGGTACTTTTCCTCGCTGACCTGCAGCATCGCCGTGCGCTGCGCCACCAGGTCCTCGAGGAAGCGGCGCAGGCGCGACAGTTCCAGATGCGTGTGAATGCGCGCGCGCACCTCGTCGATGTCGAAGGGCTTGGTGATGTAGTCTGCCGCGCCCATCTCGAAGCCGCGCACCTTGTCGTGCGAGGCGTCCAGCACCGTCACGAACATCACCGGAATGCGCGCGCCGGCCGGCGTGGCCTTGATGTGGCGGCACACCTCGTAGCCGTCCATGCCGGGCATGCGCACGTCGAGCAGCACCAGATCGGGCGGGGTGGGGCCGGCGATCAGGTCCAGCGCCTTGGTCCCGTTGCAGGCGACCATCACGCGGTACTCGTCCTTGAGCGCCTCGAGCAGTTCATGCACGTTCTCCGGCACGTCGTCGACCACCAGCAAGGAAGGCGCTCGCAGGGCGTCGGACGGGGCCGCGATGTCGTACATCACGGGATTGCGACGATAGCGCTGCAACTCGATCTGGTTGCGCACCCGCAGCCTGAGCAAGTCGGCGTTGATCGGTTTGGTCACATAATCGGCCGCGCCCATCGCCAGCCCGCGCGCCTCGTCGCTGGATTCGGCCAGCGCGGTCACGAAGATCACCGGAATGTCGGCGGTGGACCGGTCGATCTTCAGTTCGGTCAGGACGGAATAGCCGTCCATGCCCGGCATCTTGATGTCGAGCAGCACCAGATCGGGATGCGGATGGCGTCGCGCCAGTTCCAGCGCACGTTCGCCGGAGGTCGCGGCGAGAATCGCGTAGTCGTCGCGCAGCACGTTCATCAGCGCGTGCAGGTTCTCATGCACGTCGTCGACGATCAGAATGCGTGGCCGGTTCTCGTCAGGCGGTGCGGCGTCGGTCATGTAGGCGATTCCGTGGGTCGCGTTGCGATGCGACGTAGCACAACGCTCGCTCCTTCGATGTCAAAGACGTCGAAGCGTTCGCACAGGGCTGAGACGTCGTCGGCAAGCGGTGTACCGGCCGTGCCTGCGCGCAGCTGCACGAGCATCGATTCGACCGCTCCGAGATCGTACTCCAGCGCATGGGCGACGCGTTCGAGCAGGTTGCGAAGTTCTTCGGTCGTCAGCGTCGGACCCGTCTCACCTGCCGCGGGTTCGTCGGTCAGCGAATCGATGTCATCGACCAGGCGTGCGAGCAGCCTGGCAGCGTCGTCGAGCACGGACTGCGGTGGTGCCTGTCCGGCCTTGAGCGCGTCGTCGATCGACGACAGTGCCGCGTGCAGCGCATTCGCGCCGATATTGCCGGCCACGCCCTTGAGCGCATGGCAGAAGGCCTCGGCCTGGTCGAACCCTGTGTCGTCGATGTGGGTGCGCAGAGTGTCGATCGCGTCGCCATAGTGTTCGCGAAAACGACGCAGCTGTCGGCGATAGGCATCGACCTTGCCGCCGATGCGGCGAATGCCCTCTCGCGCGTCGATCGACGCAAGCCTGGCGAGTTCGTCCGGCGCAGCGCCGGTGGCTGCAAGCGATATCGCCGCGTCGCCCGTGCGCCGGGGGGCGGAGGCGCCGGAGAGGCGGATCCAGTGCGCCATGACGCCCATCAGTCGGTCCGGCGATATGGGTTTGGTGACGTGGTCGTTCATGCCAGCCGCACGACTCTCGTCGGCATCCCTCGCCATTGCCAGCGCCGTCATCGCGATGATGGGCAGGCGGGCGAAGCGCTCGCCTCCCTCGGATTCGGCCAGTGCGCGAATGCGTCGCGTGGCTTCGAGTCCGTCCATGACCGGCATCTGGATGTCCATCAGCACGGCGTCGTAGTCGCGTTCCTGTACCCGGTCGACGGCAAGCTGGCCGTTCTCGGCGATATCCACGTTCATGCCCTCGCTGCGCAGCAGTTCGGTAGCGAATTCGCGGTTGATGTCGTTGTCCTCGACGAGCAGCACATGTGCGCCGGCCAGCCGTCCGCTGACCGCCAGGTCGGGGGCGCTAGGACGCTGGCGCTCTCCCGTACCGAACACGCGACCGCGGCCGAGCACGGTCAGCAGGGTGTCGAGCAGCGTCGAGGGTGAGACCGGCTTGACCAGAAAGCCGTCCACGCCTGCCTGTTCGCACAGGCGGATGACCTCCTCGCGCCCGTAGGCGGTGACCATCACGATGCGTGGCCGGTGAGTGATCGCCGGGTCGCCGTGAATGCGGCGTGTGACCTCGTCGCCCTGCATGCCGGGCATGCGCCAGTCCATCAGCACCAGGTCGAACGGTTTCTCGCCCGGAGAGCGCAAGGCCGCGATGGCCTCGGCGCCATTGGTCGCGGTGGCGACCTCGACCTGGAAGAAGTCGAGCATCTCGCCCAGGATCTCGCGCGAGACCTCGTTATCGTCGACCACCAGTACGCGCACGCCGCGCAACAACGGGCCGGCACGTGCGACCAGTTCGCGCTGATGGCCGACCACGCGCCGGGGCAGGCCCAGATGGACTGTGAAGCAGATTGTCGTGCCCTTGCCCGGGATCGATTCCTCGATCCAGATGCGCCCGCCCATGCGTTCGGCCAGACTGCGGCTGATCGCCAGGCCCAGGCCGGTGCCGCCGTGGCGCCGCGTGGTGCTCTGGTCGGCCTGGGAGAATTTTTCGAACAGCTTGCTCTGGGCTTCGGGCGGGATGCCGATGCCGGTGTCGCGCACGGTGACCTGGATGACGATGTTCTCGTTGTTCCCCGAAATGCGGCTGAAAGCCAGCTCCACCTCGCCGGTCTCGGTGAACTTCACGGCGTTGCCGCACAGGTTGAGCAGGATCTGGCCGAAGCGTAGCGGGTCGCCCACGAGCTGCGACGGAATCGTTGGGTCGTAGCGGATCAGGAACTCGATGCGCTTTTGCTCGGCCTGGTAACCAATTGCGTCGGCGAGCTGTTCGAGCACCGATTCGAGGCTGAAGTCGACGTGCTCGATGTCGAGCTTGCCGGCCTCGATCTTGGAAATGTCGAGAATGTCGTTGATGACGCCCAGCAGCGAGTGCGCCGCGCCCTGCGCCTTGGTCAGATGGTTACGCAAGGGCGGCGACAGGTCCTCGGCCTTCAGGGCGAGGTAGAGCATGCCGAGAATGGCGTTCATCGGCGTTCGGATCTCGTGGCTCATGTTGGCCAGGAAGTCGCTTTTGACGTGCGAGGCCCGTTCGGCTTCGTCACGGGCGGCGACCAGTTCGGTCGTGCGCTCCTCGACGATGTGCTCGAGATTGGCGCGTTCGAACTCGAGCTGGCGGGTGGCTTCGAGCAGGTCACGCGTGCGCTCGGCGACCTTGCGGCGCAGCAATACGCTGATTCCGATGGCAAGCAGTACCACTGCGCCCAGCATGATCAGCGAGAACTGCACCCAGCGCGGCACGAGCAGTTCCGGCGGGGCAGCCATCGCGCGGTAGAGCGCATCGTAATACGCTGAGCCGCTGTTGCGTCGCCATTCGAGCAGACGCACGTCGATCGCCGAGAGCAGGTCCGCGTTGCGCCCCTTGGCCGAGGCGAAGTACAGCGTCGAGGGCAGGAAGACGATCGGGGATTCGACCAGCTTGTAGCGGTGACCGTTGCGCGCGGCGAAGAAGCTGTTCGTCACGACAACGTCGGCTGCGCCGGATTCGACCGCCGTGTAGGCATCCTCGAGGCTATCGAAGAGCACCGTCTCGAAGGGCAGACCGGTGGCGCTCATGAGCTGATTGATGAAGTCCTGCTGGACGCCGCCGCGCAGCATCGCGATGCGCGCACCGTTCAGGTCCGTGATGCTCTCTACGATTCGCCCGGGCTGGGCGTAGATTTGTGACCAGCTGTTGGCCACGGAAGTGCGATGGAAGTCGAAGCGTTCGGCACGCTCGCTCGAGAAGGCGACATCCGGCATCAGGTCGATCTCGCCATTCTCGAGCCGGGTCAGGCATTCGTTCCAGTTGCACGGCACGTAGGCCAGTCGCCACCCCTCGGCGCGCGCCACGGCCTCGATGATTTCGACGAACAGCCCCGCCGGCTCGCCGGTTTCAGTCGTAAAGATCTTGGGCGGGTTCTCGTAAAGGCCAACGGTGACCGGTCGGCGTGCAGATGGCCCGAACAGGTCCTCGCAGCCGACGACCAGTGCCGCGACGACGGATGCCGCCACGAGCAGGATTGCGATGGCCTTCTTCATGCCGGGCTTCGGGTGCTGGACCGATGCATCGGTTGCCTCATTGCGCTACGCGGAAAGCCGCCCCTGTGGGCGGGTCCAATGATGCTCCGAAATCGGCGCTGGGAACAGGTTTGCGCAAGATGTGGCGGTGCGCAATGATGACTCTGTGGTTTCCGTACGTCATTGCCGCCGTCGCGTCGAGGCGGATCGCCGGGCGGATCAGGGCCACGCGTTGAGGGTAGGGGCCCCGCCCTGGGTCGCTCAGCGGCGCACGGCGTGCCAGCGCGGTACGGTGCCCGGACCAGCCAAGCCGGTCATGTCGTCGCCGTCGATGCGGCCAATGATCACGATGCGGCCATCGCCCGAGCCAAGGTAAACGAGCCGATCATCGGCGCGCACGTCGGCGATTTCAAGCATGCGATGGACCGCGTCCGGCGGTGTTGCCGCATAGACGACGTCGAGTTTTGGGGGCTGCGCAGCGGCCTGTGTGAAGACGAGCGCCAGCAACGGCAGCGTTAACATGCTGTTTCGAATGCGGGACTTCAGGCAGGGTGTTGACAACATCATCGGCGCGTTCCCCTGTATTTTGAAGGATGAGCGGGCGTCGTCGTCGACGTTCGAGCGCGGCAGGTGCGCGAGTGGTGCTGTTGACCGCTCTGAGGTGCGGGCGTAGCTTGCCAGCATCACTCCCGGGATTGGCTGGTGGGTCGACGCTTCGTTTTCGCTGCGTCTGGCACGCCGTACGCCGTCTCCCGTCGATGACGATGCCGCATCCCGATCACTTCGATCAAGAGGAGTTGAAATGAACCGTAAAGACAGTGCAGTTGCACGCGTGATGAAGGAACTCGAAGAAGCCGGTGCGGATGCTGGCGAGGTGTTGAGCGAGGTCCGTCGTCGAAGCGTCAAAAAGGCCTCCAACGCACGCCATGAGATCGCCGATGGCCTGGATCACGCCAGAGACGCCGTCAGTGAGTTCGGAAGCGAGGTTGCCGACCGCGCAGGCCGGGCGGCCGACGTGACCGGCGATTACGTCCGCACGCATCCGCTGGCCATTCTCGGCGCGGTCGCAGGCGTTGGCCTGCTGATCGGCATGGCGCTGAGCTACAAGGGCGAGCGCCGCCGTTGAGGCGCGATCGTTGGGCGAAGCGCTAACCCATTTCCGACATCTTGGAGAGACTCATGGCGACGACGACATCCGGCAAGAATGCCGAGAGCAATACGGACAAGGTCGAGCGTGCGACCGCAAAGGCCTCGGCGCGTGCGCACGATACGGTCGATTCCACCGCAGACGCCGCCGAGGATGCGGCTCACAAGGTTGCGCCCGCGATCGAACAGATCGCCCAGAGGGCGCACCAGGCCGTCGACAGCGCGGTTGATGCGGCAACGCCGACGGCCCAGTGGCTGGCCGAGCATGGTGATGAGTTGCAGGCATCGCAGCGAAGGCTGGTCTCCGACACCTGCAACTATGTTTCGGCTCATCCGCTCAAGTCGCTCGGCATTGCGGTGCTCACCGGCTACGTGCTGGGTCGCATCCTGCGCAGGTGACTGAGCGGTCCGTCCCGCCGGAGGAGACTGCTTCCTCCGATGCCGAGCGCGCGCACGTGTCGAGTGACGCCGGTCGCGTGAATGCGGGCGGTGGGGTCTTTGACGAGATCTCGAACGCCTTCGCGTCCGCACGCGAAGGCGTTGCGGCGTTGATGGAACTATTGCTGCTGGAGGCCCGCCGGGCGAGTCTGTCGCTGGTGTGGATGCTGGTATGCGCCCTGATCGCGGCGGTTTGCTTCATCGCCGTGTGGATCGGGCTTTCGGCCGCGCTGGCACTGTGGATGATGTCCGCTGGAGTCGATGCGCTGCTTGCCGTGCTCTCGGTGACGGGCATCAATCTGCTCGCCGGGGCGGGTTTCATTGGTGCCTGCGTGCTGATGAGCCGTAACCTGGGATTTCCCGCCACGCGCAGGCAACTGTCGCTCGGGGCCCGTTCGGAAGGGGAGCCCGAGGCATGATGCGTTTGCCATCCGCACGCGTGCTGGCCGAGCAGGAACGCCGGGTGTCGGATTGTCGGCGCGATGTAGGTCATCATCTGCGTCGCGCCCGCGAAACCGCACTCGACAAGGCTTCACGGCCTTGCGGCATGGTCTCGGCATTCGTGCTTGGGGGCGTATTCGGATGGAGCCGGCCTGCAGCCTTGCGCGGCAGCGCCGGCCAGATGAGAAGTCCGGTATTCCGGGTCGTGCTCGCCAACGCTTTTCAGCTTGGCCTGCGCGTGTTGCCCTACCTGTTGTGGCGGGTGCGCGTGCGCCATGCGCATGACGCAGACGCGGCTACGGATCTGCCCCCGGCCGACTGAGGCGGGCCGGGCGAGGCATTGAACAGGGCCTACCAATGCGGAGGAATCTCGTCCTCCGGTCGGCCCGGTGGTGCGCCTGCCTGGGCACTGCGCAACTGTCCGTCCAGGCGTCGCACGATTTCGCGCAGCGCGTCGATTTCCTGTTGCTGGTGCCATACGCGGCGATTGAGCTCGTCGAGCAGGTCTTCGGCGGCCATGAAGCGGGTTTCGAGTCGTTCGATGCGGTCGTTCATCGGTCACTGCGCTCGTGTTCGGGTGCGCGCATTGTGCCCGCCGTGATGTGCGAATGCCACGCCCCGGTTCACGCAGCGTGCGCCGGGAGCCCCCGCGGTGCCAGAATGGCAGCGTCGCGCATTCACGGGAGCAGGGCATGAAGCAGGTCAGGGACATCCGCTCGGGGGACTGGCGCGTCGCGCCGGATACCCAGGTCGATCTGGCGCAGTGGTCGACCGCAATCGAGCCGCTGTACGATTCTTCCCGCGCCTACCGCGACGCGTTGGCTGCTGGCACCAAGCAATTGGCCACGTTGCAACGCAAGCTCTACGCGCATGACCGTTACGCGCTGCTGCTGATCTTCCAGGCCATGGACGCTGCGGGCAAGGACGGCGCGATCCGCCACGTCATGTCCGGCGTCAATCCTCAGGGCTGCGACGTTCACAGTTTCAAGCACCCGAGCGCGCAGGAACTCGACCACGATTTTCTGTGGCGCACCCACTGCCGCCTGCCCGAGCGGGGCCGCATCGGCATCTTCAACCGCTCGTACTACGAGGAAGTGCTGATCGTGCGTGTGCGCCCCGAGATTCTCGCCGCGCAGAAGCTTCCCGACGGCGAGCGTGACCACGCCGACTTCTGGCCCCAGCGCTATCGCTCCATCGTCGAGTCCGAGGCCCACCTTCACCGCAACGGCACGCGCATCGTCAAGTTCTTCCTGCACCTGTCCAGGGATGAACAGCGCCGCCGCTTCATCGCGCGCATCGACGACCCGGACAAGAACTGGAAATTCGCCGACGCCGATCTCGAGCAGCGCCGCCACTGGGATGCGTACATGCAGGCCTATGCGCAGTGCCTTTCGGCCACCAGTACGGAGCAGGCGCCGTGGTACATCGTGCCGGCCGACGACAAGAAGAATGCGCGGCTGATCGTCTCGCAGATCATTCGCGATACCCTCGAATCCATGGATCTGGCCTATCCGGCCACCGACAAGGCGCGCCGCGCGGAGCTTGCGCGCGTGCGCAAGATGCTCGTCGCGGGCGAGGTCTGAGAGGGGCTCCGGCATGGATACGGGCCAGACGATCATCCTCGCCATCCTGCTCGCGACCGTGGCGATGTTCCTGTGGGGGCGTTGGCGCCATGACATGGTCGCGGTCGGCGCACTGCTGGCCTGCGTCGTCGCCGGTCTGGTCGAGCCGGCCGAGGCCTTCGCCGGCTTCGGTCATCCGGCGGTGGTGACGGTGGCCTGCGTGCTGGTGCTGAGCCGTGCGCTGCAGGTCTCCGGGGCGGTGGATGCGCTCACCCGCAAGGTATTGCCGGCCGAAGCCGGCCCTACGGCGAGCATCGCCGCACTGACTCTGCTCGCCGCCGTGCTGTCGGGCTTCATGAACAATGTCGGTGCGCTCGCCCTGTTGATGCCGGTGGCCATGCAACTGGCCACACGCCTTGAACTGCCGCCGGGCAAGGTTCTGATGCCGTTGGCCTTCGCGTCCATCCTGGGGGGCACGACGACGCTCATCGGCACGCCGCCGAACCTGATCGTCTCGGGCTTTCGTGCCGATGTTGAGGGCATGAGCGGTTTTGGGATGTTCGACTTCACCTGGGTCGGTCTTCCGCTGATGGTCGTCGGCGTGGCCTTCATCGCTCTACTCGGCTGGCGGCTGGTACCGCGGCGTGAGCACGCCGGTGCTGCCGGCTTCGACACCGGCGCCTATCTCACCGAAGTACGCGTTCCCGACGAGGCCAAGGCCGACGGCATGCGTCTGGCCGAGATCGAAGCCGAACTCGAAGCGGCTGACGCGCAGATCGTCGGCCTGGTCCGCAACGAGGTGCGCATGACCGCACCCAGTGGCGGACGCCTCGTCCGCGCGGGCGACATTCTCGTCATCGAGGCCGATGTCGAGGCGCTCGCCAAGGTGCTCTCGGGTCTCGGTCTGGAACTGGAAGAAGCCGAGCGGGAGGATGACGACGAGGACAGCGAGGCGGGCGTCGAGGCCGACGCGAACGACGAGTCGGATGGGGCCGAAGATGAGGACGACGAACCGCGCGAGCGTTCCGACGACGTGGTGTTGATGGAACTGGTGGTGCGCCCCGAGTCGGCGCTGGCCGGGCGCAGTGCCTCCGATCTGCAGTTGCGCTCCAGTCACGGCCTGAACCTGCTTGCCGTATCGCGTGACGGCGCCAGTTCGCGTTCGCGCCTGCGCACGCTCAAGATGCGTCCGGGCGATGTGCTGCTGATGCAGGGCGGCAGCGCTGCGCTGACCGATTTCGCCAGCGAATACGGATGCGTGCCGCTGGCCGAGCGCGAACTGCGCATCCCTGACCGTCGTCGCGCAATCACGGCGGCCGTGATCATGCTTGTTGCGGTCGCGGTCGCCGCGCTCGGCTGGCTGCCGGCCTCGGTGTCCTTCGCTGGTGGCGTCCTGGCGTCGATGGCGCTGCGCACCGTGCAACCGGTGCAGGTCTATCACGCCGTGGATTGGCCGGTGGTCGTGTTGCTCGCGGCCCTGCTGCCGGTGGCCGGTGCGATGCAGGCCACCGGTACGGCCGATCTGGTCGCGCGCGCGCTGCTCGACACGCTGGCGCGCGGCGATGCGGTGATCGGGGTGGTCGTGATTCTGGTCACGACGATGGTGCTCACCGACCTCATGAACAATGCCGCGACCGCGGCGGTGATGGCGCCGATCGGACTGGGCGCGGCCGTGCAGCTCGGCGTCAATCCGGACACGTTCCTGATGGCCGTGGCGATCGGTGCCTCGTGCGCCTTCCTGACGCCCATCGGCCACCAGAACAACACCCTGGTGCTGGGTCCGGGCGGCTTTCGTTTCGGTGATTACTGGCGCATGGGCCTGCCTACCGATCTCATCGTCATCGCGGTCGCCGTGCCGTTGCTGCTGCTGGTGTGGCCTCTGTCGGGTTGAATCAGTCGCCGGCTGGCAGGGCGGCACCGCAGTGCCGGCAGTGCCTGGCGTCGCTCTCGTGGCCGGCCAGATCGCACTGCTGGCAGCGACGGCCGTCGAGACGGTGCCGCAGCGAGGTGGCCAGTTCCGCGGTGTAGATGCCGGTGGGCACGGCGATGATGCCGTAGCCGAGCAGGATCAGCACCGAAGCGACCAGCTTGCCGGCCGGTGTGGCCGGCGAGATGTCGCCGTAACCGACGGTCGTGACGCTGACCAGCGCCCAGTACATCGATTGCGGGATGCTGGTGAAACCGTTCTCGGGCTCCTCGACGAGATAGATCACGGCGCCGAACACGGTGATGATGGCGAGCATCGCGAGCAGGAAGACCAGGATCTTGCGCCAGCTGTTGTGCAGCGAATCGAGCAGCACACTGCTCTCACGCGTGTAGCGGCGCAGGTGCAGCACCTCGAAGATGCGCAGGATGCGCAGCACGCGTAAAACGGCAAGATACTGGGCGCCGGGGAAGAGCAGCGACAGATAGGTCGGCAGCACGGCGAGCAGGTCGATCACGCCATAGAAGCTGCGCGCGTAGCGCATCCGTTCGCGCACGATGGCCAGACGAAACACGTACTCGGCCGTAAACAGCAGCGTGAAGGACCATTCCAGCGCGAGAAAGAAGCGTCCCCAGCGTTCGTGCAGCGGAACGATGGTGTCCATCAGCGCGACGGCGACGCTGCTCAGGATCACGAAGATCAGCGCGACATCGAAAACCCTGCCCGCGAGCGTATCGTGGCCGAATACGACGCAGAAGCTGCGATGGCGCCAGCCTTCGGTGTTGAACGGTTCGGGCGAATGGAATCGGCTCATCGTGGTCGGCGCGCACGCAAGCCCGAGCGCGCGCATTCGCATTGTGACGCGACGAGCTTACACTGTGAGGGCGCGGGCCGGCGCACACGGCGATCCGGCCAGCGAGTCCGACGAATCCGTGCAGGCCCTGCCTGCCAAGCAAAGGAGGACGCTATGAGCACCCGTGATGCCTATCTTGAAAAGATGAAGGCCCAGATCGACGAATGGAACGCCGAGATCGAGAAGATCGAGGCCAAGGCCCGCGGCGCGCAGGCCGACGCCAAGATCGAATACGAGAAACAGCTCGGGACCATGCGCCTGCAGCGCGAGAAGCTGCGCGAGCGCATGCGTGACGTCAACGAGGCCAACGAGGATGCTTTCGAGAGCCTGCGCGAAAGTGTCGAGAACGCCTGGGACGAACTCGCCAAGGGGTTCCGGGACGCGCTCAACAAGTACCGCTGAGCGGGACGCACCACGGCTCCACGCGACGAGCGCTCATGTGGAGCCATTTTTTTTGACGTTCGGATAAATACGACCTCACGCAATCTCGTAACCGCTGCACGGCGGTGTGTCGTCTTTACTGCGCCCAATGGAGTCGATCACTGCACCGGCGTGGCCACGGAAGTCGCTGCGCTCCGGAGCGACGACTCCAGGTTCGACGGAAAGCCCGGTGCTGCATGCGCGTTCGTTGCGCGCTCAGACCGATGGATCGTTCCCGTCGCAGCGAAACGTCGTTGCAAGTCGAGGAGGAATCGCGTGTCGAAAAGTCGTCCCAGCCCGTACTCCAGGCAATCGGCCACGAACGCGTCGCCCCAATGATGAGAGCAGGGCGCAAGCGGGTTGGGCGCAGCGTGCGCTGACAGCGCGCTCGACAGATATTGACGCACAATGCCGTCCGCCTCCTCGGCTGCCGCGGCGCGTGATTCCGTAATCGTGTTTTGTGCATGCACGCGGTACTCGTAGCCGACGGCAGGCAGGTAGGCGGGTTCCGACTGCCAAAGCGCACGCAGGCAGAAATCCCAGTCGTGGTTGTAGCGGAATCCGCGGAACAGGCCCACATCGATGGCGAACTTCCGGCGCATGAACAGATTGCCTGACGAGATTGCGATGTTGCCGCGCAGGAAGCTGAAGCCCAGCGTGGAATGTTCGCAGACATGTCTTTGAAGGTCGTCCAGCATCGCGAGCATGCCCGAACGCAGGCCGTTGTCGAGTGAATCGTCAAACCCACGGACCTTGCTGCAGGCCCAGTCGGCGCCAGTGCGCTCGACCAGATCGACGAAGCGTTCGATGCGGTCGGCCGGGAAGCGGTCGTCTGAGTTCAGCACGTTCACGTAGCGTCCCTGGGCCAGTTCGATGCCTTCGTTGATTGTCCGGTGGGCGCCGCGGTTCGCGCGTACCACAAGCCGGTTCGGATACGGGCAATAGCGCAGCAGGTCTCGCAGCAGTTCCGGCGAACCATCGCGGGAACCATCGTCGATGACGATCAGTTCGAGCTTGCGATAGGTTTGCGCGAAGACCGAAGACAGCGCCGCCCCCAAATAGGCGCGGTGGTTGTACGAGGGTACGACGATCGACACCAGCGGGGAGGATTCGCGTCGCGTCGTCGTCCTTGTCGGGCGAGTCGCCACCGCGGCTGGCGGGTGTTTCGGTGGCGTCGTGGCCTGACTGCTCCACGACAGCTCGGCCAGACACAGGCCGAGATTGCCCTTCATTGCGGCGCTGACCTGCGACGTCAGCTCGATCGAACAGCGGATCAGTTCGGAGGCCTGCGCGGGGAACCCGGCCTGCAGGTACAGGACGCCGAGCATGTGCAGCGCGTCAGCGCAGCACGGATGCTGGCGCAGTTCCTCGAGATACAAGTGTTGCGCGCCGATGAAATCGTCGTTGCGCTGCAGCGCAAGCGCGCGCTGCATGCGCGCAGGGTCGGCGTGCTGCATCGGATCGAGTGCGCTCGGGGTGGTTGCGCGAGTTTCCCGGACCCGTCGCACACAGCCTTCGATGTCAACCGGACACAGCGTCCTCACGGCAGCCGCAGAATGTTCTGCGATGGCCGCGCGATAGCCTTCGGCGAACGCCTGATCGCACAGGGACTGCACGCGGGTGAGGCGATCGAAATCAGACATCTGCCGCCAGTCGAGCCGCGCGTCGGCATTCGACAGGAATCGGTTGCGATCATTGCGCCGCAGTGCGGAGCGCAGCCAGCGCGCTAGGCCGGGACGCGTCGTTTCGAGCACGATCGCTGCTGCGCCTGAATGTCGCAATTGCGTCAGCCGTTCGGTCAGCGTGACGCGATGCTGATGCATGCATGTGGCTTCGGGCAGTAGCCGGGCGCGGTAGCCGAGGCGCTGCAGCCGCAGGCTGTAGTCGTAGTCGTCCCAAGCGTCTGCGGCGAAGCGTTCGTCGAATTCTCCGGCTGCGCGCGCGAGTTCATGCTTGATGGAAGTGTTCGCTGCGTAGAAGAAGGTGGGCGCGAGCGGCGCGAGTGCTTCGGTGAACGAATGGCCGAAAAGACTCCCGCTGTCCTCGATGGAACGGCGCATGAAGGAGTTTCTGAGCCTGGGTGAGAACAGGCCGGCTCCGACGGCAGCATCGCGCGGGTCGCGATGTTCCAGGTGGAATGCGAGATGCGCGCGCAGACAGCCTGGCGAAGGGATGAAATCGTCCGCGAGAAACCACAGCAGGGGTCCTCGGGCTCGTCGCATGCAGAAGTTGAGGGCCCGGGCACGGCCTGCGTCGGAGCCGAGCGAGGCATACTCGAAATACACGCCCTGGCAATGTGTGTCGACGACCTCGCGCAGTCGCGCATGATCGACGGGCAATGCCGTGGCGTTTGCAATGATGACTTCGAACGCGTTAGGAGGAAGGTTCTGAACGCCCAGCGCCTGAGCGAGCTGATGCACGGTGTCGAGGTGATGGATCGACACGATGACCGACATCAAGGGGATGCGATCGTTGCGATGAGTCGAGAACACGATGTCGGAATCCCCGTCTGCTCGCGAACCGACCACGCGGTTTCGCGGTAAGGGTGTATCCATAGCAAAGGCATGCTCTGTAAGAGGTGTTACATAGTGTAACTTGGGCCGGTGGTGTGCAGGTTTTGCCCTGCCGCAGCAGGGTCCATCTTGCACGGCGGAATGTTGTTTTTTTGATACCGTGATGACAGGAGATCATGCAACGGTCGTGTGGTCCCGCACTGGAAATGCTCGAGCACGTAGAAGGGAAGCATCGAGCATCCCGGACGGCGTGCTGCGGCGTAGCATGTTCGGGAGTGACGATGCGGGAGGCGCAGATGAACATCCACGATCCCATTCACGGTTCGGTGCCGGACGAGGACCGCGATCCGGGCGAGACGGCCGAATGGCTGGAGGCGCTCGAGGCGGTGGTGCGCGCAGGCGGCGAGGAGCGTGGCCGCTTTCTGCTGCGCCGGCTCGAGGAGCAGGCCCAGGAACTGGGCATCCTGGCCCATGTGCAGCCGTATTCGAGTCACCGCAACACCATTCCCCTCGAACGCCAGCCGCCGTATCCGGGAGATCCCGCCCTCGAAGAACGCATCACCGCGCTGGTGCGCTGGAACGCGCTCGCGATGGTGGTGCGTGCCAATCAGGCCTATGGCGAGCTGGGCGGGCACATCGCGAGCTTCGCGTCGGCCGCCGAGATCTTCGAGAGCGGGTTCAACCACTTCTTTCGCGGCGCGGATGCGCCCGGCGGCGGCGATCTGGTGTTCTTCCAGCCGCATTCGGCGCCCGGCGTGTATGCGCGGGCCTATCTTGAAGGACGGCTCGACGAGGCGCGCCTGGCCAACTACCGCCAGGAGACCGGCGGTCAGGGTCTGTCGTCGTACCCGCATCCCTGGCTGATGCCCGATTTCTGGCAGTTTCCCACCGGATCGATGGGCATCGGGCCGATCAGCGCGGTCTATCAGGCGCGCTTCATGCGTTATCTGGCGCACCGTGATCTGGCGGAGACCTCGGCGCGCCATGTGTGGGGCGTGTTCGGCGACGGCGAGATGGACGAGCCCGAATCGCTCGCCGGGCTGAGTCTGGCCGCACGCGAAGGGCTCGACAACCTGACCTTCATCGTCAACTGCAACCTGCAGCGCCTGGACGGGCCGGTGCGCGGCAACGGGCGCATCATCGAGGAACTCGAATCGATCTTCACCGGGGCGGGCTGGAACGTCATCAAGGTGTTGTGGGGCTCGGACTGGGACGCGCTGTTCGCGCGCGACACCCACCACGCGCTGCTGCGCCGCTTCGCCGACACCGTCGACGGCGAGTATCAGACGCTGGGCGCAAACGACGGTGCCTACAACAAGAGCCACTTCTTCGATCTCGACCCCGAACTGCGCGCGCTGGTCTCGCACATGAGCTTCGAGGAGATCGACGGCCTCAAGCGCGGTGGCCACGACCTGCGCAAACTCTACGCGGCGATGCACGCGGCGCGCCATCACGCCGGCCAGCCCACGGTGATCCTGGCCAAGACCAAGAAGGGCTACGGGATGGGTGGCGCGGGCGAGTCACGCAATACCGCGCACCAGCAGAAGAAGCTCGACGTCGACGCGCTGCGGGCCTTCCGCGACCGCTTCGCGCTGCCCCTCACCGACGAAGATCTGGCCGAGATGCGCTTTCATCGTCCGGCCGAGGGCAGCCGCGAACTCGAATACCTGCGCGAACGCCGTGCCGCGCTGGGCGGTGCGCTGCCCGCACGTCGCAGCGAGGCGGCTGCGCTGGCAGTGCCGCCGCTGGCCGCCTGGGCGCGCTTCGCGCTGGAGGCCGACGGCAAGGCGATGTCGAGTACGGTGGCCTTCACGCGCATGCTCGGTGGTCTGCTCAAGGACAAGGTGCTGGGTCCGCGCATCGTGCCCATCGTCGCCGACGAGGCGCGCACCTTCGGCATGGCCGCGCTGTTCCGCCAGATCGGCATCTATTCGCCGCACGGCCAGCTCTACGAGCCCGAGGACGCTGGCTCCATGCTGTCCTACCGCGAGGCGCGCGACGGCCAGTTGCTCGAGGAAGGCATCACCGAGGCCGGCGCGATGTCGTCCTGGGTGGCCGCCGCGACGTCCTACAGCACGCATGGCTTGGCCATGCTGCCGTTCTACATCTATTACTCGATCTTCGGCTTCCAGCGCGTGGGCGACCTGATCTGGGCCGCGGCCGACCAGCGCGCACGCGGCTTTCTCATCGGCGCTACGGCCGGGCGCACCACGCTCAGCGGCGAAGGCCTTCAGCACCAGGACGGCAGCAGTCAGCTCGTCGCCGCAACGGTGCCCAACTGTCGCGCCTGGGACCCGGCCTTCGCCTACGAGCTGGCGGTGATCGTCGCCGACGGCATGCGCCGCATGCTCGGTGAGCGTGAGGATGTCTTCTACTACCTCACGGTGGCCAACGAAAATCACGCCCAGCCGAGCATGCCGGCCGGCGTCGAGGACGACATCCTGCGCGGCATGTACCGCTTCGCCCGCCACGCGCCGAAGAAGGCGAGAGGCCGCGTGCACCTGTGCGGTTCCGGCTCGCTGCTGCCCGAGGCCGTCGCCGCGGCCGAAATGCTCGCCGCCGACTGGAACATCGCCAGCGAGGTGTGGAGCGTGACGAGCTGGTCGGAACTGGCGCGCGACGCGCGCGAGTCCGAGCGGGCCGCTCGCCTGCATCCGGGCGAGGGCGCACCGGTGAGTCATCTGCGTCGCTGCATCGATGACGACAGGCCGGTGGTCGCGGTCAGCGACTGGGTGTGCGCCGTGCCCGGACAGCTTGCCGCCTGGCTCCCCAATCGCTTCCATGCGCTGGGCACGGATGGCTTTGGTCGCAGTGATCGGCGCACTGCGTTGCGTGACTTCTTCGAGGTGGACCGCCGCCACATTGTGCTGGCCGCGATCCGGGCACTGGTCGAACGCGGCGAAGTTGATGCCAGGCTGCAGATTGAGGCGATTGCGCGTTATGCCATCGACGCGGACGCCGTAGCGCCGTGGACGCGTTGAATCAGCGTCCGCCGCCCAATTCGATGAAAGTTCCGGTGGCGTAAGAGGCATCGGAGGAGAGCAGCCACAGGATGGCCTGTGCGACCTCCTCGGGCGTGCCGCCGCGACCCATCGGCAGGCTGGGGGCGATGCGTTCGACCCGCCCCGGTTCGCCGCCGTCGGCGTGGATGCCGGTGTGGATCAGGCCCGGACGCACCGCGTTGACGCGAATGCCCTCGGCCGCGACCTCGCGCGCCAGTCCCAGCGTGAGCGTGTCGAGCGCCCCCTTGCTGGCCGCGTAATCGACATACTCGCCCGCGGCGCCCAGACGCGCCGCGATCGAGGAGACATTGACGATCGCGCCGCCACGCCCGCCGTGGCGCGTGGACATGCGGCGCACGGCCTCGCGCGCGCACACGAAGGCGCCGGTGACGTTGGTGGCGAAGATGCGCGCGAGTCGTGCCGCGTCGATGTCCTCGACGCGGCCCTGGCGCTCGAGCACGCCGGCGTTGTTGGCCAGACCCGTCAGGGTGCCCAGTTGGGCGTCTACGGTCTCGAACAGGCGCACCACGTCGGCCTCGATGGCGACATCGGCCTGCACCGCGATCGCGCGACCGCCGGTGGCCTCGATCTCGCGCACCAGCGCCTGCGCACCGTCTGCGTCACGACGGTAGTTCACGCACACGGCGTGGCCGCGTTCCGCGGCCAGCCGGGCAGTGGCGGCTCCGATGCCACGGCTTGCACCGGTGATCAACAGAACGGGCTACATCGCGCGCTCCTTCGATAACGGAAATCCAGTCTATCGCCGTACGTGTGCGCGGGGCGCAGGGATGCTTGCGCGAGCGTCACGACAATTCAGCATTGCAGGCCCTACTGCGGTTGCAAGTCGAGGATTTCGTCCGACGGCAGCGCCAGTGGCTTGTCGTGCAGATGGCGCTCGAAGAACACCCGCGCATGCTCGTCTGCGACCGCGCCGAACCCGTCGTGGCGCGCGTTGAGAACCGGCACCAGCACGCTTTCGACACCGACTGCGCGCAGCGCCGCGTCCATGGCCTCCGGCTGGGCCATCGTGACGATGCGATCGAGCGTGCCGTGTACGTGCAGCGTTGGTGCGTCGTCGGCAGTGACCCAGTGCAGCGGCGAGGCCTGGCGTGCGGCATCGGCCAGCTGCGAGGGGGGCTGGCCGAGCAGGCGGGACGAGGGCGAATCCGGCATATCGTGGTCGATGCGTCCGGGCTGGATGAGCAGCCCCGGTACGTCCGATGTCCCGGAAAAACTGACGACCGCCTGTACGCGGCTGTTCGGCGCCAGTCGGCCGAAGTCGCCCTCGACGGCGGCGATGTCGCCGGTGGTGCCGAGCAGCATCGCCAGTTGCGCGCCGGCGTCCTCGCCCCACACGCCGATGCGCTCTGGATCAAAGCCGTAGCGCCGTTCGCCGGCGCGTATCCAACGGATCACCGCCTTGGCGTCCTCGATCTGTGCGGGCCAGCGGGCGTCGTCGGCCAGCCGGTAGTTGGCTGAGACCACTGCGTAGCGTCCACTCAGTACGAAGGGCAGAAGGCGTCGCGCCGCGTCGCGCTTGTCGCCCGCGACCCAGTCTCCGCCGTGGAAGAACACGATCACGGGCAGCGGGAAGACGCTCGGCTCGCGCGGCAGGTACAGGTCGAGACGGTGGCGCGCTTCGCGCAGCCCGGCGTAAGGGATGTTCCACAATGCGCGCACCGGCAGACGGTCGACTTCCGCGCGCGAGAGGGGCGGATCGCCATCGTCGCGGACGCTGTCGTTGTCCGTGACGGTGTCCGCGTCCGCGTCCGCATCGCCGGACGTGCGGGGCGCGTCCGCCGGCTGCGTTGCGTCGGCCTCGTCGGCGCGAACCTCATCGGACGCTGACGCAGTGGCCTCCAGGGGTGTGACGGCGTCGGGTGTCGATGGTGGCGCCTCGGCCGTATCGGTTTCGGGCGCATACGGGGAGGCGGTGGTGGAGACCTCAGGAAGCGTCGGGATCGGCGCGTCCTGCGTGGTGGCGGGCGATTGTGCGAACGCGGGCGTGCTCAGCACGGCCAGCGCGAGGAATAGCGGTAGGGCGGGTTTCATCGATTCTTCCGGGGTGGGGTGGCCGCAGTCTGCGGCGCGAAGGCGTGAACCTAACCGAATCGCGGCTCGCGCGCCACGCCGGGGTGACTCAATCGCTGCGCGTCTCGGGCGGGCCGACGCCCGGCGTGCACACGCGGTTGCGTCCCTGCTGCTTGGCCACGTACAGGGCCAGATCGGCCTTGCGCAGCAGATTCCCGACGTCATCCGTTGCTTCACGCTCGGCGACGCCGATACTCACCGTCAGCGCGATGTGCTGGTCTTCGAAAACGATCTCGGTCGCCTCGACCGCAGCGCGCAGGCGCTCGGCCAGGATCAGTGTTTCCGGTCCGCCGATTGCGTGACAGGCCACCGCGAACTCCTCTCCGCCGATGCGCGCGGCCATGTCGCCCGAGCGCACGTGCGCGGCCAGCGTCTCGGCGGTGCGCTGCAGGGCAAGATCTCCGGCGGCATGGCCGTAGCGGTCGTTGATGGCCTTGAAATGATCGATATCCAGACTCATCAACGTCAGCGGCTCGTTCCTGCGTTCGGCGCGTGCCAGATCCCGGTGCAGGGTTTCGAGGAAGCTGCGTCGGTTGGGCAGGCCGGTGAGTGCATCGGTGCGGGCCTCGATCTCGGCGCATTCTCGTGCCGCGTCGAGCTCGCGCGTGCGTGCGCGGACCTGGGCGCGCAGACGCAGGATATGGGAGAGCAGCGCCAGCGCGAACAGCGCGATCACCGCGGCGGCAATCTGCAGCCGGTGGCGAGCAAGCACTTCGAACAGCCGGTCGTCGTCGGGCCGGTAGATGAATTCGTTCAGGTCTACGGCGCTGGCGAGCTGTCCCTGGTCGCGAAAGGCGTCCGCGATGCGCGCGAATCGCTCCTCGTTGATGAAGCCGATCGGCACGACGTTGGGCAGGATCAGGCGGATCGCCTCGCGCGCCTCGAACAGCAGGTGGTCGCGTGAGCGTGCCTGGGTGTTGTAGTGCTCGAGAATCAGATCGACGACTTCCTCCGGGTTCTCGACCGCGTAGCGCCAGCCGCGCAAGGTCGCCTCGGTGAAGCGGCGTACGCCGACCGCATCGGCCGCCACCCGACCCTCGGTCGTGACCAGGATATCGGCGTAGAAATCCACGCCGTAGTCGGAGGGCGAGAAGGCTCGGTGCGCGATGCCGCGTCGGGAGAGCGCGAACGGCTCGTTCGTGGTGTAGGCGTTGTAGGCCTCGGTGCGTCCGTCGATCAGTGCGCGCACGTCGGTGTCGGCGGGCAGCAGCGTGAAGTCGTCCGCGCCGATGCCGGCCGTGGCGAGCATCGACATCAGCTCGGCGTTGAGATAGCCGCCGAGCAGCATGATGCGCTTGCCGCGCAGGTCGGCCAGCGTCTCGATGCCCGATTCCTCGAGCGTGAGCAGGATCGAGGGCGACTGCTGGAAGATCGCGGCCAGCGCGACCAGCGGCACGCCGGTGGCGCGGTACAGCAATACGCCCGAGTCGGCCACGGCATAGTCCACGCGGCCGCCGATGAGCTGGTCGATCGCGCCCAGGCCGGGGTGGTGTTCGATCAGCGTCACCTCGAAGCCGGCCTCGCGGTAATAGCCCTGGTGAATCGCCGCGTAATAGCCCGCGAACTGGAACTGGTGGGTCCACTTGAGTTGTACGCGCACCGGCTGCAACTGCCCGTCGGTTCGTGCCGCGCTCGGCAGACACAGGGTCGAGCCAAGCACGAGCAGCGCCCATGCGAGCAGATAGCGGCGAAAGGCGTTGCGGGCTGTCATGGTGGACCAGGCTCCCGAAGGCGCATCAGCGTCAATTCAGCCTACACCGGCGGCATGGGGGCCGAAACCGCGTTTACCCGCATGCGCCAGATTTGTCACACCTGCGCGCGCCGATCGGTGCGCAAGCCGCCCTCAGTTGCCGTCGAAGGCCTGCCAGGCGAGCACCACGCGCCATTGCCCGTCATGCAGGCGCACCGTGCGCCAGGCCGCGTGCTTGACCAGATCCTTGCTCGAGCCCGCAGCCGGGAACACGTAGCCACCCGCACCTTCCGGGCTTCCGGCGATCGAGCGGCCCAGCGCCTGCAAGCCGGCGTATTGCGCGTAGGCCGGGTCGGTGAACAGCACGCGCCCGATCTCGCCCGCGTCCTCGTCGTACAGGATGCGGCCGTCCGGCTGCATCAGCCACAGCTCCTGTCCGTCGCCCGGTGGATGGAGATGCACCGCGCGCGCGAGTGCGCTCGGCCGCACGAGCGCACTGACCGCCCCGACGAAGCGCCCGCGCGTGTCGAACACCGGTCGCATCACGCTCGCCCCCAGACCGCCCTCGGCCGCGTCGAAGGCCGGGCCGAAGCGTGCCGTGGGCACCTGGAGCATGGTGCGCACATGGGCCTGGTGCGATACGTCCGTACCTTCGACGGCCGCGTAGTCGCGTGGTGCGATCTGACGCATCACGCCGTCGGCGTCGATGAAGGCGGCGTTCTCCACATGCGCGCTCGCATTCGCCACGGTCTCCAGCAGAACGTGCAGATCCTCGTCCGGATCGACCGCGCCGTGGCGGTCGATGGCTGCGCTCAGCGCCGCGTCGATGGTGTCGAGTTCGCGCTGCAGCGCCTCGGTCAGGGTGTCGAGCGCCTGTGCGTGCCCGGGCGGCACGTCGACCTCGGGGCTGCCCTGGCGTGCGAGGAACATCGACCAGTCCATCGTCGGCAGCCGCCGGTAATGCGCCGTGCGTGAGCCGCCAAGCGCGTATTGCGCGATCCCCGAGTCCGAATCCTGTGCCGCGCGCACCGCCGCCTGCATCGCTGCGCCACCTTGTTCGAATACGTTCATCAGGATGTACTCGGGGTCGCGGTCGAGCAGGGTGTTGCCATCGCGGTCGACCACGAACCAGGTGTAGCCGGCCGGCAAGGCCAACTCCGCGTTGAGCCGAACGCGCAGTTCGTCGAGAAACACCGACGCGCCCACCGCGCCGACCACGCGCGTGCCGTCGAACACCGGCACCGCCAGCACTGCGACCTTGCGCCCGGTGGCGCGGCTGATCACCGGATATCCGCGTACCGGCTCGCCCGCGAACAGCGGCTCGAAATACGGCCGGTCGGTCAGGTTCGCCGGCATCAGCCCGCTGCCACGCGTGTAGTAACGCCCGTCCGGTCGCAGGTAGAAATGGATCGCCGCCAGCCGCGGTTCGAACTTCAGCAGATAGCCGCGCACGCCCTCCCAGTCGCCTGCGCGCGCCTCCGGTGTGGCCGCGACCAGCTCCAGCGAAGCCAGCGTCTGCGCGAAGATTTCATCGACGTAGTGGGCCGCGGCGTTGACGACGGCTGCCGGGCCGGGGGTGGTGATTTCGAAGGGGGAGGAGCGGACGGTGGAATCCTGCGCCATCGGGGTGCCGGGGAGCAGAAGGCTGGCGAACATGATCAGCAAGGCATGGCGAAGGGCAGCTCTCATCATTTTCCCCGTGGCTGGACGGTTCATCGGATACCCAACCCACATTAGAACACTGCTCGCAAATCCCGTCGCGGTTGTGTTGTGGCCGGGTCTCTCGATGGGTTCTGCAATCGAGCCTGAATTGTGGCGATACATAAAAATGGCGCACGCCGATTGTTCGACGTGCGCCATTCCAGTCGTTGCCGGCCGTGATTCGACCCGGCCGCGTTTTATCTCAACCGCAGGTCCCCACCGCGCCGCAGGCCGTGCAGAAGTCGCAGCCGTCCTTGCGGATCACGGACTGGTTGCCGCATTCGGCGCACAGGCCGCCCTGCATGACTTCCGGGTCGCTGCTCTTGTGCGGGGCCTCGAGGATGCCCATTTCGCGGGTCGGGTAGCCGTTCTCGTCGAGCACGCCGAGCATCGCGTAGCGGTGGATGATGAGCCGTGCCATGTAGGCCACCGTGCTCGGGAAGTTCTGCTGGCGACGGGTGCCGGGCACGAAGGCCATGAAGTCGCCCAGCGGCTCGGGGTAGCTCAGCAGCTTGCGCAGCTTCATGCCGATCCAGGCCGGGTCCATCACGCGCATGTCGAGCGCGAGGATGCGCGTGAGGCCGTCGAGCGCACGCGGGTAGTTGCCGGACAGCCATACCGAGTACGGGCGGGTGACGCCGTCGGGCAGCGTGATTTCCTTCAGGCCCAGCACGAAGTCTTCGCTGGTGGCCGGGTTGCTGATGTCGACCGTCCAGGACAGCGTGCCGTCGGTGCCGGTCTTGGGTTCCTGCAGGCTGAACAGGCTGTCGAGCACCGGGGTGGGGGCGTCGCCGTCGAGCGCGCCGAGCTTCTCGCAGCGGTAACGCACGACCTGCGCGAAGGCCGAGACCACGCCGGGGAAGAGCTGCTTCTCGCCATGCGGCGGGAAAGGCATCTCGAAGGACTTCTCGCCGATGGTGCGGGCCAGCGTGTCGAGCTTGAGCTTGAGCCAGCCACGATCGTTGGCGCGCATGTCCATGGACAGCGTCTTGGCCACGGCGCCGAGGCCGCGCGGCTGGTCCGCACCGTTGACCCAGACCTCGAACGGGAAGTGGTCCACGCCCTTGCTGTCGTTGGTGAAGTTGCCCTCGGCGTCACGCTCGATGTGGCCGACGAACAGTGCGAACTCGCCCTGCGGGCTGTTGAGCATGTAGGTCCAGGCCATGTTGCCGTCGGGCAGGTCGGGACGGCCGGGCCAGCGCAGGCTGGAGAGCACCGGCGCGGGCAGGCTGTTGATCGACAGGCGACGGTTGGCGTCGGTCAGTTCGACGTCCTGCGGCTGCTTCTGCTCCTCGGTCGGCGTGACCGACAGCACCGAGCCCAGCACGCTGTTGGGGCGGTAGGTGGCGAGCCCCTTGAGGCCGGCCTTCCAGGCGCTCATGTAGAGGTCTTCGAAGTCGGCGTAGGGGTAGTCGGCCGGCACGTTGACGGTCTTGGAAATCGAGGTGTCGACGTAGGGCGCGACGGCCGCGACGATGTTCTTGTGCGCTTCGGCGGAAATCTCCAGCGCGGTGACGAAGTAGTCCGGCAGTTTTTCGACATCGCCGCCGCCGTGCTTGTACATGCGCCATGCGTAGTCCTCGACGGCATATTCCTTGAAGGTGCCGTCGGCCATGCGCTTGCGCCGCGTGTAGGTGTAGGAGAAAGGCGGCTCGATGCCATTGGAGGCATTGTCGGCAAAGGCCAGCGAGATGGTGCCGGTGGGCGCGATCGACAGCAGGTGCGAGTTGCGGATGCCGTGCTTGCGGATCTTGTCCTTGATGTCGGCCGGCAGGCGCGAGGCGAAATTGCCGCCGGAAAGATACATGTCGCCGTTGAACAGCGGGAAGGGTTCGCGCTCGACGGCCAGCTCGACCGAGGCCAGATAGGCGCGGTTGCGCATGTATTCGGCGATCTTCGTTGCCATCGCGCAGGCGTCGGGCGTGTCGTAGCGCGTGCGCAGCATGATCAGCGCGTCGCCCAGTCCGGTGAAGCCCAGACCCACGCGGCGCTTGTTCTGCGCTTCGCGATGCTGCTCCTCGAGTGGCCAGTGCGTGGCTTCGAGCACATTGTCGAGCATGCGCACGGACACGTCGACGACCTTGCCGAAAGCGTCGAAGTCGAAGCTGGCGCGATCGGTGAACGGGTTCTTGACGAAGGGGGTGAGGTTGATCGAGCCCAGGCAGCAGCAGCCGTAGGGCGGCAGCGGCTGCTCGGCGCAGGGGTTGGTGGCCTCGATGGTCTCGCAGTAGTACAGGTTGTTGTCCTGGTTCATGCGGTCGAGGAACAGGATGCCCGGCTCGGCGTGGTCGTAGGTGGAGCGCATCACCTGATCCCACAGGTCGCGCGCGCGCACCTTGCGGTACACCCACATGCCGTCCTCGCGCTGGTAGGCGCCGGCCTCGCGCAATTCCGGCGTGGGCTCGGACTTGTGCACGAGTTCGACGTCGACGTCTTTCTCGACCGCCTGCATGAACGGGTCGGTGACGCCCACCGAGATGTTGAAGTTGGTCAGGTCGCCCTGGTCCTTGGCGTGGATGAAGTCCTCGATGTCCGGATGGTCACAGCGCAGCACGCCCATTTGCGCGCCGCGGCGCGCACCGGCCGATTCGACGGTCTCGCACGAGCGGTCGAACACGCGCATGTAGGACACCGGGCCGGAGGCGTTCGATTGCGTGCCCTTGACCATCGCGCCCTTGGGGCGGATCGACGAGAAGTCGTAGCCGACCCCGCCGCCGCGACGCATGGTTTCGGCGGCCTGGGCGAGCGCCGTGTAGATGCCCGGACGGCCGTCCACCGATTCGGTGACCGAGTCCCCCACCGGCTGCACGAAGCAGTTGATCAGCGTGGCGGCGAGCCGCGTACCGGCGGCGCTGTTGATGCGTCCGGCCGGCACGAAGCCGTTTTCCTGCGCCTCGAGGAACTTCGCTTCCCAGTAGGCGCGCTTGTCTTCGGCCTCGACTGCGGCCAAAGCCCGCGCGACGCGCTGGCGCACTTCGTGAATCTCGGTCTCGCCGTTTTTCGCGTATTTCTCGATCAGCACTTCGGTGCAGATTTCCTGCGGGGCGAGCGTGGAAGCGTCGGCCTTGATCGCTGTAGGGGTGGAGTTCTTCGCGCTCATGATCTTCTGGAGGGCTCCATGGTTGTTTCAGAGGACATTCCGAAGCATAGCCGGGAAGTGCGCCCAAGGCAAAAAATTAACTTCCTTTAAAAACAGTGTCTTAACAATTTGATCAGTATGTCATTGAATGTCGCAACACTAGATGTAGTAGCGCAAAAGTCGTAGTTTTGAGGGCGGAATCGCCGGTTTTACAGCCCGTTCGGGGCATGAGCCGTTCGTGGAAGCGGGCATCCGCGCGTCCGGTACGGTGGTACGAAACAAGCAGCCGTGCTGCCGTGCGGGTGTGTCGTCAACGCAACGTCAACGTTCGCGTGACGGCGTGGCGAAGCGGATCACCTGGCGCGGCGGCAGCTCCGGTTGCAGCGTCGCGTGTTCGATGCCGAAGCGCGAAGCGAGCAGCGCCTGCAAGTCGCCCAGTACTTTCGGCCACTCGTCGTTGCGCAGCAGCACGACATGGGCCGACAGCGCCGCCTCGCTCGAATCCAGGCTCCAGATGTGCAGGTCGTGCACGGAGGCGACGCCGTCCACTGCCGCCATTGCGGTGCCCACCTCGGGCAGCGACAGTTCCGGCGGTACGCCGTCGAGCAGGGTGTGGGTCGCCTGGCGCAGCAGCCGGAGGGTGGCGGCGAGGATGAGGCCGCAGATGAGCATGGACAGCAACGGGTCGACCGGTGTCCAGCCGGTGAAGTGGATCACGATGCCGGCGGCCAGCGCCGCCACCGAGCCGAGCAAATCGCCCAGCACGTGCAGCAGCGCCGCGCGCGTGTTGAGCGTCGATTCGCCGCGCGATAGCATCCACGCGACGACCAGATTCACGATCAGGCCGATGCCGGCGACGATCATCACCGCGCCGGCCTCGACCGGGCGCGGTTCCATCAGGCGTTCTACCGCGTGCCAGGCGATGATCGCGACCACGGCGAGCATCGTCAGGCTGTTGATCAGGCCGGCCAGGGTCTCGACACGACGCAGGCCGTAGGTATGGGTGTGGCTCGCCGGCAGTCGGGACAGCCGCGCGGCGGCCGCGGCGATCGCCAGTGCCATGCTGTCGGTGACCATGTGGCCGGCGTCCGAGAGCAGCGCGAGCGAGCCAGACCACCAGCCGGCGAGCGCCTCGACAGCGGCGAACCCCAGGGTCAGCAGCAGCGCGAGGGTGAGCACGCGGGCCGGGGCGTCGCGTCCGTGGTCGTGATGATGATGGCCGTGATGATGCGTGTGGCCGTGGTGTGAATGCGCCATCAGGTTTATCGTTCGCCGCAGCGGAAGGTGGCCGGCGGGCCGGGACAGGGAGGCTACATGATGCGCATCATCACGTGGAACATTCAATGGGGGCGAGGCGCGGACGGGCGCGTGGCGCTCGATCGCACGATTGCCGCATTGCGTGACATGGGTGGCGCGGACGTGATCTGCCTGCAGGAGGTCGTGCGCGGCTTTGCCGATCTGGCAGCGGATCCGCTCGACGAGGTGGCCGCGCTGGCGGCGGCATTTCCGGAGCACGAGGCGGTGTTCGGTGCCGGTGTGGACGTGCCGGGCGAGCATGAAGGTCGCGGGCAATTCGGCAATCTGCTGTTGTCACGCTATCCCGTTGGTCCGGTGTTCCGTCACGCGCTGCCGTTTCCGGCCGATGCGGGCGTGCCGGGCATGCCGCGCTGCTGCGTCGAGGCGGTGCTCGACGCACCGTCGGGTCCGTTGCGCGTGCTGACCACGCACCTGGAGTATTACTCGGATTTGCAGCGCCGTACCCAGGTAATGGCGCTGCGCCAGTTGCAGGAGGAGGCGGCCGAGCACGCGGTGGCCGCGGCAAAGGGGCGCAAGGACGCCAACCCCGCTTTCGCGCGGCAACCGCGCCCGGTGGAGGCGGTGATCTGCGGTGACTTCAACATGGAGCCGGATTCACCCGCGTACGCGTTGATGGCCGAGCCCACCGCTGATGAAGGTGTGGGCTGGGTCGATGCCTGGCGCGCGTGCAACGGCGATGTCGCGCACGAACCGACGGTGGGTCTGCACGGCGCCGCCTGGCCCGACCGGCAGTACTGCTGCGACTATTTCTGGGTGTCGGCGGTGCTCGCGTCGCGCGTGCGTTCGGTCGCGGTCGAGACCGCGACGCCGGCTTCCGATCACCAGCCGGTGATGCTGGAACTGGACTTCTGAGGCGGGCCGCGCTCAGTCGACCGGGCGCGGCGTGGACTCCAGGGGTTCGATCAGTTCGCGGTAGGCGTGCCAGGTGGCGTGGCCGACCAGCGGCATCAGGATCACGAGACCGAGATGGAAGGTCAGGAAACCGATCACGGTACAGCCGACGATCAGCGCGGCCCACACGATCATTGCCGCCGGGTTGTGAAGCAGCGCGCCGACGCTGCCCAGCATCGACGACACCGCATCCTGATTGCGGTCGAGCATCAGCGGCAGCGAGGCGACGCTGAAGGCGAAGGCCACGGTCGCGAAGATCAGGCCGATGCCGGTGTAGATGGCCAGGAACTCAAGGTTGTCGACGATCAGCAATTGCTTGAGAAAGCCGGAGAGGTTGGGCATTTCGCTGGTGTAGAACAGCGCGAAGATGACCAGCGAGGCGCGCGCCCAGACGATGAACACGATGCCGAGAACGACCGCGAAAATGCCGATGTTGCCGGCGTTGCGTTTCCATACCGTAAGCGTGGGCGCGAGCGAACAGCCCTCGCCGCGTTCGTGCCGACGGCTGATCTCGTACAGGCCCATCGCCAGAAACGGACCGAGCAGCAGGAAGCCCGAAGTGACCGCCATCGCGTACTCGTAGGCATGCTCGAACACGAAGGTCATCAGCAGGCCCATGCCCGCGAAACAGAAACCATAGAAAAGACTTGGAACCGGACAGCTCCGGAAGTCGTCAAAGCCTCGGACTAGCCAGCGCAGTGGCGCACCGACGGGCACGTTTCTCGGACGCGGGAAGGGAAGGCCTTCCTCCTCGTTGGCGGCGTTGCCGGATTGCGACATCTGCTCCCTCCTCAGGATGGTCGTGGCGTTATTTTTCTTATTTATTGTTTTTTTGGTGTGCAGCCGCTGTTACGCGAAGTCGCCGGGTTCGACCATGCGTTCGAGTGCGGAAATGCGGTCCTTGAGCGCGAGCTTGCGTTTCTTCAGGCGGCGCAGCAGCAGCACATCATCGACCGGGGTGGTGGCGAGCCGGGCGATTGCGCCGTCGAGATCGCGGTGCTCCTCGCGCAGTTCTTCCAGGCGCAGGCTCAGCGTCTGTGTTTCGGCGTGTTGCTCGATCATCGCGCGGGCTCCCGCGGGCTTCGACGAGTGCTATGGTAGGCGTGCGACCCATCGATGACAACATGATTGGAGGTGCCCCCGAGTCTTGAAAATCCGGCTTACGACCCGATCTGCAATTGGACACGCGTCCGGCCGTCCGGCCAGGCGAAGCCACGAAGGAGAACGACCATGAGAGTTGTGTGCAACAGCCCCGAACTGTACGTGGTGGACTATCCGGCGATCGACGCGGTTGAGGTCATCGACAAGCGCATCGGGCGTGGTGGCCTGATGCGTGACGAGGCGGCGCAACGTTTTCGCGCCGAACTGGAACTGTGGGCAGAGTCCGCCGATCCGGACGACATGGACGAATTCATTGGCCATTACGGGGCGCTGATGACGCAGCAGGCGATCTATCATTGATCCCTTCCGATTCACCGCAGCAGAGCGGACGGGCATGAACAAGGCATTCACCAAGGAAGGCGACGGCGACGAGGACGAGCAGGACGTCCCCGTTGCCGTGCGCCTGCCGCCCGGCAGCAAGAACTACGTCACGCGGCTCGGCTACGACGCGCTGCGTGCCGAACTCGAGCAACTGGTCAAGCGCGAGCGTCCCAAGCTCGTCGAGACCGTCGCCTGGGCCGCCGGCAACGGCGACCGTTCCGAAAACGGCGACTACATCTATGGCAAGAAGCGATTGCGCGAGATCGACCGGCGCATCCGTTTCCTGATCAAGCGCGTCGAGAACGCCGAGGTCGTGGACCCGGAGATGCAGGCGGGCAACGATCAGATCTTCTTCGGCGCCACCGTCACGATCGACGACCTCGATGGAGGCGCGGAACAGACCTGGCAGATCGTCGGCGTCGACGAGGCCGACGCTGCCAAAGGGCGCATCAGCTGGATCTCGCCACTGGCGCGGGCCTTGATCAAGGCCCGCGAGGGCGATGTGGTGCGCTTCACAAGCCCGGCGGGCGTGCGCGAAATCGAGGTGCTGGAAGTTCGTTACGAATAGCACTTGAAATTGCGCGCAGGCGCACCCATATCCCATCCGTTCGTCAAACCAACGGAGTCGAAGGGATGTCCCAGACCGCCACCGCGCAAACCCACGCCTTTCAGGCCGAGGTGAAGCAGCTGCTTCACCTGATGATCCATTCCCTGTATTCCAACCGCGAGATCTTCCTGCGCGAACTGATCTCCAACGCGTCGGACGCCTGCGACAAGCTGCGCTTCGAAGCGCTCGATACACCCGAACTGTTCGAGAATGACCCCGACCCGAAGATCCGCGTCGGCTTCGACAAGGACGCGCGCACCATTACGGTGTCGGACAACGGCATCGGCATGAGTGCCGAGGAAGTGGTCACGCATCTGGGCACCATCGCCAAGTCGGGCACGCGCGAGTTCTTCGGCCAGCTCACCGGTGATCGACAGAAGGACGCCAACCTCATCGGCCAGTTCGGGGTGGGCTTTTATTCGGCCTTCATCGTCGCCGACCGCGTCACCGTCGAGACCCGGCGCGCCGGCCTGCCAGCGGGCGAGGGCGTTCGCTGGGAATGCTCGATGACGGGGGAGAGCGCCGGCGAATACACCACCGAAGCCATCGATCGCGCCGAGCGCGGCACGAGCATCACGCTGCACCTGCGCGAGGACCAGGACGACCTGCTCTCCGGCTGGCAACTGCGCAGCCTGGTGCGCAAATATTCCGACCACATCCTCCAGCCCATCGTGATGAAGAAGGAAGAGTGGGACGAGGAGAAGAAAGCGCAGGTCGTCGGCGACGAGGACGAGACCGTCAACCAGGCCAGCGCACTATGGGCGAAGTCCAAGAACGACATCAGCGACGACGAGTACAAGGCCTTCTACAAGCACGTCGGCCACGACTATGACGAGCCGCTGGCATGGACCCACAACCGCGTCGAAGGCCGTCACGAATACACGCAGTTGCTCTACGTGCCCAAGCACGCGCCGTTCGATCTGTGGGACCGCAACGCGCGCCACGGCATCAAGCTGTACGTGAAGCGCGTGTTCATCATGGATGACGCCGAGAAGCTGATGCCGACCTACCTGCGCTTCGTGCGCGGCGTGGTCGACTCGGCAGACCTGCCCCTCAACGTCTCGCGCGAGATCCTGCAGGAGAGCAAGGACATCGACACCATTCGCGCCGGCTGCACCAAGCGCGTGCTGGGCCTGCTCGAAGACCTGGCCGAGAACGACAAGGAGAAATACGCCACCTTCTGGAAGGAGTTCGGCAAGGTGCTCAAGGAAGGCACCGGTGAGGACTTCGCCAACAAGGACAAGATCGCCGGCCTGCTGCGCTTTGCCTCCACGCAGGCCGACACGGCCGACGAGACCGTATCGCTCGCTGACTACATCGGCCGCATGAAGGACGGGCAGGACAAGATCTACTACGTCACCGCCGAAACCTTCAACGCCGCGAAAAACAGCCCCCATCTCGAGATCTTCCGCAAGAAGGGCATCGAGGTGCTGCTGCTGTCCGACCGTGTCGATGAGTGGGTTACCGGCAACGTCACCGAATTCGACGGCAAGCCGCTGGTCTCGGTCGCCAAGGGCGGCCTGGATCTGGGCGAGCTCGAGGATGAGGCAGAGAAGAAGGAGGCCGAGAAGGCCGCCGACGAGTACAAGGAGTTGCTCGACAAGGTCAAGGCCAGCCTCGGCGAGCGCGTCAAGGACGTGCGCGTCACCCATCGCCTGACCGACTCACCCGCCTGCCTGGTTGCCGACGAGCACGACATGGGCATGAACCTGGCGCGCATCCTCAAGGCGGCCGGCCAGGATGCCCCGATGGCCAAACCCATTCTCGAGATCAACCCGGGCCACCCGGCCGTGCAGCGTCTCAAGACGGAAGAGGCGAGCTTCGACGACTGGGCTGCGGTGCTGTTTGACCAGGCCTTGCTTGCCGAGGGCGGGACGCTCGACGACCCGGCGACCTTCGTCAAGCGCGTCAACCACCTGATGATGGCGATGAGCGGAAACTGAGCGTTGCGTTCCAGCCGCAATGAAAAAAGGCCGCGTCACCCGTGAAGGGTGGCGCGGCCTTTGTCATGATTGCGGCGGCTTGCGTCGCCGACGCGCCGGCTTCTTCTCCTCCTCGGGCGGGTCCTGGGCCGCAGGCTCGGGCGCGGGAGGCGCGGGGTGGGCAGTGACATCGCCGGGAGGCGTTTCAGCGACGGCCGGCGCGCTCGTATCGCGCCCGGCCAGCGCCGACTCGGCGGCTTCGATCACGGCCGTGGCCTCGGCCTTCTGGCGTTGTCGTTCCAGGTTCTCCTGGCGCACGCTCTCCTGCATGTTGCGCAGCAACGGATAGGAAAGCGCCTGGTACAGCGGTACGGGTGACACCGTGCGCGAGAAGGCATGGGCGATCACTGAAGTGGCCATCAGCGGCAGCAGCATGTGGTGGTTGGCCGTCATCTCCATGACGATCACGAATGAGGTGATGGGCGTTTGTGTCATCGCCGACAGGAAGGCCACCATGCCCAGCGCGAGCACCGCCGCGGCCTGTTCGGGCGGCAGGAAGGAGGCCACGTTCGCACCCAGACCCGCACCCACGGCCACCGCGGGTGCGAAGATGCCGCCCGGAATACGGCTGACGAAGACCAGCCAGATCACGAACATCTTGGCGAGCAGGAAATACATCGGCAGCGGCGTGATGCCTTCGAGCGCGTCGCGCGTCTCGTCGTAGCCCGTGCCGTAGGTCAGCCCGCCGCTGGCCATGCCGACAATGGCCGTAGCCAGCCCGCAGGCGCCTGCGAACAGCACCGGACGCGAGGTGGCGAAACGCCCCACGGCGCCGGGCAGTCCGCGTGAGGTGGCGATCAGGATGCGGCTGAACAGCCCGCCCAGCAGACCGCCGATCGCGCCGCAGGCGATCACCGGCCACAGGCCACCGGGCCACTCCAGGGTGGTCGGCGTGCGGCCGAAATAGGTATAGCTGCCGAGCACCGCGAGCGACATCAGACCGGCGAAGATGACGCTGGTGAGCGTCGTGCTGTTGGCCTGGAAGGCGCGGTAGCGGCACATCTCCTCGATTGCGAACATGATGCCGCCCAGCGGCGTATTGAAGGCGGCAGCCACGCCGGCACCACTGCCGGCGACGATCAGATCGCGGCTCGAGGCGATGCGGTTCTTGCGCCGCCGCCCGTAGAGCATGTGCAGCACCGAGGCACCGATCTGCACCGACGGGCCCTCGCGACCGACCGAACCGCCGCACAGCAGCGCGCCCAGCGTCAGGAAGACCTTGGCGATCGCGATGCGCAGCGACAGCAGCTTCTCGCGTACGCGGCGGTTGTCCGTGATCGAGGCGGCGATGGCCTGCGGAATGCCGCTGCCGAGGGTGCCGGGAATATAGCGATGCGCGATCCATACCAGGAACGCGAAGCCCAGCGGTGCGACGATCAGGCTCAGCCACGGTGCGCGCTGCATGAGCTCGCGATGCGCGGCAATGGCGACCTCTGCGCCGATCGCGAACAGGATGCAGATCAGGCCGGCGAGCAGGGCGGCACCGACCAGCAGGAAGCGCTGGCGCCAGCGTCGCAGCGACAGCCAGGGCATCGCATAGCGCACGCCACCCCGCCGGAAATGACGAAAGCGTCGGGAAGAAGTGAAGCGGAAAAGATTCATCGCGTTCGCGTGGGTCGGCCGCAACACGGCTTCCATGGCCTGCCGCGGCTGGCGACCATGCGCACGCGGCAACTATTCGATACGATACGCCACAATCATTGCGTCATGAAACGCAAACTGCCCAGGAGTGCTCCCATGCCACGCAAAAACGCAACATCCGAGGCCGCGAGCGGCGGCGACGCACCGACTCCGCTCGAGGTGCTGCAGCGCTTCCGCGTGCTGATCCGCACCGCACAGCGCCACTCGCAGTGGATCGAACGTCAGAGCGGGATCACCGGTGCGCAGTTGTGGGCCCTGCAGGAGCTGTTCGAGCGTCCGGGCCTGCGCGTGGGCGAATTGAGCAATCTGATGGCCCTGCATCAGTCGACGGTGTCGAACATGGTCGACCGGCTCGAAACCGGCGCTCTGGTGCGCAAGGAGCGTAGCGCGGCGGATCAGCGCGTCGTGCGTCTGTATCTGACCGAAAAGGGGGGCGAGCTGCTTGCTGAAGCGCCGTCTCCGGCGCGCGGCGTCCTGCCCGAGGCGCTGCGTACGCTCGATGGCGGGGACCTGGGCCAGTTGCAGCGCAGCCTCGACCAGTTGCTGCGCCAGATCAAGAAGATGGACGAGGGTTTCGGCATGCAGCCGCTGCCCTTCACCGAGTAGGCGCTCAGTCGCGCACTTCCAGCGCCCAGCGCAGCGCCTGCAGGTGCAGATCGGCGGCTTGCTGCGGGCTGACTCCACACTCGGCGGCAGCTGCGCCGACACCATCCACGTCACCATCCTCCCAGGCGCAGGCCAGCGCCAGCGGCGGGTACAGCCGTCCGCGTCGTTCGACGATGGCCTCGCGGATCTCGTCGGAGACGGCCAGCACATCGAGCGCGCGTCCGATCTCGGTGCGAAAGACCACATCGACGAGCGAGAGCAGACCCACCAGGAACAGTGTCTCTGCATCTCGGCCGGTGTGCTCACCCAGCAGTTCGAGCATGCGTGCGCGTACCAATGCCGCCTCGAGCGCGGCGGCCGAGCGGCCGTGATCGGGATGGCCTGCGAACAACACCATCGTCACCCAGCGTGCCAGGCGCGCGCGACCGACCAGTTGAAGGGCCTGCTCGATCGAGTCGATGCGCCGTTCTACGCCACTTGACGCAGAGTTGGCATAGCGCAGCAGACGCAGCGCGACGGCCGGATTGCGCTTGGTGATCGCGACGATTTCGGCGTCGGCGGCCTCGCGTTGCAGGGCCTCGAGTAGCGGACGCGCCTGCATCAGGTCCGGGCTCAGTTCGGTCTGCGCCCATTGCTCGCGGCGGCTCACGAAGGGGCCATGGAAACACTGCGCGCCGAGCGCATGGAAATACTGGAAGTCGTCGAGCGTGGCCAGATCGGTGGCAACCAGCGCCGGTGGGCGCGACCGCGCACGCAGGCTCGCGACGAGGCGTTCGCAGGCAGCCGGTTCGAAGTCGTCGCCGGAAACCAGAACATGTTCGAGCAGGCCAACCATGGTTTCGGGTACGCCGCGCATGCAGTCACTGCGCAGACCTGTGCGGTAGCCGGCGGCACGCAGGGTTGAAAGGTTCTCCACCAGCTCGCGCTCGCTCGGGCACCCTTCCGGGTCGTCCAGGCCGACCGCGACGATCACCGTGTTGTCGGGGGGCAGACGCAGCAGGCTGGCGTGAGTGAGGAAACTGTCGGGTACCTCGACGAAGGCAAGACGATGGCCGAGCAGACGGGGAATGTCGCTCTGCACGAGCCCGCCGACGAGCACTTCGGCGTAGACGTGGTGCACGATGCGCGAACTGCGGCGGATGCGGTTGCGCGTGCTCTCGCGTAACTGGAAGCGGTATCCGGCGATGCGCTGGTCTCGTCCGAGCACCGCCTCGCGGCACATCAAGGCGCCTTGCGGCATGCGACCCGAGGCCTCTTCACTGCGCAGCGGGGCGCGATGGTTGAGGGTCGCAAAGCCGTCCTCGCGAGGCGTTTCGCGACGACGTCCGAACCACTTCAGCAGCGCGTCGAACAGGCCCATGGAAGGTCCGTGCGGGTTGCGGCGACGCAAGGTCGCCGAGGTTGCAGGCTTGTCATTATAGGTCCGTCATCGGCCGCAGGACTCGCTTGGCGAGGGGCAACAATCGTTTGCAAAGGTTCTTCGACGCAACGTATCATCCTGACGCATCAGGGGGATGCGACAAATAAGAATCCAATAGAGGGAGATCGTATGGTGGGACGACGTATCGTTTTTGCCGTGGGACTCGCGCTCGCGTGTGGCAGCCTTGCCGCGCAAGAGGGCGATCCGGAGGCCGCGCAGGACAAGCTCTCGATGTGTCAGGGCTGTCACGGCATACCGGGTTATCGCACGGCCTATCCGGAAGTCTATCCGGTGCCGCTGCTGGGTGGTCAGCATGCGGGCTACATCGTCGCGGCGCTGCAGGCGTATCGCGACGGTAGCCGCAGCCACCCCAGCATGCAGGCCATAGCGCGCAGCCTGAGTGATCAGGACATGGCCGATCTGGCTGCCTACTATGCCCAATCGGAGAAATGAGGATATGACGACTTTCGGCAAGATTTACTGCCTCGCGGCGCTGATGCTCGCCCTTTCCATTCCCGCCCAGGCCGGCGATGCCGAGCGCGGCAAGGAGCTGTCCACCCCCTGTGCAGCCTGCCACGGCCCGGACGGGACCAGCCCCACGCCGGCCTTCCCGAATATCGGTGGCCAGTTGCCCGAATACCTGTATCGCGCGCTGCTCGACTACAAGCTTGGCACACGCGAGAACGCCATCATGGCCGGCCAGGTCGCGAACCTGAGCAAGCAGGACATGAAGGATCTGGCGGCCTTCTACGGCTCGCAGAAGGGTTCGCTGTACCTGAAACGCTGATCGCCAGATACCCTGATCACCGCGCCGTATCCGTCATGGCGGATGCGGCGTTTTCCTGTTTACTCTTCAAGCAGCGGCATCGGTGCGTCGAGCGCCTGACAGCATGCACGCAACAACTCAATTTCAGCGGCACGCAGTTTGCCGTCATGGCTGACGGCGCTCGCGCAGGCGTCGATCAGGCGTGCGCGAAAGTGCGGCGTCGTCGACGCAAGCCGTTCGAGCGTGGCGTCGAGATCCGTACTCGAAAACCCTTTTCTGCCTGATTCGAACTCGAGGGCGTCGAACGGGGCGATGGCCGCGGCGGCGATGAAGGCGGCACGCGCGCCGTCCTCGTCCGCGTGACCCGCATGTGCAAGCAGTGACAACAGGCGTGTCATGTCCGAGCGCAGACGGGAGGCCGGCACACGCAGATGCGGTGCGCCGGCCGGGGCGGGATCGATCACCGCGCGCAACAGGCGGCGCGCCACATACTCAAAGGTAGACGTGCGCCCGTCGGCAGCGACCAGCTCGTCGACGACTGCGACGAGCTCGCCGCGCGCGGCATCCGGGAACTCGGACAGTGCTGGCAGTGCGAGATCAAGCAGTGGCAGGCGCCGGCCCGCCGGCAGGCTCCGCAGCGTCGCCGCCAGTTCGGCGCATTCGGCCCGGACCTCGGCGCCGAAACGCACTTCGACGCCATCGAGCTGGCGCGTGAGGATTTCGGATTGGCGCGACAGCAGCAGCGCGAAAAGCGCTACGCGGGCGCCGCGAGGTCGGTGCAGCACGTCGACCAGTCCGTCGGGCAGACCGGCGATCAGCGCGCGGCCGCGATCAAGGTGTTCGGGCGTGACCTGGCCGATGCCGGCTGCGAAACCGGACACGCCGGTCGGTGGCGCGTCATCCGAGGGTTCGCGGGTCTTGTTGCGGATGCGTTCGCGCGCCTTCCAGGCCGGATCGATGCGCCGGATGCGCTCGTCGACTGGCGGGTGCGTAGCGAGCAAGCTGGAGAGTTTCGCGCCGCTGCCGAAGAACATGTGGCTGGCTTCTTCGGCGCCGGGATGGTCGATGCCCGAGCCGATATCGGCGATGCGCGCGAGCGCTCCGGCAATGCCTTGCGGGTTGCGTGTGAATTGCACGGCCGAAGCGTCGGCGAGAAACTCGCGCTGGCGCGACACGCCGGCCTTGATGAGCTTGCCGGCAAGCACCCCGATGTAGCCGGTGACGACCAGCATCAGCCCGCCGATGGCCAGGGGGGCACCGTTTCGACCCG
Organism: uncultured Azoarcus sp.; assembly: GCA_963975885.1. GTDB lineage: Bacteria > Pseudomonadota > Gammaproteobacteria > Burkholderiales > Rhodocyclaceae > Pseudazoarcus. Next base: position 134,790 of record CAXBIS010000006.1, read on the forward strand.
ATCCGCGCGCGCCGCGCAGCAAGGTGCGCCCGGCCAGCGTGAGCAGCAGGATGCCGTGCAGCACGGCCACCAGACGCAGGTTCAGGCGCATGTCACCGTTGAGGATATGGCTGAACTCGTGGGCGACCACGCCCTGCAACTGATCACGGTCGAGCTGTTCAAGCGTGCCGCGGGTAACGGCGATCACGGCCTCGGCAGGCCGGGCGCCGGCTGCGAAGGCGTTGATGCCGGCCTCGGCGTCGAGCACGTATACCGGCGGCGCGGGGATGCCGGCGGCGATCGCCATCTCGTCGACGACATTGACCAGACGGCGTTCGCGCACATCGGTGGTGGAACGCGACACCGGGCGTCCGCCCAGATCGAGCGCGATCGTCGCGCCACCGTTGCGCGCCAGCCGCGCGAGCTTGTAGAGCGTACCGGTCAGAATCACCCCGCCTACGCCGGCCAGCGTCCAGCCGAGCAGCGCCGGCCGCCACAGGGTCGGCGCCGTGTCCTGCGTCTCGGCCGACAGGCCCATGCCGAAGGCCAGTGCGAGATAGACCACCGCGACGATGCCGACTACGGCCAGCGCGAACCACAGCACCAGCCAGCGCGTGCCGCGCCGGGCGCGCTCCTGGGCGCCGAAGAAATCCATGGCGAACCCGTCAGCTGCCGAAATCGACCTTCACCGCGGCACGCGCGGCGGTGTCCTCCATCTGCCACTGCTGGGCGGCGCGGAAGCCGAAGGTGTTGGCGATGATGCCGTCCGGGAAGGACTCGCGCTTGATGTTGTAGGTCGTGACCGCGTCGTTGAAGGCCTGGCGGGCGAAGCCGATGCGGTTCTCGGTGCTGGCCAGTTCCTCCTGCAGCAGCGCCATGTTCTCGTTGGCCTTCAGATCCGGATAGGCCTCGGCCAGCGCGAAGAAGCGCCCCAGTGCGCCGCCGAGCGCTGCTTCGGCCCCCATCAGCGCGCGCATCGCGCCGCCGTCGGCCGGGTCGCCCTCGGCCTGGCTGGCCGCCGCCTTGGCGGTGTTGCGCGCCTGGATGACGGCCTCGAGCGTCTCGCGCTCATGCTTGAGATAGCCCTTGGCGGTTTCGACCAGATTGGGGATCAGGTCGTAGCGGCGCTGCAACTGCACGTCGATCTGCGAAAAGGCGTTGCGCACACGGTTGCGCAGCGCGACGAGGCCGTTGTAGATCGCGATCACATAGACAACGAGCGCGACGATCAGGGCGAGGACGATCCAGGTGGTCATGGGGTGCTCCCGGAAACAGGATGACGCCGCATGCTAACCCGGAACGCGTGACGGCGGCATGGCGCGAGGCTCAGTCGACCTTGTCGCGGAAGTCGCACAGGTCACGCACGATGCAGCGGCCGCAGCCGGGCTTGCGCGCGGTGCACACGTAGCGTCCGTGGAGAATCAGCCAGTGGTGTGCGTCCTTCAGGTACTCCTTCGGCACGCGCCGCATCAGCGCGTGCTCGACCTCGAGCACGTCCTTGCCGGGCGCGAGCCCCGTGCGGTTGGACAGTCGGAAGATATGGGTGTCGACCGCCATCACCGGGTCGCCGAAGACGGTGTTGAGCACCACGTTGGCGGTCTTGCGACCGACCCCGGGCAGCGCCTCGAGCGCCGCACGGTCGCGCGGCACCTCGCCGCCGTGACGTTCGAGCAGCAGGCGCGACAATGCGACCACGTTCTTCGCCTTGTTGCGGAACAGGCCGATCGTACGGATGCATTCGGTCACGCCCGCTTCGCCCAGCGTCAGCATGTCCTCGGGGCGCGGCGCGAGCGTGAAGAGCTTGCGCGTACACAGATTGACGCCGCGGTCGGTGGCCTGGGCCGAGAGTACGACCGCAACGAGAAGCTGAAAGGGCGTGGCGTACTCGAGTTCGGTGGTCGGGTTCGGGTTGGCCTGCGCCAGCCGACGGAAGAACTCGGCGATGGCCGCGCGCTTCACGCGCCGGTCGCGGCTTCGGCCCGCTCCGCGCCTGCGCTCGGCTCTCCGCCTGTGCGCTCGGTGCGGGATGCGGCGCGGGCGTTGATCCAGTTGAACAGCGCAATCAGGCAGCCCAGCGTGAAGAAGGCGCCCGGTGGCAGGATCATCAACAGGAAGCCTGAGTAGTCCTGACCGAACACATCGATGTGGGACAGGGCCGGCACGATCATGTCGATGCCTGCGAACAGCGTGCCCGCGCCGACGAGCTCGCGTGTGCCGCCGAGCACCGCAAGAACCCAGACCAGGCCGAGACCCATCATCAGGCCGTCGATGGTCGAGGCGATGGGGTCGTTCTTGGCCGCGTAGGCCTCGACGCGGGCCAGCACGATGCAGTTGGTGACGATCAGCGGGATGAAGATGCCCAGCACCAGATAAAGCTCGTGGAAATACGCGTTGAAGGCCAGGTCGACCATGGTCACCAGCGCGGCGATCACCAGGATGAATACCGGAATGCGGATTTCGTACGGAATGAAGTTGCGCAGCAGCGCGATGGCCAGGTTGGCGACCGCCATCACGAGGATGGTCGCCAGACCGAGGCTCACCGCATTGACCAGCGTGGTGCTCACGGCGAGGATGGGACACAGGCCGAGCAACTGCACCAGGCCGGGGTTCTGCTTCCACAGTCCGTTGTACGAGTTCTCGCGGAATCGTTGCCAGTCCATGCCTTTCACTCCAGTTCCAGCCGGCTGCCCGCCGGTGCGTCGAACAGCGCGTCGCGGTGGGTCGTGGCCCATTCGAGCGCGCGTCGTGTGGCGTCGGTCACCGCGCGTGCGCTGATCGTCGCGCCGACGCGATAGTCGAAGCTGCCGCCGTCCTTGCGCACACGCCAGTCCGACGGCGGGACGCGGTCGAAAGAGACGCCCTCGAACTGGTCGATCCAGGGCGAGGCGCGGTTGCGGTCCTTGGCCGGATCGATGTAGTCACCCAGTCCCGGTGTCTCGCCGTGCTCGGTGACCCGCACCCCCGACATCTGACCTTCGTTGCCTACGGCCACGGCCAGCGCGATGCGCCCGGCGTAGCCGTCCGGCGCGACCACGTCGAGCACCAGTGCCGCCGGGGCGCCAGAGAGGCGGGCACGGTAGACCTGACCACCGCGATCCAGTCCGAGTTCGGGCGTGGGCCCAAGTTCGACGAAATCGGCGAGCAGATCGTTGTCGTAGCTGCCCGGCGGCAGGATGTCGTGAATAAGCCGCATCTTGTGGGTCTGCACGGCCTCGGCGATGCTCGGCGCCGTGAGCCGGTAGGTGGCGGCCATGAGCGCCGTGAACACCAGCGTGAACACCACCATGATGCCGGCGGTGCGCAGTGCCGTGCGACTGGCCGTGTAGCGCTCGTCACTCATGGGCGGCGCTCCCCCTTGTGACCGAACACGGGCGGCTGGGTCTTCATGTCGATCAGCGGCACACACATGTTCATGAGCAGCACGGCGAAGGCAATGCCCTCCGGAAAGGCCCCCCAGTTGCGGATCACGTAGGCGATGATGGCAATGCCGGCGGCGAAGATCAGCTTGCCGCGCGGCGTTGTCGAGCCCGAAACCGGATCGGTGACGATGAAGAAGGCGGCAAGCAGCGCACCGCCACTGAGCAGATGGAACAGTGGCGAGGCGAACTGCTGCGGGTCGAGCAGCCACATCAGCGTGGAGATGACCGTCAGCGTGCCCAGAAAGGCCACCGGCAGGTGCCAGGTGATGATGCGACGCGCGAGCAGCCACAGGCCTCCGGCCAGATAGCCCAGTCCGATCCACTCCCAGCCGCGCCCGGCGAGCAGTCCAAAGGCGTCGCGCTGCATTACGAGCGGTACCGTCGCGTCGTCGGCGCGCAGGCCGGTGCGCAACGCGTCGAGCGCGGTCGCGCCGGTGATCGCATCGATCTCGCGCACGCCGCCGAGGATCAGGTCGAGCTGGGTGGCAAAATCCAGTGCGCCGGCCGGCGGCCATTGCGCCATCAGCGAAGGGAAGGCGACGATCATCGCGCAGTAGCCGACCATCGCCGGGTTGAACGGGTTCTGGCCCAGACCGCCGTACAGGTGCTTGACCGCGACGATGGCGATGATCACGCCGAAGGCCGTGATCCACCACGGCACGATGGGCGGGAAACTCAGCGCCACCAGCCAGGCCGTGACCACCGCCGACAGGTCGGTCAGTGCGATGCCCACCGGGCGGGCGCGCAGGCGCAGCACCAATGCCTCGGCGGCGAGCGCGACCACGGTGGCGATGGCCAGTTGCACGAGAATGCCCGCGCCGATCTGCCACACGTAGATCGCGATGCCCGGCATGAGCGCGAACAGCACGTTGCGCATGACCGCATGCACGCTGGCGCCGGTACGGATGTAAGGCGAATGGATCATGTGCGGGATTCCGTCGCGTCGGGCGTCATTTGTCGTCGCGCTCCCGTTCGGCCTGCTCGGCCTTCTGTTCCTGCGCGCGTTCGATGGCGGCCGTGATCAGCGCCTTCTTGGTGTCTTCGTCGCGCGCGTGCGCAGCGGCTTCGCCCGCTTCCTCGGCGCTTGGCTCGGCGACGGGTTGACGCGCGCCTTCCTCGCTGGTGAGTGGCTTGCGGCGCTCGTCGATTTCGGCAATTTCGGCCTGCACCTCGGGTGGCAGCTCGTCGGTGTTCTTTGGCGCGACGCTCTCCTTCTGCGCCTTGGCACGCGCGAGCGCGGCGGCGATCAGCGCCTTCTTGGGATCATCGTCAGGTTTTGCCGGCTCGGCTTCGGCGTCGCCTTTCGCAGCGAGTTTGGCCTTGGTCTCGGCCGCCTTGGCCGCCAGGCGCGCGGCCTTCTCGGCCTTTTCGCGCTCCTGGCGATAGTTGCGGAATTCGAAGCGTTCGCGCGCCGCGTCGGCTGCGTCATGCTCGCGTTCGCGCGCCCAGATCTCGCTCTTGGCGAAGCGGTAGTAATCGACCAGCGGAATGTTCGATGGGCATACGTAGGCACAACAGCCGCATTCGATGCAGTCGAACAAATGGTATTCCTGGGCCTTGCCGAAGTTCTTCGAGCGCGCGTACCAGTACAGCTCGAACGGCTGCAGATCGGCAGGGCAGACCTCGGCGCAGGCGCCACAGCGGATGCACGGCTGCTCCGGCGGCGGATAGGGAAAGAGCGCCTGCGAGCCGGCGATCACGCAGTTCGTGCCCTTGACCACCGGAACCGAAAGGTCGGGCGCGGCGAAGCCCATCATCGGTCCGCCAAGAATGTAGCGGTCGGTGTCGTCCCTGGGGCCGGCCAGCTCCAGCAGGTCCTCGATCGGCGTACCGATGAGCACCTCCCAGTTGCGTGGACGCTCGACGTTTCCGGTGAGCGTGACCACGCGCGAGAGCAGCGGCTCACCCAGGTCGAAGGCGCGATGCACGGCCTCGGCCGTGCCGACGTTGAAACACTGCACACCGAACTCGGTGCCGAGCTTGCCGTGCGGGATCTCGATGCCGGTGAGCACGCGGATGAGCTGCTTCTCGCCACCGGCCGGGTAGAGCGTGGGCACCACCACGACCTCGGCGTTGGGCAGGCTCGCAGCGGCCTCGCGCATCGCGGCGATGGCTTCCGGCTTGTTGTCCTCGATGCCGACCAGGATGCGCTGTGCGCCCAGCAGTTCACTCAGGATGTGGGCACCGCGAAGGATTGAATCCGCGCGCTCGCGCATCAGGCGGTCGTCGGAGGTGATCCACGGCTCGCATTCGGCGCCGTTGAGTACCAGCGTGTGCGCAACCCGTTTGGTGCCGACCTTGATGTGGCTCGGAAAGGCCGCACCGCCCATGCCGACGATGCCCGAATCACGCAGGAAGTCGAGCACTGCCTGACGGTCACCGCAACCGCAACTGGCGTAGTCGAGGGGCTTGAGTTCGGTCCAGCGATCCTCGCCGTCCGGCTCGATGTACACACACAGTGTCGGCAAGCCCGACGGGTGCGGCATGGTGTGCTCGGCGATTTCGACTACGGTGCCCGAGGTCGGGGCGTGGCAGGCCGTGCCCAGCACGCCCTCGGCGCCGCCGATGCGCTCGCCCTTGAGCACGTGCTGGCCGATCTCGACGATCGGGCGAGCAATGGCACGCGTGTTATGGCGCAGCGGTACGATCAGGCGCGCAGGCATCGGCGCACGCGCAATGGGCTCGCGCGCGGAGTCGTCCTTGTGGGTCCTGGGCTTGACGCCGCCGTTGAATCCGAACAGCTTCCCGATCACGAGGTCTGCTCCAGCTTGAACACGGGGTAACGCCATTTCCAGTTCTCGACCGTTTCCGGTAGTGGCTCCATGTAGATGCAATCGACCGGGCAGGGCGCGACGCATAGCTCGCAACCCGTGCATAGCGGATCGACCACGGTGTGCATCTGCTTGGCTGCGCCGACGATGGCATCGACCGGGCAAGCCTGGATGCACAGCGTGCAGCCGATGCACAGATCCTCGTCGATGACCGCCACCGACTTGGGCTTTTCGATGCCGTGGGTTTCGTCGAGCGGCTTGAATTCACGTCCCAGCAGATCGGCCAGGTGGCGTATGCCTTCCTCGCCGCCCGGCGGGCACTGGTTGATGTCGGCCTCGCCATCGGCGATCGCCTTTGCATACGGGCGACAGCCCGGATAGCCGCACTGACCGCATTGGGTCTGCGGCAGGATCGCGTCGATCTGGTCGACCAGGGGGTCGGCGTCGACCTTGAAGCGGATCGACGCCCAGCCCAGGGCGGCACCGATGACCAGCGCCAGACCGGCCATGACGAGCAGGGCGGTCAGCATTGGCGCACCTCGCGTGGAATGGACAACTGCGAGCGCATCACTGGAAACGGTCCAGTCCGCCGAAGCCCATGAAGGCCAGGCTCATCAGGCCGGCGGTGATCATCGCGATGGCCGTGCCACGGAAGGGCAGGGGCACATCCGCGCCGTCCAGGCGCTCGCGAATGCCTGCGAACAGCACGAGTGCCAGCGTGAAGCCCACCGAGGAGCCGAAGCCGAAGAGCAGGGACTCGACGAAATCGTTCGCCAGACCGGCGTTGAGCAGCGGCACGCCGAGCACCGCGCAGTTGGTCGTGATCAGCGGCAGGTAGATGCCCAGCACGCGGTGCAGCAGCGGGCTGGTCTTCTCGATGGCCAGTTCGGTGAGCTGCACGATCGCCGCAATCACCACGATGAAGCACAGCGTGCGCAAATAGCCCAGGTCGTTGGGCTCGAGCAGGTAGCGGTCGATCAGGTAGCCGCTGCCCGCACCCAGCGTCAGTACGAAGGTCGTGGCCGCGCCCATGCCGATCGCCGTCTCGAGCTTCTTGGACACGCCCATGAACGGGCACAGCCCGAGCATGCGCACGAGCACGACGTTGTTGACGAGGACTGCGCCGATGACGAGAAAGAAGTAGCTGCTCATAGTGGATGCCGACATGTGGCCCGGATTATCCCGCGCAGGAATTAAGCACTCAACCCTGTCGCAGTTATAGGAATATTCCGATTATGTCCGAGCACGGGCCGCGTCAGCTCGCGGCCTGCGAGGCGGCGTCGACGAAGTCGGCCGTGCGACGCACGCATTCGCGCACGAGTCGCGGGCCGCGATAGATCAGGCCAGTGTACAACTGAACGAGCTGGGCGCCGGCTTCCAGCTTGGCACGCGCATCATCGGCACGCATCACGCCGCCGGCGGCGATGATCGGCACCTCGCCGGCGAGCAGCTCGGACAGGCGTCGCACGACCGCGGTCGAGGCGTCGAATACCGGCGCGCCCGACAGTCCGCCCTGTTCGTTGGCCCGCGGCAGGCCCAGCACGCGTTCGCGCGAGATCGTCGTATTGGTGGCGATGACGCCATCGATGTGGTGGCGGCGCAGTAGCCCGGCGATCGCGACGATCTGCTCGTGATCGAGGTCGGGTGCAATCTTGAGCGCCAGCGGCACGTAACGCCCGTGACCGTCGGCCAGCTCGCGCTGGCGCGCCTTGAGGCGGCCGAGCAGCGCATCGAGTTCGTCCGCGCCCTGCAACTGGCGCAGGTTCTGCGTGTTCGGCGAGGAGATGTTGACGGTGACGTAGGCGGCGTGCGGGTAGACCTTGTCCAGACAGGCCAGGTAGTCGTCGGCGGCGCGCTCGATCGGCGTGTCGAAGTTCTTGCCGATGTTGATGCCCAGCACGCCCGTGTAGCGCGAAGCCGTGACGTTCGCGATCAGCGCGTCGACGCCCTCGTTGTTGAAGCCCATGCGGTTGATGATGGCCTGGGCGGAAGGGATGCGGAACAGGCGGGGGCGCGGGTTACCCGGTTGTGCGCGCGGCGTGACGGTGCCGATCTCGAGAAAACCGAAGCCCAGCCGCGCGAGCCCGTCGATGGCCGCGCCGTTCTTGTCGAGACCGGCGGCCAGCCCGATGCGGTTGGGAAAGCGAATGCCCATCACCTCGACCGGCTCGGAGGGCGCAGCCGCGCCAACCGGCAGGACGCGGCCGGCTGTGCGCAACGCACGCAGGGTCAGGTCATGGGCCGCCTCGGGGTCGAGGGCAAACAGCGCGGGGCGCAGCAGGGAATAGGTCATGTCGAGGGAGGGTACTCTAGGAGGATGAAAGACGCCGTCGATGGTCGCCGCAGTCGGCGTGCATCATTCGGCTAGGGCCGCAGAAAGTCCTGGAGTACCTGCCAGTGCCCGTCGATGCGCCCTTCGAGCGGGCGAAACCGGCTCTTGTAGGCCATCTTGGGACTCTCGCGGATCCAGTAGCCCAGATACAGGTAGGGCAGCCCGAGGCGGCGGCAGGTCTCGATCTGCCACAGGATGCCGTAGGTGCCGTAGCTGGTGCGTGGCACGTCCGGCTCGTAATAGGTGTAGACGGCCGAGAGTCCGTCGATGAGGCGGTCGATGACGCTGACCATGCGCAACACGCCGTCTTCGCGAAACTCCACGAGTCGCGTATCGACATGGCTTTGCAGCAGGAACTGCGTGTATTGCTCGCGATTGTCCTGATCCATGCCGCCGCCGGCGTGGCGCGCACCCTGGTAACGCTGGTAGAGCGCGTAGTGTTCTTCGTCGAATTCGAGCGCGCGCTCATGCGCGGTGAGGTCGGCATGGCGGGCGAGCACGCGGCGCTGGTTGCGGTCGTAGTGCGCACGATCGACCGGAATGCGCACCGGCACGCAGGCCTGGCAACTGTCGCAGCGCGGGCGATAGGTAAACACGCCGCTGCGACGGAAGCCGTTGCGCACCAGATCACTGTAGATCGGCGTGTCGATCAGGTGCCCGGGGGTCGCGACCTGCGAGCGCGCGGTGCGATCGGGCAGATAGGAGCACGCATAGGGTGCCGTCGCGTAGAACTGGATGAGGGCGTACGGATAGTCCTTTTGCATGTGCTCAACGGCTTACCTGGAAAGTGTCGGCAACCGCGCTGGCTGGCCAGCGTCCGGGCGGCGATCCGCTGTCGGCGAGTTTTCCGATCAGCGCGCAGAATTCGTCGCGCGCAATTTCACGGGCGCCCAGCGACAGCAGATGCGTCGTCGTCATCTGGCAATCTATCACGCCGAAATTCCGTGATTCAAGAAAGCGCGCGAGATGGGCCAGACACACCTTGGATGAGTCGGTGCTCCGGCTGAACATCGATTCGCCGAAAAACGCCCGACCCAGCGCGATGCCGTAGAGCCCGCCGACCAGTTTGCCGTCCTGCCAGGCCTCGACGCTGTGCGCGTGGCCCAGTACGTGCATTTCGCCGTAGGCGCGGCGCATCTCGGGTGTGATCCAGGTCCCGGGGGTATCCTCGCGCGGTGCGGCGCAGGCTTCGACGACTGCGTCGAAGGCCGTGTCCAGACGGACTTCGAAGTGCGCGCGCCGCAAGGTCCGGCGCAGCGAGCGCGAGATGCGCATCTCGCCCGGAAACAGCACCATGCGTGGATCGGGGCTCCACCACAGGATGGGCTGACCTTCGCTGTACCACGGAAAGATGCCGTGCCGGTAGGCTTCGAGCAGCCATTCTGGGGTCAGGTCTCCGCCCGCCGCGAGCAGGCCCGGAGGGTCGTCGAGTGCACTATCGACGGGCGGGAAATGCGGTGTGTAGGACAGCCAGGGAATCATCCTTCGGAGCACTGCAGCGCGTTGAACGGCTGCGCATGAGCGGCGTATTCGGCGTCGCGATGGAAGGTGATGACGTGATCGGCTTCCAGGCGGATGCCGATCATCTCGCCCAGCGCATGGTTGTGGTGACTGGGCACCAGCGAGAGAACGCGCGCGCCCGAATCCAGTTCCAGTGTGTACAGGATGTCGGCGCCGCGAAAGGCCTTCTTGAGAACGCGGGCCTGGAGCGTGCTGTCGTCGTCGTGCACGACGTCGTCCGGGCGCAACAGCACCTCGACCGTGCAGCGGCCGCAGTTGCGGCCATCCTCGATACGGCATTCGGTGGGGATGGCGCTCACCAGCAGACCCAGGTCGGTGCGCACGTGATGATCGTCGATGACCTCGCCCGAGAGCAGCACGCCCTGTCCGATGAAATCGGCCACGAAGCGGTTGCACGGCCGGTGGTACAGGTTGTAGGGCGTGTCCCATTGCTGGATGCGCCCTTCGTGCATGATGCCGATCTCGTCGGCGACGGCGAAGGCCTCGTTCTGATCGTGAGTGACCATCACCGCGGTGATGCCGGTTGCCTTGATGATGTCGCGCACCTCGTGGGAGAGGCGCTCACGCAGTTCCACGTCGAGATTCGAGAAGGGCTCGTCGAGCAGCAGCAGATCCGGTTCGGGGGCGAGCGCGCGCGCCAGCGCGACGCGCTGCTGCTGGCCGCCCGACAACTCGTGTGGATAGCGTGCCCCCTGGCCGGCCAGCCCGATCACGCCGAGCATGGCCTCGACACGTGAGTGGCGCGCCCCCGCTTCGAGCCCGCGCAGTCCGAAGCCGATGTTGGCGCCCACAGTGAGGTGGGGAAACAGCGCGTAGTCCTGGAACACCATGCCGATGCGCCGCTGTTCGGGCGGCAGATGAATCGAGGTGCTGCTGACCACGCGTCCGTCCAGCCGGATTTCGCCCGCATCGACATGCTCGAAGCCGGCGATGCAGCGTAGCACGGTGGTTTTCCCGCAGCCCGAAGGCCCCAGCAGGCAACCGATCGCTCCGCGCGGCAGGCGCATGGACAGTCGCCGCACGACCGGGTGCGCGTCGTAGGCCAGTTCGATCGCACTGAGTTCGAGATGGGACATCGGGATTCGCGCGTCGCAGCATTTGGCGACGCGCCTCCGTAGAAGCGATAATGCGATCAATTATAATTTCTAAAACACGGGCCGTGCAGCGAAGGCGGCCCGTTTCTTCGGGTTTCCGATGCAAGCCAGGACCGTTTCCACCCGCTTTTTGCCGGATCGCTCTCCCCTGACCTGGTCGGGGCTGCTCGTTGCGCTGCTGATCGCGGTGCCGGTGCTGTCGGTATTTTCCAACGTGCTCGTCGGCGGCACATCGGACACCTGGAGCCATATGGCTTCGACGGTGCTGCCCGAGTTCATCCGCAATACGGTCGTGATGTGCGTGGTCGTCGGACTCGGCGTGGCCAGCATCGGTGTGCTCGGGGCGTGGTTCACCAGCATGTTCGACTTTCCCGGGCGGCGTGTGCTCGAGTGGGCGCTGGTGCTGCCGCTGGCCGTGCCGGCCTACGTCATGGCCTATGTCTACACCGATTTCCTGCAGTTCGTCGGACCGGTACAGAGCGCCTTGCGCGAATGGTTCGGCTGGGGTGCGGGCGACTACTGGTTTCCCGACGTGCGTTCGGTCGGTGGCGCGTCGGCGATGTTCATGTTCGTGCTCTATCCCTACGTCTATCTGCTCGCGCGTACCGCGTTTCTGGAGCGTGCCGCGGGCATGCTCGAGGCCGGGCGCTCGCTCGGCCTGGGTCCGTGGGGCAGTTTCTGGCAGGTCTCATTGCCTTTGGCGCGCCCGGCCATCGTCGCCGGTACCGCGCTGGCGTTGATGGAGACGCTCGCCGATTTCGGCACCGTCTCGTACTTCGGTGTGCAGACCTTCACCACGGGTATCTATCGTGCCTGGTTCTCCTTCGGTGATCGTGCAGCCGCGGCGCAGTTGGCGGCGCTACTGCTCGGTTTCGTGATCGTCGTGCTGGTGCTCGAGCGCATCAGTCGGGGACGTGCGCGTTTCAACAACACTTCGCGCCAGAACGCCTCGCCGGCACGCATCCGGCTGCGGGGTTGGCACGCCTGGGGTGTGACGGCGCTGTGCGTGATGCCTCTGGTCGCCGGCTTCCTGCTGCCCGGGGCGTTGTTGCTCCATATGGCCATCGTCGATGGCGATGCGCAGTTCGGGCCGCGGTTCGTGCTGCTTGCGCGCAACAGTTTCGTACTGGCCTCGGTTACTGCCGTACTGGCGGTCGGGCTGGCGTTGTTGCTCGCCTATGCGGCGCGCCTTTCACCGTCGAACTGGCCGCAGGCGGGCAATCGGGTGGTCGGACTGGGTTATGCCGTGCCCGGCTCGGTGATCGCAGTCGGGGTGCTGATCCCGGTGACCCGACTCGACAATGCCATTGCCGAGGCCGCGATGACCTGGTTCGGGGTCAATCCCGGACTCGTCCTGACCGGCGGCATCGCAGCCCTGGTCTATGCCTACCTGACGCGCTTTCTGTCGATCGCGCTCCACACGGTTGACGCCAGTCTGGGCAAGATCACGCCCAACATGGACGACGCTTCGCGCATTCTCGGCCACGGGCGTTTCGCCACGCTGCGCCGGGTGCACGTGCCGATGCTGCGTGGCAGCCTGCTGACGGCAGGCCTGCTGGTTTTCGTGGACGTGATGAAGGAGTTGCCGGCGACGCTGGTGATGCGTCCGTTCAATTTCGACACGCTCGCCACCCAGGCCCACAACCTGGCGGCGGACGAGCGTCTGGCCGAAGCCTCGACGGCGGCGCTGACCATTGTCGCGGTCGGCCTGGTGCCGATGATCGTGCTATCGCGCCAGATCGTGAAGGGACGGCGCGGACGTCGCGCACCGACGCCTGCACCCAGGATGGCTGGGGAGAGCGTCGCACGCGCATAGGACGTTCAGGAAGCGCTACGGTTTCGGGCGCTGCCTGTCCTTGCGAGCGTGGCCCGGCAATCTCGCATGCCGACCAGTTCGGCGGCGCGAGACTGCCGCGTTGCCCGCAAAGATTCAGGCTTGGCGTTGCCGCCTCAGTCTTCGATGCGGAACCCGACCTTGAGCTTGACCTGCCAATGGGCGATCTTGCCGTCGGCGATGTGGCCGCGGATCTCGGTGGTTTCGAACCAGTCGAGGTGACGCAGCGACTTGTTGGCCGTGGCGATGGCGTTGCGGATGGCGTCATCCGTGCCTTGGGTCGAAGAACCGACCAGTTCGACAAGCTTGTAGACGTGTGCGGACATGCTGGAACCTCCGTTGCACTCGTTGCAGGAGATCCCAGTATAGGGGCGGGGTGGGCCGCGGGTCGAACCGGTCCGATGTTCAGCGGTCTGTGAGGCGGATCTCGATGCGCTGGTTGCGCGACTGTGCTTCGGGTGTGCCGCGCGTATCGAGCGGGTGCCTGGCGCCGTAGCCGTTGGCCGCCAGTCGCGAGGGCGGGACGTCGCGCGCCTGCAGGAATCGCGTGATCGCGCGGGCGCGGGCGACGCTCAGTTCGTCGTTCGAGGCGAAGCGCGCTCCGCTGACCGGGCGATCGTCGGTGTGCGCGTCGACGCGCAGCGACCATTGCGCCGAGGCCGGGAAGTTCGTCGACGCGGACTTCAGAATCTCGGCGAGGCTGGCCAGTCGGGCGCGCGCGGCGTCGCCCAGTTCAGCCGAGCCGGGCGGGAACAGCACGTCCGCGGGGAGAATGAAGCGCTCGCCGACCATGCCCGACGCGTTGCCGAAGACCGGACGCAGCGCGGCATAGAACTCTCGCCGGTGCTCGGCGAAGGACTTTTGCTGGGGGGCGGGTTCGATGGTGGCGTCGACCAGCGCGACCGCGCGCTCGCGTTCCGCTGCTGCGACGCTGCGCGCAGCCAGTTCCGAGCGCGTCGCATTGAGTTGTGATTCGAGATCGGTCACGCGGCGATTGCTTTGCTCAAGCGCTTTCTTGGCTGCCTCCAGTTGCGTTTTCAGTGCCGCGGCATCGGGCCCGGGCTCTGGCGTGGCGACCGCTTCGGCCAGTTCGCCTTCGAGTTCGGTCACACGCTCGCGCGCGGCGGCGATGTCGTTCTGCGCACTGGCCACGGTGCTCTGCAGGGCCTCGATGCGGCGCTCGCGATCGCTCAGTGCGGCGCGCGCTGCATCGAGTGCCTGCCGCGTCTGTTCGTCCGGCGAGGCCGTGCGCTCACGCTCCATCTGCGCGAGATTGCTGCGGCTCTTCTCGAGGTCCTGGCGCGATTGTTCGAGTGCGCGTTCGAGGTTCTCGATGCGCTTGTCGCGCTCGGCCATCGTCGATCTTGCGGCGGCCAGTTGCTGCTCGATCTCCTGGCCACTTTGTGCGCTTCGCATCAGTTCGGACAGCGCCGTGGTGTGGGCCTCGTCGAGCTGCGCGATGCGTTGTTCGCGCGCCCGAACGACTTCCTGGGCCGAAGCCAATGATCGTTCCAGTGCGGCAACGCGCTCGTTGCCCTGTGCGATATCGCGCTTGGCCTGTGCAATCGTCTGGTCGAGCTGATCGATGCGCTGCTCGCGTGACGAGATCTGTTTGCGTGCCTCTGCCAGCGTGGCTTCGACACGTGCGAGGTTCTCGCGCGTGCCGCCCAGATCCCCTTCGAGTGCGGCGATGCGCAGTTCGCGGTCGGCAAGCTGCTGGCGTGCTGCGCTCAGTTCGCGATCGAGCGCCTCGACACGACGCTCGCGTACGGCCAGCGTCTCGCGTGACTCGCCCAGGCTGCGATCCAGTTCGGCAATGCGCTGCTTACCTGCGGCGAGCTCTTCGCGCGACGTGGCGAGGTTGCGGTCGAGCTCGGTGATGCGCCGCTCGCGTTCGACCAGGTCGCTGCGGGCCTGCGCCAGCGTGGTTTCGAGCTCCGCGATGCGTTGCTTTCCCGAGTCGATGTCGGCGTTCGCCGCAGCGAGGCTCGCCTCACGTTCGACGATGGTTTCGCGCGCGGCCGCGAGCCGGGTCTGCAAGTCGTCGCCGCGCGCGCGCGCCTGACGGGTCTCGTCGCGCGCAGTGGCGAGTGCGCGCTCGGATTCTGCGGTAAGCGTGGCGATGCGCTGCTCGGAGGCCTCGGCGAGCGAGCGCAGGGCGCGCTCGGAGGCTTCGGCCTGATCGGCACGGCTGCGTTCCGAGACAGCCAGTTCGGTGGTCAGGAATTCGACACGCTGTGCGAGTTTGTCGTTGGTTGCGCGCAGACGGGTGTTTTGCTCGCGCTGGTCGTTCAGCTCGATGTCGGTAGCGGACAGTGCCGCGTCGAGTTCGAGTGCGCGAGCGCGCAGGGCGTCGCGCTCGCGTTCGGTGCCCGTCAGCGTCTCCGACAGCTCGCCGATTGTCGCCTCGGCACGCTGGCGCGTACTCGATTCCTTCTGCAGGCGGTCGGTGCGGGCGCTCAGTTCCGCGTCCAGGCGGGCCAGCGCACGATCGCGTCCGGTGATCACGTCGGTGATCATGAACTGACCGACGGCGAAGATCAGCAGACCGAAGACCGTGACCAGCAGCAGCGCGGCGAGCGCGCCGACGAAGCCCGGCCAGAAATCGAGGGCGCGACGACGGTTGAGCATCGCCATCGGCTTAATCGGCCTTGCCGTTGCCGGAAGCGTTGTTGATCGCGCGGATCAGCTCGCGCAGTTCATCGCGAATCTCGTCGGTGTTCGACGAAGCCTGCACGGCTGGTTCGTCCACCACGCTCGCGAGCCACTGGTCGATCTCCTGGTAGAAGCGGTTCTGGGCGTGGCCCGCGTTCAGGTCGAGAAAGCCGACCACCAGCGAGCCGGCCAGCCCGAACAATGCACAGGAGAAACTTGTGGCCATGCCCGAGAGCGGTTCATCGAGCTGCAGCTTCATGCTCTCGAACATTTCGATCGCGTTGCTGCCGCCGCTGATGTCGCCGATGATCTCGCCGACCGAGCGCACCGTCACGAGCAGACCCCAGAAGGTGCCCAGCAGTCCCAGGAAGATCAGCGCACCGATGATGTAGCGGCTCAGGTCCCGCTGCTCCTCGAGGCGGATCTGCACGCCGTCGAGCGTGGCGCGCATCATCGCCGGGGTCAGCCGCGGTTGTTCGCCGTCTTCGACCGAGGTGGTCAGGGTGCGGGCGAGCGGGGCGAGCATGACGGGCTTGGTCGCATGCGGTGCGTCCGGCCCGCCGAGGCTGTAACTCTCGGCCCACAGCACCTCGCGCTGCAATTTCCAGACATGGACGAAATTGATGACCACGCCGATTGCGAAGACGACGAGAATCAGTGCGTTGAACGGGAGGTTGGCCAGAAAGGCGAACTGCAGTTGCGGAATCAGATAGGCCGCAAGCGCGACGATCACAGCCACGAACACGGCCATCCAGGTGGTCACGTGAAGGGGCTTGGTGAATTCCATACGTTCCATCGTGTCGGTCCTCGTCTGCACCTGCGGCCGGGCTCGGGCCGTACCCGATCATCGAATGATTCTAGCGCGAACCCCGATACGAAAGGCGATCGCGGGTAGACGCACGCGGCGCGAGTGCCTGTATCACCCCCGTGTCATGGGTCGCCCGTATCCTACCGGTGCGCCAGGCGGGCGGCAATCACGCGGTCGCTGCGCGCAGGCGAACCCACAAGGTGCGCAGCACGAATGCGGCGAGGACGCCCGTCGCATCGGCGATCCAGTCGAGCGGATCCCCCGAGCGATGGCCGGTGGCCGACTGCGCGATCTCGATGACCAGTCCATAGACCAGCAGCAGGGCGAGTACCGACGGGATGCGTGCCGGCCAGACCGTGAAGCCGAACAGCGCAAATCCTGCGAAGGCGGCAAAATGGAACAGCTTGTCGCGACCGGCGGCGAGACTCACCCCTTCGGGCGGAGGCAGCAACGCGACCACGAAGCCGGCCACCAACGACAGCACGAACAGCACGGCGAAGATACGGCGAAGTGAAGCGGACATGAGGAAACCGATGGCTGCGGGCGTGGTCGGACCGGGGAGAAGCGGAGATCGTTCCGCAAGGTGATGCAAGTACGGGAGGCATTGTATGGCGACGGGCTTTGAGCATGCAGTGCGGCGCGTTGCCGCGATTGTCAGCATTCATTTCCTGCTCCTGAGCGCGCCGGGCGCGCTCGCGGCGCCCGAAGCCGTGGGAGGCAATACCGAGCTGCGCGTTCACATCGTGGCCGAAGGGCTACAGTCGCCGTGGGCACTGGCCTTTCTGCCGGACGCTCGCATGCTGATCACCGAACGTGCCGGACGCATGCGCATCGTCGACGCAGACGGGGGCATCTCCGATGCCTTGAAGGGGGTTCCGCGCGTGCACGCGCAGGGACAGGGCGGATTGCTCGACGTGGTCCTCAGCTCCGAGTTCGAACGGGACCGGACGATCTTCTTCTCCTACGCCGAACCCACCTCGAACGGGGCACGAACGGCCGTCTCGCGTGCCGAGCTTGACTTGCCGGGCATGCGCTTGCGCGCGGTGGAGCGCATCTTCGCGCAAAACGACGATCCCGGCGGCGGTCACCATTTCGGCTCGCGGCTGGTCGTCGGGTCGGGCGGCATGCTGTTCG
The DNA here is from genome assembly GCA_963975885.1 of uncultured Azoarcus sp. Classification (GTDB taxonomy): domain Bacteria; phylum Pseudomonadota; class Gammaproteobacteria; order Burkholderiales; family Rhodocyclaceae; genus Pseudazoarcus. Next base: position 152,337 of record CAXBIS010000006.1, read on the forward strand.
TCACGCTGGGCGACCGCAATCAGATGCGCGAGCGTTCACGGCGGCTCGACAGTCATCTGGGCAAGATCGTGCGCATCGCACCGGACGGCTCGGCGCCCAGGGACAATCCCTTCGTCGGTCGTCGCGGTGCGCTCGACGAGATCTGGACCTACGGTCATCGCAACGTGCAGGGGGCCGCACTGCACCCGGACAGCGGCGCGCTGTGGATTCACGAGCACGGCCCGCGCGGCGGCGACGAGGTGAACATCATCCGCGCCGGGGCCGACTACGGCTGGCCGGACATCACGCACGGACGCAACTACGTGACCCGGCTTCCATTCGGCGAGGCGACCGAGCGCGAGGGGGTCGAATCGCCCGTGCACTACTGGGTGCCGACCTCGATCGCGCCGTCGGGCATGGCCTTCTATACGGGTGAATCCATTCCTGAGTGGCGTGGCAATCTGTTCATCGGTGCGCTGGCCGGGCGGAAACTGGTACGTCTGGAACTCGATGGGGAGCGCGTGGTGGCCGAACACGCCTTGCTCGAGGACATGGGTTCGCGCATTCGCGACGTGCGCATGGGGCCCGATGGCCATCTGTATCTGCTCGACGAGAGCCACGGGCGCATTTTGCGTCTCGAGCCGGACGAGGGCTGACACGGCGGGCGCATGCCCGATCAGCCAGCGCTGATGGCTCAGCCCTGAGCCGCGGCGATGCGTCGTCCGAATTCGCGTGCCTGTTGCCACAGGCGTCGTTGCTCGGTGGCGGCGACATGCGCCTGCACCTGGGCTTCGTCCAGCGTCGCGAAGCTCGCGAGCAGGCGAGCCAGGTGGCCGGGCTGAGGCAGGACCGGACCGAGAAACAGCACGGCGTCGCCACGTTGCACGAGCACCGTCGGAAAGCTCTCGATTTCCAGCGCGTCGGGCCAGTCGGGTTCGTCCTCGATGTCGGCCCAGTGGAAAGCATGGTCGCGGTGCTGGTCGGCGATGGCATCGAAGGGCGCGCGGTACTCACGGCAGACGCCGCACCATTCGGCACACAGGCAGACGACGATCGTGGCATTCGTGGGCATCGCGGGGTTCAGGGTCGAGGACAGGCGAGCAAGCCTATCAGCGCCGGGCGCTTGCGCCAATCCTGGAGCAGCGCCCAACGCTCGATCAGCCTCAGGTTCCCGACTGCTCGGCCGTGCGCAGTGCGCCGCGACGCTGCAGCAGTACCAATGGCAACCCGGCTGCCAGCACGGCCAGCCCCAGCCACGCACCGGCCCCGGCGTATTGCGCGCTCGACCACAGCAGGCCCAGGCACACCGCGCCGAACAGCAGCGGCGGCAGCGGATACAGCGGTACGCGGAAGGGGCGTGGGCGGTCGGGTTCGCGCATGCGCAGCACGATCACGGCCATCGCGGTGAGGAACATGAACAACCAGAACACCGGTGCCGTATAGGCCACCATGGTCTCGATGCCGTTGCGACTGGCCGCGCCGAAGACGATCAGCGCCAGTGTGATCGCCCCCTGGGCCACCAGCGCGCGTGTCGGCGTCTCGCCGCGGTCGCTCCAGGTGGCCAGCATGCGCAGTTGCGGCAGGTCGTGACCTAGCGCGTAATACACGCGCGCGCCGGTCAGGATGGTGGCGTTCATCGTGCTCAGCGCTGCCACGCAGACCATCAGGCTGAGTGCGACGGCGGCCATCGGACCGAAGGCGATGCGCATCAGCTCCGCACCCACCGCGTGGGTATCGCGCAGCCCCTGCAGGCCGAAGATGTGCAGGTAAGCCGCGTTGGCGAGCAGATACACCGCGGTAACCACCAGGGTGCCGATGAGCAGCACGCGAGGCATGTTGCGCGCAGGGGCGCGCAACTCGCCCGACAGATAGGCCGCCTCGTTCCAGCCGCCGTAGGTCAGCAGCACGAACACCATGCCCATGCCCAGCGCACCGGCGAGGTTGCCAGAAAGCGGCGCGGGCGCGGCCGGCGGAGCGCCCGCGCTGCTGGCCGCGACCCCGGCGGCGACGATGGCCAGCAGCGCGATCACAGTGAACGCCGTAAACACCACCTGCGTGCGCTTTGAGCCGCCCGTGCCAATGATGTTGAGCGTGGTCAGGGCGATCACCGCGAAGGCGCCGTGCGCGGCCGTGCCGTAGGCTCCCAGCGGCAGGATCTGGCTGGCGTACTCGCCGTAGATGAAGGCCACGGCCGCGATCGAGCCGGTCTGGATGACCGAGCCGCGTGCCCAGGCGAAGAGCAGGGCAATGAACGGACCCCAGGCGCGACGCAGGAAATGGTACTCGCCGCCGGTATGCGGCCAGGCCGAGCCCAGTTCGGCGTAGCACAGCGCACCGAGCAGCATCACGACGCCGCCCGCCAGCCACAGTCCGATATACACCTCGGGGCTGGCGCTGAACTGCGCGACCAGCGGCGGAAAGCCGAAGATGCCGATGCCGATGACCACGCCGACCAGGACGGCAACGCCGTCGAGGACCGAGAGCCCGCGATTCGGTCCCGCGGTGGGGCAGTTCTCGCCCTCGTCAAATGCGCTTCGCATGCCAGCCCGTCACCAGCTTGTTGCCCGGAAGGGGGGTGATGCGCTCGCCGTCGACCTGGCCGGCGTAGTGCCGGTTCTCGAGGCTGAAGCGAATCGTGTCGCCATGGATGTCGGCGAACATCAGGGGGCGCGGGCGACCTTCGATCAGCGCGATGCCTTCGATGCGCTGATAGGTCTGCTTGATCTCGACGCTGAAGCTCGAACCGTCGGTGTGCGTGACCTCCCATGCACCCTCGACCCGGGCCGGGACCACCCAATAGTAGACATAGCGGCCCTGCACCTGGATGTATCGGTCCGGACGCCAGTCGCCCATGTCGAATGCGTGAGAGACCACGCGCGTGCCCGGACGCAGGGTCTCGAGGATGATCGGGCGCAGATCCAGATTGATCGACGGCAGCAGATACATGGTCAGCACGTCGACCTCGGAGAAGTCCATCTCGTAGAGGTTGCCGCGCTCGAACCGCACGCGATCCTCGACACCTGCCTTCTTCGCACCTTCATTGGCCTCGGCGATGCGCTCGGGGTCGATCTCGATGCCCAGCGCGCGCTTCACGCCCCAGTCACGCGCGGCGGCGATGACGATGCGTCCATCCCCCGAACCCAGGTCGATGACGTAGTCGTCCGCTTGAACCTCGGCCAGTTCGAGCATGCGATAAACCGCCTCGTTGGGCGTCGGCACGTAGGGTACGTCGAGGACGATCGGCTCGTCCTCCCGCGGCGGCTCCCCCGAGGGTTCCTGGGCCGCTGCGGGAGCGGCCAGCATGATCGACAGCAGCGCTGCGATCAGGCGCCACGAGGGGAAAGGGCGAATTGCATGCATGGAATGGTCTCCGTTGTATTTTTTCTTGTGCTGCATGGTGCGCGGCCAGCGTAGCAGATTGCCCGCGCGCGAGAAGCGGGTTTCACGCCCGTTTTGCGGAAAATCGCAGCCCGGCGAGCGCGTAACGCGGCGTAAGCGCGCTTGCCGGCAGCTTGCCGATCACGCACAGTTACGCCGCCCGTTCAGAACCCCATCCGGAGAATCCGTTCCATGTTCGTCGTCCGACGCCTCGTCCTGGCCGTGCTGATCCTGTCCGTGGGCGTATTCGTCGCGGGCTGCTCCGGTCGCGGCGAGCCCGCCTTCGAGCAGCCCACGGTGTCCCTGACCTCGTTCGGCCTGATGCCGTCCGATGGACGTGCGCCGCGTTTCGTGATCGGCCTGCGTCTGGTCAATCCGAATGCCACGCCGCTCAAGGTGCGTGGCTTGAGCTATACGGTGGAACTGGAAGGGCACCGCATGCTCACCGGCGTGACCTCGCGCATCGCCGACGTGCCGCCGTACGCCGAGAGCGAGATCGAACTGCAGTCACCGATCGATCTGGTCAGCAGCGTGCGCCTGTTCAACGAACTGGTAAACGCGCCGGGACGCGAGGCCTTGAAATACGCACTCAACGCCCGCCTGGACGTCGAGGGCATGCTCGCCCCGCTGCGTCTGCTCGAAGACGGGGAACTGAATTTCATGCAGCAGGACGCCGTGCGCTGACGGCCGTTGCTCAGCGCATCGTGACCAGTTCTTCGGCGCTGGTCGGGTGGATCGCCACGGTCTCGTCGAAATCGCGCTTGGTCGCGCCCATCTTTACCGCCACGGCAAAGCCCTGCAGCATCTCGTCGGCGCCCTCTCCGATGATGTGCACGCCGACGACGCGCTCGTCGGGACCGACGCAGACCAGTTTCATGGCCGTCTTCGGCTTGTGCTCGGTCATGGCGTAGTACATCGGCGTGAAGCGCGTCGAGTACACCTTGACGTCCGTATGTGCCTCACGCGCGGCCGCTTCCGACAGACCGACGCTGCCGATGGTCGGATGGCTGAAGACCACGCTCGGGATATTTGTGTAGTCGAGTCGGGCCTCCGACTGGCCGTCGAACAGGCGCGCGGCGAGCTTGCGCCCGGCGGCGATGGCCACCGGCGTCAGTTCCACGCTGGTGGCAATGTCGCCGATGGCGTGGATGCCTTCGATGTTGGTGTCCTGCCAGGGGTCGACGGCAATCGTGCCGTCGTCGTTGCGGATTACCCCGGCCACGTCCAGCCCCAGGCGATCGGTATTGGCACGTCGGCCAATGGCCCACAGCACGCAGTCGGTGTCCACGCTGCCGCCCTCGGTGCACGCCACACGCAGACAGCCGTCGTCGAGGCGCTCGACCGCCTGAGGCAGGGCGCCGAAACGCAGGTCGACGCCATCGTCGATCATGCGCGTGGCCAGTTCATCGCCAAGCATCGCGTCGAAGCCGCGCAACAGCCGCTGCCCGCGAACCAGCAGCGTGACCTCGCTGCCCAGGGCACGGAACATGCCGGCCAGTTCCACCGCGATGTAACCCGAGCCGGAGACCACGACGCGCTCGGGACGACGGTCGAGTTCGAAGAAGCCATCGGAACTGATGCCCAGATCCGCGCCGGGAATATCCGGATACACCGGCTGGCCACCGGTGGCGATGGTGATGTGTGGGGCGGTGAGGCGTCGGCCGTCGACTTCGACCGTGTGTGCATCGATGAAGTGCGCGAAGCCACGCAGCAGGGTCACGCCGGACTTGTCGAGCATGCTCGCGTAGATGGCGTTCAGGCGCGCGATATAGGCGTCGCGCGCGTGTTTGAGCGCGCCCCAGTCGTGGCGCGCCGCCTCCAGCGAAAAGCCGTAGCCGGGCGCGTCGGCGAGCTTGTGGGCGATGTCCGCGGCGTACCACATGACCTTCTTGGGTACGCAGCCCACATTGACGCAGGTGCCGCCCAGCCGCGCGCCCTCGATCACCGCCACCTTCGCGCCGTATTCGGCCGCCCGGCGTGCACTCGCGATGCCCCCACTGCCGCCGCCAATCACCACATAGTCGAACGATTCCATCGTGCTGTCCCGTGTTGCGATGCGGCACATGCTATCACTGCGCCGACGGGCCGTACCCCGTCCGCGTCAGACGCCTTCGGCCTCGATCATGCGGAAATCGAGCGCATCGAATTCGTCCTTCAGATCCTCGCCGAACTCGGCCATCATGTCGTCGTCCGGGTCGTGATACCAGTGCGCGATCACGCGTACGCCCTCGGCGGCGCGGCGATGCAGCATGCCGATCAATGCGCGGATCAGCTTGGTACTCGAGCTGTTGAAGTAACGCAGGCTGAAGTGTGCCTCGACGCCGTCGTTGGCGCTCGGCTGCGAGAGCAGCGTCTCGAGGTGGTTGCGCACCGGGGCGTAGAAGGCGATCGCGTTTTCCGGATAGGACTCGCCGCTCAGGCGGAAGCTCATCGTCGTCGGGTCGACGAGCACCTCCGGCGTTTCCTTGGTGGCGGGAATATGAATTGCGGTCATGACATGTTCTCCTGGGGTCAGATGATGGCGCGCAGGTGAAACTCGGCGTCGTCGGGCTCGCCTGCGACGGGAACGATGCGGTAGTCGATTGGGGCGCTCGCCTCGCGGGCCAGTGTCAGGAATCCCAGCCCGGCGCCCTTGCTGACACCCTCCGTGTCGGGTTCGTCGTTGCGAAGCTGGGCGCGGTAGGCGGCCTTGATCTCGTCGAGCGTCATCGTGCGCACGGCGTCGACGCGCTCACGGATACGTCCGATCTGGTCATTTCGCACGCGGTTGCAGCACACCACTGCGAAATGCGCGGGGCCGCGCGTGACCGTCAGCGTCCCGCGCGGAAAACCGTCGGCGTTCTCAGGTGGCGCGTAGTGCACGACGTTCTGCGCCATCTCGACGAAGGCCGAGAACACGCGCCGCGCAATGCGCCGGTCGGGCGCGGAGTCGTCGAGCTTTTCGCGCACGGTGTCCGACAGCGTCGCGACGACGGGCGCGGAAAATTCGCCCGAGTAGTGCAACAGCACCTGCTTGTCGCGCGCATCGGCACGGAAACGGTCGATTTCTGCGGGTTCCATGAACGAACCCTCAGATGCGGAAGGCGAGCGCGGACACGTCGTCCTTGCGCGGTTCATCGCCCTGATACTCGACCAGTTCGGCCATCAGCGCGCGCGCTTGGACCGGCATCTGCGCGTCGCGCAGACGCAACAGACACTTGCGCGTGCGCCGCTTGCCGAAGGCGATGCGCTTTTCGCCGCCGAGCTGGTCGAAGATGCCGTCGGTGAACAGATACACCGCTGTTCCGGGCGCGAGATCGACGCTGTGATTGGTCCAGCGCTGTGCCATCGACACGGTGGCGTAGCCGACGCCCTCGCGATCGCCGTCGATGATCGCGAAGTCCTCGTCGGTGGGGGAGAGCACGAAGGCGGACATGTGCGCGCCGGCGTAGGTCAGGCGGCGCGTGTCGCGCTCGATCCAGCACACCGCGGCATCCATGCCGTCGTCGGCGTGATGGATGTCGAACTCGTCGTCGTGCTGACTCATCGCGGTCTTGACGCGGCGGTGGATGTCGGCGAGCAGGCCACCCGGGTCGCGCGCGCTGTCGGCGTTGATCGCGCCCTGCATGAAGGCGCTCATGATCAGCGTCATGAAGGCGCCGGGCACGCCGTGGCCGGTGCAATCGAACAGGATCACGAGGATGCCGTCGTCGAATTCGCGCACGTGGTACAGGTCGCCGCTGACCGTGTCACGCGGTTCCCAAAGCAGAAAGTGTTCGGGCAGGCTGGCGGCGAGCGTCTCGCGCGAGGCGCGCGAGATCGAACGCTGGATCACGCGTCCGTAATCGATCGACTCCATGACGATGCGGCTCTTCTCCTCCTGCATGCGCGAGATCGCCGCCAGTACGTCCTGTGCCCGCCCCATTCCGCGGTACAACCCGCCACTGGCGATCACGAAGCCGTCGGACAGCACCTTGTCGCCGAAATCGAGGATGGCCCCAGACAGCGCCTGCATGGTCGTATCCTCGTCGACGATCAGCGGACGCTTGTCCATGAACGCGATGCAGCTCTTGTGCTGGTAGAGCTCGCGCACGAACGGACGCGCGAATTCCTCCATGAAGATGTGGCGGTTGATCAGCCCGACCGGCCGTCCGCCTTCGACCACGGGCAGGCTGACCAGCGCCACGTCGGCCTTGAAGGCGCGGAACACGTCCAGGTTGGTCACATCGGGCGAGATCGACGGCGTGTCGGCGATCAGGTCGCGGGCGGTGTCGCTATAGACGACGGGGCGGTCGGGGGCCGCAGATGCGAGGACTGCGGCGACACTGGTTTGCATTCGGCAAGACTCCTGATGTTGCGGGCATGCCCCTTCATCGGCCGGAAAGCCGCTCTGGTGGCTTGAAGGCGAAGATTAGTGGGCGGATATTTCACCGGAGTGACGACGCCATGACGTGTTCGTCACTGGCGGGCTAACATGGGCACTCTCACATCGTCGGGAGCCGTTCCCATGTCTTCGGAAATGTTCGGGTCGGATGCTTTCTCGCCGCGCGAGATCGCGGCCAAGGTCGAGGCCATCGGCGTAGGGAAGGCACGCCTGCCGCTGCTGACGATGTGGATGCTGGCGATGCTGGCAGGCGCCTTCGTCGGTCTGGGCGCCCTGTACTTCACGCTGGTGCGTTCTGATCCCACGCTGGGCTTCGCCACCGCGCAGGTGCTCGGCGGCGTAGCGTTCTCGCTCGGATTGTTGCTCGTCGTGGTGGCCGGCGCGGAGCTGTTCACCGGCAACAACCTGCTGGCCATGGCCTGGGCAGACGGTCGGATCACGACGTCCGAGGTGCTGCGCAACTGGAGCGTTGTGTGCCTGGGGAATCTTGTCGGTGCCGCCGGGCTGGCATTGCTGGTATTCCTGTCAGGTCACCCGCAAATGAACGGAGCGCGCGTGGCAGAAACCTACATGGCGATCGCTACGGCAAAGGTCGAGCTGCCGTTCTGGACGGCCTTCTTCCGCGGCATGCTGTGCAACGTGCTGGTGTGCATGGCGGTGTGGATGGCCATTGCCGGGCGCAGCGTCGTCGACAAGGCGGTGGCGATCGTCTTTCCGATCTCGGCCTTCGTCGCGGCCGGCTTCGAGCACAGCATCGCCAACATGTATTTCATCCCGCTGGCCATGCTGTTGCAGGCCTCGGGCAGCGTCGCCGAGACCTGGCCGGCGATCACGCTCGGTGGCTTCGCCGGCAACCTGGTTCCCGTGATCCTGGGCAATCTCGTCGGTGGCAGCGTGCTTGTAGGCCTGGTGTACTGGGTGATCTACATCCGGGGGCAGAAGGCCACCGGCGAAAAGGGCACATCATGAGTCGCATCTGCATCGTCCAGGGGCACCCTGATCCGGCGGGCGGGCATTTCGACCACGCACTGGCCGAGGCCTATCGGGCGGGAGCCGAAGGCGCGGGTCACGAGGTGCGCATCATCGAAGTCGCCAGCCTCGATTTCCCGCTGTTGCGCAGCGCGACGCAATGGAAGGAGGACGAGGTGCCGCCGGGGCTGGTCGAGGCGCAGCAGGCCATTGCCTGGGCCGAGCATCTGGTGATCGTCTATCCGCTGTGGCTGGGTACCATGCCGGCGCTGCTCAAGGCCTTCCTCGAGCAGGTTCTGCGGCCCGGATTCGCGATCGGGCAGGGTGATCACGGCATGTGGAAGAAGCTGCTCGCAGGACGCAGCGCGCGTGTCGTCGTCACCATGGGCATGCCCGCCTTCGCCTACCGCTGGTGGTTCGGCGCACACAGCGTTCGGAGCCTCGAGCGCAACATCCTGAAGTTCGTCGGTTTCTCCCCGGTGCGAAGCAGCCTGATCGGCATGGTCGAGAGCCCGGCCAAGAAGGGGCGGGAACGCTGGCTTGTCCGCATGCGTGAATTCGGCGCCCGCGGTTCCTGATTCTCCGTTCCGCTCACAGCATCCAGCCGTGCGCGCGCAGGGCGTCTTCGACACCCAGCGCCATGCGCGCGTAGCCGTTGGCATTGGCGTGGATGCGGTCGGCGCGCAGGTCGGCATCGGACAGCACGTCGGAGACGGCATCGCGAATCAGCGTGAGCTTCTCTTCGCCGGCCAGTTCCGCGTACAACGCGTGGTCAGCCAGGTTGCCCAGCAACAGCGCCCCGGTCGTCTTTGCCGGGATCGCGACCAGGGCGACATGTTGCGTCACGCTGCGTGCGCGGCTGACCATTGCATTGAGGTTGGCGCGCGTGTCGTCCGGAGGCAGGTTTTGCAGGAAGTCGTTGCCCCCGACCGCGATGATCACCGCCTGCGGCGCGTGAATGTCGAGCAGTTCGGGCAGGCGGCGGCGCGCGTCGGCCGAGGTGTCGCCCGGAACCCCGGCGTTGATCACCCGCCAGCCGGTCGCCTCTGCCAGTCGCTCGGGCCAGGCCTCGTGCGGGCGAGCCCCGGTGCCGGCGACCAGGCTGTCACCGATGACCAGCACGACGGCGTCCGAAGGCAGTGGATCGAAGCGCGCGACGTCCCCCTTGCCGCAGGCGACGACGATCAGCATCAGGATCGTGAGCGAAACGGCCGACAACCATCGGCGCATGAGACATGAAACAGGGGGCAAGCTCGTCATCGGTGTCGCGGGATCCCGGCAAATGCCGTCTACCTTGAGCGACACAGTCGCCTACCGCAACATTCGAGATGTGACGGATTGATGCACGCTCCGACGGCACGGCGCGCGGGGAACTCAGCGCACGTTGTCGATACTCCAGAAACCGTCCAGGAAATCCGGGAAACGTCTTGCGTGCTGCAGCTCCATTCGGATGATGCCGTCGTAGCGCTGCGGGATGCCGAAGCGCATCACGCCCGATTCGGTGTCCCATTCGAGGATGCGCACCACTTCCTGACTGTTGATGTCGCTCACCGGCGAGGGGCCGAAATCGCCCTTCTCGTAGATTCGTGCGGGACTGCCGTAACGGTCGAGTACCGCCTTGCGCACGCGCAGATAGGTCTGATTGACCGTATCGGTATTGCCGATGTCGTCGAACTCGATGATCAGTGCACTGCGCTTGAGCGTACCGGCTTCGCTGCCCAGGGCGAGACGCTGGCGTTGGTCTACGTTGTTGAACATGCGGTACTCGAACACCGAGTACGGGCCGAATCGTGCCGGGTCGCCGAGTCCTTCGCGCTCGATGGCGCTGCGCGCGCGAACGAACGACAGACCCGGCGCCAGCGCCACGACGTCTGCACCGATGCGCGTGGCCGGGGCGAGCGGAGCCGCCGACGTGGCGGCGCGGCGTGCGCTGCGGTTGTCGAAGCTGTAGGTCCAGAACAGGCGCACGATCTGCGCGTCGGTGTCGGGCACGGCCTGCTGGTCGCGGTCGAACAAGTCGATGTCGATGCCGAAGGTGTGGCGCCGTACGGCGTAGCGGTAGCCCATGCGCAGCGTCTGCGTGAGGGTGTCGCCACCCGACAGGTTCTGGTTGAAGTAGCCGTAGCTGAAATTGATCTGGTGCGGCCCCCTGCGGCCGATGACCGACAACGTCGGATTCCATTCGTGGCGCTCGCCCGCGCCGCGGATTCGACGGTACTGCACCCCCGGCGTAACCATGCCGGCAAAGCCCGCGAAGCGGAAGTTGCTGCTGCCCGACAGGCTGATCTGGCGAATCTGCTGATCGAGCGCTGCGGCCGAATGGTCGTCGGTATTCTGCAGGTAGACGCCGGCGCGGCCGGTCCACGCCGGCGTCAGTTGCTTGCTCACGTCGGCGTTGAACACGCGGATCGTGCTGTCGATGACTTTGTCGCGCGACTCGATGTCCTGCGTGTAGGCGTTCACGTTGCCGGTCACGCCGGGAATCCACGCGCCGAGAAGATTGCCCGACAGGCTCACGCCCAGCGTGTCGGTGTCGCGCGGGTTGCTGCTCTCGGCGTCATCCCGGAAGCGTTGCGCACGTCCCCGCAGGGACAGTCCGCCGCGCGTGCGCCACGACGCATGGGCTTCGTACGATCTCCGGTCGGGCGTGACCACGGCGCCGCGCGGCCGGAAATGCTCGCCGTAGTGCTCGGTGCGCAGACGGAAGCCAAACGGGTGTGTGCGATGTGATCCGGTGACTTCGCCGAAGAAGCCGGTGTCGCTGTGGCGACGTCCGGCCGGGCTGTCGAGCGTGCCGTTGTGCTCGCCGTTGAACAGTGCCGCCTCGGTCTCGAAGGCCAGATTCAGCTCGCCCAGGCGAAGGCCCTTGTGCCAGGCGAGGCTGGAGACGGTCTGCTTGCGGGTCGGCAGCGCCAGCGAGGAATCGCGGTCGCGATGGCTGAACACCGCATTGAAGCCGAAGTTGCCGAGCCGTTCGTCGGCCATCAGCCAGGACGCGCCGACGATGGAATCCTTGCCGATGTCCAGGTCTCGCCAACTCGGCGCGACCTCTCCGGCGGTGAGCATGATCGAGTGCTGCCGGTCGGGACGCGCTGCATGCGGCTGCAGGTCGAGCAGAACACCCTTTTGTGTGCCCTGTTGTGTGAGATAGCTGAAATAGGCGAGATGGTCGCCGTACTCCGCGCGGAAGGGCAGGCTGCCGTCGCCCTTCTCGTGGATCAGGCTGAGGCGCTCGGGTACGAAGCCCTTGTCGCGCGATCGATAGTCGGAGGCGTTGACGACGCCGAGGATCTGACCCCGCCAGCTTTCATAGGCACTTTCGCGGCGCAACAGGTTGATGCCGAATTCGCCGTAGTGATGGCCGCCCGAGAATTGCCAGGGGCTGTTGGCGCGGTCGCCGTTGATGCGGTAGTGGCCCAGATGTACGGTGGTGGAACCGTCGATCTCCCATTCCGATGCGATGGCGAGCGTCGGGATCAGCGACAGCGCGGCCAGCAGGGCCGTCGCGTGCGGGAAGGGTCGAATATGCGTTTTCATGCTACTTCAGGGTCTTTTCGACCTTGAGCAGGAATTCGTTGGTGCCGGGCAGGCGCACCAGTCCGCCCGCGCCGCTGTACTCGATCTGCGTGCGGGCCACCGCCGCGACGATGCTGACCTGTGTGGCGAAGCGGCCATTGGGACCAGGCAGGTGGTACTGCTGCAGGGTCTGCGCGCTCTGCACGCCGAGCAGGCGCAGCTTCGCGTCCTTGGGCACCTGGGTCTCGACCGTGTCGAGCAGGCGCGTGCGGTCGTAGAACTCCTGCGCCAGCGTCTCTTCCATCTCCGGCGTATTCCACTTCGCGATCAACTGCCCCATGCGCCGCTCCACCGTTTCGTGCGGAATCGGCTCGATGGTTTCGGACACGACAGCGCCCGGCGGCAGGTCGCGCGTGAGCGTCTGCGGCGTTGGAATGGCCTGGATCGCGCGAAACTGGCGGCTCTCGACCGAGGCCGGCACGATCAGGGTGGCGACCAGAGCCAGGGCGAGGGCGCGAATGGCTGGGCGTCGCATGTCAGTTCCCCACCCGGTTGGCCGTGCAGTGGAAGTTCGACGGCTGCCCGCCGGGCAATTGCCCGGAACCGCGCGAAGTGTCGAGTTCCAGCCGGAAGGAGTCGCCCTGCGGCACGAACATGCCCTGCGAGACGACGTTGATGTTCGGGAAACCCGCAACGGTGCCCGCACCCTGAACCATGAAGGTGTGGCTGGAGGTGATCGTGCCCGACTGATTCACCCACGGCGACGGACCGAACAACTGCAGGCTCGAACCGTTGATGGTGGCCGTCAGATTGATGTTCGGCATCAGGTCGCAACAGGTGTGTGCGCTGTTGGTCGCCGTGCACGTGCCGGTGTAGCTGCCGCCGGGACCGCTGGGTGGTTGCGGCGGAGGCGGCTGCGGTGGCGGTTCGCCCCCCGGCGGGGGTTCCTCGCCCGGAGGCGGTGGCGGTGGCGATCCGCCGCCGCCCGGCGGTGAGACCGCGGTGCCTCCGCCCAGGGGATCGAGCGCGGCATACGGGTTGTTGTCGAAGCGCGGCAACACCCGCCAGATCTTCCAGTCCTCGTCGAAGTCGTCGGGCGGACCGACGCGTACGCGCGTGCCGTCAGTGTACAGGCCGGTGAAGGGGCTGCGACAGTAGGTCTGCTCGCAGCCCGGCAGCAGTTCCGTCCGGATCGCGAGCATGCGTTCCCAGTTGTTCGGGTCTGCGCCGTGCTTTTCGAGGTGGGCGTACTCGTCGACCAGCGGCTGACACTCGAAGCACCAGGTGCGCAGATCGGTCGCTGCCACCGGCCCCGGCTCGAGCTGGATGTAGAGCATCGGCACGATGGGCTGCAAGGCGCCGCCGCCGACGCTGATGCTGACCTGAGTCTCGCCGCCACCACCGCCTGCGGCCTGAGTCTGCTGCTCGGCATCGTCCTCGCCGGTTCGCGTCGGGGAGCGCTTCAGTGTCACGTCGCGCGCTTCCTCGGCCGCGCTGTGTACGCCCCCATCACCGGGGCCGCGCGCCGTCCCGTCTCCGCCGACAAAATCCCGGTCACTCAGGTCGCGGGCGGTTGGCGGGCGCGCTCCTTGCGAGCGGGCATCGGCATCACGCATGGTGCGCTGCACGTCGTCGAGCCGATCCGGGTCGGCTCCGGTCAGCGGGCCCAGTTCGGGATACAGGCTGCCGTTGCGCGGGTTCATCGGGATATTGCTCAGATCGAGGACTTCGAATCCGAGCAGCCGGCTCATCAGCTCGTAGTCGATCAGATCGTCGATGCCCTGCATGTACATCTCGTTGAGCCAGTTGATGCGGGTGCCGGTAAGCACCTTGTTGCGGAATTGCGGGCTGGGGTTGTCGATGAACTGCTGCGCGCGTCGCGCCGCTTCGGCGCTCTTGGCCGGTGCCATGCCGCCGGGGTCGAGGATGACGAGCCTCCAGTCGTCGCCACCCAGATGCCTGAAGGCGTAGTTGTCGTGCTTGTTGTCGAACCACACCCAGCCTTTTTCGTTGATCGCACGCATCGCGTTGTCGAAGGCGATGCGCTGGCCGGCCGTCATCTGTCCGGTCGCCGGCCGAGCCACGGTGCCGTCGGGCAGGCGGACACCGCCGTCGTCGAGCGCATTCTTGAAATCGGTCGGCGCGCGGTCGGTGATCGTGATCTTGCCGCCGGCGTACTCGGGCAGGGCCGACGAGGTCACCGGGTTGCTGGTGTACATCGTCGGTACCTCGAAGGCGTTGCCCTCGGGGTCGATGCTCTTGAGCGCGCGATAGCCGACGTCGTCGAATTTGTCGATGTCGTCGCTGGCCTTGGTGATCTTCACGACCAGGTCGTCGCGACCGGGAATTGAATACACGTCGGTCGACGCGCCGCCGCCGATCTTCTTCTCCAGCTTGAGCTCGGCGCCGTCGACCTGGCGGATCAGGTAGATGTCATCGCCGCGCCGCACGATGGCAATGTCGGAGGTCAGCACGCGCGGGTCGAACGGGGTGTCGGTGCGCGTCGCGGCCAGATCGTCGGGCGTGCGCGCCGGGGGTGCGTCGCCGGTGGCCGCGCGCGCGGCCGTCGTTGCGTCCTCGACCCGGTCGGCGGCGGTTGCGGCCTTCTCCGCCCGCCAGATGTTGCGTGCCTTGGCGGTCGCGCGTGCGGTCAGCGCCGCGCCTTCGATGACGACTGCCTCGGCACCCAGCACGGTGCCGGTGACGTAGCCGAAGCCTTCGAGTGCGACATGGGTGTTGCCGCGTGCGGCGGTCTGCTCGACCTTGCGCTGCGCGAGCGTCATCAGGCGGTCGGCGAGATTGACCAGATCCTGCGCGTGGCGCGCGCCTTCGGGATCGTCGGGGTCGACGATGGTCGCGCCCTTGCGCGCGAGTTCCTTGAGGGTCTCGAGGTTCTCCCGCCCGAAGACATGGCTCTCGATGCCCAGACGCGAGAGCAGTTCGGCCTCGAAGGTCTCGCCGGCCGTATCGCCCACTTCCTTGACCAGCACAAGCAGGTCGACCAGTGCGTCCTTGGTGGCACGCCCGACGCCCTTCCAGTACGAGCCGGTGCGCAGCGCGAATTCGTTCCAGGTGAGTTCGTCTTCCTTCAGATCGAGCAGGAAGTCATGCACCGATTCGCGCGTGATGCCGTTGAACAGGCTGGTGTGTTCGGTCGAGCGTGGCGCGGCGGCGGCTACCTGCGGCATCGATGTCGCCGTGCGTTGTACCGCGTCCTGATCGACGAGGTTGGTGGCGGCGTCTGCCGATGTGCCGCTGTCGCGCGCCTGACGTTCGAGATCGCGCGTGAGTCCGTGCACCGTGCCCGGGCCGATGCCGTCGTAGGTGTTCTCGCGCAGGGCGTCACGCAGACGATCCTGATTGAAGGCCAGGGTGCGGGTCTGGCTTTCATTGAGCGTCGCTTTCAGCTCGGCGGTCTTCGCCCGGTCCTTTTCGAGCTGTTCGACGACTTCGGGCAGATTGTTCTCGCGCGCCTGCGTGATCTGCAGATCCAGCGTTGCGAGCTGTTGCTCGAAAGCCTCTTCTGTGACGCGGATCTGTTCGCGCTGGGTTTCGACTTCGGTGGCGAGCGTCTTCGCCTCGTCGATGCGCCGCTTGCGCTCGGCCTCCAGCGCCGAGGATTCGGCTTTCGTGAGCCGCAGGTCGAAGGCGGCTTCCTGTGACGCGCCGGCCTTCTCGATGTCGGCGACGCGCGATTGCGCGGACCTGAGTTCGCCGCTCAGGCGCCGGATGCGCTCTTCGGCCTCGCGCAACTCGGTCTCAGCCGCGGCCGCTTCGCCGAAGCCGGCCTGCCCGGTGAGCCGTCCGAGCGTGGAGTCGCTTCGGCGCGCCTCGGCCTGCTTCTTGTCGGTCTGTGCCTGCTCGAGTTGGCGCTGGACCGTGTTGACATAGCGATTCGCGGCGGCGAGTTGCCTCGCGGTCTCTTCGCGGGCCTGTCTGCGTTCGTCCTGGATGCTGCGGATCTCGGCCTGTTCGGCCTGGCGTTCGCGCTCGCGCCGCGCGGCGTGCCAGGCCTCGACCTTGAGATTGGCTTCCGAGATGTGCGCATCGGGCGCCGGAAAGGATTCGAATGCCGCGGCCTCGGCGGCTTCCGGTGATCGGCGTCCTCCCGTCTCGTAGAAGCCGCTGGTGGTTTCCGCCGCCTTTGCGGCACGACGGACTTCGTCGGGCGTGAGCTGGCCGTACGCCACGGGGGCGCACAGCGCGAGTGCCACGCTCAGCCACGCAGCCTTGCCGGCAAATACGCGTACGGCGCGCGCGAGGGGCCAGGATGGAATCACCATGCCAGGACTCCCTCCGCACGGCGTTTCATGTCGAGCAGATGGCCGATGCTCATCTGGTCGATGTTCATTAACGACAGCCACAGCCACTCTTCGGGGGCGTTCTGGATGTAGGGCGCGAGATGGCGGTCGACGAAGGTATGCGCCAGGGCACGGATCTCTGTGGTGCAGTCGCGCGTGCCGAGCTGTTCCGGTGCCACGCCGATGTTCCAGTAGACCTCGCACACGTCCGGCGTGGCGAGCCGGCTGGGGCCGGAATCGGCTGGCGGCGGCGGGCGGAAGTGGATGTGGCCGGTGACGGTGTAGGTCACGAGCCTGGGCAGGCAATCGCCCCCTTCGCCGGCCGAGGCCGGCGCCCACGGATGCCATAGCTCGACGGTGCCGTCGATCTGAACGAAGTTGGGCTGATGCAGCTTGGGCGGCGGGAACGGCTGACCGGCCGGTATCGGCGGGAAATCCATCCAGCCCCAGCCCGGTTCGCCGGGCAGTCCCAGCCGCGGAGGGGGCGGCGGCTCGGGCGGCAACTGCACCGAGCCGCGAAACACTTTGGTCTCGCCCGCGCCGACTGTCACGTCGGGCGGCATGCTCAGGTAGGGCAGGCCGTTGACGGTGATGGTCACCGGCCGCGGTTGGTTGCAGTTGTTCGTCGCGGACAGCAACTGGTCGAACTGGCTGTCGTAGTAGCGCTCACCCCAGTCGATGTCCCCCTTGGCGCGTTGAACCGGGGGGCTGCCGTCCTGTGGAAAGACGGTTGCCGGGCGCATCACCGGATCACCGTTCTCGTCGACGTCGGCCCGCCCGTCGCCGTCACGGTCGACCGGAACGTCACGCTCGACCCACTCTTTGGGCGGAGGTCTGGGATTCTTCAGCGGGTGATTGGAGTCCGTCCAGGCGTCGTAGGGTTGGTCGGATCCGCCGGCCGAGGTGGGTGTGCCGTCGGGATTGAACTCGGGACCGAATTGCGGGGTGACCCTGTCCGGCGAATACGCACCGGCCGGCGGCGCGTTGGCGCCGGGAGGCTCCCAATTGACACGCCCCTCTCCATCCTGGGCCCCAACGCCGGCATTGAAGGCCAGCAGTGCGGCCGGGACGATGTGGTGAAGCAAGCGAATCGCTGCGTTCGTGCCCACGGCGTACCCCGATACAAATTGTTACCTGCGTTTCTAGAATTGGCGATGGATCACCCCAGGTCAAGAAATAATTTCTACGCCCAATGGGAAGTCGTGAATTAAGACATCCGGGTGACAACGCCTGTCGTCAACCCGACAGCTCACGGAGCGCTTAAACTCGCGCACCGCCGCACACGGCGGGGTGATGCTCTGCGCACGGCAGGCGTTGCAACGCTTGATGGAATGTAGCGATGAAGAAAACCGACCTGTACAAGAGCCTGAAACTCAAGATCGACGGCCAGATGAAGAACGCCACCACCCCCGACCGTTTCGGGCAGGCGGGCGCGCCGGATCGCAAGGAGCAGCGCCGTCTCGATCAGGAAAAAGGCCTGATTCCGTTCGCGGTGAAGATCGAGTCGTCGTTGGCGGCAGACCTTCGCGCCGCAGCCGAAGCGCGCGGCGCAAGCCTCAACGAGCTGGTAGGGGAACTGCTGCGAAAGGGCTTGGCGGCCAACTGAAGACGGCTGACGTCAGTCGCCCAGCAACTCCAGCACCTTCTCCGGCGGTCGTCCGATCACCGCGCGTTCTCCCGCGACGACGATGGGGCGCTCGATCAGCACCGGATGCGTGAGCATCGCATCCAGCCAGTCGTCTTCGCTCATGTCGCGGTCGGCGTATTCGGACTTGCAGATTGCTTCGCCACGACGGACGAGTTCGGACGGCTGCATGCCGAGTTTGGCGAGCAGCGCGACGAGTTCATCGCGCGTGGGCGGGGTGTCGAGATAGTGGATGATGTCGGGCGTGACGCCGTTGTCCTCGAGCAGCGCGAGCGTGCCGCGACTCTTGGAACAGCGGGGGTTGTGGTAGATGCGCATGGGTAAGTTGGCCGGACGGACGAGCGTCAATCGCGCGCGTCCGACCGGCGTTCCTGGAATCAGTCGTTACGCGCGGTCACTTCGACCAGGTGATAGCCGAACTGCGTCTTGACCGGGCCCTGGACTTCGTTGAGCGGGGCGGTGAACACGACTTCGTCGAACTCGCGCACCATCTGGCCGCGGCCGAAGCTGCCCAGTTCGCCACCGCGACGGCCCGAGGGGCACTTGGAGTGCTTCATCGCCAGCGCGACGAAGTCTTCGCCATTGGCGATGCTTTGCTTGAGGTCCAGGCATTCCTGCTCGGTGTCGACGAGGATGTGGCGGGCGCTTGCTTGGGTCATGGGACAACTCTCCGGATGGTTATGCCGGCCTTGCCGGCGAGTGGAATCAGAATTCGATTTCGACTGCGTGCGCAGCGCGCAGGGCTTTGTCTTTTGCGGCTTCGACCGAATCATCGAGCGCGAGTGCCACGCCCATGCGTCGCCGCCCATGCACTGCGGGCTTGCCGAACAGGCGCAGCGCGGTGTCGGGCTCGGCCAGCGCGGCCTCCAGATTGGCGAAGCGGGTCTGGTCCGAGTCGCCGTCGACCAGGATCACGGCGGACGCGGATGGGCCGTGAAAGCGAATTTTCGGAATTGGCAGCCCGTGAATGGCGCGCGCATGCAGCGCGAACTCGGACAAATCCTGCGAGATCAGCGTGACCAGCCCGGTGTCGTGCGGGCGCGGCGAGACTTCGCTGAACCACACCGAATCGCCCTTGACGAACAGTTCGACGCCGAACAGCCCGCGCCCGCCCAGTGCGTCGGTCACGGCCAGCGCGATGCGCTCGGCTTCACGCAGTGCGGCCTCGCTCATCGCCTGCGGCTGCCAGGATTCGCGATAGTCGCCGTCTTCCTGACGATGGCCGACCGGCGCGCAGAAACTCGTGCCGCCAACATGGCGCACGGTCAGCAGCGTGATCTCGTAGTCGAAATCGACAAAGCCTTCGACGATCACGCGACCCTTGCCGGCGCGACCGCCTTCCTGCGCGTGCTCCCACGCGCGGCGAACGTCATCACTCGAGCGCAGCACGCTCTGACCCTTGCCGGATGAGCTCATCACCGGCTTGACCACGCACGGGAAGCCTACGGCATCGACCGCCACGGCATAGTCATCGAAGGTTTCGGCAAAACGGTAGGGCGAAGTCGGCAGGCCGAGCTCTTCGGCTGCCAGCCGCCGGATGCCTTCGCGGTCCATCGTCAGTTGCGTGGCGCGCGCGGTGGGTACCACGGTGTAACCCTCGGCTTCGAGCTCGACCAGCGTCGCGGTGGCGATGGCCTCGATCTCGGGAACGATGTAATGCGGCTTCTCGCGCTCGACGACGTCGCGCAGTGCCGCGCCGTCGAGCATCGAGATCACGTGGCTGCGATGCGCCACCTGCATGGCCGGCGCGTTCTCGTAACGATCGACGGCAATCACCTCGCAGCCGAGGCGCTGCAGTTCGATCGCGACTTCCTTGCCAAGCTCGCCCGCGCCGCACAGCAGCACGCGCGTGGCGGTCGGGGAGAGCGGGGTACCGATTTTCGTCATACCACGGCTCAGCGCGTGATCGGCTTGTAGCGGATGCGCTTGGGCTTGGCGCCTTCTTCGCCCAGACGCTTCTTCTTGTCGTCCTCGTATTCGCGGAAGTTGCCTTCGAAGAAGGTCCATTGCGATTCGCCTTCGGCGGCGAGGATGTGGGTGCAGATGCGGTCGAGGAACCAGCGGTCGTGCGACACGATCAGCGCGCAGCCGGCGAATTCCAGCAGCGCATCTTCGAGTGCGCGCAGGGTTTCCACGTCGAGGTCGTTGGACGGCTCGTCGAGCAGCAGCACGTTGCCGCCGGAGATCAGCGTCTTGGCCAGATGCAGACGGCCACGCTCACCGCCGGAGAGGTTGCCGACGATCTTCTGCTGGTCGCCGCCCTTGAAGTTGAAGCGGCCGATGTAGGCGCGGCTGGGCATTTCGAACTTGCCCACGGTGAGCACGTCGGCGCCGTCGGCGATGGCCTCGAACACCGTCTTGTCGTCGGGCAGGCCTTCGCGCGACTGATCCACCGAGGCGATCTGTACCGTCGGGCCGATGTCGATGGTGCCGGAATCGGGCGTCTCCAGGCCGCGGATCATCTTGATCAGCGTGGATTTACCCGCGCCGTTCGGACCGATGATGCCGACGATGGCACCCGGCGGAATGCTGAACGACACGTCGTCCATCAGCCACTTGTCGCCGAAGGCCTTGCTGACGTTGTTGAACTCGATGACCTTGTCGCCCAGGCGCTCGCCCAGCGGGATGAAGATTTCCTGCGTCTCGTTGCGGCGCTGGTACTCGACCGAGGACATCTCGTCGTAACGCGACAGACGCGCCTTGCTCTTGGCCTGACGCGCCTTGGGGTTGGAGCGCACCCACTCCAGTTCCTGCTTCATCGCCTTCATGTGGGCGTCGACCTGCTTGTTCTCCTGCTCCAGGCGCGCTTCCTTCTGCTCCAGCCACGAGGAGTAGTTGCCCTTCCACGGGATGCCGTGGCCGCGGTCGAGTTCGAGGATCCATTCGGCGGCATTGTCGAGGAAGTAGCGATCGTGGGTCACCGCCACGACGGTGCCGGGGAAGCGGG
>CAXBIS010000007.1:0-141196 GCA_963975885.1 uncultured Azoarcus sp.
CAAGACGGCAGTCTCCTGCCAAAAGTCCGATTACACAAAATTCAGCACACGCCCAAGTCATAAGTTCCGACCTAAGCCCTCCGTCTAACGGATCGTTTTCCATATAGGCCTAATCAGTTCGACCATGGTAGTCAACCAGATCCGATTGAGCCACCAGCTGAACACCGTATAGCTAGCTGCCATGACCCCCGCTCCAACGATCAGCTCCCACTGGGCAGGAATAAACTGAATAATTGCAAGAGTGAGCGTAACTGAAAATCCACACGAAATTAGCGGGGGGGCGATGCTTGCTAAATACTCGACGAGCCTTGCGCCGCATGCTGGGCGAACCAGATAGCGCCACGCCAGAACGAAAATCACCGTTTGAAGTGCGAGCATAGTCCAACCTAGGGCTATAAGGCCCCCTTGCTGAGCTGCAAGCCAAAGTGGAGGCATCGTTCCGATGAGCAGCAGGAGATTCCAGATATGGGCGCGACGCGCCATTCCCACGGCGTAAAGAAGGCTGCCTGATGGATTTCCGGTGGATCGAATCAATCCCCAGATCGCGAACAAACGGAAGTAGGGAGCGGCTGCCTCCCATTGATCTCCGAGGAGCACCGCGACCAGTTCATCAGGAAACAGAGCCACAAGGCAGTAAAGCGGAAAATTGAGCGACGCCGTCATGCGTAGGGTTTTAAGGTAGACCGTGCGTACTGCGTTCATGTCGCCTTGAAGTCGGGCAAGCACTGGCAAACTAACCCGTGTAACCACGGGGTTGACCAGCGTGTTTGCGATACGAAGGCATTGTTCGCGAGGTGTAGCGTAGATCGCTACCGCTGCTGGCGTTGCATAGACTCCCGCAATGAAGATGTCCGCTTGCATCCGCAATGTGTTCCAAAGGCCGTCTCCAACACGATGCAAGCCATAGGCCAGGAAAGGTTTTGCATTCGCAAAAGACGAAGTCATAGTTGGGCGGGAGCCCTTCGACAAGAGAATCCAGGCGAGTGCGGTGCTCGTGGCTGATGTGACCAGCACTGAACCAACCAAGGCGTAGACCCCTGCGTCTTGGAAGGCCAGAATTAATGCAATCACGAAGCCAGCCAATACAGCCACCACTTCCTGTTGGGCGAGAAGGCGGAACTTGAGATCCTTCTCGGCGAGCACACGAAACAAATGCCCTGCGGCACTGATGGGGAAAACCAAGCTCAGCCAAAACAATACCGGGAGAAGTTCGGGATTGCCGTAGATCTGTGCAATTGGCGATGCGGAAAGGGCAAAAACGGCGGCAAGGAAGCAGGCCAAGCCAAGGTTTAGCCAGTATATGGCAGAAAGGGTCTGTCGGTTCGGCCGAGGGAAGTGCATCAGGGCACTGCTCAATCCAAGGTCTGCGAGGATTGACGCGACCGCGGTGGCCGCCCCCGCCATCGCCATGAGGCCGAAATCCTCTGGCGCAAGTATCCGCGCAAGGATAATGATCTGCAGGAACTGGATAGCCGCACGTAGTACGGTGGATGCTGTGGTCCAGCGTGTGGATGAGAGCGCGGCGTATTTGAGGCTCACGGTGGATGTTTGCGTTAAGAGCCGGTGGCGACCGGGGGCAGCGATACGTATTGATCGAGAAATCGCGCGACGTTCTCTGTGAGTTCGTCTGGAGAACTGCTAGCCGGAATGCGAAAAATGTAGATTGGTATATCGCCTATCGTTGTTTTTAAGAAGGTTTCGCTAAGTCGTTCATAATCCACCCGACTGAACCCAGGTAGTTCGCAGTGAACGAGTGAAAGTCCGTCGGATGTCGAATCAAGATCTCCAATCTCATTTGGCATAATATGCATTAGCTTGCTTATTAACTCTGAATTTTCAATCCTTTTAACTACAAAATCGCTAATTTGCGCCCGTTCCATAAATATGATGGCTGCGCAATGCGCTCGATCGGAGACGGAGGGTGAGCCGAAAATTTCTTCGGCGTGGATTCTGCGTCGAGTCCTGAAAGGACCCTTGCGGAAAATGCGAAGGTTCCAGGAAATTAAGTCAAGCAAACTTCTTTCATTCAGGAGCTTTTTTCTAAGCTCATTGTCGCCTTTGACATTGTAGCCGTAGACCTGCATCCGTAATGGAGTTCTTATAAGCTCTCCGCGGCTGCCGACTAGAGCAATGTCATCACTAAGGTAACGCCAGCCGTGATGAGCGACCAAGCGCATCATTGATGTTGTTTTGCCAACTCCGCCAGCCGCGACCAATGCGACTCCGTAGCCGTTTTTCTCGAAACTAGACGCATGAAAGTAACAGCCGATCTGCATCCTGGAAATGAGTATTGCAGATACTAGATTGAAGCATCCATACATGAAGTTCTTTGCGTGCAACTGAGCGTCTGTTAAGTAGTTGCTGTCGAAAAATTGAAAAACTCTGCGAAGTAGGTATGGGTTTTTTTTGTACGTTGCGATGTCAAGAAGAAGCTCGGGCGCCTCCTCTGATTCGGTGTATTGATACTTCAAGTTATCGGTAAGCTTTTGGTATCCGCATTTCCAGCCTATATATTCTTTAGTTATTGTTGCGCCGACTGGAGGTGCAGGAAGGTATTGAACTAAGCGAATTGCAAGGTGGCAATTGGGGTTGTGATGTGCATCGGGAAGGTGCGAGAACTCGGCGACTAGATAGTTGTAAACCTCGCCCTCGCCTTGGAGTGAAAACAAGAACCCACCAAGAGCCCATTTCCTCAATGTTTTAGTGCGAGTGTGCATTGTAAATCCCTTGCAGGGAATGGGTGCAGTGCTTTATGTCAAATCTCTGATTTATCGTAGAGGCGGCTGTTCGTGACAAGCTTGTGGAAAGCGATATATCTTTGAGTATTTTCACAGCGTTTATGGATAGATCGCTTATAGAGCCTTCTTTTGTTAGTACGCCGTTTGTGCGGTTCTGAATCGCATCGGCTGCCCCCCGCGCAGATGTTATTGTCGGAACTCCGCAGGACATCGCTTCCAAGATGGAAATTGGAAGGCCTTCGGCGTCGCCATTTTCAGATGTAATACTCGGAAGGCAAAATATTCGAGCTTTGTGAAGTTCGGATAGTACCTGATCAGAATTGCACGCGCCGAGGAACGTGACGTTAGATCCTAGTCGTGAGGCGAGCTGTTTGGCGGCGGGCAGTAATGGTCCGGATCCGATCATCACTAATTCTGCATCTGGTATTTCATCGAAAATTTTTGAATGGGCATAGATCATTATCAGTGGGGCCTTCTTTTCTACCATCCGGCCCACGAATAATATGCGGTTTTTCCGTTTTTCAATGGGCAGGCCGGCAGGTTGAAATCTATCCGTGTCGACGCCGATGTAGGATACAGTGACCTTGTTTTCGGGGATTCCGTATTTTATTGCGCACTCTTTGACGGCGTTGGAAACTGCGATGAAGTGCACTGCGGGATCTTGAGCCATTTCTAGCAAGCGGCGTGGGTACACTCGACCACGCAGTCCTCCGTGCCCGGATTCCCACCATTCCCTGTGAATGTTGATGTCAAAGCCATGAAGGGTTACCAGCATTGGAAGTCCCGCCGCCTTGACGCTTGGCCATATGATAGTTGCATCGGTTCCGAAGTGTGCGTGCACGAGACTGACGTTCAGATTTCTAAGTGCCGATACAGCGCTATGGTCTGGCGAATGGAGCCAGAAACGGGTTGCACCGGAAATTCGTTGGATAATTCCGTTCTGATGCGCAATGAGATGATGGTCCAGTCCGTCAAGCGATAATCCATCAGGAGTGCGACGGTAACCGAGCAAGATCGGTTGCCACTCGCGAAGCGCTTGGGCTTGAGAGCGAATGAAAGTTTCCGACAGCGGCAGCAAGTCGTGACGGAAGATGGCGACGCGTCTTTTCACTGGGTAAATTTAGCTGTTCTTTCAGGAGAGAGTGACGGCTAGGCAATCTTTGATGTGCGCATCTCGATGGAAAGCGAGGGGCCTGTTTGTGGAGTCAAGCGTGGCAGACCGGGACGACATCGGTGTGCCTTTCGCCGTGCATGGGTTTGAGGTGTGGGTGCGTCGATGACGGATAGTGCGTGCGGTCTTCGAAGGCGTATGTCTGGTGTTGTGCGGGGAAGTTGTCTGAGGTGTACAGCGTTACTGAGGAGAAATGCTTTTTATACCGATCGAAGTAATCTAGGCCGGGCGCTCTGACGTGCATCGATTCGAAGGGGTTGGGTTCCGGGTACTCGATGGTTCGCTCCGAAACGAGAGGAACGGGCAGTATGGCCAAGCCGCCTGGCTTCAGGATGCGTCGCACCTCACGAATCGCCGCATCGTCGTCCTGGATGTGTTCGAGTACGTGCGATGCATAGACAAGGTCGTATGTGCCAGACTCGAAGGGAAGGGCGCGCATGTCCACGCGATGTTGAACCCCAGGCATGGCAATGTCTGCTGTCTCGTAGTTTCCGAACAGTCTTTCAAAGGTGTGTCTAAAAAAATCCTCTGGGGCAAAGTGCAGAACGCGCATCCTTCGAGTATCGCGCGTCAGCAGGATCTTGTTCAGAACCAAAGCCTGAAGCCGATGCCGCTCCAGAGAGCCGCATTTTGGGCATTTTGCATGGATCCGAAGCCCTGTCGCTGGCGAGATGTCTCTGAATGGCCCGCAATATCGACAGACGGGGCATGTGAATTTCAGCTTGCGGGGATTCCGGATCCGGAAAAGCGCAGTTTTCAACCACGCTGGCAACTTGGGAGGCATGATGATCGGGGCACTCCTGATCTTGGTCGCGTCTTGATGAGATGTCTCGTTTGCCTGATGAGATCGAAGTTTGTGCCAAGGGCGGTCGAACAACCCCAAATTACGCAGGCTTAGTGTTGTATTTGAGCCAGTCTAGCCAAAGCGGCGCACACAGGCCATGGGCATGTGCTTGGTGGGGGTGTGGCGGGGTCGCATAATCGGGTGATGCGCGCTGATCATTCCGCCCCCCTCAGGCTCGATTCGCAAGGCTGGCTTGGTTCTCCGGCCGTTCGTCGGCCGTCGCCCAACTTCGATGCCCGCCCGCCCGGTGCGGGGGTGGAGCTTGTCGTCGTGCACGCGATCAGCCTGCCGCCGGACGAGTTCGGCGGGTCGGGCGTGGAGTGTTTGTTCACCAATTCGTTGAATGCTGATGAACATCCGTACTACGCTGAGATCGCGGGTTTGCGGGTTTCGGCGCATTTCTTCATCCGGCGTGACGGGAAGCTGATCCAGTTCGTGTCGACGGAGGATCGGGCGTGGCATGCGGGGGTGTCGTGTTGGCGGGGTCGGGAACGTTGTAACGATTTTTCTGTCGGAATCGAGCTTGAGGGCTGTGACACGGTGCCGTTCGAGTCGGCGCAGTACAAGCGCCTGCGGGAACTTATTGCGGCGATCCGTGCCAGATACCCAGCGTTGCGTCACATTGTCGGGCATTCGGACATCGCTCCGGGGCGGAAGACGGACCCCGGGCCTTGTTTTGACTGGACGCGGTTGCGCAACGATGTGTAAGCCCTTTGGGGTAGTCTGAGATTGACAAGGTCCTGTTAAATCAGGAAAATCGTCAGGCTTTGTGGGCGTGGCAGTGATGCTGCGCATTTGTGAAGGTGCGGCGCCGTACGGATGTGCGGCGCAGTCGGATGGCCGCGCGCACCGCGGGGCTCGTCGTCTGGTTGCGGCGGCGGGCTGAACAACCACTGTAATCGGCTTTCTGTCCGTGTTCCGGGGTGGAACGGAGCGCGGGGCCTCGCAGAAGTTTGCGAGCGCTGCCCGACCGACGATTGCAGCAGGAGGGACCATGACTCACGCAACTCGTATTACCGGGCTGGCGGCTTCCGCTGGCCGGCTTCTGGCGCGAACCGCGCACGGAAGCGTGATGTTGATGTCGCTGTTCGCGATCCTGTTCGCCGCTGCGTATTACATGCAGGCCGGGGCGCAGGAAGCGCGAGCGGAGCGCGCCGAAGCGGTGTCGCTGGCCGTTGCCGAAGCGGAGCGCGAGGCCGAAGCGATGCGCCTGTCTTCCGAGATGGAGCGTGTGCGCGACTGGGTGGCCAAGCGTTATCGCGTGTCGTCCGATGCGCTGGAGCCGGCCTTTGTCGAGGTTGAAAACAGTGCGCGCGAGGCCGAGCTTGATCCGCTGCTGATCGTTGCGATGATCGCGGTTGAGTCGAGCTTCAACGCGCAGGCGAAGAGCCATGCTGGCGCGCTGGGCCTGATGCAGGTCATCCCGCGCTGGCACATGGACAAGATCGGTCACGACAACGACCACACGGTGCTGTTCGATCCGCGCTTCAATGTGCAGATCGGCACGCTGGTGCTGCTTGAGGGTTTGCAGCGTTACGGTTCGCTCGAGGCTGCGCTGCAGTACTACAACGGCGCGCGCCATGACCCGGAAAAGCGCTACACCAAGCGGGTGCTGTCGGTGAAGCGACAGTTGCAGCAGGTGCTGGCCAGTTCAAGCGGCGCCTGAGCCAAACAGCGCATCACAAGAAAACGGCCCGTTCGCGGGCCGTTTTTTCGTTGACTGCTCACCCGACGACGCGGCGGATGCGCTCGGCGGCTTCGACGAGTCGCGGGGTGTCGGTGGTGTAGGCAAAGCGCAGGTGACGGCGGGGTGCGTTGTCGCCGAAGTCGATGCCCGGCGTGGCGGCGACGAAGGCTTCCTCGATGAGGCGGCGGGCCAGGGCTTCGCTGTCGTCGGTCAGGGCCGAGACGTCTGCGTAGATGTAGAAGGCGCCCTGAGGCTCGGCATCGATGCGGAATCCGATGTCGCGCAATGCC
The DNA here is from genome assembly GCA_963975885.1 of uncultured Azoarcus sp. Classification (GTDB taxonomy): domain Bacteria; phylum Pseudomonadota; class Gammaproteobacteria; order Burkholderiales; family Rhodocyclaceae; genus Pseudazoarcus. The sequence continues at coordinate 6,731 of CAXBIS010000007.1, forward strand.
GGCAGCAGGGCGTGGCGGCGCGCGTCGAAGGCTTCGCGGCGCGCTTCCAGGATGTCGCGTGTGGCCGGCGCGAAGGCGGCGATCGCAGCGTGCTGGGCCGGGGTCGAGGGCGAGATGAAGAAGTGTTGGGCGAGTTTCTCGATTTCGCGCACGTATTCGGGCGGGGCCACCAGCCAGCCCAGGCGCCAGCCGGTCATGCCGAAGTACTTCGAAAAGCTGTTGACCACGAACATGCCGTCCTGCGGGTAGCTGGCCAGCGCGGTATGCGGCTTCACCCCATAGCTCAGACCCTGGTAGATCTCGTCGACGACGATCAGCCCGTCGCGATGACGCACGGCCGCGCGCAGCGCGTCGAGTTCGGCCGCGTCGAGCAGCGTGCCGGTGGGGTTGGAGGGCGTGGCCACGATCAGCCCGAGCACGTCGTCGGCCCAGGCGATCCCGACCCCCTCGGCCGTGGGTTGGAAGCGCGTTGCGGCATCCACCGGCAGCGCGCGCGGCACGCCCTCGAAGCTGCGCACCAGATGGCGGTTGCATGGGTAGCCGGGGTCGGGCAGCAGCCACGCGTCGCCCGGGTCGGTGGTGGCGGCCAGTGCCAGCATCAGCGCGCCCGAGGCGCCGGGGGTGACGATGATGCGCTCGGGCGCGACGTCGATGCCGAAACGGTCCTGATAGTGGCGCGCGATTGCCTCGCGCAGTCGCGGCAGGCCGAGGGCCGGCGTGTAGTGCACGTCGCCGGTGGCGATGTGGCGGGTGGCTGCCTCGATGACCGGCGCCGGGGTGGGGAAGTCCGGCTCGCCCACTTCCATGTGGATCACGTCGCGGCCGGCCGCTTCCAGTTCGTGGGCGCGGCGCAGCAGCTCCATGACGTGAAACGGTGCGATGTCGGCCATGCGGCGGGCCAGACGAGGACGGTTGGCTGAGGGCATGGCGATCGGCTGTGGAAAATACGGCTGAAATGCTTGCGTGGCGGGAATACGATTGTGCCATGGTTCGCAATGCCGGCGTGCCGCCTGCGGAGCGCGCCCGCAGCGGGGTTGTGGCATTGTGGCATCATCGCTCACCCGAGACCGGCGCCTTGGCGCGCTGGCCTGCCGCACTCCGGAGGTCCCATGGACAAGCTCATGCGCGATGCCGCGCTCGAATACCATCGTCATCCGCGCCCGGGCAAGATCGAGGTCACGCCCACCAAGGTGTTGTCGAACCAGCGCGATCTGTCCCTGGCCTATTCGCCCGGCGTCGCTGTCGCCTGCACCGAGATCGCGGAGCACCCGGAGGAGGCGGCCAACCTCACCGGCCGCGCCAATCTGCTGGCCGTGATCACCAACGGTACCGCAGTGCTGGGCCTGGGCAACATCGGCCCGCTCGCCTCCAAACCGGTGATGGAAGGCAAGGCCGTGCTGTTCAAGAAGTTCGCGGGCATCGACGTATTCGATCTCGAAGTCGACGCGACCGACCCCGAACTCTTCATCCAGGTCGTGGCCGCGCTGGAGCCGACCTTCGGCGGCATCAACCTCGAGGACATCAAGGCGCCCGAGTGCTTCCACATCGAGAAGGTCTTGCGCGAGCGCATGAACATCCCGGTGTTCCACGACGACCAGCACGGCACGGCCATCGTCGTCGCCGCGGCCATCACCAACGGCCTGCATCTGGTCGGCAAGGAATTCAAGGATGTGAAGGTGGTCACATCCGGCGCCGGTGCGGCCGCGCTGGCCTGCCTGTCGCTACTCGAAAAGCTCGGCGTGCCGGTCGAGAACATCTGGGTGACCGACATCGAGGGCGTGGTCTACGAGGGGCGTGAAGTCCTGATGGATCCGATGAAGCAGCGCTACGCCAAGAAGACCGACGCGCGCCGCCTGGCCGAGGTCATCGAGGACTGCGACGTGTTCATGGGTCTGTCGGCCGGCGGCGTGCTCAAACCCGAGATGGTCGCGAAGATGGCGCCCAAGCCGCTGATCCTCGCGTTGGCCAACCCCGAACCGGAAATCACCCCGGCCGATGTCAAGACGGTTCGCGACGACGCCATCATGGCCACTGGCCGTTCGGACTTCCCGAATCAGGTCAACAACGTGCTGTGCTTCCCGTTCATCTTCCGTGGTGCGCTGGATGTGGGTGCCACGGCGATCACCGACGAGATGAAGCTCGCCGCCGTGTATGCGCTGGCCGAGCTGGCACGCGCCGAACAGAGCGACATCGTGGCCTCGGCCTATGCCGAGCAGTCCGGCGGTTTCGGACCCGAGTACATCATTCCCCGGCCGTTCGACCCGCGCCTGCTGGTGAAGATCGCCCCGGCCGTGGCCAAGGCGGCGATGGAGTCCGGCGTGGCCACGCGGCCCATCACCGACTGGGACGGCTACCGTGGCCAGCTCAACAACGTCGTGTGGCATTCGGGCCTGCTGATGAAGCCGGTCTTCGCCGAGGCGCGCAACGCACCGCAGCGCATCATCTTCTCCGAGGGCGAGTCCGAGCGCGTGTTGCGCGCGGCGCAGACCGTCATCGACGAAGGACTGGCCTGGCCCATCCTGATCGGTCGCCCTGCGGTCGTGATGCAGCGCATCGAACGCTACGGCCTGCGCATGCGTCCCGATGCCGATTTCGAACTGGTCAATCAGGATTCCGACCCGCGCTTCAAGGAGCTGTGGATGGACTACCACAAGCTCATGGAGCGGCGCGGGGTATCGGTCGAGTACGCCAAGAAGGAGGTGCGACGCCGTACCACGCTGATCGGCTCGCTGATGCTCAAGCACGGCTACGGTGATGGCCTGATCTGCGGCACCTACGGCATGTTCCCGGTGCATCTGGACTTCATCGAGACCGTCCTCGGCCGCCGTGAAGGTGTGGAGCACTTCTATACGCTCAACGTGCTGGCGCTCACCGGGCGCACGCTGTTCCTCGCCGACACCTACGTCAACCAGGATCCGAGCGCCGAGCAGGTCGTCGAGATGACCTTGCTGGCCGCGACCGAGGTGCGCCGCTTCGGCATCGAGCCCAAGATCGCGCTGCTGTCGCATTCGTCCTTCGGCAGCGTCGAGTCGGACAGCGCAAAGAAGATGCGCACGGCGCTCGACATCCTCCACCGCGACCACCCTGATCTCGAGGTGGAGGGCGAGATGGGCGGAGACCTCGCGCTTGACGCGCACGCACGGCTCGACGTCTTCCCCAACGCACGCATGCGCGACGAAGCCAACCTGCTGATCTTCCCCAGCCGCGATGCGGCCAACATCGCCTACGGCCTGCTCAAGAACGCCGCCGGCCACGGCGTGACGGTCGGCCCCATCCTGCTGGGTGCGGCCAAGCCGGTGCATATCCTGACGCCGGAATCGACCGTGCGGCGCATCGTCAACATGACCGCCCTGGCATCCGTCGAGGCGGCCAAAAGCGGTGACTGAGACGCAGGGCATGTAACAGCCCTTTGCGTGATCACGCGGATCGTTTAGCCTTTGGACCCTGTTCGCGCTTGCGCTTTGGCAAGTGCGAACAGGCCCAGACGGCCCGGCGGCCGTGACGGTCGCCGGGCCGTCGCGCTGTCCGGTTTCGTGAATTTGTACCCTGACTTTGCGTGTGTTTTTGGCAACATGCTTAAAAGAAGCTTGCTATCTGACTGGTTTTGTTCCGAAAATACAAGCCGTAACAGTTGCAGGTGGTGTGGGGGACCAGATCAGATGAAGGCTCGATTCAAAGCGATGGTTGTCGCGTGCGCGCTCGTGCTGGGTGCGGCGTCCGCGCCCGTGCTCGCCGAAGAAACCTATCCTCAGCTGCGATCGGCTGCCTTCGTGATCGTCAGCGAGCGCACCGGGCAGGTGCTGGCCGAACAGAACGCGGCCAAGTCGGCGCCGATCGCGTCGATTACCAAGCTGATGACAGCCATGGTCGTGCTCGATGCGCGTCAGAGCCTGTCCGAAACCCTGCGCGTCACATCCGACGATATCGACCGCCTCAAGAATTCCGGCTCGCGCCTGCGCGTGGGTACCCGACTGACACGCGAAGAGATGCTCAACCTCGCGCTGATGTCGTCCGAGAACCGCGCCGCTTCTGCGCTGGCGCGTTACTACCCGGGCGGCACGCGTGCCTTCGTCGACGCAATGAACGTCAAGGCGCGCATGCTCGGCCTGACCGAAACGCGCTTTGCGGACAGCAGCGGGCTCGACCCGCGCAACGTCTCCAGCCCGCGTGATCTGGTGCGCCTGGTCGGTGTCGCCGCTACCTATCCGCTGGTACGCGAGTTCTCGACCCGCGAGGAGCGCTACGTCAAGCTCGGCGGCAGCATGGAGCGTTTCGGCAATTCCAATCCACTGGTGCGCGACGACACCTGGCAGGTCGGCGTATCCAAGACCGGCTTCATCCGCGAGGCCGGGCGCTGCCTGGTCATGCAGGCCTGGGTGCGTGACGAGCCGGTGATCATGGTGCTGCTCAACTCTCAGGGTACGTGGACGCGCACGGCCGACGCCAAGCGCGTCAAGGCCTGGCTGGAGACGCTCGACACCGAACGGGTGGCTGCGCTGGCCCCGGGCAACGGCTGAGTCTCGTTTGATCCGCTGATCGCGATGCGCTTCGGGCGTGTTGCGATCCGCGCCAGGGGCTGTTGCACCCGCACCGGCAGCAATCGTTTTGAACCGCGTCGCTGGACGCCACTCGCCCGGTAGGCGAGAATCGGCGCATTCCTCAGCCGCCTCGGCCCGCAACGGGCAATCGCCATGCGCATGCGCTTTACCAAGATGCACGGACTGGGCAACGACTTCGTCGTTGTCGATGCCACGCGTTCGCCCGTCGACCTGACACCAGAGCGTGTGCGAGCCATTGCCGACCGGCATTTCGGCGTCGGCTGCGATCAGTTGCTGGTGGTTGAGCCGCCCACGCGCGAAAACGTCGATTTCCGCTACCGCATCTTCAATGGCGATGGCGGCGAGGTCGAGCAGTGCGGGAACGGTGCGCGCTGCTTCGTGCGCTTCGTGCACGACAAGGGTCTGACGACCAAGCGGCGCATCCGTGTCGAGACGTGCTCAGGCGTGATCGAGCCGTTTCTCGAAGACGACGGCCTGGTCACCGTGGACATGGGCGTACCCGTGCTCGATCCGGCCGAGATTCCGTTCCGGTCTGATTCGCGCGAGTTGGTGCAGGCGCTCGAACTGGCCGACGGCACGCGCATCGCCATCACCGCCGTGTCGATGGGCAATCCGCACGCCGTGCATGTGGTCGCCGACGTCGATTCCGCCCCTGTTGCCACCTTCGGGCCGCTGATCGAGTCGCACGAACGCTTTCCGGCGCGCGTCAACGCCGGCTTCATGCAGGTGCTCGACGAGCACGCGGTGCGTCTGCGCGTGTACGAGCGCGGCGCCGGCGAGACGCTGGCCTGCGGTACCGGCGCCTGCGCGGCGGTCGTTGCCGGCATGCTGCGCGGCCTGCTCGCCTCGCCCGTACGGGTTGCCACCCGCGGGGGCGAACTCACCATCGCCTGGGACGGTGCCGGTACGCCGGTGCGCATGACCGGACCGGCCGTGACGGTGTTCGAAGGCGAAATCGAAACGCCATGAGGACACCCCGAAAGACCCACTGCTCGGCTGGATTGCCGCATTGCGAGGTGCCCGTGACACGGCGAACAGACCACCTTTTCCCGGAGCCTGGCCGATGAATCCAGATCAGGTCGCGCAATACCTGCGCGAACACCCCGACTTCCTCACCGAGCACGGCGACATCTTCGTCGAGGTCACCGTGCCGCATCCGCAGGGCGGGCAGGCGATCACGCTGGCCGAGCGCCAGTTGCACGCCTTGCGCGACAAGATCCGCGAGCTCGAAGCCAAGCTCGTCGAGTTGATCCGCTACGGCGAGGAGAACGATGAGATCGGCGCCAAGCTGCACCGGCTCACGGTCGGCCTGCTCGCTGCCGATACCTTCGATACGCTCGACGATGCGCTGATGCAGAGTCTGCGCGAGGATTTTGCCGTGCCTCACGTCGCGCTGCGGGTTTGGAGCACGGTGGTCGTGCCCGACGGGACGCCGTTCGAACCGGTCAGTGAGGAACTGCGTTTCCAGGTGGCCGAGATGCGTCATCCGCAATGCGGAGCGCCGGGCAACCTCGAGGCACTGACGTGGTTTGGCGACGCGGCCGCACATATCCGCTCGGTCGCGCTGGTGCCGCTGCGCGCCGACGGCCAGGTGATCGGCCTGCTTGCGCTGGCCAGCGAGGAGAGCGAGCGCTTCTATGCCGAGATGGGGACCTTGTATCTGTCCCGGCTGGGCGAACTGGTGGCCGCCGGGCTGCGTCGGATACTCGGCTGAGTGCTCATGGCGGACGACACCGATCCGGACGTCGCCGCCTGGCTGGACTGGCTTGCCAGCCAGCGTCGTGCCTCGGCGCTGACGCTCGCCGCCTACGCACGCGAACTCGCTCGCCTGAGCGAGCTGGCCGCGCCGCAGCCCCTGGCACAACTGGCCCCGCATGACATCCGCCGCATCGCGTCCCGGCTGCATGGCGCCGGGCTGGGCAGCCGTTCGATTGCGCGCGCGCTGTCCGCATGGCGCGGCTTTTATCGCTGGATGACGCAATACCGGGAGCTGGCCGCCAATCCGGTCGAGCACGTGCGCCCCCCGCGCGCGCCCACGCGCCTGCCCAGGGCCTTGTCACCCGACCAGACCGCGGCGCTGCTCGATCATCAACCCGAGGACGGGCTCGAATTGCGCGATCGCGCGATGTTCGAACTGTTCTATTCGTCCGGCCTGCGCCTGGCCGAACTCGTCTCGCTCGATGTGGGGCGGGGCATCGACCCCCAGGATGCCACGGTCACCGTGCTGGGAAAACGCGACAAGACCCGCAGCGTGCCGGTTGGCAGGACTGCGCTCGCCGCAATCGACGCCTGGCTTGCCGAGCGGTCAGGTATTGCCCGCGAGCACGAGCCCGCGCTGTTCGTCACGCGCACCGGCACGCGCATGAGTTCCGGTGCCGTGCGCAGTCGGCTGGATCTGTGGGCCAAGCGCTGCGGATTGGGCGTGCACGTGCATCCGCACATGCTGCGCCACAGTTTTGCCAGCCACGTGCTGCAGTCCAGCGGGGACTTGCGCGCGGTGCAGGAACTGCTCGGCCACGCCAGCATCCGCAGCACGCAGGTCTACACCCACCTCGACTTCCAGCATCTGGCGAAGGTCTACGACTCGGCCCATCCGCGCGCGCGCCGCAAGTAGGACGCATCGAGCGGCAGGCGAGTATGACGCCGGGATTTTGTCGAGCCGCTTCGCCATGTGCTGCGGTCGGCGTTGGCCGTCGCTGCGCTCGTTCCGGCCTGCGCAGTGTGCGCATTTGCGTTGAATCAAGGCGAGCAGGCCTGCTGCCGGTCACGATGCGCTCGTACGGCACGGTGCCGTGCGCATGTCTTCGGGGAACAACATGAACGAACTTCCGCTTTTCGACGAATCCGTCCACGTCTTCGACGCCCGCGGCGTGGCCAAGCGTTTCCGCCATGCGGCGATCTTCGGCGCGCTCGAGTCGCTGGGCGACGGCGAGACCATGCGTTTCGTCAACGATCACGACCCCCTGCCGCTGTTGCACCAGATCAGTCAGCGCTACGGCAACCAGATTGCGGCCGAATATCGCGTGCGCGCACCGGGCGAGATCGTCATCGATTTTGCCATCCGTCTTGGCGAGCACGCAGGCGTGCCGGCCTCGGCCGCTGCCGGCGCTGCAGCCAGTGAGGGCTGCGGTGGAGGCGGTGGAGGCGGTTGCTGCTCGCATCGCTGACCGACTCCCGGTCGGCTCCTGAAAACGGTCAGGGTTGCAGGCCGGCGAGCAGGGTCTCGAGATTGTGACGCATCATCGCCACATAGGTCGGTGCCGGCCCGTCGGGGCCGGACAGCGCGTCCGAGTAAAGCGTGCCGCCCACGCGTGCACCGGCCTCGGCGCCGATGCGCTCGATCAGGCGCGGGTCGTTGACGTTCTCGAGGAATACCACCGGAGCGCGTTCGCGACGTAGCTGGCGGATCAGCCGCGCCATCGCTGCGGCCGAGACTTCGCTCTGGCTGCCGACGCCGGCGGCGGCGACAAAGCGCAATCCGTAGGCCGTCCCGAAGTAGCCGAAGGCATCGTGCGAAGTGACCACCTTGCGCGCGCTCTCGGGCACTTCGGCCAGGCGTTCGCGGATCTCGGCGTCGAGCGCGGCCAGTTCGGCATCGAAGCGCGTCAGCCGCTCGCGGTAGACGGGTTCGCCTGATGGGTCGGCCGCGACCAGGGCGGCGGCGATGTTTTTCGCATAGACGCGTGCGTTGCCGACGTCCTGCCAGGCGTGCGGATCGAGCGTGCCGTGATCGTGACCGTGGTGGTCGTGCCCGTCGTCGTGTTCGAGCGTGGGCACGCCCGTCGAGACGATCACCGGCGGGCGTGCGCCGCTCGATTCGGCCAGACGTTCCAGCCAGGCGTCGAAGCCCAGTCCGTTGGCAACGACCAGGTCGGCGCCCATCACGGCGCGCGCGTCCGACGGGCGCGGTTGCCAGGCGTGGGCGTCGCCGTCGACATCGACCAGCGGGATGACCTCGACGCGTTCGCCGCCGACCTGGCGCACGAGGTCGGCGAGAATGCTGAAGCTGGTGACAACGCGCAACTCGGCCGCGAACAGCGGCTGGGCGAGGGTCACGGCGGCGGCGAGGAGCAGTAGGCGGAGCAGGGCGGTCATTGGATGGCTGCGGGGTTCAGGCCGCGAGATGGCGGCGGCGACGATACAGGCGTGCGCCGAGGGTTCCGCCCGGCGCGATGAGGATGGAAACGACGTAGGCCAGACCGGCGGTGAGCACGATTGCCGGCCCTGCGGGGACGTCGAAGTGGAAAGAGGCGAGCAGCCCGAACACGCCACTGGCGAACGCGATCGTGCTCGCGGCGGCGAGCATGGTCGGCAGGCGACGTACCCACAACCGGGCCGAGGCTGCGGGCAGAATCATGATGCCCACCGCCATCAACGTGCCCAGCGCGTGGAAGCCGCTGACCAGGTTGAACACCACCAGCGCCAGGAAGCCGTAGTGCGCAACCGGGCTCCAGCCCCCGACGCTGCGCAGGAAGCTCGGGTCGAAACATTCCATGACCAGCGGGCGGTAGAGCAGTGCCAGCGCGGCCAGCGTCACGCTGGTGATCGCCGCGATCAGCAGCAGCGAGGCGTCGTCGAGTGAAAGCACCGAGCCGAACAGCACGTGCAGCAGGTCGAGGTTGCGTCCGCGCAACGACACGATGAGCACGCCAGCGGCCAGCGACATCAGGTAGAAGGCGGCGAGGCTGGCGTCTTCCTTGAGGATGGATGAGCGCGCCACCAGGCCGGCCGCGAGCACAACCACCAGCCCGGCGACGATGCCGCCGATGGTCATCGCGCCCAGTGACAGACCGAAGGCCAGATAGCCGAGCGCTGCGCCGGGCAGGATGGCGTGGCTCATCGCATCCCCCATCAGGCTCATGCGACGCAGCAGCAGGAATACGCCGACCGGCGTGGCGCCCAGCGCCAGCGCAAGACATCCGGCGAGAGCGCGGCGCATGAACTCGAAATCGAGGAAGGGCGCGATCAGGGCCTCGAACATCAGGCGTGCTCCCCGTGTTCGTGCCGATGACACACCGGCGCATCCTCGTCGAAGGACTCGGAAAGCGCGCGCGCGCGCGCCAGCAGTTCGGGTGTGAGCACCGACGCGGTCGCGCCGAAGCCAAGCGGCTCGCGTGCCAGCAGCAGGCACTGCGGGAACACGCGACGCACCAGTTCCATGTCGTGCAGCACGGCCACGATGCTGCGGCCCTCGGCATGCCAGCCGAGCATCAGCGCGGACAGATCTTCCGTGGTGCGCGTGTCGATGGCGTTGAACGGCTCGTCGAGTACCAGCAGTTCGGCGTCCTGCAGCATCAGGCGGGCAAATCGCGCACGCTGCAGCTGGCCGCCCGAGAGCGTGCCCACCGGGCGGCTTTCCAGCCCGGTCAGTCCGACGCGCGCGAGTGTGTCATGAACGCGCGCTGCTTCATCGCGACCGAGCGCGCCAAAGGCGCCGAACCGGTGCCATAGCCCCATCGCGACCATGTCGAAGACCGACAGCGGAAAGCCCAGTTCAAGTTCGCCGCGCTGGGGTAGGTAGGCGATGCGCTCACGGCACACGCCGAGACGGTAGCGGCCTTCGAGTGGTTCGAGTTCGCCGGCAATGGCCTTGAGCAGCGTCGATTTACCGGCGCCGTTGGGGCCGACGACGGCCAGCAGCGCGCCGCGCGGAATCTCGCAGTCGAGGTGATGTACGGCCGGATGACGATCGTAGCCGAGCGTGAGGTTCTCGAAGGCCAGCACCGGGCCGATGTCGGGCGTCGCGTTCATGTCAGCGCCCAGATGACGCAGAGCCACAGCAGCGCGGCGGCCAGCCCCGCGATGAGCAGCCGTGCGCCCGCACCTGCGCACAGCAGCGATCCACGATGCGCGTGGGCCGAACTTGCCGCGGCTGGCGGGATGAGCGGATCACGGTGAAGTCGGGACATCGTTGTGGCTTGAGGTCAGGAATGCAACATTGTAGCATTCCGAAGGTCAACGATGCTCGTCCCGGCAGCCGCATGCCGGCCACAATCTTCCCGCTGGAGTCCTCCCAGATGCATCCGATCCGTTCTTGCTGCGCCATTGCTGCGCTGGCCATGTCCGCGGCGGTCGCCGCTCAGCACGCCCATGAACACGGCGTCGCAGATCTGCGCATCGCTGTCGATGGCGCGACCTTGCTGGTGGAGTTCGATTCGCCGCTGGCCAATCTGGTCGGTTTCGAACATGCGCCGCGCGATGCGGCCCAGCGCGAGGCGCTTTCCACCTTGGCCGCGCGTCTGCGCGAACCTCAGAAGCTGCTGTCGCTGCCGGCGGCAGCGCAGTGCGAGCAGGTGGCGATCGAGATCGAGGTTCCCGGTCACGAGGACGAGCATGGCCATGGGCACGATCACGACAAGCACGGCCATGACAAGCACGATCATGGGCATGCCCATGATCATGCGGATGAGCATGCCGACGCCTTCGCAGCCTGGGAATTCCGTTGCGAGAACATCGACGCGCTCGACGCCGTCGAACTCGGATTGATCGAAGCCTTTCCGACGATCAGCACGCTGCGTGTGAACGTCGCGGCACCTGGAGGGCAGAGCTCGCGGCGGGTGAGTGCGGCGAGGGAGCGCGTCGCGCTGTGACCGTGCCCGAGCCGGAAGCCGTCGTTCTCGAGGACGTCGTGTTCGCCTGGCCCGGCGCAGACGTGCCGTGTCTGGAAGTCGCCTCGTTGCGTGTCGCTGCCGGCGAGAGCGTGTTCCTGCACGGACCCAGCGGCAGCGGAAAGTCCACGCTGCTGTCGCTGATCGGCGGCGTGCTCTCGCCTCGACAAGGACGCGTCACAGTGCTCGGGACCGATCTGACCGCGTCGCGCATGCGCGCGCGCGACGCCTTCCGTGCCGATCACATCGGCTTCGTCTTCCAGTTGTTCAATCTGGTGCCGTACCTGTCTGCGCTCGACAACATCATGCTGCCGTGTCGCTTCGCCCCGGCGCGCGCGGCGCGCATCGATGGCTCGCCAGCCGACGAGGCGAGACGGCTCGCCGCACGCCTGGACCTGGACGACGCCCTGCTGACACGCCCGGCCGCGCAACTGTCGGTCGGCCAGCAGCAGCGCGTGGCCGCGGCACGCGCGCTCATCGGTCGGCCGGGGCTGATCGTCGCCGACGAGCCGACCTCGGCGCTCGACGCCGATCGTCAGCAGGGCTTTGTCGACCTGCTGCTGGGCGAGTGCGCCGCGTCCGGAGCGAGCCTGCTTTTCGTCAGTCATGACGCGCGTCTCGCCGCGCATTTCGCCCGTCATGTCGCGCTGCCCGACATCAACCGCGCCGGCATGAGGGGGGGCGAGCGATGATGCCGATGTGGTATCTGACCCGTCGCAGCATCGCCAACCGCGGACTGACCGTGGTGCTGACCGTGGTCGCTGTGGCGCTGGCCGTGGCGATGTTGCTGGGTGTCGAGCGATTGCGCGCGGACGCGCGTGCCGGTTTTGCGCAGACCATTTCGGGGACCGATCTGGTGGTCGGTGCGCGCAGCGGGCCGCTGCAGTTGCTGCTCTATTCGGTATTCCACATCGGGGATGCGACCAATAACCTGTCGTGGAATAGCGTCGAGGCCATCGCCGCCCATCCGCAGGTCGATTGGTTGGTGCCGATCTCGCTGGGAGACTCGCACCGGGGTTTTCGGGTGGTCGGTACCACGCAGTCCTACTTCGAACGCTATCGCCACGGGGACGACCGTGAACTGCGCTTCGAGGACGGAAAGGCCTTCGACGACGTGTTCGACGCCGTCGTCGGCGCCGAAGTGGCCGAGCGCCTGGGCTATTCGGTCGGATCCTCCATCGTCGTCGCGCACGGCGCCGGTGACGTGAGCTTCGCGCGCCACGACGACAAGCCGTTTACGGTGGTCGGCGTGCTCGCGCGCAGCGGCACGCCGGTGGATCGCTCGGTGTTCGTCAGCCTCGAGGCGATCGAGGCCATCCATCTGGACTGGGCGGGCGGGGCGCGCATGCCCGGGGTGGATATTCCGGCCGAGCAGGTGCGACGCTTCGACCTCGCGCCCAAGGAGGTCACCGCCGCGCTGGTGGGGTTGAAGTCGCGCGTGGCGGTGTTCCGCGTGCAGCGCTTTGTCAACGAATGGCCGGACGAGCCGCTCACCGCGGTGCTGCCTGGGGCGACGCTGCAGCAGTTGTGGGGCATCCTCGGCATCGCCGAGCGGGCAATGCTTGCGGTCTCTGCGGTGGTGGTGCTGGTTGGTCTGGCCGGGCTGGTGGCGGTGGTCACGGCGAGCCTGGGCGAACGCCGGCGCGAACTGGCGATCCTGCGTGCGATGGGGGCGGCGCCGCGACATGTGTTCGCACTGCTCGCGCTCGAAAGTCTGGTGATCGGCGTGGCCGGATGCGTGCTCGGCGTGATGTTGGTGCAACTGGGCGCATGGCTGGGTGGCCCTTGGCTGGAAGCGCATCATGGCCTGGTGGTGAGCGCACGCTGGCTCTCCACCACCGAATGGGCGATGCTCGGAGGCGTACTGGTGGCGACACTCGCTGCCAGTTTGATTCCGGCGCTGCGCGCTTACCGCTATTCTCTTGCCGACGGAATGACCATCAGGATATGAAGATGAAACACACCGGATTCGTGAGCCTCGTGTTGCTGACGCTGTGTCTGGCCGCCTCGCCGGTACTCGCACAATCGGCCGCGCAGGGCGACTACCAGGTCGGCGATCGTCTCGAGACCGGCCTGGGTTTGCAGGACGATGGCTTTCGCGAGATCGTCTGGGACGACCTGATCCCGGCCGACTGGGCGCCCGAGAAGCTGTTCGAGGAACTGTTCGCCGATACCGACATGGATCGCCTCGACGACGCCGACCCGCGCGCCATGGAACTCATGCAGAAGGTGCGCGAGGCCTGGGACAACGCGCCGCTGGTGGCCGGCATGAACGGCCAGCGCGTGCGCATCCCGGGGTTCGTCGTCCCACTCGAGGGCGACGACAAGCAGATTCGCGACTTTCTGCTGGTGCCGTACTTCGGTGCCTGCATCCACGTGCCGCCGCCGCCGGCCAACCAGCTCATTCACGTCGAGCCGGACGAGCCCATCAGCGCCGAGTGGAACATGGTGCCGGTGTGGGTCAGCGGCGTACTCTCGGTCGACCGGCAGGAGTCCGAGCTGGGCACGGCGGGCTACCGCCTGCGCGGCATGAAGATCGTCGAATACGAGTGAGCCTCAGCCGTCGATCATCGCGGCCAATTCGCGCTCGAGCAGTTCCGGGTCGCCAAGGTTGAGTTCGATCAGCCGGCGCAGGTGCGTCATGCTGTCCAGATCGATGTCCTCGCAGGCGATGCCGAGCCGGTCGTCCTCTGCATGGGCGACGTGGCCACGCATGCGCACGGTGGCGTCGTCGGCCAGGCGCATCACCAGTTCGCAGGCCGATCCGGCGGCGATGGATGCGCCGGCGAATTCCACCAGCGCGCCCTTGAGCGAGAGATCGTGCACGGCGCAGGCGTCGCTGCAGCCGTCGTGGCGCAGCGTGGCCTCGACATTGAAGGCGATGCGCGAGAAGTGGCGTTGTTCGTCCATCATGGCTGCTCCGCTGCGGGCAGGCGCACCGCCGAGCCGGTGACGCCGTCGATGCCGATCTCGTGCAGCGCAGCCAGATCGTCGGCGTGGTCGACGCCTTCGGCAATGACCTGCAGGCCGATTGCGTGGCCCAGATCGCTGATGCGCACGACGAAGTCCCGCTTGTCCTGGTTGGCGGCGAGATTGTCGATGAAGCCGGCATCGATCTTGATGTAGTTCAGCCCCACGTCGTGCAGGCCGCCGAGCTGTCCGAATTCCCGTCCCGCATGCTCGATGCCGATGCGACAGCCGAACGGGCGCGCGGCGAGGCACAGCGCGCGGAAGGCAGCCAGGTCGCGCACGACGCCTTGTTCGGGTAATTCCAGCCACAGGCAAGTGGCCGCCTGAGGGCGGGCTTCCAGTTCGGCGCGCAATGCGTCGACAAAGCCAGCTTCGCGCATCGAGGTGGCCGATACATGGATGCCGACGGGCACGCGCTCTTCGTCGATGTGCTGCAGGCCGAGGCGTAGTGCGGCCAGGTCCAGCCGTGGCGTCAGGCCAAGGCGCTCTGCCCAGGGTACGAAGGCATCGGCGCCGTACCACAGGTCGTCGATCAGCACCCGCGTGGGGGCCTCCATGTAGAGCAGGGCGCCGTGCGTCGACAGCACCGGGAACAGTTCCAGGCGCACGTCGCCGCGGTCGAGGGCGGCGAGCAGCGCTTCGCGCCAGCCTGCCAGGTCGGTGCGTGCGGGCAACACGCTGTAGTCGTCCACGATGCGAGCATCTGCCCAGCCGGTGTGCTCGGAGGCCGCCAGCGCGCCGTCCAGACGGGCGAGCAGTCGTGCGCGCGGTTCGCCGGTGGCGTACTCTGCGGCCCCCACGGGCAGTCTGCGCATCAGGCCGTCGCCATGCAGTGCGCGCAGGGCCGAGATCGCGTGCGTGATCTCGTCGGCGAGTTGCTTCGGGCGTTTCAGATCGGGTGCAAGCATGACGAAATCGCTGCCATTGAGACGCGCAGCGACGCGTCCCGGCACACTGGCGGCAAGGCCGCGCAGGCGTGCGGCAATGTCGACCAGCAGTTTGTCCGCGCCGTTGCGCCCCAGGCTGCGGTTGAGGCCGACGAGATCGGCCACGCGCAGCAGCGCGAGGGAGCCATGCCGCGCCCGGCTGCCTTCGTCCAGCAATAGCGCGGCGTCGAGCAGTTCGAGAAAGCGTGGGCGATTGGGCAGCCCGGTCAGTTCATCGTGGGCGACCTTGTGGTCGAGTTCCTCGATGCGTTCGGCATCGGCGGTGATGCGCTGTTCGGCATGGCGGGCGAGCGTATTCATCGCGGCCACCAGCGGCACGAAGTCGGCCGAGGAAGGTGAGGCGGTCTGCGTGAAACGGCGTTCGACCAGGGCGTCGGCCTGGGCGCGGACTGCTTCGAGGGGCTGCAGCAGGCGACGCAGCACCGGACCCAGGAGCACGCAGGTGGCAAGCGCACCGACGGCGAACCACAGCGCGAGCATCAGGGCCTCTCGCCACAGACGCTCGATCGTGGCGGAGGCATCACTGGCGACCGACACCGATGCGGTGGGCTGGCCGTCGCGGTGCAGGGTCGCGACGGCCGCTTGTGGTGACAGGGACAGCGCGTTGGCGAACCACGCAGGCACCCGCGGGGTGCGAGAGTTGCGGTATTCGGTGACGAGACGCCCTTCGCTGCGCACGAGAATCTCGCGATAGGGATTGTTCGCGACGAGTCCGTCGACGGTGTCGGAAAGGGCGGCCTGATCCGGCGCGCCGTGACCGATGAGCAGCGCCAGCAGCGTCACGGTGTTGCGATCGTGCGCGCTCATCTGCGCGTTGATCGCGTTGCGCTGCGCGGTCAGCGAAACCGCCAGCGCGCCGCACAGGCCCGCCAGCGCCAGTATGGCGACGAGCAGGCGCAGGCGGGCGATCAGCGACATGTTCGCTCGTCCTTCAGGCGTGTGTACCCGGCCAGGCGCGCGCGCGCCTGCAACGGGAGACGGGCGCAGCCCCGGACCGGGGGCGGAAGAAGCGGCATTGCGCATGGTGCTGGCATCATCCTGTCGTGACTCGCATGGCCTGTCGGTGGCGTTTCCTGTCAGCAGGCAGACGCGCGCGCCACCGGCTCGCAATTCCAAAGTACTACAAATTGTGTCGTCGATCTGTAAGCACGACCTCACACACGCCGAAGTGGCCGGGAGGGTGTTGCGCCTGACGTACAATCGCGCCGATGGAACCGATCAAACCGAGCGGCGCCGCCGTCTCCCCGCTGGGGCGCGCCGTGGCCTACCGTGACACTTACGCGCCCGACCTGCTGTTTCCGATCGAGCGTGCGCCCAAGCGCGCGGAGCTGGGCTTCGCAGCGGATGCGCCCCTGCCCTTTGTCGGCGAGGACCTTTGGAATGCCTACGAGGTTTCGTGGCTGAATCGGCGCGGCAAGCCTGTCGTTGCGCTGGGTCGCTTCACGGTACCGGCTGCCTCGCCGCGGCTGATCGAGTCCAAATCGCTCAAGCTGTATCTGAATTCGCTCAACCAGTCCTCCTTTGAGGATTGCGAGGCGGCGCGCGCGACCATCGCCACCGATCTGTCGGCGGCTGCGGGCGCGTCGGTCGAAGTCGTGCTCGAACCCTTGTCGGATTTTCCACGCCGTCGCTTCGCCGAGGTGGACGGCGTGCTGATCGACGTGCTCGACGTGACGATCGACGCCTATGCGCCGCAACCCGAAGTGCTGAGTGCGGACTTCGCCGCACCGAGCGTCGAAGAGACGCTGTACTCGCACCTGCTCAAGTCCAACTGTCTGGTCACCGGCCAGCCGGACTGGGGTACGGTGTGCGTGCGCTACTGCGGCCCGCGCATCGAGCGAGAGAACCTGCTGCGCTATGTCGTGTCCTTCCGTACGCACGACGAATTCCACGAGCAATGCGTAGAGCGCATGTTCCGCGACATTCTCGCCGCCTGCCGGCCCGAACGCCTGGCGGTGTGGGCGCGCTACACGCGCCGCGGCGGCCTGGACATCAACCCGTTTCGCGCCACGCCAGGCGAGACGCCGCCCGACAACCGCTTCGACGTCCGGCAGTAGGCCGGATGCTCGAGGCGGGTGTCGCAGGCGCTGCGCTCGACAGGAACCACGCAGTCGGTTTAGGGCGCGACCCGACGGGCATCGCGGCGGATTACGCTGCGATGGTCCACCCGGTGCCCTGCGATCCACGACTCCACGTTTGACGCCCACCATGCCCAACCGACTCGCTTCCGAAACGTCTCCGTACCTGCTGCAGCACGCCGACAACCCGGTCGATTGGTGGCCGTGGTGCGACGAGGCGCTGGCGTTCGCGCGCGAGCGCGATCTGCCGATTCTGCTGTCGATCGGCTATTCGGCCTGCCACTGGTGCCACGTGATGGCGCACGAGTGCTTCGCCGACGACGAAGTGGCGGCGCTGATGAACCGCCACTTCGTCAACATCAAGGTCGATCGTGAGGAGCGCCCGGATCTGGACCACATCTACCAGAGCGCGCATCAGTTGCTCGCGGGCCGTCCCGGCGGCTGGCCGCTGACGGTGTTCCTGACGCCCGATACCGTGCCGTTCTTCGCAGGCACTTATTTTCCGAAGGCGGCGCGCGCGCGCCTGCCCGGCTTCATGGACCTGCTGCGCGACATTGCGCAGTCCTTTGCGACCCAGCGGTCCGAGATCGAGGCGCAGAATGCCAAGCTGCGCGAGCATCTGACGCGCGTCTCGGCGCCGCCGCCGGCCGACGGCATCCCCGACGCGCAGACCGTTTCGGAGGCGCTTCGCAAGGCGCTCGGTGAGCTGTGGGACAAGCGCCATGGCGGCTTCGGCGAGGCGCCGAAGTTCCCGCGCACGCCGGATCTGGAGTTCCTGCTCTACCGGCAGCGCACCTGCGGCGACGAAGGCGCGGGGCGCATGGCGCTGACCACGCTCACGGCGATGGCCGAGGGGGGGCTGTATGACCAGATCGGCGGGGGCTTCTTCCGCTACAGCACCGACGCGCGCTGGGAAATTCCCCACTTCGAGAAGATGCTCTACGACAACGGCCCGTTGCTCGGGCTGTACGCCGATGCCTGGGCGCTGACCGGTGAGCCGTTGTATCTGCGCGTGGTCGAGGCCACCGCGCAGTGGGCCTTGCGCGAGATGCGCGCGCCGCAGGGGGCTTTCTGTGCTGCGCTGGACGCCGACTCACAAGGGGAGGAAGGGCGCTTCTATGTGTGGCAGCGTGACCAGTTGCGTGAGCACGTTCCAGCTGCAGCGCTGCGGCTGGTTGAACGCCACTGGGGCGTGTCCGGAGGGTTCTTGGGGCTGGGTGGTCAGCCCAACTTCGAAGGGCGTGCCTGGCATCTGCACGTGACCGAGCCGCTCACCCGTTCGGCACGCAAGCTCGGGCTGAACGAGGAGTCGGCGCGAACGCAACTCGATCAGGCGAGAGCCGCGCTGCTTGAAGCGCGCGAGCAGCGTGTGCCGCCCGGGCGCGACGACAAGATCCTGACGGCGTCGAATGCGCTGATGATCGGCGGCCTGGCACGCGCTGCGCGCATCTTCGGGCGCGATGACTGGCTGGCCGCCGCGCGTCAGGCGCTGGATTTCGTGCGCGCGCAACTGTGGCGCGACGGTCGTTTGCTGGCCGTCAGTGATGGCGGCCCGGGTCGGCTCGACGCCTATCTGGACGATCACGCCTTCCTGCTCGCTGCGCTGCTGGAACTGTTGCAGGCCGATTTCGCGCAGGGCGAACTGGAATTCGCCCACGCCCTGGCCGACACGCTGCTCGACGCCTTCGAAGACACGCAAGCCGGCGGCTTCTTCTTCACGCGCCACGACCACGAGCGTCTGATCGCGCGCCCGAAGCCGGTCATCGACAACGCTACTGCTTCGGGCAACGGTGTCGCGGCCCGCGCCCTGCTGCGGCTGGGTCATCTGGTCGGGGAGCCACGCTACGTCGAGGCTGCCGGACGGGCCTTGCAGGCTTTCGGGGGGATGCTCGCGCGTGCTCCGGTCGGCTGCGCGAGCCTGGCCTTGGCGTTGGCCGAACACGATGCGCCGCCGTCCGTGCTGGTGCTGTGCGGTCCCGATGCCAACGCCTGGCGGCGCACCGTGCAGCGTGTGTTCGCCCCGGAGCTGATGTGCGTCGACCCGCACGGTGAGGTCGAACGTCTGCCCGCGACCCTGACCAGACCGGACGCGGGTCGCACCGCGGCCTGGTTGTGTCACGGCACGCAGTGCGAGCCGCCGCTGTACGAACTCGACGTGATCGAAGCGCGCATTCGCAACAGCGTGTTGCGCGGGTAGGCAAAGCCCGGGCAGTGGTTTAGTATCACGCGACCCTGATATTTATTGTTTGACCAACCATCTAGAGGAAATCCAGACATGAAGGCAATCCTGACCGCCGTCGCGGCCGCCAGCCTCCTCTGTGCCGCGCCGGCCTTCGCCGACGAGGCGCTCGCCAAGTCCAAGAACTGCATGGCCTGTCACGCCACCGACAAGAAGCTCGTCGGCCCCAGCTACAAGGACGTCGCCGCCAAGTACGCCGGGCAGGGCGATGCCGTTGCCTACCTCAGCGGCAAGATCAAGGGCGGCAGTTCCGGTGTGTGGGGCCCCGTGCCGATGCCGCCGAACTCCGTCAGTGACGACGAGGCGAAGAAGCTTGCCGAGTGGGTTCTGAGCGTCAAGTAAGCTCATCCCCGCAGAAAGGAAAAGCCGGCGCGAGCCGGCTTTTTTGTTGCCTGCGGTGGCGCGAACTCAGCCCGAGACGCTGCGCGGCGGCATCGAGAACAGCGCCTCGGCGTCGTCGGCCGGCACCGGGCGCGCGAAGTAGTAGCCCTGCATCACGTCGCAGCCGAGCGCGCGCAGCATCGCCGCCTGCTGTGCGTGCTCCACGCCCTCAGCGACCAGGTGCAGGTCGAAGCCGCGGGCGATGCCGATGATCGCCGAGATGATCGGGTTGGTCATCAGTCCGCCCAGGTCCTTGACGAAGCTGCGGTCGATCTTGAGCGCGCTGATCGGTAGCTTCTGCAGATAGGCCAGGGCCGAATAGCCGGTGCCGAAGTCGTCGATCGCGATGCCCACGCCGGCCTCGCGCAGGCGGCGCACCTTGGCGGTCACGCCGGGCGTGTCCTGCATCATCATGTGCTCGGTGATCTCGAGCGTGATCTGTCCCGGCGGCAGGCCGTGGCGCGCGATGCAGTCGGTGACATCGGCGACGATGTCGCCGCGGTCGAAATCGTAGGCGGCCAGGTTGAGCGACATGTTCACGTTGTCGTGACCGCGCGTGCGCCAGGCGGCGAGCTGCGCGCAGGCCTGTTCCAGCACCCAGCGCGAGAGCTCTCCGATGAGGCCGAGCTCCTCGGCAATCGGGATGAATATTGCCGGGCTGACCAGGCCGTTCTCGGGGTGATTCCAGCGCAACAGCGCCTCGACGCCGACGACGCGCCGCTGCGACAGGCTGACCTGAGGCTGGTAGTGAAGTTCGAGCTGGCCGAGTTCCAGCGCCACGCGCAGATCGTTCTCGATGGCAATGCGGCCCTGGTGACGGGTGTTGAGTTCGGGTGCAAAGAAGCGATAGCCGTTCTTGCCGCTGCGCTTGACCTGGTACATCGCGATGTCGGCGTGCTGCATCAGGGTCTCGCAGGTCTCGCCGTCGGCCGGATAGATCGCGATGCCGACGCTGACGGTCGCGCGGAAGTCGCCGTGCGTGAGCGCCAGTGGCGCTTCCAGCGAGGTCTGGATCTTGCGCGCGGTGTGTTCGGCGTCCTCGACGCCGCCGATGTCGGGCAGCAGGATGGTGAACTCGTCGCCGCCCACGCGCGCGAGCGTGTCGCTGCGCCGCAGCGACGCGCTCAGCCGCGCCGAGACGCCGCGGATGAGCGCGTCGCCCTCGCTGTGGCCGTAGGTATCGTTGACCAGCTTGAAACGGTCGATATCGACATAGAGCACGGCCAGTGAGCCGCTGCGCCGTCGCGCCTGGGTCAGCGCCAGTTCCAGTCGGTCGCGGAACAGCGTGCGGTTGGGCAGGCGCGTGAGCTGGTCGTGATGTGCCTGAAAGCTGATGATCTCCTCGGCACGCTTGCGCTCCGAGATGTCACGCGCGATGCCGTACAGGCCGACGTAACCGCCTTCGGCTCCCTCGCCGCGGCCGAGCATCGGAATGCCCTGCAGCGCGACGGCGAGATGGCCGGAGACGCCGGCGGCGGTATCGGTCGCCTTTCGCAGGCGCAATTCCAGCGTGAAGCTCGTGTCCGGGCGTGTGTGCTGGGCATCGAGCACGTTCGAGATGCGCTCGGCGTCCTCGGGCAGGACCAGCGAGGCGAAGGGCTGGTTGAGCAGTTGATTGCGCCGAAAGCCCAGCAACTCCTCGATGCGCGGATTGACGTAGTTGAAGCGGCCCTGGACGTCGAGCGTGAAGATCAGGTCGGGCGAACTCTCGACGAGGTAGCGATGCAGGCGCTCGGAGGCGCGCAGGCGTTCGCCCATGGCGCGGTTGGCGCGCTCGAGCACGCGCTTGTGCAAGGCGTTCTGCACCGCCCGCTGCAATTGCGCGACGTGATAGGGCTTGCGCACGAAATCGTCCGCGCCGCGGCGCAGTGCGCCGATCACTGCGTCGACCGCATCCTCGCCGCTGATCATGATCACCGCTTCCTCGCGTTCATGCTCGGAGAGCCAGTCGAGCACGGCCAGGCCCGTTGCATCGGGCAGTCGGTAATCGAGCACGATCAGGTCGAAGATGCCGGCGTCGAGCTGACCGAGCGCCGCATGCACGCAGTCAGCCGTTTCGAACTCGCGACGGGCCCCGGCAAGGATGTGGGGCAGGGTACGACGCAGCGAAGCGTCGTCGTCGACGATCAGGATGCGGGCGGTTTCCGCGTCAACCGGGGTTTCGGCGAGCTGGTTGTGGAAGAAGACTTCTCCAGGAATGACCATATGCCCCAGGCGACGTCGTGCGGACGTTCTAATCTATTCGGAATCGTAGACCGGCACAAGCAACTGAAAGCTTGTGCCGACCCCGTTCTGGCTGCGGCACAGGATGCGCCCGTGCCACTCAGCGAGCAACTGTCGGCTGATCGCCAGGCCCAGTCCCTCATGGTGCCCGCCCTTGCTGCTGGGGCGCGGCGCGAACGGATTGGCCAGCCGCTCGGGCGGCAGGCCGGGGCCGTTGTCGATGACGCGGATTTCGATGCAGCGCACGCCATCGGCCCATACTTCCCCGGCCAGCGCGATCGTGCAGCGCCCGCCCGGGTGCAGGATGTCGGCTGCATTGTGCAGGAGGTTCAGGAGCACCTGGCGCAGCTTCGACGCGGGCATCGCCACCTGCGGCAGGCCGACCGACGTGCGCAGTTCGAGGTGGACGCCGCGCCGGGCGAAGAGCGACTCTCCGACCATTGCACGCAGGTCGTGCAGCAGCTCCGGAATACGGCAGAAGCCGGGTTCGACCACTGCTTGAGGGGCCTCGGTCGAGGCGTCGATGAGGCCACCGAGGCGATCGATCTCGGCCTGAACGACGCTCAGATCCTCGGCCAGTCCGCCGGCTTCTGGATGACGTTGCGGCATCAGTTGCAGATAGCTGCGGATCACCGACAAGGGGTTGCGCGCCTCGTGTGCAATGCGTCGTGCATGCTCGCGATGCAGGGTCTCGATTTCGCTGCGCAGCGTACGTTCGGCCTGAGTGCTGCGCTGTTGCGCGGATGCAACAGATGCCGCGACCGAAACCAGCGCGAGCAGCATCCGGGTGGCGTCGGCGGGTGGCATCTGCACGCGCTCGGGTGCGACCACGATCGCGGCCGGGGCGCCCTCGGACGCGAACGGAACGCATACGAAGCCGTGTCGCCCGATCCAGCGTGCGAGTTGCCAGTCTCGCACCGAACGGGTCGGTCCGCCGCCCTCGTCGCCATGGTAGGAAGTCGGGGTCGCGCTGCGTGCGGCCAGTGCGACGACGCTCACGGCATCGTCGAGCGGTGTGTCGGCCGCCGTCCAGCGTGCTTCGGTACGCGCGTCGGTCAGTGGCAGTGCTTCGAGCCGGTCTCCGCGCGCGACCACCACCAGGGCCGGCTCGATCGCGCACAGCAGGCGTGCGCCGGCGTGCAGCCGCGCGCGAAGCATGTCTCCGGTGAGCCCTTCGAAAGCGGTGCGTGCGTAGCCGGCCAGCGCTGCCTCGAGCAGGTTGCGCGAGAGTGTCGGCGTGCTCACGGGCGCGAGCGCGGCTGGTTCGGGCGCGCCCTGTGCAGCGAGCGGGATGGGGCTGCTCTCGCGGATCTCGTGCAGCAGGCCCGCGTCTACGCCGGCGACGCGGGCGAGTACCACATCGGGTACTTCGCCGTCCGGGCAGGCCAGGCGGCTCGCACACCACAGCAGGCGCGCGAGCGGATGCGCGCTCAGGATCTGCTCGTCGTCGGCTTCGACCAGTTCGAGCGCGTCCGACAGCGGGCCGTGCGCGCCGCATTCCTCAGCCAGGCGCGCGTTGAGCGCGGCTGCGCTGCCGACCCGCCCGGAATGCGCTGGATCCAGGCGCAGCATTTGCGACAGGCGTGACCACAGACCGGCCAGCCGGGCTTCTTCCGGAAAGGGGTATGCGCTTCGGATCGCCAGTTGCTGCGCGAGATCCGCGCATCGGGTGGCGAAGCCGCGCAGCGCCAGATCGGTGCGCGAACCGGGCTCGCGCGCGCCGGCCTGCAACGCGATCCAGGCCGAGAGCAGCGAGGGTCCGATGCGCTCGATGCGCTCGGCCAGTGCTTCGCTCAGGGTTTGCTCGAGCCCGCCGTCAAGGGGGCAGGCATGGAACACGGCGTGGATCAGCAGTGGGTCGCCGGTGGCCAGTGCGGCGATGTCGTCGCGCGCAAGGGGCGAGCTGCCGAGCAGGCCGAGCAGCGCTTCACGCAGCGCACTCGGCGACGCATCGGACAGGCCGCCCTGCGAATGGAGCATGCTCGAACCCATGCCGGATCTCGTGCCATCGGGATGGCCGAATTGTACCCACTCCGGCGGGATTGTCGCGGTCAAACTGCGCGCCCGCGGCGCATCAGGCGGTCAGACTGTCGGCGAAGCCCAGCGCCGAGAGCAGTGCAGCATTGACCTGCTCGGGGGTGAGTTGCAGTTCGGCGGACTGTGCGGCCAGGGCGGTACCGTCGAAACCCTCGGTGAGACGCGCCAGACGCAGCAGTGGAGCGTATTCGCCGCTGTCGTGGAGCAGCGCGTCGCAGATTCCGTCGGGCAGCGTCATGGTTTCGATGATCTCTTCCATGCGTGTCCCGGTCAGCAGTGGCAGCAACGAGAACGCGCCGGTGATGAACAGGTTGTCGAGATGGCTGTCGTCGAGCCACGCTGTACCGAGTTGCTCCATGAGGCGTCCACGCACGATCGCCGTCTGCATCAGCGCCGGCGCGGCCGGGTCACGGCTGGCCGTGACGAGCAGCAGCGACAGCCATTTGTTGAGTGCGTCGTAGCCCAGGATGCTGACTGCGTGGCGGAAGGACTGGATCTCGCACATCAGGCCGAAACCAGCCGAGTTGATGTAGCGCAGCAGCTTGTAGGAAATCGCCACATCCTGCTTGAGCAGGCGCTCGATGTCCTTGATGTCGGCCCCGTTTCGCACCATGTTGAGCAGGCGGACGATCTGCCCGTGAGCCGGCGAGAGTGTCCTGGGTGGCGGGTTGCCGTGCAGGAAGAACCAGCCCGACGCCCCTTCGAAACCTTGCTGCATCGCACTCTGGAAGGCCTGGATGTCGGGCAGGCCCCAGGCCAGCGGCACACCCGGCGCGCCGACGGCAGAGGGCTGCTTGCGTGCGTCGGTGATCGTGAAGCGCCAGTTCGCCTGCGCGGGTACGACGGTGTCCGCGCGCCACCAGGCCAGGCAGGTATGGATTCCGGCTTCGGCCAATTCGGCGAGGAGTTCGGCCGTGCGCGGGTGGCCCAGGGTCTGCGCCGGGATCTCGATCATCGCGTTGTCGGGCGGCAGCCACTGCATCAGGTCCGGCGTGGGCACGAGGCGCTCGAGCGAGATGAACACCGAATACTGGGTCGGCCAGGCCTCGCCGAGCGCGTTGAGCGCCTCAACCACCGAGGCGACGTCGGGGCCATGGGCGATCAGGCGGTTGGCGGTGATGGCGCGCTTGCGGTTGACCACCGGCTCGCGCGTGAAGATTGTCGTCGCTTCCATGGGCTCAGCTGCCTGAGAAGGTGAAGGCGTCGGCGAAGAACGCCTCCGACGACAGGCCGCAGCGGCGCACGAGATCGGTGCGTGCCGCGTCGATCATCGCCGGCGCGCCGCAGGCATAGACTTCGAACGCGGACAGATCAGGATAGTCGGCCATCAGCGCATGATGGACGAGGCCGGTCCGGCCTGTCCAGCCGTCTTCGGGCTGCGCGTCCGAGACCACCGGAACGTAGTTGAAGCCGGGCAGCTCGGCAGCCCAGCGCCGCGCCAGCGCGTCCATGTACAAGCCGCTTTCCGAACGGGCGCCCCAGTACAACGCGAACTCGCGCCGGCGTCCGCTGGCGATGCAGTCCTCGACCATGCTCTTGATCGGAGCGAAACCCGTGCTGCCGGCCAGCAGGATGGTCGGGCGCGAGTCGTCATCAGACAGCACGAAGCTGCCCAGCGGACCCTCGAAGCGGAGAATCTCGCGCGGCTTCATCTGTTCGAACACGCGACCGGTAAAGCGACCGCCGTCGATGCGGCGAACGTGCACTTCGATGTGTTCGTCCACCGCGGGCGCGTTGGCAATCGAGAAGCTGCGCCGTCGCCCCTCGTCGAGGAGGAAGTCGATGTACTGGCCGGCGCGAAAGGCGAACTTGTCGGATGCGGGCAACTTGAGTTGCATGACGATCACGTCGGATGCGGCACGCTCGATGGATTGCACCCGACAGGGCAGTTTCTTGACCGCAATCTCGCCCGCGCGGGTGATGCTGCGTACCGTCACCTCGAGGTCCGAACACGCGCGGGCCTGGCACAGCAGAGCCTGTCCAGCGGCGGATTCCTCGCGCGTGAGTGCACCCTCGGAGATCCTGCCCTGATCGATGGTGCCACGCTCGATGCGCGCCTTGCAGGCCCCGCAGGCGCCGTCGCGGCAGCCGTAGGGCACGATGAAGCCGGCCGCCAGCGCGGCCTCGAGCACGGTCTGGTCGGCGCGTGCATCGAAGTGCTGGCCGCCCGGCTGGAGCGTGATGCGAAAGGACATGACGTGGGATAATCCTGCGATGAATCGAATCCTGATCGTCGGTGCCGGCGACGTGGCCGGGCGTGCGATCCCCTGGCTCGCGAGGCGTTTCGAGGTGTTTGCGCTGTCGCGCCGCACCGAGGCGTTCCCGCGTCTGCGCGCACTCGGTGCGAAACCACTGCTGGGGGACCTCGACGATCGCGCGAGTCTTGCGCGCGTCGCCGGTCTGGCCGATGCGGTCCTGCACTGCGCGCCACCGCCACGCGAGGGTACGGATGACGCGCGCACCGCGCATCTTCTGGCGGCCCTGGGGGCGGGGCGGAGTCTACCACAGCGCATCGTATACATAAGCACGACAGGGGTTTACGGCGACTGCGCGGGTGCGCGCATCGACGAGACGCGTGCGCTGCGTCCGAGCAGCGCGCGCGCCGTGCGCCGGGTCGCCGCCGAACGCCGCTTGCGCGAATTCGGCGCGCGCCATGGGGTGGCGGTGAGTATCCTGCGCGCGCCCGGCATCTACGCGGCCGAACGGCTGCCACTCGAGCGCCTGCGGCGCGGCGATCCGGTGCCGCAGGGTCCGCATGATCCGTACACCAACCACATCCATGCCGACGATCTGGCACGCATGGCCTGTCTGGCGCTGTTCCGGGGCGCGCCCGGGCGGGTCTACAATGCCGTCGATCTGACAGACCTGAGGATGGGCGAATACTTCGATCTGGCCGCACGCGTGTTCGGCCTGCCGCCCCCGCCCCGCGCGAACCCCGATGAACTGGCCGAACGGCTGTCGCCGATGGCGCTGTCCTTCTTGTCCGAGTCGCGTCGCATCTCGGGCGCGCGCGCGCTGCGCGAGCTGCGCCTGCGCCTGATCCATCCCACGGTCGCGGACGGCTTTGCCGCGGCCCTGTCCCAAGGAGTTTCCTCCCCGTGCTGATCGTCAAGTGGCTGCACATCGTGTTCGTCGTGAGCTGGTTCGCGGGCCTGTTCTATCTGCCGCGCCTGTACGTCAATCACGCCATGGTCGAGGATGTGGCCACGCGCGAGCGTCTCGCGTTGATGGAGCGCAAGCTGTTCCGCTTCATGACGCCGCTGGGGGTGCTCGCGCTGGGTTTCGGCCTGTGGCTGTGGATGGGTTGGGGATTCTCGGGGGGCTGGCTGCACGCCAAGCTCACGCTGGTGCTGTTCCTGATTGGCTATCACGTGTACTGCGGCAAGCTGCTCGCGGATTTTGCGGCGGGGCGCAACACGCGCAGCCACGTGTGGTATCGCTGGTTCAACGAGGCACCGGTGCTGGTGCTGTTCGCGGTCGTGTTTCTGACCGTCGTAAAACCGTTCTGATTGCGGAGGGCCGATGGCCGAATCCTTTTTCTCGCCGTGCCCGCGCGGCCTCGAAGCGGCGTTGGCCGCGGAGCTGGCCGCGCTGGGTGCGCGCGACATCGAGCCCACCCACGGTGGCGTGGGTTTTTCCGGCGACATGCCGACCTGCTGGCGGGTCAACCTCGAGTCGCGCATCGCCACGCGTGTGTTGTGGCGCATCGCGCAGGGACGCTACCGCAACGAGGAAGACCTCTATCGCATCGCCTATGCGCCGACCTGGGCACGCTGGTTTTCGATCGACGAGACCATTCGCGTATTCGTGACCTCACAGCGCTCGGCGGTGAAGAGCCTGGAGTTCGTCACGCTACGCATCAAGGATGCAGTGTGTGATCACTTTCGCACGGTCACCGGCGAGCGACCCAGCGTAGACACCGCAAACCCGGACGTGCGCATACATGCTTTCCTGACGCGGGACAGCCTCACGCTGTATCTGGACACTTCGGGCGAGCCACTTTACAAGCGCGGCTTCAAGCACGCCTCGGTCGAGGCGCCGCTCAAGGAAAATCTTGCCGCCGGCATCCTGCAACTGACTGGCTGGACGCCGGACGAGGCGCTGGTCGATCCCATGTGCGGCAGCGGCACGTTTCTGATCGAGGCCGCGCAGATTGCGCTCGATGTTGCGCCCGGGCTGGGGCGGCATTTCGGTTTCGAGAAACTCAAGAACTTCGACCGCGCGGCCTGGGCGAAGCTGCGTGGCGCAGCCGAGGCGCGGCGCAAGCCGGTGCGTGAGCTGCCGATCTTCGGTGCGGATCTGGTCGCTGCCCAGGTGCGCAAGGCCGAGGCCAATCTCGCCGCGGCCGGGCTGGCCGATTGTGTGCGGGTGATGCGGGCGGACATCCTGGAGCTCGATCCGCCGGCCGAGGCCGGCGTGATGGTCGCCAATCCGCCTTACGGTGTGCGCATCGGCGAGGAGAGCGAGCTGCTCGAGTTCTATCCGCAACTGGGTGACGCGCTCAAGGCGCACTGGGCGGGCTGGCGCTGCCACTTCCTGAGTGCCGATACCGCGCTGCCCAAGGGCATGGGTCTCAAGGCCAGCCGGCGCACGCCGCTGTTCAACGGCGCGCTCGAATGCCGCTTGTACGAATATCGGATGTTCGCGGGCAGCGGGCGGGAGAAATAGCGAGCGCCAGTGATCAGGGCGGGCGACTTCCGTCCCCTGGCCTCAAACGATGTCCAGGTTCTCGGTACCCGACAGGAAGTCCTTCTCGCCGTGCTTGGAGTGCAGCTTGATCTGCAGGCGCAGGTCGTTGATCGAGTCGGCGTTGCGCAGCGCATCCTCGTAGGTGATCAGGTCGTCCTCGAACAGGTCGAACAGACTCTGATCGAAGGTCTGCATGCCCAGTTCGCGAGAGCGTTTGATGACTTCCTTGATGCCGGGCACGTCGCCCTTGAAGATGAGATCGGAGATCAGCGGCGAGTTGAGCATGATCTCCACGGCCGGGGCGCGCCCCTTGCGCTCTTTCAGGGGAAGCAGGCGCTGCGAGATCAGTGCGCGCACGTTCAGTGACAAGTCCATCAGCAATTGCTGACGACGGTCTTCCGGGAAGAAGTTGATGATGCGATCGAGCGCCTGGTTGGTGCTGTTGGCGTGCAGCGTGGCCAGGCACAGGTGACCGGTTTCGGCGAAGGCGATCGCGTAGTCCATGGTCTCGCGGTCGCGAATCTCGCCCATCAGGATCACGTCCGGAGCCTGACGCAGCGTGTTCTTGAGCGCTGCCTCCCAGTGGTCGGTGTCAATGCCGATCTCGCGCTGCGTGATGATGCAGTTCTTGTGCGGATGGACGAATTCGATCGGGTCCTCGACCGTGATGATGTGGCCGTAGGAGTGCTCGTTGCGAAAATCCACCATCGCCGCCAGCGAGGTGGACTTGCCGGTGCCGGTGCCGCCGACGAAGATCACCAGCCCGCGCTTGCTCATCGCGATGTCCTTGAGGATGGCCGGCAGGCCCAGCTCCTCGAAGGTCGGGATGGTCTGCGAGATCGTTCGCAGCACCAGTCCCACGCGGCTTTGCTGGATGTAGGCGTTGGCGCGAAAACGCCCGATGTTCGGGGGGGCCACCGCGAAGTTGCATTCCTTGGTGGCTTCGAATTCCGCCGCCTGGCGGTCGTTCATGACCGCACGTGCCAACTCCGCCGTATGCTGCGGGGTGAGTACCTGGTTGGACTGCGGAATGATCTTTCCGTCGATCTTGATCGCCGGCGGAAAGCCCGAGGTGATGAAGAGGTCCGAGCCGTTCTTCTGCACCATCAGGCGCAGCAGGTCGTGCATGAACTTGAGGGCCTGATCGCGTTCCATCCTGGTTCTCCGAAGCCGACGTTGCGACCCTCAATCTACCGCTTCCGCAGCGCTCTTGCCAGCCTCGCGCCCACGTGTTTCAGCCGGTGAAGGAATCCTTGTTCTGCGCGCGCATGCGCGCTTCCGACAGCGATACGATATTGCGGCGCACCAGGTCCTGCAGACACTGGTCCAGCGTCTGCATGCCCAGTTGCTGCCCGGTCTGGATGGACGAGTACATCTGCGCGATCTTGTTCTCGCGGATCAGGTTACGGATCGCGGGCGTGCCGAGCATGATCTCGTGCGCGGCCACGCGCCCGGTTCCGTCCTTGGTCTTGAGCAGGGTCTGGGCGATGACCGCGCGCAGCGATTCGGAGAGCATCGCGCGCACCATGTCCTTTTCCTCGGCCGGGAATACGTCAATGATGCGGTCGATGGTCTTGGCTGCTGACGAGGTGTGCAGCGTGCCGAACACCAGGTGGCCGGTTTCAGCGCCGGTCAGCGCCAGACGAATGGTTTCCAGGTCGCGCATCTCGCCGACCAGGATCACGTCCGGGTCTTCGCGCAGGGCCGATCGCAGCGCGTTGGAAAACCCCAGCGTGTCGCGGTGCACCTCGCGCTGGTTGATCAGGCTGCGCTTGGACGTGTGCACGAATTCGATGGGATCCTCGATGGTGAGGATGTGCGAGTACTGGTTCTCGTTGACGTAATCGACCATTGCCGCGAGCGTGGTCGATTTGCCCGAGCCGGTGGGCCCGGTGACCAGCACGATTCCGCGCGGCTGGTCAGCGATGTCGCGGAAGATCTTGGGCGCGTTCAACTCCTCGAGCGTGAGCACTTTGGACGGAATCGTCCGGAAGACGGCCGAGGCGCCACGGTTCTGGTTGAAGGCGTTGACGCGAAAGCGTGCGAGGTTGGGGATCTCGAACGAAAAGTCGCATTCGAGTTCATCCTCGAACTGCTTGCGCTGCGAGTCGTTCATGATGTCGTACACCATCGCGTGCACGTCCTTGTGCTCCATCGGCGGCAGATTGATGCGCCGGATGTCGCCGTGTACGCGGATCATCGGCGGCAGGCCCGCCGACATGTGCAGATCCGAGGCCTTGTTCTTGACCGCAAACGCGAGCAGTTCGGTGATGTCCATGGAGCTTCCGGAAGGGCGGTGGTGGGGAAGGGGCGCAGAGCCCCGATGCTATACTCGGCGCCTGCCGGTTCGAAGGACCTGACGCGGGTATATGACATCAATCGCTGCCAACTTGCAAGCCGTCACGGCGCGCATTGCGGCCGCAGCCCGCACTGCCGGCCGTGATCCGGGGGAAGTGCGTCTGCTCGCCGTGAGCAAGACCTGGCCGGCCGGTGACGTGCGCGAGGCCGCTGACGCCGGGCAGCGTGCCTTCGGTGAGAACTACGTGCAGGAAGGCGTAGCCAAGGCCGAGACGCTTGCCGATGCCGGCCTGGAGTGGCATTTCATCGGTCCGTTGCAATCGAACAAGACGCGCGTGGTCGCGACGCACTTCGACTGGGTGCATTCGATCGAGCGCGAGAAGATCGCCCGACGCCTGTCCGGGCAGCGCGACGCGCATCGAGCGCCGCTGCAGGTGTGCATCCAGGTCAACGTCAGCGGCGAGGCCAGCAAGAGCGGCATCGCACCGGACGAACTCGCCGCCCTGGCCGACATCGTGGCCGGCCTGCCGCAGTTGAGGCTGCGCGGCCTGATGTGCATTCCCGAACCCACCCCCGACGCGGCGCTGCAGCGAGAGCGCTTCGGATTGCTGCGCCGCTTGCGCGACGAGCTGATCGCGCGCGGCCATGCGCTCGACACCTTGTCGATGGGCATGTCCGACGATCTCGAGGCCGCAATTGCCGAGGGCAGCACGCTGGTGCGTGTGGGCAGTGCCATCTTCGGCGCGCGTGCGCGCAAGTCCACAATGGAGAATTCCCCCGCATGAAGATCGTCTTTCTCGGTGGCGGCAACATGGCCGCCGCGCTCATCGGCGGCATGCTCGAGCGCGGCTTCGACGCGCATGAGTTGAGCGTCGTGGAACTCGCGCCGGAGCGTCGCGAATGGCTGGTCGGGCAGTTCGGGGTGGGCGTCACCGGCGTCGCCGACGACGTGGTGCGCGAGGCCGATGCCGTGGTGCTGGCGGTCAAGCCGCAGCAGATGCGCGAGGCCGTGGAGCCGCTCGCCGGCCGCCTCGAGCGTGCGCTGGTGGTCAGCGTCGCGGCGGGTTTGCGCATCGGTGATCTGTCGCGCTGGCTGGGCGGTTTCGAGCGCATCGTGCGCGCGATGCCCAACACGCCGGCGCTGGTCGGTGCCGGCGTGAGCGGTCTGTGCGCGGGGCCCGGTGTCGACGACGAGGACCGGGAGCTGGCCGGGCGAATGCTCGCTTCGGTGGGCAGCGTGGTGTGGGTCGAGGACGAGGCACGCATGGATGCGGTCACGGCGGTTTCGGGCAGCGGGCCGGCCTACGTGTTCCACTTCATCGAGGCGCTCGAGGCCGCGGCCCTGGGGCGCGGCTTCGATGCCGACACGGCGCGGCGGCTGGCCATCGACACCGTGCTCGGCGCGGCGAAGCTGGCGTCCGAATCCGACGACGGGCCGGACGTGCTGCGCCAGAAGGTGACCTCCAAGGGCGGCACCACGGCGGCTGCGCTGGCGGTGTTCGACGAAGGCGGCTTGATGGCGCTGGTCGACCGCGCGGTCGCCGCGGCGGAAGCGCGTGGTCGCGCGCTCGGCGAAGAACTCGGGCGAGGCTGAGCGATGCTCTCGACCATCGTCTTCCTGCTGCTCAATTTCGTCTTCGGCGCCTTCACGCTGTTGCTGCTGGTGCGTTTTTTCATGCAGTGGCAGCGCGTTCCCTTCCACAACCAGATGGGTCATTTCGTGCTCGCCACTACCGACTGGCTGGTGCGGCCGCTGCGCCGCGTGGTGCCGGGCCTGTGGGGGCTGGACATGGCCAGCCTGCTGCCCGCCTGGCTTGCCCAGGTGGCCTTCGTCGCGATCGAGCTCGTCCTGCGTGGTGTGCCCTTCGGCGGGGCCGGCGGTGTCGCGCTGGGGCTGGCCGGCATGGGCCTGGTGGAGCTCGTGCGCATGATGGTGTATCTGATCTTCGCGCTGGTGCTGGTCTCGGCGGTGCTCTCGTGGGTGAGTCCGCATGCGCCGGCGGCGCCGATGATCCGTCGCCTGGCCGATCCCTTCCTGCGCCCGTTCCGGCGCATCGTGCCGACCATCGCCAACGTCGACCTGTCGCCGCTGGTGCTGCTGCTGTTGCTGCAGATCGTGCTGGTGGTGCTGGCCGGGCTGCGCGGCAACTTCCTGCCGCTCATCGTCGGCGGCGGCTGACGCCGCGCGGCCGCGCCCGTTGCGGCCCGCTAGCCCTCGTACATCACCCGGCCCTCGACCAGCGTGTAGCGCACCAGACCGGGTACCTCGTGACCGAGGAAGGGGGTGTTCTTGCCCTGGCTCTTGAGGCGCTCGCGCGTGACCGTGTGGCGCGCGTCCGGGTCGAACACGCACACGTCGGCGCGCGCACCCGGTGCGAGATGTCCGCCACGCCGGATACCTACCAGGCGCGCGGCATCCGAGGTGACGCGTGCAAGTGCGGTGGGCAATGGCACGCCATCCTGCTCTGCCCATTGCAGCGTCATCGACAGCAGCAGTTCCAGGCCGGTAGCGCCGGGCTCGGATTCGCTGAACGGGGTGAGCTTGCCGTCGTCATCGACCGGGGTGTGGTCCGAGCACAGTGCGTCGATGCGCCCTGCCGCCAGTGCCGCGCGCAGCGCGTCGCGGTCGCTCGCCTCGCGCAGCGGCGGCACGAGATGGCAGTTCGGATCGAAGTAGCCGATGTCCTGATCGCACAGGTGCAGGTGGTTGATCGATACGTCGCAGGTGACTTCCATGCCGTCGGCACGCGCCTGCTCGATCAGCGCCAGCCCCTCGGCGCTGGACAGCCGCGTGACGTGAAGCCTGGCGCCGGTTGCACGCGCCAGGCGCAGGTGGGCGAACAGCGCGATGGTCTCGGCCGCAACCGGAATGCCGGCCAGGCCCAGGCGCGCGGCGACCTCGCCGTCGTGGGCGTTGCCGGTGCGCGCCAGAAACGGCGCGAGCGGCTGCAGCCACACCGGGAAGTCGAAGGTCGCGGCGTACTGCATCGCGCGCATCAGCACCGTGTCGTCGACGATGGGTACGTTGGCCTGGCTGAACGCGAAGCAGCCGGCGTCGAACAGTTGCGACATTTCGGCCAGGCGTTCGCCGGCGAGGCCGACCGTGAGTGCGCCGATCGGATAGACGTGGGCGCAGTTGAGCTGCTTTGCGCGATAGCACAGCATCTCGACCAGGCCGGGTTCATCGAGCGAGGGGTCGGTGTCGGGCGGGATGGCGAGGCTGGTGACACCGCCGGCCATCGCGGCGGTCATCTCGGAATCGAGCGTCGCACGGTACTCGAAGCCGGGCTCACGCAGGCGCGCCGCCACGTCGACCAGGCCCGGGCAGACCACCAGTCCTTGCGCGTCGATCACGCGCTGCGCAGCGAAGCCGTCGGGGGCGGTGCCGAGCGCCACCACGCGGCCGTCGGCGATGAAGATGTCGCGCACCGCGTCCGTGCCGTGGGCAGGATCGACGAGGCGGCCGTTGCTGATCTTGAGGTTCATGTTCATGCTGCCAGCATGGACATCACGGCCATGCGCACCGCGATGCCGAAGGTGACCTGGTTGAGGATGACGGCCTGTGCGCCGTCGGCGATGGCCGAGTCGATCTCGACGCCGCGATTCATCGGCCCCGGGTGCATCACGATGGCGTCGGACTTCGCCGCCGACAGCTTCTCGGCGGTCAGCCCCCAGTTCTTGTAGAACTCCTGTGGAGTGGGCAACAACGCGCCGTTCATGCGCTCGTTCTGCAATCGCAGCATCATCACCACGTCGACGTTGTGCAGCCCCTCGGTCATGTCATGGAACACGCGCAGTCCGGGCCGTTCGAGCCCGGTCGGCAGCAAGGTCTTGGGGCCGATCACGCGGATTTCGGGCACGCCCAGCGTGGTCAGCGCGGCGATCTGCGAACGCGCCACGCGCGAGTGCAGCACGTCGCCCACCAGTGCCACGACGAGATTGGAGAAATCGCCCTTGAAGTGGCGGATGGTGTACATGTCGAGCAGGCCCTGGGTGGGGTGGGCGTGCCGCCCGTCCCCTGCGTTGACCACATGGATGTCGTTGCGTCCGTTGGCGATCAGGTGTTGCGCGATCAGAAACGGAGCGCCGCTGGCCGCGTGACGGACGACGAACATGTCGGCCTGCATCGCACACAGGTTGTCGACGGTGTCGAGCAGGCTCTCGCCCTTGGCGGTCGAACTGGTCGATACATTCAGGTTCACGACGTCTGCGGAGAGCCGCTTGGCCGCGATCTCGAAGGTCGTGCGCGTGCGCGTGGAGTTCTCGAAGAACAGGTTGAACACGCTCTTGCCGCGCAATACGGGCAGTTTCTTGATCTCGCGCTCGGCCACCTCGGTGAAGGGCGCGGCGGTGTCGAGGATGGCGGTCAGGGTCTCGCGCGGCAGCCCGTCGAGCGTGAGCAGGTGGCGCAGGCTGCCGTTCTTGTCGAGCTGGGGGTTACGCATCGATCAACCTCAGGGACAGCGTGCCGTCGTCGTCGCGGCCCAGTTCCAGGATCTGCGAGGCGGGCAGCGGTTCGGCCAGCGTGTGGGCACAGTAGCGTGCGCCGATCGGCAGTTCGCGCCCGCCGCGGTCGAGCAGCACGGCCAGATCCACACAAGCCGGCCGACCGAAGTCGAACAGCTCGTTGAGAGCGGCGCGAACCGTGCGTCCGGTGTAGAGCACGTCATCGACGATGACCACATGCGCGCCTTCGACGTCGAAAGTGATATCGGTGCGCTGCGGCTTTGCGGGCAGGCCGCGCGCGCCGAAGTCGTCGCGGTAGAAGGATACGTCGATCGCGCCGATCGGACCGGCCAGCTCCAGCGCCGCGTGCACTCGCTCGGCCAGCCACACGCCGCCGGTGCGGATACCGACCAGCGCGGTGTCGGGGCGCACCTGCGGGCGCATCTGTGCAATCAGCGCGTCGAGCAGGGTTTCTGCGTCAGGAAGTTGCATGACTCGATTCGTCCAGGAAGTCCTGCAGGAAAATTTGTGCTGCGGCCGCGTCGAGCCGCGTCTTGCGCGCGCGCCAGTCGCGCTCGCCCGCCTCGGCAAGTGCGGAGTCGGCCGCGGCCGAACTCAGGCGTTCGTCGACCTCGACGACCGGCAGGCCGAAGCGCCCGCGCAACTGGTTTGCGAAGCGCCGGCAACGCGCGGTCATCGCATGCTCGCCACCGTCGAGGTGACACGGAATGCCGACGACCAGCGCAACCGGCCGCCATTCACCGAGCAGGGCGCCGATAGCCGCGAAGCGGCGCTCGCCGGATTCTTCGGCGATGGTGGTCAGTGCCGTGGCGTGGCCGGTCTCGATCTCGCCAACCGCCACGCCGATGCGCGCGAGGCCGAAATCGAAACCCATCACCGTGCCGCGTCCGGGCAGGGTTCCCGCGTGTGCACGCGGCTCAGGCATGTCCGGCGACCTCGGACAGATGCGTGAAGTCGATGCCCAGGCACTGCAGGGCCGCAGCGAAACGCTCCTCGGGCGGCAAGTCGAACAGGATGGCCAGGTCGGCCGGCACGGTCAGCCATGCGTTCGATGCCAGCTCCTGTTCGAGCTGGCCTGCCGACCAACCGGCATAACCGAGCGACACCAGCACTTCGGACGGTTCGCCGATCTCGCCCATGGTCTGAAGGATGTCGCGCGAGCTGGTCAGGCCGACCTCCTCGGTGACTTCCAGCGTGGAATGCCAGTCACCGAGCGGACGATGCAGGACGAAGCCGCGGTCGGTCTGCACCGGGCCACCGAAATACACCGGTTGTCCGGCCAGTTCCCCCGCGTGCAGCGGTACGTCGACGCGCTCGAACAGCGTCGTGAGCGTCATGTCGAGCGGACGGTTGACGATGACGCCGAGCGCGCCCTGCTCGTTGTGCTCCGCGATGTAGGTCAGTGTGCGCGAGAAGTTCGGATCGGCCATGGCAGGCATGGCGATCAGAAAGTGATTCGTCAGGTTTGCGATGATGGCGCTCATGGGGTGCATTTTACGCCGGTTGGCATGCGCCGGAGCAGGAACCTGTGACACGATGCTCCGTCCAACCGCTCCGCCCGCACGAGTCCATCGTCATGCCTGCTTCTGCTCTTGTCTGGTTTCGGCGCGATCTGCGCAGCTTCGATCACGCTGCGCTGCATCACGCACTGACGCGTTTCGAGCGCGTTTATTGCGTCTTCGTGTTCGACCGCGCGATCCTCGACCCGTTGTGCTCGCGCGAAGATCGCAGGCTGGGCTTCATTCATGCGGCGCTGCTCGAACTCGACGAGGCACTCGATGTCCTCGCACGCGAGGCCGGTGGCCACGGCGGCGGGCTGATCGTGCGCCACGGCCTCGCGTCGGACGAAATCCCGCGGCTCGCGCACGATCTCGATGTCGATGCGGTTCTGGCCAACCGGGACTACGAGCCGGATGCCATCGTCCGTGATCGCTCAGTGAGCGAGGCGCTTGCCCGGCACGACATCGATTTCGAGGACTTCAAGGATCAGGTCGTGTTCGAGCGCGACGAGGTGCTCACGCTGGATGGTCGGCCGTTCTCGGTGTTCACGCCGTATCGCAACGCATGGATGCGTCGGCTCGAGCCGGGCGAGCTTGCACCGTTCGAGATTCGCGCGCACGCCGCACGGCTGGCGGCGCGCGATGTGCGATGCGGGGTGCCGCCGCTTGATGCGATCGGCTTTTCGGCCGGCAACCTGGCCGATCTGCGCCTGCCCACCGGCATGTCGGGGGGAGCGACCCTCGTCGACGACTTTCTCGCGCGCATCGGCGACTACCATGTCGCGCGCGACTTTCCGGGGAAGCGGGGCGTGTCCTATCTGTCGACCCATCTGCGCTTCGGCACGGTGTCGGTGCGCATGCTGGCCGAAGCGGCCTGGCGCATGCATGGCGACGGCCCGCGCACCTGGCTCAATGAACTGGTGTGGCGGGAGTTTTACCAGATGATCCTGTGGCACCATCCGCGTGTGGTCACCGAGAACTTCCGTCCGGAGTTCGACCGTGTGCGCTGGGACGAAGCGCCTGAACTGCTGGCAGCATGGAAGGCGGGGCGCACCGGCTATCCGATCGTCGACGCCGGCATGCGCCAACTCGCGCAGACGGGCTACATGCACAACCGGCTGCGCATGATTACTGCGTCCTTCCTGACCAAGGACCTGGGCATCGACTGGCGGCCGGGTGAGCGTCACTTCGCCGCACTGCTCAACGACTACGATCTGGCAGCGAACAACGGCGGCTGGCAGTGGGCGGCCTCGACCGGCTGCGACGCCCAGCCGTGGTTCCGCATCTTCAATCCGGTCACCCAGTCGCAGCGTTTTGACCCGGACGGCGCCTTCATCCGGCGCTATGTGCCGGAGCTGGCGCGCGTGCCGGCACGCTTGATCCATGCGCCGTGGAAGATGGACGGCACCGCGCAGCGTGCGGCCGGCGTGTGTATCGGCGAGGACTACCCGGCGCCGGTAGTCGATCACGCCGCCGCGCGCGAACGCACGCTGGCGCGTTTCGAGGTCACTAAACGCGGCTGAGACCCGGTGAGCGTTCGGGCGTCAGATCGGTGTATTGGCGCAGCAGGCGCAGCAACTCGTCCTCGTCGTAGGGTTTGCCGAGGTAGTCGTTGGCGCCGAGCTTCTCGGCGTACTCGCGGTGCTTGTCGGCCAGTCGGGAGGTGATCATGATCACCGGCACCTCGCGCGTGCGCTCGTCGGCGCGCAGGTTGCGAACCAGGTCGAAACCGTCCATGCGCGGCATTTCGATGTCCGACAGGATGACGTCGGGCACGATTTCCTCGAGCTGGTCGAGCGCGTCCGTGCCATCCTTGGCGGTGAGCACGCGATAGCCCTCGCGCTCGAGCAGCCGCCCGGTGATCTTGCGCACGGTGAGCGAATCGTCGACCACCATCACGGTGGGTTGGCGCACCGTCTCCACGGCCGGACCGATGTCGAGCAGATCCTCGCCGAGCACCGCGTCCATGACTTCGTCCGGAGCGTCGGAGCGGCTGGCCAGCGCGAGCGGGTTGAGGATCAGCACGATCTCGCCGTCGCCCAGCACCGTTGCGCCGGAGATGCCGACGATGCGCAGCAACTGCGGGCCGGCGGACTTGACGACGATCTCCTGATTGCCGCGCAGCGCGTCGATGTGCAGCGCCAGACGTTCCCCGCCGGCACGCAGCAGCAGCACCCAGTTGAAACGGTGGATCTCGGGGCGTGCGCGCCGGTTGCCCAGCAACTCGGGCAGGTAACGGTAGGGGTAGCGCTGATCCTGCCATTCGGCGTAGCCGTCCGCACGCATGCGCTCGAGCGCGTCCGAGCGCAGCTCGAGTACCTGGGCGATCATCGTCGACGGGATGGCGTGGCTGGCGTGCGCCGCGCGCACCAGCAGCGCCTGCGTGACCGCCAGTGTCAGCGGCAGGTAGATGCGAAAACGCGTGCCGTCGCCGGAGGTGGCGCGCACGTCGATGCGCCCGCCCAGTGCGGCGGCCTCGGCACACACCACGTCCATGCCGACGCCGCGACCGGCGATCGTCGAGACCTCGTCGGCGGTGCTGAAGCCCGGCGTGAAGATCAGGTTGGTCAGTGCTCGCTCGTCGGCCGCTTGCGGGTCGTCGAGCAGCTCGCGTTCGGCCGCGCGTGCGCGGATGGCCTCGTAGTCGAGGCCGCGACCGTCGTCGGCAAGGTCGATGGCGATTTCGTTGCCGGTCTGGCTGATGGTCAGCGTGATCTGGCCGATCTCGTTCTTGCCGGCGTTGCGGCGCACGTCCTGAGGCTCGATGCCGTGCGCGACCGCGTTGCGCAGCATGTGCTCGATGGCGACTGTCATGCGCTCGAGCACGCTGCGGTCGATCTCGATGCGGCCGCCGCGGATGTCGAGGTTGACCCGTTTGCCCTGGTCCTTGGCGCTCTGGCGCACGACCCGGTGCAGGCGGTCGGCGAGGCTGTCGAAGGGCACCATGCGTACCTGCATCAGCGATTGCTGCAGGTCGCGCGCAAAGCGCGCCTGGCCGTGCAAGGCCAACTCGGCGCCGTCGAGGTTGCGCAGCAGGTTC
Source organism: uncultured Azoarcus sp. (assembly GCA_963975885.1). Lineage (GTDB taxonomy): Bacteria > Pseudomonadota > Gammaproteobacteria > Burkholderiales > Rhodocyclaceae > Pseudazoarcus. The sequence continues at coordinate 46,766 of CAXBIS010000007.1, forward strand.
TGCTGCACGGTGGTGACGTCGCCGACGCTCTCGGCCATCATCCGCGTGAGTTCCTGCAACCGCGTGTAGCGGTCCATCTCGAGCGGATCGAACGAAGCGTGCTGCGAATCGGCTTGCGCGATGCGCGACTGCATCTGCGTCTCGGCCTGCAACTCGACTTCCCGCAACTGGCCGCGCAGGCGGATGACGTTCTCGGTCAGGTCGAGCAGCGAGCGGCGCAGCGTGCGCAGTTCGCCCTCGATGCGGGTGCGCGCGATGCCGATCTCGCCGGCCATGTTGATGAAGTTGCCCAGATGATCGGCGCGCACGCGCAGCGTACCGCCGCCGGGCAGGGCTTCCGTCGAGCGCTCGCCGGTCTCGATCGCGATCGCCGCGCTCTCGAAGGTGTGCGCCTGTTCGGCGGCTGCGGGCGCGGGTGCGCTGTTGCCGCCGGCGAGATCGGCGAGCAGCTGGGCGGCCTGGTCGAGGCCACCGGTGAGGGTGTCGATCAGCCCCTCGGCCGGACTGTGGCGGGCCATGCCGTTCTCGAGGCGTGACTCGATGCGGTGTACCAGCTCGCCCAGGCGCATCGCGCCGGCCATGCGCGCGCTGCCCTTGAGGGTGTGGAGCTGGCGAGCCGCGAGCCGCGGGTGTTCGGCGCTATGGGGGTCATCGCTCCAGTGGCGCAGGCGCTCGTCGAGCCCCTTCATCAGTTCATCGGCTTCCTCGAGGAAGATCGGCAGCAGTTGCTCGTCCAGATCGTCGCGTACCTGGATGGGTTCGTCGTCCTCGTCGAGCGTCTCGCGCTCGGCCTCGGCCTGCGCGGCGACGGCGGTCGCGTGCTCTTCCTCCGGGGCCTGCAGTTCGGCCTGCGCCGGGCGGCCGACGGCGTCGAGCTGCTGCTCGAGTTCGGGCACCGGCAGCGGCAGTTGCGCGCGCGCCACCTCGGCGAGCATGGTGTCGAGCCGCTCGACGGTGGCGTCGAACAGGTCGAACTGCTCGGCGCTGGGCGCCTGGCGCGCTTCGCGCAGCCGGCCCAGTGCGAACTCGGTGGCACGGGCAAGGTTCTGCATCGGGCCGACGTGAGCCGTACCCGAGATGCCGGCGAGCGTGTGCGCCGTGCGCAGCAGCTTCTCCGACGGCGTCGCGGGGTTGTTGCGCAGCGGGCGCAGCCCCGACTTGAGCGCCTCGATGTGGCTGCGCCCTTCGTTGACGTACAGGTCGAAGAGCTGGCGCGACAGTTCGGTTTCGCCGATGCGCACGTGCGAGGGTTCGGCGGCCTCGTCGGCAGCGGTGCCGGTTGTCGCATCCTCGCCCTGCGGCGCGGAAGATTCGAGTTCGGCCAAATCAAGCTCGGTGGAATCGAACTCGGCGGGGCGTTCGTCGACGGCTTCGTCAGGTTCATCCAGCTCGAGCGAGGGCAGGTCGCCGAAGTCGAAGTGCGGCGGGGCCGGTGCCGTATCCGCATCGCCGGCGGGGGCGGTCGCGGGCTCCGCAGGGGATGCGTCGGACGGCACGGACTCGGGCGCGTCGGCCGCTTCGGATTCGGCCGCTTCGAGCGCGCGCAGGCGTTCGGCCTCGGCCACCACGGCGCTGATGTCGAAACCATGGCTGCCACCGCCCTCGATCTGCGCCACCCAGGCATCGAAGCGCGCGTGCGCGTCGGCCAGGATTGCGGCCAGATCCGGCGTCACCGGCCATTCCAGTTGCAGCCAGCGATTGAGGGTCTGCTCGACAGCCCAGGCGGCTTCGCCGAACTCGGTCAGGCCGACCATGCGGCCGCTGCCCTTGAGCGTGTGGAAGCCGCGGCGGATGTCGATCAGGGATTCCTGGTCGCCGAAGGGCTGCAGTTCCCGCAGGCCGGCGTCGATCGCGCCGAGAACTTCATGTGCTTCCTCGATGAAGATGGCGAGGAGTTCGGCATCGATCTCCGCTTCGGTGGCCGGTGCCGGCGTCATTTCCGGTGCGGCGGCGCGCTCCGGCGCGGGCTCGGCGTGGGTTTCGGGCTCCTGCGGCGCATCGCCTGCGTCCGTCGCGAACTCGATCTCCGGGGCCAGTATTTCGTCCGGGTCCGGACGGCGCTCGTCCTCGGGCAGGAAATCGTTGAGGTCGGCCTCGCCGTGCTGCAGCGCGCTGACGTAGAAGCCGAGAATGGAAATACGGTCGGCCAGGCGTGAGAGCACCGGTTCGTCCGGTGCGCCGCCGTCGGCCAGCCAGCCGATGGTGTTGGCGGCCTCGCGCACCAGCGGCACGGCGGCGTCCCCGCCGATGATGCGCAGTGCACCCTCGATCTGGCGCAGCGGCGCGTCGAGCTGGCCCAGCGGGGCGCGCTTGGCGTGGTCACGGAAAAAGTCATCGAGCGTCTGCTCGATATGGCCCAGACTGGAGGTGATCTCGCGCGTGACCTGCAGTCGTGCGTCCCATTCGTGGGCGCGGCGTGCGGCCTCCAGCGTGGGCGTCTCGGTACGCGGCGCGTCGCCGCGCATGTGCGCCTCGAAGCGCTCGAGCGTGGCTTCGGTCTGCTCGAGCAGTTCGCCGTCGGCGATGCCGCCCTCGACGTTCAGTTCGGCCAGCAACAGGGCGGTGGCAACGTCGATGGCCATGGCTTCGTCGCAGGCCGTTGGATTGCCGGTGAGCCAGTGCGCCAGCCGGGCCGTGCCGTCGAGCAGACGATGCAGCGCTGGGCGTCCCAGTCGGGCGGACTCCGAGGCGATGTGGGCGATACGGGTGTCGAAGTCGTGGATGGATGCGCCTTGTCCCGCGCTGAAGGCGTCCCAGTCGAGCTTGGCCGTCGCGATCTCGCTGCGCAGCTCGCGCAGCAACGGGCCGAGGGGAATGTCGGCCACGGCAGCGCCGGGGTCGGTCCACCAGGCGTCGAGCTCCCAGCGCTCGCGCACCGCGCGTTGGACGTCGGTGCGCACAGGGGCTTGGCCGATTTCGAAGAGCAGGTCGCGCATCAGGCGTTCGGGCATGCGGCGCGAGCCGCCCGACTGGACGCGGACTTCCTTGACGAGCGCGCTGCAGATCTGCCGGATGCGCATCTCCGAAGCGGGCAGGTCGCCATGGGCGAGCGCGTCGAAGAAAGCTTGGGCGACGCGCCACAGCGTGTTCGCGACCGGTCCGGTCTGCATCGCCTCGAGGGCGATCGCCGCGTCGCGCATGGTGCTCGCGCCTTCCGGGTTGGCGGGTTCGCGCAGCCAGGCCAGCAGGCCGCGCTCGAGCGCGGCGCGGGTCGCGCGCAGTCGCGCCGCGAGGGCGTCCGAGCCGGGCGGCGGTGCGCCTGAGAGGCGCCGGCGGGGTAGCCGTCGTTCCAGATCCGGGAAGAACATGTCGGCGGCCGAAACCTCGCCGCGACCACTGGCGCGCGCGAGTTCGCGATACACGGCGAACAGTCTGAGTGGCTGGTCGCCGCCACCGCCGACGACTTCCCCGAGGTAGTTGGCGAGTGTCGAGCAGGCGCGCTGCGCAAGTCCGGCGCCGCTCTCGTCGGCGGCGACTTCACCGCGGGCCATCGCGCCGACGAACTGGTCCAGCGTGTCGGCGAACTGGCTGGCGCCGTCCAGGCCGACGACGGACAGCGCGCCGCGAACCTGGTGCAGGTGCGCCTGCGCGAACTGGAAGTGCGTCTGCGGATCGTCGTCGTCGGTGGCCTTGCCGATGGCCTCGGAGGCGCGTTCGAGCGCCTCGTCGATCTCGCCGCGGACCCAGCTGAGCGGGCCGATGTCCAGTTCGTGCGCGTGCGTCATGTGGCTGCCCCGTTCAGACCTTGAAGCCGGACACCGAGCCCTTCAGTTCCACCGCCAGGTCGGCCAACTGGCCGACCGATACGGCGGTTTGCTGAGTGCCGCGCGTGGTCTGGTCGGTAATCGCAAGAATGTCCTTCATGGTGCCGGCAACGCGACCGGCGGTCGCGGCGTGATTTTCGATGTCGCTGGAGATCTGTTCGATCAACTCGGCGGTCTCGGTCGATACGCGTTCGATCTCGACCAGTACCTGGCCGGCAGCGTCGGTCAGCTGTGCACCCTCGACCACGTCGCGGGTCGCGGTTTCCATCGCCGAGACGGCGTCCTTGGTGTCGGTCTGGATCGATTTGACGATCGAGGCGATCTGCTTGGTCGCCTCGGCCGAGCGCTCGGCCAGGCGCTGCACCTCTTCTGCGACCACGGTGAAGCCGCGACCCGCTTCGCCCGCCGAGGCGGCCTGGATGGCGGCGTTGAGCGCGAGCACGTTGGTCTGCTCGGTAATGTCGGAGATCAGTTCCACGATCTCGCCGATCTCCTGCGAGGATTCGCCCAGGCGCTTGATGCGCTTGGAGGTTTCCTGGATCTGCTCGCGGATGTCATTCATGCCGCGGATGGTGTCCTCCACGGCGGTCGTGCCCTTCTGCGCGGCGTCACGCGACTGGCGTGCGACCTGAGCCGACTGCAGCACCCGCTCGGACGATGCCGTCATCTGTTCGGCCATGCGCTCGACGGTGGAGCCGACTTCCTCGATCTCCTGCGACTGGCGCTCGGTGGCATCGAGCAGCTCGCCGGAGATCTTCTGCGCCGATTCGGTCGCCGCGGTAACGCGGGTTGCCGCGTCGTTGATGCGACGCACCAGCACGGACAGTTCCTCGACCGTGTAGTTGACCGAGTCGGCGATGGCGCCGGTGATGTCCTCGGACACGGTCGCGCGCACCGTCAGGTCGCCGTCGGCCAGGTCGCCCATCTCGTTCATCAGGCGCAGGATGGCCTGCTGGGCGAGGTTGCGTTCCTCTTCGGCCGCCAGGCGTTGGTGTTCGGCCTCCGCGCGGCGACGCGTGAGGTCGGCGTTGTAGGCCTTGACGATGAGCGCGATGACCGCCAGCGCGAGCAGGCCGCAGGCGACGATGCCCGCGATCAGCGGGTCGAAGCCCCGGTAGTGGTTCTCGTAGGCGGTCGACACGCTGCGCGTGTCTTCGAGCAGTGCGGGTGAAGCGTCGAACATGCGCGCGCCGGTCTGCTTGGCCTGCACCAGGTTCTGGATGTTGTCGTTGATGCGACCGACCGCGGCCAGCGTTTCCTCGGCGTACCACTCGATGTCGCGCAATTGCTGCTGAGCCTGCGGGTCCGCGAACGACAGACGCAGCAGCTCGGACAGCGTGTCATTGAAGCTGGCAGGGTCGACGCTCATCTGGAACGCCGCTTCCGGGTCGATGGTCTCGGCCGCGAGCAGCGAGTTGGCGTTCTTGGCGATGCGCTGTGTGGTCAGCACGGCTTCGTTGGCGAGCAGGATTTCGCGGTCGGCCGCGTTGGTCCCGACCTTGGCGCGGGCGATGCGCACGGTCAGGTCGTAGAGCAGTGGATCGAAAGCGTTGATCATTGCCACCGAGCGGTCCAGGGTGGCAATGCTGGTTTCCTCGTCGAGCAGCCAGCCCACGTCCTGCTCGATCGACCGCCAGCGCTCGGCCAGTGTGGCGAGCGCTGGCTGCACGGTCTCCGGGCTGGCGGGCACGCTTCGATCCTGCAGCGTGCCGCCTTCGGTCAAGGTCCCGAGCAGGCCGGAGAAGCGCTGACTGGCGGTGCGCAACTCGGTAAAGGCGTCGCGATCCCCCTGGATGCCGCGTTGGGCGGCCTTGGCGATCTGCTGCGAGAGCATTTGCAACTCACCGGCAGAGGCGATGTACAGCGTCGCATGCGTGGCCTGACGGTTTTGCAGCACGAGCAGTACGGCGGTGGCGATGACGAGCAGGCCGAAGAGAATGAAGTGACCCTTCATCCGCTCCGAAACCGGACGCTCGTCGGTTTTCTTCGCGCGTGGCTGGGGCGTTGCCGCCTCGCCGGTTTCCAGGATGGTGGCGTCGGAAGGCGCGGATTCGTCTTTGTTCTTTGCGCCCCCGGGGGACGGGGCCGACTGATTCAATGCCATGGTGATGCTCCGCTGCGGGATTGTTCGGGTGGTCTCGTATTCCGGTCAGGCTTCCAGCACCCCGGCTTCGAGGAAGGCGGGGTTTCGCACCAGGGCGCCGATGTCGAGCTTGAGCCACTTTCGACCCTGCACGTCGGACAGCACCTGGCTGACCCAGGGGCGTTGCTCGTCGGCATCGTCTTCCTCGCCGAACTCGTCGGGGCCGTGGAGGCCGCTGGTGCGCGCGAACAGCAGGGCGATGCCGCTGCCGTGGAGCGCGCCCGCCAGCAGGATGCGCGCACTGCCCGCGGGGGTGATCGGCTCACCGGCTTGAAACAGGGAAAAGTCCACGACACCGCACAGATTGCCGCGCACGTTGACGAGTCCGCGGTACCAGGGGTGCGTCATCGGTACCGACGCGATCAGCGGCACGGGCAGGACTTCGCCGGTGTCGGCGAGGTCGACCAGCCAGTTCTCGCCGGGGGTCTCGAGTCCGAGCAACGTACGCCGTTCGCCCTCGCGCGATTCCGCGAGCCGTTGCGCCAGGCTTTCCTGGAACTCCCGCAGACTTGTGCGCCGCGCCATGGCGTCAGCCCAGACCCTTGATGCGTTCGAGCAGTTCGGTGTGGTCGATGGGCTTGACCAGATAGTCGTGCGCACCCTGGCGCATGCCCCAGATGCGGTCCGTCTCCTGCCCCTTGGTCGTGCAGATGATGATCGGGATGGCGCGCGTGGCCTCGTCACGCGAGATGGTGCGCGTGGCCTGGTAGCCGTTCATGCCGGGCATGACCACGTCCATCAGGATCAGGTCGGGCAACTCGGCCTTGCTCTTGACCACTGCGTCCTCGCCGTTTTCGGCGGAGACCACCTCGAAGCCGTTGGCGGTCAGCACTTCGGTCAGCGCGAAGCGCTCGGTCGGAGAGTCGTCGACGACGAGAATTTTCTTGATCGGCATGTCGTTCTTCCCACTACTGGCGTTCAGTCGGTTTTCGCCCGGACGGCGTGTTCGGCGACAGTCTTGAGCAGGCTGTCCTTAGTGAAAGGCTTGGTGAGGTATTCGCTGGAGCCGGCCATGCGGCCGCGAGCGCGATCGAACAGGCCGTCCTTGGACGAGAGCATGATCACCGGCGTGGCCGCCAGTCGCGCATTGCGCTTGATCAGCGCACAGGTCTGGTAGCCGTCGAGCCGCGGCATCATGATGTCCATGAAGATCACGTCGGGCTGGTGGTCGGCGATTTTTGCGAGCGCATCGAAGCCGTCCTCGGCCAGCACCACGTCGCATCCGGCCTGGCCAAGGAATATCTCGGCGCTGCGGCGGATGGTGTTGCTGTCATCGATGACCATCACCCGGAGTCCGGTCAGGTCCATGCGGCTTTCCTCGTCGATTTGCGGGCCCGCAGGCCCGTCGGCACGCAGGTGCCGATCCGGGTGCGACTATGCTGCATAAATGTTGTTGTCGCAACGCCCGGCGTTCGCTCGGTGTGCGACAGTGTGCATCGGTACTCAGACCTCGACCATTTCGAAGTCTTCCTTGCGCGCCTGGCACTCGGGGCAGGTCCAGTTCGGCGGAATGTCTTCCCAGCGCGTTCCGGGTGCGATGCCTTCGTCCGGCAGCCCCAGTTCCTCGTCGTAGATGAATCCGCAGATCAGGCACATGTATTTCTTGAATTCGGGGTTGGCCATCCGTGGGCGAGCTCCTGTCGGTTTGACGTAGAATCCGGGCCATCTTACCGTATTTTCAATGGCCCGCCAGTCGCCCTGCGCCCTTGTGCGACGCGGCTTTTCGGCGTGGCTCAAGGAGTATTCCCGCAATGACCCAAACCCTGCCGCGAGGCCTCTACCTCGTCACGCCCGACAGTCGCGATGCCGGCCAGTTGCTGGGCCGGCTCGAGGATGCCCTGAGGGGGCGGCCCGCGCTGGTGCAGTACCGCAACAAGCTCGCCGATGCGCCAGCGCGGCGCGAACAGGCCGCCGCTGCGGCCGAGTTGTGCCACGCCGCGGGTGCGTTGTTCATCGTCAACGACAGCGTCGAGCTGGCGCTGGAGGTTGGCGCCGACGGTGTACACATGGGGCGCGAGGATGGCGATCCGGCCACCGCGCGCGCCGCGCTGGGCGACGACTTGATCCTCGGCGTGTCCTGCTACGATGATTTCGAACGCGCGCGCAGCGCGGTTGCGGCCGGCGCCGACTATGTCGCCTTCGGCACCATGTTCCCTTCCTCGGTCAAGCCCGATGCGCCGCGCGCGCCGCTGGAACTGGTGCGTCGCGCCAAGGACGAACTGGGCGTGCAGGTGGCCTGCATCGGCGGCATCACGCTGGAGAACGTGCCGCAGCTGGTCGCGGCCGGTGCGGACTTCGTCGCGGTGATTTCCGATGTGTTCCGGGCCGAGGATCCGGCCGCGCGCGCCGCGGCCATCCAGGCCTTGTTCGAAGACTGACAACGACTTTCCGAAGGATTCCATGACCGATCGCAACCAGACCCTGTTTGACCGCGCCTGCCGCAGTATTCCCGGTGGCGTCAATTCGCCGGTGCGAGCCTTCCGTTCGGTGGGCGGTACGCCGCGTTTCATCGAGCGCGCGCAAGGCCCGCGTGTATGGGACGCCGAAGGCAAGAGCTATCTCGACTACGTCGGCTCATGGGGGCCGGCGATTGCCGGACACGCGCACCCGGTCATCGTCGAGGCGGTGCGCGAGGCGGCTCTGTCGGGTCTGTCCTTCGGCGCGCCCACCGAGGCCGAGATCGAGATGGCCGAGGCCATCTGCGCGCGATTGCCGTCGGTCGAGATGGTGCGCCTGGTCAGTTCCGGTACCGAGGCGACGATGACCGCCATTCGGCTGGCGCGCGGCTTCACCGGGCGCGATGCCATCGTCAAGTTCGAAGGCTGCTACCACGGTCATGCCGACAGCCTGCTGGTCAAGGCCGGCTCGGGCCTGCTGACCCTGGGCAACCCGTCCTCGGGCGGTGTGCCGGCCGATTTCGCCAGGCACACCATCGTGCTCGACTTCAACGACCTCGATCAGGTCGAGGAGGTTTTCCGCGCGCGCGGCGACGAGATCGCCGCGATCATCGTCGAGCCGGTCGCCGGCAACATGAACCTGATCAAACCCAAGCCCGGCTTTCTCGAGGGGCTGCGCGAAGTGTGTACGAAGTACGGCGCGGTGCTGATCTTCGACGAAGTCATGACCGGCTTTCGCGTCGGCCCGCAGGGCGTGCAGGGCGTGACCGGCGTGACGCCGGATCTGACCACGCTGGGCAAGGTCATCGGTGGTGGCATGCCGGTGGGCGCCTTCGGCGGTCGGCGCGACATCATGGAATGCATTGCGCCGCTGGGCAGTGTCTACCAGGCCGGCACGCTGTCGGGCAGTCCGGTGGCGGTGGCGGCCGGGCTGGCCTCACTCAAGGTGCTCGCCGAGCCCGGCTTCTATGACCGCCTGGCCGCGCGCACGCGGCGTCTGGTCGACGGTCTGCGGGGCGCGGCCGACGCGGCCGGCGTGCGCTTTTCGGCCGACGCACTGGGCGGCATGTTCGGCGTCTACTTCGCCGACGCCGTGCCAACGTCCTTCTCCGAAGTCACGTCCTGCGACAAGGACGCCTTCAACCGATTCTTCCACGCCATGCTGGATGCCGGCCACTACTTCGCGCCGTCGGCGTTCGAGGCGGGCTTCGTGTCGATCGCGCACAGCGAGGAGGACATCGACGCGACGGTCGCGCAGGCGGCGAAGGTGTTCGCGGCGATGCGCTGATTCACGGCAAGGCGTAATCGCGCAGGTCAGACAAGCGCCTTCGGCGCGCATCTGACACGCCGGCCTTGATTACCCGGTGATGTCAGATGCGCTGCGCTTGTCTGATCTGCGAGGCTGCGTTTGCGGTTGGGTTCAGAGCAGGAAGATCGTCGCCAGCCCGAGGAAGATGAAGAAGCCGCCCGAGTCGGTGAGCGCGGTGATCATCACCGAGCCGCCCAGTGCCGGATCCTTGCCCATGCGGCTGCGCACCATGGGGATGATCACGCCGGCGCTGGCGGCGAGCAGCAGGTTGAGCGTCATCGCGCTGGTCATCACCACGCCGAGTTGCCAGTTGCCGTAAAGCCACCACGCCATCAGGCCGAGAAAGCCGCCCCATACCACGCCGTTGAACAGTGCCACGCCCACTTCCTTGCGGAGCAATCGCTTGAGCGCGCTCGGTTCGATCTGACCCATCGCGATCGCGCGCACGATCATCGTGACTGTCTGATTTCCGGAGTTGCCGCCGATGCCGGCGATGATGGGCATCAGCGCCGCGAGCGCCACGAGCTTCTCGATGGAGCCTTCGAACAGGCCGATCACGCGCGAGGCGAACACCGCCGTGACCAGGTTGATGGCCAGCCACGCCCAGCGGTTCTTCACCGAATCCCACACCGAGGCGAAGATGTCTTCCTCCTCGCGCAGACCGGCGTTGCTGAGGATTTCCTGCTCGCCTTCCTCGCGGATGTAATCGACCACATCGGCCACGGTGAGCCGCCCGATCACGCGCTTTTCCGAATCGACCACCGGGGCCGAGACGAGGTCGTAGCGTTCGAAGGCCTGTGCCGCCTCGCTGGCGTCGTCCTCGGGGATGAAGCTGATCACCGGCTCTGTCCCCATGACCTCGGCCACTTCCATTTCGGGGTCGTGGATGAGCAGGTTCTCCAGGGTCAGGATGCCGCGCAGGTGTTCGTCGCGGTCGACCACGAAGAGCTTGTCGGTGTGGTCGGGCAGTTCCTCGAAGCGGCGCAGGTAGCGCAGCACCACCTCCAGCGTGACGTCCTCGCGCACCGTGACCATGTCGAAGTCCATCAGCGCGCCGACCGTGTCCTCAGGGTAGGACATGGCCGCGCGCAATTGTTCGCGGCCTTCCGGGTCGAGCGACTGGTAGACGTCCTGGATGACTTCGGGCGGCAGGTTTGGCGCGAGGTCGGCCAGTTCGTCCGCGTCCAGGCTCTCGGCAGCGGCCTTGAGCTCCTCGGGCTCCATCGTCTCGATGAGCGACTCGCGCACCGCGTCGGAGACTTCGAGCAGGATCTCGCCGTCGCGCTCGGCCTTGACCAGGTTCCAGACGAACAAGCGGTCTTCCAGCGGCAGGGCTTCAAGCACGAAGGCGATGTCGGCCGGGTGCATGCCCTCGAGCAAATCCTGCATCTCGCCCAGATGCTCGCGGTGCAGGGGGCCTTCGCCGAGGCCCTGGCGGTTCATCTCCTGGCGATTGGCCAGGTCTTCGCCGAGCCTCTGGCGCGCGAGCAATTCCTGCACCATGCGCAGGTGCTGCTGGACGTCGTCGGGGGGATGCTGCTCTTCTGCGGACATGATTGCCTTTCGCGCGGGAGCTCGGGAGCGGGCTGCTGTGGCGATTTTACGGGCTTGTGCGCGGGGGCGCGACCGCAGTCGGCAGACCCTTCATTCAGGAATGCGCGTGTGTGTCATGCGGGCGCGTACGCTCTCGGCAATCGCGGCCAGTTGCGGACCGAAGGATTCGGCGTAGTGGCGCGGGTTGGGCAGCATCACGGCCATCTGCGTGGCTTCGACCGGGCCCAGTCGGTCGGCCGAGATGCCGTAATGGTGACGTGCTGCGGCCTCGGCGCCGAAGATGCCGTCGCCCCATTCGACCACGTTCAGATAGACCTCGAGGATGCGCCGCTTGCTCCAGGTGGTCTCGAGCATGATTGCGATGATCGCCTCCTGCCCCTTGCGCCAGTAGCTGCGCGAGGGCGAAAGGAAGAGATTCTTTGCCAGTTGCTGGGTGATCGTCGAGCCGCCGGCCACCGCGCCGCCGCGCGCGCGGTTGCGTTCGATGGCTCGCTGGATGCCGGTCCAGTCTAGCCCGTAGTGGTCCATGAAACGGTCGTCCTCGGCCGCGACCACGGCACGCTTCAGGTGCGGCGAGATGCGCGTGTACGACACCCAGCGCTGGTCCAGCGTCGCGCGCGCGTCGTGCTCGCGCAGGTCGGCCAGGCGCAGCTGCATGAAGCTGGTCGTCGCCGGGTCGTGATCACGCCACCACAGCACGTGAGCCAGGAACCAGCCCTGCACCAGCGCAAGGACCAGCACCAGAGCCCCCAGGACGAGCCACGCGCGGCGTATCAGGCGTTTCATGCCGCCATGATCTCGGTGCGCAAGGCCTCGAGCACCGGGCCGGTCTCCGGGCGCACGCCGCGCCACAGGCGAAAACTTTCGGCCGCCTGTTCGATCAGCATGCCCAGCCCATCGGCGGTGCGCGCCGCGCCGTCGCGCCGCGCCGCACTCATGAACGGGGTGTCGCCACGTCCATACATCATGTCGTAGGCCAGTGCGTCGGGCGCGTACAGGCCGGATGGCAGCTCGGGCGCCTGGTCCGACAGGCTGGCCGCGGTGGCATTGATCACGACGTCGAAGTCGCGTCCGGCCAGTTCGGCGAAGCCGCAGGCGTCGAGGGTGGTCGCGCCGGCACGCGGGCCGAAGCGCGCGATCAATTCCTCGGCTCGCGAGCGCGTGCGGTTGGCGATGGTCAGCGCGACCGGCTTCTCGCCGAGCAACGGCAGAACCGCGCCGCGCGCGGCCCCGCCGGCGCCGAGCAACAGCACGCGCCGCTCCGTCAGCGGGCAGTTGAGGTTGTGCGTGAGGTCACGTACCAGCCCTGCGCCGTCCGTGTTGTCGCCGAAGATGCCGTCGCCGTCGAAGGCCAGGGTGTTGACCGCGCCGGCGGCCTCTGCGCGCGGCGACAGGCGTTCGGCCAGTGCGTGCGCTTCAAGCTTGAACGGCACGGTCACGTTCATGCCGCGCCCGCCGGCGTGGCGGAATTCGGCCACCGCGGCGCGAAAGCCGTCGAGCGGTGCGAGCAGCGCCTCGTAGGAAAGCTGCTGGCCGGTCTGCGCGGCAAAGGCGGCGTGAATGCGTGGCGACTTGCTGTGGGCGATGGGATTGCCGATGACGGCGTAGCGATCCATGGAGTGCTCCGTAGGCTCAGCGCGTTTGCAACTGGTCGGAATTGGTGAACGTCCAGGTGCGGGTGATCACGACCCGGTCGGTGTCGTCGCGGATGTCCGGTGGAAACGGTGAATAGGGCGCGGCCATGCGCACGATCTCGGCTGCGGCGCGGTCGAGCACGTCGTGGCCCGAGGAGCGGTCGATCTCGACGCGCTCTAGCGTGCCGTCGGCGCGGATCTCGACGGTCATCACGAGGCTGCCGTAGATGCGTCCGCGCGCGTCATCCGGGTAGTTCAGGGTGCCGATGCGCTCCACTTTCTGGCGCCAGTCCTCGGCGTACTGGGCGAAGCGGTATTCCCTCGCGCGCGTGCCGATGTGTACCTTTCGCGGCCGCTTGGAATACTCGTCGAGCTGGCGGCCGATGCGCGCCTCGAGCTTGGCGACGGCCGCGATCGAATCCATCAGGTCCTGTCCCGAGACCTTGGGTGCTGCAGGCGGCTCGGGCGGTGGAACGGGCGTCTCCGGGCGCTCGGGCGCGCGCGCGACCGGCGCGGGCTGCGAAGGCGGTGCAGGGTCTGCGGGCGTCGGCTGCGTCGTCGGCGGTTCCGGGATCGGTGCGGGATCTTGCTCCGCTGCCGGCCGTGGCTTGGCTTCGGGGTCGGAGCGGGTCGGTGCGGCAGGCGCCTTGGCGGGCTCCGGCGCGGACGGCGCGGGTGCTTCGCGTGGCGGGGGTGGCCGCTGTGGCGTGCCCGGCACCGTGCTCGGCGCAGCCGCACTGGTGCGACGTTCGCGCTGGTCCGCAGCGCTTAGCACGGGCGCTTTCGAACTCGTCTCCGGGGTCCGCCGCGCCGGTTCGGGTGCGCTCAGTGCCATCGTCACGCGCTCGGCATCGGTGGCCGGTGCGCTCGCAGGTTCGGGCAGCGTGAGCGGTTTGATTGCAGCGGTGAAGGTGGTCGATGGCGGCTCGGGGCGCGGGGCGTCGAGCGCGACCGTCGGTGCGGCCGGCTCGGGCCGTGTTTCGTCGGGACGCTGCGGTTGCGGGGCTTCGCTGGAGAGTTCGGTCGCGTCCGGTGGCGGCGCGGCCGGTTCGGGCTCGACTGCAGGCGGAGGCTGACGCACCGGCGCCGCCTGCGGCTCGGGCCGCGGCGACGGCTGCGGGCGCAGGCGCGCGGTGGGCTCGACCGTGGGCAGTTTGGCCTCGTCCGGGTCGGGTGCGACCGGGCGGGGCGGTGGGGCGGCGATGCGGCGCTGCGCGGTCGGGGCGTTGCCGTCCTGCCGGGAGGGCAGGACCGGGGTCGGAGTCGAAGTGAGTGCTTGCTCAGAGACCGGGCCACCACCGTCCAGGTTGGCCTGGGCAAGCACGTCGGCCTGCTCCGGCGCGCGCTCGCGCCGCGCGTTCACCAGCACGACCTCGAGGTTGCGATCTTCGATGTTGGGCGTCGGCTGCGCACCGGAGAAGGTGATCGACAACACCACGGCGTGCACCAGTAGCGAGGCGACGATGGCGAAGGGCATCGGCAGGCTGATCGTGCCGTCGCGCAGGCCCTTGCGGGCGGCTGCGAGCAGGGAGGCGTGCGCCGATGCCCTCATGTGCGTCGATCAATGGCTCTCGAAAACAGCCTCGCCGGACTGCTCCGGCTCGGACAGGGTTTCGAGATGGCGCGCATTGAGGTCCAGGTCGATCAGGTCGCTGCCCTCGATGGCCAGACGCACGCGCGCACCGGGCATCTGCAACGGCATCGACGCGATCTTGACGACCAGCGGCGTGTGGTCGATGCGCACCACATTGTCGCGCAGCACGCGCGCGGTGATTTCGCGCTCGGTGCGCTGGCGCAGCCAGCGCAGGCACCAGTAACGCTCCATGCCGCGCTGGAATTCGTTATAGGCCGCGTAGGTCAGTTCGAAGTCGCGCATGGCCGCCATCAGATCGGTCGAACGCGGCGCGAAAGGCGGTGTTTCGCCGCGTACGGCGGCGACGAGCTGCCACTGGTTGACCAGGTCCACGTAGCGGCGCAACGGCGAACTGGACCAGGCGTAGCAGTCCACGCCGAGCGCGTCGTGCGGCTCGGCCTTGGTGCTCATGCGCACCTTGCCGCCGTTCTGCACCCGGTACAGCCCTGGCACGCCGGCCTCGTCGAGTTGCTTTCCCCAGGTCGAGTTGGCGTGGATCATCAGTTCGGCCACCAGCTTGTCGAGCGGAGAACCACGCTTGCGGTCGGTGATCGTGACGTAGCCGGGGCCGTCGGCGGTCTCGCGCGTCCAGTCCACATAGAAGCTGTAGTCGACCTGGTCCTGGTTGGCCGAGACCTTGCCGCGACCCGCCTCGAGCACGGTGGCCAGTTCCCAAAGCAGCTTCAGCTCGCGCCGGTAGGGGTAGTCCGGACCGTCGTCCTGTCCGTGCAGCACGGCGTCGTTGAACAGCGGCTCGATGTCGTGGTGGCGCAGGTTGGCGGCCACCGGGATACGCTCGACGCGCGTCTCGAAGCCGGTGATCGCGAGCGCCGAGGTCAGATCCAGATACAGCGAAACGGCCGGGCACTCGCGTCCGGCGCCAAGCGTGAAGCGCTCGACCATCTCGTCGGGCAGCATCGTGATCTTGTTGCCGGGCATATAGACCGTCGACAGGCGTTGGCGCGCGATTGCCTCGAGCGTCGAGCCGCGTGCGAAGCCCAGCCCCGGTGCGGCGATATGGATGCCGATGCGCCATCCGCCGCCCTCGCGCGGCGTCACCGAGAAGGCGTCGTCGATTTCGGTGGTGGTTGCGTCGTCGATCGAGAAGGCCGCGACCGCGGCCAGCGGCAGCTCGTCCGGTTCGACGGGCGGATCGAACTTCGGAAAGCCGGGGCCTTGCGGGAAGTGCTCGAACAGGAAGCGGTTGTAGTGGTAGTCGTAGCTCGAGCGCAGCGCGCCGCACTTGAGCAGCAGGCGCGGTGCGGACAGGCCTGCGTCGACGCAGGCGGCCTCGAGCGCCTTGACCTCGGGCCGATTGCGATCCGGGCGGTAGAGCACTTGTTCGACCAGGCCCTCGAGTTCGCCCGGCAGTTTTCCGTCGACCAGATCGGCACGCATGCGCTCGATCTGTTCGGCCTGCTGGCGCTTCTTTTCCAGCCCGGCCAGCGCAGCCTGCAGAATGTCGGCCGGCGCCTTGCGGAAGCGCCCGCGCCCCTTGCGATGGAAATGGATGGGCGCCGAATGCAGGCGCAGCAGTACCGCCGTGGCCTCGACCGCGTCGGGCGTGTGGCCGTGGTATTCGGCCGCGAAGTCCTCGAAGGCGAACTCGTCCTCGCCGCACACCTCCCACAGGAAGTCGGTGTCCAGCGCCTCGGCCTCGGGCTCGGCGCGCTCGAGCAGCTCGCCTGCGGCAGGTGTGTCAAAGCGCATCAGGATCTGTGCCTTCTTGAGCTTGACGCGCTTGCCGGTCGAGGTCTCGACCTGCAGGCTCGCGTCGTTGTCGGTCAGGACCGAGCCGGTCTTGAAACTGCCGCTTTCTTCGAACAGGACAAACATCATGCCGCCATGTGGAAATGAGCGTGCTAGTTTAGCAGGGTCGCCGGCCTGGCCCGGGTGCCTGCGCCATGCCGGCATTGCGCGTATACTGAATCACGCTTGCGCCGCCGGAAATGCCTTTGCGCACCCCGTTCGGGCGCCGACCCTCCGGAGAGAAACCATGCATTCCGTTTACCCTGCCCGCGCGTCCGGGCGCCTGTTTGCCGTTGTACTCGCTACCCTGATGCTGTCGGCGCTGCTTGCGGTGCAGCCTGTCCGCGCCGAGACCGTACCCAAGGTCGTTTACCACGCGGATTTCGCCGATCCCCGGCGTTTCAGCGCGATGCTCACGAGCATCAACAACATGGTCACGCAGTACCAGAATGAGTTGCTCGATTACGATGTGCGCATCGTCTTCGTCGCGCATGGCATCCGTTTCGTGACCGACGATGCACTCGAGGGCACGCCCTTCGAGGAGGACGCCGAGATGGCCGAACGGCGCGAGAACAACGCCAGCCGTCTCAAGGCGCTGCACACAGTGCAGGGGGTGAAGCTCGAGGTGTGCGACATCACGCGCACCCAGATCGGACTGGACGCGGACAAACTCTACGACGGCGTTGAACGGGTCAATTCCGGTGTGGTCCGAATTGCCGAACTGCAGCAGACCCAAGGCTTCGCCTACATCAAGGTCGAATGAAGCCGGCGCCCTGCGCTCCCGCAACCATCACACAGAAACGAGGATAGGCATGACAGGACAAGCCATGTGGGCATTCGTCATCGTCGCCGTCGTGGCCGCAGCCCTGATCGGGTTCTTGTTCGGCCGCACCAACGGAAACGGCGCAAAGCAGAAACTCAAGGAACTCGAAGCCGATCTCCAGGGCAAGGACCGGGAACTGGCGGTCTACAAGCGTGAAGTTGACGCGCACTTCGATCAAACCGCTTCGCTGTTCGTGTCGATGGCCGGCTCGTACAAGGCGCTCTTCGAGCACCTGTCCGAGGGTTACGCGAAGCTGTCGGACGGCTCCGATCGCGATCTCTTCCGCGAGCGCGTCGCGACCTTGCTGATCGACGGCCCGAAGAACGAGGCCGCGCGTGAAGACGACGATTGGCGCATGCACGAGGACGCGGCAACGCCGGCTCAGGACGCGGACGATGCCGCGCGCGACGAGGTCGAGGCCACGCAGTTGCAGGCGGACGCCGACGAGGATGCACGGGCTGCGGCCGACGTCTCGCCCGAAGTCGACGAGGAGCGTGTGTCGCCAGCCGAGGCCCACGGGCCAACCGGCAATGGGCAAGAGCCTCCCGCCGTCGAAGAAGAACCCGGGCAAGCACCTGCGGCCGGTGCCGAGGCGGACGACAACGCCGGGCAGGAGCAGGGCAAGTCTGCCGTGAGGGATGACGAGGACGAGGTGCGCCCGACCTCGGCAGCCGACGCGCAGGCGGTCGAGTCCGCCCACAAGAGCTGATTCGTCGGAGTTCCGACGATTACGACGGCCTGCGCCATGGCGCAGGCCGTCCTTCGTTTACCGTTCGACCGGTACGGCGAAGTCGATGATGTCGTCGAGGTAGGCGTCCCAGCGCGAGAAGCCGTGATTGCCGCCTTCGAGCACGCTCTGGCGTGCGCCCCGGTACTTCTCGACGGCATCGCGGTAGTCGAGCACCTCGTCGCCCTGCTCGGCCAGCAGCCAGTAGCGCTCGGGTCGCGTGATCGTCGCGACATCCAGGGCGCGTAGCTGCGCGACGTGCTCATGCGTGAACATGAAGCGTTCGCCGGTGTAGAAATTGTCCAGTTCGCCGATCCACTGTTCGAGCGAGATCGGCGCGACCACCGCCGGATTGACCAGCACCGCCGGCAGGTCATGGCGTTCGGCCAGGTGGGTGGCGTAGAAGCCGCCCAGCGAACTGCCCACCAGCGTCGGTGCGCGTTCGGGAAAGCGTTCGCGTGCCTGCCCGATGGCGCGCTCGATCAGCGCTACGGCCTCCGAAGGCACGTGGGGCAACTGCTCGCACCAGAAGACCTCGCCGAGCCCGCGTTCGTGCATGCGTTGCGCGAGTGTCTGTGCCTTGTGCGAGGCGGGCGCGGAACGAAAGCCGTGCAGATAGAGGATCATCGCGTGTCGGGCCGCGTCACGACGCACTCACGCGCAGGCACCAGTCGAGTATGGCGTCGCGCTCCAGGGGCAGCAATTCGCCGAAGCCGCCGGAGAACGCTTCCCACTCCGGCAGAAAGCGTCGGCCGACCGCAGTGAGTAGCGGAATGCCGGCGGCCACGGCGAGGCCGATTTCCTCGCGCAGTCCGGTGCCCAGCGCTTCCTGGGCGCCGAACTTGTTGACGCAGATGAGCTGCGCGCCGCCTTCGACCGCACGGCGGATCTCGACCGCGGCGCGCGCCAGCGAGGCCGGATCCAGGCGGCAGGCTTCGGAGCCGCGCCCCAGCTCTTGCGACAGGGAATAACGCTCGCCATTGGCGAGGTTCTCCAGCTCCATCGCGCACGGATCGTCGATGCTCATGCCGATGTCGTGCTGCAGCACGCCGCCCAGGCGCACGCCGCGCTCGGCGAGGGCGTGCGCGACCTCGAGCATCAGTTCCTCCACCGGATCTTCCGGGGTATAGACGATGGCGGCGAGCGGGGCGGGGGCGTCGTTGGTCATGGTGAGCGAAGGTGGCGGGCGATGCTCGTGATTGTCGCATCCACCGGGCGGGGCGCGAAGTGCATCCGGCGCGGAATTCATTCAGGAATATAGAACGAAGATTTCATTCTTTCCGGTTCTGAGTGCGCTCGTGTAGCTTCGCGCCGTGTCCCTTCCCCCGCGCGTGGGCGTGCGATGATTCCCGAACCTGTTCAGCCCGTTGTCGTCGGCCTCGTACTGGCCGCACTGTTTGCATGCTTCGTGCGCGAATGGCTAAAGCCCGATGTTGCCGTGATGAGCGCGGTGGCCGTCCTGCTGGCCACCGGCCTGCTCGCGCCGGCCCAGGTGTTGTCAGTGTTCAGCAACAGCGCGCCGGTGACCATCGCCTGCTTGTTCGTGATCAGCGGCGCGCTCGCCCGCACCGGCTGCGTGGACCGCCTGGGCGAGTGGCTGGCGACGATGGCAGACGGCTCGGAGCGGCGCCTGCTGCTTGCGATGCTGGGCGTAGGCGTCTTGGTGTCGCCGTTCATCAACAACACCCCGGTGGTGATGGTGATGATTCCGGCCGTGATCGCGATCAGCGCGCGACAGGGAATCGCGGCCTCGCGGCTGCTGATCCCGCTCTCGTACGCAACCATTCTCGGCGGCATGACCACCATGGTGGGTACTTCGACCAACATCCTCGTCGATGGCGTCGCACGCGAACTGGGGCTGGAGCCGTTCCACATGTTCGAGATCAGCGCGCCGGCGGTGCTCATCGCGCTGCTCGGCTGCGCACTGATGTACTGGTTGGCGCCACGCCTGCTGCCCAAGCGCGACCGGCTCAGCCACCAGTTCGGCGCGAGTGGCGAGCGCCTGTTCATGACCGAGCTGTTCGTGCCGCAGGCTTCGCGGCTGGTCGGGCGCACGCTGCGCGAGGCGGGCGTGGCCAATGGCACGATCAAGGTGCTGACACTGTTGCGTGGAGAAGAAGAGTATTGCGCTCCGTCGCCCGACACGCGGCTGGTGTCCGGCGACCGGCTGGTGGTGCACAGCCGCAGCGAGAGCATGATGGATCTGCGCATGGCCGGCTTGTCGCGTTCGGCCGGAGGTACGCATGACCTCGAGACGCTGCGGCGTAGTGGCGCGGTAATGGTGGAAACCATCGTCGGGCCGACCTCGCGCTACGCACAGCGTCCCATTCGCGATCTGGATCTGGCTGCGCGCTACGGCATCCACGTGATCGCCGTGCATCGCAAGGATGCCTCGATCGAGGACATCGGCGACGAGTTCCAGCTGCAGTTCGGCGACGTGTTGCTGGTCGAGGGCACGCCGGCGCAGATCCGGCGCTTCTGCGACAACGGCGATCTGATCGCGATCACCGAGACGCGCCCGCCCTCGAACCGTCACGCCAAGGCGCCGGTTGCGCTGGCGACGATCGCCGGCGTGATGGGGCTGGCGGCCTTCGACGTGATGCCGATCGAGGGCCTGGCGCTGATCGGCGCGGTGATCGTCGTGGCGACTGGCTGCATTCGTTCCGACGAAGCCTACAAGGCCATCGAATGGCCCATCATCGTGCTCATCTACGGCATGCTCGCGCTATCGATCGCGATGCGCGATTCGGGGCTGGCGGACCTGCTCGCGACCGCGCTGGTTGCGGCCGGCAGCGATCTGTCCCCATGGGCGATGCTGGCACTGGTGATCCTGCTCGCGTCGGTGATGACCGAATTCATCAGCAATAACGCGGTGGCAGTGCTGCTCACGCCGGTGGTCATCGGCGTGGCCCAGCAACTCGGCGTCGATCCACGTCCCTTCGTGGTCGGGGTGATGTTCGCCGCCAGCGCCAGTTTTGCCACGCCGATCGGTTACCAGACCAATACCCTCGTCTATAACGCCGGCAACTACCGCTTCACCGATTTCGCGCGGCTCGGGGTTCCGATGAACCTCGCCGTGTGGGCGCTGGCAACCTTGCTCATCCCGTTCTTCTGGCCACTGCTGCCGGCCTGATCAGTTCTGCCGCCAGCGTCCGAGCCAGCCCTCGGCCGGTTCCGGCCGGCCGTACAGATAGCCCTGATGCACGACGCTCGCGCGGCGCGACAGGAAGGCCGCCTGCTCCTCGGTCTCGACCCCTTCGGCGACGACGTCAAGCTGCAGGTGACGCGCGACCGACAGGATGGTCTCGACCAGCGCGGCGTCGTTGGGGTCGTCGGGTGCATCCTGGATGAAGCTCTTGTCGATCTTCAACTCGTGGATCGGCAAACGCTTGAGGTAGGCCAGCGAGGAATAGCCCGTGCCGAAATCGTCGATCGAGAAGCGCACGCCGAGCGCGGCCAGTTCGTTCATGCGCGCGGCGATCTCGTCGATTTCGTGCAGGAACAGGCTCTCGGTGATCTCCAGCGTGAGTCGGCGCGGATCGGCGCCGGATCCAGCGAGCAATGCCTTGAACTGCACGACGAAATCGCGCTGACGGAATTGGCGCGGACTGATGTTGATCGAAAGACGCAGTTCGCGTCCGGAGCGGGCCTCGATGGCGATCAGCGCACAGGCTTCGTTCAGCACCCAGGAGCCGAGTTCAACGATCAGGCTGGATTCCTCGGCGATCGGGACGAAGGCATTGGGGTAGAGCAGGCCGAAGACCGGATGTTTCCAGCGCACCAGCACCTCGGCTCCGATCGGACCGCGTTCCGGGTGGATCAGCGACTGCAGGTGCAGGCACAGCTCATCGTGGGCGAGCGCATGGCGCAAGTCGCGCTCGACGCGGAAGCTCTGGGTCGCCGATTCGCCCATGACGGTGTCGAAGAAGGCAGTCTGCTCCGCACCGGCCTTGGCCCGGTGCAATGCCGTGTCGGCGCGTCGCAATACGGCTTCGGGAGAGTCGTCGCCGCTGTCATCGGGGAAGAGCGTGATGCCGATGCTGGCTGTCACGGAGAAGTCCTCGCCCTCGATGAGTAGCGGGCGCCGCAATTCGGCATGGATCTTCTCGGCAACGCTCAGCGCGCGCCGGCTGGCGCGGTCGGCCTTGCCGCTGACGTCCGGCAGCAGGATCGCGAATTCGTCGCCGGTCATGCGCGCGAGCGTGTCGCCGGTGCGCAGCAGATCCTGCAGGCGTTCGGCGAAAGCCTGGAGCAGCGCGTCGCCGACGCGATAGCCGCGCGCGTCGTTGACGATCTTGAAGCGGTCAATGTTGAGCAATATCAGCGCCTCGATCGCCGGTGCGCGTCGTTGAGCGGCGAGGTTCTGAGCAAGGCGGTCCATCAGCAGGCTGCGGTTGGGCAGGCCGGTGAGCGTGTCGTAGTAGGCCAGCCGATGCACGCGTGCCTCTGCCTGGCGTCGCTCGGTGACGTCGGTGACCGCGCACTGGATGCCCTCGATCGTGCCGTCCGGCGCGCGGATGGCCGACTTGACGATCTCGACGTGCACCAGTTCGCCGGTGCGGGTGGATGGATGCGAGCCGGTCAGCGACACCGGCTCGCCCGAGGCGAGCACTTCGGCATCGATGGAACGGTAGTGTTGGGCCAGGTCAGGCGGCGCGAGCGAGTACACGCTGATGCCCATCAATTCCGCCTCGCTGCGGCCGATGGTCTGCTGGAACACGCGGTTGGCGAAGGTGAGACGGCCCTCGCGGTCGTAGCGGAAAATATTCTGCGGCAGGCTGTCGACGAGCGAACGGTAAAGCGCCTCGCTTCTTTCCAGTTCGCGTTCGCCGCGGTCGCGTCGCAGGCGATTGGCCAGCAGCATGCCCAGCGCGGCCGTGGCGAGTGGATGCACGATCATCACGGGCACTCCGATCGCGGCGATCACGCCGGCGCCGGCGCCGGCCGGCAGCGTCATCATCAGCGCGATCATTACCACATGTACGGCCAGCCCGAGCGCGTAGAACTCGCGCCCGCGCATGTCGGCCAGGGAGCCTGCGCGGCGCGCGCGCCACAGGTAGCCGATCAGGCCGGAGGCGACGATCACGAATACTCCGGTCCAGGCACCACCACCGCCGAGCGCGAAGCGGTAGGTTGCGGCGATCGCGGCGGCGATGAGGGTCGGCAGCGCGCCGAAGAACAGGCCGGACATGGCCAGGATCACCGAACGTGTGTCGAACACGATGCCGGGCGCGAAATCGAACGGGGCCATCATCACGCCGATCGCGATTAGGCCGAGCACGCCGCCGGTCAGCATCTGTGTGCCGCGGCTGGCGTCGAGCCGGTAGCGGCTGGTGGCCAGTTCGAATACCAACACCATCGCCAGCAGCAAGGCTGCGTTGTAGAGAAGCGCGGTCAGGATCGGCCCGTGCATGGGTCAGCGGGCCCCCTCGTTCGGGATGGGTCGGGCGGGTGTCGGGGCCATCGGTCGGAGTCCGTCGGATATGGCATCCGAGTGTATCGGAATCCCGCTCCGTAAGGTGCGGTCGATCGCCTGATCGCCGCCGCCGGTGTCCCAGCGACCTCAGTGGTGCGTCGATGGCAGCGGCCAACTCGCGGTGTGGATGCGACCGGCCCAGTCCTGTGCCACGATCCACAGACGATGTTGCGCGCCGGGGCTGTGTGGCCAGGGTACATGGGCTTCGAGATGATCGCCGTGACCGTGAATCACGCCGTCTAAGGTGTCGTCGAGCGTCGGCGGCGTGATTGCGACGTGGGCGATCGCCGTGCGCACGGCTGCCGCGCAGCCGTCGCAGATACGGAACTGGAAGTCGCGGATGAGCTTGCCGTCATGGGGGTAGGGCGGTTCGGCCGAAGGTTGCGGCGTCATCGTCCATTCGCCCAGTGCGGCCGGCGCCCAGGGGTCGGGCTGTGCAGGAGGGGTGAGCGAGGCGTAGAAGAACCACGCCGGCGCGATCAGCAGCACCGCGTTCAGGCAGTACTTGAGGCGTGAGGCTCGGCTGGTGCGCGTCATGTGCGGAATTCCTCCAGCGCGTGGGCGGCGGTCCGCGCCGGGCGGGCGCGCGTCTCGCGCACGGTGCGCTTGCTCCAGATTACGAAGCCGGTTACCGACATCGCGCTCAGCAGCAGGCCGAAGACGAACCACACGGCCTTGGTCCAGATGCCGCCGAGGGTGCCGTAGTGCAGCGGGTCGGCCACATGGGTGAGTACCTGCAGCGCGTTCATCGTCGATGGCTCGCGCAGTTGCGCGATTTCACCGTTCCACGGATCGACGAAGACGCGATAGGCGTAACGGTCGAACAGCCAGCTTTCGCCAGCGCCTGCGATGCTGAAATAGCCGCGACTGAACTCGGGCAGCGTCACGAATGAGGGCTCGAGCGACGGTATCGTCGCGTGTGCGCGCTCCAGCGCCGCCTGCAGCGTGATCGGTGTGGGTGCGCTGCCGTCGGAACTCAACGGAACGCTCGCCAGCGGCACCGGATCGGGATGCTCCCAGACGTCGACGTCGTTGTGCCACAGCAGGGCCTGCGTCAGGTACCACAGCCCCGTCACGCCGATGACGAGCAGGAACCACAGCGACCAGGCTCCGGCGAGGCGGTGCAGGTCACCCATCAGCACCCGCGTTCCGGCGCGCAGGCGAAGTTGCGGCCGCGTGTACGCCCTCCAGAAACGGCGGTAGATGACCACGCCGGTGATCAGTGCGCCGAGCGTTACGATGGACAGCGCCGAGACCAGGTAGTAGCCGACGCTGTAGTTGGCCTGCCACGGGAACAGCAGCCAGCCGTGCAGCGAGCGCATGAAGCCGATGAAGGTCGGCCCGCCCGAGATGGCCTGCACCTCGGCGGTGTAGGGATTGACGTAGGCGCGCGCCGGACGCCCGTCGGCCAGCTGCAGACCGACCGAGGTGACCAGATAGGATTCGAGCGTAAAGACATTGGTCACCTGCGCGTCGGGGGCGGCCTCGCGCACCGCGGCGACCAGTTCAGTCAAGGGCTTGCGTGGCAGATCATCCGGATTGGCGGCGCGCGCGGCCGGGTTGGCCAGCCAGGTGATCTCGTGGCTGACCACCGCGATCGTGCCGCTCACGCACACGAAGCAGAACACTACCCATACCGGCAGGGCGAGCCAGCCGTGGATCTGGAACCAGCGCTTGCGGTTGAGCGAGGCCATGCGCTCAGAACCGGTAGCCGACGGTGGCCACCACCGTGCGCTTGGTGCCGACGAAGCAGTCGCCGCGCGCCAGGCACGTCGTGTAGTAGGTCTTGTCGGTCAGGTTGTGCACGTTGAGCGCGAAGCTCCACGGCCCGTCACGGTAGCCGAACATGGCGTCGACCAGCGTGTAGCCGGGTGTCTTGAGCGCATCGCGCCCGTCCCAGCTCGAGCCGATGTAGCGCACGCCGGCGCCGGCCTCGAAACCCTCGCGCCCTGCGATCGCGAAGCGGTGCTGCAGCCACAGCGAGGCCAGATGTTCGGGCACCGAGGGCAGGCGCTTGCCCTCGTCGCCAGCCGAGCCCTCGAGCACTTCGGTGTCGGTGTACGAGTAGCTCGCGATCAGGTCGGTGTCGTGACGCAGCGGCAGCAGGGCCTCGATCTCGAGGCCACGCGAGCGCGCCTCGCCGATCTGGATCTGGTTCATCGCGTTGTTCGGGTCGGGCGCCTTGCGGTTCTTCTCGCGCAGATCGAACACGGCCGCGGTGATGGCGCCGCCGCCCTCGACCGGCTGGTACTTGACGCCCATCTCGATCTGCTCGCCCTCGAGCGGGTCGAATGCGTTGCCGTTGAAGTCCAGGCCGATCTCGGGCTTGAACGACTCGGACCAGCTCACGTAGGGATGCACGCCGTTGTCGGCCTTGTACATCAGCGCCAGGCGCTTGGTCAGCGCGCGGTCGGTCTGCGTGCGTCCCCCCTCGGTGGCGTTCTTGGCGGTGTCGTGACGCAGGCCCAGCACTGCGATCCAGCGATCGTCGATGCTGATCTGGTCCTGCAGGTAGAAGCCGGTCTGACGCACCGTGTTCTCCGGATCGGTACGGAAGCTCTCCGGCCCCGGCGGAGTGAAACTGCCATACACCGGGTCGTACAGGTTCAGTGGCGTGGCCGCGCCGTAGGCCCAGCGCCGGTTGGTGGTGGCGTGCTGATAATCGATGCCCATCAGCAGCGTGTGACGCATCCGGTCGTCGCCGAATTCGGCCTGTGCCTGGTTGTCGACGGTCCAGTACTCGAGTTCCGGGCGCGAGACGTAGAACACGCGGTCGATGCTGCCGTCGTCGCGCAGATCGGGCGGGAAGGACGGGTAGAGCGTGCGGTAATCGACTTCGCTGTCGGAATAACGCAGGTTCTGGCGGAAGGTCCAGGTCTCGTTGGGGGACCAGCGCAGTTGCGAAGTGATCGAGGTCTGCTCGGTGTTGTAGGCGTCGAAGCCTGGCTCGCTCATGAACACGTCGATGGGGATGCGCCCCAGACCCGGCGGTCCGGGCAGTACCGTGCCGCGGTGCGGCAGGAACTGCGTGGTCGAACCCGATTCGTCCTTCTGCAGGTTGGCCGACACCGTCCATTCCAGCGACGCGTCGGGCCGCCAGGTCAGAGACGGCATCAGCACGCGGCGGTCGTCGTCGACGCGTTTGACCTGGGTGCCGGCGTCACGCCCGACCGCGACCAAGCGATACAGCAGCGTTCCGTCCTCGTTGAGCGGGCCGGTCAGATCGACGCCGATCTGCTTCAGATCGTGGCTGCCCAGTTGCACCTGCACTTCACGCTGCGGCGTGGCCAACGGGCGCTTTCCAACCAGGTTGAGCACGCCGCCGACCGACCCCTGGCCGTACAGCACGGAGGCCGGGCCCTTGAGCACCTCGACGCGCTCCAGCGTGAACGGGTCGGGGCGCACATTGGTATAGGAGCCGAAAGTCTGCTGCAGGCCGTCGACGTACTGCACCGGTGCGGTGCCGCGCACCAGCGACCAGTCGCCGCGCGAATCCAGTCCGTAGGTCTCGGCATACACGCCGGCCGAGTAACGCAGCGATTCCTGCACCGTGCGTGCGCCCTGGTCGCGGATGCGGTCGGCCGTGATCACCGACACCGACTGTGGCGTCTCGGCCAGCGGCGTGTCGGTCTTGGTGGCGGTGGCGCTGCGGCGGGCGATGTGGCCGCGTACCGGGCCGGTGGCGGTCTCCTCGGCCTCGTCGACGACGGTTACCGCCGGCAGCGTAGCCGCATCGACGGTTTCTTCAGCGTGTGACGCGCCGGCGGCGAGCGCCAGTGTCAGCGCCAGCGCGAGACGGGACGGGGCCGGACGCCCGCGGTGGGCGAGCATGGGGGGATGCAAAGTGTTCAGCGATGTCATGTGGGGCCGTCAATTCAGCCGCAATGCATGCGGCGGGCCCGGTACGAGTTGCGCGGTGCGCAGCCTGGCCGCGACCTTTAGGCGGCGGCACCCGGACCGGGCCGGGGTTGCTGGCTGGCTTGGCGCGCGATGGCGGCCTGGCTGGCTGGAAGTCGGATTCGCGTACGTTGATGAAAACGCGAATGGTTCGCATTCTAATGTCCGACGAGCCGGGCATCAAGTCGTTGCCCGGCGTTCTGTTGCATCCGTGCATCGTCGCGGCGCGCACGCAACGAAAACGGGCCGCCCGAAGGCGGCCCGTTGCTTAACGGCAGAAAGGCCGCATCAGATGTTGTGATAGACCTTGGCGCCGGTCTTCACGAACTCGATGGATTTCTCTTCCATGCCCCTGGCGAGCGCAGCCTGTTCGTCCAGGTTCTGCTGGGCGGCGTATTCGCGCACGTCCTGGGTGATCTTCATGGAGCAGAAGTGCGGGCCGCACATGGAGCAGAAGTGCGCGACCTTGGCCGAGTCCTTGGGCAGGGTTTCGTCGTGGTACTCCCGAGCGCGGTCGGGATCGAGACCGAGGTTGAACTGGTCTTCCCAGCGGAACTCGAAGCGCGCCTTGGACAGGGCGTTGTCGCGGATCTGCGCGCCGGGATGGCTAAGAAGGAATGAGATATTCACCGGGGGCCAGGCGAGATAATTCCGGGATGGAGCGGGACAGGCGGGGATTTTTCGGGACGGATCGTGCAAAAGTGTTTCGAGGGGCGCAAACCGCGGCGCGGCGATCAGGTGGAGCCGAAGTAGTCGTTGGCGAGGTCGAGAATCCGGCGTTCGTCGGAGTCAGACAGGCCCAAGAATGGACGCGCCGGAATGTCGCCCCACAGGTGAGGCCACTCGCTCCTGGTGCCGCCGAACTGTTGCATGGCGGCGTAGGGCATCGGGCTGCCAATCGCGACCGCGCGATCACCTTCAAGCTGCCACGAAATCTCGCCTGACAGCCGGCGGGTCTCGCCAACGAGCGGTTTCTTCGCGCCGGCGCTCGCGAACAACCCGCCGTAGATCGCTATCGTCACCGGGCTGTTCGGTTCCCACGGCGCACCGTCGGGATCGACGCCGTCGCGGAACCTCTCCTTCGTCGACTCGACGACGACTTCACCGATCTCCATCAACAACGAACGCGGTCGCTCGATCCGGCTGAGCAACTGTTCGATGCGCTGCAGAGCGCCTAGATCCTCGAGTTCGACTTCAATCATGGCGATTTCCTGCGAGGGGCATATAATGGGGTCTGCCGCGCGACGTTTCGGACGTTCGGCCTGAGGGCGTCTTCGACGAACATCAGGCAGCGCGGCTTTCTCACGTCCGTCGCTTCCACATGGTGAACGGAACGATCGTCCGGCGGCGCACTTCGAGCACCGCCTCCATTTGAACGCCGTCGACCTCCATCACCACGAACACGCGCGGGGTTCCGTTGCGCGACCGGGCCGGTACCGCTGGTCGAACGTCCACGACGTTGTCGAGCCCTTCGAACAGCGCCACGAAGTCTTGCGCAGTGACGGGGATCTGGCCCCGCAGCAGTTCGCGCGCGGTGCCGTGACGATCGAGGATGTGGAGCGTGTAGTCGTGGTCGAGCGCCAGAGACTTGCCAGCCGTCTGCACCCCGAGTCGTTCGGTGCGCTCGGCGAAGGCCTCCGGCACTATGCCGAGCGAGCGCGCCGGCTGCTTCGCGTCACGGCTGGCGAGCGCCGCCATCACGAACGCTTCGGCCCCGCGAGTCTGCCGCAAAATCTCTACCCCGCCCGGCAGATCGATCAAGTACTGCTCGACCATTGCGCCATACGCTCGAGCCAGCTCGGGCGGCAGCTTGCGCTGCTTCTCCTCGACGAAATTCCGGATGTCCGCGACGACGTCTTGCGGCGGCGCACCGGCACCGGGATCCGCGTCGGCCTCCCAGCCCTCCGGCGCACTCGTTCGGGCGCCATCGTCCGGCGTCCGCACTGCGACTACTCGGCAACCGCAACCGTAGTCGGGTGGGATTCGCGGCGGGAAGTGGGTCTGCCAGAACGGATCGTCGTGGCGCAGCGTCATGCCGTGCCACTCCAGGTGCTCGGGTCGAGGATCCTTCGCAAGGCCGCTATGCACCCACGTCCAATACGGGCGAACCGCGAGGATGTCCGGATCTTTCAGCTGCGCATAGCGCCCGGCCGAGTAAGACTTGCTGGTGTTCGCCCTATAGATCACGCGCGTGCGCCAGGCCTCGCCCAACCGCGTTCCCTCGCCAGTCCAGCCACGCCATCCGTGGCGCTCAACGATGTCGAAGAAGTCGCGCCGGAATTCCTGAATCGTTCCGCCGTCAACGACGGCCTTACCCACCGCTTCGCGCAGATCGGCCAGCAGGTCGGCTTTCATGGCCCCCGCCACTGCGAACCCACGAAAGTGTTCCTGCGCACGGATGTCGTCGAATCGCCGCGTACCGACCAGGTTGAGCCGCTGCGCGAAGGCTGCGATCTGCTCTTCAAATACCTGCCGAGCGGTTCCGATCGTGACTCTCATTGCTCGTCGGCTACCTTCGCCATTCCCGCCAGGCGAGCTGCGGTATAGGCCAGCCCCATCACTTCGGCGAGCTCGTCGCTCGGCAAGCCACCAAACTGTTCCAGTAGTCGAGATTGAAGCCGCGCCGGGTCCGATTCCTCTTCGACCAGTGAGCGCACCTGGTCGACCCACCCGTCGACGACTTCGACCGTCGCTTCATTCAGGGTGTCGACAACGTCCGACGCTGGCGGTCGATCGTGCGGCTCGGCGAAACTCGCATTTTCAGCCGAGGCTTCTGCGCGAACGCTCCCAGGCGTACCGCCATCGGTGCCGCCGGGCCGCTTGGTCCAGCCCTCGCCGTACTTCGACCGCACCGCTTCCTCGGAGAGCTCGAAACCCATCTCGTACACGTTCTTGTCGGTCTCGCTCTCGGCCTGCTTGTCGTCCTCGGCCGTGATCTCCCGATACACGGTGCACGGCGCCAGTCCGTTGTATTCGCAGATCCAGGCGATCAACGTGCGGTTGAGCGTCTCCGACAACAGATCGGAATCGGCCTGCGTCAGCTCCAGCCGAACCGACTCGCGCTCCTTGCTCGCGGCCGCGAGCGCGCCCCCACCTTTCTGCCGCGGCTCCTGACCGATAATGACCTCCGAGATCCAGTCGTCCATGTAGTTGCACAGGGATTCCTGGGTGCTCACCGATCCGTTGAGCTTGCTCTCGAGCAGCTCGATCATCGTGCCTTCCGGCGTCATGATCACGCCGTCGCTGCTGAACGCCTTCAGCGCCGCGAACAGCGTGTCCTTCTCGGCCTTGCTGGCGTTGCGCGGGTACTTGCCCCACGGCGTGGGCGTGCCGAAGCGGTCGTTGAGCTTGTTCCAGGCAACGATGCCCTTACGCTTGAAAAACACCGGCCAATACAACTGAAGCCCCAGGCCGGTGCCGTACGGGTTGTCGTCTTCGGGGTTGACCCGGTGGACGATGAACTTGCGCTCGGGCAGCGCCTCGCCGCGGATCATGTCGCGGGCCGTGATCAGGCGCAGTTCCGGCGGCAGCTGCTCGTCATCCTGCACATACACGAAGCGCCGCTGGGCGCGCTTCAACACCCGGTCCGGCACCACGCGCCCGTCGCGCACGGTCCATACGATCTCTGCCGGCGCCCACCCCACCAACAGCGCCTCCATCAGGTCCGCGCACACCCGATCGAAGTTGAACGCCGAGAGAACGTCCTGCACCACGGCCGCGTCGTCGTCGCTCTTGCCGTCGATCGGCTGCACCGTCCACGGCCTGCTGACCAGCGCCAGCACCCGCTTCTGCAGGCCGCTGAACACCTTGCCGTCGCGCTTCAGGTCGCGATAGAGCTGCCAGTTGTTGCCGTGCTCGCCCAGCAGCGGGTCGTTCGGGCGCAGCACGCCCATGAACACCGCCTCGAACGGGTCGCGCAGCCGACTCGCGCTTTCGGTGTCGAGCTCCGGTTTCGCCGGTCGGGTCGTCGTCTTAGCCATAGAGGAAGCTCGCAGTCGTGTCGCGATCGCGCACACCGGCGCCATCGCTCATGAATTCAATGGGAGACGCGAGATTGAGAGCCGCGCACTCAGCCATCACCAAACCGATGGCGAAGTCACCGTGACGGAAAAGCTCCGGTTCCTTGATGTCGCGCGTATTCACCTCCGGCACGCGCGGCACGCCATCCACGTCCTGCACCGCCCGCAAATCCTCTTCAAGGTTCACGTCGCGTGGTAGCTCGTAATCGTCGTCTTCGAAACGCTGCACCATCTTCGGCATGAAGCTGGCGTACCACTTCGCGTTGAGGGTGACCTGGTGGATCATCTCGTGGCCGAACTCGTCGGCCGTGTACTCGGCCATCTGCAGGCCGGGGCCGGTGGCGTCCATCGCACCGCCACGCCACATCGGCAGCTTCCTGATGAAGTGCCACAGGATCTGTTCCTGTTGGCGCGAGGGCACGTTCTGCAGCTCGATCACGAAGGGCACCGATCGCTTGAGCGTTTGAAGCAGCTGCAGCGGAACGACCTCGGTAAAGTTGCGATGCCGGGCAAAGTCCATGCCGAACACCGTTTGCAGGCGTGGATCGAGCGTTTTCAGAACGGGATCGAGAACGGCCTTGATCCACGCCGCGGCAGCGTCGTCACGTGCGCTGTTGCTCTGCTTTACGAAATCGTCGCTGAGCACCCAGCGCAACACTGGTCGGCCGGCATACATCGCGCGGTCGATCCATACGCCGGGGATCGAGGCGCCACCACCGTCGCGCGGGATCGCATCCAGCTCCTCGCGCATCGCTGCTTTGCGGGGGCCGTAGGCGTTGCGGATCTTCAAGTACCAGGCCTTCTTCGCCTCGGGCGTTGCGTCCCACCCACGCATCAAGCTCACTCGCTCGAACAAGCCATTGCGCACCGCATCGTCAAACGTTGCGGTATAGACCTTGGCGTCGCTGCCGTAGCGGCCTTTCTCGATGTCTTGGCACAACTGATTGAACGGGTTCTTGCGCCCGTTGTGGGTAGAGATGACGCGGATCTTGCCGCCCCAGATCAACAGCGCCACGGCCGCATCAAGTACCGCCTGGACGTTCTGGTGAAACGCCGCCTCGTCGATCACGACGATGCCCTGAAGGCCACGAATCGAGGCCGGCCGCGACGAGAGCGCTACGATCGAGAAGCCCGATGAAAACCGAATGCGGTACGCGCTGATCTGCTGCGTCGAACCGTCATCCTTCTGATCGTCGAATAGAAACTCCTCGATGCGTGAGATTCCCATCGACTGCGCCTCGGCGATCACCCGCGCAAATGTCGCGCAGTAGCCGATGAACTCCAGCCCTTTCTCCTTCGCGTCCGGGATGTAATAAACGTTGTCACCACCAGCGCTCTTGCGGCTGCTGGCAATCAAAGTGTCGTCGAGCGCCTCGGCGAAGGTAATGCCCGTTCGCCGTCCCTTAGAGCCTGCCTTCATCGCCGCGTCGATCGCGCACCACTCGGCCTGGTGCTTCATCAGCACGCCGTCGGCGAGAGGGTCGAAGTCGGCCGGAATCTGCTTGACCGAAGGCGGCAGCTCGTCCCACTCGACGATGCGCACCGTGTCCGCGCGAGGCTTCAGCTCCTGGGCCATCAACGGATCCCCAGCACCTTGCGGCGCCAGAAGTCGACCTGCGTCTCATCCATGCCTTGCGCTTTTGCCTCAGCCTGCAGATTCGCTTCTTGCTCCTCGAGCAGCTTCTCCCTCGCCGCCTTGGCCACGGCCTGGCGTTCCTTGAAGCTCAGGCTGCGCGACTCGGCTGCAGCTTTGGCTGCGCGTGCCAGATCGAGCACGTCGCCGATGTCGGCCTTGTCCTGTTCCAGGGTGTCGAACGTCGCGCGGGTGGCCAGCGTCGTGACGGCTTGCGCCAGCAGGGCACCGGACTTGTCGTCGAAGTCTTCGCCCAACTCGCTCACCAGTGCGGATGCGGCCGCCGAGATCTCGCGCTGATGCTTCATCACCTCTTCGAAACCTTGGCTGTAGCGGCCAAGCGCGGACCGGCTCGGCGCCATCTCGATATCGGGAAACGCCTCGCGCACGTCCGCGAAAAGCTCGTCGAGCGTGAAGCGGTTCTCGCGCAAGCGTCGCTCGATGTGTTGCCGAACCTCGCCCGGCAGCTTGTCGATGCTCGACTTGCGGCCCATGCTCACGCCCTCGGACGGGCGATGCCGTCCACCACTGCTCGCCCTTCGGAAACATCCTGCCCGCGCTCGGACAGCGTCACCACCAGCACCGAGCCCGCCTCGTCGACCATCACCAGACCCTGCTCAGCCAGCCAGCGCAGTTCCGTCTTCACCTGGTCGCGCGTGGTCGCATGGCCGAACTGATGTAGCACGCCCGCGAGCACCGAACTGTTCGAGCGAAACGCCGGCATCTCCGTCAGCGCGCGCAGTAACACCAGGCGCATGTCACGTCTCAAGAACTCCGGGAAGCTCACCCTTGTCCCCCTTTTAGCAAGTAGGCATGAATCAGATGCAGCGTGGCGTTTGCACCCTTGAATTCGCCTTCGAGTCCGCGAATTCCTCCGGCCATGTCGTCCATGCGCGCGTGCAACCGCTTGAGATCATCGTGGGTCGGTGCATGCTGCAAGTCCTGCTCGACACGCGTGAGCCTGTCGCCCTGACGGTCGATCCCAGTTTTGAGATTGTCCATTCGCTTGTCGACGGCCTCCTGGAGGCCTGAAATCCGCTCGTTGGTTACGCGCTTGCGGTTGGCCTGCCAGGTGTAAACCGCCACGGCCCACAGGCCGACCATGTTGAAAATGCTCAACAAAGTCATTACCGCCTGCAGATCCTTCAGGTTCTCTGGTGTCACACATCCTCCGGCGGGTTTGAATGTCTTCGGATCATCGATTGATCTCCTGCCCGCCGCTCAGGGCGTTGTAGCTGCGCTCGCAGGCGCGTCCGGCGATGCGGGCGTCGTCAGCATGTCGAGCAACTTCGTCCGTAGCCTGGTCAAGCCGGCGCTGCACGTCGGCGAGCAGATCCCCGGTGGTTCGGGTTGCTGTGCCTGGCTCGGCAGCGGCGGAATCTCCGGCGCATCGACCGGTGGCGGACACAAGAGCGGTAATCCGCTCGCGCAGGCGCTGAGAGACAGCGACAGCAGCAGCGCCATCGGCACGTGCGCGCGTGAGTGCTTGGGCGGTTTCATCGGCAATCCCCTGCAATTCGGCGTATCGGCGCCGCTCCTCGACCCGCGCAAGCATCACTGCGTCAGCAGTGGCGCGCGCTGCGGCCGCGACCATCTGTTCGTGCTGCTTCTGCGTCTTGGCGTGCGCGCCCTGTTCGGCCGACAGGCGCAGCGTCTGCACGCCGGCCACGCCTGCAAACGTCAGCGCGGAACCGATGGCGATCTGCAGCGCGTAGGTCGAGAGCTTTCCCAGCACGCGCATCATTCGGCCGGCGCCAGCGGAGTTGGCACGATGATCGGATCGACCACCTGAGCCGGCGGCGGATAGACCACTTGGACGGGTGGCTGCTCAACCACGAGTGGGTCCGGTGCGATCACGGGCGTCGGGTTCACGTAGTCGTAGCCGTGCGTGCCTGCGCCGCGGATCTCCTGGGCCACCCCCAACGCCGTGTCGGCGATCACTTTGGTTCCCGCAACACCCAGAGCGCCCATGGCAACGCGCTCCACCGCGCCGATCAACTGGCTCGGCCGCTCCTGCTCGATACGCGGCAATGCCTGCGGCGCGAAGACCTCGACGGATGCCAGCCCGGTGATCGTCTGGCCCTCCTGGGCGGTGATCTTGACCAGCGGCTTTTGGTGCTCGAGCGCTTCGGTGATGAGCTCGCGTTGCGTTTCGACGTACTTGTCGTAGGAACTGCCGCAGCCGGCCAGCGCCAGCGTCGTGGCAAGGATCAGGATCAGCGTCTTCATGGTGTCGCCCCCGTGGTGTTCGGGGCGCACGGCGTGCGCCCCCAGGCCGCGTAACGCGGCGCGTGCTGCAACAGGATTCGGCGCGGGTAGTCGCGGTTTTCCTTGATTGCCCAGGCGGCTCGGCCTGCATTCACCGTTTCCACCGCGCCCCAGTACCGGCTGCTGTCGAGCCCCTTGCTCGATGCCAGAGCGCGGTCACGCCGCACCCAGCCCAGCCCGCCGTTGTAGGCACTCAAGGTCATTGCAAAGCGGTCGCACTCGTCCGCCGTGTTTCGGATGCGGTCCCACAGCCACCGGTCGTACCCCACCAGAGCGCGCAGCGCCCACGTGGGGTTGCGCGGTTGGCACTCGTCGGTGCTCAAGCGGTGCAGCTCGCACCACCACCGCGCGGTCGCCGGCATGAACTGCGCCATGCCCTGCGCCCCGACCCGGCTCACCGCATCCCGGCGCCACATCGATTCCTGGTGGATCTGCGCCGCAAACGCCGCAACGGGCGCGTCGAGCCCCCACTGCAGGCGTGCCTGGCGCGTCAGGTCTGCGCGGTAGCGCGTCGCCGCAGCCGGCCACTCCGCCTGCAGACCCGGCCCGGCCGCCCGTGCGCTCGAGGCAAGCGCAATCAGCAGCAGCGAGGCGCAGATCACCGCCACGAACAGGCCGAACAAAACCGACACCCACCGGGGCGGGCGGTGAGGCGTGGCGACGAAAGACGAGGCCCACGCCTTCAGCCCGTTCACCGCAGCACCCCGCTCGCCGCGTCGTAGGCGGCAAACGCCGCCCACCCAAAAGC
Organism: uncultured Azoarcus sp.; assembly: GCA_963975885.1. Lineage (GTDB taxonomy): Bacteria > Pseudomonadota > Gammaproteobacteria > Burkholderiales > Rhodocyclaceae > Pseudazoarcus. The sequence goes on from CAXBIS010000007.1 coordinate 82,539, forward strand.
GCCCAGCACCGCGACCAGGAACAAGGCGCGGCGATGCACACAGACCAGCGTGCAGATCAGCATCAGACCGATCAGCGGTAGATAGCGCAGGCGCCCCCAGCGGCCGTCCACGTCACGCCCCCAGCGCCACGCCGATCATCGCCGCAGCAATCAAGATCGCCCGGCGCAACATCGACGCCGCGAATGCAATCGTCTGTTCCAGCGTGGTCGACACGGCCATGCCCGGCGTGGCCGGGCTGGCGTAGTACTGCAAGAACTGATGAGGCCGGGCGTACGGAAACAGCCCGCGATCGATCCAGTACGCGACCCACGCCGCGCTGGTGATCAGGGAGAGCTTGTAGAGGGAAACCGGCAGTTGATACGGCGCAAACAGCGCCACGAGCGCGAGCAGCGCCAGGCTGACCAGCAGCCAGCACGCCATGCGTGGGGTACGAAAGGAAGACATCTCAGGCTCCTGCACGTTGGGTAACGGTATGCAGGGGCCATGGTGCGATCAGGCCGGGATGGTTTCCCGGTAAAGCGTTTTAGATATCGGGCGAATCGTGCGTCGTCGGCGAGCCGCCGCGTTCAAGAACCGACCGGCAATAGGCCCGCAATTCACTTGCGAGGCCTTTGCATCGTGACTGTTCAGCGATTGGGGTCGCAGGGGTGTGCGATGCGAAGCGATGCGCGTCCAGCAGCTTCGCGACCAGGTCCCGGAGTTTCGGGTCATCGCTGTGCGCCATCACCCGATTGAGCTTGTTCCGCATCGGTGCGGCCGTCGGGGCGATCATTCCGATGGCTTCGATCGCCTCCTTGTGCAGCTTACGTTCCGTCGTCTTCATGCAGGGATCGAGCAGTGCAACGCGGGTTATGGACTACGAGTTTGCGCCTGGACGCGCAGGCGCTCAGCGTCCGCCTCGGACATTGGGATGTTGATGAGGTGCTGAATGCCCACCATGCGCCGGTCCGGGCCGAACTGGACGGAGGCGAGCTTGTTGGAAGTCGTGCCAACGCCCGTCGACATGATGTACTGCCAGGTGAGCACGGTGTGACCGTTGCTGACGTTCACGGTCTGGTAGGGCTCGCCGAGGATCTTCCGCGCGTCCGTGACTGTGGTTTTCCCCGGCTGCAGCTCGGTCAGACGGGCTTCATCGAAGTTGGTGCCGATCGTGGCGCACGAGACGAGCAGCAGAGCAGCTGCAAATCCTAGGGAAATCTTCTTCATGGCCGCATCTTCTCCATTCCGTTTACTCGCTCACGTCCGGTCGCCACTTCCTGAAATAGGCTTCCATGGATGTTCGATCGCCCTGACGGCTCGCAGCGCAGGCCAGTGCGAACTCCTCGCTACGTTGTAGATCGCATGCTTCAGACAGAGGCCACAGTTTATGCGCGAGATTCGTCCAGCGCAGCTGCTCAGCGCCGTGATGCGACTGAAGTTCAGTTTCCTTTGCCCGCTTGCAAATCATCACCGCATCGCGATGGATCCGGGACATATACCCCGCTTGGCTGGCGCGACGCGTAACTCTTGGCTGGTGGGAGAGATGCCGCTCGATACGCCCGTGCAAGGTGTCGATCAACCACTGTATCTCTGTCATTGCATCGTCAAAGCGTCCCGCTTGCTGCAGAAATTTTGCCAGACGAGTGTCCTCATAGTCGTCGCCATACAGCGCCTTGGCTTCCTGCAACAGTTCGACAGCGCGAGGCATGTCTCTTGCGCGCTTTGCCGCAGTGGCCTGCTTGTTCAACTCGCCATACCGTATCGTCTTCGGGTTCTTGTAGACGATCAGCTCCGCCGTCAGGGTGATCCCATCACCGTCATAAATGAGCCGCGGCTCACCGACCGGTGTTTCCTCCCGCTCGTCTGGCAGCATCGCACTACTTCTCCTGAACAATCTGCTCTGTTGCAACCGCAAGCGCTTTGGCAGTTTTCTCGATCGCTTCCTTACCGATGGCCGGGCTGTTTCTGTAGTTGCGCAACAGCTCGGACTCCCGGTCGGTGGCACAGGTCTCGGGGTGTTCTGAAAGCAGCGACTCCTGTACAGCAAGTGTTTTTCCAAAGCCTTGTTCGAAGATCACGAATTGCTTTTTAATACCTGCACCCCGCTCACCTCGGTTGTTCGACAGAGCATCCGTCGCCCGTATAAACCAGGGCAGATTCTCATCTGGCCGGGCCGCGCGCGTTCGCACTGACGTTGAATGAAACCCCTGTCGTTCCGCAGATTCCACGGCGCTGACGATCACCTTCGCATCCTCGACAGGATCCCCGGTCATCACGGCGGCTAGCCGTTCACGTTGGCTCGGCTCGATGGGCAGCGCGCCGAGCAGCTCGCGGATGTAGTTGATGCGAAGGATGCGATTTTCAAACTCGGCGTCCGTCTCGTCCTCGATCTCATGCGAGAACATCGGCCCTTGCTGGGTCGTCAGCCAGGTCGGGTTGATGCCCAGCTTCGTCACCAGTGCCTGTATTTCCTCATGTTTTAGATTCTTTACGCGCCCTGACGTGATCGATTTCACGCGACTGAGGGATGCGCCGATCACCTCCGCCAGATCCTTCTGGTGGAGGTTGCACGCTTCCATGATCGACTTCACGAGTGCAGAAAGCACACTCACCCCTTGCAAAGTTGGAAAATCAAACCTAAGATTCAGGCCACACACAAAACACACATAAAACAACGTGATTTCACTGGTAACGAATCGCGAGCAAACCCCATGAAAACGAGCTCATCAGGAGGTCCGGCAATGACCGCAGAGACGTTCAAGCGACGCCTGCTCAGCCAAGGCAAGACCATCCGCTCCTGGGCGGATGAAAACGGTTTCCCGCCCGAGGCCGTTTATCGCGTCCTCAACGGCGTGGACAAGGCCAATTTCGGCCGAGCGCATGAAATCGCGGTGCGAGCGGGCATCAAGTCGCCCGAGCCCATCGCCGCCTAGCAGCGATTGGACTGCAAGTTCAAACCATTTTAGCCCCGCGAAAGGGATTTTTACCCCAATCCACCCGGGCATTTGTTTCGCACTCGTTACACAGGCGCACTTCCAATGACTCGACGAATTTCGAACTCCGTACCGACATCGCTGCGCGCGGCCTTCGAACTGGACAAGGCCCACGCCCTCAAGCGCAAACGCCTCAATGTCGAGCGCCTCGCCGAGCTGCTCGGCACCACTCCGGCCACGCTATACAAGTGGATCGAAACCGACTCCATGCCGGTACGCGCCCTGATTGCATGGCAGCACCTCACCGGCAGCAACCATGTCGTGCGCTACCTCGCCAGCCGCGAGGGCGCCGTAGTCATCCAGATTCCCCCGGGCCGCAACCTGTCTGCTGAAGACATCCATGACCTGCAGATGGTGCTCGCCGAAGCACCCGGCGCGCTGCTCAAGCTCAAGCGCGGCGAGATCGAGCGCGACGAGTGCATGGGCGCGCTGACCACCGGCATGGAGTCGCTCGCCTGGCACCGCGCCAACGTCGAGAAATCCGACCAACCCGAACTGGAGCTGAACTGATGGCAGGCAAATACACCAGCGGTTCGCAGCAGCGGATTTTGAGGGTTGTGCTGGCCCTGTTCGGCGACGTCGTGCGCGGCTACCAGCCCAGCGCTTTGGCAAAGCTGGTCGGCTGCAACCCCAGCGACATCACACGCGACCTCGACAACCTCGAAACCGCCGGCATCGCGGCCTACGACGAGCAGACGCAGTGCTGGCGCCTGACGTCACGGTTGCCGCAGCAGGCCGTGAAGGTCTATGCGGCGCTGGGCCGCGCCGAGGTGCAGCTGCGCGAAGACCGCGAACGCTATACCAGCCCCGCCCGCGCGAGTGATGGCGAGGTGCTCAACTTCCTTTTCAATGGAGACCGCAAATGACCCGAGGACGTAAATCCGCAGCAGTTCCCGATGCCGCCCCCGAAGCCGCGACCGAAGCAGACGATCAGCACACGGCGCAGCTGTTGGACGCCGTGCGTGAGACACATCAAGTCGCCGAGCGGCACGACGCGCACGTTCTGGCAGTCGCCTCCGAGCTTGGATACGACGGTGCGATCAACGTTGGCGCCCTCGAGGACGGCATCCGCTTCTATCAGCGTCGCACGGTGGAAGCGCTACTCGAAACCGGCAAGCGCCTGTTGCTGCTCAAGGAGCTCACGCCGCACGGCGAGTTCGCCCAGCGCGTAGAAATGCTCGGCATCTCAGACCGTTCTGCTCGGCGATTCATGCAGGCAGCGGCCAAGACTGCCAAATCGGCCAAATTGGCCGATTTGAGCGGCCAGATCAAGAGCGCCAGCGCGTTCCTCGAGCTGGTCACGCACGACGATGATCAGCTCGAGGCCCTGGATGAACTCGACGACGTCGATCGCATGAGCGCCAGCCAGCTGCGCGCCGCACTGCGCGAAGCCGTCGAGGACGGCAAGGCCAAGGATGACCTGCTGGCCGAGAAGAACCGCCGACTCGACGAAGAGCGCGCCAAGGCCAAGCGCATCGCCAACGTCACGCCTGACGAAGCGCTGGCCCAGCTGCAAGCCGAGGCCACCCGCATGGCCAATGACGTGCGCGGCGGAATCATCGGCCAGTTGCGCGCGGCCATGCAAGCGCTCAACGACCACGGCGACACGCCCGAAGCGCGGCCCACGGTGTTCATGGCCGGGATCATCGGCCAGCTGCAGGCCGACCTGCTGGCGCTGCGCGACGAGTTCGACCTGCCCGAGATCGACGCCGACGAACACGGCTGGGTCAGCCAAGCCTGAGCCGCCGCCCATGAACCCCGCCCTCATCGACGCGCTGTGCGACGTGCGCCGCCGCGCCGAAGCCGCCGGCCACGGCCGCAAGCACGCCGTCTATGCCGAGGCGTGCCGCCGGCTCGGCATGCCGTACTCGACGCTGATGCGGCGCATGAAGGAGGTCACCGTGACCCACAGACCCCGCAAGCAACGATCCGACGCCGGCGCCGTGACGCTGGCGCGCAGCGAGGCCGTCACCATCAGCGCGCTGCTGATGGACAGCCTGCGCAAATCCAACAAGCGGCTGATGAGCATCACCCAGGCGGTGGAGATGCTGCGCGCCAACGGCGAGATCCGCGCCGAGTATGTCGACCCGGTCACCGGCGAAGTGCGTCCGCTCTCAGACAGCGCCATCGGCCGCGCCCTGCGTGCCTACAACCTGCACCCCGACCAGCTGCTGCGCCCCAGCGCACACACCGAGCTGCAGAGCCTGCACCCGAACCACGTGTGGCAGATCGACGCCTCGCTGTGCGTGCTGTACTACCTCGACGCCCGCAGTGAGCGCGAAACCGGCCTGCAGGTGATGGAGCATGACCGCTTCTACAAGAACAAGCCGGGCAACCTGGCCAGGATCGCGGCCGACCGCGTGTGGTCCTACGAGGTCACCGACCACTACTCCGGCTGCATCGGCGTCAACTACGTGATGGGCGCCGAGAGCGCGGCCAACCTGGCCGAGTCCTTCATCCGCTTCGTGCAGCAGTGCGGGCAGGATCCGTTTTACGGTGTGCCCTTCATCCTCATGATGGACATGGGCAGCGCCAACACGGCGGGGGCCTTCAAGAACCTCGCGCGCCGGCTCGATGTGCGGCTCGAGGCCCACATGCCCGGCAACGCCCGCGCCACCGGCCAGGTGGAGAACGCGCGAAACATCATCGAACGCTCCTTTGAATCCGGCCTGCGCCTGAAGCCGGTGGCCAACCTCGACGAGCTCAATGACGCCGCGCAGAGCTGGGCGCGCTGGTACAACGCCACCAAGATCCACAGCCGCACGCGGCGCACGCGTTTCGACGTCTGGATGGAGATCACGCCCGAGCAGCTGCGCACCGTCGACGGCGACCTGGCGCGCGAGCTGCTCACCCACACGCCCGAGACGCGCAAGGTCAGCGGCACGCTCACCGTCAGTTTCAAGGGCGCCGAGTACGACGTGCGCGACGTGCCGGGCGTGATGGTGGGTGAGACGCTGCACGTCACCTACAACCCCTACAAGCCCGGCAGCGCCGTCATCGTCGACACCGCCGCCGACGGTGCCGAGCAGCTGCACACCGTACCGATGGTCGAGCGCAACGACGCCGGCTTCCGCCTGGATGCACCGGTGATCGGCGAAGAGCATGCCGCCCCGGCCGACACCGAAGCCGACACGCACCGCAAGCTCGTCGAGCGCGTGGCCACCGACACCGATACCGACGAAGCCGCCGCAGCAGTGCGCAAGACGCGCTTGGCCTCGTTCGGCGGGCGCATCGACCCGGCCCGCGTCATCGAGCACGCCGACATCCCCACCTATCTGCCCAGGCGCGGCACGGAGCTGGAGACGCGCGTGGCCAGCGTCGACCGCAGCCCCGAGCGTCTGCTCAGCCACTTCGAGGCCGCCCAGCACCTGCTGGCCCGTGGCCATGCGATCGGCCCCGACACCCATGCGCGCATCGCCGAGTGGTACCCGGACGGCGTGCCCGAAACCGCGATCGATCAACTGCAACAGCGCCTCACCGCCCGCGCCGGTCTGCGCGTGGTCGGCGGCCAATGAGAGGAGGGAACGTGCGACTGAAACTGAAAGGCGTGCTGGCCGGGCTCGGCAAATCGCAAAGCGACCTGGGCCGCGAGGTGGGCTACTCGCCCGCCACCATCGCGCAGCTGGTCAATCACGGCTTCTGGCCCAAGGCCGTGCCGCAGAACGTAGTGAAGGAGCGCATCAAGGCCGCGCTGCGCCGCTGGGCGGCCGACGAGGAAGTACTGGAGACGGTGTTTGAAGAATGGCCCGAACCGCGCGCCAACGCGGCCCGGGCCTGCCCTGGAATCCCTGACGAGAACGAGGACGATCACATGCTACTACGCAATGAAACCCTGACGCACGCGGCGCTCGAGCACTTCGGGCTCTCCCGCTCGCCGTTCGTCGACGACATCAACGCCCTGGGCGACGTGTTCAACAGCGCCTCCACGCGCCGTGCGCGCGCCGCACTGATGGACTGCGCGCTCAACCAGGGCTTCGTCGCCCTGGTGGGCGAATCGGGCAGCGGCAAAACGACGCTGCGCGAGGAGCTCGAGGAGCGAATCCGCATCGAAGGCAAGCCGGTCGTCATCATCAAGCCCTTCGTGATGGAGATGGAGAAGACCGAGCGCCGCGGCAAACCGATGTGGGCCGGCCAGATCTCGGAGGCCATCATCCGCGAGCTCGACCCCGGCGCCAGCATCCGCAGCAGCACCCAGGCGCGCAACAAGCAGGTGCGCGATCTGCTGGCCAGCAGCTGCACCGCCGGCTACCGCAACCTGCTCATCATCGAAGAGGCGCACCGCATGCCGGTGTCCACCTTGCGCGCGCTCAAAGGTTACATGGAGCTCAAGATCGGCCTGCAGCGCCTGCTCGGCGTGGTGCTGATCGGGCAGCCCGAGCTGGACGAAACCCTCAGCGACAAGCTCAGCGACGTGCGCGAGATCGTGCAGCGCTGCGAGCGCCGCGAGATGCTGCCGCTCGACGAAGATCTGCAGCCCTACCTCGATCACAAGCTCGGCCGCGTCGGCGCGCAGCTCTGCGACGTGCTGGCGGACGATGCGGTCGACGCCATCCGCGCGCGCCTGGTGCGCATCCCGCGCGGCGGCAGCATGGCCGAGGCGCGCAGCATCTGCTACCCGCTGGTCGTCAACAACCTGGTCGTGCGCGGCATGAACGCCGCCGCCGCGGTGCAGTTTCCGCGCGTCACGGCCGACGTCATCCGGGGGTGCTGACCATGCTCCACCATCCAGACGTGATCCCCATGCGCCGCCACGCCGGCGCCCGCGTCGAGCGCGAGCCCTCGCTGCACGTGCTTAACGCCGCCACCGCCGCCCGAATCGCCCGCGTCAACGAGGCCATGCGCGCACTGCGCAACATGGAAATCCGGGTGATCCAGCACAGCCTGGCCGGCATCCCGCCGGTCACCTGCGCCCCGGTCGTGCGCATCGAGCGCGACCCCACCCGCAGCATCGCGCCGCTGCTGGACAAGGCAGGTGCGCGCACCTTCGGCCCGGAGTTCGACCGCGACGGCCGCACGGTGCGCGTCGTCTCGGCGCCGTTCATGGCGGTGTACGTGATGTGGGAGGAGGCCCTATGAACGCCCAACCTTTCCGCCCCTATCTGCCGCCGACCCACCAGGAGCGCCACGGGTTCGAAGCCGCGTGGTGCGCCGGGTGTCGCCACAACCAGGCCGAAGGCCAAGCCGGTGTCGAGTGCGACGAGCAGCTGCTCGTCGACGACCTGTGGCGGTACAACCAGCACGGCATCCCGTTCTGCACCCGGTTCGAATCGCGCGACGGCCCGCCGGCCCTGTCCGTGGCCGTGCGCGATGAACGAACGGGCGACATGTTCGGAGGTGGCGCATGACCGATGCTGCTGACCGCATCCTCGCCCACATCGCCCGCGCCTCCTCGGCCAGCCCAGCGAAGGCGGATGACGTGCGACGCGCACTGCGCATCGGCGCTACCCACTTCCGCGCAGCCCTCGAGCAACTCGCGGCCGACTGCCGCATCTCCTCGGCACAGATCTACCGCCGTGGTGATGCCGGCTACTGGCTAGCCATCTGGCCCACCGGCATGCACCACAGCAGCGGTGGCTGGACTGGCGTCAGCCACAGCGTGCTCTTCCAGCCCAGCGCACCGCTCAAGCCGCGCCTGCGCGCGGCCAGCGCGCCCCGCGTCCGCGCAGTGCGCCCTTAACCCACAGGAGATCCTCATGACTACCGAACAACCCACCCCGGACGGCTTCCGCAAAGATGCACGCGGGCGGCTGATCCCCGAGAGCCAGATCAAGCCGATCGACGTCGAGCGCGATCGCGTCGTGCTGGAGATCGTCACGGCAGCCAAGGCCATGTCCACCAACCTTGCGGAATTCAAGCGCCGCGCCTTTGACGATATCGGCGCCTTCGTCGATCTGTCGGCCGAGGAGTACGGCGTCACGGTCGGTGGCGGCAAAGGCAACGTCCAGCTCACCAGCTTCGACGGCCGCTACAAGGTGCTGCGCGCCGTGCAAGAGACGCTGGTATTCGACGAGCGGCTGCAGGCCGCAAAAGCCCTGGTCGATGAATGCATCCGCGAGTGGAGCGCAGGCGCCCGGCCCGAGATTCAGGCACTGGTGAACGATGCCTTCCAGACCGACAAGGCCGGCACCATCAGCACCGGCCGCGTGCTCGGCCTGCGCCGGCTCGATATACACGACGAGAAGTGGCAGCGCGCCATGTCGGCGCTGTCCGATGCGGTCACCGTGGCCAGCAGCAAGAGCTACATCCGCATCTATGAGCGCGTAGGCAACACCGACGCCTACGCCCCGATTCCTCTCGATATCGCGGGGGCGTGAGATGGCCTCCGCGATCATCAAACTTGCCGACACCGTCGAAGAAGAGGTGAGCGTCAGTCTCACCTTCGGCCCAAACGCGATCGAGCCGACGAGCCCCGCGCACCACGCGGCGGTCGCAGCGCTGGAGACCATCGGACGACACCTGAACGCGGATCCAGAGCCGACCACGTTCGACCTCGTCGCGCACTTGCGTAGGCAGCGCGCATTCTCGGAACGCACCTTCGGCCCCGGCGCACGCGCGCAAGGTGTTCTTGCCCACATCCGCAAGGAGCTCGCCGAGATTGAAACAAACCCCGGCGATGTAGCCGAGTGGATCGACGTCGTGCTGCTCGCGTTCGACGGCGCGTGGCGCGCCGGTTTCGCCCCTGAGCAGATCGCGGAGGCGCTCGCCGCAAAGCAAGCGAGGAACGAAGCACGTGACTGGCCGGACTGGCGCAGCGTCGCGCCTGGGGCCCCGATTGAGCACAACCGCAGTGCGGAGGTGGGCTGATGGACATCAACGTATCTGTGCGCTACCGCTATGGCACTTACACCGCGCGCGCTGGAAAGCAGCGTGCGTCATGTACCGGTGGTGAGCGACAGGCCGTGCACAACCTTTCGATCAAGATCCTCGGGGAACACCAGCGCCGCGAGATCTCGCGATTGGGGAACGGTTCGGTCGGCGAGTCGGAATGGAAGATCCGAATCGACACATCCCAAACCTGCAAGGTTTGCGGCTGCACCTGGGACAACGCCTGCGACGGTGGCTGCCATTGGGTCGAGCCCGACCTGTGCAGCCGCTGCCAAACGAAGGAGGCCGCCTGATGAGCCCGAAATTCACCCACCTCACCCAAGCACAGACCATCGACGTGCTGCGCGCGTCGCTGCTCAACATCGGCCACCTGCTGCCCGAAGGCATGGAGGTGTTCTTCTTCCGCGAGGGCGAGGATCCGCGCCCTCGCATGCAGGTGGTGATGCCCGACGGCACCGATACCGAGTACTGCTTCACCAGCCAGACCCCGCTCGAACTGGTGCCCGTCGTCAACGCCCTGGCGGAGATCCCGCCCGAGGAGGTCTGATCATGATGTTCCGCAATGCAATCGTGTATCGACTCAAGCCCGCCCGCACCGTGGCGGAGCGGATGACGCCGCTGTGGATCTCGCGGGAAGCACTCGACGCGGCGCTGACCCGGCGCAGGCTGTGCGCGCCGGGCAGCCAGGACACCGAATCGCGCGGCTGGGTGTCGCCGGGTGGCGACGGTGCGATGGTGTTCGAGGCCGCAGGCTTCTGGCTGATCGAGCTGGGCATCGAATCCAAGGTGCTGCCTTCCGCCGTGGTGCGGCGCGAGGCGGATGCGCGCGCAGCGCTAATCGCCGAGGAGCAGGGCTATCGCCCCGGCCGCAAGCAGATGAAAGACCTGCGCGAGCAGGTCATGCAGGAGCTGCTGCCGACGGCGCTGGTCCGCCCGAGCAGCATCCGCGCGTGGATCTCGCCAGCCCACGGACTGCTTGTCGTCGACGCCGCCTCGCGCCGTCGCGCCGAGGATGTGCTCGAGGCGCTACGCGACGCGCTCGACACCTTCCCGCTGCAACTGGTCCGCACCAGGGTGTCCGCGCAGCGTGCGATGGCCGAATGGCTCATTGACGGCGTGCTCCCCGGACCCTTCAGTTTCGAGCACGACTGCGAGCTGCGCTCGATGACCGAGGAAGGGGCCAGCGTGCGCTACGCGCGCGGCGAACTGGATTTCGACCAGGTACGCGAGCATCTCGAAGCTGGCAAGCAGCCGATGCAGCTGCGCCTGACATTCGACCAGAGCGTCAGCTTTACGCTGACTGCCGGGCTCGAGCTGCGCCGCCTGGAGTTCCTCGACATCGTCGGCGAGCAGTTGCAGGCGCGCTTCGACGAGGACGGCGGTGACCGCCTCGCCAGCGAGCTGGCGCTGCTCGCCGGCGTTCAGGTCAACCTGATCGAGGCGCTGCTACTGGCGCTCGGCGGCGAGATCGTGCAGGGCGAGGACAAAGCGGCATGAACACCGCCCGCGCCCGCAACGCGGCCCAGCACGCCCGCCTGGTGCGGCGCGTGCATGCGGCCGCGTCGCACCTCAAGCTCGACGACGATACCTACCGCAGCGCCGTCGCCGCCCACGCCGCTGGCAAGCGCAGCAGCAAGGATTGCAGCGTGGCCGAGCTGGAGGCGGTGATGGAGCACTTCCATCGCGCAGGCTATCCGCGCCCGGACGGCAGCAAGAAACGCCGGCCGCTCACGGCGCCGCAGAAGAAGATGTACGCGCTGTGGTGCGCCCTGGCCGACGCCGGGCGGGTGCGGGAGCGCAGCATGCGCGGCCTGCTCAAGTGGGTCGAGCATCAGACCGACAACCACGTCCAGGCGCTGGACTTCCTCACGCCGGCGCAGGAGCACACCCTGATCGAATCGTTGAAGAAGTGGAGCGAGCGATGACCGACGCACCGCGCACCGTGCACGTGGCGGCCGATGTGCGCGCACCGCTGGAGGCGCTGTTCGACGAGGCGTATCCGGAGCGGCTGCGCGAGGTGGCCATGCACCTGTACACCGGCCTGATCGAGGCCGACGAGCTCACCGGCCTGCCGCGCGAGCAGCTCGCCCGCATCGCGCTGGACCAGACCGAGCTGCTCTCGATCGAGCTCGGCGGCGACAGCTTCTACATGCACCGCGGCCACCGCTACCGGCTGAGCCTGCGCGATCGGCAGATCGCCGCCGAGTTCAACGGCCGCAACCATCACGAGCTGGCCCGCAAGCACGACCTGAGCGTGGTGCGCATCTATCAGATCCTCGCCGCCATCCGCGAGGAAGAGTTCAGCCGCCGTCAGGGCAAGCTCGGCCTGGAAGAGTCGGGCGCGTAGGCGGCCCTGTGAGCCCCTGAACGCCCCCGCACCGTGCCAGCGGTCGCGCCGGGGTGCGAAAATCGCACCAGGGGCTTTTATAAAAGCTCGCGGCGGCATCCTCAGGGCGAGGAATCAAGCCCCAGCGATTGGTTTAGCCCGACCGCCGCTTCGAGGATCAAGGCGATGAGCTCGTCCATCGTCGTAAATAACTCACCCAGCGGCCTTCTCGGGAAGTGTGCATTCCGGTACGAGAATGCATCGGCGTAAATCCCATAGACGTGCTGATCGCCCGCGGCGTCACGCTCCAGGCTTTGCGGTGTTTGGATGAGGTGGCGGTGCTTCGCGATGTTCACGAAGGCATTCACATACGAGTACGGTGCCGATCCGACAATTGTCGCGACGCGATCTCGTCCTTCGGCCGATAGTCTCTCGCGCTGACGGTATAGGGACGCGATGTCGCAGCGATCCGGTGAGAGCGGTTCAGACGAGGACAAGCCGTTTTCGAGCTGGGCGTACATATCGACCGATGATCGGAGGACATGCATGGCCGCAACAGAGTTGGCTTGCAGCGCGGCTACTGCAAGGTCGCATTTTTCCTGTTCCTTGCTTTGCGACAGCATGAACCTCAGCGCCGCCATGATTCCACCTGTCTGCATGTGCCGTCGCAGCTCGTCGAGCGCGGCATCGAATTGATCTCTGTGGTACCAGTAGAAGCGATTGAATGAGACCCCGATCGAGTCAGCGGCTTGCACGAGCCGCATCTTCCGTTCTTCCTCGAAGTCAGTATTCCGGATGTATTGGCGCAGCACGCGGATGTCCCACCTACGATCGTTCATCACTCCCCCTGCAAGTAGCTAGAGCGTTTCGCGGGCGAATAATGCCATTCACACGAAAGGCCGAGCGCCACTGAAGACGGGCGACGTCGCAAGCACAACACGAGTAGCCGCTACGAGGATGGCAGCACATGTGGGAATTGGTCACCCGGCAATAACGCCCAGCCCAGGCAGTGCCGAAAGCACGGTACCGGCGATCACGAACCACAGGCCCGCAATGGTGAGGTCCAGCCCGCCGGTGGTGGCGTCTTCGAGATCCTGCCGAAGTGCGGCTACGCCATTGGCGAGCCGCCTGCTCTCGTCGCTCACCTTGTGGTCCAGTCCCGCATCGGCCGCGCGCATCTCGGCGCGCACCTTTCCGAGGTCGTCAGAGACCTGTTCGAAGTTGTACTCGACCGCCGCGACAATCTCGCTGATTGGAGAATCCGGGTCGAGCGGCCTTCTGATGCTCGCATCCATCGTGGCCCTCATCTTTCCGAGTGCGATCATGTCGGCGCTTGCTTCGTGCTCTTCTGGGCCGGTGGGCTGCAGCAGTGACCGGCGCAGTCGTTCAAGGAGGCTGGGCTTTCGGAATTGCCTCGCCAACTCGCTGACGCCGAGCAGTGCCATCAGCGCACCTAGCAGCAAGAGCACAAGTCCTGCTACGGTGAGCGGGCGTGGGCTGTACATCGCATATGCTGCGGCGAGTGCAACGATGACAACCACCGCGATGATCGCGAATGACACCGGCAGAACGAATCGCTTCACGACCTAATCCCCCGCACCCGTTGAAATATCTAAAACGCTTTACCGGGTAATCATGCCACCTCGCACGCAAAGTGCGGGGCATGGATAAGGCAACGCTCCCCACCGATATCGAGATCTTCCGCGCCGGCAGTCACGTCGACGGCCAGGGCGTGACGCGTCATTACACACGCGCCGATATCGTGCAGATGGCCGAAGGCTACGACCCGGCGCTGCACGAAGCCCCGCTGACGGTTGGACACCCCGAGCACGACCTGCCGGCCTACGGCTGGGTGCGTCGCCTGGTGGCCGACGGCGATCGCCTGGTGCTGCGCGAGCACCGCGACGTGGAGCCGCAGTTTGCCGAGATGGTGCGCACGCGCCGTTTCCCGAAGCGTTCGACTTCCTTCTATTCCCCCGACCACCCCGGCAACCCCAAGCCGGGTAGCTGGTACGTCCGTCACATCGGTTTTCTGGGCGCGCAGCCGCCCGGTGTGAAGGGGTTGAAGGAGATCGCCTTCGCTGATGACCCGGACGTCGTGTGCGTCAGTTTTTCCGAGGCCGATGACTCCGGCCAAACCACTCAGGAGCAAGAGCAAATGGAAAAGGACAAGGAAGCGCTCACCGCAGCCCAGGCCGAGGCCAAAGCCGCCGATGAACGCGCGAAGAAAGCCGAGGCCGAGGCCAAGGCCGCCCAGGAACAACTGGCCCAGTTCGCCGAACAGCAGCGCAGCGCCACGCATGAGGCGCACGTGTCGTTCGCCGAAGCGCAGGTGAAGGCCGGCCGGCTGCTGCCGAAGGACAAGGGCTCTGCGGTGGCGGTGCTGGATCTGCTGGCCGCATCCAAGCCGGTGGAGTTCTCCGAAGGCGACACCACCAAGAAGGTGCAGCCGGTGGAGTGGCTCAAGAACCTGCTCTCGAACGCCAAGCCGGCCGTGCAGTTTGGCGAGCACGCTCCCGGCAACGCCGGCGGTGGCCATGCCGAGGCGCCGGCCGACGACGCCGAGCTGGACAAGCGGGCCAAGGCCTACGCGGCGCAACACAAGGTCAGCTACGCCGAAGCGGTGAATGCCGTCGTGGCCACCTACACGAGCGGCGCCTGAGCGCCGGTCACTGACCCCGAATCACACGAGGACACGCAATCATGATGACGGCCGACGAAATCCGCCTGAAGCAGAACCCCGTCCTGACCAACCTGTTGCTGGGGATGGGCCAGGGCACGATGGTCGCCGAGCGACTGTTCCCGCGCCTGCCGCAGGCGCTGTCGAAGGTGGTCATTGCCCAGGTGGGCGAGGAGCGCTTCCGCCAGTACAACCTGCGCCGCGCGCCGGGCAGTGCCACCAAGCGCGTGAGCATCAAGTACGACGGCAAGACGTACGAGGTGAACCAGTACTCGGTCGAGATCCCGATGCCGCGCGAGCTGATTCGCGAGAGCGAGGAGTCGCGCCGCCTGAACCTGACGGCCAACCTCGATATCAGCCGCATCGCGATGTCGACGGCCAATGCCATCCTCGCGCTGGACTACGAGATCGAGGTGGCGGCGCTGGCGACGACTTCCGGCACCTACCCTGGCGGAAACGTGCTGGCGCTGTCCGGCGCCACCAAGTGGAGCCACGCCGACGGCACGCCGGTGACCGATATCACGGCGGCTGCCGAGACTATCCGCAAGAAGGTCGGCCGTCGTCCGAACCAGCTCACGCTGTCGGCCGACGCGGCCGTCGCCCTGCGCCATAACGCCGAGGTGAAGACCTACCTGCCCAACACCCAGATGGGTCCGGCGACGATCGACCAGCTCAAGAGCATCCTCAACGTCGAGGAGATCGTGGTCGGCGACGCCATCGTGGTGGGCGAGGACGACGAGAGCAGCGACGTGTGGGGCAACAACGCGGTGCTGGCCTACGTGCCGGCGATGGGCGGCACGAATGGCGACATCTCGCTGGCGGAGCCGGCCTTCGGCTTCACCAACGTGATGGATGGCCACCCCTTTGCCGAGCAGCCGTACTACGACAACGGGTTCAAGTCGTGGGTCTACGGCGCGACCTACGAGCGCAAGCCCAACATCGCCTACCCGGGCGCCGGCTTCCTGTTCCAGAACCCGAAGTAATCGACGCTATCCGCAGGCGGGGCGCCGTGCGCCCTGCTGGCCGGAATACCGCAGCCACCCAATCAGGAGAAGAACATGTCGAAGCAGCGCATTGCCCTGGTGTGCATCGCTTTGCACGCCGCAGTGGGCCGCATCAATTTGAAGCCCGGCGAGGTGTTGCCGGACGATATCGACCCGCGCGCGCTGCGCGAACTGGAGCGCCTCAAGGCGTTCCGGGTGGAAGCGGCTGAAACGAACTCCTCCTCCAAGGATGCCGGTGAGCCCACGGGCGACCCGGGCGCGGCCGGCGGCGCAAACGCCGGCACCAATACCAGTGAGAGCGGCAGCGGCTCGGAGGGCGGGGGCAATGCCTCGCCCTCCGTGACGGAAGGCGACGCGCTGCCCAGCCTCAACACGGCGGACGCCGATGCGCTCGAGCAGCTTGGCCTGAGCGCCACCCAGGCCACGCGCCTGGTCGAGTGGCGCGCCGGGCTTGGCCGGCCGATCGAGTCGGTGGACGAGATCACCGCGGTCAATGGCATCGGCCCCGCGACGGTGGAGGAAATCCGCCCGCGGGTGACGGTGTAACTGCAAGTCCCTTTCGACAGGAGAAAGCATCATGCGTCAGTACGACAAACAGCACGCCGCCACGGTGGTGCTCACAGCGGCGGTGGAGCCGCACCGGCTGATCAGCTTCGGCGGCGGCTACGCGGTCGGCACGGCCGGCGCCGGCGGTGCGACGGACGCCCAGGGCGTGTCGGAGACGGGCGGCGCGATCGGCGAGGCGATCAGCGTCGTCACCGACTATTCGTACCTCGTCGTGGCCGGCGGTGAAGTGGCTGCCGGTGCCTTCATCAAGCCCGGCACGGACGGCAAGGCGGTGGCCGGCAGCATCACCGACAACTGCGGCCGTGCCCTGTCTGCCGCTGCGGCCGACGGCGACCTGATCGAGGTCGTCCTGCAGCCGCACGTGCATCCGACCTCGTAAGCGATATGAGCCGCTACGCCACCCTCGAAGATCTCGTGCGCATCGCGTCGAACGGCTGGGATGAACTCGCCCAGCGCGGTTCGCGCGATCGGCGTGTGACCGGTGTGCTCTTGCGCACGCTGGCCGAGGGTGGCGATACCAGCGGCTTCCCGCCCGAGGCGGTGACCGAGGCCGGGTACGCGCTGGACGTGCTCAACGACAGCCTGGACCGGGCGAGCCGGCACGCCGACACCTACATCGCACCGCGCGCGCCGACGCCGGTCAGCGCGGAACTGCTCGAGCGAAGTGACCTGCCGAGCGTCGTCGCGGCAATTGCCCTGCGTCGCCTCTACGGGACGACGGTGCCCGAGGCGGTTCTCGCCGGCACGGCCTGGGCCGACAAGTATCTGCGCGACTTCGCGGATGGGCGGGTCAGTCTGGGAGCCGGCGCCCCGGCGCCCGGTGGCGACAACCTCACGTATCACGGCTTCGGGCCGCGCGGCATTACCGACGACACGCTGCGGGGCTTCGAGTGACCCCGGGCGAAGACTTCCTGTTCTTGGAGGGCCTGATCGTTCCGCACCTGAAGACGGTGCTCGGCGAGCAGATCTTCGTGGAGCGCGCCGCCGATCTCGCGGGCGTGATGGAGAGCGGGCAGAACACGCCCGCCGTGCATGTGCTGTATCGCGGTTACCGCCCTTCGAACGCGGAGACCGATGGGTTCGTCGGCGTGATCCAGACCTGGCTGACCGTGATCGCGGTGCGCAACGTGCGCGCCGAACGATCCGGCGAAGACGCCAGGCTGGAAGCCGGGCCGATCGTCTCGACAGTCATCAAGGGCTTGCACGGGCAGCGCTTCAAGGGCGCACGACCGTTCAGGCTCGCCCCGGCGCCGTCGGCAGGATTCGGTGCCGGTTTCTTGTATCTGCCGCTGGCCTGGGAGGTCGGCGTCTACATCACCAACCCTTGCGGGTAACCAGGACGGGAGGTCCGAAATGGCCATCAAGCTGCTCAAGCCCCACACCCACCGCGGCCGCGCGTACCCGGCCAGCACGCCCGACCGGGCGGTCATCTTGCGCGATCTGCGCCCCGACCAGGAAGCGTGGCTGGTGGCACGTGGCGTCGGGGAGCCCGTGTCGGAGTCGTCTGCGAAGGGCGCGGACGAACCGACGGGCGACAAGCGCGCGGCCAGCAAGCGCGCGTAGACCGCCTCACCAGCACGTAACCGGAGAGAACCATGAACAAAGACACCCCGATGATCTGGTCCGGCCAGGGGCCGGTGATGATCGGCACCTTCGACACCACGCGCGGCAAGCCCGAGATGGGCTACCTGGTGGATCTGTACCGCATCGGATGCGGCACCAGCCAGCTCAACACCAACCTGACGCGCGAGACCAAGGAGCTCAAGGAGAGCTGCTCGGGTCAGCGCCTGACGCTCAAGGAGCTCGAGACCGGCAAGGCGATGAGCGTGTCGCTGGCGATGTACCAGTTCAGCGGCCGCACGCTGGCTGCCGCGCTCTACAGCGAGGCGCTGGAGGTGGCGAGCGGTGCGGTCACCGACGAGGTGCTGGCGGAGCTTGCCGCCGGCGACTACTTCACGCTGCGGCACACCAAGGTGTCGGACGTGGTGATCGTCGATTCGTCCGATCCGGTGAAGAACTACGTGCTCGACACCAACTACACGATCGAGGACGCCGACCACGCCCGCATGCGCCTGCTCGAGCACCCGGCCGACCACACCGAACCGGTGATGGTCGATTACAGCTACGGCGCCTACACCAACATGCGCGCGTTCTCCAAACGCAACGTCGAGCGCGGGGTGATCTTCAACGGCGTCAACCAGGACGGTCAGAAGGCCCGCCTGATCATCCCGCGTGTGAACCTCGCGCTGGGTGGCGACTTCGGCTGGATCTCCGACGAAGAGGCGTCGCTGACGATGTCCGGCAACGTGCTCTACGTGCCGGAACTGGAAGCGGACGACGAGTACGGCGGCTTTGCCCGCGTCTCGCTGTTCGACGACGTGCCGGTGACGCCGTAATGGCGCGGGTACGCAGATCGGCCGCGTCGGCGGCGAAGCCGGCGCCGGCCGAGAACGACCTGGACGTGCTCTTCCCCGACCGCGACATCGAGGTCGGTGGCGCAAAGGTCACGGTGCGCGAGCTGCGCTTCGAGGAACAGATCCTGCACCATGCGCTGCTCAACCGCGTGGTCGAGGATCTGGCCGCGATCCCGCTCGATGCGCTGGAGAGTGGCGAGGGCGTGAATCTGGTGCTCGATGCCATCTTCCGTCACTGGGAAAGCCTGCGCCCGTTGGTGGCGCTGTCGGCGGACCAGAGCGAGGACTGGGTGCGCGAACTCTCCGGGCAGGACGGCGAGACGCTGGTGCTGGTGTGGTGGGCGGTGAACCAGGGTTTTTTCATCCGCCGCCTGCTGCGCCCGGCAATCGCGCAGCGGGCGATGCGCCCGGCTGGGGCGAAGTCTTCGCCACCCTCATCGAACACGGACACCGCCGCGCCGAACTCGGCCAGTACACCGCCCGGCAGCTGACGCTGTACTACCGCGAGGCGCTGCGCGCGCAGCGGCGCGAGCAGGCGCGAGATCTGCTGGCGGTGAATCTCGGCATGGCAGGTGGCCGGGATGCGGCGAGTGCGTTGCGCGAGCTCGAGGACACCTGACCGCAACTCATCCAACCGACCCCATGGGGAAAACGCAGCATGGCCATCCGTGACATGGAGCTGGCGCTCAAGATCCACGCCGAGCTGACACAGGCTCGGCGCGAGGTCGCCGGGCTGCGCACGGACCTGCGGAGCATGGGGGCCGGCGGCGCGACCGCGGGCCGCGACTTGCGCGGCATGAACCGCGAGCTCGAAAAGTCCGAGCGCAGCATGCGCCGGAACATGACCGTAGCGCGTGCGCTGCGAAACGCCTTCGGCGCAATCTCCGTCGCGCTGGTGTTGCGCCAGACGATCGCCAACACCGCCCGCCAGGCCGAAGCCATGGCCGACCTGGAAGCGGCGGTGCGCAGCACCGGGGGTGCTGCCGGCTTTACGACCGAAGAGCTCGCCAGGATGGCCGGCGAGCTGCAGCGGGTCACGACCTTCGGCGACGAATCCATCATGGAAATGCAGGCCGTGCTGCTGACGTTCAAGGACGTCACCGGCGCGGTGTTTGAGGACAGCAGTGAGCTGATCCTCGACATGGCCACGCGTCTGAAGACCGACCTGAAGTCGGCGGCGCTGCAGGCAGGCAAGGCGCTGAACGATCCAGTGGGTGGCATCGAGGCGCTGACCCGCGCCGGGGTGCAGTTCGACGACACGCAAAAGGCGCTCATCAGGAGCCTGGTCGAGACCGGCGACATCGCCGGCGCACAGCGCGTCATCCTGGCCGAGTTGCGCAGCCAGTTCGGCGGTGCAGCGCGCGCGGCGCGGGACAATTTCGGTGGCGCCATCAAGGGGCTACAGAACGCGATCGGGGATCTACTCGAAGGCAAGCAGGGCATGTCGGAGGCGACTGCGCAGATCAACCGCCTGACGGACATGCTCTCAAGCCCTGAGACGCAGGAGGCCTTCGGGACGATCATCGGTTTGGTGCTGCAACTGGTCGGGGCCGTCGCGCAGGCGATCGACTTCGTCGGCCGGCTGGCCATCGGCTTGAGGATCCTGCTCGACGGGGCTCCGGATCCACTGGTGCGCCTGGGTGACGAGATCCGTCGCATCGACGAGGCGGTCGCCGACGCGGAGAGCCGACTCGCCAACGCACGGGCGCCCGGACAGATCGCCCGGATCACCGCCGAGCTGGAAGCGCTGCGCAAGAAACGCGCGGAGCTCATCGAGCAAGAAAAGGCGCTGATCGACCAGCGCACCATCCCGTACCGGCCACGCGGCACCGGCGCGCCGTCCGGCGAGCGCCCGGCCAGCGAAGACTTTCTCAAGGCTCAGGCCGACCTGCAGCGGCGCATCGCACTGCTTGGCCGCGAGAGTGCCGCCCAGCAGATGCTGTGGGAGATCGAGCAGGGCCGCTACAAGGATCTTGCACAGAACGAGAAGGATGCGCTGCTGGCACTGGCGCGTCGGCTGGACGCCGGCACCGAGGCGCAGCGCCAGGCAGAGGAAGCCGAGCGCGCGGCCGAGGCGGCACGCACCTACGTCGAGCAGCTCGAACGGCAGGCGGCGACGCTGGGGCTGAACGCGGCGCAGGTGCGCGCCTACGAGGCGGCCGAAAAGAACCTGACCGGGGCCTTGCGTGCCCGGGCGCAGGCTGCGCTGGAGGCGATCGCGGCCGACGAGCGTCGACGCCAGGCCGTCGCCAATGCACGCACCAACGCGAGCCTGGAGGCTGAGTACTTGCGTGCGGTGGGTCGCACGGGCGGCGCGGCAGTGGTCGAGATGAACGCGCGCTTCGCCGAGATGCGCCGCGAGATGATCGAGAACGGCAACCAGGCGGGGTTGGCGTGGATCGAGCGGCTGATCCCGGTGAATCAGGCGCGCATCCGCCTTGACGAAATCCAGCGCCAGATCGATGCGGCCTTCTCGACGCAGAGCCGGCGCGAGCAGTCGATCGACGCGCAGGTCAATGCCGGCCTGATCACGCAACTGGAAGGCCGGCGCCAGCTTGTCGAACTGCATCGCGAGACGGCCGAGGTGGTGGAACGCTACCTGCCGGCGCTGCGCGAGATGGCTGCCATTCCCGGGCCGATGGGCGAGCAGGCGCGCGCGGCGCTGGAAACGCTCGAGACGCAACTGATCCGCCTGCGCACCACGACCAACGAACTGCAGAACGCATTGCGCAACGGGTTGCAGGACGGTCTGCAAACCTCCCTGAGAGGTTTGGCCGACGGCACCATGGAGGTGCGCGATGCGGTGCTGAACCTCGTTCAGAGCATCGCGGGTGCGATGGCCGAGCTGGCCGCACAGCGACTGGCCGAGGGGCTGACCGACAGCGTGATGGGTCTGTTCGGTGGCAGTGAGCCGGCAGCCGCCGCGGCGACGCAGGCTGCGGCGGCGCAACTCGCGGCCGCTGGCGGTGCGGTGACGACCGGTGCCGGCGCACTGGGAACGAGTTCCGCGACGTTGTCGGCTGCGGCCGGGTTGCTGCCAGGTGGTGCCGCGGCAGTCCAAGCGGCAGCGGTGCAGTTGCAGGCCGCTGCTGCGGCGATGGCGGCGGCGAACGCTGCTTCGTCGGCGATTGGCCTCGGCCTCTCCACAGGTGGCCATGTACGCGGCCCCGGCACCGGCACCAGCGACAGCATCCCGGCGCAATTGTCGGATTGGGAGTACGTCACCCGATCGGCGGTGGTGCGCCAGCCCGGTGCGCTGAACTTCCTGCACGACTTCAACCGGCGTGGCATGGCTGCGCTGGACGACTGGTCGCGCCGCGTGCGCCATGCCACCGGCGGGCTGGCGGGCATCCCGGCACCGGCGGTGGCCGCGCCGACCCTGTCGAGCCAGCGCCTGGCCGAGCCGGCCAAGCTGATGTCCCCCAGCGTGAACAACCGCTTCCGCTTCCTGAACCTGATCGACATCAACGATCTGGCCCGTCGCGTGGCCGGGACATCGGTGTTCGAACAGGAGGTGATCAACAAGATCGGCGACAACCCGCGCGCCATCAACGAGAGGCTGGGGCGGTGAGCTACGAGCTGGACGGGGCCGTGGTGTGGCCGGTGCCGCCGGACTGGTCGGAGCCGGTGCGCGAGCGCCTGGAGTGGCTGACCGATGTGATCCGGGCGCGCAACGGGCGTGTGCAGAAGCGCCGCCTGCGTCGCGCACCGCGCCGCTTCCTGGAATTCAACGTGATCGCCGACGAGCAGGCGCGCCGCGTAGCCGATGCGCTGCTGATGGACCACGGTGGCGGCGCGTGGTCGCTGCCGATCTGGCCAGACGTGCAGATCCTGGACGCGGCCGTGCCAGCGATGGCCAGCAGCATCACGTGCCGCACCGCCGGATTCGACTTCGCCGACGATGGCGCCGCACTGCTGTGGCGCGGGCTCAACGAGTGGGCGTTGTTGGGCGTCGACACGGTCGGCCCGGCCGGGCTCACGCTGTCGAGCTCGCCGCTGTACGAATGGCCGGCCGGCACCCGCCTGTACCCGGTGCGCCTGGCGCGCCTGGCCGAGCAGCCCGAGGAAGCCGGCTGGACGGATGCGGCCGGGCAGCGCGCGGTAGCCATGCGTATCGACGAGCCGTGCGACTGGCCCGAGGTGCTGCCCACGACCATGTATCGCGGCTACCCGGTGCTCGAGCGCCGGCCGGACGCGGGCGAGGACATCGCCAGCCGCTTCGGCCGCGATCTGGAAGAGCTGGACGTTCAGACCGGCCCCGTGGCCACCTTCGACCGCGCGGGCCGGGCCTTCCGCAGTGGCGCGCTGCGCTGGATCGCCCACGGCCGCGACGAGAACACGGCGCTGCGCAGCCTGCTCTGTGGGCTGGCCGGGCAGTGGGCCAGCCTGTGGGTGCCGACCTGGAACGCAGACCTGGTGCTGACTGCGCCGGTCTCCAGCGGCGCCGACTCTATCAGCGTCCAGTGGGCGGCCTACACGGTGGCCGGGCGCATGCAGAGCAACTGGCGCGACATCCGCATCGAGCTGTGGAACGGCACGGTGCTGTATCGGCGCATCACCGACGCGGCCGAAGCGGGCGCGACCGAGATCCTCGACATCGACGCGCCGCTGGGCGTGGCCGTGTCGCCGGCGGACGTGCGGGTGATCTCGTTCCTGGTCTTCGGGGCGCAGGAATCCGATGTGGTGGAGCTCGAGCACGTAACCGACGGCGACGGGCTGACAATCACCAGCACGCGCTTCGTGGGAGAGCGCAATGACGTCTGAGGCGCGCGAGAAAGCCTACGAGGGTGGCCAGCCGGTCATGCTGTTCCGCTTCACGCGGGGGAACGTGTCGTGGCGCTACACATCCAGCGATCGGCCGGAGACGCACAACGGCGACATCTATCTGCCTGCGGCGATCGAGCGCGGGCGTGTGCGCCAGGGCATCGAAGAGGCGCAGCTCGCGGTTACGGTAACGCTGCCCAGCACGTTGCCGGTGGCGGACAACTGGCGCCCGTACCCGCCCAGCGAGGCGGTGGTGCTGACCATTTTCATCCGCCACGTGAATGAAACGGACGCGCTGGCCGACTGGGTGGGGCGGGTTGTGGCGCCGAAGTTCAGTGGGGCGACGCTGGAGCTGACCGGCGAGCCCACCGCGACCGGCTCGCGGCGCGAGGGCGCATCGCGCATCTGGCAGCGCGCGTGCGACGTGCCGCTCTACAGCCAGGGGCCGGGCATGTGCAACCTGCAGGCCGACGCCGTGCCGGTGCCGGCAGTGCTCTCGGCCGTGGACGACGTGACGCTGACCGCGCCTGGTTTCGCCGGGGCGCCGCGCAGCCTGGCCGGTGGCGTGCTCGAGTGGGTCGACGTCGCGGAGGAGACACAGCAGCGCGCCATCGTGACGCACGACGGCGACACCATCACGGTGGATACGGGCAGCGTCGATTTCGTGCCCGAGCTGGCCGTCACCGCCATCGCCAACGCGCTGTGGCGCGAGGCCACGGTGGGCACGGTCGACGGCCTGCTGGTCACGGCGGACGCCTTCGGCAACTTCCCCAGCGGCCGGCTCGCCGGTGGCTATGTGGAGTGGGAGCGCGCATCCGACGGACTGATCGAATACCGCTCCATCAACGCCCACACCGGCAACCAGGTGCAGCTCTACTACGGTGCGCTCGACATGGCCCCGGGGCTGATCCTGCGCGCATACCCGGGCTGTGCGCACACCTGGTCCGACTGCGGCCATTTCGAGAACCGGCCCAACTACGGCGGGGCGCTGTGGATGCCGACCAAGACGCCGTTCGACGGCAACCCGGTGTGGTGAGGAGCTAGACCATGTGGAACTGGGTAGCGGCCCTGATCATCTCGACCGCCATTTCGCTGATCTTCCGGCCCCGGCCACCCAGCGCCAAGCCGGGCCAGGTGCAGGTGCCGGTGGCCGAGGAAGGGCGCAAGGTGCGCCGGATCTACGGCACGGTGTGGATCGACGACCCGCAGCAGTTGGGGTTCAAGAAGATCGACACCGACAGGATCAGGAAGAAGTCCGGGGGCAAAAAGTGACACTACGAGTGACGATCGAACACCTGCATACCGTCCCGAGCTTCGGACGCAAGCCGGGCTACTGCAATCGAGGGGCGCGGGCCTGGTGGGAGCGCCATGGGCTGGACTGGGGCGACTTCGTGCGTAACGGCATTGAAGCGGAGCGACTGTCGGAGACAGGGTGCCCGCTCATTCTTGCGCTTGTGGAACATGCCCGCACGGTAGAGGCCGAACGTGAGCAAAAGTAGCAGCAAACAGACCGTCGGCTACTGGTACAAGCTCCTTCACCACTTCGGCCTGTGCGAAGGCCCGGTGGACGCACTGCTCGAGTTCCGCGCGGGCGACCGCACCGCCTGGCGCGGCCTGGCCACGCACAGCCAGCGCATCAACGTGAACAAGCCCAAGCTTTGGGGCGGCGAAGAATCCGAGGGCGGCCTGGTCGGCGACTTCGACCTCATGATGGGCGAACCCACCCAGCAACCCAACGACTACCTGAGCGAACAGCTCGGCGAAGATCAACCCGCCTATCGCGGCAAGGTCGGCATCGTCTGGCGCGGCGGGAAGTGGGGCGCCATGAATCCGTACCCGAAGCCGGCGAGTTTCAAGCTGCGCCGCGTGCTTGAGGGCTGGGACAACGACACGCCGTGGTACCCGGAGAAGGCGGAGATCGTGATGATTCCGCCGCAGCCGTTGGCGCTGTACTTCGCGCTAGACCTGTCGGGGTCGATGAACGAGATCACCCCGAACGGCGAGTCGCGGCTCGCGAACATGAAGACGGCTGTGACTGGCGCGCTCGATGCGGTCGGTCGGGCTCTCTTGCCCGCGGGATTGCGGCTCGATGTGATGATCGTTGGGTGGGGGGGAACGCCTAGCAATATGCTCGCGCGGCAGTCGATTTTGCGCCGCAGCGTTGATCAATCTGCGCTCGATGATCTGATCTCCTGGGTGAGTGGGCGCAGTGCCGACTACGGAACCTACTTCCCCTCTGCCGTCGAGGACGCTGGCGATTTCTTCGCGGGGAGCGATGATGCCGCGATCCGGATGAGCCTTTTTGTTACGGATGGCGAGCCGACCTTCTATAGCGATGGCTCCTGGGACTCCGGGGAGCCGGCCACGGCGGCGGCCACGGAGGCGGGCGAGACGCTTCTCGCGGTGCCCGAAATTCTCGCTCGCGGTTTCAATATTGACCTCGGCAATACTACGCAGACCGCCAAGCTCGACAACTCCGAAGCGGGCCCGCCCGTGGTGCAAGGCGGAGAGCCTTCCGCATTGACCAACGCGATTCTCGAGGCGCTGGGTGGCCTGATCGGGATGAACCCGATCCACATCCTCTACGACGCGCTCACGCACCGCCGCATGCAAGGCGAGCCGGTCGGCATGATCAACGATGCCAACTGGCGCGCGGCAGCCGACAAGCTCTACGACGAGGGCTTCGGGTTGTGCACGTCCTACGAGGGCGGCCCCGTCCGCGACTTCCAGCGCCGCATCCTCGACGTGATTGCCGGTGGCATGACGCAATCGCGGGTCGATGGCCTCTACTACATCGACCTGGTGCGCGGCGACTACGACTTCGAGTCCCTGCCCATAATTGGCCCCGACGATATCGTTGAGCTCACGCGCGAGCCGAGCATCGTCACCGAGCAAGTCAATCAGATCGTCGTCGAGTGGTTCGACCCCCAGACCAAGCAGGACCGCGCCACCGCCCCGGTGCAGTCGCTCGGCGCCATCCAGGCGGCCGGCCGCGTCATCGGAGAGACGCGCGAGTATCCCGAGATCCCGGAGGGCGGCCTCGCGTTGCGCGCGGCCGGGCGTGACTTGCAGGCGGCGAGCGCACCGGTGTCGCGCTTTCGCATCACGCTCAACCGCCGCAACTTCGATCTACGCCCTGGGCGCCAATTCAGGCTGCAGTACCCGCCCGAGGGCATCACCGACATGGTGTGCATGCTCGCCACCAACGACTCGGGCACGCTCACCGACGGGCGGCTGACCTTCGACGCCGTGCAGGACGTCTTCGGCATGCCGAGCACCGTCTACGCACAACCCGAGCCGGGGCTCGACGTGCCGGGTGACAACCGCCCCGTCGCGCCCACCCATCAGCGCATCATTGAAGCGCCCTACATCGAGCTGGTCACTACCCTCTCGCGCCCGGATCTCGACTACCTGCCGGCCGATGCCGGCTTCGTGCTGACCATGGCCGCGCGGCCCTCGGTCGGGCTGCACTACACGGTGGCCACCGCCGCCGATGGCGAGAGCTACCAGACCTACGGCACGGCCGAATGGTGCCCCACGGCGACCATCGTCGAAGCCGCTGGCCGTCTCGACACCGAGTTCACGCTGTCGGGCGGCGTCGACCTCGAGGACGTCGAGGTCGGCACCTGGGCCGCCTGGGATGAAGAGGTCGTGCGCGTAGACGCCATCGACGCCGAGGCGGGCACGCTCACCCTCGGCCGTGCCTGCGCCGACACCGTGCCGCAGCCGCATGTCGCCGGCAGCCGGATCTGGTTCTGCGGCGAGTGGGTTGGCAGTGACGCGCGTGAGTACGCGGACGGCGAGACCGTGCGGGCGAAGTTGCTTACCCGCACTTCGACAGATGAGTTGAGCCTTTCTACCGCGCCCGAAATCTCGGTCGAGTTGGCACGCCGGTTCGACCGTCCCTATCCACCGGGGCAGTTCACTGTCAATGGAGAGGCCTATCCGGACGCACTCACCGTCACGTTTTCTGACCCAGATGCGATCAGCGTCTCGTGGGTGCCGCGAGATCGGTTGCTGCAGGACGACCAGCTGATTGACACAACTGCAGGCGGTGTGGGGCCCGAGCCAGGCACGACATTCACAGTGCAGATTCTGGACGCCGGCGACAACTCACTGTTCGCCGAGCAGACCGAGCTTGCGAGCGCGCCGGCTGAGTTCGCGCTGACCGGTTTCGAAGGCGACGCAATAAGGGTGCGGCTGTTCAGCGTGCGCGGAGGGGTAGTGAGCTGGCAGATGCACGACTGGGGACCGATCAGGCTGGGTGGGGTACGAGCGACCGAATCTGGAGATCTCCGCGTCACCGAGGATTCTCAAACGAGAGGTATCGAATCATGAGTGTAAAAATTAGCGCGATGGATCCTGCGACCGATGCCCAGGTTCGCAGTGCTTTAGTTGAAGTGACGGTCCCTGGCACGCCCAACCTTACGCGTCGCGCGACGGCGCTGCAGTTAGCGATGTCGGGCGTGATTTCAGTCACGTCTTACGGCGCGATCGGCGATGGGGCGGCGGACGATACAGCCGCAATTCAGGCCGCGCTTGATGCCGCTGAGTCGCTCGTCGCGGATGCACAGGGGAAACCCGCACGTGTTTACCTGCCGTCGGGGGAGTATTTGAGCGACCCGCTGTATGTCACGGTCGGTGGGGTGCAAGTCTTCGGTGACGGGAGCAGCACGGTGCTGCGTCGCAAGCCGGGCGAGGCAACATCCTCGATCAGCGAGGGGGTGATCAACTTTCACGGCGCATCCGTGGGTTCGCGCATTTTTCACAACGGCTTGTTCAATATGCTGGTCGACGGTAACTCGGCCAACGTAACGCCGACCACTGCTGATCCGCTAGACGTTGAGTGCGTCTCGTGCGTCTATACCGCGGCAATGCGCATCGAGGGTGTGGTTGCGATCAATGGTACGTCTGAGGGGTTCGACTTTGACTATTCTGTCGATGGGACTGTGATCGGCTGCTACGCGGCCGACTGCGGGGGCGCTGGCTTCCACTTTTCCTTGAGCTGCGCGCGCATGCTCGGGCAGTCCTGCATCGCGACCAACTGCGGGCACACCCATTCGCGCGGAGGTTTCGATACGCACAGCACCGCCGCATCATGTAGCTATGTGAACTGCAATGCGCGGGCGTGCTACCGAGGATTCGTAAGCGACGGGCAAGAGCATCAGCTTGCGAGCTGCACGGCACGCGACTGCACTGCCAACGGATTCAGGATCGTCGGAGATCGCAACCAGTTGAGCGCCTGCTGTGCCGCGACGGACAGCGCGAACGGGATCACGATCGTCGGGGATCGCAATACGCTTTCTGCTTGTGTGTGTGTCAGCAACGGTGCGCATGGGATCACAGCAGTCGACGGAGCTGTCAACAACGTGATCACTGGCGCGGTCTGCAACAACAACGGTGCAGATGGAATTCGGCTAGCCAGCGGCGCCAACAACAACATCGTCATCGGGTGCCAGCTAGGCGGCAATGCGTTGTCCAGCCTCGGAGACCTTGCGACCGGAACTATCGCTGCGAATAACAAGACCTAGGCGGACATTTCGTGCCTAGTTTGTCCGCATCGCAGCGGGCAAGATGGACGCCCAGTGAGAAGACGGGCGACGCGCCCCGGTGCGGGAACACCGCGGCGCGCCCCGAACATGCAGGATGAGCTGCAAGCCGGCAAGGCCCGCCACCCAGGTACCAGGGCGGAGCCAAGCCTACATGCAAAAGGCTTGCAATGGATGAAATACGGTGCGGCGGCTGCCGCAGGTTGCTCGGTCGAGGCCGAGCGGCAGAGCTTCAGATCAAGTGCCCGCGCTGCGGGACCATGAACCAGTTCTTTCATAACCAGAAGGCCATCGAGCCTCCCGCGCGCGCGACACGATCGCCCGGAGGATCTATCGATGACAGGCCCCATCATCCCGTGGATCGGCGGTAAGCGCCGCCTCGCCGACCGTCTGCTGCCGCACTTTCCTGCCCACCAGTGCTACGTCGAGCCGTTCGCGGGCGGCGCGGCGCTGTTCTTCCTGCGGCCCGCACCGGCCGAGGTGGAAGTGCTCAACGACATCAACGGCGAGTTGGTGAATCTGTACCGGGTGGTCAAGTGCCACCTCGAGGAGTTCGTCCGGCAGTTCAAGTGGGCGCTGTCCTCAAGGCAGGTGTTCAAATGGCTACAGGACACCCCGGTCGAGACGCTCACCGACATCCAGCGCGCGGCGCGCTTCTACTACCTGCAGCAGTCCGCCTTCGGCGGCCGTGTCCAGGGCCAGAGCTACGGCACCGCCACCACCGCACCGCCCGGCCTGAACCTGCTGCGCATCGAGGAGACCCTCTCAGCCGCGCACCTGCGCATGGCCAACGCCTACATCGAGAACCTGCCCTGGCAGGAATGCCTGCGCCGCTACGACCGCGCCCACACCTTCTTCTTCATGGATCCGCCCTACTGGGAAACCGAGGGCTACGGCGTGGAGTTCGGCTTCGAGCAATACGAGGAGATGGCCGATCTGCTCGCCCAACTGGACGGCAAGGCCATCGTCACCTTGAACGATCACCCGGACATCCGCCGGATATTCGACCGCTTTCACATCGAGTCGACCGACATCCGCTACACCGTCGGAGGCGGCAGCGGCGTCGAGCGGCGCGAGGTGATCATCTTCAGTTGGGACACCCATGCCGAGCCGGCAGGGCTTTTCTGACGCGAAAATTTGTTGCGCGGGATGCAAGTCGGCGCGATGCCAAATATCTCGCAAATCGTTGTCAATTATCGCGCGCGGCTACAGATGGCCCTTGGCCAGGTCGGCGGCGTGGGCGGCGAGCTTGTAGGTGATGATGCCGTCCTTGACGTCGTCCTTGTTGGGCAGGCCGAGGTGCTCCTTGGGCGTCACGTAGCACAGCATGGCCGTGCCGTACCAGCCGATCTGCGCGGCGCCGATGCCCGAGGTGATGTGGTCGTAGCCCGGGGCGATGTCGGTGGTCAGCGGGCCCAGCGTGTAGAACGGGGCTTCCTTGCACCAGTCGAGCTGCAGGTCCATGTTCTCCTTGATGAGCTGCATCGGCACGTGGCCCGGGCCTTCGATCATGACCTGGCAGTCGTGCTTCCACGCGATCTGGGTGAGTTCCCCCAGGGTCTTGAGCTCGCCCAGCTGCGCTTCGTCGTTGGCGTCGTAGATCGAGCCGGGGCGCAGGCCGTCGCCGAGCGAGAAGCTCACGTCGTAGGCCTTCATGATTTCGCAGATTTCCTCGAAGTGCGTGTAGAGGAAGCTCTCCTTGTGATGCGCCAGACACCACTTGGCCATGATCGAGCCGCCGCGCGAGACGATGCCGGTGAGGCGGTTGGCCGTCATCGGCACGTAGCGCAGCAGCACGCCGGCGTGGATGGTGAAGTAGTCCACACCCTGTTCGGCCTGCTCGATCAGCGTGTCCTTGAAGATTTCCCAGGTCAGCTCTTCGGCCTTGCCGTCGACCTTCTCCAGCGCCTGATAGATCGGCACCGTGCCGATCGGCACCGGGCTGTTGCGGATGATCCACTCGCGCGTCTCGTGGATGTTCTTGCCGGTGGACAGATCCATGATGGTGTCCGAGCCCCAGCGGATGCCCCAGGTCATCTTGTCGACTTCCTCGGAGATCGAGGACGTGACGGCCGAGTTGCCGATGTTGCCGTTGATCTTCACCAGGAAGTTGCGACCGATGATCATCGGCTCGGACTCGGGGTGGTTGATGTTGGCCGGGATGATGGCGCGGCCGCGTGCGACCTCGTCACGCACGAATTCCGGCGTGATGGTCTGCGGCAGGCTGGCGCCGTAGCTCTGGCCGGGGTGCTGGCGCAGCATCATGGCGGCCATCTTCTCGCCCTTGGGGCCGGCCGCGCGCAGCGACTCGATGTAGCGCTCGCGGTTGAGATTCTCGCGGATGGCGATGAACTCCATCTCCGGCGTGATGATGCCCTGGCGCGCGTAATGCATCTGGGTCACGTTCCGGCCGGCCCTGGCGCGCAGCGGGTGGCGGTGCAGATCGGGGAAGCGCAACTCGTCAAGCGAGGCGTCGGCGGCACGCATGCGGCCGAATTCCGATGACAGGTCGGACAATTGCTCGGTGTCGCCACGCTCGTCGATCCACGCCTGACGCAGTGCCGGCAGGCCGGAGCGCACGTCGATCCTGGCATTCGGGTCGGTGTAGGGGCCGGAACAGTCATACACGAAGACCGGCGGGTTGCGCTCGAAACCCATGGATTCCGAGGTGTCGCTCTGGGTGATCTCACGCATTGGCACGCGGATATCCGGGCGCGAACCTCGGACGTAGATCTTGCGCGAATTGGGCAGCGGGGCAACTGCCGCCTCGTCCACGTGGGCGTTGGCGGCGATGAATTTTTCATTGGCGTTCATGAACGTCTCCTGCAGCGTTGTATGCCATATGAGTGGCGACGAGGAGCCGGGCGGAATGGTTGCGCGCGCAAGTGCTTATGCATCAGAACACCCGGACGAGGCGGCCGGGGGTGGCCGCGAGCCAGCGATCAGTGGCGGGTCAGCGCCACTGTGCGTGGAAATGGTGGACCGGGCCGTGGCCGTGTCCGACATCGAGTGCGCCGGAGGCTGCGATCGCGCGCAACAGGTAGTCACGCGCGCCGCGTACCGCGGCCTCGACGCCGTTCGCGTCGCCAGCCGTTTGCGGCAGCAATGCCGCGATCGCGGATGAGAGCGTGCAGCCGGTGCCGTGGGTGTTCTTGGTTTCTATGCGTTGGGCGTGCATCTCGATCATGCGGTCGCCGTCGAAGAGCAGGTCGACCAGATCGCCGCCGGGCAGATGGCCGCCCTTGAGCAGTACCCAGCGCGCGCCCGAGGTGGGCAGCAGATCGCGCAGACGCTCGGCCGCGCGACGCATGTCCTTGACCGAATCCGGCGTGCCGGACTCGAGCAGCACAGCGGCTTCGGGAAGGTTGGGTGTGATCATGAAGCTGCGCGGCAGCAGCGCTTCGCGCACCATCGTGACGGCCTCGCGCGCGAGCAGATGGTCGCCGCTCTTGGCCACCATCACCGGATCGCACACCACGAACGGCGCATCGAAATGTTCGAGACGTTCGGCCACGGTGCGCACGATCTCGGCCGTGCCCAGCATGCCGAGCTTGACCGCGTGGATGTCGACGTCGGCGAACAGGGTGTCGATCTGCAGACGCAGGAAATCGGTGGGCGGGATGTGTACGCCGCTCACCGTCTTCGTGTTCTGGGCCGTGAGCGCCGCGATCACCCCGCAGCCGTAGGCGCCCAGCGCCGAGAAAGCCTTGAGGTCGGCCAGCACACCGGCGCCGCCGGAGGGGTCGACGCCGGCGATGCTGACAACGTTCGGGATGCGGCTCATTGCGCGCACTCCGGCGAAGCGGTGGCGCGAATACGTGCGGAAAGGGAAAGAGAGAGCAGGTGGGTCATGCGCGTTTTCCTACGCCGGTGCTAACCGGATCAGGTTCCAAGGGTATTTTCTCAGCCCGCTCAAGCGCGCGGGCACCCCCAACGATTTTCGTGATCCTAGCGCAGCCACCCGGCGCAAACAACCACACAGATCAAGATTTGGTGACAAGGGTTCGGGGACGCGCCTCCTACGCCTCCCACGCACCGCTCAGCGCCACGACGCCGAGCACGGCGAACAGCACCGCGGCGATCGCGTGCACCAGCCGCACCGGCATGCGGTGGGCCAGGCGGTCGCCGACGAGCACTGCCGGCACGTTGGCGATCATCATGCCCAGCGTGGTGCCCAGCACCACCGCCACGAAGGCTTCGTACTGTGCGGCCAGCGCGACGGTGGCGACTTGCGTCTTGTCGCCCATCTCCGCCAGGAAGAAGGCGACCGTGGTGGTGGCGAACACGCCCATGCCGTTCTTGACCTGCACTTCGTCGGCATCGAGCTTGTCGGGAATCAGGATCCACACGGCCATTGCGAGAAAGCCCAGACCCAGCACCCAGCGCAGCAGATCGGGTCCCAGCACCTGGGTGAGCCAGGTGCCGAGCGCGCCGGCGCAGGCATGGTTGGCAATGGTCGCCACCAGGATGCCGAACACGATCGGTCCGGTGCGTCGATAGCGCGCGGCCAGCATGAAGGCCAGCAACTGTGTCTTGTCGCCGATTTCGGCCAAGGCGACGATGCCGGTGGAAACAAGAAAGGCGTCGAAGGCGAGAGTCATGGAGTTGCCGGACGGGGCGCGTCGCGCCAATTCTTCGGATGCCGGCACGTCGCCGCCTTGCGGGCGTTGCGTGCATTGAGGCGCGCGCATTGTATCGTCGGCGCGGGGCTAAAGAAACTTGCGAACGGGGCCGTTGTAGTGTCGGATACCGGATCACCAGCAGGCACTTCAATGCCCCTTGTCTCGCGCCTTGTCGCCCCAGCAATCGTTGTCTTATCGCTGCTCGCCGACCCCGTCGCCGCCGAGGGCTGGGTCACGATCGCGCGCGACAACGCACGTCAGGTGCAGATCGACCGCGACGCGATCATCCAGTCCGATGCCGGTACGCGCGTGGCCTGGGCACGCATGCTGCTCGGCGACGAGGAGGCCGAGCGGCTCGGCTACGTCGCCGTACATGCGCTCAACCGCTACGACTGCCGCAACCGCAGCTTCATCCCGGTGCGTCGCCGCTATCTGGACGCACGCAACATCATCGTGCGCGAGGAAGAAATCGCGGATCAGACGCCGCGTCAGGTCGCACCGGGTGGTGTCGATGACCGCTTGTGGCGCGAGGTGTGCCGACCGCCGAGCACGGCCGATCTGATGGAACTCGCACTGGAGGCCGAGCGTACGGCGCGTGCGGCCGAAGAACAGGTGCGTGAGGAGACCGCGCCGCAGCCGACAGAGCCGGACCCTGGCCTCGAGCGCAGCGCGCCCGTCTCCGGGCCGGCGCGGCTGGGCTCCGGGCCCCGTGGCGACGCCGCGGCGACGCGTACCGTGTCGAGGCCGGCAGCGCCGGATCCGCTGGCACCGCGTCATCCGCCGATCGAATGGAGCTACGAAGATCTGACCGGACCCGAGATGTGGGGGCGGCTGCGACCGGACTGGACGGACTGCCGCGACGGCCGGCGCCAGTCGCCGATCGACCTTCACTCCGCGCTTGCCGTCAATCTCGAGGCGCCGCAGTTCGATTACCGGCCCAGCTATTTTCGCGTGATCGACACCGGGCGGCTGCTGCGCATCCATGCGGGTGAGGGTCTGGGTGCGGTCCTGCGCGGCGAACGCTACGAATTGATCTACATCGAGGTGCACCGTCCGGGCGAAGCGCGCGTGGACGGCCGCATCCACGATCTGTCAGTGGATCTGCACCATCGTGCGCCCGACGGACGCATGGCCGTGGTTTCGGTGCAGTTCGAGGCCGGTAACGACGATCATCCGGTGCTTGCCGAGTGGCTCGCCAGCCTGCCGCTGGAGCGCGGCGGCCAGTATGCGCCCCAGCGCACGGTCGATCTTTCAACCTTGATTCCCGATGATCGCTCGCACTTTCTGTACAGCGGTTCGCTGACCGTGCCGCCATGTACCGAGGGCGTGCTCCGCGTGGTCTTCAAGCAGCCCATGCAAGTGTCGTGGGAGCAGCTCGGCGTGATCGCCCGCCTGCACCCGCCCAGCGCCCGCCCGTTGCAGCCGACCTATGACCGGCGGGTGCTGGAGTCGAGGTGACGGTCAGGGCCGGGGGGGCGCGAGTGGGCTCATTGCCTGGCCCCTCTCACCGCGAGCGCATAGGTGACGGTCGCCGCGGCCATCAGTACGACGAACAGTGCGGCCATGCGCACGTAGCTCTCGCCAGCGCCGATCAGCATGGCCACCGCGAGCGGGGCGGCGGCCTTGGCGAAAAAGGCCGGCTGGGCCAGCCGGCCCATCAGAGTGCCGTAGGCTTCGCGCCCGAACAGTTCCGCCGGAACCGTGCCGCGCACGATGCTGAGCACGCCGTTGGCCAGCCCGTAGGCGCATGCTGCCGCGAAGGCCAGGATTGGCGCAGTGCCGGCGAGCAGCAGCATCAGCATCGCCAGTCCCATCGTCACCAATGAGGCAAGCCCTACGCGCACTGCCGGCAGCTTGCGTGCGAAGGCGAATTCCAGCATCCGTCCGGCGACCTGCATCGGCCCGATCAGCGACGCTGCCGCCACCGCTGCACCGTCGCTCAGCCCGCTGGCGCGCAGCGCGCCGACCACATGCGCGGCCATGCCGGACACCACGAAGGCGGCCAGCGTGAACGCGCTGGCGAGCCACAGCAGTTGCCGCTGCTGAGCGGCGCTGGCTTCGGACGAGATCGGGAGCGTGACGGCGGCCTTTTCCTCCCCGCGCGCTCGGGGCAGCAGCAGATGCAGTGGCAGGCAAAGCGTCAGATGCAGCACGGCGAACACCCAGAAGGCCGTGCGCCAGCCGGCCAGACCTTCAATCCACCACGTCAGCGGCCAGAACACGGTGCTCGCCAGTCCGCCCATCAACGTCAGCGCGGTCAGCGCCTGACGGTAGCGGTTGCCGGAAAACTGCGACAGCGTCGCAAATGCGGCGTCGTACAGGTTGGCCGCCATCGCCAGTCCAGCGACGACCCAGCCGGCGAACAGCAGCAACGGTCCGTCCGCCACGGCGATCAGCGTCATCGCGAGCGCTGCCAGCAGCGAGCCCCCCGCCATGACCCGCCCGCCGCCGATGCGGTCGATGGCGCGACCCACGGTCGGCGCGACCAGTCCCGAGAAACCCAGTCCCAGCGAGAAGGCGCCAAATACCAGCCCCTGGCTCACGCCCAAGTCCGCCGAGATTGCCGGCGCGAGCACCGCGATGGCATAGGTCAGCGTGCCCCAGGCCACGATCTGGGTCAGCCCCAGCATGGCGACGGCGCCCCACAAGGGGGTGGAGTGCGAAACGGATGGCGGGCTCATGCGCGGCGGCTGAATGCGGCGGAAACGCATCGTAGCGCGTCATCCGGCAGGAGGGGGTGGCGCGCATCGAAATGAGAATGCTTCCTACTTCTGTGGTACGCTGCGATGCGTTCCAATCGGGCGCCCGCCGCGCCCCCACCTGGAGATGTCAAAGCCGATGTTCGCCGTTTCTGTTCGTGGGATCGCCACCGCCGCCCTGTTGCTGTGCACGACCACTTCCTTCGCCGACGAGCGCCGTGCCGTCGTCGAGCACTATGCCGATCTGGCCGAAGCCATGTATGCCGATTCGCTCTCGGCCGCGCGCGAGCTGCAGGCCGCTGTCGGGGCGCTGACCGCGTCGCCCTCGGCCGACTCGCTCTCCGCCGCGCGCGATGCCTGGCTGTCGGCACGCGAACCGTACCAGCAGACCGAGG
This sequence comes from uncultured Azoarcus sp., assembly GCA_963975885.1. GTDB lineage: Bacteria > Pseudomonadota > Gammaproteobacteria > Burkholderiales > Rhodocyclaceae > Pseudazoarcus. The sequence goes on from CAXBIS010000007.1 coordinate 119,357, forward strand.
TCTTCCGTTTCGGCAATCCCATCGTCGACGACTGGGAAGGCAAGGTGAATGCGTGGCCGCTCGACGAAGGGCTGATCGACTACGTCGACGCTTCCTACGGCACGGCGTCGGACGAGAATCCGCTATATGTCGCCAATGTGGTCGGCAATACCGAGATCCACCTCGGCGCGGATGTGGTCGATACCCGTGAGATTACCAAGACGCTGCTCGCCGAGCGCCTGCACGAGATCGGCGGCGTCGAGGCCAACGTCGCCACTGGCTACCACGCTATCGAGTTCCTGTTGTGGGGCCAGGATCTGAACGGCAACGAAGCTGGCGCCGGCGAGCGTCCCTGGACCGATTACGCGCGCGATGAGCAATGCACGAACGGCCACTGCGATCGCCGTGCGAGCTATCTCGAGACCGCCACCGAACTGCTGATTGACGATCTCGAATGGATCGTCGCGCAATGGGGCGAGAGCGGCGACGCGCGCCGCGCCGTCACGCAAGACCCGTCGCGTGGTCTGTCGATGGCCTTGACCGGACTGGGCAGCCTGTCCTACGGCGAACTGGCCGGCGAGCGCATGAAGCTCGGCCTGATCCTCGGCGACCCGGAAGAGGAGCACGACTGCTTCGCCGACAACACCCACAACTCCCACTACTACAACGTCGTGGGCATGCGCTCGGTGTATCTGGGCGAGTACGAACGTCGTGACGGCAGCGCCCTCCAGGGGCCCTCGCTGTCATCGCTGACTGCCGCCGGGGATGGTGCGCTGGACGCCGAGATGCGCATGCGTCTGGCGGGCAGCCTGAACGCGATGAGTGCGATCAAGGCCCGTGCCGAGGCCGGCGAAGCCTACGACCAGCTCATCGCCGCCGGCAATGCCGAGGGCAATGCGCTGATCCAGGCCGCGATCGATGCGCTCACCGAGCAGACCCGCAGCATCGAGCGCGTCGTTTCGGCACTTGAGCTGCAACCCATCGCGGTCGAAGGATCGGACAGCCTCGACAATCCCGAGGCGGTGTTTCAGTAACAGGTCGGCGAAGGCCCGGTCGGCAGGAGTTTCATGAAACGCAGTCTTCTTGCCGCGGCGACCCTCGCCGCGGCCTGTACGTTGGCCGCGGCGCCGGCTGGCGTCGACCCTGAGGAGGCGCGCATTGCGCGCGTCACCGCCCCGGCGACCGAGTTCGACGCTCCCGAGCCATTCGAATCCAACCCGGGCGGCGCGGCGACGGTCGACAAGGTCGTCAACACCAGTGTCTTCTCGCACCCTTCGGGCAACATGAGTTTCGAGCGCCAGCTCGATTTCCGCGTCGGCGACGGCATCTTCCGCAAGTTGTGGGTCTCGTCGCCGAGTTCCACTCGTTCCTCGGACGGTCTCGGTCCGCTGTTCAACGCCCGTTCGTGCCAGTCCTGCCACCTCAAGGACGGCCGCGGCGCGCCGCCCGTCGGCGACGAGGAGGCGGTGTCGATGTTCCTGCGCCTGTCGATTCCGCCGCAGGACGCGGCCGACCGCGAGGTGCTCGCGACGCGACGTGCCAGCGTGATCCCCGAACCGACCTACGGTGCCCAGCTGCAGAACTTCTCGGTGCAGGGGGTTGCAGCGGAGGGGCGTATGCAGATCGACTACGAGGAAGTCCCGGTCGAACTCGCCGACGGCGAAATCGTGCGTCTGCGCAAGCCGACCTACCGCGTCACCGATCTCAACTACGGCCCGATGCACCCGCAGACGATGCTCTCGCCGCGCGTCGCCTCGCCGATGATCGGCATGGGGCTGCTCGAGGCGATTCCCGACGGGGCCATCCTCGCGCTGGCCGACCCGGACGACGTTGACGGTGACGGCATCTCGGGTCGCCCCAACTTCGTGTGGAGCGACGAGACGCAGCGCGTCGAGCTCGGCCGCTTCGGCTGGAAGGCCGGCAAGGCCGGCGTGGCCGACCAGAGTGCGCACGCGTTCGCCGGCGACATCGGCATCTCGACCCGTCTGGCGCCGAATGCCTGGGGTGAATGCACGGCCGCACAGGCCGCATGCCGCGGTGCGCCGCACGGCCGTGATGTCGACGAGGGGGTCGAGGCCACGCGCGAGATGCTCGATCTGGTGGTGTTCTATTCGCGCAACCTCGCCGTGCCGGCGCGGCGTGATCCGGGCGCGCCGCAGGTGTTGGCCGGCAAGAAAGTCTTCTACGACGCCGGTTGCGCGAGCTGCCACGTGCCGAAATTCGTCACGCGACGCGACTCGGTCGAGCCGGAGCAGTCGTTCCAGCTGATCTGGCCCTATTCCGACCTGCTGCTGCACGATATGGGCGAAGGACTGGCCGACCATCGCCCCGAAGGCGAAGCCGACGGACGCGAATGGCGCACCGCGCCGCTGTGGGGCATCGGCCTGACCGAAGTGGTCAGCGGACACACCCAGTTCCTGCATGACGGGCGTGCGCGCAACCTGCTCGAAGCCATCCTGTGGCATGGCGGCGAGGCGCAGGCCGCACGCGATCGCGTTGTTGCGCTGTCGACCACCGAGCGCGAGGCCCTGCTCGCGTTCCTCGATTCATTGTGACGAGGACCTTCCCGATGTTCCGATCGCTTGTCATCGCCGTGGCCTTGCTGCCGCTCTCCGCCACTGCGGCCACACCGCAACCGGAACACTATCGGCGCCTGAACATCGAACTGGTCGACGCGCAGGTGGTGCCCGGCTACGGGCGCCTGGCAGACAGTGCCACCGCACTCGACGCGCAGGCCGCGCGTTACTGCCGTGGCGACGCATCGCTCGATGAGGTGCGCGAGTCCTGGGGTGCCGCCTTCGATGCCTGGCAGGGTATGCAGCATCTGCGCTTCGGGCCGATCGAGCTGTTCATGCGTGGCATGCGCATGCAGTTCTGGCCCGATCCGCGCAACAGCGTCGGCAGCACCCTCGATGAGTTGCTCGCGAAAGCCGATCCGGCGCTGCTCGGCGAGCACGGTTTCGATCAGCTGACGGTGCCGGCGCAAGGTTTTCCGGCAATTGAAACCCTGATCCATGGTGATGCGCTCACGCCCGGCAGCTACGCCTGCGGCCTGCTGCAGACCATCGCTGGCGGCATCGCCGACATGGCGGCCGATACGCTGGAGACCTGGGTCGGTGGCGACCGCCCGTGGCGCGAAGGGGTCGCGCATGCGGGCGACGGCACACTGCATTACCAGAACCACCAGGAAGTCACGCAGGACTTCTTCAAGGCCATGCACGGCGCACTCGAACGGGTTGCCGAGCACAAGCTCATGCGCCCGCTCGGCGCATCGCACGAGACGACGAAGCCGAAACTCGCCGAATCCTGGCGTAGCGGCCGTTCGCTCGACAACATCCGCGCCAACCTCGTCGCGGCCGAGGCGATGTACCTGGGGCGAGGGGAGCGCGGCGGATTCTCCCGCGTGGTGCGTGAGGTGGCCGGCGACACCCAACTCGATGATCTGCTGCGCCGTGCCTTCAAACAGACGCGTGACACTGCCGATTCGATCGCAATGCCGCTTTCACGGGCCATTGCGGACCCGGCCGAACGCGTGAAGGTCGCCAAGCTCGCCCGCGAGGCGTCCGCGCTCAAGGCGCTGCTCGCACAACGCCTGACCGCTGCGCTCGGCATCCCGCTGGGCTTCAATTCGATGGATGGAGACTGACCGTGATGTTCGGCACCCGCGCCAACGCTTTACCCGACCCTTATGAACCGGCGTGAATTCCTGACCTCGGGCATCGCCGTGGGCGTCGCGGGCTTTGTGCCGGGCGCGTTCGGCGCGGGCGATGCACGCATCTGGTATGGCGCGCGGCTCGACGCCGACGGGCGGGCGCATGCCAGCGGCTTCGATGCCGACGGCCGCCTGCGCTTCGACGTAGTCCTGCCCGCGCGCGCACACGGTGCGGGTTACTCGGCGGCGCGCGGCGAACTGGTCGTCGCCTCGCGCAGGCCGGGCGACTTCCTGTGGGTCGTCGATGCCCTCACGGGTCGCGTGCGGCATCGCATTGCGGCCGCGTCCGGACGCTTCTTCAACGGCCACGCGGTGTATGCGCGCGGGCTGCTGTATGCCACCGAGAGCGTCGTCACCGACGCGCCGCTGCCGGGCGGCAATGGCGTGATCGGCGTCTACGATGCGGCGACCGGCTTCGCACGCGTGGCCGAGTTCGCCAGCGGCGGCCATGATCCGCACCAGCTGCTAGCCCTGGGCGACGAACTGGTGGTCGCCAACGGTGGCCTGCTGACCCACCCGGACGCGCCGGGCGTGAAACTCAACATCGACACCATGGACTCGTCGGTGGTGCGCATCGATGCTCGCGACGGACGCATCAATGCGCAGCACCGTCTTGGGGCCGCACTGCATCGCGTCGGCCTGCGCCACCTCGCTGCCGCACCCGACGGCACCGTGGCGGTGGTGGCGCAGTACGAGGGGCCGGTCGGCGACGACGTGCCGCTGGTCGCGCTGCTGCGCCCCGGGCGTGCGCTCGCGCCGCTCGAACTGCCGCAGCAGGAGCGGCTCAAGAACTACGTCGGCAGCGTCGCCTTCGATGCCGGAGGGCGGATGCTCGGCCTGGCCAGCCCCAGGGGCGGGGTGGCGTTGTTTCATGATGTCGACGCCGACACCACGCGCGGCCTGATCGAGGTGCCGGACGGCTGCGGCATCGCCGCGACTCGCAAACCCGGCGAGTTCGTTGTCAGCAGCGGGCTGGGGGGCGTGCGTCGCTGGTTGGCGGGCGAGGGCAGTCGGCTGACCGGGGCGGCTGAGCTGGATCACAGTCGCTGGGACAACCATCTGCTGGAACTGGCTTGAATCCCTCAGCCCAGGTCGAGTTCGCCGTCGAAGCTGATGTTGATGGCCAGATCGTCGACCACCAGCGTCATCTTCGCCGGGAGCTTGCCGCCCTTGAGCTTGCCGGCCTCGTCGGCCTCGCGCACGGCCTTCTCGATCTCGATCTGCGAGTTCACGCCAACCGTTTTCAGAAACTTGCGGATACTCATGTTGAGAACTTCGTCGTTCATGCTTCGGTCTCCTGATTGCGAATCAAGGATGCTGGGCTTCGCATCACCGTTTCCAGCATAGCCGATTCGCGCCGGCGCCCTGCCACCCGGGGCAGAAAACAACACTGATGGAGAGTGACACATGAAGCAGATTCTGGTGAAAGCAGCCGCTACCGCGATGTTCACGATGGCTGCAACTGCGGCCTGGGCCGACGACATCGAAGGGGTGATCGAGCGGGTTGATGCCGAGGCACGCACGCTGGTGGTGCAGGGCATCACCTTTCATGCGAACGCTTCGACCGACTACGATGACGGGCTGCGCCGCTTCGAGGATCTGCGCGAAGGCCAGCGCGTGGAGGTCGATTTCGATTATCGTGACGGCCGCCACATCGCCACCGAAATCGAACTCGAAGACTGACCCTGCGGCACTCAGCCAAGCTCGACCGCTGACGGCGTCGCCCCGGCGCCGGTGAGAAACTCGCGCAGCAGACGGATCTCGCTCTTCGAACACGTGGAGCCGTGATGCGGATGGTGCAGGAAGCCCTCGTGTCCGTTGAGCACGACGCGAAAGCGTGCGCCGTGCGACGGTTCGATTTCGGCCCCGAGATTGCGCAACAGCGATTCGACCTCTCGCCAGTGCACATTGGCCGGGGCCGGTTCATGAAAGACCGTGCGCAACAACTGGGTGTGCTTGTGGCTCATGATGCGCTCCGCAGATGATGGTGCTTCTCTGACCGTAGCCGGTCTGCGGCGCTTTCGCATGTTGCGGCGCACCGTGACGGTGCGCACGCTGGTGTAACATTGGGCGCATTCCACCCCTGTGCCAGTGCGGGCATCGGCGGCCGTCGCCGCGCCCCGCGCGACGCCGGAGACGACCGATGCCCAAGCACGACCATCCGCCCGTCCCCCCCGCCGATCCGCATGCCTGGCGTGAGGCCGCAGCCCGCAACGCGCCCGAAGGCGATGTAAGCCGACTGGACTGGGTCACGCCGGAAGGCATTCGCGTCAAGCCCCTGTACACCGCGGCCGACGTGGCCGACCTGCCGTTCACCGACACGCTGCCGGGTTTCGAGCCCTTCGTGCGCGGCCCGCAGGCGACGATGTACGCCACGCGCCCATGGACCATCCGCCAGTACGCGGGCTTCTCCACCGCCGAGGCGTCCAACGCCTTTTACCGCAAGGCGCTCGCCGCCGGCGGACAGGGCGTGTCGGTGGCCTTCGATCTGGCCACGCACCGCGGCTATGACTCGGACAACCCGCGCGTGGTGGGTGACGTCGGCAAGGCCGGCGTGGCCATCGATTCGGTCGAGGACATGAAGATCCTGTTCGACGGCATTCCGCTCGACAAGGTCTCGGTGTCGATGACCATGAACGGTGGCGTGCTGCCGGTGCTGGCGGGCTACATCGTCGCGGCCGAGGAGCAGGGCGTGGCGCAGGACCAGCTTTCCGGGACCATCCAGAACGACATCCTCAAGGAGTTCATGGTCCGCAACACCTACATCTACCCGCCTGCGCCGTCGATGAAGATCATCGCCGACATCATCGGCTATACCGCGCGCTGTATGCCGAAGTTCAACTCGATCTCGATCTCCGGCTATCACATGCAGGAGGCCGGCGCGACGCAGGCGCTGGAACTGGCCTTCACGCTGGCCGACGGGCGAGAGTACGTGCGCACGGCGCTGGAGAGTGGTCTCGACGTCGATCACTTCGCCGGGCGCCTGTCGTTCTTCTTCGCCATCGGCATGAACTTCTATCTGGAAGTGGCCAAGCTGCGCGCCGCGCGCCTGCTCTGGTGGCGCATCATGAAGGCGTTCGAGCCGAAGAATCCGCGCTCGCTGATGCTGCGCACGCACTGCCAGACCTCGGGCTGGTCGCTGACCGAACAGGACCCGTACAACAACGTGGTGCGCACCACCATTGAGGCCATGGCGGCGGTGTTCGGCGGCACGCAATCACTGCACACCAACGCGCTCGATGAGGCCATTGCGCTGCCGACCGACTTCTCGGCACGCATCGCGCGCAACACCCAGCTCGTGATCCAGGAAGAGACGCACATCACCAACGTCGTCGATCCCTGGGCCGGCTCCTACATGATGGAAAAGCTCACCCAGGATCTGGCCGACAAGGCCTGGGAGATCATCGAGGAAGTCGAGGCCATGGGCGGCATGACGCGTGCGGTCGAATCCGGCTGGGCCAAGCTCAAGATCGAGGAGTGCGCGGCCGGGAAGCAGGCGCGCATCGATTCGGGCAAGGACGTCATCGTCGGTGTGAACAAGTACAGGCTCGAGAATGAGGATTCGATTGATTTTCTCGACATCGACAACCATGCCGTGCGTGAATCGCAGGTCGCGCGGCTGGCGAAGATCCGCGCCACGCGCGATGCGGCGGCAGTCGAGCGGGCACTTGCCGCGCTGACCGAATGCGCCAAGGGTGGCGCGGGAAACCTGCTGGAACTGTCGATTGCCGCCGTGCGCTCGCGTGCTACGGTGGGGGAGATTTCCGACGCGCTGGAAGCGGTCTGGGGCCGCTACCGCGCCGACACGCAGACCGTGTCCGGCGTGTATGGCAAGGTCGTCGAGAACGAGGAGGGCTGGCAGGTGCTCAAGAGCGACATCGACGCCTTCGTGGCCGATTTCGGCCGCCGGCCGCGCATCATGATCGCCAAGCTTGGTCAGGACGGCCACGACCGCGGCGCCAAGGTGGTGGCTTCGGCCTTCGCCGATCTGGGCTTCGACGTGGACATCGGCCCGCTCTTCCAGACGCCTGCAGAGGCCGCACGCCACGCCGTCGAGAACGACGTGCACGCCGTCGGCATCTCCACGCTGGCCGCCGCGCACCGCACGCTGGTGCCGGAGCTGGTCAAGGCGCTCCGGGCGGAGGAAGCCGAGGACATCATCGTCTTCGTCGGCGGCGTGATCCCGCAGCAGGACTACCAGATGCTGTATGACGCCGGCGCGAGCGGCATCTTCGGGCCGGGCACGCCGATTCCCGATGCGGCACGAGAAGTGCTCAAGCAGATCCGCAAGGCCCTGGCCGAAGGTTGAACGTGGCCGACGAGCGCCCGCCCGTGCCGGACCCCGCCACCCGCGAGCTGGCCGACGGCGTTCTGGCGCACAAGCGCCGCGCGCTGGCCAAGGCCATCACGCTGGTCGAGTCCACCCGAGCCGATCACCGCGAGCAGGCGCATGCGCTGGTCGAGGCGCTGCTGCCGGCCACCGGCGGCGCGTTGCGTGTGGGGCTCTCCGGCGTGCCGGGCGTGGGCAAATCCACTTTTGTCGAGGCGCTCGGGTTGTACCTGATCGAGCAGGGGCATCGCGTTGCGGTGCTGGCGGTCGACCCGTCGTCCTCGGTGCACGGCGGCTCCATACTCGGCGACAAGACGCGCATGGAGTTGCTCTCCCGCCGCCCGGAAGCCTTCATCCGCCCGAGCCCCGCAGCCGGTGCGCTCGGCGGCGTGGCCAACCGCACGCGCGAGGCGATGCTGGTGTGCGAGGCCGCCGGCTTCGACGTGGTGCTGGTCGAGACCGTCGGCGTGGGCCAGAGCGAGATCGCCGTGGCCGGCATGACCGACATCTTCTGCCTGCTGCAACTGCCCAACGCCGGCGACGACCTGCAGGGCATGAAGAAAGGCATCGTCGAAATCGCCGATCTGGTCGCGATCAACAAGGCCGACATCGACAAGGCGGCCACGCACCGCGCGCAGGCGCAGATGCAGGGGGCCATTTCCATGGTGCGCCACGCCCACCCGGATTGGACGCCGCCGGTGATTCCGGTGTCGGCGCTCAAGGCCGAGGGCATCGATGTGTTCTGGAACACGGTGCTGAAATTCCGCGAAACCATGGTCGCCAACGGCGCCTTCGCGGCCCGCCGCCGCCGTCAGGCCGGCGCGTGGATGTGGGAACTGATCGATCACGACTTGCGCGCGCGTTTCCGTGCGAACGTGCGCGTTGCAGAAGAACTGCCCGGCCTGCAGGCCGAGGTGGAGCAGGGACAGGTCACACCGGCTGCCGCGGCGGTCCGATTGCTCGGGCACCTCGACAACATCTGATCCGGGGGAGGGGAAGATGCAGGAAATCATCCGGCAACTCGAGGAGAAGCGCGAACGCGCGCGCCTCGGCGGCGGCGAGAAACGCATCGCCGCGCAGCACGCCAAGGGCAAGCTCACCGCGCGCGAGCGCATCGAACTGCTGCTCGACGAGGGCAGCTTCGAAGAGTGGGACATGTTCAAGGAGCACCGCTGCACCGACTTCGGCATGGCGGGGCAGACCGTTCCCGGCGACGGCGTGGTGACCGGCTACGGCACGGTCAACGGGCGGCTGGTGTTCGTGTTCTCGCAGGACTTCACGGTATTCGGTGGTTCGCTGTCGGAAACCCACGCCGAGAAGATCTGCAAGCTGATGGACCACGCCATGAAGGTCGGAGCACCCGTGATCGGCCTCAACGACTCCGGCGGCGCGCGCATCCAGGAGGGCGTGGATTCGCTCGGCGGCTATGCCGACGTGTTCCAGAGGAACGTCCTGGCTTCCGGCGTGATTCCGCAGATATCGCTGATCATGGGGCCGTGCGCGGGCGGCGCGGTGTACAGCCCGGCGATGACCGACTTCATCTTCATGGTGCGCGACTCTTCCTACATGTTCGTGACCGGGCCGGAAGTGGTGCGCACCGTTACGCACGAGGAAGTCACGGCCGAGGAGCTGGGCGGCGCCGGAACGCATACCAGTAAGTCCGGCGTGGCGGATCTGGCCTTCGACAACGATGTCGAGGCGCTGCTGATGACGCGCCGCCTGATCGACTTTCTGCCCGCGAGCAACCGCGAAGCGCCGCCGGTCATGCCGCTCACCGATCCGGCCGAGCGCATGGACGACTCGCTCGACACCCTGGTTCCGGCCAACCCCAACCAGCCCTACGACATGAAGGAGCTGATCGCCAAGATCGTCGACGACGGCGACTTCTTCGAACTGCAGCCGGACTACGCGAAGAACATCGTGATCGGGCTGGCGCGCATGGGCGGCTCGACGGTGGGCATCGTGGCCAATCAGCCGCTGGTGCTGGCGGGCTGCCTGGACATCAAGAGCAGCATCAAGGCCGCGCGCTTCGTGCGCTTCTGCGATGCCTTCAACATCCCGGTCGTGACCTTCGTCGACGTACCCGGTTTCATGCCCGGCACCGCGCAGGAGTACGGCGGCATCATCAAGCACGGCGCCAAGCTGCTGTATGCCTACGCCGAATGCACCGTGCCCAAGGTCACCGTGATCACGCGCAAGGCCTACGGCGGCGCGTATGACGTGATGAGCTCAAAGCATTTGCGCGGCGATGTGAATCTGGCCTGGCCGACGGCCGAGATCGCGGTGATGGGCCCCAAGGGCGCGGTCGAGATCATCTTCCGCGGCGAGAAGGACGACGCGGAGAAGATCGCCACACGGGAAGCCGAGTACAAGGCGCGCTTCGCCAACCCCTTCGTGGCCGGCAGCCGGGGTTTCATCGACGACGTGATCATGCCGCACGAGACGCGCAAGCGCGTATGCCGGTCGTTGGCGATGCTGAAGAACAAACAGTTGGATAACCCGTGGCGCAAGCACGGGAACATTCCTCTCTGAGCGATCCGACATCACGCATGGCGGCGTTGGCTTCCTCGCCTGCTCCTCGCCGTACTGGCGTACTGTCTCGTCGCAGCCTGCGTCGCCGCCTTGCCCTGCGCGCGCCGGATCGCTCAGAGACTTCACTTCGAATTGAGGTTGGCCAATGTTCAAGAAGATCCTGATCGCAAACAGAGGCGAAATCGCCTGCCGCGTCATCAAGACCGCCCGCCGCATGGGCATCGCCACGGTCGCCGTGTATTCCGAGGCCGATGCCGGTGCGCTGCATGTGGAACTGGCCGACGAGGCCGTGTGCATCGGCCCGGCGGCCTCCAAGCAGTCCTATCTGGTGATGGACAACATCACCGCGGCCTGCCGTGAGACCGGCGCCGAGGCCGTGCATCCGGGCTACGGCTTTCTGTCCGAGAACGAGGCCTTCGCGCGCCGGCTGGAAGAATCCGGCATCGTCTTCATCGGCCCGAAGCACGCGGCGATTGCGGCGATGGGCGACAAGATCGCGTCCAAGAAGCTCGCGGCCGAGGCCGGGGTGAACACCATCCCCGGCTGGAACGACGCCATCGACTCGCCCGAGCGCGCGGTCGAGATCGCGCGCGACATCGGCTATCCGGTGATGATCAAGGCCTCGGCCGGTGGTGGTGGCAAGGGCTTGCGTGTGGCGCATGACGACGCAGAGGCGGCGGAAGGCTTCGCCTCGTGCCGTTCGGAAGCGGCCAACGCCTTCGGCGACGATCGCGTATTCATCGAGAAATTCGTCGTCGAGCCGCGCCACATCGAGATCCAGGTGCTGGGCGATGCGCACGGCAACGTGGTGTATCTGAACGAGCGCGAATGCTCGATCCAGCGCCGTCACCAGAAGGTGATCGAAGAGGCGCCGAGCCCGTTCCTCGATGCCGCCACCCGCCGCGCCATGGGTGAGCAGGCCGTGGCGCTGGCGCAAGCCGTTGGTTACCAGTCGGCCGGCACGGTGGAGTTCGTCGTCGGCGCGGACAAGTCCTTCTACTTCCTCGAAATGAACACCCGCCGCATCAACGCCGAAGACCCGTTCCGCGGCTTCCTGCCCTCGACCGGTCGGCTGGTGAAATTCCGCCCGCCCGCCGAGGTGCCGGGTGCGGTGCGCGTGGATACCGGCGTGTACGAGGGCGGCGAGATCCCGATGTTCTACGACTCGATGATCGCCAAGCTGATCGTGCACGGGCGCGATCGCAAGGAGGCAATTGCCCGCATGCGCGATGCGCTCAACGCCTTCGTGATCCGCGGCATCTCGTCCAACATCCCCTTCCAGGCCGCGCTGCTGCAGCATCCGCGTTTCTGCTCGGGGCAATTCAACACCGGCTTCATCGCCGAGGAATACGGCAGCGGTTTCGATGCGGTCAAGGTGCCGCACGACGACCCGCTGCTGCTCGCGGCGGTGGCGATGTTCGCGCACTGGCGCCGTGTGGGGCGTGATGCGGCGATCAGCGGGCAGATGGATGGCGCGGTCTACATGCCTCCGCGCGAGTGGACGGTGGTGGTCGGGGAGCACGAGTATGCAGTGTCGGTCGAGCCGGTCGCCGGCGGGCTGGCGGTTTCGCACGAGGGGCGTGCGCTGCATATCGAGTCGGACTGGGGGTTCAATGACCTGTTGTTCGAGGCACGTATTGACGGCGTGCCAGTGTGTCTGCAGGTCGAGCGTCGCGGTCTGGGGTGGGCGGTCAGTCACTTCGGGCTGCGGGTCGATGCCCAGGTGCTGTCGGCGCGCGCGGCCGAATTGCTCGCACGCATGCCGAAGAAGCTGCCACCGGATCTGACCGCTCTCGTGCTCTCGCCGATGCCGGGGCTGCTGCGCGAGCTTGCGGTGGCCCAGGGGCAGGAGGTCAAGAGTGGTGAAAAGGTGGCGGTGATCGAGGCCATGAAGATGGAGAACGTCTTGCGCGCCGAGCGCGACGGTCGCGTCAAATGCATCCATGCGCAGGTCGGCGCCAGTCTGGCAGTCGACGATCTGATTCTGGAGTTCGACTGAGATGGCTTGGAGCCGCCGTGGGCGTGCGTTCGCGCGGGCCGGCGCGGACGACCTCCCGGTGCGGGAGTTTCCAGATTTGCGCAAACATTATTGATCGAATACCATCCGCAGACCAAAAACGCGTTCCGGCTTCGCAAGCCGCATTCACGCAGCGCCGGTGCAGGCCCGAATGAGGCCAAGCCCCCTTCCGCACCGGACGCCCATCGCCCCGCAGGATTCGCAGTCTTTCGATGTCGCATGCCGCGGCGACGAGGATCGCGGGCCGGTGACAGACTTGGAGGAAAGCGAATGAGCGCCATGATCACGCCCATCGTGCGGCAACCCGAGCCGGAAACCCCGGCTTACGCCGAGCGCGTACCGTTCAAGGTCTATACGCAGCGCGACATTGACCGCATCGAGGCCCTGCAGGGGCTGAGCGAAGAGCAGCGCTTCGAGATGAAGGTCGTCTCGTCGGTGCTGCCGTTCCGCGTGAACCAGTACGTCATCGACGAGTTGATCGACTGGAACAACATTCCCGAAGACGCGATCTACCAGCTCGTCTTCCCGCAGCGCGACATGCTCGCGCCCGGCCACTTCGAGCGTATCGCCGGGCTGATCCGCGCCGGCGCGGAAAAGGCCGAACTGGAAGCGGCGATCACCGAGGTGCGCGCCGAGCTCAATCCGCACCCGGCCGACCAGATGGCCATGAACATGCCGCTGGATGCCGACGGTAATCGTCTCGACGGGCTGCAGCACAAGTATCGCGAGACCGTGCTGTTCTTCCCCAGCCAGGGGCAAACCTGCCACAGCTACTGCAGCTTCTGCTTCCGCTGGGCGCAGTTCGTCGGCGACAAGGACCTGCGCATCGCCAGCTCGGAGGCGACGCAACTGCACGACTACCTGCGTGCGCACACCGAGGTCACGGACGTGCTGATCACCGGCGGCGACCCGATGGTGATGAAGACCTCGCATCTTGCGAACTATCTCGAGCCGCTGCTCGATCCCGAGTTCGACCATATCCAGACGATCCGCATCGGCACCAAGGCGCTGACCTTCTGGCCACATCGCTTTCTCGGTGCGCCGGACGCGGACGCACTGATCGAACTGCTCGAGCGCCTGGTCGAAGCCGGCAAGCAGGTCGCCATCATGGCGCACTACAACCACTGGAAGGAACTCGAGCCCGAGGCCGCACAGGCGGCAATCCACCGCATCCGTGCCACTGGCGCGGTGATCCGCGCGCAGGGGCCGCTCATTGCCCACATCAACGACGACCCGGCCGTGTGGTCGCGCATGTGGCAGACCCAGGTCAGGCTCGGCATCGTTCCCTACTACATGTTCGTCGAGCGCGACACCGGCGCCAGTCATTACTTCGAGGTTCCACTGTTACGCGCGTGGGAGATCTACCGCGAGGCCATGCAGCGGGTTTCGGGTCTGGCGCGCACCGCGCGCGGCCCGAGCATGAGTGCGAGCCCCGGCAAGGTCGAGATTCAGGGTGTGGCCGAAATCGCCGGCGAGAAGGTCTTCGTGCTGCGCTTCATCCAGGCCCGCAACCCGGATTGGGTGCAACGCCCGTTTTTCGCCAAATATGATGAGAGGGCCACCTGGCTCGACGGGCTCGAGCCGGCCTTCGGGGAGCGCTGGTTCTGGCAGGACGAGTACGCGGCCTTGCGCGAGGAGAAGCTTGCGACGACGAGCTGAGGCTGTCGCCCGCCCGCATCATGACGGCCTGCTTCGCGCAGGCCGTTTTTTCGTCAGACGAGGATGATGCTGTCGCTGTAGCGCGCCACCTGCGCATCGTGTGTGAGCAATCGCAGCGGCTCGTCGAGTGCCTGCGCGACCAGCAGCCGGTCGAAGGGGTCGGCATGCAGTGGCGGCAGGCTGCCGGCGGCGGCGGCGTGCTCGGGCGTGATGTCGAGCAGCAGGAAACCCGATTCGCGAAACCACTCCAGCGCCTGCGAACCGGACAGCGGCATGTCGTCACGCCCGAGTGAATGCTTGATGGCGATTTCCCACACGCTGGCCGCGCTGACCCAGCAGGTATTGGCCGAGTCGAGCAGTCGTTCACGGGCGGCTGTCGGCAGGCGCGGACTGTCGGCGATTGCCCACAGCGCGATGTGGGTGTCGAGCAGCAGCTTCACGGGCGAGGTTCGGCGGCCAACAGAGCAGCGACTTCGGCGTTGTGCGTGTCGATGTCGTCCGGTACCTGAAGCAGGCCCTTGGCTACGCCCAGTCGTACCGATCGCGCATGCGCGATCGGTACCAGTCGCGCAACCGGGCGTCCGTTGCGGGCGATCACGATCTCGTCCTCGCGACCGTTCTCAACGGCATCAACCAGCTTCGAGAGCTGTGTCTTGGCTTCAAGCATGTTGATGACGTCCATGGGTGCTCCTTGGTCTGGTCTGACCAAGTCTAGTCTTGCCCACGGGCGGTGGCAAGCTACAGCATTTCGCCCAGCGGCCGCGCATGCGCGGCCAGCGTGGCGTAGGCGTCGATGACCTCGCGCGGGGCCTGCACCAGTTCGATCAGCACGCCTTCGCCGCCGACCGGGAATTCGTCGTTGGCCTTGGGGTGTACAAAGATGATGTCGTGGCCGGCGGCTCCGGCGCGAATGCCGCCGGGCGCGAAGCGCAGGCCTTGCGCGGCGAGCCATTCGACTGCTGCTTGCAGGTCGTCCACCCACAGGCCGACATGATTGAGCGGGGTGGTGTGCACGGCGGGCTTCTTGTCGGGGTCGAGCGGTTGCATCAGGTCGACCTCGACACGCATCGGGCCGCTGCCGATGGCGCAGATGTCTTCGTCGACGTTCTCGCGCTCGCTGGTGAAGCTGCCGGTGCGTTCCAGACCGAGCAGATCGACCCACAGACGGGCGAGGCGCTGCTTGTCGGGGCCGCCGATGGCGACCTGCTGGATGCCGAGGATGCGAAAGGGGCGTGGGCTCATGTCCGGGTGCTCATGGGTTGCGATGGCGCATTCTCCCGCCAGCGCGTGTCGCGGTCGACCCCGGTGGGTTTGCGCTGCACAAAACGCTATCCTAGCGCCCCATGCAAAGTCTGCTGACGCTCCTCCCCGATTTTTCCCTGATCCTGCTCGGAGTCCTGCTACGCCGCTGGATGATCATCGACATCGGCTTCTGGACCGGCGTTGAGCGGCTGGTGTATTTCGTGCTGTTCCCGGCCATGCTGTTTCGCGCACTGACCTCGGTGAGCATCGATCTGAACAACACCCTGCCGCTGGTCGCCACCGGGCTGGCGGTCATGTTCATCGGTTTCGTACTGGGGCTGGCGGGGCGGCCGTTGATGGGGCTGTCGGGTCTCACCTTTGCCTCGCGCCTGCAGTGTTCCTATCGCTTCAATACCTACATCGCGATCGCCGTGGCCGGTCAGTTGCACGGCGCGCAAGGCGTGGCCTTGATGGGGGCGCTGTGCGGCATGATGGTGCCGTTCGCCAACATCATGGCGGTGGGCATGCTGGCGCGTCATGGTCAGGGCAGGCTGGTGCGCGAACTGGTGCGCAATCCGCTGGTGCTGGCAACGCTCGCCGGCATGGCCTTCAACCTGTCGGGCGGCGAGCTGCCGCAGCCGGCCAATGCCTTTCTGACACGGCTGGGCGACGCCGCGGTGGCGCTGGGCCTGCTGACGGTGGGCGCTGCGCTGCGCTGGGGCGCGGCCGGCGGCAACATGCTGGGGTCGTCGTGGCTGGTCACCGTCAAGCTCGCGCTGCTGCCGGCCATTGCCTGGGGGCTGGGACGCCTGGTGGGGCTGGACGGGATCGCCTTCGACCTGCTTGTGCTCTATGCCGCCATGCCCTCGGCCAGCTCGGCCTATATCCTGGCCATGCGCATGGGCGGCGACGGCCCCGGCGTGGCCTGGCTGATCTCGGCCACGACGCTGCTTGCGGTGCCGACGCTGACCTTCTGGTTGACCTTGCTGTAGCCAGGCTATTTGCGGTTGCGCGGCTTGCGCCCGCCCGGCGCCTTGTCCGGCGTCGCCGCGGGTTTGGCGGGGTCGACCGGTGTTTGCTGCATCATGGCCCACGGCCACATCGCCGCGATGAATGGATTGTCCGCCGCGCTGGTGTCCGCCCCGCCCGGTGGGGGGGCTTGCGTACCCATGGCCTTGAGGGCGGCCAGTGTGGAACGCTGCACTTCGAGGCCCTGCACGGTCGCCTGCAACATGTTCAGATTCATCCTGAGCCAGTTTTCGACTGTGCGCAGATCGCCGATGCGCTTGTCCAGTTCATCGATGTCCAGCGTCGGGGCGACCATGCCGGGCAGCGGAACACCGGCACCCGACCACATGCGCCGCAACATCTCGATCGGATCCTGATCCTTGGGGTTGTCGCTCATGTTCGTCTCCTTGGCGGAACGTGTGAATGCGTCGATCAAGCGGGCGGTGCCGTCTCACTCAATCGACGTTGGCGGCGATGCGGTTGAGCAGCGCACGCAAGCGGGCAGGGCGCACTGGCTTGTGCAGCACAGGCAAGCCTTCGCGCTCGGCCAGCGCGAGTGCGTCCGGACCGGTGTCTCCGGTGATCAGTGCTGCCGGCAGGTCCTCGCCGTAGCGGCGTCGCACTTCGCGGATCACGTCGGTGCCGCTCGCGCCCCGCGCGAGGCGATGATCGCTGATGATCGCGCTCGGTGGGCCGCCGCGTGCGCTCAGACGGTCGATCAGCAGTTCGAGATCCGGTGCGGCGACCAGGTCGCAGCCCCAGGACGTGAGCAGGCTGTGCATGGCGCTCAGCACCAGCGGGTCGTCTTCGACCAGGGCCACGCGCAATCCGCCCAGATCGCCCGGATCGCGCTCGGCTGGAGGCGCGTCGACGACGTCCTCGCGTCGGCCGGCGGGGATCGTGACCGCAAAGGCCGAGCCGCGCCCGGGAGCCGAGCGTAGTTCGAGCGGGTGGTCGAGCATCGCGGTAAGGCGCCGTACGATGGCCAGCCCCAGCCCGAGGCCCTTGTCGCGCGAACGCTCCGGGTTCTGCAACTGGACGAACTCCTGGAAGATGTTCTCCTGCGCATGTTGCGGGATGCCGATGCCGTTGTCGCGCACCTCGATGCGCCACGTATCGCCGCGCCGACGGCATGCGACCAGCACCTTGCCGGCCGGCGAATAGCGTACGGCGTTGCTGACGAGATTGCCGAGAATGCGTTCGAACAGTACCGGGTCGCTCGCGCCCCAGGCATCGGTCGGACGGATGCGCAGGCTCACGCGCGCGTCCGACGCGGCGGCGCGCTGGGTTGCGGCGATGCGCTCGAGTACGGGCTGCAGCGGGAAGGCGCGAACGCTGGCCTGCAGCACGCCGGCGTCGAGCCGTGAGATGTCGAGCAGGCTGTCGAGCAGGTCCTCCATCGCTTCGGCCGAGGCGGTGATCTGGCCAAGCAGGTGTCGCGATGGGGCGTCCAGGCGGCACTGCGACAGCTCCGAGATGAACAGCCCGAGGGCATGCATGGGCTGGCGCAGGTCATGACTGGCGGCTGCGAGAAAACGCGACTTGGCCATATTGGCGCGCTCGGCCTCTTCCTTGCGCGTGCGCAGTTCGGCGGTCGCCTCGCTGATGCGACCGCGCATCTGTGCATGCATGCCGGCCAGTTCCTCGGCCATTTCGTTGACCCCTTCGGCGAGCATGCGCAGGCTGCCACCGCCGACGATCGGGACGCGCTGATCGAACTGTCCCTTGCCGATGCGCGATACCGCGTAGGCCACGCGCCGGATCGGGCCGGATACGCCGCGGCTCATCGAGGTGGCGAGCAACAGTGTGCCGACCAGCGCGGCCAGCACGGTGAGCATGCCGGTGCGCAGCAGGTCGCGGCGCTGCGCGTCGAGTGCGCTCCGGTCCAGGTCGACGATGACGTTGCCCAGCGTCGGCGTGACCACCGCCGAGCCCGAGCGGAAGGCGTCATCGTTGAACTCGGTTCCGAGCGAAGCCTGGCCTGCGTAGATGGGCTCGATCACGCGCAAGGTGCGCTTTCCGCTGACGTAGTCGGATTCCGCGAGCAGATCGCGAGCGAGCGGGATGTCATCGTCCAGCTGTCCGCTGCGCGCGAGCGTCTCGCCGAACAGATCGATGATGATCACCCCGGCCATGCCTTCCTCGTTGAGGCTCGCTTCAGTGAGTTTCTGCAGGGCGTCGTGGTTGCCCGAGAACACCGCATACTCGCTCGCCGCGACGAGCTGGCGGGCATAGGCCTTGCCGCGCGCCGCGTGCGCCTGCTCGACGTCGTCGATGCGCGAGCTGGTATAGAAAGCAGTGAGCAGCAGAGCCACGACGAGCATCGGCAATACAGCCACCAGCAACACTCGCGCACGCACGCCCCAGTTTTTCATGATCACTTCCAGCCCCTCCCGTGGCGCTTGAGCGCAGGCTCGATTGTGCAGGCTTTCGCGGGTCGGTGCGATGCGCGCCGGCGCATCGTGCACATGCTATGCTTGCCCCATTTTGATGCACGCCCGGCCGGAGGAAACACGCAGGTGACCAGGGTATTGATCGTCGAGGATCACGCACTCGTGCGAGAGGCGATGGCGCAGACCCTCGGGCGCATCGAGTCGGGGCTGGAGTGCGTCGAAGCGCGCGGCTCCGAAGAGGCGCTCGCGCTGCTTGCCGAGAGCCCGGACTGGGATCTGGCGATCATCGACCTGATGCTGCCCGACCTGTCCGGTTTCTCGCTGCTCGGCGTGCTCGCCAAGCGCTACCCGGACATGCCGACCATCGTCGTCTCCGCGCTCGACGATCAGGCTACGCTGCGGCGCGCAATGAAGGTTGGCGCGTCGGGTTTCGTGTCGAAGAGCAGTTCCGGCGAGGAGTTGCGTCATGCGGTGCGCACCGTGCTCGATGGCGGGGTGTTCTTCACGCAGCAGGACGGGGCGGGGGAAGAAGGCGCGCGCGGACGGGGCTCGCGCGCGCACGAGTCGCGCTATCGGCTGACTGCCGCGCAGACGCGCGTCGCCGAATTGCTCGGACAGGGCAAGACCAACCGCGAGATCGCCGACGCACTGGGGTTGTCCGAGGGGACGGTGAAGGTGCACATGTCGGCGATTTTCCGCGCGATGAACGTGCGCAATCGCTCCCAGGCGCTGGTGGCGCTGTCAAGGAGCGGGGCGAGGGTCTGAAGTCCCGTCAGCGGCGGCTGCCAAGCCGCAGCGGCATTTCGTCGGAGGGCAGGCGATTGGTCTCGTCGATGTTGGTCAGTTCGCTCGTGCTCGGCGCAACGTCGATTTCCAGCACTTCGAGTACCTGACGTGCGAGCGCCCGGCACGCGTTGGCCAGCGGCGTGGGCAACTGGTCCGGCAGATCCCGTTGCAGCAGCAGCTTGGTGGACGAGAGTGCATTGACCGGATTGAGCAGCCGGTGGCGGTAGGGGCGCATGAGTTGGCGCACGTTGCGCTCGGCCGCTTCGCGCTGCCATGCATTGGTCGGCCATTGCGAAGGCACGGCGTAGGCGCGCGGAAAGGTTTCGAGGTCGCGCAGTACGGTGCGGATGTCTTCGTGGGATTCCCTGAACGGCAGCAGCACGATGTCCGACATCGCGTACAGGTGGCGGTCCATCTCGCTGCGGTTGCCGCCGCCGTCGATCACGCCAATCCAGTTCTCGAGCGTTCGCAGCTTGTCGACGACCTTGGACAGGGATTCGCGCGTGCGCGCATCGGCCGTCACGTAGCGTCGGCCGGCCGGGTTGAGCGGCTCGCGCGAGGTGTCTGTCAGCACGCAGGCGGCGCGATGCTCGAGCAGGCCCAGTCCCTGGCACAGCATGTGCGAGATCGAGGTCTTGCCGGTGCCACCCTTGTTGCCGATGACGCAGATGATTTCAGCCATTGCGCAGTTCCATTGTCGTTCGCTTCGTCCCGGTGTCGCATTATCCGGCCGGGTCCGGGAGGCGGTGCCACGAAAAGGCCGTGATTTGCCCCGTTAATCGTTTCGTGCCGGCGCCGGCCCTGCCGGGGCGTACAGATACAGCTTCGAACCGTCGGCGAGGCTGACGATCTCCTCCGGTGTCGCCTCCGGTACTGCGAAATCCTTGCTCACCAGCAACGACCCGGGGTGCATCTCGCGTCGCGCCTTGTCCCAGACCGTCGCCATCGGATGGGGCGACAGAAAGGCGTAGACCAGATCGTAGTCGCGCCAGCATGCAGCGAAGAAGTCGCCCCGCAGCACCGACGCGTTGGTGCTTGTTCGCGTCCGCAGCCAGCTGACGAGCCACGGCAGTGGTGCCGCTTCGATGCCGGTGACGCGCACCTGCGGATGGCGTTGCGCGAGCGGTGCGACGACGCTTCCGAGTCCGCAGCCAATGTCGAGCAGGGTGCGTGCGGCGCGCGAGTGCAGTAGCCCGTCAAGGGTGTCTACGGCAGGACGGCCGGAAAGATAAAGCGGCACGCGCGTGCCCGGCGTTCCCCAGTACAGCAGCATGGTCACGGCCAGGGCTGCCAGCCACCAGCGCGGATCGATGCCGGTGCCGAGCGCCAGCACGCCCAGCGGCGAGAACAGCGCATGCAGCGCGATCCACCAGCGTTCCCGATGCATGCGCCACGCCAGTGCCGCGGCCAGTGCCGCTTGCATGCCAACAATCATGGCGGGGCGGGTCGGTGCGATGAGTTGCGCGGCCGCGAACACCGCGGCCCAGGACGTCGCCTGCACGGCGAGCGCGCGCAGCCAGGGGCGATGCTCCGCGCTCGGGGTGTGAGGGGTGTCGGGCGACGCTTTCAGTGTTCGCCGCAAGTTCCGGGGAGGGCGTGCAGGGCGCATGGGTAGCCATTTTCGGGGCCCGGGCCGAATTTGTCGTTAACGGCGTGGACGGGTTTGACATGGGGGCGTTTAGGCACTATAGTGCGGCGCTTCTCGCCCGGAGGGGTACCCAAGCGGTCAACGGGATCAGACTGTAAATCTGACGGCTCAGCCTTCGAAGGTTCGAATCCTTCCCCCTCCACCAGAATCAAGGGCCGGTTCGCGGCGAAAAGTGCGAACGGGTTCGGGTGTAGTGAAGAATCGTCTGCGTGATGCGCGGGTGTAGCTCAATGGTAGAGCAGAAGCCTTCCAAGCTTACGATGAGGGTTCGATTCCCTTCACCCGCTCCAAGCCAGGCGATTGATGGTTCAAGGAGCCCATGTAGCTCAGTGGTAGAGCACTCCCTTGGTAAGGGAGAGGCCACGTGTTCAATCCACGTCATGGGCACCAGCAGAATTTTGTGGTCTCGTCGCAGCATCGGATCGGGGCCGTCGGTACGTTGATCCGTTTTTTACTGATTTCGAACAAGAGGTGTTGACATGGCTAAAGGCAAGTTTGAACGGACGAAGCCGCACGTGAACGTAGGCACGATTG
>CAXBIS010000008.1:0-139677 GCA_963975885.1 uncultured Azoarcus sp.
CGGATCCCTCAGGCGTAAACAACATCCCGTTTACACAAAAATTCGGACACGCCCTGCCCTCAAAGATCATGATCCGCGCCGCCCACATCGCCCACCTGCGCCGCGAAAGCCCGTTCGACGAGGGCTTGCCCGCCGCAGCGCCCGCCGTGCTGCGCGACCGGCTGCTGGCCCAGCAGCAAGGCCGCGTCGAGGAGCTGCGCCACGCCAAGTACGAAGGCATCCTGGCGAGCACCCCGGCCATCACCGTGCTGCCTGGCTCCGCCCGCTTCAAGGACGCGCGCACGCTGATCGTGGCGGAGGCTTCCGGCGGCACGCGCGAAGTGAACTTCGACCGCTGCCTGATCGCGACCGGCGCGAGCCCCGCGATTCCGCCGATCCCCGGCTTGAAAGACACACCCTACTGGACCTCCACCGAGGCGCTGGCGAGCGACACGATCCCTGAGCGGCTGGCCGTCATCGGCTCGTCGGTGGTGGCGGTCGAGCTGGCCCAAGCCTTCGCGCGGCTGGGCAGCCAGGTCACGATCCTGGCGCGCAGCACGCTGTTCTTCCGCGAAGACCAGGCCATCGGCGAAGCCGTCACAGCCGCCTTCCGCGCCGAGGGCATCGAGGTGTTGGATCACACCCAGGCAAGCCACGTTGCCTACGCGAACGGAGAATTCATGCTCGCCACCGGACACGGGGAAGTGCGCGCCGACAAGCTGCTGGTCGCCACCGGCCGCGCACCGAACACCCGCAGCCTGAATCTCGAAGCGGCGGGCATCGAGGTCAACGCGCAAGGGGCCATCGTCATCGACCGCGCCATGCGCACGAGCGCACCGCGCATCTTTGCGGCCGGCGATTGCACCGACCAGCCGCAATTCGTCTACGTGGCGGCGGCGGCCGGCACGCGCGCCGCGATCAACATGACCGGCGGCATTGCTGAGCTGGATCTGACGGCAATGCCGGCGGTGGTGTTCACCGACCCGCAGGTGGCGACGGTGGGCTACAGCGAGGCGGAAGCGCACCACGACGGCATCGAAACCGACAGCCGGCTGCTGACACTCGACAACGTGCCGAGGGCGCTCGCCAACTTCGATACGCGCGGCTTCATCAAGCTGGTTGCCGAAGCCGGCTCGGGGCGGCTGATCGGCGTGCAGGCGGTGGCGCCGGAAGCGGGTGAGCTGATCCAGACGGCCGCGCTGGTGATTCGCAACCGGATGACCGTGCAGGAGCTGGCCGACCAGTTGTTCCCGTACCTGACGATGGTCGAGGGGCTGAAGCTCGCGGCGCAGACCTTCAGCAAGGACGTGAAGCAACTGTCCTGCTGCGCCGGGTGAGGAAAAAGGAGGTGTTCGATGAACGCCTACACGGTGTCGCATCTGGCCCAGGATGCCGGCGTGAGCGTGCACGTCGTGCGCGACTACCTGCTGCGCGGGTTGCTGCGCCCGGCCGCGCGGACCGCCGGCGGCTATGGCGTGTTCGATGCGGATGCCTTGCAGCGGCTGTGCTTCGTGCGGGCTGCCTTCGAGGCGGGGGTTGGCCTGGACGTGCTGACCCGACTGTGCCGGGCGCTCGATGCGCCGGATGCTGGTGAAGCGGCGGTGTGGCTCGCCGAGCTGCGCCAACTCGTCGAACAGCGGCAGCGGGCGCTCGCGGGCCTGGAGGTGCAGTTGAGCGCGCTGCGGGCCGAGGTCGCCCGGCAGGAAGGGGCGTTGCCATGAACGGCCCCGAGCGCAAGCCCATCACCGGCTACCTGTGGGGCGGGCTGGCTGTGCTGACCTGCCCCTGCCACCTGCCCATCCTCGCCGTCGTGCTGGCCGGTACGACCGCCGGCGCGTTCCTCGGCGAGCATTGGGTCATCGCCGCGCTTGGGTTGACCGGCTTGTTCCTTCTGTCCCTGTCGCGGGCGTTCAGGGAAAGATCATGAGCGCTCCCCAGCCGGTTGAGTGGACTACGGCGGAGCTGGCCCAAGCGGTCGAGCGCGGGCAGCTTGAGTTGCACTACCAGCCCATCGTTGATCTGCGCAGCGGCCGGATCGCCGGCGCGGAAGCGTTGTCGCGCTGGCGACACCCGCGCCTCGGCCTGCTGTCGCCCGGCGCGTTCCTGCCGCAGGCCGAGTCGTCCGGGCTGATTCCTGAAGTCGGCGCGTGGGTACTGGGTGAAGCGTGCCGCCAGATGCAGCATTGGCTGGCGTTGAATTGGCGGCCGTTCCGGTTGGCCGTCAACGAGTCCGCAAAGCAGGTTCGGTGCAGGGTTTCTTGTTCGCCAAACCGATGCCGGCGGCGGTCTTCGCCGGCTTCGTCAACCAATGGAGGGGCAGCGCCATGACCACCACCGACCAAGCCACAGTCGCCTGTTGCGTGTGCTGCAAGGAAATCCCGCTCGATGCCGCCTTCACCCCGGACGGCGCGGAGTACGTCGAGCACTTCTGCGGGCTGGAGTGCTATCAGCGCTTCCAGGCGCGCGCCACGGGGGGGTGCCGAAGCCGCTTCGGCACCGCCTCTCGGTGAGATGGATAAGTCAGGTTGAGGCATACCAGTACCTGAAAACGGACGACTGACCATGCCGCGCCGCAATCTGCTGACGCCCGCCGAGCGTACCGGCCTGCTCGCCTTCCCGGCCACCGACGACGAACTCATCCAGCATTACACCTTCGCCGAACCCGACCTGTCGGTGATCCGTCAGCGGCGCGGCAGCCACAACCGGCTCGGCTTCGCGGTGCAGTTGTGCTACCTGCGCTATCCAGGCTTTGCCCTGCCGACTGACGCGGAGCCTCCCGCCGCCCTGCTGAACATCGTCGGTCGCCAGTTGCGCATCGAGCCGGACATCTGGCCACAGTACGCGCAGCGGCCGGAAACGAGGCGCGAGCACCTGTTGGAGTTGCAGGCGTGGCTGAAGCTGACGCCGTTCGCTGTCGCGGACTATCGGCACTTCGTCCACCAGCTCGCTGATCTGGCCCAGCAGACCGACCGGGGTATCGTGCTGGCCGAAGCGCTGGTCGAGTTGCTGCGGCAGCAACGCATCATTCTTCCGACCGTCGATGTCATTGAGCGCGTGTGCAGCGAGGCGCTGACACGCGGCACGCGCCAGGTCTACGAGGCGCTCACCGCGCCGCTCGGTGATTTCCACCGCCGCGCGCTTGACGGCCTGCTGTCGATCCGCGAGGGCACCAAGGGCAGCGGGCTGATCTGGCTGCGCCAGCCGCCCGGCCCGCCCAAGCCCAAGCATGTGCTGGCCCACCTGGAGCGGCTGAAGACCATCCGCGACTTGGCGCTGCCGGACGGACTGGAGCACGCCGTCCACCAGAACCGCCTGCTGAAGCTCGCCCGCGAAGGCGGACAGATGACGGCCCAGCACCTGCGCGACCTGGAGCCGAGCCGCCGCTATGCCACCTTGGTCGCGGTGATCCTCGACACCCGCGCCACCCTGATCGACGAGATCATCGACCTGCACGACCGTTTCATGGGCGCGCTGTTCAGCAAGGCCAAGCGCAACCATGCCGACCGCTTCCAGCAGTCCGGCAAGGCGATCAACGACAAAGTGCGGCTGTACTCGCGCATCGGCCGCGCCCTGCTGGAAGCCAAGCAGTCGGGCGGCGACCCGTTCGCCGCCATCGAGGCGATCATCCCCTGGGATGCGTTCAGCGAAAGCATTACCGAAGCGGAAACGCTGGCCCGGCCGGAAGACTTCGATTTCCTGGCGCTGGTCGGCGACGGCTTCACCCAGCTTCGGCGTTACACGCCGGCCCTGTTGGAAGCGCTGACCATGAAAGCCGCGCGGGCAGCGCGCGAACTGCTGGCCGGTGTCGAAGTGCTCAAAGGGATGAACGAGCGCCAAGCACGCAAGGTGCCGGACGATGCGCCCACGTCGTTCGTGCGCAAGCGCTGGGAAAACCTGGTGCGCACGGAAGATGGGCTTGACCGGCGCTTCTACGAGCTGTGTGTGCTGTCCGAGCTGAAGAATTCACTGCGCTCCGGCGACATCTGGGTGCAGGACTCGCGCCAGTTCAAGGACTTCGAGGACTACCTGTTGCCGCCACCGCGCTTCGCGGCGCAGCGCGATCAGCGGGAATTGGGCCTGGCCGTCGAGACCGACTGCGATCGCTTTCTGGGAGCCCGACTCGCGGTACTGCAAGAGCAACTGGCGACAGTCGAGCGGCTGGCTGCCGCCGACGAGCTGCCTGATGCCGCAATCACCAGCACCGGCCGGCTCAAGATTTCTCCGCTCGACAACGGCGTACCCGACGAGGCCGAGGCGCTGATGCAGCAGGCGTACAGCCTGCTGCCGCACCTGAAGATCACCGAGCTGCTGCTGGAGGTCGACGGCTGGACCGGCTTCAGCCACCACTTCAAGCACCTCAAGAGCGGCGCGGCGGCCGAGGATCGGCACCTGCTGCTGACGACCATCCTGGCCGACGCCATCAACCTGGGCCTTTCCAAGATGGCCGAATCCTGCCCTGGCGTGACTTATGCCAAGCTGACGTGGTTGCAGGCGTGGCACATCCGCGACGAGACCTATTCGGCGGGACTGGCGGAACTGGTCAATGCGCAGTTCCGTCAACCGTTCGCCGCCTACTGGGGCGACGGCACCACGTCGTCATCGGACGGCCAGAACTTCAAGGCCGGCGGCCGGGGCCACGCCGGCGGCCAGGTGAACCTGAAGTACGGCCAGGAACCGGGCGTGCAGTTCTACACCCACATCTCCGACCAGTACGCGCCGTTCCACACCAAGGTCATCAACGCCACAGTGCGCGACGCTACCCATGTCCTGGACGGGCTGCTGTACCACGAATCCGACCTGCGCATCGAGGAGCACTACACCGACACGGCCGGCTTCACCGATCACCTGTTCGCGCTGATGCACCTGCTGGGCTTCCGCTTCGCGCCGCGCATCCGCGACCTGGCCGACAAGCGCCTGTATATCTACGGCGATGCCAAGCAGTACCCGACGCTCGCCGGCCTGATCGGCGGCAGCGTCAACGTGAAGCACATCCGCGCCCATTGGGACGAAATCCTGCGACTGGCCGCCTCGATCAAGCAAGGCACCGTCACCGCTTCGCTGATGCTACGCAAACTCGGCAGCTACCCACGTCAAAATGGTCTGGCAGTGGCCCTGCGCGAGCTGGGGCGCATCGAGCGCACGCTGTTTGCGCTCGACTGGATGCAGAACGTCGAGCTGCGCCGCCGTGTACAGATCGGCCTGAACAAGGGCGAGGCCAAGAATTCGCTGGCCCGAGCCGTGTTCCTGAACCGGCTCGGCGAAATCCGCGACCGCAGCTTCGAGAACCAGCGCTACCGTGCCAGCGGCCTCAATCTGGTAGTGGCGGCGATCATCTTGTGGAACACGGTCTACCTGGAGCGGGCAATCCAGGGGCTGCGAGACTCGGACAAGGACATCGACGAGAACCTGCTGCCGCACCTCTCGCCGCTGGGCTGGGAGCACATCAACCTGACCGGCGACTACATCTGGCGGCAGAACAAACACGTCGAGCAGGGCAAGTTCCGGCCGCTGCGTTTGATTGATGGCGCATCGCTAGCAACGTTTTCGTAAGGCTTATCAACTGTGGAGCTGCTGATCTTGATTCTGAAAACAACCGGACTGTTCATCGCAACAGCACTTGCCGAGATCGTCGGCTGCTTTCTGCCTTATCTGTGGCTACGCAAAGGCGGGCCAATGTGGCTGCTGATTCCGGCAGCGATGAGCTTGGCGCTGTTCGTTTGGCTGCTCACGTTACACCCAGCCGCCAGTGGCCGCGTCTACGCCGCCTATGGTGGCGTTTATGTTGCTACCGCGCTGGTTTGGCTTCGAGTCGTGGATGGCGTGAAGCTGTCCGCGCTGGATTGGGCGGGGGCTGGAGTCGCGCTACTTGGCATGTCAATCATTGTGCTGGGCTGGCACGACAAGGCTTAGCGTACGATTTTTTCCGTTTCGTGAGCTGACCCCCTGTACACCAGCAAGCTGCCGCTCACCGCTGTGCATGTGCTCAACAACGACGTGCTGCCACACTTTGAAGAGCACGGCGTTCGCATCGAAACGATCCTGTCGGACAACGGGCGCGAGTACTGCGGGCGGCCCGACAGCCATCCGTTCGAGCTGTTCCTGCAACTGGAAGGTATCGAGCATCGCACGACTCGCGTCGGACGCCCGCAGAGCAACGGATTCGTCGAACGGCTGCATCGCACCTTGCTTGATGAGCACTTCCGCATTGCCGGGCGAACGACCTGGTACGAGTCGGTCGAGCAGATGCAGGGAGACCTCGAGAAGTACCTGCACCACTACAACCACGAGCGCCCCCATCAGGGGCGGATGATGGAAGGCAGAACGCCTGCTCAGATGTTCGAAGCAGGCATTACCGAGCAGCCCGAGGAGACGATCCCGGAGGCTGCATAAAGCAACACCGGCTCGGGGCCGGTGTCAGGTGAATACTTGATCTGAACACAGTCATGCGGCTTGACCGACTGACGCAGGTTTGCTCCTGGGGGCAGCGCCCACTTGGTGGTCGGCGCTAACAAGGACAAGTAAACACTGTCGAGACTGGGCACTCTCGAATGCGGTGTGCGCGTGTTCAGGACATGCAGGATGTCCACACCGTTAATTGCAGCACTTATGTGGCACCACCCCCAAACACGCACGTGGCGAGGTATTCCTCGTAGCTGCCGCGGTAGTCGACGATGCTGCCGTCGAGCTTGATCTCGACGATGCGCGTGGCCAGCGACGAGACGAATTCGCGGTCGTGCGACACGAAGATGAAGGTGCCGGGGAATTTCTCCAGCGAGGTGTTGAGCGACTCGATCGATTCCATGTCCAGGTGGTTGGTCGGCTCGTCCATCACCAGCACGTTGGGACGGGTGAGCATCAGCTTGCCGAACAGCATGCGGCCCTGTTCGCCACCGGAGATCACGTTGACCGGCTTCTTCACCTCGTCGCCGGAGAACAGCAGCCGGCCCAGCGTGCCGCGGATCAGCGTCTCGAGTTCCTCGCCGGTGGCCTCGGCGGTCACGCGCGCGTATTCGTACACCCATTCGGTGAGGCTTTCGCGGCCGGCGAACTCGGCCGAGTGGTCCTGCGCGTAGTAGCCCGGGTTGGCCTTCTCGGCCCATTTGATCTTGCCTTTCTGGGGCGTGAGTTCGCCCATCAACAGCTTGAGCAGCGTGGTCTTGCCGACGCCGTTCTCGCCGATGATCGCGACCTTCTCGCCGGCCTCGATGGCCATCGAGAAGTGGTCGATCAGGGGACGCTCCATGCCCTCGTAGGCGAAGCT
The DNA here is from genome assembly GCA_963975885.1 of uncultured Azoarcus sp. GTDB lineage: Bacteria > Pseudomonadota > Gammaproteobacteria > Burkholderiales > Rhodocyclaceae > Pseudazoarcus. Next base: position 7,241 of record CAXBIS010000008.1, read on the forward strand.
GAGGTTTTCGATCTCGCAGGCCAGGCGGTGCAGCTTGTCCTTGTTGTCGTACTCGAAGCGGATGAACGGGTACTGGCGGCTCGACGGCTTCACGTCCTCGGGCTTGAGCTTGTCGATCAGCTTCATCCGGCTGGTGGCCTGCTTGGCCTTGGACTTGTTGGCCGAGAAGCGGCGCACGAAGTCCTGCAGATCCTGGATCTTCTCCTTGGCGCGGGCGTTGGCCGCCTGCTGACGCTGGCGCGCCATCACCGAGGCTTCCATGTAGTCGTCGTAGTTGCCGGCGTACACGGTGATCGTGCCGTAATCCAGGTCGGCCATGTGCGTGCACACCTGGTTCAGGAAGTGGCGGTCGTGCGAGATGATGACCATCGTGCAGTCGCGGTTGTTGAGCACGTCTTCCAGCCAGCGGATGGTGTTGATGTCGAGGTTGTTGGTCGGCTCGTCGAGCAGCAGGATGTCCGGGTTGGCGAACAGCGCCTGGCACAGCAGCACGCGCAGCTTCCAGCCAGGCGCAACGTCGCGCATCGGGCCGTCATGCTGCTCGGTCGGGATGCCCACGCCCAGCAGCAACTCACCGGCGCGCGCCTCGGCCGTGTAGCCGTCGTATTCGGCAAACTTCGACTCGAGCTCGGCCGCGTGCATGAAGTCGTCTTCGGTCGCCTCCGGGTTCATGTAGATGGCGTCCTTTTCCTGCATGCACGCCCACATTTCCTCGTGGCCCATCATCACCACGTCGAGCACGCGCGAGTCTTCAAACGCGAACTGATCCTGGCGCAGATAGGCCATGCGCTCCATCGGCTCCTTGGAAACGTTGCCGGCCGACGGCTCGAGCAGGCCGCACAGGATCTTCATGAAGGTCGACTTGCCCGCCCCGTTGGCCCCGATCAGGCCGTAACGGTTGCCGTCACCGAATTTGACGGAGACATTCTCGAAAAGGGGCTTGGCCCCGAACTGCATGGTGATGTTGGCTGCAACGAGCACGGAAGATCCTGTTTTTGAAGCGAAACAAAGGCCGGGATTATACCCTACGTGGCGTGCTCACCGCTGCCCCATCCTGCTTACAACCACTTCTGCAATGCCACTGCCTGCCCCGCTGCCGGGTCGAGTTCGTAGGGTGCGAAGCCCTGTTGTGCGTAGGCCGCCATCGCGGCATGGTTGTTCGACAGCACTTCCAGCGTGAGCTTGCAGCAGCCCCGTTGGCGGGCGGCTTCCTCGGCTGCGGCGAGCAGCGCGCGGGCGATGCCGCGACGGCGGTGGGCAGGCAGCACCGCGATGTCGTGCACGTTGAGCAGCGGTTGTGCGGCGAAGGTCGAGAAGCCTTCGAAGCAGTTGATCAGGCCTACGGCCTTCTCATCGGCAAAGGCCAGAAAGGACACGAAGCCCGCACGGCCGGCGAGGCGCTGCGGCAGGGCCGTGCGCACCTCGTCGGGCAAGCCCTTGGCGCCGCCCATCGGGTCGCGTGCGTAGGCGTCGAGCAGCGAAACAAACGCGGCTGCATGGGCCGGGTCGTTCAGATCGGTAGGGACGATGCGCAAATCGAGCATCACATGAAGCGCGCCACGAAGCACTCACCCTGCGGCGCGCCTGCGGGCAAGGGCAGCCACACCGTGCGCCCGCTGCCGGGAATGCGTTCCAGCGTCTCGCCGATGGCGTTCTCGATCTGTCCGGCGATCACCTCGAAGTTGCCCGCCGGTGTCACGAACTCCAGCCGGTCGCCGCGTCCGAAGCCGTTCTTCACTTCCATCTCGGCCAGCCCGCGCGCGGCGTCGAAGCCGGTGACCTCGCCCACCAGCAGGCTGCGGCCCGATTCGGAGTGGCCGCGCAGGTAGTTCTGGTGGTCCGGCGTGCTGTGGCGCTGGTAGAAGCCGTCGGTGTAGCCACGGTTGGCCAGGCCTTCGAGCGCGCCGAGCAGGCTTGGGTCGAAGGGCCGGCCCGCCACCGCGTCGTCAATCGCGCGGCGGTAGCTCTGCGCCGCGCGCGCCACGTAATACGGGCTCTTGGTTCGGCCCTCGATCTTCAGCGAATCCACGCCGATCTCCACCAGCCGGCCGATGTGCTCAATGGCGCGCAGGTCCTTGGAGTTGAGGATGTAGGTGCCGTGCTCGTCTTCCTCGATGGGCATCAGCTCGCCGGGGCGCGTGCCCTCTTCCAGCAGCCAGGTCTTGCTGCCGCCAAGGTGACGCGGCCCGCCGCCCAGCGCAGTCGTGACCGCCATCGGCCGCGTTGCCGTACCCACCGCGCCGGCATCCCTGGGGTTGCCGATGGGTGCAGCGTTGCTCGTCACCACGTCGCCCGCGCCGTTTTCGGCGCCTTCGTGCATGCGGTAATCCCAGCGGCACGAGTTGGTGCAACTGCCCTGGTTGGGATCGCGGTGATTGAAATAGCCCGACAGCAGGCAGCGGCCCGAGTACGCAATGCACAGCGCGCCGTGCACGAACACCTCCAGCTCCATGTCCGGGCATTCCTGCCGAATCTCCGCCACTTCGTCCAGCGACAACTCGCGCGACAGGATGATGCGTTTCACCCCCATCGACTGCCAGAAACGCACGCTGGCGTAATTGGTGGTGTTGGCCTGCACCGACAGGTGGATGGGCATGTCCGGCCAGCGCTCGCGCGTCATCATGATCAGCCCCGGGTCCGCCATGATCAGCGCATCCGGCCCCAGCGCAATCACGTCTTCCATGTCCCGCAGATACGTGCGCACCTTGCTGTTGTGCGGGCTGATGTTCGCCACTAGGTGAAACGCCTTGCCCAGCGCATGCGCCTCGTTGATGCCCGTCGCCAGCGCGTCGAGCTTGTCGAAGCTGTTGTTGCGCACCCGCAGCGAGTAGCGCGGCTGGCCGGCATACACCGCGTCGGCGCCATAGGCAAAGGCGGTGCGCATCATGTCGAGCGAACCGGCGGGGGCGAGGAGTTCCGGGGTTTTCATAAGGTTCTCGGTGGCAGGCAAGGGCCGGATTCTAATCGAGCATCGCCGCTCGGACGGCGGTAGGATCACCCCCCTACCAACGTCCACCCCAGCCCCAACACTGCACAAACCCCCAGCACCCGCAGGATGTCCTGCTTGAACTTCCAGAGCGCGATGAAGGCCGCAACGGCGACCACCGCCGGGAACCACTCGAAGCCGCCTGCGAACGGCGTTTCCATCGCGGCGCGCGGCCACAGCACGTGCCAGGCGAAGAACAGTGCGAGGTTCAGGATCACGCCCACCACGGCCGCGGTGATGGCGGAGAGCGGCGCGGTGAACTTCAGGTCGCCGTGCGTCGATTCCACCAGCGGCCCGCCGGCGAGGATGAACAAAAAGGACGGCAGGAAGGTGAAGAAGGTCGCGACGCTGGCGCCGACGAAGCCGGCCAGGAACAGGTTCTCCGAGCCGAAGATCTGGTGCGTCCAGGCGCCGACGAAGCCGACGAAAGCGACGATCATGATCAGCGGGCCGGGGGTGGATTCGCCCAGGGCAAGGCCGTCGATCATCTGGGCGCCGGTGAGCCAGCCGTAGCTGTCCACGCCGCCCTGATATACATAGGGCAGCACCGCATAGGCGCCGCCAAAGGTCACCAGCGCGGCCTTGGTGAAGAACTCGCCGATGTCGCTCAGCGTGCCGGCGGGCAACAGCAACATGCCCGCGACCCACAACACCAGTCCGGCGCCCAGCAGCTTGGCCAGATGCGCAGCGTTGTAGCGTGTGTGCGGCAATCGCGTGTCGTCGTCGATCACCGCTGCACCGAAGCGCTTGTCGGCGGAGCCGTGGCCGCCGCCAACCGCGAACTTGGCCGGCAGGAACTTGCCGCCAGCCATGCCGATCAGCGCCGCGCCCAGCACGATGAACGGGAAGGGAATGCGGAACACGAAGATCGCCACGAAAGACAGCGCGGCGATTCCCCACATCACCTCGTTCTTGAGCGCGCGGCTGCCGATGCGCCATGCGGCGAACAGCACGATGGCCACCACCGCCGGCTTGATGCCGGCGAAGATGCCCTGCACCAGCGGCACGTCGCCATAGGCCAGATATACCCAGGTCAGCGCCGCGAGGATGAACAGCGACGGCAACACGAACAGCGCCCCGGCCACGATGCCGCCCCAGGTGCGATGCAGCAGCCAGCCGATGTAGATCGCCAGCTGCTGCGCCTCCGGGCCGGGCAGTACCATGCAGTAGTTGAGCGCATGCAGAAAGCGCCGCTCGGAGATCCAGCGGCGTTTCTCGACCAGCTCCTGATGCATGATCGAAATCTGCCCGGCCGGCCCGCCGAAGCTGATGAAGCCGAGCTTGAGCCACCACAGAAAGGCCTCGTAGAAGCTCGGATGCGGTGGGGCTGCGTTGTCGTCGGGCGCGTTCGGGGCAGCGTGCGGTTCGGTCATCGGGAGGCTCGCAGGTCGGAAGATCGGGATCGATACAGGAAGTCGAAGGCGTCGGATGCAGCCGCTAGCAGCGCGTCGTCGTCGGTGAGGCTGGCGCGCATGCCGGCGAGCAGGGATTCGACCCCAGCCGCTTCGGGCACCGGCGCGCCGCCGACATCGAGGTAATGCACGATGCGCGCGAGGTCGGCCAGGGCTGCGTCATGCTCGAGCCTGAAGCTCGCCAGCAGTGTCTCGAAGGTCACGCGCTCACCGACGTGGCTGAAGGTGGCGCCGTCGAAATCGAAGCCCAGCGCGTCGGCCGGGCAATCGGCCGGACGTGCGAGCCAGAGGAAGCGTGCCTGCGGGTCGATGAAGCGGCGGATCAGCCAGGCGCTGGCGAGGCGGTCGACCCACGGCCGTGCGCGCGTGGCCCACAGCCGGCCGCGGTGTTCGGCAGGGTTGCGCTGCGGGACGGCGGCATCGACTGCCAGCGGTTCGTCCGGCACCAGATGCTGGCGCAGCAACTCGTCTACTTCGTCGAGTGCGCGCGCGGTGTCTTCCCGCGCCGCGGCGAGAAAGAAATCGATGGTCGCGATTTGCTCGAAACGCCGCCGCAGGGATTGTGCCTGCTGCTGCAGCGAGGCCGCGCTGCGGCCATCGACGCGTCCGCGCAGCTCGCGGACTTCGGCGCGCAGGGCCTCGTAGTCGGCACTGCGGTCGAACGCGGCGCACAAGCCGGCCTGCTGCGCTTCGTCCCGGCCGGCCAGCTCGAACACCTCGGCGGTTCCGCCGGCCTGCGTGACTTCGAGTGCGATCGCGGTCAGCGCCTCGGCGTGCCGTGCCGAATCGGGCAGCACATGCACGCCGTCGCGCAGCGTGGCGCAACCCAGCGTGCGCAGTGCGCGCCACGTGCGCATGCGCGTGGTCGACTGGCGTGCCGGCAGGGTCATGAACAGGGCGAGGAAGCGCATCGGCTGCTTTGGCGTGTTGTTTGTGACAGATGCTACTCTGTAGTCACAACTAGAACAATTGAACCGGAGAGAGACCCATGTTCCAGAGATTTGCAGTACCGGTACTGGTCATGCTGTTCGCCGTCGCGCCATGTGTTGCGGTTGCCGGCGGTCCGAAGCTGGACACCCGCGAAGTCGCGCCCGGCGTGTATGCCGTTGTCGGCGACCTGGGCGGGCAGAGCGCCGAGAACGAGGGCCTGAACGCAAACCTTGGTTTCGTGATCGGCAACGAGGCCGTGCTGGTGATCAATTCGGGGCCGTCACGCCGCGTGGGCGAAGCCTTGCTGGGTGCCGTGCAGGCGCGCACGGCGCTGCCGGTGAAATGGGTGGTGAACGTCAACAGCCAGAGCCACTACTGGTGGGGCAACGCGGTGTTCGCCGCGCAGGGCGCTGCGCTGCTTGCCCACGGCGAGGCCGTGGGGCTGATGCGCGCGCAGCAGGATGCACAGCGCGCCGCACTCGATACCGCGCTCGGCCCCCTGTTCGCCGGCAGTGAGGCGGTTGTTCCGCAGGACCTCGACGGCGAGCGCCGGGTGATCGACCTGGGCGGGCGCACTGTGGAGATCGTACATTTCGGCCCGGCGCATACGCCGGGTGACGTGGCGGTTTGGATTCCGGACGTGTCGGCGGTCTTCGCCGGAGACATCGTCTACACCGAGCGTCTGCTCGCGGTGCTGCCGATCAGCACCAGCGCCGGTTGGGTCGAAGCCTTCGGACGGCTGGAGGCGCTGGCGCCACGCGTGATCGTGCCCGGCCACGGCGCGCCGACCGGCCTCGAACAAGCCCGGCGCGACACCCTCGACTACCTCACCCACATGCGCGCTGCCGCACTGGAACAGGTCGAAGCTGGCGCCACGCCGTCGGAAGCCGCCCGCGCAATCGACCAATCGCCCTGGTCACAGCTGGAGAACTTCGAACTGCTGTCGCCAGGCAATGCCAGCCGCGTGTTCCTGGAGGTCGAGATCGAGGCGTTCTGAAACGCAGTCGTCCTCTCGGGCGTTTGCGTCGGGGATGAGGCAAGACGGACAAGCTGCCACCAGCCTATGCAAACCCTTCGCTTCGCGCGGCGCCGCATGTCGCGGGTCACGCCCGCATCCGTGTTGTGCGCCTTGCCGGCGCGCATGGTCAGGCGTTCCGGCTCATTCGGGTAGCGGGCGCGAGAGAGGCAGATCAGCCTGAGTGCCTGTACGATCCCCATGATCGGTTCAACGGCAGGTTCCCAGTTGTTGCAGAACATCAAACTCGAGTTCCGAGCCATCAGAGACGGCGTACCCGGCCGACGATTCCTTGATCACTACGAACGCAGCAAGCGCAAGGAAGCTGCGCGCGGGTCGTTCTGGTCGTCATTGGGCTATGTTGCTGCGGGCGTGCTGCTGGTCATGCTCGGCTTCGTGGCATCGCTGCCGCCGGGTGTGCCGGGTTTTCTGCTCTGGATTCCCGGGCTTGCGCTGCTGGCCGCGCGCTCCAAGGGCCTCGCCGTGCTGCTGGACCGTCTGGAATCGTGGGGGCGGAAAGTGTGGGAGCGAACCCGGAGCCGGCGTTGAATGCGGGGCACGCGGTGACTCGCAGCCTGCCCGCTGGTGTTGCCGATCCGCCGAACCGCGTCGCTATTTGCCGTGCTTGTTTTCGAAAATGCGCTCGATCATGGGCGTGAAGAACGACAACGGAAGACTTCCGTACTCGGTGTCGAACGAGCACTGGTCGTAGCGTTCGCAGAATTCGACGGTCATGTCGTAGTACGGGCTGTCGCGGTACGCGTCGCGCCGGTTCGGATCCCGGCCCAGGGTCTCGTAGAAGTGGTACTGCTGAAAGACCGGGTGCTTTTCGATCATCCAGCACAGCGATTCGTCGACGAAGGGTTTGAGTATCATCGCGGCAAGCGCGGCATGATTGTGCGGGCAGATCACGTCGCCGATGTCGTGCAACAGGGCGCAGACGACGTATTCCTCGCTGCGGCCGTCCCGGAAGGCGCGGGTCGCGGCCTGCAGGCAATGCTCCAGTTGCGAGATCGGATGTCCGTTGGGCACCCGGTCGAGCTGTTCCAGATGTTCGATGACGCGTCGGGGCAGGTCGTCGTAGAGTGCCACGTCGGCGTCGCGAACGAGGGCCAGATCCTGGCGTGTGGCAGCATCCAGTGCAGTGAAGGATGCGCGACGGCGTGCCGTGGTGGAATCGTTCATCATCGGTCGTCCGTGTCGGTGCGGGCCCGCGACCGGGGCTGGCCGCGTCGTCATGCCCCGTCGCTGTCCGAAGCTTACTGCGCCTCCGGGCAGCTGTCATCGCCGCGAAGCTTGCTGCAGAATGCGTCCAGTGCCGGCCCCGTTCCGCGAGTGCGGCGAATCCTTCCCATCGTTCACGCGCCCTCATGAAGATCGTCGATATCGATGCATCCACACCCGCTCATGCACTGCGCGAGATCGGCGAGGCGGCCTTGCGGGCCGACGGGGCGATCGTCTTTCGTGGGTCACTCGGATTCGACGAGTACCTGGACATCACCAACGCCTTCTGCACCGATTTCCTGCCCTATCTCGGCGGCTCCAATCATGGCCGGGAGCTGGTCGACGAAGACGCGCAGATCATGACCGCGCCCGGCGGCGCCAACAATCACGCCATCGCCATGCACGGCGAGATGTACTACCAACTGACCCGGCCCGACCTGCTGTTCTTCCAGTGCCACACGCCCGCCAGGCGGGACGGCGAAACCCTGCTCGCGGATGGCTGCCGGGTGTTCTCGGAGATGGGTGGCGCGCTGCGCGACGGGCTTGCCGAACGCCGTGTCACCTATCACCGCCGCAGGGACGAACGGGTGTGGAGCAGGCTGTATCGCACGTCCGATCGTGAAGTGCTGCGGTCGTACTGCGCGCAGATGTCGGTGGATGCACGTTTCGACGACGACGGCTGCCTGTGGACGCGCTTCACGGACGCCGCGTCGCATCGCAGCCGCGGCGGGGCGCCGGCCTTCATCAACAATGTGCTGACCTTCGGTCTGCAGGCGCTGCGTTGCGAGGGGCAGCCGTTCAGCTGGGTCACCTACGACGACGGCCAGCCCATCCCGGCGGAGATCCTGCTCGAAGCGGAACGGTTGGTTGCCGGACTCGTGCAGCCGATACGCTGGCGACGCGGGGATGTGCTGATCGTCGACAACGCGCGCATGCTCCACGGCCGGAACGCGTTCGACGACCCGGAGCGGCGCATCTTGCTGCGCATGGGCATGGGGCACCCCTGATTCACTCGGGGTCGTTCGCGCGTACGGGCGTCTCCCACATCCCGGCCGCCTCCAGTTCGGCCACCTGACGCGCCTCCAGTGGAGCATCGCGCAGCCTGCGCAACACCAAGCCGGATGTGGGCCGCGACGGGCCGATGTCCAGATCCAGGAATGCCCCGAGCGTCAGCCTGACTTCGTCGAAACCGAGGGTCGTGCGGGCGGAGGTTGTCCCGTTGAAGCGGCCGTTGACCTCGAAAGGAACGTAGCGGCTGCCGACGCGCTTGGTCTGGATGTTGAGCGGCCCGCGCCATCCTTGCTGTGCCAGGGCCTCGCCGAAACGCAGGCCGAGTGCACGCAGCGCCTCGTCTGCATTGGCGACGACGCGGCAGCTTCTGCCCGCCCGCATTTCCGAGCGCATGCCGAACGCGCCGAGCAACTCGCCCTGCGGGCCGATCACGACCTGAACCACGTCCTGCACGACATCCGGGGCCGTGCTGTGCAAGGGAACGCCCTGGCTGAATTCGTCCAACCAGCGAAGCAGCGATTGCGTGCAGTCCAGATAGGGCTGCAAGACGTAGCCGGCCCGGCCGCACCACTGCTCGAGCCTGCCCAGGTCTTCGATCAGCCAGACTTCCTGCGACCCCTGGCCTTCTTCCGGTTTGATCAGCAGCGGCCAGCCGTGTGTGGCGATGAACGCGTTCGTTTGCGAATCGATGCGAAGATCGGCGGTCGCCATCGTATCCACGAACGGCAGCCCGTGGGAGCGGGCGAAGCGCGCCATCGCCAGCTTGTTGCGCAGGGTCCGGCTCACGGACGGGCCGCCCGCCAGCACGCGCCGCGCAAGCAGCGGGTCGGCCGCAGCCAGCGTCGCCAGCAACACGATGTCGTCATCCCGCCCCGGGATGATCAGGTCCGGCTGCTCCAGCCCCACGATCTCGGCAAATCTGGCATGGAAGCGCTCGGCGTCCCGGGTCTCCGGCACCAGATGGACGCGATCGCACGCATACAGGGAAGGGCTGCGCGCATCGCTGTTGACGCCCACCATACGTAGATCCTGCCGGCGCTCATCGAGCGCGGCGAGAATGCCTTCCCCGACCTGACTTCCCGCACTCGTGATCAGAATCTTTTTCAAGGAAGTCGCCCCGCCCGGTGTCAGGGAAGTTGGGTGCTGCAAGAGCAGGCGCCGCTGGAGCACTGCCGGCGAGCGCCATCAAACGGTTCATGCCGATGTCACCGATTGTAGAGCATGGCGCGATTGCCGAGCCGGCGTATCCGACCGTGCCGCGCAGGTCATGCCGGCGCCTGAACCGGAGCAACTCGCTGGCATCGCACGCGGCGCAAACACGGAAAACTACCGCAACCGCGAGGACCGCTGCTGACTGGATTCAGAGCCTGACCCGGAACGTCGCTGCGAACAGCGAAGGCGTGGAGTTCGGTCCTATGCAATCCACTTCATTTCGTACTTGCCCTCATGGCGGGGCTTCATGAGTCTGCATAGCATCCAAGGCCCATTTCACTGAGGCCGAATCCATGAACCCCGCCCTGCACACCTGCGCGTTGGCCATCTGCCTGTATTCCGGCGCGGCCTCGGCACAAGCCACCCTCGAAATCAGCCTCTATGCCGCCGGCAGTCTGCGTGGCGTGCTCACCGAGGTTTCCAAGAACTTCGCCGACACGACCGGCAAGCCGGTTGCGACCACCTTCGGCCCCTCGGGCCTGCTGCGCGGGCGCATCGAGAAGGGCGAGCCGGCGCAGGTCTTCGCCTCCGCCAACATGAAGCACCCCAGGACCCTGGCCGATGCCGGCGGATGGAGCCAGCCGGAGGTGTTCACACGCAACAACCTGTGCGCGATGGCGCAGCCGGAAGTGAAGGTGGACAGCGCAAACCTGCTCGACGTCATGCTCGACCCGGCCGTAAAGCTTGGCACCTCCACGCCCAAGGCCGACCCATCCGGCGACTATGCCTGGGCACTGTTCGAGAAGGCCGAGCAGGTACGTGCCGGTAGCTTCGCCGCGCTCGACGCCAAGGCGCTCAAGCTCACCGGCGGGCCGGATTCGGCCAAGGCGCCGGAAGGCCGCAACCCCTACGCGTGGGTGATGGACAAGGGCCGCGCCGACGTGTTCCTGACCTACTGCACCAACGCCGTCGCGGCGCAGAAGGAATTGCCCGAGCTGCAGATCATCGAGATCCCGGCCGAACTGTCGGTGGGCGCGACCTACGGGATGAGCGTGCCTGACGGCGCGCCCGACGCGGCACGCGCGCTGGCGGACTACATCCGCTCATCGGCTGCGCAGGAGGTGTTCCGGAAGTATGGGTTTGGGGCGATTTGAGTCTTAGCCCTTTCCTGCTCGTTGGAACATGGGGCGCAATGCCCTTGGGCTATTTCGCCCCATGAGAGCGGATGCCCAAAGTAGTCTTTTCGCATAACATTCATCCGCGTGACCAAGAAGCGTTTGGCTTGCTCAGCTCAAACGCTTGTCTTGTCTCCAGCACCAAGCTTTGTGCTGATCGTCCAAGGGAGGCGCGATGAATCTTTGCCCTGCCGCAACGCCGCTGCTGGCCTCGTGCGTACCCCGCGCATCCAAACTACCGACACCAACACACATGATATGCCAGTACTTGTATAACCATGCAAGTACTGGCATAGTCGTCGCATGAAGCCGCTGCGGTTTGTCGGCTCCAGTCTGGATGACCTGCGCAGCATGTCGGCTACCGTGCGGCATGCGCTGGGTATCGAACTGATGACCGGCGAGCCACGCGACTTCAAGCCCATGGAAGCGGTGGGCGCCGGCGCGTATGAAATTCGCTACCGGGACATTCACGGCGCCTTTCGCGTGATCTACGTCGCAAGGCTCGCGGATGCGGTTTACGTACTCCACGCCTTCCAGAAGAAAACGCAGAAAACACCCAAGTCGGACATCGACTTAGCCGCCCGGCGCTACGAGTCGATCGGAGAATGAACCATGCAGAACAACGACACCCGTATCACCGAGAGCAGCGGCAACGTATTTCTCGACCTCGGTTTCGACGCTGCAGAGGCGGAAGTCATGAAGCTGCGCGCCGAAGTGATGATCCGCATCGCGCAACACCTGAAAGAGCGCGGTTGGACGCAGGCCGAGGCCGCACGCCACCTCGGCATCACCCAGCCCCGCGTCTCGCGGCTCATCAAGGGCAAGGTGGAGGACTTCAGTCTCGATATGCTTCTGACGTTGGCGGCCAGGGCGGGGCTGCATACGGAATTGCGGCTGACGGCTTGATTGCTGCAAACGTCCGTTTGCGTGCCGACGCATGTTGTCCATGAAGCGATAGAGGCGCACAATCGCTTCACACTATGAAGCGATAGAGGCCCGTAAATGCCTCACTGGATCTGGCAGCAGGCCGACTGGCCGAAGTTTCGCTGGGACGAGCGCGCGCTCCTCACGCCGCTTGCCCAGGCACGCCTGAAGCAGGGCAAGCTGCTGGGCTTGAAGGCTCTGCTCGATGCCGGGCTGTCCGACGAGGCACGGACGCAGATCCTGATCGAGGAATGCCTCAACACCAGCGCCATCGAGGGTGAACGCTTCGATGTCGACGCCGTCCGCTCGTCGGTCGCCCGTCATCTCGGCCTGCCCACAGCCGGCCTGCCCCGGCCGCCGCGTGCGGTGGATGGATTGATCGAAGTCCTGCTCGACGCCACGGGTGGCTTCGATCGCCCGCTGACGCCGCAACGCCTGTACGGCTGGCAGGCGGCCCTGTTCCCCACCGGCTACTCCGGTCTGGTCGAAATCCGGACCGCGAGTCTGCGCGGTGACGCGCCCATGCGCGTGGTGTCCGGCGGCGCAGGCCGCGAGAAGGTGCATTTCGAGGCGCCGCCGCGCGAAGGTCTGGAGCGGGAACTGCAGGCCCTCATCGACTGGTTCGAGCATCCGCCAGCCGGGCTCGACGGCATGTTGTTCGCAGGGCTCGCCCACCTGTGGTTCGTCACCATCCACCCGTTCGAAGACGGCAACGGCCGTCTCGCCCGCGCCATCACCGACATGGCGCTGTCCCGCGACGAAGCCCAGCCGCTGCGCATGTTCTCGCTCTCCGCCCGCATCATGCGCAACCGCGACGCCTACTACACGGCGCTGGAACGCACGCAACGCGGCGACCTGGACGTCACCGACTGGCTACGGTGGTTCCTCACCGAAGTCGCCCTCGCCTGCGAACAGGCGGGAGTCACCGTCGCCCGCGTCGTCGCCAAGGCCCGCTTCTGGCTGCGCCACCAAGGCACGCCGCTCAACGAACGTCAGCGCAAGGTGCTCAACCGTCTGCTGGATGCAGGCGAAGGCGGCTTCGAAGGCGGCATGAACACGCGCAAATACGCCAGCCTCAACAAGACCAGCCGCGCGACCGCCTATCGGGAACTGGCCGATCTGGTCGGCAAGGGCTGCCTCATCCAGACCGGTGACGGGCGGAGCACAGGGTATGAGGTGTGTTGGGGAGGGTAGCAGGCGAGATCGACGCTACTGCGCCACGACGGAACGTGGGCCTGACCATGGAAATGAGCAGCTAAACGGCATATCCTTGCGCATGCCACATGCAACCGTGGGTTCGGAGATGCAGTTCACTGCCACGCTGTCGAATCGATTCCAGGTCACGATCCCGAAAGCGGTGCGGGATACGTATGGATGGAAAGCCGGGCAGAAGTTCGTGTTTTCGGTCGAAGGTGATGCCGCGTTGATGAAGCCGGTTCCGACGTTCGACGAACTGGAGGGGATCGCCGAAGGGGCTTGCAGCGATGGGTGCCGCGACCGCGAAGACCGTTACTGAAGCTCTAGATGCAACAGGTGTAAATTCGAGACCTCGTATCGGACTCCGATGGCCTTCCACTGTCTAGTCACATTGGCGCATAATGCAGCAGTTTACTGCAAGTTGCAGCGGGAGAGCCTCATGGCAGTGATTGCGGAAGAGGGCGTAGTTCGGGTGACGGCGTCGTTGTCCCGCGGCCAGGAGCAGGCACTCAAGGACCTTGCCGCAAAGCACAAGGTGAGCATGGCGTGGCTTATCCGCTACGCCGTAGACCAACTGGTTGAGCAGGGCCGCGAGGCGCAACTTCCACTCGATTTCGGCCGGCGAACCTAGGATGCTTCTCAGCACTGAAGCAAAATTGCTAGCGGCGAGCACCGGTAACACCTTGCCCGCTGAAGCGTCCCGGGGAGGGCGCCGCATGCCGGTGATTGACCTTTTTGCAGGTGCTGGCGGGCTGAGCATTGGCGCGACCGATGCAGGCTGCGAGGTCCGTGCGTGTGTCGAACTGGATGCTGTCGCCTGTAGGACGCTGAGGGCGAACGAGTCCTATCATGGGGCGGTCCTTGAGGCGGACGTAGCCGCGATCACAGGCCTTGATCTCCGTGAGGCAGCACGCCTGTCCCCTGGCGATCCGCTAATCGTCGTCGGCGGGGCTCCTTGTCAACCGTTCTCCAAGGCGGCGTACTGGACGGAGGATGGCGAGGAATCGCGTTACCGACGGGCTCGCGCGGCTGGCATCGCCATGGAGCGCCCGCCAGCACCAACCGAGGCCCGGCCTGACGCGCGCCGCACCCTTGTCGAAGAGTTTTGGCGGCTCATCTTCGAAGCAAATGCGGACGGCTTCGTCTTCGAAAACGTCCCCAGCATCAAGCATCCGCGCAACCGCCCAGTCCTAGACGGCTTCCGCCGCGCCGCTGAGGAGGCGGGGTACCACGTTACCCAAGTAACGGCGAACGCAGCCGAGCACGGCGTGGCCCAGACACGGGAGCGCGTTTTTCTGCTTGGGGCCAAGCGCGACGCGCCAGCGGCGCCGGAGCCCACCCATACGCTGAAGGACGACCTTTGGAGGAAGGCTGCAGTGACCGCGGGCGAAGCCCTTGAGGGTCTTGATTGTCCCGAGTACTTCGAACCTGAAGAGATCGTGACCGGCCGCTGGGCTGACCACCTGCGAACCGTTCCGCCGGGAGGTAATTACAAGGCTCACACGGCCTGGGCAGGCCATCCGAACCCCACGTTCGTAACTGAGACACGCTTTTGGAACTTTCTCCTTAAGCTCTCTCCCGATCGTCCCTCTTGGACAATTGCGGCCTCGCCGGGTCCTTGGACGGGGCCATTTCATTGGGCAAACCGCCGGTTGCGCACTGTCGAAATGGCCGCGCTGCAGGGGTTTCCAGAAGGGTATAACTTGGTCGGAAACCGTCGGGAGAGGGTGCGCCAATTGGGCAATGCAGTGCCGCCGCCCATGGCGCGCCGCATGGTCGAAGCGGTCCTCGCTACAGTCGATCGCTAAACTAAAAATGAGGGGGCGATATGCGTAGCATCAGCTTGTTCAGTGGCTGCGGCGGGTTGGACCTCGGCTTGCATGAGGCTGGGTTTCAGACAGTTCTTGCGTCCGACCTTGAAGCGCTTTGCGAAGAGACGTGGCGGCGGAACATGCCTTCGGTGCCTTTTCTCGGCGGGCGCATCGGGGACTGGACGCGCGCCGATGTCATCGCGGCGCTAGGTGGTCGCATCGGCGAGATCGATCTTCTCGCCGGGGGGCCTCCGTGCCCGCCCTTCTCCAAGAGCCGCTTCTATCGAAAGGACAAGCCCCGTGCGCTAGACGACCCCAATGGATGGGAGACGATAGACGGCTACCTTCGGATGCTCGATTGGGTCCGGCCGCGGGCCTTCGTTCTTGAGAATGTGAAGGGGCTTTCTTACAAGGTGCACGCTGACGCGTTGGACACGATCATCGCGCGAGCCGAGACGCTGGGCTACAAGGTTGCCACCGCTGTGCTCAACGCTGCAGACTTCGGCGTTCCGCAGATCCGCGAGCGCTGCTTCGTCGTCGGGGCACTCGACAGCAAGATTGAGTTCCCGAGGCCGACGCACTCAAAGGATCCGAAACCTGGCCTTTTGCCCTGGGTGACCGCAGGTCAGGTGCTCAGCGACCTCGACACTGAGGAGAATGCCTCGGATGAGGGGCATTTTGCTGGCGGGCGGCACCACGATTTGCTCCGACAGGTGCCGCCGGGCGACAACTATCTTTTCTTCACCGAGAAGCGCGGGCATCCTGAGCCAAAGTTCAATTGGCGCGGACGCTATTGGTCGTTCCTCCTCAAACTGAGCCCGGACCTGCCTTCTTGGACGATCCAGGCGCGGCGCTCGAACAACATGGGCCCGTTCCATTGGCGCAACCGGATTCTCCGCATCAGCGAGATCAAGCGACTGCAGACTTTTCCTGATGATTTCGAGCTCGCCGGGACAACCGAGCAGCAGTGGCGCCAGATCGGTAACGCCGTGCCGCCCATGCTTGCCGCAGCGGTCGGACGCTGCGTGGCGGCGGCGATATGCGACCGTCTGCTCGACGCCGCATGAAGCGCCTGCCATCCTTCAATGACTTCTCGCCGGGCATCATCGGCGACATTCGTCGGCCGCTCCAAATTCTCGACAGCCTTGCGCCTGACATGGCAGCAGTGATCGCCGAATGGGATCGCGTTTTCTTCAACAGCGCTGGCAACAAGCGGGCCAGTACCAACATCCCTGCGACACTGACCAGCCTTGGGCTGATGACACGTGTGCCGCTCGCGCTCACCGACGCCGGCAGGCAGGTACTCGCCGCATCAAGCGAGGTGGAAGCGGCGGGTCGCTTGATCCGCCATATCGTCGACACGCGTAATGGCATGGCAATCATAGACGCGGTGCGCTCGCTCAACGCGCGAGGTGAGACGCTCAGCAAGGACAGCCTCAAGCGGGAGCTCGAGATTATTGGAATCGAAGGGCTCTCGAACGCAACTACGGATCACACGACCCTGCTTAACTGGATGATCGAGGCCGGGCTCTTCTTGCGAGCCGGCCGGTCGAATCCACAGCCGGACGAGGTCGCGATGAAGACCGCCCTAGGCATCTCCGCGTCAGAGCGGTCGAGCTTCGCCGAACTTCCGCTCAGCCAGCAAATCTTCGTCCAGGCCCTGAGACGGGTAGCTGAGGGCAGCGGCGGCGGTGAGTTGCCGGCAAAGCAGATCATCGACGAATGTCTACGTGATCATCGTGCGCACTTTGACGAGGACCAGATTCGCGCCAAGGTGATGATGCCGCTGGCCGACGCTGGCTGGCTCGACCTTCCTGCAGCTGCGAGCAGCGGCCGTGGCGGCAAGAGCGGCACTGTTGTTCCATCATCCAAGCTGATGGGCATCCCAATTGAAGCGGTGCTTCCCGACTTTGACCAGGTGGTCCCAGCCGACCTTCGTGCGAAGATCGATCTGCCGCCTGCGGAGGTGAAGCGGCTGCTTAAGAGCAGCCAAAGCTTCGAGCGGGGGCTGGGGCTCGAGCTCTTGGCGCTCAAGATGATCCTGGATATCGGTCTCGAGCCGCGAGCATTTCGGCTTCGCAGCCGTGCTACGGCCTATGCTGAGGTTGACCTTACCGCAGAGGGCAAGAACCTGCTGTTCTCCCGATGGAATTTCCAGTGCAAGTGCGTCCGCGGCCGAGTGAGCCTCGGCGATGTCGCGAAGGAGGTCGGGCTTGCTATCTACTCAAAGGCTCATGTCGTGGCGGTAGTGACGACCAGCGATTTCACTAGCGAAGCAATCGCCTATGCGCGGGAGATCACCTCGGCCACGCATTTGCAGTTCTTGCTTGTGAACGGCGCGGTGGTGCGAAGCTATCTCGACAAGGGCGCAGGTGCGCTGCTGGACCATGTTGCAGCGAATGCGGCAAGCGTGATGGCACAGAAGCGCGGCCAGCCCATCGCGCCGGAAGACAACACCTAGATGCCGCTGACGGCTGAGAAGGCCGAGTTGCTCGAAAGAGTTGCAGCCGCGCTGCATCTCTCAGGCTGGCAGCTTCTCTGGCTGAACGCAGATCATCCCGCGAAGGCGAGGCTGATCAAGGGCAGCCAAGCACTCGATGCTTGGATCCATATCTGGAACCTGACGCCTGGCGGGCGGGCCAAGTCGCGGCCTCTCGAGCGGCGCATACAGCCTACTGGCATTGGCGACCGTTTTCGCTCGAGCCCGGGAACGCGCACCTTCATCCTTGGATGGTCCGCCGAGACGAACGTCTTCGCGGCATTCGATCACGGCTTTCATAAGGGTCAGATCGGAAGCTCGCCTTCAATCCAGACCGATTTGCCCGCGCTAGAGGCCGCGGCTCAGGACGGCCTCGGAGTGTTTGCCAAAGCGACGGGTGAGCTCTCGATTGCCGTCCGTCCGAACATGTTCGGGCTTTACGTGGAGCAAATGCTGGCGCTTCACGCATCCGGCACGAGCCAGGCGCAGCTGAGCCTGCTTCGACGCATGGCAGAGGATGCCCTCGACGTTGGGTTCGACGAGATTGATGCGTCGGTCCCCGCACAACGGCGCAAGGTGATGACCACCACGCTCCGGCTGCTACGCGATCGCCGATTTAGCCAAAACGTGCTCAGCGCCTACCGGCATCGTTGCGCATTTTGCGAGGTCCAGCTTCGCCTCCTTGATGCGGCGCACATCCTGCCGGTCGCCCACTCCGACAGTGATGATCTGGTGACCAACGGCGTCGCGCTTTGCGCGCTGCACCACCGCGCCTATGATGCGGCGCTGGTGACGTTCGACGAAACCTACAGCATCGAGATCAGCACGGCAGCGATCTCAGACCTGGCGAGCGCCGGGCTCGACGGTGGTGTGGAGCAGTTTCGGGCGGCGCTTCGCCCGTCGCTGCTGCTGCCCAAGCCAAAGGCGAATCATCCCTCGGCCCAGATGATCACCAAGGCGAATGCGCTGCGAGGATGGCACGGAATGCGGGGATAGGGTTACCCTTCAGCCCGCATCCCCACCCCCCGCAGGCCCCTTCCACCGCTCTTCCTCGTCGATGCTCTGTTTCCCGCCGAGCAGGGCGGTGCGGTTGCGGTCGAGGGCGGCAGCTACGACCGGCAGCAGTTCTTCGTCGCCGTAGGCGTCGACGTGCTGGATGAGGGCGTGGCGCATGCGGGGGTCCCAGAAGCGCTTGATGTGGCCGGCGGTGTCGTCGGCAGCGACCTCAATCGCGACTTCGGGTTCGAAGAAAGTGCCGATCTGGTTAGCCATCTTGATGAGGGTCTGGACGTTCATGGTCAGGCGGCCTCGAGGTGCTGGGTGACCGAGCCGAGCAGCGTGTTGCGGTGACGCGTGAGCGCTGAGGCGACGACCGGGAGCAGTTCGGCATCGCCGGCGGCATCGACGTGGGCGATGAGCTGACGGCGCATGCGCGGGTCCCAGAAGCGTTTGATGTGGGCGGCGGTGTCGTCGGCGGCGACTTCAACCGGGACTTCGGGTTCGAAGAAGGTGCCGATCTGATTGGCCATCTTGATCAGGGTCTGGATGTTCATTCGGGGGTTCCTGAAAGCGTTGGGGCGAGCCGCGCAGGGTGCGAGTAGGCGACGTGGCCCTGGCCGCGGGTGAAGCCGAGCAGGGTTACGCCGGCTTCTTCCGCGATACGCACGGCCAAGCCGGTGGGCGCGGAGATGGCGGCGACCAGCGCCACGCCGCGGGTGGCGGCCTTCTGCACGATCTCGTAGCTGGCGCGGCTGGTGATGACGATGAAGCCGGCGGCGTGGTCGATGCCCTCGGTCGCCATGGCGCCGAGGAGCTTGTCGAGCGCGTTGTGGCGGCCGACGTCTTCGCGCACGAGTTGCAGGCTGCCGTCGGGCGTGGCCCAGGCGGCGGCGTGCACGGCGCCGGTGATGCGTTGCAGGGTTTGCGCTTCGGCCATGGCAGCCATGGCGCGATGCACGGCTTCGGCCGACACCTGCAGGCCGCCAGCGACCGGCGTGGGGTGGCGCACGGCATGTTCCAGCGTCTCGACGCCGCACAGGCCGCAGCCGGTGCGGCCGGTGAGGTTGCGGCGGCGTTGCTTGAGGCGCATGAAGCACTCGGCGGCGATGCGCATGTCCACCTGGATGCCTTCGCCGCGCTGTTCGACTTCGAGGTCGTACAGCTCGCTGGCGTCGCGCAGGATGCCTTCGGACAGCGAGAAGCCCAGCGCGAAGTCTTCCAGGTCGGCTGGCGACGCCAGCATCACCGCGTGGGAGATGCCGTTGTACACCAGCGCGACCGGGACTTCTTCGGCGACCTGGTCGATACCGTCGGTGGGCCGCCCGCCGGACCAGCGTTCGACCCGGCGGGCGGACCACGGGCGCTCGATCACCGGCCGTGCGGCGCGCACGCTGCAGACGCTCATTTCGCGCCTGCGGTGCGGGCTTCCTCCAGCAGCGCGAGCTGCTGTTCGGTGAAGCGGGCGAAGCCCTGCTGCCACTCGGACGGCTGCGACACCGGCAACACCTGCACCGCGGTCACCTTGTACTCGGGGCAGTTGGTGGCCCAGTCGGAGCTGTCGGTGGTGATCACGTTGGCGCCCGATTCCGGGAAGTGGAAGGTGGTGTACACCACGCCCGGTTGCATGCGCTCGGTGATGGTCGCGCGCAGCACCGTCTCGCCGGCACGGCTCTGGATACCGACCCAGTCGCCGTCCTTGATGCCGCGGTCTTCTGCGTCGTGCGGGTGCAGTTCCAGCCGGTCCTCGCTGTGCCACGCGTTGTTGGCGGTACGGCGGGTCTGCGCACCCACGTTGTACTGGGACAGGATGCGGCCGGTGGTCAGGATGAGCGGGAATTTCTGCGTCACGCGCTCATCGGAGGCCACGTAGCGGGTCGGGGCGAACTTGCCCTTGCCGCGTACGAACTCGTCGATGTGCATGGTCGGCGTACCTTCCGGCGCCGCTGCGTTGCACGGCCACTGCACCGAACCGAGGCGGTCGATGAGGTCAAACGACACGCCGTGGAAGGTGGGCGTGAGGCGCGCGATCTCGTCCATGATCTCGGACGGGTGCTTGTAATTCATCGGGTAGCCCAGCGCGTTGGCGAGCAGCTGGGTGGCTTCCCAGTCGGCGTAGCCGGCCAGCGGCTTCATGACCTTGGTGACGCGCGAGATGCGGCGCTCGGCGTTGGTGAAGGTGCCGTCCTTTTCGAGGAAGGAGGAGCCCGGCAGGAAGACGTGGGCATACTTGGCTGTTTCGTTCAGGAACAGATCCTGCACGATCAGGCATTCGAGCTTCTCCAGCGCCTCGGTGGTGTGCTGGGTGTTGGGGTCGGACTGCACGATGTCCTCGCCCTGCACGTACATGGCCTTGTAGGTGCCTTCCAGCGCGGCGTCGAACATGTTGGGGATGCGCAGGCCCGGTTCGCCTTCCAATGACACACCCCATTCGGCTTCGAACAGCGCACGCGCGGTGGCATCGGAGACGTGGCGGTAGCCCGGCAACTCGTGCGGGAAGGAGCCCATGTCGCATGCGCCCTGCACGTTGTTCTGGCCACGCAACGGGTTCACGCCCACGCCCTTGCGGCCGATGTTGCCGGTGGCCATGGCGAGGTTGGCGATGCCGATGACGGTGGTCGAACCCTGCGCGTGCTCGGTCACACCCAGACCGTAGTAGATGGCTGCATTGCCGCCGGTGGCGAGCAGGCGGGCGGCGCCACGCAGCACGTCGGCCGGCACGCCCGTGACGGCTTCCATGGCCTCCGGGCTGTTCTCCTCGCGGGCCGCGAAAGTCTTCCAGAGATCAAAGGACTCGAGGTCGCACCGCTCCTGGATGAAGGCTTCGTCGAGCAGGCCTTCGGTGACGATGACGTGGGCCATGGAAGTGACCAGGGCCACGTTGCTGCCGGGGCGCAGCTGCAGGTGGTAGTCCGCCTGAACGTGCGGCGACTTCACCAGGTCGATGCGGCGCGGGTCGGCGACGATGAGCCTGGCACCGGCGCGCAGGCGGCGCTTCATCATCGAGCCGAACACCGGGTGGCCGTCGGTCGGGTTGGCACCGATCACAAAGATCACGTCGGAGTGCAGCACCGATTCGAAGGTCTGCGTACCGGCCGATTCACCCATGGTGACCTTCAGGCCGTAGCCGGTGGGCGAGTGGCACACGCGCGCGCAGGTGTCGACGTTGTTGTTGCCGAAGGCGGCACGCACCAGCTTCTGCACGAGGTAGGTTTCCTCGTTGGTGCAGCGCGACGAGGTGATGCCGCCGACCGCGCCACGACCGTAGTTGGCCTGGATACGCTTGAGTTCGGAGGCGGCGTAGTCGATGGCCTCTTCCCACGACACTTCCTGCCACGGGTCGTTGATCTTCTTGCGGATCATCGGCTTGGTGATGCGGTCCGAGTGGGTGGCGTAGCCCCACGCGAAGCGGCCCTTGACGCAGGAGTGGCCCATGTTGGCCTGGCCGTTCTTGTTGGGCACCATGCGTACCACGGTCTCGCCCTTCATCTCGGCCTTGAACGAGCAGCCCACGCCGCAGTAGGCGCAAGTGGTGACCACGCTGTGCTCGGCCTGACCGAGTTCGACCACACTCTTTTCCATCAGTGTGGCGGTCGGGCAGGCCTGCACGCAGGCGCCGCAGGACACGCATTCGGAATCCATGAAGTCTTCGTTCTGGCTTGCCGCGATGCGCGACTCGAAGCCGCGGCCGTCGACCGTCAGTGCGAACGTGCCCTGGGTTTCCTCGCAGGCGCGCACGCAGCGGTTGCACACGATGCACTTGGACGGGTCGTAGTTGAAGTAGGGGTTCGAATAGTCGGTCGTGTCGCTGAGGTGATTCTCGCCCTCGTAGCCGTAGCGCACCTCGCGCAGGCCCACCACGCCGGCCATGTCCTGCAGCTCGCAGTTGCCGTTGGCCGAGCAGGTCAGGCAGTCGAGCGGGTGGTCGGAGATGTACAGCTCCATGACGTTGCGACGCAGGTCGGCGAGCTTGCCGGTCTGCGTGTTCACGATCATGCCTTCGTCGACCGGCGTGGTACATGAGGCCGGCGTGCCGCGACGCCCCTCGATCTCGACCACGCACAGGCGGCACGAGCCGTAGGCCTCGAGGCTGTCGGTGGCGCACAGCTTGGGGATGTTGATGCCCGCTTCCACCGCCGCGCGCATCACCGAGGTGCCTTCCGGCACGGTGACTGCGACGCCGTCGATGGTCAGCGTCACGAGGTTTTCGGAGACGCTCGCCGGCGTGCCGTAATCGATGTCGTTGAGTTGATAGAGCATTGGAGACCTCCTCAGGCTGCCTTGTCGGCGGGTTCGGCCAGGCCGAAATCCTCGGGGAAATGGTTCAGCGCGCTGAGCACCGGGAACGGCGCCATGCCGCCCAAGGCGCACAGCGAGCCGCTGAGCATGGTGTCGCACAGTTCGCGAAGCAAAATGACCTGTTTGGGGCGATCCTTGCCCTCGACCATGCGGTCGATGACCTCGACGCCGCGCGTCGAGCCGATGCGGCAGGGCGTGCATTTGCCGCAGGATTCGATGGCGCAGAACTCCATGCCGAAGCGCGCCATCTGGGCCATGTCGACGGTGTCGTCGAACACCACCAGACCGCCGTGGCCGAGCATCGCGTCGTTCTTGCCCAGCTCTTCGTAGTCCAGCGGCAGGTCGAACTGCGATTCCGGCACATACGCGCCCAGTGGGCCGCCGATCTGCACCGCGCGGATCGGCCGGCCGGTGCGTGAGCCGCCGCCGAAGTCGTAGAGCAGTTCGCGGATCGTCAGGCCGAAGGCCGCTTCCACCAGACCGCCGTACTTGATGTTGCCGGCGAGCTGGAAGGGCAGCGTGCCGCGCGAGCGGCCCACGCCGTATTCCTGATAGTTGGCGCCGCCCTGGTCGAGGATGATCGGCACGCTGGCCAGCGAGATCACGTTGTTGACCACGGTGGGTTTGCCGAACAGGCCTTCGAGCGCCGGCAGCGGCGGCTTGAAGCGCACCATGCCGCGCTTGCCCTCCAGACTTTCGAGCAGCGAGGTCTCCTCGCCGCACACATACGCACCGGCGCCGCGACGTACCTCGAGGTGGAAGGTCTTGCCCGAACCGAGAATGTCGTCGCCCAGATAGCCGCGCGCGTTGGCCGCGGCGATGGCCTCGTTCAGCGCGACTTCTGCGTAGGGATATTCCGAGCGCAGGTAGATGTAGCCCATGGTCGCGCCGACGGCCAGCCCGGCGATGGTCATGCCCTCGATCAGCACCAGCGGGTCGCCTTCCATGATCATGCGATCCGAGAACGTGCCCGAGTCGCCCTCGTCGGCGTTGCACACGATGTACTTCTGGTCGGCCTGAGCACCCAGCACGGTGCGCCACTTGATGCCGGTCGGGAAGGCCGCGCCGCCACGACCGCGCAGGCCGGAGGTGGTGACTTCCTCGACGATGTCGGCCGGCGTCATCTTCAGCGCGTTGGTCAGACCGCGGTAGCCGTCGTGCGCGAGGTAGTCGTCGATGGACACCGGGTCGGTGATGCCGACGCGCGCGAAGGTCAGGCGCTTCTGCTTCGCGAAGTAGGGGATGTCCTCGGTCAGGCCAAGACGCAGGTGGTGCTGGCCTCCGTACAGGAAGTCGGCTTCGAACAGGTCGGAGACGTCACCGGGGAAGACCGGGCCATAGGCGACGCGGCCCTCGGGCGTGCTGACTTCGATCATCGGTTCGAGCCAGAACATGCCGCGCGAGCCGTTGCGCACCAGCTCGATCGTCGCGCCGCGGCGGGCGGCCTCTACGGCGATCGTGCGCGCGACTTTGTCCGCGCCCAGCGAGATCGATGCCGAATCGCGGGGGATATAGACCTTGATCGTCATGGCTGGCTCCTCAGGTTGCCGACGAGTTCGTCGAAGGACTCCTGCGACACCGAGCCGAGCAGTTCGCCGTCCACCATGACGGCCGGCGAACAGGCGCAGTTGCCCAGGCAGTAGACAGCCTCCAGTGAGATCGCGCCGTCGGCAGTGGTCTCGTGGAAATCGACGCCCAGCGTCTTCTTGGCGTGGGCGACGAGGCGGTTCGCGCCCATCGCCTGACACGCTTCGGCGCGACAGATCTCGAGCTTGTGACGACCCGGGGGCGTGGTGCGGAAGTGGTGGTAGAAGGTGATCGTGCCGTGCACCTCGGCGCGCGACAGGTTCAGCGCCTCGGCCATCAGCGGCACGGCGTCGTCCGGCACGTAGCCGATGTTGTCCTGGATGCCGTGCAGGATCGGCATGAGTGCGCCGGGTTTGTGCTTCAGCGCATCGATGATGCCGAGGACCTTGTCGCGGTCCCATGGAGTGGTAGATGTCGTCATGGCCTTGCCTCTCGAAAACGTGCGACTTGGTCGAATCGGATCCACACGCCCCAGCGTGCGACGGGTCCGGGCTTTCGTGGAGGCAAGCTAACAGGACGCTTGATGCATCTCAATATGATATGTTTTGCATGGGTACCCCTTGGCTCCGTGGCCGAATCGGGCGAAGCTGCCAAGTGCGGGGCGTTTCGTGCGATGATTCGCGCAATCGTGAAATCCGAGCAATTCCAGCCAATGCAAGACGAAACGCCCCAGACCGAAGCCGCCGCTGGCGAAGTCAAGAAAAGCCGCGGGGATCCCCGCGAAGTCCTGCGCCAACTGCAGGAGGCCTCGCCGACCTTCCGCGACTGCAAGCCGCTCGCGCTGGGCATCGACAAGGCGGTGAGCGAGCGCTTTCCCGAATTCGACCGCAAGACGGTGCGCACCGCGATGCGCATGCACGTCAATTCGACGCGCTACCTGAAGGCTGTCGAGAAGGCGACCGAGCGCTTCGATCTGGAAGGCAACGTGGCGGGTGAGATCACCGATGAGCACCGCGCCCACGCCTCGCAGACGCTCAAGGAGCGTTTCGCGGAGCTTGCCAAGCGCAAGCGCGAACAGCAAAAGGAAGAGCAGCAGCGCGAACGCGCGGAGCAGGCCGAGCAGCGCAAGGCCGAACGCCTGCAGCAGCTCGTGGGGAAGTTCTCCAAGGACTGACGCGCCGCGGCCTGCGCGCAATGCCAGGCCGCTACAGCCGTCCCTCGCGCCGCAGCCGCCGGTCCACCATCGCCCGGTACGCCCGCGAGCACAGCCCGCGC
The DNA here is from genome assembly GCA_963975885.1 of uncultured Azoarcus sp. GTDB lineage: Bacteria > Pseudomonadota > Gammaproteobacteria > Burkholderiales > Rhodocyclaceae > Pseudazoarcus. Next base: position 32,654 of record CAXBIS010000008.1, read on the forward strand.
ACCCCCGGCAGCCCGATCAGCCAGGCCAGCGGCTTGAGCACCCACACCCGCGACATCAGCACGATGTAGGCATCGAGTTCGCGCAGCACCCGCCCATCCGGCGTGCGCGCGTGCAGCTCGCGCAACGCCGCGTCCGGGTCGATCCCCTCGGCCCGCAGTTCGTCGTCCCGTCCGGTGATGTCGCACCATTCCACGTCCCGTCCGCCCTCGCCGGCCAGCCGCTCGTAAGTCGCGCGGTCGCGCCGGCAGCGGGGGCAGGCGCCGTCGTAGAAGACGGTGATGGGATTGTCGTCGGAAGAATCCATACTGCCTTGGGCTCAGCGGGCGAACGAGGGTTCCCCCACCTCCGGTTCCGTGCCGCTCATTCGCTCCATCGACATCCGTACCGTCGGCCCAAGCGCGCAAGGATCAGCACTTGAGCACCGTAACCATGCTTGGCTTGAGCAATTTGCGGAAGCCCTTGTCGAAAGTCACCAGATGCAGGTGATGGTGCTGTGCTGCGGCGGCAATCCAGGCATCCGGGATGGCGTTGCCGGTGAGGCCCAGCCGGGCACAAAGCGCGCTGAAATGAGGCCATTCGTCGCCGAGCGGGAGCATGCGAACGCCTGGGGCGCCCAGCAACGCGTCCAGAAACGCCTGCGCGGCAGGTAGCGGGGTGGGTTGCACGAACACGCGGGGGTGCGTGACCAGGCGCAGAAAACCGGAAGCCACCATGGGCAGAACTGCCAGTGGCGTTGTGGCCGAGCTGTTCGAAAGGGCCTCTTCCAGCCAGCTCAGCGCAGGCGCATGATGCGGATGATCCTGTCTTGAAGCGGCAACGAGAACGTTGACGTCGGGCGTCACCGCGCACCGTCCAGCTCGTCGATCGCGTCGAGAATCGCCCGGTGGCTGCGCGCATCACGGATGGCCGGCTGCAGGCCGCCCTCGCCGGAGAATACCGGCAGTCGCACGTGTTCGCCCGCCGCGGCGGGCTTGCCAGCGTTGCGCAGACGGCTGGCCAGACCTTCCTCGATCAGGCGCGTCAGGCTGGTTCGCTCACGCACGGCCAGTTGCCGGGCTTGCCTGAGCAGGTTGTCGTCGATGTCGAGTGTGGTGCGCATGCCGTTCTTCCAATGCAGATTTCTGCATCGATTATAGGCGATCATTCACTGACTGCCACTGCTCTGCCCGATCGCTCCGTGCAGCGAATCTGGCTACGAACGTAGTCGGAGAAGCTACATCATGGGGGTGGCAGGCTATCGCGCCAGTCGTTCAGTGGTGTACGTTTCCATGAACGAGGTTTGATGTCGGGAGGGACAGGAAATGGAAGTTTCCGGTGAGTGCGTGTGCGGCAGCGTGAGGCTGCGTGCGACCGTGAAGGAGCGGGGCTACGGCGCGTGCCACTGCGGCATCTGTCGCAAGTGGGGTGGCGGGCCGATGTTGGCGGTGGAGTGTGCGGAAGCGCCGGTGATCGAGGGTGCGGAGCATGTGCGCGTGTATGCGTCGTCGGAGTGGGCGGAGCGCGGTTTCTGCGGCAACTGCGGCACGCATCTGTTCTACCGGCTCAAGGCGGAGGATTTCTACGCGCTGCCTCTGGGGCTGCTCGAGGAGGGCGACTGGCGCTTCGGGCATCAGGTGTTCATCGACGAGAAGCCGCCGCATTACGCGTTTGCGAACCGGACGCACGACCTGACCGGGGCCGAGGTGTTCGCGCAGTTCGGGGCAGGGGACGGGGATTCGACCTAGGGCGACGGGAACCCCGCGCCGGGCGATAGAATCAGACTCCGCTCCCAACCTCTGCCCGGCGATTCCATGACCGATTCGATCCGCATCCGCGGTGCACGCCAGAACAACCTGCGCAACCTCTCGCTCGACATTGCGCTCAACGAGTTGACGGTGGTCACCGGGGTGTCCGGGTCGGGCAAGTCGTCGCTGGTATTCGATACGCTGTACGCGGAGGGCCAGCGGCGCTACGTCGAGACCTTCTCGCCGTACGCGCGGCAGTTTCTCGACCGCCAGGACAAGCCGCAAGTGGATCGCATCGAGGGCGTGCCGCCGGCGATCGCGATCGACCAGACCAACCCGGTGCGCAGTTCGCGCTCGACCGTCGGCACCATGACCGAGCTGTCGGACCACTTCAAGCTGCTGTATGCGCGCGCGGCGCATCTGCATTGCCGCGGTTGCGGCTGCGTGGTGCGGCGCGACGATCCTGAGAGCATCGTTCGGACGCTGGCCGAGCGCACCGCGGAGGACGATCCGCGCCTGGTGCTGAGCTTTCCGGTGCCGGTGCCGCACAACTTCTCCGAAGCCGAAGTTGAGGAACTGCTCGCCGCGCAGGGCTATACCCGCATCCAGGCGCGCGAATCGGGGGCCGCGGGCGACGTGCTGCATGTGGTGCAGGACCGCTTCCGCTTCGCCAACGCCGGGTCCGAACGTGTGGCCGAGGCCATCGAAGCGGCGCTGGTGCGCGGCAAGGGCCGCATGAGCGTGCATGCGGAAGACGCGGTGTGGCGCTTCTCGACCGATCTGCACTGTGCCGATTGCGACATCCACTACGGAGATCCGACACCGGGGCTGTTCTCGTTCAATTCGCCGATCGGCGCGTGCGAGACCTGTCGCGGTTTCGGTCGCGTGATCGGCGTGGATTTCGGGCTGGTCGTGCCGGACGAGTCGAAGACGCTGCGCGAAGGCGCCGTGAAGCCGTGGCAGTCCAAGAGCTACGCCGAATGCCAGGACGACATGGTGAAGATGGCGCCGAAGTACGGCGTGCCGCTCGACGTGCCCTTCGGCGATCTGTCGCCGGAGCATCGCCGCTGGGTGCTGGAGGGCGACGAGACCTGGAAGAGCTGGAAGTCCTCGTGGCCGAAGAAGTGGTACGGCGTGCGCCATTTCTTCGACTGGCTGGAGACCAAGGCCTACAAGATGCACATCCGCGTGCTGCTGTCGCGCTACCGCAGCTACACGGAATGCCCCGCCTGCCATGGCGCGCGGCTCAAGCCCGAGGCGCTGCTGTGGCGCCTGGGCGGCAAGGGCGAGAGCAGCGCCGCCATCCATCAGCTCATGGCCAGGCCGATCGCTCGCGTGCGCGAGTTCGTCGACGGGCTGGAGCTGCCCAAGCTGCTCGATGAAGCCACCGAGTTGCTGCTCGGCGAGGTGCGCAGTCGGCTCGATTACCTCGACCGCGTGGGGCTCGCCTATCTCACGCTCGACCGCCAATCGCGCACGCTCTCCGGCGGCGAGGTGCAGCGAATCAACCTGACCACGGCGCTCGGCACCTCGCTGGTGAACACCTTGTTCGTGCTCGACGAACCGAGCATCGGCCTGCATCCGCGCGACATCGACCGCATCCTCGGCGTGATGACGCGGCTGCGCGATGCCGGCAACACGCTGGTGGTGGTCGAGCATGATCCGCAGATCATGTTTGCCGCCGACCGCCTGCTCGACATCGGCCCCGGTCCCGGCGAGCGCGGTGGCGAGATCGTGGCCTACGCCACGCCGGCCGAAGTCGCGGCCGACCCGGCCTCGCGCACCGGCGCCTATCTGGCCGGGCGCGAGCGCGTCGATACCGGCCGGGTTTCGCGGCCGGTGGCCGACGACGGCCCGGTGCTGACCCTGCGCGGTGCGCGCCTGCACAACCTGCGCGGTATCGACGCCGAATTTCCGCTGGGCCATCTGGTGTGCGTGTCCGGCGTGTCCGGATCGGGCAAGTCCTCGCTGATCCAGGACGTGCTCTACCCCGCGCTGGCGCGCCGTTTCGGCGAGAGCGTGACGTCCGAGCTGCCACCCGATGCGCTGGCCGGCATCGACGGCGCCGAGCATCTGGCCGGCGTGGTGCTGGTCGATCAGTCGCCGATCGGCAAGAGCGCGCGCTCGATGCCAGTCAGCCACGTCGGCGCCTGGGATGCCATCCGCAAGCGCTACGCCGCGCTGCCCGAGGCCAAGGCGCGCGGCTACACGCCCGGTACCTTCAGCTTCAACACCGGCACCGGGCGTTGCCCGACCTGCACCGGCTCGGGCTTCGAGCATGTCGAGATGCAGTTCCTGTCGGACGTGTACCTGCGTTGCCCGGACTGCGATGGCAAGCGCTACCGCCCCGAAGTGCTGGAACTGGAATGGCGCGGCAAGTCGGTGGCCGACGTGCTGGAGATGACGGTGTCCGAGGCGCTGGCCTTCTTCGCCGGGGAGAAGGACGCGCTTGCCGCGCTGGCACCGCTGGCCGATGTCGGTCTGGAATACCTGCGACTGGGCCAGCCCGTGCCGACCCTGTCCGGTGGCGAGGCGCAGCGCCTGAAGCTCGCCGGCCATCTGGCCGCAGCCACGAAGCTGGCGGGCAGGAAATCGCGCAAGGGCGCGGGCGAACACCTGCTGTTCCTGTTCGACGAGCCGACCACCGGCCTGCATTTTTCCGACGTGGCGACCCTGCTCGGGGCCTTCGACAAGCTGCTCGACGCCGGGCATTCGGTGGTGGTCATCGAGCACAACCTCGACGTGCTGCTGACCGCCGACTGGATCATCGATCTGGGTCTGGAAGGCGGTGAAGGCGGCGGCGAGGTGATCGCCACCGGGTCGCCTTCCGCCGTGATGGGCTGCCGCTTCTCGCACACCGCGCGGGCGATGCGCGAGTACCGCGCGGCGCTCGCCGAGGTCGGCGTGCCGAAGGCCGCCGAGGCGCCGCCGCGCTATCGCGCCCTGCCCGCACCCGCCATCGGCATCCGCCACGCGCGCGAGCACAACCTGAAGAACGTCAGCCTCGAGATTCCGCGTGACAAGTTCACGGTGATTACCGGGCTGTCGGGCTCGGGCAAATCCACGCTGGCCTTCGACATCGTGTTCGGCGAGGGCCAGCGGCGCTATCTCGAGTCACTCAACGCCTACGCACGCCAGTTCGTGCAACCGGCCAGCCGCCCGGACGTGGACCACCTCACCGGCATCCCGCCGACGGTGGCCATCGAGCAGCGCGTGAGCCGCGGCGGGCGCAAGAGCACGGTCGGCACGCTGACCGAGATCCAGCCTTTTCTGCGCCTGCTCTACGTCAAGCTCGGCACGCAGTACTGCCCGGACTGCGAGGTGCCTGTGGTGCCGCAGAGCTTCGACGCCATCGCCGCGCAGATTGCCAGGGACTTCGCCGGCAAGTCGGTCGAGGTGCTGTCGCCGCTCGTCGTGAACCGCAAGGGCTTGTACACCGACCTGGCCAAATGGGCACGCGGCAAGGGCTTCGAGCAGCTGCGCGTGGACGGCGAATATCTGCCGACCACCAAGTGGCCGCGGCTGGACCGCTATCAGGAACACAACATCGACCTGCCGGTGGGCATGCTGGTGGCCAAGACCGACAGCGAACCGCGTCTGCGCGAGTTGCTGGAGACCGCGCTGGAGCATGGCAAGGGCGTGGTCAAGGTGCTGGAGCTGGGTGCGCTGGGCGCCGCCCCCGTGACCTTCTCGACCAAGCGCGCCTGCCCGTGCTGCGGCACCAGCTTCCCCGAGCCCGATCCGCGGCTGTTCTCGTACAACGCCAAGCACGGCTGGTGCACGAGCTGTTTCGGCACGGGGCTGAAGGTGAGCGGGCGTGTCGAAGACCCCAACGAGCTCGATCTGGCCGAGGACGATCATGTGGTCGATGAAGTCTGCCCAAGCTGCGAGGGTGCGCGGCTGAACCCGGTGGCGCGCGCCGTGCGCTTCCGCGATCTGGGCATTCACGAGCTGTCGTCGTTTGCGGTGGACAAGGTGGCCGGCTTCTTCGAGGCCATTGCGCTGGCAGGCCGCGAGGTCGACATCGGTCGCGATCTGGTCACGGAGATCCGCGGTCGACTGGAATTCCTGCACAAGGTCGGTCTGGGCTATCTCGCCCTCGATCGCGGTGCGCCGACGCTGTCCGGTGGCGAGGCCCAGCGCATCCGCCTGGCGGCGCAACTCGGTTCCAACCTGCGCGGCGTGTGCTACATCCTCGACGAGCCGACCATCGGCCTGCACCCGCGCGACAACCGATTGCTGCTCGACACGCTCGAAGCGCTGCGCGACCGCGGCAACACCCTGCTGGTGGTCGAGCACGACGAAGACACCATCCGCCGCGCCGACCACGTCATCGACCTCGGCCCCGGTGCCGGCGTGCGCGGCGGGCGCGTCACGGCCGAGGGCACGCTGGAAGACCTGATGGCCGCGCCCGAGTCGGCCACCGGCCGCTGCCTGCGCGCGCCGCTGCTGCATCCGATTCACCCGCGCCGCGAGATTGCCGCCGATCATCCGGCCATCGTCGTGCGCGGCGCGAGCCTGCACAACCTTCGAGGTGTGGAGGCGCGTGTGCCGCTGGGTCGGCTGACGGTGGTCACCGGCGTATCCGGCTCGGGCAAGTCCACGCTGGCGCGCGACGTATTGCTGGCCAACCTGCAGCGCGTGGTTGGCGCGAAGACGCCGCAGTCGTCGGTGCTTGGCTGCAAGAGCATCGAAGGCGCCGAGTTCATCGGTCGCGTGCTGGAAGTGGACCAGACCCCCATCGGCAAGACGCCGCGCTCGTGCCCGGCGACCTATGTCGGCTTCTGGGACACCATCCGCAAGCTCTTCGCCGAGACCTTCGACGCCAGGACGCGCGGCTGGAACGCCTCGCGTTTCTCGTTCAATACCGGCGCGGGGCGCTGCCCGGTGTGTCAGGGCCAGGGCCAGGTCACGGTGGAGATGAACTTCCTGCCCGACGTGAAGCTGCCGTGCGAAGCCTGCGGCGGGCGCCGCTTCAACGTCGAGACGCTGGCGGTGGAATGGCGCGGCAAGTCGGCGGCCGAGGTGCTGGACATGCCGGTGGACGAGGCGGTGGAGTTCTTCGCCGCGCATCCATCGGTCGCGCATCCTTTGCGCCTGCTGCAGGACGTCGGGCTCGGCTATCTCACGCTGGGCCAGCCCAGCCCGACGCTGTCCGGTGGAGAGGCGCAGCGCATCAAGCTGGTCACCGAACTGGCCAAGGTGCGCGGCCGCGCGGGTGAATCGGCGGCCACCGGGGGTCGGCCGCTGCCGGCCGAACGGCACACGCTGTACGTGCTCGACGAGCCCACCGTGGGCCTGCACATGGCCGATGTCGAAAAGCTGATCCATGTGCTGCACCGCCTGGCGGATGCCGGCCACACGGTGCTGGTGATCGAGCACGATCTGGACGTGATGGCCGAAGCCGACTGGCTGATCGACCTCGGGCCGGAGGGTGGTGACGGCGGCGGCGAGATCGTGGCGCAGGGCGCGCCGGAAACCGTTTGTACGTCGCAGCGGTCGCATACTGCGGCCATCCTCGGTGACTTCCTCGAAACGCGACGGGTCGGGGCCAAACACATCGATGACAGCTTGGAGGACGCACGATGAGCGAACACCGGACACGCGTCTGGGACATTCCCACACGGTTGTTCCACTGGGCGCTGGCGGCGCTGGTCGTGGCTTCCGTCGTGTCGGTCAAGATCGGCGGCAACGCCATGGAATGGCACGGGCGTTTCGGCCACGCCATCCTCGGCCTGATCGTGTTCCGGCTGGTATGGGGCGTGATCGGCTCGACCTATGCGCGCTTCGCGCACTTCGTGCGCGGTCCGGGCGCGGTCCGCGACTACCTCGCGGGTCGCTGGACGGGTGCGGGACACAACCCGCTGGGGGCCTTGTCGGTGCTGGCGTTGCTCGGCGTGATCACGTTCCAGGCGACCACCGGTCTGTTCTCCAACGATGACATCGCCTTCACCGGGCCGCTGGCGGCCGCGGTGTCTTCCGACACCAGTACGTGGCTGAGCGGCTGGCATCGGCGCATGGAGTGGGTCATCTATGGCCTGGTGGCGCTGCACGTGGCGGCGGTGCTGTTCTATGTGACGGTCAAGCGCGAGGACATCGTCACACCGATGGTGACCGGCTACCGCGCCACCCGCGTGCCGCATCCGCCGGCGCGCGGCGGTGGCGTGGTCGCCTTCGTCGTTGCGCTGCTGTTTGCGGCAGGCACGGTGTGGGCGACCAGTGGCGTCTTCGTCGAACCGCCTCCTCCTGCGCCGGTCGAGACACCGGCCTGGTAGCACCCATGAAAAAGGCCGCCATGCGGCGGCCCCGAGTGCGATCAGCGGACTGCGAGGGGTTTACTCTTCTTCGCGGTAGTCGTCGTGACAGGCCTTGCAGGCCTTGCCGACTTCGCCGAACTGCGCCTTGATCGCGGCCTGGTCGCCGGCAGCGGCCACTTCCTGCAGCTTGTTCGCCTGCTGGACGAAGTTCACGGCGATGTCGCGCACCTTCTCCGGCTCCTCGAAGAATTCGGGCTTGAGGCGGGTTTCCTTCCAGCCGGTGCCCATGTCCGAGCCCTTCGGATACAGCGCGCCCATGCCCGAATTGGCGATCGCGGCGATCGCGTTGGCGGCAGCGGCGACCTGCGCCTGGTCGTACGGCACCTTTTCATCGACGACCTGGGCCTTGATCTTGCCCATGTTCCAGGACATGAAGGTGTAGCCGGATTGGCGATACTTGATCAGGTCCTCGGTCGATTGAGCGAGGGCGAGCGTACTGGCGCCGACGGTCAGTGCGCCGAGCGCGGCGGCGATCAGGGATTTGTGCATCGGTAACTCCTTTTTCGGGGATCGGGGCAGTCCGGAGCGATGCCGCAGGCGTGCTGCCCCGGATGCGCGGAGAGACCGCTTCGGCTGCGATTGGTTCGAATCTATCCGAACTCGATCAGAGAAGGCAAATATTGGCGAAGTCGGCCACAGGAGCCGCACTGCGGTGGTGCATAGGTTTTGGTGGAGGATCAGGCTGCGGCCGGCCGAAGCCGGCCGCAGGGCTGACCGTCGTCCGCGCGAGCGCTCACTCGAGCGTCATCGGAACGAAGATGCGTCCATCGCCACGTTGGACCAGCAGCGCGAAGCGCTTGCCGGCGTTCTCGACGGCCTCGCGCAATTCTGCGACGGTCGTGACCGAATGGTTGTTCAACGCCAGCACGATGTCGCCGTGGCGCAGTTCGGCTGCTTCGGCCGGCCCGCCGGTGACCTCCTCGACGAACAGTCCGCTTTCCAGGCCGAGCTGGTCGAGTTCGGACGGGTCGAGCGGACGCAGACGCAGGCCGAGCGGGTCGACGGTGTCGCCGGGGTCGGCCTGCGGCGGTTCCATGCCGGCCGGCTTGCCGTCGGCGGGCATTTCGTCGAGCGTGGCTTCGATCTCGATGCTGTTGCGGTCGCGCCACACATCCATGGTCACGCGCGTTCCGGGGCGCTGTTCGCCGATGATGCGCGGCAGTGCCGTCGATTCGTCGACGCGTTTCCCGTCCACCGCGGTGATGATGTCGCCCGGACGCAGGCCGGCCTTTTCGGCAGCGCTGCCCGGTTCGACACGCGAGACCAGTGCGCCGAACGGTTCGGCCAGACCGAAATTGTCGGCAAGCTCCTTGTCCACGCCCTGGATGAGCACCCCCAGCCGTCCGCGCTGCACCCGGCCGAACTCGACGAGCTGGTCCTTGACACCGAGCGCGACGTCGATCGGGATCGCGAACGAAATGCCCATGAAGCCGCCCGAGCGCGAGTAGATCTGCGCGTTGATGCCGATCACCTCGCCGGCCAGGTTGAACAGCGGGCCGCCCGAGTTGCCGGGGTTGATGGCGACGTCGGTCTGGATGAAGGGTACGTAGGTCTCGCTCGGCAGGCGGCGCGCCTTGGCCGAGATGATGCCGGCGGTCACGGTCGAGTCGAATCCGAACGGCGAGCCGACCGCGACTACCCATTCGCCCACGCGTGCTTGCTCGGGGTCGCCGAACTCGACGGTCGGCAACTCGTCCGCGTCGATCTTGAGTACGGCAATGTCGGTGCGCGGATCGGTGCCGATGACCTCGGCGCGGAATTCGCGGCGGTCGAGCAGACGCACCGTCACCTCGGTGTCCGAGCCGCGTTCGCTGACCACGTGGGCGTTGGTCAGCACGTAGCCGTCGTCGCTGATGATGAAGCCCGAGCCGATGCCCCGGCTGATCTGCGGACCACGCTGTTGCGGGCCTTGCTGTGGCATGTCGGGTACCGGCACACCGAAGCGGCGCAGCAGGTCGAACATCGGGTCGTTGGGGCCGGCGGCGCCAGCCTGCTGGCGACGCACCACGCTGATGTTGACCACCGCCGGAGAGACCGCATCGACGAGGTCGCCGAAGTCGGGCAAGCCGTAGCGGTTGGGCTTGACCAGGGTGTCGGCATCGGCTGCCGCAGCCAGCGTCGGCATGCCGGCGGCGAAGATCGCACCGCTGGCGATGAAGAACGCGACGACACCGTTGACGAGGGTTTTGCGCATGGGTCGGATTCCTTTTCGCTGTTCGAATTGATTCGTTTGGCCCGGAGTAGACGCCGTCGCCCCCAGACCGTTCCCGCGGCGAAGGCGACAGCTTCGCCGCATTTCCTCGCGACCGCAATCAGGGGCGACCCTGCGCGGATTCCGTGCCGGGTCGCGCGAGCTGTCGTATCCTAGGGTCACCGGCCGCCTGCGAGGCGGGCGTGGAGCACGGAGCCTCTCACATGACCCTCACCGATCTTCGTTATCTGGTCGCGCTGGCGCGCGAACGCCATTTCGGCCGTGCCGCCGAGAAATGCCACGTCAGCCAGCCCACGCTGTCGGTCGCGATCAAGAAGGTCGAAGAGGAACTTGGGGTGCAATTGTTCGAGCGCAGTGCGACCGAGGTCAAGATCACCGCGGTCGGCCAGCGTATCGTCAACCAGGCCGAAAAGGTGCTCGTCGAGGCCGCGCTGATCCCCGAGATCGCTGCAGCCGGCAAGGATCCGTTGTCCGGACCGCTCAAGGTCGGCGTGATCTACACCATCGGCCCCTACCTGCTGCCACGTCTGATCCCGCTGATGCGCAAGCACGCGCCCAGGATGCCGCTGGTGATCCAGGAAAACTACACCACCGTGCTCGTCGAGCAGCTCAAGAAGGGCGAACTCGACGTCGTCGTGCTCGCCCTGCCATTCGAGGAAGCCGGCGTCGTCGCCCAGCCGCTCTATGACGAGCCTTTTCGCGTGCTGTTGCCGACCGGTCACGAATGGGCGTCCGAGCAGTACATCGACTCCGACCTGCTCGCCGACGAACAACTCCTGCTGCTGGGCGCCGGCAACTGCTTTCGCGACCAGGTGCTGGAGGTGTGCCCGCAGTGCCGCAACGTCGGCGGCCTGCAACGCACGCTCGAAGGCAGTTCGCTCGAGACCATCCGCCACATGGTCGCTACCGGCCTCGGAGTGACCGTACTGCCCAGCTCCGCGGCCGACGATCTGCCCGACAACAACGCGATGGTTGCCGTGCGCCCGTTTGTGGCGCCCGAGCCGACGCGCCGCGTCGCGCTGGCCTGGCGCGTGACCTATCCGCGCAGCGGTGCGATCGACATCCTGCGCCGCGCCATCCTCGAGGCGAAGCTGCCGGGCGTGCGCCCGGTCGGCCGCGCCGTCGCCGAAGAGGCCGCCTGAGGGCAGCCGCGAAATGGAAAAGGCCCCGTCGGGGCCTTTTCCATTCAGTCGAGCGCAAATCCGTCGCGCTCCAGCCTCCACCTCGCCGACTTCGGCATCCTCATGCCTTGGCCGTGCGCTTTTTCGGTTCGGGCTTGTCGCCGTCCTTGGCGGCATCCTTGGCGCCGGCCTTGGGCTTCTTCGCCTCGAATTCGAAGCCGACCTTGCCGTCCTTGCCGCGCACCAGGAAGGCCGAGAACTTGCGCCGTGTGCGCGCCGACACGAAGCCCTTGAGCAGTTCGGTGCGCCCTTCGGCGAGGAGCTTCTCCATCTGTTCGCGTTCGACCGGCTGCTGCAGGATGATCTTGCCCGAGCGGAAGTCGCAGCTCTTCTCGGGACCCACCGATTTTTCGCAGACATAGGCCATGCCGTGCTCGAAAACACGGGCGCTGCATTTCGGGCAGGGGCCGAGCGGTTGCTGGTCGGAGAAGTCGGGGGCCTCTTCCTCTCCGTCCTTGGGCTGGCCGAAGTCGAACTCCGGCTGCTTTTCCTCGTTGAGGCGGATCTCGGCGTTGAACAAACGGCCCATCTTGCTGCGGAAACCCATCAACGGGCCGACACGCCCGGTCGACAGCAGGGTCTCGATCTCGTCGATCTCGAACTGACGACCGGCGACGATCTTCCATGCGCTCCAGTCGCAGGCCTGGCAGGCGAACTTCTTGTAGTTCTCGCGCACCACGCCGCCGCACTTCGGGCACGGCGTCTCGAGCGTCGCGAAGTCGCCCGGCACGGTGTCGGACTCGTAGCTCTTGGCCTTCTCGACCATGTCGCGCGCCATCTCGGCGATCTCGTCCATGAAGGCTTCGCGCGTGAGTTCGCCGCGCTCCATGCGCGCGAGCTTGTGCTCCCAGCCGCCGGTCAGCTCGGGTGATGTCAGCGCATTGACGCCCAGACCCTTGAGCAGCGTGATCAGCGAGAAGGCCTTGGCGGTGGGGATCAGCTCACGGCCCTCGCGGTGCAGATAGCGCTCGCTGAGCAAACCCTCGATGATCTGCGCGCGCGTGGCCGGCGTGCCCAGCCCGCGATCGCTCATCGCCGCACGCAGTTCCTCGTCGTCGACCATCTTGCCCGCGCCTTCCATTGCGGACAGCAATGTGGCTTCGTTGTAGCGTGCGGGCGGCTTGGTCTGCAGCGCCTTGACCACGATGTCTTCGGTCGCGACGCGCTCGTGATCGTCGACGGGGACCAGATCGCCGTCCTCGCCGGCTGCTTCCTTGCCGTAGATGGCGAGCCAGCCGGGCTTGACCAGTACCTTGCCCTCGGTCTTGAACGCCTCGTCTGCCACGCGCGTGATGCGGGTTGTGATGCGGTGCTCGGCGGCCGGGTAGAACACCGCCAGGAAGCGCCGCGTGACCAGATCGTAGAGTTTCTGCTCCGGCTCGGACAGGTTCTTGGGCGCTGCACCGGTGGGCACGATGGCGAAGTGATCCGAGATCTTGGCGTTGTTGAAGATGCGCTTGTTGGGGCGCACCCAGTCGTTCTTCGCGATCTCGTTGGCGAACGGTGCGTATTCCTGCGGCAGCTCGCGCATCACGTCCTTGACGGTCTGCACGTAATCCTCGGGCAGGGCGCGCGCATCGGTACGCGGATAGGTCAGCACCTTGTGACGCTCGTACAGCGCTTGCGCGATCTGCAGGGTGGCGCGCGCCGAGAAGCCGAAACGGCCGTTGGCGTCGCGCTGCAGGCTGGTCAGGTCGAACAGCAGGGGCGACTGCTGGGTCGACGGTTTGGCTTCCTCGGTGACTTCGCCCGGCTGACCCTCGCACTTGGCGCGCAGGGCTTCGGCACGCTCCTGCTCCCACAGGCGGAAGGCGGTGGCGTGCTCGTCGCCCTCGGGCTTCTTGAAACCTTCGTTGAACCAGCGGCCGACGTAAGTGCCGGCCTTGCAGGCGAACTCGGCCTCGAGTTCCCAGTAGTCGCGTGACTTGAACTTGCGGATGCGGTTCTCGCGCTCGACCACGATGGCCAGCGTCGGCGTCTGCACACGACCCACGGTGGTCAGATGGAAGCCGCCGCTCTTGGAGTTGAAGGCGGTCATCGCACGCGTGCCGTTGATGCCCACCAGCCAGTCCGATTCGGCGCGGCACACGGCGGCCGAGCGCAGGCCCTCGACTTCCTCGGCCGAGCGCAGCTGCTCGAAGCCGTTGCGGATCGCGGCAGGTGTCATCGACTGCAACCACAAGCGGCTGACCGGCTTCTTGGTCTTGGAGTGTTCGACGATGAAGTTGAAGATCAACTCGCCTTCGCGCCCCGCGTCGCAGGCGTTGATCAGGGCGTCGACGTCCTTGCGCTTGATCAGGCGGGTGAGCAGCCTGAGGCGCTCGCTGCTCTTGTCGATGGGCTTGAGCGCGAAGTGCGGCGGGATCACCGGCAGGTGCGCGAAGGTCCATTTGCCGCGCTTGACCTCGAATTCTTCGGGTACGGCCAGTTCGAGCAGGTGGCCGACCGCCGACGACAGCACGTAGTCGTCCGACTCGAAGTAGTCCTTCTCCCGGGTGAATCCGCCGATCGCGCGGGCGATGTCCTGCGCGACCGAGGGTTTCTCCGCGATGATCAGTTGCTTGCCCATGCCGTGGATGTCCGTGCAGGCGCGAAAACGCCCGTTCAAAAGTGTTGAAGCCACCGCAATCGGTGGCTCATGTGCGCCGCATGATAAGCAGGCCGCTTCGACGCATGCAAGGGAATTGCGGAAATCGCGTGTTTCGGCGACGCCGCGTTACTCACTGTAGCGATGCGTCGTCGAAGGTTTCGTCGCCGGCGAGCAATTCGTCGAGGATCAGCACGTCCAGCGGGATCTCCTGCTGCCACAACACCATCAGCACGATGATTTTGAGGCGGTGCAGGTCGAGCCGGAAGCCGTCGAGCGCGAGCGCCCGGCCCACGATGAGTTCGCGTGTGGCCGCGTCGATCGCGCCGCCGGTCTCGAGAAAGGCCAGGAAGCCGCGGCATTCGACATCCAGGCGCGCCGCCTCGTCGGCGGTGTAGATGCGCAGCGAATCGGCCTGCGGTTCGCGCAGCAGCGGCTGTGTGGCCACTTCGCGCAATTCCGTCAGCCAGTGCAGCGCCTCCGAGATTTCGTCGTCGTCGAAGCCGGCTTCGGCAAGCGTGCCGGCCAGTGCTTCGCCGCCGACCCAGGATTCGGGGTGGAGATCGTTTTCGAACAGATAGACGAGGATGTCGAACATGGAAACCGCTTGGGGAAATCAGAGACGCTGGTATCGGCCACCGGGAAGACCGGCGATACGGCCGTCAAGTTCCAGCGCAAGCAGGATGGCGTAGAGCGCATCGAGCGTCAAGCCGCTGCGCGCGAGCAAGGTGTCGAGGTCGACCGGGTCATGACCCAGCGCAGCCAGCACTGCAGCGGTATCCGGCGCGTCGTCGGAGACTCGGGGCGCGTCCTGCGCGGGCTCGATTTTCTTCGCGCTGCCCCAACGCAATTCGTCGAGCACGTCGTCGGCGGTCTCGACCAGCTTCGCCCCGTCGCGGATCAGGCGATGGCAGCCGCGCGACAAGGGTGCGTGGATGGAGCCGGGAATTGCCAGTACCTCGCGTCCGTTCTCGGCCGCCAGCCGGGCGGTGATCAGCGAACCGCTGCTGGTGGCCGCCTCGACCACGAGCACGCCGCGCGCGAGTCCGGCGATGATGCGGTTGCGGCGCGGGAAGTTGGCGGCGACCGGTGGCGTGCCCAGCGGGAATTCTCCGACGATGACCCCGTGCTCGGCGATACGGTGGGCGAGCGAGCGGTTGCGTGCCGGATAGACGCGGTCGGCGCCGGTGCCGATGACGGCAATCGTCGCGCCGTCGGCCTCGAGTGCGCCGCGATGGGCGGCCGCGTCGATGCCCAGCGCCAGTCCGCTGACGATGGCCAGCCCGGCGCGCGCCAGCGCATCGGCGAAGGCCTGGGCATTGGCCGCGCCCTGCGCGGTGGCCGAGCGCGCGCCGACGATGGCCAGCGACGGCCTCGCCAGCAGGCTGGCGTCACCCTTGACGTAGAGCAGCGTGGGCGGATCGGTGATCTCGAGCAGCGACGGCGGGTAGTCGGGGTCGGCCAGCGTGACGATGTGATTTCCCGGCTCGGCCAGCCATGCCAGCGTGGCACGCAGTGTCTCGGGATCGGGTCCGGCGAGTAGCCGATCGGCGGATTCGCGACCGATGATCGGCGCAAGCGTGCCGCGCGAGGCCGACAGAATCTGCTCGGGAGGCCCCAGCGCCGAGAGCAGCGCGCGCTGGGCGGCGGGACCGACGCCCGGACACAGGGTCAGCCGCAGCCAGGCGTCGGCTTCGTCGTTCATGGACGGCGGACGATGTCTCCCACCGAGACGTGGCCGTCGGTATCCATGACCATCGCGTAGGCGACGCGCTCGAACACGCGGAACACGAAGAGCACACCGTAGCGCTTGTCGGGCAGGTCGAAGGTTTCCTTGCTGCCGTCGCCGTCGTAGCGCACCGTGCCGCGTTCGCGGTGCAGCGCCAGCACGTGGCCGATTTCGAGGTCTTCGCGCTTGCCAATGTTGAGCGTCACGATGTAATGACGGCCGGTTTCCGCGACGCCGCGATAGATGCCCAGGATGCGGCCATCGACGTCGTGGCTCGGCGTGTGCGGCATGTAGGACAGGTTGCTCGGCTGCTCGGCACGCACCAGGCGGTCGCCCGGGCCGATTTCCTCGACGGCGTTGATGATCTGCAGCGTGGACGGCACCTCGGGGCGTTCGCCGCTGGCCGGCTTGCCGGCTACGGTCAGGCGGGCCAGCCCCAGGTACTGCGCCTCGTAGGCGAGTGTTTCCTTGGTGACCGGGTCGACCAGCGGTCGGGCCGCGCGCACGACCTGCCAGGTCTCGGCACCGGCCGTGATGTCCTTGGCGAAGATGGTGTCGCCCTCTCCCATGAAGACGCGCTGGTTCTCGGTGGCGACGATGGTCGCCGCATCCGCGATGGTCGACTCGTCGAGTACCAGCGGGCGGTTCAGGAAGGGTTCGATGTCCGCCACCGGAATGCTCTGGATGGCGCTCTCGAGCGGCTCGGTGCGCACTTGCGGAGAGAGCTTCTGGTCGGTGATCACGCGTCCGATCGACAAGGTCGGACCGTTGCGGTCGAGGACGATGACCTGTCCCGGGTAGATCAGGTGCGGGTTGCTTACCGCCTCGCGGTTCATGCGCCACACTTCAGGCCAGCGCCACGGCTCGTTCAGGAATCGCTGGGAGATGCCCCACAAGGTGTCGCCGCGCTGCACCGTGTAGGTGTCCGGGGCGTCGGCCGCGAGCACGCCCGAAGACTGCGCGACGGCGGGGCTTGCGAACAGGGTCGCGGCAGCGCACAGAAGAGGGAATATAATGCGGGTCATGGTTCGATTCCGTATTGAGCGGAGCGGACCTTTGGTCGGAACCCGCAGGACGGCTGCAAGTCCAAACCCGCGATCTCGTTCCAGTGCCCGCCACTACGCGGCTGGCATGACGTCCAATCTCCGCGGATTCTGCACGCAAAGACCCTCAACCGGCAAGCATCGATATGGCCCTGTTACCCATTCTCCGATATCCCGACGATCGCCTGCACAAGGTCGCCAAGCCCGTAGAGGTCGTGGACGACAAAATCCGCAAGCTCGTCGCCGACATGGCCGAGACCATGTACGAGGCGCCGGGCATCGGCCTGGCGGCCACGCAGGTCAATGTTCACAAGCGTGTCATCGTCATCGACGTGACCGAGGATCGCTCGGATCTGAAGGTGTTCATCAACCCCGAGATCCTCGAACGATCCGGCGAACAGGTGTGCGAGGAAGGCTGCCTGTCCGTGCCCGGCATCTACGAGCGCGTCGTGCGCGCGGCCGAGATCCGGGTCGCGGCCCTGAACGAGCACGGCGAGCGTTTCGAGCTCGATGCCGACGACTTGCTCGCGGTGTGCATCCAGCACGAGATCGATCACCTCGACGGCAAGGTCTTCGTCGAATATCTGTCGCAACTCAAACTCAACCGGATCAAGAGCAAGCTCGCCAAGCGCGCGCGGATCACCGCGTGAGCGCGGCCGCGTTGCGCGTTGCCTTCGCCGGCACGCCCGAGTTTGCCGCGGTGGCGCTGCGCGCGCTGCTCGCAGCCGGTTTTGATGTGCCGCTGGTGCTGACCCAGCCCGATCGCCCCTCCGGGCGCGGCATGAAGCTCACGCCCAGCCCGGTCAAGCGCGTCGCGGCTGACGCCTGCATCGCGGTCGATCAGCCCGAGAAGCTGCGCACGTCCGAACAGCGCGCGGCGCTCGCCGCCTGTGCGCCTGACGTCCTGGTGGTGGCCGCCTACGGCATCCTGCTGCCACCCGAGGCGCTGGCCATCCCGCGCCTGGGCTGCGTCAACATCCACGCATCGCTTCTGCCGCGCTGGCGTGGCGCCGCCCCCATCCATCGCGCCATCGAGGCCGGCGATGCCGAAACCGGCATCACCATCATGCAGATGGACGAGGGGCTGGACACCGGGCCGATGCTGCTCGCCCGCTCGCTCGACATCGCGCCCGACGACACCACGGCGAGTCTGCACGACCGGCTCGCCGCGCTCGGTGGCGAACTCATCGTCGAAGCGCTGCCCAGGCTTGCCGCGGGGCAACTCGACGCGGTCGCGCAACCGGTCGACGGCGTGAGCTACGCGGCCAAGATCGCGCGCGCCGAATCGGCCGTGGACTGGACCCAGCCCGCCGACGTGCTCGCGCGCCGCGTGCGTGCCTTCGATCCGTTTCCGGGCATGGTGTCGCGTTTGCGCGATACGCCGGTCAAGTTCTGGCGCGCGCGCGTCGCCGCCGAGGCGGGCGCGCCCGGTGAGGTGATTGCGGCCGGGCCGGAGGGCGTGGTCGTCGGCTGTGGTGCCGGTGTCCTTTGCGTGACCGAGCTGCAGCGTCCGGGCAGTCGGCGCATGCACGTCGAAGAGTTTCTGCGTGGTTTCCCGATCGCGCGCGGTGAGCGTTTCGTGCACGCTGACGCTTGAAAGCGGGTCGCGCGCGCCCCATCTGGGTGTCCATATCCCGACACGCTCAAGGAAATCCGAATGTACGGAAACTGGATCAAGACCTCGATGCTGATGGCCGGCATCGTCGCGCTCTTCGGCACCGTCGGCGCGCTCATCGGCGGGCGTGACGGCATGCTGCTGGCACTCGTCTTCGGCGGCGCGACCAACCTCTGGGCCTACTGGTTCTCCGACAAGATGGTGCTCAGGATGTACAAGGCGCGCGAGGTCGACGAGACCTCCTCGCCCTATCTGTACAACATGGTGCGCGAGCTCGCGCAACGCGCCGATCTGCCGATGCCCAAGGTGTATCTGATCGACGAGGCCCAGCCCAACGCCTTCGCCACCGGTCGCAACCCGGACAACGCCGCGGTCGCGGCGACCACCGGCATCGTGCAACTGCTCTCCGAGCGCGAGCTGCGCGGCGTGATGGCGCATGAGCTGTCGCACGTGAAGAATCGCGACATCCTGATCTCGACAATGTCCGCCACGGTGGCCGGCGCGGTCACCGTGCTCGCGCAGTTCGGCATGTTCTTCGGCGGGCGCGGCGAGGATCGCCCGCATCCGGTGCTGGCGATCCTCGTCATGCTGCTCGCGCCGATCGCGGCGATGATCATCCAGATGGCGATCTCGCGTACCCGCGAGTTCGGCGCCGACCGCGGCGGTGCCGAGATCTCGGGCGATCCGCTGGCGCTCGCCGCGGCGCTGGCGAAGATCGAGTCCTACGCGCGCGGCACGCCGCTGGCCACTGCCGAGCGCCATCCCGAGACCGCACAGATGATGATCATGAACCCGCTCGCAGGGGGCATGCGCGGCCTGTTCTCGACGCACCCGGACACCCGCGAGCGCATCGCCCGGTTGCAGGCGATGGCGCGCTGAACCGATGGGCGCGCGTCGTCCGCGGAGCGGCTGAGGCGTGGCGCGGGCCGTGGGTGTCGCCGCCTGGATCGCACGCTTTCGCGCGTCGGTGCGTCTCAAGCTGCTGGCGCTGGTGCTCGCACCACTGGCCATCGGCGTGCCGCTGCTGCTGGGGCTGGTGTGGACCTGGGGCAACGAGGCCTATGATCGGCTGCTCAACTACAAGGTGGGCTCCGACATGGTCACCGCGCACGAATACTTCGACCGCGTGCGTGAGGGCGTCGGCGCCGACGTGGTCGCGATCGCCGGCTCCCACCGGCTGGTGACCAGCCTTGAGGCTGCCGACGAACCCGGATTCATCTCGCTGTTGTCGCTGCTCTCGCGCGAACACGGGCTCGACTACCTGATGTTGCTCGATCTCGACGGTCACCCGCTGTCGAGTTCACTCGCCGACCAGCCACCCGCGGCCTCGCGCCTGCAATGGCCGGTGGTCGCCGCCGCTGCCAGCGGCGCGGCCCACAACACCATCGAGCTGTTTTCGCCCGAGGCGCTGGGGGCGCTCGATCCGGTGCTGCGCCTGCGCGCCTGGCTACCGCTGGTGCCCACGCGCGCGGCTGCCCCCGACCCGCGCATGGCCGAGGATCGCGGCATGATGATTCACGCCGCTGCGCCGGTGTACGACGCGGGCGGAGAGCTGGTCGCGGTGCTTGAGGGGGCGACCCTGCTCAACGGCAACCTCGGCCTGGTCGACCGCATCAACGAGATCGTCTATCGCGACGGCACGCTGCCGCTGGGCAGCAAGGGCACGGCGACGCTGTTCCTGGGGGATACGCGCATCGCGACCAACGTGCGTCTGTTCGAGGGTGAGCGTGCGCTCGGTACGCGCGTGTCGCGGGCGGTGCGCGACTACGTGCTCGGCGATGGCGGCACCTGGCTGGGCACGGCCTTCGTCGTCAACGACGACTACGTGTCCGGCTACGAGCCGGTGGTCAATGGCCACGGCGAGCGCATCGGCATGCTTTATGTCGGCTTTCTCGAGCGCCCGCTGCGCACCGCGATGGTCTCTGCGATGCTCGTGCTGTGCGCGATCTTCGTGGTCCTGAGCATCATCGGCACGTTGCTCAGCCTGCGCTGGGCGCGCAACGTGTTCGGCCCGATCGAGCGCATGAACCGCGTGATCGGCCGCGTCGAGGATGGCGAGACCGGTGCGCGCGTCGGCCCGGTGGCGAGCCGCGACGAACTGGGCCGGCTGGCGGTCGAGTTCGACCATCTGCTCGACACTCTGCAGGCCAAGCGCGAGGAGCTGCAACGCTGGGCGGATGAACTCGACCGCAAGGTGGCCGAGCGCACCGCCGAGTTGGAGGAGGCCAACGAGACCTTGCGCCGCGCGCAGCAGCAACTGGTCATGAGCGAGAAGCTCGCCGCCATCGGGGAGCTCACAGCCGGCGTCGCGCATGAGGTCAACAATCCGGTCGCCGTGATCCAGGGCAACCTCGACGTGATGAAGTCCTTGCTGGGCCCCGCCGCCGATCCGGTGCAGCGGGAGATCGGGCTGATCCATGCCCAGGTTGACCGCATCCGCCTGATCGTCACCAAGTTGCTTCAGTTCGCCCGCCCCGGCGATTTCGCCGGCTACACCGAGGCCGTGGACATCGCGCCGGTCGTGCAGGACTGCCTGGTGCTGACCGCGCACAACCTGGACCGCAACGACATCGAGGTGGTCACGCGGCTGGAGGCGACGGTGCCGGTCGAGATCAACCGTGGCGAACTTCAGCAGGTGTTGATCAATCTGATCGTCAACGCCGCCCAGGCCATGCCCGCGGGTGGCACGCTGACCATCGCGGCACACGACTGGAGTGACGCCGACGGCACACCGGCCGGCGTGGAACTGGTGGTGCGCGACACCGGCGCCGGCATTGCGCCCGAGGATCTGGCGACGATCTTCGATCCGTTCTTCACGACCAAGAAGGAGAGCGGAACCGGACTGGGTCTGTCGGTGACCTACACCATCATCGAGCGCTATGGCGGGCGTATCACCGTGGCCAGCCAGCCCGGCGAGGGTGCGGAGTTCCACTTGCGGTTGCGTCGTCAGGCGGTGTTTCAGGGCGGGCCGGAGGCGCCCGGCTTCATGCGCCGCTGGAAGGGCTGAGGCCGCGCCTGCTCGGGTATCATGCGCAAGGCGCAAGAAGAGGTCGCACGCACGGCCCGGGGTGTGATCGGTAGCACGCCGCGACAGGAACCGGAGGAGAGACTGCATGCAGCAAGGAGTGGACATCGCGCAGGGCGCGGGCGGCCCCGCGCCGGATGCGCTCGCCTGGCCGCGCCACTCGATCCTGATCGTCGACGACGAGGAAGGCATGCGCAGCTTCCTCGAGCGCGCGCTGGCGCCGCGCTGCGCCCACGTCGAATCGGCCGGTGATGCCGAGGCCGCGCGGGCGCGCATGGAGCGTCGCCATTTCGACCTGCTGATTCTCGACATCGCGCTGCCGGGCAAGTCGGGCATCGAGTGGCTTCGCGAACTGCGCGAAGCGGGCAGCGGCGTTGACGTCATCCTGATCACCGCCTTTGCGGATCTGGAGAGCGCCATCGACGCGTTGCGTGGCGGTGCATCGGACTTCATTCTCAAGCCCTTCCGCATCGACCAGATCCTCAACGCGATCAAGAACTGCTTTCAGCGCGCTCGCCTGGCGCGCGAGAACTACGTGTTGCGGCGAGAGTTGTCCGAGCGCGATGATGCTGCCGGCGACGGGCTGGTGGGTGATTCGGAGGCGATGCGCTCGCTGCGCGAGATCCTCCATCGCGTCGCGGCGACGCCCAGTACCGTGCTGCTGCAGGGTGAATCAGGCACCGGCAAGGAAGTCGTGGCGCGGGCGCTGCACCGGCTGTCGGATCGCACCGCGCGCGCCTTCGTGCCGGTCAATTGCGCGGCGATCCCGTCCGAACTGATCGAGAGCGAGCTGTTCGGCCATGTCAAGGGGGCGTTCACCGGCGCCGCGGCGAGTCGCAACGGCCTGTTCTATTACGCCAACGGCGGCACGCTGTTCCTCGACGAGATCAGTGAGTTGCCGCTTTCCATGCAAAGCCGGTTGTTGCGCGTGCTCGAGGAGCGCCGGCTGCGCCCGGTCGGCTCCGAGCGCGAACTGCCGGTCGATGTGCGCATCGTCGCCGCCTCCAACCGCAACCTGCTGCAGGCGGTGCGCGAGGGTGTCTTTAGAGAGGACCTGTACTTCCGGCTGGCGGTGGTCGATCTGGCCGTGCCGCCGCTACGTGAGCGTGCCGAGGACGTACCGGCCCTGGTCGAGCATTTCGTTGCGCAACTGGCCGGTCGGCTGGGCGTTCCGCTGCTCGCCGTGCCCGACGAGGTGATGGATGCGCTGCGCGCCTACCATTGGCCCGGCAACGTGCGCGAATTGCGCAACTTCGTGGAGCGTTCGCTGATCCTGGGCGGATTCTCGACCGAGGCGCTGCGCGCTGCGCCCAGGGTCGCGCCCGGCGTCGATGCCGAGCTGTCGCTCGAGGAAGTCGAGCGGCGTCACATCCTCGGCGCGATCGAGGCCTGTGGCGGTAACAAGACCGAGGCGGCCCGCCGGCTGGGCGTGTCGCGCAAGACACTGGAGAGGAAATGCGCCGAATGGAATCAGGAAACGGCATGAGCGCGGGAGTGTGCGCATGAAGGTGATCGGATTTGCCGGTTGGTCTGGCAGCGGCAAGACCACGCTCATCGAGCGGGTCATCGAAGTGCTTGCCGGGCGTGGGCTCGCGGTGTCGCTGATCAAGCACGCCCATCACAAGTTCGACGTCGACCAGCCGGGCAAGGACTCCTACCGCCACCGTCATGCCGGCGCGCGCGAGGTTCTGGTCAGCTCGGGCAACCGCTGGGCGCTCATCCACGAGCTGCGCGGCGCGCCCGAGATGCCGCTGGATGCGCTGCTGGGCAAGCTCTCCGACTGCGACATCGCATTGGTCGAGGGCTTCAAGCGCGCGCCCATCGACAAGATCGAGATCTATCGCGCCGGCGCGAGCGAGTCGATGCTGTTCCCGCACGACGCGCGCATTGTCGCTGTCGCGACCGATGTGGCGGATCTGGACACCGGCGGGCGGGCACGGCTCGACGTCAACGACCCGGCCGAAGTCGCCGATTTCGTCATGGCGCATTGCCTGGGGCGGGCGCCGCTGGATCAGGCCGGTTGAGAAGCGTTCCGCTGGATTTGCGACAGGGAGAAGCGCATGGATCGACGTTCCTTCGTACGCAACTGCACCCTGGCCGCCGGCCTGTTCGCCAGCGGCGTGGCGGTGCCCGCCCGTGCCGTGCCGCGCAGCTATGCCCGCGTGCGTCTGCTCGATGCAAATGGCGAGCCGCTGCGCGTGTCGACCCTGGAGTCGCGCGCGCAATACGTGTTCGCTTATCCGTTCGCGGCCACGCCGTGCTTTCTGTTCGATCTGGGGCAAGCGGTGCCGGGACGTAACGGCCTCGAGACCGAGGCCGGTGCACACTACGACTGGCCTGGCGGGGTTGGGCCCAGGCGTTCGCTGGTGGCGTATTCGGCAATCTGTGCGCACAAGATGGCGCATCCGACGCCAACCATCAGCTACATCTCGTTCCGGCCGGCGCGCAACGAATACGAGCCTGCGGCCGGTGTGATCTCGTGCTGTGCCGAGAACAGCCGCTACGACCCGGCCGGCGGCGCGCGCGTGATCGACGGGCCGGCGGATCAGCCGCTGGCTGCGATCCTGCTCGAACACGATGAGGCCAGCGATGGCCTGTTCGCGGTCGGCACGCTCGGTGGCGAGATGTTCCGGCGCTTCTTCGACGAGTTCGAAGCGCGGTTGTCGCTGGAGTATCCGAACGGCGACGCGCGCCAGCCGTTGGCGGGGGAGTCGATCGTGCGTCGCCTCGAGGACTTCAGCGACAATGTCGTCTCATGCTGAGGCGCGCCTCAGCGCGCGCTGCCGGCGTGCTCGAGCAGTTCCACCAGATCGGCGTGATTGCCGCGGCGGGCGAGCGTGATCGCATCGGTTCCCGAGGCGTCCTGCTGCTGCGGATCCAGGCCCAGATCGAGCAGGGTCGAGACCATCTCGCGGTCTGCGCGCTCGGTCGCATGCATCAGCAGCGTCCAGCCATAGACGTCGCGCGTCTTCGGGTCTGCGCCCAGCAGCGTGAGCAAGCGCACGGCCTCTACATGGCCCTTGGCGGTCGCCAGCAGCAGCGGCGTCCAGCCGTGGCGCACGCGGTGGTTGGGGTCCGCGCCGGCTTCGACGAGGCTGCGGATGGCCTCGGTACGCCCGGCCACGGCGGCATACATCAGGGCCGTGCCGCCCTTGGCGTTGCCGCGGTCGACGACGGCGCCGTAGTCGACCAACATGCGGATGACGTCGGTCTGGCCGGTCTCGGCTGCCCACATCAGCGCCGTCTTGCCGTGGTTCTCGCCCGCCGCGCTCGCGGCCTCGGGCGACACGCCCTGGTCGAGCAGGATCGCCACACGTGTAGGCTGGCGGTCGATGATGGCGTTGAGCAGGGCCTCGGAGGATGAAGCGCTTGCGCTCAGCGTCGCCAGCGCCAGAACGGCGGCGAACAGCAGCTTGCAAAGGGGCGGCGCGGCCATGGTCTTCTCCGGAAGAGCAGCGAATTCTTGTTTGTTATCAGAGGCGGTCGGTGCGCGCAAGCGAAAATGCGACGTGCGCCCGTCCGCAACACGGGAGTAGGAAATGTCCGAACAGAACTCGGAACTCAGTCGTGAGGCCGTCGAGGCGGCACTTGCGAAAGTCGTCGAACCGCATCTGGGCCGTGATCTGGTCTCTGCCGGCTGTGTCGGCGCCATCCACATCGAGGGCGACCGTCTGCGCGTCGACCTGGTGATGGGCTTCCCGGTTCGCGGAATCGCCGCCGACCTGGGCAAGCTGGTGCGTGGCGCGCTGGCCGGGCTGCCGGCCTCGAGCATCGAGGTCGGGGTGAGCACGGCGATCGAGCCGCGCGAGTCCGATGCGCAAGACCCTGTCGCCCTGCCCGGCGTGCGTAACGTCATTGCCGTGTCGTCCGGCAAGGGCGGGGTGGGCAAGTCCACGACGGCGGTCAATCTGGCGCTGGCGCTGTCCGGCGAGGGTGCGCGCGTGGGTCTGCTCGACGCCGACATCTATGGCCCCAGCCTGCCGCGCATGCTGGGCATCTCCGGGCGCCCCTCGTCCAAGGACGGCAAGCGCTTCCAGCCGCTCACGCACTACGGCGTGCAGGCCATGTCGGCCGGCTTCCTGATCGACGAGGAAGAACCCATGGTGTGGCGCGGTGCGATGGCCACCCAGGCGCTCGAGCAACTGATGCGCGATACCGAATGGGACGATCTCGACTACCTCATCGTGGACATGCCGCCCGGCACCGGAGACATCCAGCTCACGCTGGCCCAGCGCGTCAAGGTGGCCGGCGCGGTGATCGTCACGACGCCGCAGGACATCGCCCTGCTCGACGCCAGTCGCGGCTACAAGATGTTCGAGAAGGTCGGCGTGCCGGTGCTGGGCATCATCGAGAACATGGGGATGCACCACTGCAGCGAATGCGGACACGAGGAACATGTGTTCGGCGAAGGCGGCGGGCAGCGCATGGCCGAAAAGTACGGGCTCGACCTGCTCGGTTCGCTACCGCTGGACATCCGCATCCGCGAACAGGCCGACAGTGGCAAGCCCAGTGTGGTCGCCGATCCGGACGGCAGTATCGCGCAGGCCTATCGCGAACTGGCGCGCACCATGGCGGCACGACTGGCGCTGCGCCACGTGGATGCGGCCGGCGCCTTCCCCGAGATCTCGATCAGCGACGACTGACGCTCAAGTCTCGTCGACGTACTCGCGCAGGCGCCGCTCCAGCGTCTTGCGCGACACCCCCATGCGCCGCGCCGCTTCCGACTTGTTGCCGCTGCACGCGGCCAGCACGCGCTGCATGTGACGGCGCTTGACCTCGATCAGCGGCAGATCGCTTGGATAGCCGCTGGCGCCGAGTGCCTGCAGCGCCTCAGGATCGATCTTCTCGACGCGCAAACAGGCATCGGGCGGCTTGCCGAGCAGGATGGCGCGCTCGACCAGATTGCGCAGCTCGCGCACGTTGCCCGGCCAGGCGTGTTGCTCGAGCCGGCGCAGCCCGGCGCGCGTGGGCGCGACGGCGGGCAGGCCGAACACCACCGAGAACTGACGCGCGAAGAAGTCCACCAGCGGCGCGACGTCCTCCGGCCGTTCGCGCAACGGCGGCATGCTTAGCGAGAGCACGTTGAGCCGGTAGTACAGGTCCTCACGGAAGCTGCCGACGTCGACCATGCGCCCCAGGTCGCGGTTGGTGGCCGCGACGATACGCACATCGACCGCGATTTCATCGTCGGCGCCGACCGGGCGCACCTGAAGGGTCTCGAGCACGCGCAGCAGCTTGGCCTGCAGAAAGGCCGGCAGTTCGCCGATCTCGTCGAGAAACAGCGTGCCGCCGTCGGCATGTACGAACAGCCCCTCGCGTTCCTGCGCCGCGCCGGTAAAGGCGCCCTGGGCGTGGCCGAACAGCTCGCTGTCGAGCAGTTCGGGCGACATCGATCCACAGTTGATCGCGACCAGGCGTCCCGAGCGTCCGCTGTGGTGATGCAGGCTGGCCGCCGCTACCTCCTTGCCCGTGCCCGATTCGCCCTCAATCAGCACCGTGGTGCGCGACGGCGCGACGCGTTGCAGCAGCTCGGCAATCTCGCGCATGCGCGCGCTCTCGCCGATCACGCCGGTGGCTGCGCCAACGCTCGGCGGCGGCGCCCCCGATGTCGAGGCAGGCGTGTCGGGCTGCAGGATCACCATCGCGTTTCCATCCTTGCGTGTCGGAGGCCGATTCGGGACATTTTGACCCGGTTGCCGAAGGAAGTGGGTCAGATTTTCCGCACATGGCAACAGACCGCTCCGCTCGCGCCGTGTTCCGCCCTGGTAGCGGATCCCGATGTCATCGAAAGCGTCGTGCACCGCAGCATGGTGCATTTTGTCGCGATATCCTGAAAACTGCGTCAATTCGTCGCTAAACGCCGCTGTGTCGTCCGAGAAAAACCTTTTAGGTAAAGGTGTTTACGTGTTTTCACGCTTTGGCATAGCGGTTGCTATCAACTATAAAAAGAACCTAGGCAATCGCCTGCATAGGAGTCGCCGTTTGAATCAACAAGTGCAGTCCGATGATCGCGCCGCAGCCACCTGGTCCCACGACGCCACACTGCCCGTGGCGGTGATGATCGCGTCGCCGCCGCCGGAGCGCGCGTCGGACGCGATGCTCTGGCACGTCACCGGCGTGGTGGTTGGCGAGCACTTTGCCTCGCCCACGCGTGAGTGCACCAAGGTGCGCTCCGGGCCGCACG
This sequence comes from uncultured Azoarcus sp., assembly GCA_963975885.1. Taxonomy (GTDB): domain Bacteria; phylum Pseudomonadota; class Gammaproteobacteria; order Burkholderiales; family Rhodocyclaceae; genus Pseudazoarcus. Next base: position 60,272 of record CAXBIS010000008.1, read on the forward strand.
GCGACATGTTTCTGTGGCGCGGTTTTTCGCTGCATCTGCGCCCGGCGCAGGCCGAGGACTACGCGCTGAATCTGGGCAGCGATCGCCCCGAGGTGTTCGTGATCGGGCGCTTTGCGGCCGATGGCGGTTTCGAGCCCTGGGAGGTCACGGTCAGCCTGGACCGCGCGCAGAATCTGGATGCGACAGACCTGCGGGGCGCCGAGGACGTGGTGCTGGCCGCACCCATGCCGGATGAGGTCGGCGTATGGCTCGAGGCCTTCGTCAACGAGCACTACGTTCCGCGCAAGCGTGGCAAGGGGCGAGGCAAGCGACGCAGCAAGGCGATCTATGACGCCGAAGTGGGTGACTGGGCTGGAGACGAGACATGATGGACGAGTCGCGCAACGACATCGCGGAGCAGGACGGCGGCGTGCCGTTCCTGTCGCGCTGGTCGCGGCGCAAGCTCGGCCGGGAGGTCGAGGCGCCGCGCGAGTCCGAGCCCATGGAGGCGCCGGTCGCGGCCGAGGCCGCAGCAAGTGAAGTCCGCGACGACGACCCGATCGACGCGCGTACCGGCAAGCGCCGCTCGGAATTGAGCGACGAGGACATGCCCGATGTCGAGACGCTCTCCCCCGACGCCGACGTCTCGATGTTCTTCGGCGGCCAGGTGTCGCAGTCGCTGCGCATGCGGGCGCTGGCCAAGGTGTTCAGCAACCCCAAATACAACGTGTGGTGCGAGTGTGCGGAGTACGCCGAGGACTACAACGCCTTCCTGCCGATGGGCGACATCGTGCCGCATGATCTGAAACAGGCCATCGTGCGCGAGGCCGACAAGCTCTACCGCCGCCTGACTGACAAGGGTCTGCGTCTGAGCCCCGAGCAGGCCGAGGCGCATATCGCCGCCGAAATGCGCGGTGAGCGCGTGCCTGATCTGGAGTCGACGCTCGCGGCCGCCCAGACCGACGAGATGCAACAAGGCGACACGGACCACGGGATGTCCGATGTGACCGCCGACGAACCCGCGGGGCGCATGCCGCCCCCCGACAAAGAGGCCCTATGATCGATCTGAGCAGTCTCTACGAAGATCCCGTACTACGCAGTGGCGAGGCGGCTTCCGCCCCGCGCATGGCAGCGCTCGAGGCAGCCTATTCGGTCGATGTCGACGCGACGTCGCTGGTCGCCTACGAGTCGACCGGCTATCTGCTGATCATCGGTGCCGAGCGAGACGCGCTCGAGTGCGCCGACCAGTTGCGCGAGCGCCTGCACTGCACGGTGGTGGTGACGGCTGCCGCGAACGCGCTCTCCGAGGAAGCGCGTCGTGCGCGCGACGATGCGGCGCGTGTGCAGTTGCTGCGCGGCGAGCCGGGCGAAATTACCGGCCACCTGGGGCGTTTCACGATGATGATGCGTCTGCCCGACGAGAAGGAAGTGTCACCGGCGGCACTTACGCGCCCCGACCGGCCGTGGTTCGATCTGGTGCTCGACCTGCGCCGCGAGCCGGCGATCCGGCATGAGGTGCCGCCGTTCGGCTACTACGCGCCGGCGGGCGACTCCGCGCGCCTGATCGAGATGCTCGCCGAGATTCCGGAGATGACCGGCGAATTCGAAAAGCCGCGCTTCTTCGCCTATAACGCCGACATCTGCGCGCATGGAGATTCCGGCCTCACCGGCTGCACGCGCTGTCTGGATGCCTGTCCGACCGGCGCCATCAAGTCCCTGGGCGATCTGGTCGATGTCGACCCCTACCTGTGTCAGGGGGCGGGCACCTGTACCAGCGTGTGCCCGACCGGGGCGATGACCTATGCCTATCCGGGTCCGCGTGACCAGATCGCGCGCATCAAGCGCATGCTCGCCACCTTCCGCGAGGCCGGCGGCGAACAGCCGGTGCTCGTCTTCCATGACGAAGAATCCGGGCTGGAGCGGCTCAAGTCGCTGGCCGACGGCCTGCCGCCGAACGCGCTGCCGGTGCAGTTGGCCGAAATCGGCGCGGCCGGCATCGATACCTGGCTGGCGGCGCTGGCCTATGGCGCGAGCCGCATCGTGCTGCTCGACACCGCGACCGTGCCGCCGACCGTGCGCGCCGCCATGCGCGAACAGATCGATTACGCGCGCCAGTTGCTCGACGCGATGGGCCTGGACGGTTCGGCGCGGCTGGTGTGGCTGGGCAACGCCGATGATCCCGGCGAGGTGCTCTCCTGTAGCGTGCCGCCGGCCGTGGGTCGCGCGGCGAGCTTCGACACCTTCAACGAGAAGCGCGGCAGCCTGCGCCTTGCGCTCGACCACCTCTACGAGCACGCGCCGCAGCGCCCGCCGGTCACGCAGCTGGCCGCAGGTGCGCCGTTCGGCGAAATCATCGTCGACCGCGATGCCTGTACCTTGTGCATGTCCTGTTCCCAGGTATGCCCGACGCGTGCGCTCACTGACGCCGGTGACACACCGCGCCTGTCCTTCACCGAAGACCTGTGCGTGCAGTGCGGTCTTTGCGCCAAGGCCTGTCCGGAGGACGCGATCACGCTCGAGGCGCGTTTCCTGTTCGACTGGGACGAGCGCCGCAAGCCGCGTGTGCTCAACGAGGAAGAACCCTTCTGCTGCATCCGCTGCGGCACGCCCTTCGCTACGCAGAGCGTCATCGGTCGCATGACCGAAAAGCTCTCCGGTCACCACATGTTCCAGTCCGACGAAGCCATTCGCCGCCTGCAGATGTGCGGGGACTGTCGCGTCACGGACATGTTCGCGAAGGATCTGGAAGGCGGCTCCAAGCCGCGCTGGCTCGGACCGAGGGATTGAGAAGATGAGCGAACAGGCATTCGAATCCGCCACCGAAACCGATCCGGTCGAAGCGCTGCGCGCCGGTACGTGGTCGTTGCTTGGGAGGCTGCTGATGGGACCGCCGGACGCCGAGACGCTGGGTCGTCTCGTCGAGGTCGGCTCGGCCGGCCCGGCCGGCGACGCCATCGGCGAGGCTTGGCAGCGTCTTGGCGAAGCCGCGCGCACGGCGCGCGACGATGCATTGCAGCGCGAATATCAGGACGTGTTCATCGGTGTCGGTGGCGGCGAGATCACACCGTATTCGTCCTGGTATCTGCGCGGCATGCTCGCCGACCGTCCGCTGATCGAGCTGCGCGACGACCTGGCCGCGCTCGGCATCGAAATGGGCGAGGGCTGCAGTGAGACCGAGGACCACGCCGGCGCGATCTGCGAAACCATGGCCTTCGTGATCGTCGATGAAGACGTCGATCCCGACTGGCAGCGTGATCTGTTCCGCCGCCACGTCGATAGCTGGATGGGGCGACTCTTCGAGGACATCGGGAAAGCGCCCAGCGCGGATTTCTATCGTGCCGTGGCAGCGCTTGGAGAGGCCTTCGTGGCGCTCGAGCGCAGGGTTTATGCAATGTCGGCGTGAGCCGACACAACAGACAGCGGCGAACCGCTTCGCCACTGGGTCAATGACGACGAGAAGGAGTCGGAGATGAAGAAGAGAGACGATGCAGGGCTGGAGTCCCGGCGCAAGTTCATGAAATCGATGGCCTTGACCGGGGGAGGCGTAGCCGTGGCCGCGACCATCGGCCAGGCATCGGCTGACGAGCCGCAGATCGACGACGGCGCGACGGCCGATCGCCCGACCGGCTACCACGAGACCCAGCACATCCGGGACTACTACGCCAAGGCGCAGTTCTAGCGTGACCGAGACCGCCCCTGAGCGCGGTCATCTGTGAGGAGACGAGTCATGAAATTGGTCAAGAAAAACGCTGCGGCGCCCAAGCCGATCATGGCGGGCCTGCTTGGCAAGACGGTCAGCCGTCGTGCCTTCCTGCGCGGCTCGGGCCTGGCTGTCGGGGGTGCTGCCGTCGCGGGCATGATGCCCGGAACGATGGTCAAGAAGGCGCGCGCCGCGCGCAAGATCGATCCCCAGGCCGAGATCAAGCAGATCAAAACGGTCTGTGGCCACTGTTCGGTCGGCTGTTCGACCATCGCCGAGGTGCAGAACGGGGTGTGGATCGGCCAGGAGCCGGCCTTCGACAGCCCGCTCAACCTCGGCGCGCACTGTGCCAAGGGCGCCGCGCTGCGCAACCATGGCCACAGCAAGCGTCGGGTCAAGTATCCGATGAAGATGGTGGGTGGCAAGTGGGAGCGCATCAGCTGGGAACAGGCGATCGAGGAGATCGGCGACAAGCTGCTCGCGATCCGCGAGGAATCCGGACCGGATGCGCTGTGGTTCGCGGGCTCTTCCAAGGCCAGCAACGAGGGTTCCTACCTGCAGCGCAAGTTCGCGGCCTTCTGGGGCTCGAACAACTGTGACCACCAGGCGCGAATCTGCCACTCGACCACGGTCGCGGGTGTTGCCAACACCTGGGGCTACGGCGCGATGACGAACTCGTACAACGACATGCTCAACGCCAAGAGCATCATCATGTGCGGTTCCAACGCGGCCGAGGCCCACCCGGTGGCGATGCAGATGATCCTGCGTGCCAAGGAGCAGGGCACCAAGCTGATCGTCATGGACCCGCGTTTCACGCGTACCGCGGCCCACTCCGATCTCTACGTGCGCTTCCGCTCGGGTACCGACGTTCCGCTGATCTGGGGCATCCTGTGGCATGTCTTCGAGAATCGTTGGGAAGACACGCAGTACATCCAGCAGCGCGTCTACGGCATGGACAAGGTGCGCGAGGAAGTCGCCAAGTGGACCCCGCAGGAAGTCGAACGCGTGACGGGCGTTGGCGGCGATGCGCTGCTCGAGGTCGCCAGGATGCTCGCAGAGAACCGGCCGGGCACCTTCGTGTGGTGCATGGGCGGCACGCAGCACACCATCGGTTCCAACTACGTGCGTGCCTACAACTGCCTGCAACTCGCGCTGGGCAACATCGGCAAGGAAGGCGGTGGCGCCAACATCTTCCGCGGCCACGACAACGTTCAGGGTGCGACCGACGTCGGCCCCAACCCGGACAACCTGCCGGGCTACTACCCCATCAACAGCGTTGGCTGGGGGCATTGGTCGCGCGTCTGGGGCGTTGATCCCGAATGGCTGCAGAATCGCTTCGACCAGGCCGAGTACGACGACGGCAAGGGCGGAAAGGTCAAGCCGATGAACGCCGGCGGCATCACCGTGTCGCGCTGGATCGACGGCGTGCTCGAGGACAAGGCCAACATCGCGCAGCGCGACAACATCCGCGCGGCGATGTTCTGGGGCCATGCGCCGAACTCGCAGACGCGTGGACCGGAGATGAAGCGCGCCTTCGAGAAGCTTGACCTGCTGGTCGTCATCGACCCCTATCCGACGGTCTCGGCCGTACTGCACGACCGCAAGGACAACACCTATCTGTTGCCGGCGGCCACGCAGTTCGAGCAGGCCGGTTCGGTCACCGCGTCGAACCGCTCGCTGCAATGGCGCGACAAGGTCATCGAGCCGCTCTACGAGCACAAGCCCGATGCCGAGATCGCTTACCGGCTCGCGACCAAGCTCGGTTTCGCCGACCAGATGTTCAAGAACTACGACATCCAGAACAACATGCCGACCCCCGAGAGCGTGTTGCGCGAGATCAACCGTGGTACCTGGACCATCGGCTACACCGGCCAGAGCCCGGAGCGCCTCAAGGAGCACATGAAGAACCAGCGTCACTTCGACGTGGCGACGCTCAAGGCGCAGGGTGGACCGCTCGACAACGAGACCTACGGTCTGCCGTGGCCGTGCTACGGAACGCCGGAGCTCAAGCATCCGGGCACACACGTGCTCTATGACCCGAGCAAGCACATCATGGAAGGCGGCGGCAACTTCCGTAACGCCTTCGGCACCGAGTACCAGGGCGAGAACCTGCTCGCCGAGGGCTCGTGGTCCAAGGGTGCGGAAATTCAGGGCGGCTACCCGCAATTCACCGCGGACATTCTCAAGCAGCTTGGCTGGTGGGATGAATTGACCGCCGAAGAGAAGGCCGAGGCCGATGGCAAGAGCTGGACCACCGACCTGTCCGGCGGCATCCAGCGCGTAGTCATGGCGCACGGCTGCCACCCGTTCGGCAACGCCAAGGCGCGCGCCCACGTGTGGAACTTCCCGGATCCCATCCCGGTGCACCGCGAGCCGCTGTATACGCCGCGCTACGACCTCGTGGCCGAGTTCCCGACCTACGACGACCGCAAGGTGTTCTACCGCCTGCCCACGCGTTGGAAGTCGGTGCAGGCCAAGGACTACTCGGGAGAGTTTCCGCTCATCCATACCTCCGGGCGTCTGGTCGAGTACGAGGGTGGCGGCGAGGAGACGCGCTCCAACCCGTGGCTGGCCGAGCTCAAGCAGGACATGTTCGTCGAGATCAATCCGGCCGATGCGAACAACGCCAACATCAAGGACGGGCAGACGGTCTGGCTGGAAGGCCCGGAAGGTGGCCGCATCAGGATCAAGGCGCTGGTCACTACCCGTGTGGGTCGCGGCACGGTGTTCACGCCGTTCCACTTCGGCGGTCACTTCCAGGGGCAGGATCTGCTCGACAAATACCCCGAGGGTTCCGCGCCCTACACCCGTGGCGAATCGACCAATACGGCGACGACCTACGGTTACGACGCGGTCACGATGATGCAGGAAACCAAGACCACGCTTTGCCGTGTGGTGCCCGCATAAAGCTGGATAGAGAGGAGAGCCAAGATGGCGAGAATGAAATTTCTCTGTGACGCGGAGCGCTGCATCGAATGCCAGGCCTGTGTCACTGCATGCAAGAACGAGCACGAGGTGCCATGGGGGGTGAACCGTCGTCGCGTCATCGTGATGGACGACGGCCAGCCCGGTGAGAAGTCGGTATCGGTTGCGTGCATGCACTGTACGGACGCGCCGTGTGCGGCGGTCTGTCCGGTGGACTGCTTCTACACTACCGATGACGGCATCGTGCTGCACGACAAGGATCTGTGCATCGGTTGCGGCTACTGCTTCTACGCGTGCCCGTTCGGCGCGCCGCAGTATCCGAAGCAGACCGCCTTCGGCGTGCGCGGCAAGATGGACAAGTGCACCTTCTGTGCCGGTGGCCCGGAAGACACCAACTCCGAGGCCGAGCTCACGAAGTACGGCACCAACCGCATTGCCGAAGGCAAGCTGCCGCTGTGCGCCGAGATGTGTTCGACCAAGGCGCTGCTCGCCGGTGACGGTGACGTCGTCGCCGACATCTATCGGCAGCGCGTCATGCGTCGTGGCGGTCGGCCCCAGACCTGGGGCTGGCAGGCGGCCTACGGTACGGGCGCCTGAAGCCGGCAACCTGCGGGGCCTGGCGGCCCCGCAGGCATCGATGCGAACAAGAACAGGAGTGAGACGATGCCGTACAAAGCGATGCTTGTCGCGCTGGCCTTTGCCAGCGTGTCCCTGCTGAGTGCCTGTGATTCCGAAATGACCGTGTATGAACCGGGTGTCTACAAGGGCAAGCACGACGAAACGGCCACCCGGGAAGCCGCGCAGCAACGGGCAGAACCGCTGCGCGAACGTGCCCTGTCCGGCATGACCGACCGTTAGGAGTACACGTCATGAGCGAAGCAAAATCCGCAAACCCGCAGCGACGCTGGCGCGCGACGCTGTGGAGCATATTGGCGATCCTGGCGCTGTCCGTGGTGCTGCCGTCCATCGGCTACGTCATGGCGCAGTCGGGCGGCGGCACCGCCTTCGGCGATCGGGACGCCAACCCGCGTGCCGAGATGTGGCGCGACGCGCGAGAGGGCGAAGGCGGCTTCACGACCCAGACCGGGCCGTACGTCACCAACACCATGATCTCCAACGTCGGGGAGAACTGGCGACAGTTCCGAACCGGCCCGCTGATGGACTATGGGGGCTACTTTCTTGCCGCCGTGGTCATCCTGATCGCGCTGTTCTTCCTGATTTTCGGCCGTTCCAAAATCGAGCACGGTCGATCCGGGATGACCATTCCCCGATGGAAGGGCTACGAGCGTGTGCTGCACTGGTTCGTCGCGATCTCCTTCATCATCCTCGCGATCACCGGTCTGAGCCTGCTCTTCGGCCGCGAGGTGCTGATCCCGTTGTTCGGCGCAGAGGGTTTCGCCGGGTTCGCGCAGCTGTCGATGACGGTGCACAACTATCTCGGCCCGGCGTTCTCGGTCGGCGTGTTGCTGATGATCCTGCTGTGGGCGCGTCACAACATCCCCAACCGCACCGACATCGAGTGGTTCAAGGCCGGTGGCGGCATGGTCGGCAAGAAGCACCCGTCGGCCGGCAAGCTCAACGGTGGCGAGAAAGTGTGGTTCTGGGGTGGCGTGTTCCTGCTCGGCATTCTGGTGAGCGCCAGCGGCGTGATCCTCGATTTCCCGATCTGGGGTCAGACCCGCGGGGACATGGCGCTCGCACAGGGTGTGCACGCGATCACCGCGATCCTGTGGATCGGCTTCTTCCTCGGCCATGCCTACATCGGTACGCTGGGCACGGAAGGCGCGCTCGAAGGCATGACGCGCGGCCGGGTCGACGTCAACTGGGCCAAGCAGCACCACGACCTGTGGTACGAGGACGAGATCGCCCGGGGCGTCAAGCCCGAGGCCGAGCAGCCTTCGTCCTCAGGTGGGGCGGGTGCCGGCGTGGGTCAGCCGAGTCACTGAAGGACCGTTCGAGGCAACGACTGAACGGGCGGCGGGGAAACCGGCCGCCCGTCTTTACTGGAGTGGATATGAAGTTTCTGCAGGTCGCCCGTCTCGATGACAGCGACGAGTACGTCTACAGCGTCGCGGCGCGGACCGACGAGCTGGCGGTGACCGGTTCCTTCGTCTTTTCGTTCGCCGAAGAGGACCCAGCCGGGCTCAGCGGAAAGCAGGCTCAAGCGTTTCGCAACGGATTCCTCGGGCTGGACAGCTTCGGCTGGGCGACCGTGGTGCGCGTGGTCGAGATCAGCGACGCGCAGTACGCCGAGGCAATCGAGCGCCTCGCGCGGCATTTCGTCGAACAGTACGGCGCGCCGTCGATTGGCGCCGCCTTGCCGGTAGCGCGTCAGGAGGTCGAATATGCCTCGGGTCTGTGCGAGCATCCCGCCGGCACGATGCTTACCGTGGAACGGCAAGCTGAGAACGGCGAGATCCACGAGTCCTTCAAGCGCGTGCAGCCGCGCCAGAATCAGGTCGCCGACTGGCAGGGCAACAGCGGTGAAGTGCGTATCTGGGACATGTTTCCGGAGGCCGACAGCAAGCATTGAGCGCAGGCCGTAGACAAGCGAAGTGCATGGGACGCCTGCGGTAAAGCAAGCGCCGAACGTCCGATGCTTTAGGACTCGCGGCTCAAGTCTTCGCGCGTATTGATGTTGCGAAAGGCCGCTTCCTGGTCGTCGAAACCCACCTCGACGATGTTCAGCGTCGAATACCAGGCGTCGATCTTGCGCCCGCCCGATTCCAGGAAGGCCGTCAGGTGCGGCAGCACCTCGCGCCGGCACAGGCAGAATACCGGGTGGGCCTGATCGAAGGTCTTGGCCACTGCGAGATCCGCGCCGGCTGCTTGCAGAGAATCGTGCAGGCGCGCGACCAGATCTTCGGGCAGGAAGGGCGAATCGCACGGTACCGTGACGACCAGCGGATGATGCGCGCGCGTGAGCGCCGCATGCAGGCCGGCCAGCGGGCCGGCGAAACCACCGATCTCGTCCGGAAAGACCGGATGGCCGAATTCGGCATAGCGTTCGGCGTTCTGGTTGGCGTTGATCAGCAACGCGTCGACCTGCGGTGCGAGTCGTTCGAGCACATGCGCGGCCATCGGCCGCCCGTGCAGTTCCACCAGGCCCTTGTCGACACCGCCCATGCGTCGCCCCTGGCCGCCGGCCAGCAGCACGCCGCTGATCTTCGCGTCGCTCATCGCTGGAACCGCTCCTCGCCCGTAAACAGAAGGTAGTGCCTGCCCTTGGCGCGGCCGAGCATGGTCAGGCCGACCTTGCGTGCGATCTCCCAGCCCATCTGCGTCAGCCCCGAGCGTGACACCAGCACCGGAATGCCCATCTGCGCGGTCTTGATGACCATCTCCGAGGTCAGGCGGCCGGTCGTGTAGAACACCTTGTCGCCGCCCTCAAGGCCGTCCAGCCACATCTGCCCGGCGATCGCGTCGACGGCGTTGTGGCGGCCGACGTCCTCGAAGAACATCAGGATGTCGCAACCACCGTCCGGGGTGGGCTGCGCGAGCGCGCAGCCATGAACGGCACCGGCGGCCTTGTAAACCGTGTCGTGCTTGCGCACCGCCTCCATCAGCGCGTAGTGCTGTGCTTCAGAAAAGGTCCAGTCGGTGGGCAGCTCCAGCGTGTCGATCTCGTCCATCAGGTCGCCGAACATCGTGCCCTGGCCGCAGCCGGTGGTCACCGTGCGCGTGGCCATCTTCTCCTCGGCGTTCTTCAGGCCGTTGCGGGTGGTGACCGACACTGCCTCGACCTCCCAGTCGACCTGCACCGAGGCGATCTCGTCGAGACTGTCGACCAGACGCTGGTTGCGCAGCCAGCCGATGGTCAGCGCCTCGGGTGCGGCGCCCAGCGTCATCAGCGTGACCATCTCGCATTTGTCGACGTAGATCGTCAACGGATTCTCGCAGGAGATCGAGGTCGGCACCTGCTCACCATGCTCGTTGGTGGCCGGGATGGTAACGGTCAGCGGGCGGGTCGCTTCGCTCAGCAGCGGGCGGCGCGGTGCTTGCGGTTCGGGGTGATTCATTGCGGTACTGCCTTGCGTTTGCCAATGTTGCTCATTCTAGCGCGCATCGTCTCGTGCCTCCGGCGACGGGGGCAGCCACCACAGTGCGGAGAGCGTGCAGCAGGCGAGCGCGGTCATCACCCACAGCAGGCTCGCGAAACCGGCCTGGTGCACGACCGGCCCGAGCAGCCACACTGCGGCCGCGCCGGCGGAGAACGACACGGCCAGGCGCATGCCTGCCACGCGCGAGCGCATGCGGTCGTCGACATGGCGCACGATCATCGCCTCGGTAAACGGAATCGCGCCGAAGATCGCGATCATGAAGCCGGCCTGCAGCACATACAGCCACCATCCCTGGGCGTGCGCCGCAAGCGCCAGCAACGGAATCTGCACCGCGATCACGGCGATGTAGAGCGGCTTGAGCGTATAGCGGTCGATGAGCCGGCCCACCGCCAGCTGGGCGAGCGAGGCGAGCGCATACACGCCGGCGAGCAGTGCGCCCAGCGTCGCCGGGTCGCCGGTGATCGGGGCGAGGCGCTCGCGCAGCAGTTCGTAGTTTGCGTTGGTCGAGAAGTTGAACAGCAGGCTGCCCGTTGTCGCCGCCAGCGTCATCACCACAAACAGCCTCACGAACAGCGCGCGAGGTACGTCCGGCCGGCTGCGGGCGCGACGAGCCGGCGGCAGTGCGTCGTCGCGCGCGAGGCGCGCGAAGGCGATGCCGCAGCCGATCGCGATCGCACCCGGCACGGCGAAGGCTGCGCGCCAGTCCAGATACTTGACGAGAAAGCCGGTGACGATCGCCGCCAGTGCCACGCCCAGGTTGCCGGCCAGGCCGTTGACGCCCAGCGTCCAGCCCGGATGCGGGCTGGTCCGCACAAGCATCGGGATGCCCACCGGGTGGTAAATCGATGCGAAGGCGCCGAGCAGTCCCAGCGCGATGGCCAGTTCCAGCGGCGTGCGTGCGCACGCGACGAGCAGCGCGGCCGCGCCGATCCCGAAGAAGAAGACCAGCATCATCGGTCGCCGGCCCCACAGGTCGCCCAATCGGCCGGCGGGCAATGCGCCCAGCCCGAACAGGAAGAAGGCCAGCGTGCCATAGGGCATCAGCGCCTCCCAGCGTGGCAGGCCGAAATCGGCCGCAATGGCCGTGACCGCGGTGGCGAAGATGAGCAGGAACATGTGGTCGATCGCGTGACCGACGTTGAGCAGCCAGGCCGTCGCCCTCTCCTGCATTCCCGCCTCCCATGAGCTTGCGGCCGAAGTGCTACACTTTCGCCGAGTTTATCGCGGCGAAGCCGTAAACAATTCACGCCGCGTTTCCCCAACCAAGACAACGGAGAGATCAACATGAGCCAAGTGACCCTCGCGGGCAACCCCATCGACGTCGCCGGTACCTTCCCCAAGGTCGGTGACACCGCTCCCGCCTTCTCGCTCGTCGACGGCAAGCTCGGCGACGTGACGCTGGACACCTTCGCCGGCAAGCGCAAGGTGCTCAACATCGTCCCCAGCCTCGACACCCCGACCTGCGCGACCTCCACGCGCAAGTTCAACGAATCCGCCGCCAGCCTCGCCGACACCGCCGTGCTGGTGATTTCGGCCGACCTGCCGTTCGCCGCCAAGCGCTTCTGCTCGACCGAAGGTCTGGACAACGTCGTGCCGTTGTCGACGATGCGCGGGCGCGAGTTCATGAAGAACTACGGCGTCGAGATTACCTCCGGCCCGCTGACCGGCGTGACCGCGCGCGCGGTGATCGTGCTCGACAAGGACAACAAGGTCGTGCATGCCGAACTGGTGCCCGAGATCAAGGACGAGCCGAACTACGACGCCGCGCTCGCAGCGCTGAAGTAATCCGCGTCGTACATTGCATGCCGACAACGGCGGGCCGAGGCCCGCCGTTGTTTTTTTGCGCCGGCCTACACTAAGCCGACCGTGCGACATATCCTTGGACTCTCGCATGACGCCCCGGCGGCTCGCCGTACGAGGTTTCGCGACGGAGGACAGGATGGATCTGGAAAGCTACGTGCGCGCGCTGCCCAAGGCCGAACTGCATGTGCACATCGAAGGCACGCTGGAGCCGGAACTGATGTTCGCGCTGGCAAGGCGCAACGGCGTCGCGCTGCCCTATGCCAGCGTCGGGGACACACGCGCTGCCTATGATTTTTCGGACCTGCAGAGCTTCCTCGACCTGTACTACGCCGGCGCTGCGGCGCTGGTCACCGAACAGGACTTTTTCGACCTGGCCGTGGCCTATTTCGAGCGTGCGCATGCCGATGGCGTCGTGCATGCCGAACTGTTCTTCGACCCACAGACCCATACCGAACGCGGCATCGCCTTCGAGACGGTGCTCGACGGGCTGGAGCGCGCCTGCAGCGACGCGCGAGCGCGCCACGGCATCAGTTCACGCCTGATCCTGTGCTTTCTGCGCCACCTCAGCGAGGCGGATGGCTTCGCCACGCTCGAGCAGGCGATGCCGCATCTGGGCCGCATTCACGGCGTGGGGCTGGATTCGTCCGAGCGCGACCAGCCACCGGCGAAATTCGCGCATCTGTTCGCGCGTTGCCGCGCGCTTGGCCTGCACGTCGTCGCTCATGCCGGCGAGGAAGGGCCGCCGGCCTACATCGTCGAGGCGCTCGATGTGCTGCAGGTGGAGCGCATCGATCATGGCGTGCGCTGCGAGGAGGATCCGGTGCTGGTCGAGCGGCTGGCGCGCGAACAGGTGCCGCTGACGGTGTGTCCGCTATCCAACGTCAAGCTGTGCGTGTTCGAGCGGCTCGAGCAGCACAACTTCCGCCGCCTGATGGAGGCCGGTCTCAAGCTGACCATCAATTCCGACGATCCCGCCTACTTCGGCGGCTATGTCGCGAAGAACTACGTTGACACCGCGCGTGCGCTCGAACTTTCGCGCGCCGAGCTGGCTCGCGTCGCGCGCAACAGCCTCGAGGCGAGCTTCGTCTCGGATGCCGAACGCGCGCCCTGGCTGGCACGCCTGGACGCGCTCGCCGCGGCCGCATCGTGAGCCGGGTGGAACCGCGGCGCCGCGCGCCTGTCTTGAAAGCGTTCCACACGCCGCGAATCGCGCGCTCCGATCGTCGGGCGCGGCGCAGCCTGACTACCACGGAAGACGCCCGATGTCCCGACGCACGTCCCTGAACGCCTGTCTGCTCGCCTTCATTCTGTGCCTGTCGGCCTTCGCCGCCGCGCAGGGGCTGGAGGTCGTCGTCTCGCCGGTGCGCGAGATGCGCGTGGCCGATCGCATCGAGGCGCTGGGCACGCTGCGCGCCAACGAATCGGCCGCGCTCACCGCGACCACCACCGATACCATCGCCGAGATCCGTTTCGAGGACGGCCAGCGCGTGTCGGCCGGCGACGTGCTGGTGGTCATGAACAGCCGCGAGCAACTCGCCGAGCGCGCCGAGGCGCGCGCCTCGGTGGCCGAGGCGCAGCGCCAGTTCGAGCGCGTGCAGGATCTGGCGCGGCGCGGCACGGCGTCGGCGGCGCTGCTCGATCAGCGCCGGCGCGAACTGGACATCGCGCGAGCGCGCGTGGAAGCGGCCGAGGCACGGTTGCGCGACCGGCGCATCGTGGCGCCCTTCGACGGGGTGGTGGGGTTGCGCAACGTCTCGGTCGGCTCCCTGCTCACCCCCGGAGCCCTGGTCACGACGCTGCATGACGATTCGGTCATGAAGCTCGACTTCACGGTGCCCGAGCTGTTCGTCGCCATCGTGCGCCCCGGCCTGCGCGTCGAGGCGCGCAGTCGCGCCTGGCCGGACGAGGTGTTCCGCGGCGAGGTGGTCAGCGTCGGCAACGAGGTCGATCCGGTCACGCGTGCCTTTCGCGTACGCGCTCTGGTGCCCAACCCCGAGCGCAAGCTGCTGCCGGGCATGCTGATGACGCTCGCGCTGGCCGGGCGCGAGCGCGATGCGCTGGTGGTGCCCGAAGGCGCGATCCTGACGCAGGACCGCACGCATTCGCTGTTCGTCGTCGAGGAGTCGGACGAAGGCGCGAAGGCCGTGCGTCGCGAGGTGCGCCTGGGTATCCGCATGCCCGGTTCGGTCGAGATCGTCGAGGGGCTGGCCGGCGACGAGCGTGTCGTCACTCAGGGCGGGTTCCGGCTGGCCGACGGTGATGCGGTGCGCGTGCGCGCGGTCGACGACGGCAGCCGTCCGCTGGCCGAACTGATCGGCAGGGACGCGACGCAATGATCCTGTCCGACGTTTCGGTCAAGCGGCCGGTCTTCGCGTCGGTCCTCGCGCTGCTGCTGGTGATCTTCGGCCTGGTGTCCTACCAGCAGTTGCCGCTGCGCGAGTATCCCGACATCGACCCGCCGGTGGTGGCGATCGAGACCAATTACCCTGGCGCGGCAGCCACCGTCATCGAGACGCAGATCACCGAACCCATCGAGGAAGCGGTGGCCGGCATCGAAGGCATCGAGTACATCGAGTCGCGCAGCCGCGACGGCGAATCCGACGTGGTGCTTCGCTTTTCCATCGGCCGCGACATCGAGGCCGCCGCCAACGACGTGCGCGACGCGGTCTCGCGCGTGATCGAGCAACTGCCCGCGGAGGCCGACGCGCCCGAGATCCAGCGCGTCGACGCCGACGCCGACGTGATCGTGTGGTGGAACTTCGCCTCCGACCGCCACACGGTCGCCGAACTGACCGACTATGCCCAGCGCTATCTGGTCGACCGCCTGTCGGTACTCGACGGTGTGGCGCGCGTGCGCATCGGCGGCGAGCGTGCCTACGCGATGCGGGTGTGGCTGGACCGCAACGCGCTGGCCGCGCGTGCGCTTACCGTGGGCGATGTCGAGTCGGCCCTGCGCGCCGACAACATCGAGTTGCCGGCCGGGCGCATCGAATCGCACACGCGGCTGTTTTCGGTACGCGTGCAGCGCGAATTCCGCAGTGCGGAGGACTTCGCGCGGCTGGTCGTCGCGCGCGGCGACGACGGTCATCTGGTGCGCCTGGGCGAGATCGCGCGGGTCGAGCGCGGCACGGTGGACGATCGCAGCCTCTTCCGTGGCAACGGCGACCCCATGGTCGGTCTGGGTATCATCAAGCAGTCCACAGCCAACACCATGGATGTGGCGCGCGGCGTGCGTGACGAGGTCACGCGGCTGAACCAGACGTTGCCCGAGGGCATGTCCATCGAGCCCAGCTTCGATTCGTCGGTGTTCATCGAAGGTGCGGTCAGGGAGGTCTATTCGACCTTGGCGATCGCCACCGTGCTGGTGGTGCTCACCATCTTCCTGTTCCTCGGCAGCCTGCGTGCGATCCTGGTGCCGGCCGTCGCCGTGCCGGTGTCGCTCGTGGCCACCTTCATCGCGCTGGCGCTGTTTGGTTTTTCGGTGAATCTGCTCACGCTGCTGGCGCTGGTGCTGGCCATCGGGCTGGTCGTCGACGACGGCATCATCGTGCTCGAGAACATCCGTCGCCGCATGGACGACTACGGCGAGAGCGCGCTGCTGGCCTCCTTCCGCGGGGCGCGGCAGGTGGCGTTCGCGGTGGTGTCGACGACGCTGGTGCTGATCTCGGTGTTCGTGCCGATCTCCTTCCTGCAGGGCGATATCGGCCGGCTGTTCTCGGAATTTTCGCTGACCATGGCTGCGGCCGTGGCCTTCTCCAGCTTCGTCGCGCTGACGGTGTCACCCATGCTCGCCTCCAAGCTGCTGCGCCCGCGCGACGAAGGGCGGCGCATCGTGCAGGCGGTGGACCGCGTGGTCAATGCCTTGCGCCGGCGCTATGCGGTGGCGCTGCGCGCGATGCTGCGTCATCGCGTTCTGGCCCTGGCCGGTTTCGTGCTGTTCGCCGGCGGGCTTGGCGTGCTGTTCACGCAACTCGAATCTGAATACGCGCCGAGCGAGGATCGCGGGGCGTTCTATGTGCGGGTCAACGGCCCGGAGGGTGCGACCCACGCGCTGATGGCGACCTACATGGGCGAGGTCGAGCGTCGCCTGATGCCCTATGTGGACAGCGGCGAGGTGCAGCGCCTGCTGGTCATCTCGCCGTTGGGCGGCAACGATGCACCGGTCTACAACATCGGCATGGCCATCGTCGTGCTCGCCGACTGGGCCCAGCGCCGGCCCGCCGACGAGATCATGTCCGAGGTACGCGGGGCGCTGTCCGATCTGACCGGCATCCGCGCCTCGGTATTCATGCGTCAGGGTTTCAGCCAGTCCAACCGCACGCCGGTGCAGTTCGTCATCGGCGGCGCGGGCTCCTACGAGGAACTGGCGCAGTGGCGCGACACGCTGCTGGCCAGGCTGGAGGCTGACAATCCGGGGTTGATCGACGTCGACTGGGATTACAAGGAAACCCAGCCGCAGCTCGAGGTGAAGATCGACTACGACCGTGCCGGGGCGCTGGGGGTGAATGTCGACACCATCGGCCGCACGCTCGAGACCATGCTGGGCTCGCGCCGCATCACCAACTACATCGAGGGCGGGCGCGAATACGACGTGATCGTCGAGGGCGAGCGCGAGCGCCAGCGCAGCCCGGACGCGCTCGAAAACCTCTACGTGCGCTCGGACCGTTCCGGCGAGCTGATCCCGCTGTCCAACCTGGTTCAGCTCGAGGATTTCGCCGATTCGCGCTCGCTCTCGCGCTACAACCGCGTGCGCGCCATCACCATCAGCGCCGGTCTGGACGAGGGCCTGACGCTGGGCGCCGCGCTCGAACACCTGGAGGGTCTGGCGCGCGAGCATCTGCCCGAGAATGTGGTCATCGACTACAAGGGTCAGTCGCTGGACTACCAGACCGCCGGTGGCTCCATCGTGTTCATCTTCGCGCTCGGCCTGCTGGTGGTCTTCCTGGTGCTCGCCGCGCAGTTCGAGAGCTGGGTGCACCCCTTCGTGATCATCCTCGGCGTGCCCTTTGCGGTGGGTGGTGGCCTGTTCGGGCTGTGGGTGACCGGCGCCACGCTCAACCTGTACAGCCAGATCGGGCTGGTCATGCTGATCGGCCTGGCGGCCAAGAACGGCATCCTCATCGTCGAATTCGCCAACCAGTTGCGCGACGAGGGACGCGAGTTCCACGACGCCGTGGTCGAGGCCTCGGTGATCCGCCTGCGTCCCGTACTGATGACCGGCATCACCACTGTCGCCGGTGCGATTCCGCTGATTCTCGCCGCGGGGGCGGGCGCCGAGACGCGCGAGGTGATCGGCATCGTGGTGTTCTTCGGCGTGGCCGTGTCGACCGTGCTGACGCTGTTCGTGATCCCGCTGTTCTACGAGCTGCTGGCGCGCAACACGGGCTCGCCGGACGACATCAAGCACCGGCTCGAAGCCGAGATGGCGCAGCGCTAGGGCAGGGGCCGGGAGATGCGAGCGCTGCTCCTGCATCTTTGGCTGCTGCTCAGTTTCCGTCATCCGGGCAGCGGACTGCCCCGCACCTGGCCCCCGGTATTCGCGCTGATCGTGCTCGCCGCCCTCTTCGCCGCGCTGCGCTGGGAGGTGCTGCACGATCCCTATACCTTCCCGCGCGCGGTCGAGCTGTCCTCGATTGCGTTCGCGCTGTTCTTCTGGCTGGTCCTCATCGCGATGATCAGCACGCGTTTCGCTTCCGGCTATGCGTTGGTGTCGATCGGTGCCGACTGCGCGACGATGGCGCTGGCGCTGATCGGCCTGTTCGGACCCGGCGTGCGCATGGCGATCCTGTTCGTCGAGATCGTCGCGCTCGCGCGCCTGGCCACGGTCCTGCTGCGACGCGCCGGCTCGCGCGGCCATTGAAGCGTCTATCATCGGGCCATTGCACCCGAGAGCCGTGCCCATGTCCGAGCCCGATCCGCATGCCATCACCCGTCTCGAGCAGCTGGACGCCTTGTTCGGCAGCGTCGCCGCGCCTTCGCTCAGGAAAGAGATCGACCATATTCACCCGCTGTACCGGCAGATGATCGAGGCTTCGCCCTTCGTCGTCGTCGCCACGTCCGGCCCGGACGGACTGGATGCCTCGCCGCGCGGCGACCCGGCCGGCTTCGTCGCGGTCGAGGATGAGCGCACGCTGCTGCTGCCCGAGCGGCGCGGCAACAACCGTGTCGACTCGTTGCGCAATCTCGTCGTCGATCCGCGCATCGCGTTGCTGTTCCTGATTCCCGGCGTGGGCGAGATGCTGCGCGTCAACGGGCGCGCGACGATCTCGGTCGCCCCGGCCCTGCTCGCGCGCTTCGCGGTCGGCGGCAAGCCACCGCGCTGCGTGACCGTGGTGTGCGTCGAGCGCGTGTATTTTCAATGCGCACGCGCCGTGCAGCGCGCCGGCCTTTGGCGGCCGCCGCCGACCGATGTCGGTGCGCGCGTGCCCAGCCCGGGGCGTATTCTCGACGCGCTGACCGGCGGCGAGGTCGATGCGCAGAACTACGACGCGGCCCTGCCCGCGCGTCAACGCGAAACTTTGTACTGAATGCGCAGGGAACTTGCGTCGACCGGGGTCGTCGGACCACAATCGCCGACACGCACCCACCGAGGTCGTCATGCAGACCCGTGACACGAAGCTCGACCCCCGCAAGCGACGCTTGCGCCTGCTCAATCACTTCTTTCTGCTCACCGCAGTAGCCTTCGTCGTCCACCAGAACGTGTTCCGTCCGGCACCGCCGCCGGTCGAGGTTCCGGCGATCACGCAGGCCGTGCAGTATCAGCCGCAGACGCCGCCGCCGGGCTTCGATCCCGACCAGCTCTCGAACGAGGAGATCGATCTGTCGGTGCGGCCCGAAGAGCGCATGTACTCCCCGAGGGTCGAGCGCCAGCCGCCCTCGCGCGACTGACGCCGCTCGCAGCGGCCGCCCCAAGCCGTTGTTCGATCAATCCTTTTTTGCAGGCGCCGCTCGGGTACGGGCTGGGCATTCGGGTCTCGCTGGCGTAAGATAATCGGTTCGCCGAATTTCGCGCCGAGGTGCGCCATGCGTTATCCAGATTCCTTCGATGTCATCGTCGTCGGTGGCGGCCATGCCGGTACCGAGGCCGCGCTTGCGTCCGCGCGCATGGGTGCGAAGACCCTGCTGCTCACGCATAACATCGAGACGCTCGGCCAGATGAGTTGCAATCCGTCGATCGGCGGCATCGGCAAGGGGCACCTGGTCAAGGAAGTGGACGCGCTTGGCGGCGCGATGGCCGAGGCCACCGACGAGTCCGGTATCCAGTTTCGCATCCTCAACGCCTCCAAGGGGCCGGCCGTGCGCGCCACGCGCGCGCAGGCCGACCGCGTGCTGTACAAGGCGGCGATCCGCCGCCGCCTCGAGAACCAGCCCAATCTCACGCTGTTCCAGCAGGCGGTGGACGACATCTCGGTCGAGGATGACCGCGTCACCGGCGTCGTGACGCAGATCGGCCTGCGGTTTTCGGGAAAGGCCGTGGTGCTGACGGCCGGCACCTTCCTCAACGGCCTGATCCACGTCGGCATGCAAAGCCATGTCGGCGGTCGCGCAGGCGATCCGCCGGCATCGAGCCTCGGGCAGCGCCTGAAGGAGATGCAACTGCCGCAGGGGCGCCTGAAGACCGGCACGCCGCCGCGGCTCGACGGGCGCAGCATCGATTTCTCGGTGACGCAGGAACAGCCCGGCGACGATCCGGTGCCGGTATTCAGTTTTCTCGGCGATGCCGCGCAGCATCCGCGCCAGTTGCCGTGCTGGATCACGCATACCAATGCGCACACCCACGGGATCATCCGCGAGAATCTCGATCGCTCGCCGATGTATTCGGGCGTGATCGAGGGGGTGGGTCCGCGCTACTGCCCATCGATCGAGGACAAGATCCATCGCTTTGCGGACAAGGACAGCCACAACATCTTTCTCGAGCCGGAAGGGCTGGATACGCACGAGATCTATCCGAACGGCATTTCCACCTCGCTGCCTTTCGACGTGCAGTTGATGGTCGTGCGCTCGATCCGTGGCCTGGAAAACGCCCACATCCTGCGTCCGGGCTACGCCATCGAGTACGACTACTTCGATCCGCGCAACCTCAAGTCCAGCCTCGAGACCAAGTCCTTCCACGGGCTGTTCTTCGCCGGTCAGATCAACGGCACGACCGGTTACGAGGAAGCCGCCGCCCAGGGCCTGCTCGCCGGTGCCAACGCCGCACTGCAGGTGTCGGGTCGCGAGCCCTGGTGCCCGCGGCGCGACGAAGCCTATCTGGGCGTGCTGGTCGATGACCTGATTACGCGCGGCGTGTCCGAGCCCTACCGCATGTTCACCTCGCGCGCCGAATACCGCCTGCAACTGCGCGAGGACAATGCCGACCTGCGCCTGACGGAGAAGGGCCGCGAGCTGGGTCTGGTGAGCGACGCGCGCTGGGCCGCATTCTGCGAAAAGCGCGAGGCCATCGAACGCGAAACGGCGCGTCTGAAGGGCGCCTGGGCCCACCCCGAACGCATCCCGGCGGCTGAGGCCGAGCGTGTGCTGGGCAAGGCGCTCGAGCGCGAGTACCGCTTCTTCGATCTGCTGCGCCGGCCCGAGGCGCGCTATGCCGAGCTGATGACGCTGCCCGGCGCGCCGGACGGGGCGGCTACCGATCCCAAGGTCGTCGAGCAGGTCGAGATCGCCGCCAAGTACCAGGGCTACATCGATCGTCAGCAGGATGAGGTCGCGCGCCAGCTCAGGGCCGAATCGGCCCGTCTGCCCGAGGACATCGACTACGCCGCGGTGCGCGGCCTGTCCAAGGAAGTGCAGCAGAAACTCGCACAGCACCGGCCCGAGACCATCGGCCAGGCCGGTCGCATTCAGGGCGTGACGCCGGCCGCGGTGTCCTTGTTGATGGTCTGGCTCAAGCGCAATGAACTGATGCGCGGGGAGGCCGTTCGGCTTGCCCGCGATGAGGGCGGTCCAGCCCTGGGGCAGTCCGGCGACAAGATCGACAAGAAGAGCGCATGAGCGACGCGGCCCTGCTGGACCGCGGGCTCGCGGAACTCGGACTCGACCTCCCCTCCGACGCGCGTGCCCGCCTGCTCGCTTTCGCGGTGCTGCTGGGCAAGTGGAACCGCGTCTACAACCTGACCGCGATCCGCTCGCCGGAGCAGGCCGTCACCCACCACCTGCTCGATTCGCTGGCGGTACTGCCGCATCTGGGCAGCATCGCGCGGCTGGCCGACATCGGTTCCGGCGGCGGCCTGCCGGGCATCCCGCTGGCCATCGCCCGGCCTGGGCTGGCGGTCACCTCGGTCGAGACCGTGGGCAAGAAGGCGAGCTTCCAGCAGCAGGCGAAGATTGAACTGGGGCTGACGAACTTCGCTCCGTTGCATGCGCGCGTCGAAGACGTGCAGCCGGACGCGCCATTCGATGCGGTGATCTCGCGTGCCTTCTCGGAGATTGCCGACTTCGTCCGACTCACGCGTCATCTGCTGGCGCCCGGTGGGCGTTTCCTGGCGATGAAAGGCGTGTATCCTCGGGACGAACTCGCAGCCCTGACCGATGGCGTGCGCGTCGTCGAGACGCTTCCGCTCGCGGTGCCCGGGCTGGATGCCGAACGACACCTGATCATCCTGGAACGGGACTGATGGCAAGAATCTTCTGTGTCGCCAACCAGAAGGGCGGCGTCGGCAAGACCACCACCAGCGTCAACCTGGCAGCTGCGCTACATGAGGCGGGGCAACGCACGCTGTTGATCGATCTCGATCCCCAGGGTAATGCGACCATGGGCAGCGGCGTCGACAAGCGTGAGCTGGGCCACTCCGTCTATCACGCACTGGTCGGCATCGCCGCGTTGGCGGAAGTGCGCGTCAAGTCGCCTACCGGCGGCTTCGACGTGCTGCCGGCCAACCGGGATCTGGCCGGCGCGGAGGTCGAGCTGGTCGAGCTCGAGCGCCGCGAGACCCGTCTTCGCGATCTCCTCGAGCCGCATGCGGACGACTACGATTTCATCCTCGTCGATTGCCCGCCGTCGCTGTCCATGCTCACGCTCAACGGCCTGTGCACCGCGCACGGTGTGATCATCCCGATGCAGTGCGAGTACTACGCGCTCGAAGGGTTGTCCGACCTGGTCAATACCATCAAGAAGGTGCACGCCAACCTCAACCGCGATCTCAAGATCATCGGCCTGCTGCGCGTCATGTACGATCCGCGCATGACGCTGCAGCAGCAGGTCTCGGATCAGCTTGAGGGGCACTTCGGCGACAAGGTGTTCACCACCATCGTGCCGCGCAACGTCCGCCTGGCCGAGGCTCCGAGCTACGGTATTCCCGGCGTGCTCTACGACCGCAGCGCCAAGGGTGCGCAGGCCTACCAGGCCTTCGCGCAGGAAATGATCGAACGGGTGAGGACGCTGTGACGGACGCCTTCGCACTCTTCCGGAACCACGCATGACACCACCAAAACCGAAAGGCCTCGGCCGCGGCCTGGACGCGCTGCTCTCGGGCAACCGCGACGAAGAGGACAAGGGCGAGCTGCAGACGCTGGCCGTGGGCAGCCTGCAGCCGGGCAAGTACCAGCCACGGACGCGCATGGATCCGGGCTCGCTCGACGAGCTGGCCGCATCGATCCGATCGCAGGGCGTGATGCAGCCCATCCTGGTGCGCCCCGTCGGTGTCGACCGCTACGAGATCATTGCCGGTGAGCGTCGTTGGCGTGCCGCGCAGCTGGCCGATCTGGGCTACGTGCCGTGTCTGGTGCGTCCGATTCCGGACGAGGCCGCGCTGGCGATGTCGCTCATCGAGAACATCCAGCGGGAGAACCTCAATCCGCTCGAGGAGGCCGCCGGCATCCAGCGCCTGGTCGACGAATTCGGCATGTCGCACCAGCAGGCGGCCGATGCGGTGGGCCGTTCGCGCCCGGCGGCAAGCAACCTGCTGCGCCTGCTCAATCTCGCCACTCAGGTGCAGGAGTTGCTGATGGCCGGCGACATCGACATGGGCCACGCACGCGCCATGCTGCCACTCGACGCCGCGAGCCAGATCCAGGTAGCCAATCTGGTGGCCGCCAAGGGAACGTCGGTGCGCGAGACCGAGCAACTGGTCTATCGCATGCTCAATCCGCGCGACAAGAAAGTCGCACCGGCGCCGGACCGCGACCTGCTGCGTCTGCAGGAGGAGCTCGCCGATACGCTGGGCGCTACCGTGAAGATCCGCGCCAACCGCAAGGGTGCGGGTGAGCTGTCGATCCGCTTCGGCGATCTGGACCAGCTCGACGGGCTGCTCTCTCGCCTGCGTTAGTCGGCAGCCGGCTGGCCGTGCGCGACGGAGATGCCGCGCGCCTCGTCGACTCCGGCCAGCGGCACCAGCGCCGCGACGAACAGCACGATGCAGAACAGCACCGCGCCCTGCAGGCCAAGGGCCAGTTGCAGCAGGCCGACGCCGAAGATGCCGAAGATCGCAGCAAGTTTGGAAAACAGCCCCCAGAAACCGAACAGCTCCGCCGCCCGCTCGGGCGGCGAGAATGCGCCGACCAGTGCGCGCCCGACCGACTGACTCGAACCCAGGCTCAGGCCCGAGAGCAGGCCTGCGACCAGGAATACCTGTTCGGTTTCGAAGTCCGTTTCGAGGGCGGTGTTGAGCAGGGCCGTCAGTTCCGCGACGAAGTAGATCGCGAGGATCGCGATCACCCACAGCACCAGCGTCATCGCATAGGTGCGCCTGCCGCCGAAGCGATCCTGCAGCCAGCCGAAACCCAGTGCCCCGGCCAGCGCAGTGAGCTGCACGACGACGAACATTGCCGTGCGCGTGCCCTCGCTCCAACCCACGACCTGCGCGCCGTAGATGAAGGCGAAGGCGATGATCACGTACACGCCGGCCATCGCGAACAGAATGGAGATGAACACCCGACGCAGGTCCGGGTATTGCGCGGCCGTGCGTATGGTTTCTCGCAGGCGCGCATAGCCGGCGGCAACCACCCCACCGCTGAGCGGGCGCCGCACGCCGATGTCCGGTTCGCGCAGCCACAGGAAGGTGGGGATGGCCGCCACCAGGAAGAAGGCAGCGGCGAACGGCCCGACCCAGCGAACACGCTCGAAGTTCTCGGTGCTGACCTCGCCCAGGAACACCAGTGCGAATATCGCTGCGAGCAGTCCGCCGGCATAGCCCAGAGCCCAGCCGAAGCCTGAGACCTTGCCCTGTTCCCCGGGGCCACCGAGAAAGGGCAGAAAACTCGCGATGAAGGATTCTCCGATGGCGTAGGCGGTGTTGGAGAGCACGATCAGGACAAAGCCCAGCCACATCCAGCCCGGTGCGACGAAGTACAGTAGTGCGGTCGTCGCGATGGTGGCGACATAGCTGGCGAAGAGCAGACGCTTCTTGGCGCGTGCATGGTCCATGACCGTGCCGAGCAGTGGTGCAGAGAGCACCACCAGCAGATACGACAGGCACAGCGCCAGGCTCCACATCAGGTTGCCGATGCGGTAGTCGGGCGCGTCGCCGACGACGACGCGCGTGTACAGATCGCCGAAGATCACCGTGATGATCAGCAGGGTGTAAGCCTGATTGGCGAAATCGAACATCGCCCAGCCGAAGATTTCCTGGCGGCCGGCGCGGGATGTGCGGATCATCGGATGCCCCTCGGGCGGTGGCGAAGGCGCCCAGTTTGCGTCCGATCGGACACGCTGGCAAACACCCGCGACACCGTGGGTAGGGCGCTCAGGGGTTTGACTTGATTACGGTTAACCCCTACCATTGACCGGATTTTCAGCCGCAGGTGGCGGGGTTTCCCGGTGCCTGCAGGCCAAAGGCCATGTTGAAAGCGGTTTACCTGCAGATTTGCGCGACCCTCGCAGCGGCGGCCCTGGCGGCCGTTTTTTTCGGGGTTCATGGCGCAATCTCTGCGGCCCTAGGGGGGCTGGTGTGCGTCGTTCCGAACGCACTGTTCGCGTTGCGCATGAAGGCCTTGTCCTCGCGCTCCGGCGGGCCGGGTACCGCGATGGCCTTCGTCGTCGGCGAGTTCTTCAAGATCGTCGCGATCGTGGGATTGTTGGTGCTGATCGGTCTCGGTTATCCGGATCTCCATTGGGGAGGCCTGTTCATCGGACTGATTCTGGCGCTCAAGGCGAATTTGTTTGCTTTTCTGGTGAAGACTTAAATGGCTACTGGGCACGCTCCTACCGCATCCGAGTACGTAACGCACCACCTGACCAACCTCAATCAGACGGGGCACGCGCAAGAGGCCATCGTCGACTGGAGCTACATCAACCTCGACTCGGTGTTCTGGGGTTTCGGTCTGGGCGCGCTGACGGTGTTCATCCTGTGGCGTGTGGCGCAAAAGGCCACTTCGGGTGTGCCGGGCCGCTTCCAGGGTTTCTTCGAGATGATGATCGAGATGGTCAACGATCAGGCCAAGAACATCATCCACAGCGCCGAGTCGCGCAAGTTCGTGGCACCCGTGGCGCTGACCGTGTTCATCTGGGTGTTCCTGATGAACTTCATGGATCTGATTCCGGTTGACCTGATTCCGATGGCCTGGGGCGGCGCACTTGCCTCGATGGGTTTCGTCGAACACGCTGGCGAGGCCTACATGCGTGTCGTTCCGACCGCCGACATCAACATTCCGATGGGCATGGCGATCTCGGTGCTGCTGATGTGCGTCTACTACAACATCAAGATCAAGGGCTTCGGCGGCTGGGTGCACGAGTTGTTCACCGCCCCGTTCGGCGCCCATCCGCTGCTGTGGCCGGTCAACTTCGTCATGCAGATGATCGAGTTCCTGGCCAAGACCGTATCCCACGGGCTGCGACTGTTCGGCAACCTGTTCGCCGGCGAACTGCTGTTCGTGCTGATTGCGCTGCTGGGCGGTACGGCCACCGTGTTCGGCTTTCTGGGTCACCTCGTCGCGGGTTCGATCTGGGCGATCTTCCACGTGCTGATCATCGTGCTGCAGGCCTTCATCTTCATGATGCTGACCCTGGTGTACGTCGGTCAGGCGCATGAAGGTCATTGATTTTCTGTATCATCACGAGCTTTTCCTAGTCACCTATCTCTGAAGGAGTTGTCATGGAAGTCACCCTGGGTTACGTCGCGCTGGCTGCTGGTCTGATCATCGGTCTGGGCGCCATCGGCGCGTGCATCGGCATCGGCATCATGGGCAGCAAGTACCTTGAGGCGTCCGCGCGTCAGCCGGAACTGATGAACGCCCTGCAGACCAAGATGTTCCTGCTCGCCGGCCTGATCGACGCCGCGTTCCTGATCGGCGTGGGTATCGCGATGATGTTCGCCTTCGCCAACCCGTTCGTCGTCTGAGCCTTACCACCTCTAAACCCAACGAGGGTCAAGAAACGTGAATCTGAACGCAACCCTGATAGCCCAGATCGTTGTGTTCTTCATTCTCGGCTGGTTCACGATGAAGTTCGTGTGGCCGCCGATCATGAAGGCACTCGACGAGCGCGCGGCGAAGATCGCCGACGGGCTGGCAGCTGCGGACAAGGCCAAATCCGACCTCGAGCGTGCCGAGAAGAAGGCCGTCGACGAAATGCGCAAGGCGCGCGAGTCGGCCGGCGACGTCCGTGCCTCGGCGGAGAAGCAGTCTGCCAAGCTGATCGAAGAGGCGCGTGCCGAAGCGGCCCGTCTGGTCGAGCAGGCGCGCACCGCAGCCGAGAAGGAAGCCGGTGCGGCGATGCAGCGTGCCAAGGATGATCTGCGCGAACAGGTCGCCGCCCTGGCGGTGTCCGGCGCCGAGAAGATCCTGCGCCGCGAGATCGACGCCAAGGCCCATGCCGAGCTGCTTGCCAACCTGAAGAAGGAACTGCATTAAGTCATGGCCGAGAACCTCACCATCGCGCGCCCCTACGCGGACGCCGCGTTCGAGCAGGCGAAGGCGACCAAGGCACTGGGCCAGTGGCTCGACGTCCTCGAACGCCTTTCCGCCATTGTCACGGACGAGGCCATGAAGGCCGCCACCCGCGATCCGAAGCTCACGGAAGACGAGGTGTGCGAGCTGGTCACGGGCGTTGCGGGCGAGGGCCTCGGTGCCGACCAGAAGAACTTCGTTCGCATCCTGGTCGAAAACGACCGTCTGCAGATGCTGCCGGAGATCCGGGACCTGTTCGTGCTCAAGAAGAATGCGCACGAAGGGGTGCTTGAAGCCAACGTCAGTTCCGCCTTCCCGCTCGACGACGCCGCGCTCGCCAAGCTCCACAAGGACCTCGAAGCCCACTTCAAGGCCAAGCTGAACGTCCACGTACGCGTGGATCCGGAGCTCATCGGCGGCGTGCGCATCGCGGTCGGCGACGACGTCATCGATACCTCGGTCCGCGGCAAGCTCGCGAACATGGCCGCTGCGCTCAAGAACTAGGAGTTATCGCAAAATGCAACTCAACCCCTCTGAAATCAGTGAACTGATTAAGAGCCGGATCCAGGACCTCAAGCTGAGCGCGTCCTCGCGCAGCGAAGGCACGGTGGTCTCGGTGACCGACGGCATCACCCGCGTGCACGGCCTGGCCGACGTCATGCAGGGCGAAATGCTGGAATTTCCGGGCGACACCTTCGGCCTGGCGCTCAACCTCGAGCGCGATTCGGTCGGCGCGGTCATCCTCGGCGACTACGAGCACATCCGCGAAGGCGACACCGTCAAGGCGACTGGCCGCATTCTCGAAGTGCCGGTCGGCCCCGAGCTGCTCGGACGCGTGGTCAACGCACTGGGTCAACCGATTGACGGCAAGGGCCCGATCAACGCCAAGATCACCGACAAGATCGAGAAGGTCGCTCCCGGCGTCATCGCTCGTGAAGGCGTTTCGCAGCCGATGCAGACCGGCCTGAAGTCGATCGACTCGATGGTGCCCATCGGTCGTGGCCAGCGTGAGCTGATCATCGGTGACCGCCAGACCGGCAAGACTGCCGTGGCCGTCGACGCGATCATCAACCAGAAAGGCCAGAACATGGTCTGCGTCTACGTGGCCATCGGCCAGAAGGCGTCGACCATCGCCAACGTCGTCCGTCAGCTCGAAGAGCACGGCGCGCTCGAGTACACCATCATCGTCGCCGCCTCCGCTTCGGAATCGGCCGCGATGCAGTATCTGTCGGCCTACGCCGGCTGCACCATGGGCGAGTACTTCCGCGACCGTGGTGAAGACGCGCTGATCGTCTATGACGACCTCACCAAGCAGGCATGGGCCTATCGCCAGGTGTCGCTGCTGCTGCGTCGTCCGCCGGGCCGTGAAGCCTATCCGGGTGACGTGTTCTACCTGCACTCCCGTCTGCTCGAACGCGCTGCGCGCGTCAACGCCGACTACGTCGAGAAGTTCACCGAAGGCAAGGTCAAGGGCCAGACCGGCTCGCTGACCGCGCTGCCGATCATCGAGACCCAGGCCGGTGACGTGTCCGCCTTCGTGCCGACCAACGTGATCTCGATTACCGACGGTCAGATCTTCCTCGAGACCGACCTGTTCAACGCCGGTGTTCGTCCCGCCATCAACGCCGGTATCTCGGTGTCGCGCGTGGGCGGTTCGGCCCAGACCAAGGTCATCAAGAAGCTCTCCGGCGGTATCCGTACCGACCTCGCGCAGTATCGCGAGCTGGCCGCCTTCGCGCAGTTTGCCTCGGATCTGGATGCCGCGACGCGTCGTCAGCTCGAGCGCGGTCGTCGCGTCACCGAACTGATGAAGCAGGCGCAGTTCGCACCGCTGTCGATTGCCCAACTTGCGATCACGCTGTTCGCGATCAGCAAGGGCTACTTCGACGACGTCGAGGTCAACCGAGTGCTGGCGCTTGAAACTGCCCTGCACAAGCACGTCGAAGATCAGCACGGCAAGCTCTTCAACAGCATTCTCGAGAAGGCGCAGCTCGATGCCGACGGCGAGAAGGAGCTCAGCGAGGCGATCGAGGCGTTCAAGAAGACCTGGTCCTGAGACCGCGAGGGAGGCTGATTTATGGCAAGCGGTAAGGAAATCCGGACCAAGATCAAGAGCGTCCAGAACACGCGCAAGATCACCAAGGCAATGGAGATGGTCGCCGCGTCCAAGATGCGCAAGGCGCAGGAACGGATGCGTGGCGCCCGTCCCTATGCCGAGAAGATCCGCCAGCTCGCCGCCAACCTGTCCGACGCGAACGTGGCCGACTACCGCCACCCATTCGTCGTGCGCAAGGCCGAAGGCAAGAAGATCGGCCTGATCATCGTGACGTCCGACAAGGGGCTGTGTGGGGGTCTGAACACCAACATCCAGCGCATCGTCATCAACGCGATGAAGCAGTGGGAAGGCAGTGGCGCCTCCGAGATCCGCGTGTGCTGCATCGGCAACAAGGGCCTGGGCTTCATGCAGCGCATCGGCGCACAGGTCGTGTCGCACATCACCCAGCTCGGTGACACGCCGCACCTGGACAAGATCATCGGCCCGATGAAGGTCGTGCTCGACGCCTTCCGCGAGGAAGAGCTCGACACCGTCTATCTCGCCTACACCCGCTTCGTGAACACCATGAAGCAGGAGCCGGTGCTCGAGCAGTTGTTGCCGGTGACCGGCGAGCAGCTGGGCACGCCGGACGCGTCCTGGGACTACCTCTACGAGCCCACGCCGGAGGCCGTCGTCGACGAATTGCTGATTCGCTACGTCGAGACGCTCGTCTATCAGGGCGTGGTCGAGAACATGGCGTCCGAGCAGAGCGCGCGCATGGTGGCGATGAAGGCCGCTTCGGACAACGCAAAGACTGTCATCGGCGACTTGCAGCTGGTCTACAACAAGACCCGCCAGGCCGCGATCACCAAGGAACTTTCGGAGATCGTCGGCGGCGCAGCCGCGGTGTAACGGATTAATGCTTTTAAGGAAATGACGATGAGTACTGGTTCGATCGTTCAGTGTATCGGCGCCGTGGTGGATATCGAGTTCCCGCGCGACGCGATGCCCAAGGTGTACAACGCCCTCAAGCTCGACAGCGCCGACAACGACAGCGGCATCGTCGAGGCGGGTCTGACCTTCGAGGTTCAGCAACAGATCGGCGACGGCGTGGTGCGCACCATCGCCATGGGTTCGACCGACGGTCTGCGTCGCGGCATGTCGGTCTCCGACACCGGCGCGCAGATTTCCGTACCGGTCGGTGAAGGTACGCTGGGCCGCATCATGGACGTGCTCGGTCGCCCGATCGACGAAGCCGGCGAGATCCAGTCCGACGAGTTGCGCCCGATTCACGCCAAGGCGCCCAAGTTCGACGAGCTGTCTCCGTCGGTTGAACTGCTCGAAACCGGCATCAAGGTGATCGACCTGATCTGCCCGTTCGCCAAGGGCGGCAAGGTCGGTCTGTTCGGCGGCGCCGGTGTCGGCAAGACCGTCAACATGATGGAACTTATCAACAACATCGCCAAGCAGCACTCGGGCCTGTCGGTGTTTGCCGGTGTGGGTGAGCGTACCCGTGAGGGCAACGACTTCTACCACGAGATGAAGGACTCCAACGTCCTCGACAAGGTCGCGATGGTGTTCGGCCAGATGAACGAGCCCCCGGGCAACCGTCTGCGCGTGGCGCTGACCGGCCTGACCATGGCCGAGCGTTTCCGCGACGATGGTCGTGACATCCTGTTCTTCGTCGACAACATCTACCGCTACACGCTGGCCGGTACCGAAGTCTCCGCGCTGCTCGGCCGGATGCCGTCGGCGGTGGGCTATCAGCCGACGCTTGCCGAGGAAATGGGCCGGCTGCAGGAGCGCATCACCTCCACCAAGGTCGGCTCGATCACGTCGATCCAGGCCGTGTATGTGCCCGCGGATGACCTGACCGACCCGTCGCCCGCGACGACCTTCCTGCACCTGGACTCCACCGTCGTGCTGTCGCGTGACATCGCCGCCCTGGGTATCTACCCGGCGGTTGACCCGCTCGACTCCACCAGCCGTCAGCTTGATCCGCTGGTCGTCGGCGAGGAACATTACGACGTTGCCCGTCAGGTCCAGCAAACGCTGCAGCGCTACAAGGAACTGCGCGACATCATCGCGATTCTGGGTATGGACGAGCTCTCGCCGGAAGACAAGCTGGCCGTTGGCCGGGCTCGCAAGATCCAGCGCTTCCTGTCGCAGCCCTTCCACGTCGCCGAGGTATTCACCGGCGCGCCCGGCAAGTACGTGACGCTCAAGGACACGATCAACGGCTTCAAGAAGATCGTCAGCGGCGAATGCGATCAGCTCCCCGAGCAGGCCTTCTACATGGTCGGCACCATCGAGGAAGCCGAGGAAAAGGCCAAGAAGCTCTAAAAGCGTGCTGCGGCGGGGTGGCCCGCCGCAACGCAGAACATAAGGACACCCCATGGCCATGACTGTTCACGTGGACGTCGTCAGTGCAGAGGAACAGTTGTTCTCCGGACTGGCGGAGTTCGTCGTCCTGCCCGGTGAGGCCGGCGAACTGGGCATTCTGCCCGGCCATATGCCGTTGCTCACGCGTATCCGCCCCGGTGCGGTGCGGGTAAAACTCGCCGACAAGGACGAGGAAGAACTGATCTTCGTCGCCGGTGGTTTGCTCGAAGTGCAACCGGGTCTGGTGACGGTGCTCGCCGACACCGCGATCCGCGGTGCGGATCTGGACGAAGCGAAGGCACTGGAAGCCAAGCGGCTTGCCGAAGAAGCGCTGCACGATCGCGGCGCGCAGATCGACTATGCCAAGGCCCAGGCCGAACTGATGGAAGCGATCGCGCAGATCCAGGCGATCCAGAAGATGAAGAAGCGCGGCCACTGACGGCGCGTTTGTACTCAAGAGAAAGCGACCGCTGGCGGTCGCTTTTTTTTGTCCGAGGGGTCTTGTTAACCGCGCACGGTACGCCGGGCCCGATCGACACGCTTTTCCAGCCGCGCCAATGCGTCGCGCAGGGTCGATACCTCGTCGCCGAAGGCCTGAACCTGCGCCCGAGCGACCAGCAGCCCCGACTCCTCGGTCAGGTACTCGCCGACATTGCCTTCCATGGCCTCGACGCCGCGAACGGCGCCCGAGTGCAAGGCGCGCGCCGCGCTCACGAGACGGTGGGCAGGGATGTCCCCAAGTACGCGGGCCACGTCCTCCTCCACATCCCACTCGAGATTGCGAAACACGAAGCCGAGCGCCTCGGCCAGCTCCGCGTCACCATCGATGCGCGCGCGACTGAAGGCCTTTGCGAGCCCGCCGGAGGCCAGTGCCGCAGGCATCTCGCCAAGTGGCAAAGTGATGCGCACCGATGCCGTGTCTGCTACGCCGGCCGTGGTGAGCAGCCCTTCATCGGTAATGCGGGCGCGTACCTCGAACGGTGCGCCGTCGATGTGCACCGCGCAGTCCGCGAACGGCATCAAGCGTTCGCGGGCCCACGGGGCGTCGGCCAACAGGTGATCGACTGCGTCGACGAAGATGCGATCGAACATGGTGCGCAGGGCGCCGTCTCAGCTTGCCTGCTGAATGCCGGCGACGCGCCAGCCGGATGTCCCGTTCTGGTCCTTGACCAGATGCCAGATCTCGTCGAAGCGTGCCGGCGGAGCGTCCTCTTCCTCGCGCAGCAGACCGGTGAATCGTACGCTGACGACGTAGCGCCCGCTCTCCTCGGTCACCTCGAGAACCTCGGCGTCCAGATCGATCACATCGGTGTGGTGGACCGGCCCCGTCGGTGCGTCCGCCATCTGCATGCGGATCTCGGCGAATACTTCGGGTGTAGTGAATTCGCGGATGTCGGTCAGATCGCCGCGGTCGTTGGCCGCCTGCAGGCGGATGAAGTTGAGCTTGGCCTGGCGCAGGAACGCCGCCTCGTCGAGCTGGCTGCGCAAGTCATCCTGGCTGGCTGAAGTCGAGCCTCCCATCTCTGCCATCGATGCGGGCGCGGCTCCGCCGAATGCGCCCGGTGCATTGCCGGCGTACTGCATGCGCTGTGCACCCTGGGTCTGTTGGCTATCGAGTACGCGGCGCGCCAGAAAGCGGAACAGCATCACGCCGGCGAACACCATCAGCGCGATCAGCACGAAGGAGGCGAAGCCCTCGCCCAGGCCAAGATGCGAAAACAGCGCGGCCAGTCCCAGACCCGCGGCCAGACCGGCGATCGGCCCCATCCACGAGCGGTTGGGGGCGGCCTGCGCGCCCGGACGAACCGGTGCCTGTGCGGTCGGCCGCGGCGACTGTGGGGGCGACATCTGTCGTTGCATGCCGAAGCTGCCGCCGCCGCCGAACCGGCGCGCCTCGGATTCCGGCACGAACATGCCGAATGTGAAGAGGACGGCCACCAGGGTGATCACGAAGTGCTTCATTGCGATGTCTGCTCCATGCAAAGAGATGCCGGTCGGATGCCGGCTTCGCGGACGCGCGGGCCGCGCGCCCAGTTCAAATCTTGTAGCCCCGGTGCAGCGCGACGACGCCGCCGGTCATGTTGCACCATTCGACCCGCGAAAGCCCGGCCTGTTCCATCATTGTGCCGAGCGAGGGCTGATCCGGATGCATGCGGATCGATTCGGCAAGATAGCGGTAGCTGTCGGCATCGTCGGCGACTCTGGCGCCCATCCACGGCAGCACCTTGAACGAATAGAAGTCGTAGGCCGGTGCGAGCGGCGCCCATACCTTGGAAAACTCGAGCACCAGCAGCCGCCCGCCGGGACGAAGCACGCGTGCCATCTCGGCCAGGGCGATCTCCTTGTGCGTCATATTGCGCAAGCCGAAGGCCACGGTGACGCAGTCGAAATGATTCGACGGGAACGGCAGGCGTTCAGCGTCACACTGGGCAACCGGCAATGCGTAGCCGGCGTCGACCACGCGGTCACGCCCGACCGCGAGCATCGCGTGGTTGATATCGGTGAGCCAGACCTGACCCGAAGCGCCAACGCGTTTGGCGAAGGCCAGCGACAGGTCCGCCGTGCCGCCAGCCACATCGAGCACGCGCGAGCCCTCGCGCACGCCCGAAAGCCCAATCGCAAAGCGCTTCCAGAGACGATGCAGACCCATCGACATGAGGTCGTTCATGACATCGTAGCGACCGGCCACCGACGAGAACACCTGTGCCACGCGGTGGCGCTTCTCGTCCTCGGCGACCTTGCGGAATCCGAAATGGGTCTGCTTGTCACTCATGTCAGTGTCCGTGCGAGCCGCATCCGCCCTTGGGTGCAGGCGGCGGCGCCAGCGCCGGGTCGCGGCTGCCGCCGGTCCTGTCGAGTTCGTCGAGATACTGCTGCCACATCTGGTCGCTGCGGCTCCCGAGTTCGTAAAGATAATCCCAGGAATACAGGCCGCTATCGTGACCGTCGTCGAAGCGTGGGCGGATCGCGTAGTTGCCGACCGGCTCCACTGCGAGGATGTCGACGTCGCGCTTGCCCAACTGCAGCACTTCCTGACCGGGACCGTGGCCGCGCACTTCGGCCGACGGGGAAAACACGCGCAGGAATTCGAACGGCAGGTGGAACACGCTGCCGTCGTCAAACCGCAGTTCGAGCTCTTTGGACTTGCGGTGCACGGTGATGCCGGTCGGTTTCGGGGTGGTCGAATCGAGTCCAGCCATGATGCCTTGCCGAATGTGGTTGCCTGATCGGCCATGATACCCGAAGGCTGACCTGCGGCACTCGATCTACCCGCGAACCGCGTTCAGGTTACCTGTCACAAAAACGTCAAGCTTCTGCAATAGACTGCTCGCAAACGAATGGAGCAAATCCCATGGCTGCAAACATCCTTCTGGTTGAAGACGAGCCGGCGATCCAGGAACTCATCGCGGTGAATCTGACCCGCGCGGGACACAACGTCGTGCGTGTGGCCGATGCCGAGTCCGCCCAGCGACTGGTGCGCGAGGCACTGCCGGATCTGATCGTGCTCGACTGGATGCTGCCCGGAATGTCCGGCGTGGAACTGGCGCGGCGTCTGCGTGCCGACGAGCGCACCCGTGCGACGCCGATCATCATGCTCACTGCACGCGGTGAGGAAGCAGACAAGGTCACCGGTCTGGAAACGGGCGCCGACGACTACATCACCAAGCCATTTTCTCCGCGTGAACTGGTCGCACGCATCAAGGCCGTGCTGCGCCGCCGGGCGCCGCAGGTCACCGACGATCCGGTTGAGCTGGGCGGACTGTGCATCGATCCGGGCGCGCACCGGGTCCAGGCCGGCGATCAGGGGCTGTCGCTGGGGCCGACCGAGTTTCGCCTGCTGCATTTCCTGATGACGCACCCGGAGCGTGTACATTCGCGCACCCAGTTGCTGGACCAGGTCTGGGGTGACCACGTCTTCGTCGAAGAGCGTACGGTGGATGTACACATTCGCCGCTTGCGTTCCGCACTCGAGGCCAGCGGCCACGATAACCTGATCCAGACCGTGCGCGGTAGCGGCTACCGGTTCTCGACCCGCATCGACACCGCGGTATGATGCGCGGGGCCTTCGTCCCGGAGTAGAGCGTGGCCGGTGTCGAGGCGCATCGAACCGCGCCGCCCCCCTCTACTGCCCACTTTTCACCGTTCACCCCGCCATGTACAAGATCTGGTCCGGATCGCTGATTTTCATCCTGGTCTGCGCAGCCGTCGCCCTTGTCGTCGGCTTCGCTTTCGGAACCTGGTTCGGCGTCGGCCTGTTCATCCTCGTCCTGCTGGGGCTGCTTGATCATCATTTGTCGAACCTGCAGCGGCTTGCGCAGTGGGCACGACGGCGTGACGACGCTCCGGCGCCCGAGGGTCATGGCGCCTGGCGTCCGGTCTTCCATGAACTCGAATGCCGGGCCCGCGACGGGCGCGAGGAGCGCCAGCGCCATATGGCGACGCTGGACCGATTTAGATCGGCCGGCGAGGCCATGCCCGACGGCATCGTCTACCTGTCGGCCAACGATGCCGTGGAATGGATGAACCGGCGCGCCGAACAGCACCTGGGTCTGTCCCAGGCCAAGGACGTTGGTCTACCCCTGGTGGCGATCGTGCGCGTGCCCGATCTGGTCGCCTATCTCGAGGGCGGCGGTACCGAGGAGCCTCTGGTGATCGCCTCGCCGCGGCGCGCCGACCGGCGGCTGCTGGTGCAGATCGTGCCTTTCGGCGGTGGACAGAAGATGTTGATCTCGCGTGATATCACCCAGCTCGAAAAGCTCGAGACCATGCGCCAGGACTTCATCGCCAACGTTTCGCACGAGCTGCGAACACCGCTGACCGTGGTATCCGGCTTCGTCGAGACCGTTGCCGACGGGCTCGACGATCTGCCGCGCGAGGACGTGGAGCGCTTTCTGAATCTCGCGCTTGAGCAATCGACGCGCATGCAGCGTCTGATCGAGGATCTGCTCACGCTCTCGGCGCTGGAAACGGGTGCGCCCGCACCCCACGAGGAGCAGGTGGAGGTTCTCGATCTGTTGCGCACCATTGCTCAGGAAGCCGAGTTGCTGTCCAACGGCCGGCACTCGATTACGCTCGACATGCACGATAGCGACCCCGGCGACGTCCTTCTGGGCAGTCAGAAGGAACTGCATTCGGCCTTCGCCAACCTTGCCACGAACGCCGTGCGCTACACGCCGGCCGGTGGGCAGATTACCCTTGCGTGGCGCAGTGACGCAGATGGAGGCGAGTTCTCGGTGACCGACGACGGCATTGGCATCGATGCGCGAAACATCTCGCGTCTGACCGAGCGCTTCTTTCGAGTAGACAAGGGACGTTCGCGCGAGACCGGAGGGACCGGCCTGGGTCTGGCCATCGTCAAGCACATCGTGTCGCGCCACCAGGCGGAATTGCACATCGACAGCGCACCCGGCAAGGGCAGCCGCTTCGCCGTGCGTTTTCCGGCCACGCGGCTTACGCGACGACCTTGACTGCCTCGAAGGTGACCTGATCGAAGTTCGCCCCGCGCTCGACGATCTCGAGCAGGCGATAGCCGCGCAGCCTGCCGTCGTGCACCTCGACGACACGATGGGGCAGGAAGTATCCGGCCGGGATCACCAGCGTGGCGGGAGCCTTCAGCGCAGGCGTTTCGTCGAGCAGGAAGGCCATCTGGAACTCGATGTCCGAACGCTCCCGGCCGATGCCGACAGAGCGGATCGCGACCACGCGTGGCAGGCCGTTCATCAGCTTGACTCCGGCATCGAGTGCACCGTCCTCACGGTACATCACCCAGCCCACCACGCCGAGCATGAAGCTCTTCGCGTCGTCGGGCCGGATCGCAATCAGTTCCCGGTGTTCCAGTCGTTCGGTGCTGCCACGCCGGCGCAGCCGGAAGCCGCCCAGCGACTGGTCGAGCATCTCCCATTGCGTGCATATGTAGCCGCGTCGCGCGGCCAGGCGCTGCCGGTCGGGGCGGTCGTCGATCATGATGTCGGTGACGCGCTCGCCCAGCGTGAGCATGCGCTCGTCGGAGCGGATGCTGCGCTCGACGGTGTTCATCGTCGGCTGTTCGAAGGGTTTGCCCGAAATGAAGAAGGCAATGGTGTTCCAGTCGCCGCTCAGCTCGGCACCGCCGCGGCCGGGGCGCCGCGCGAAGCGACGTCCGCTTGCGCCGCGTGCCCATGGTTTGTACAGCGACAGCAATAGTTGTACCGCGTCCTCCGCGGTGAGCGCCGCGCTCAGACCCAGATCGCTCGCCTGGCCGCTCTTGCGCAATCGCGAAGCAACCTCGCGGAAGCGGTCGACGAGCTGACTGCTGTCGAAGCGCCGCAGCCGTGCCCCCGGATCCAGCGTGTCGAGCGGCCGCAGGCCCTGGTCGGTGCTCAGGTCGAGCGCGTAGGCCGTGCGCCGGCCGTCTTGGGCGTCGCTGCCCTCGGGCAGCAGCCGGCAGTAGGGCGCGAAATAGCGCGCCAGTTCGCGCACTGCGCGCAACTGTTCGGCATCGAAGGAGAAAGGGTTGGACAGGTCGATCAGCAGCGCTTCGGCATGGGCCTCGGCCGCGCTCTGCGCCTGCCAGGCGCGGTTGAGTGCATCGTGCGCCCGCGTC
This sequence comes from uncultured Azoarcus sp., assembly GCA_963975885.1. Classification (GTDB taxonomy): domain Bacteria; phylum Pseudomonadota; class Gammaproteobacteria; order Burkholderiales; family Rhodocyclaceae; genus Pseudazoarcus. The sequence continues at coordinate 98,557 of CAXBIS010000008.1, forward strand.
CAGGCGAAACCGCGCGCTTCGGCATCGGCGAAGGCTTCGTTGAGTGCGCGCCACATGCCTGCCGGAACCGCGCGGCGCGCCTGGATGAATTCGACCAGCGCCGCCGCGCAATAGTGCACCTGGCGCTGGGCAAGCAGTGCGTGGGTGCTGGCCGAAGGCCCGATCGCCGTGTCGCGTGCAAGCAGCGCGTAGGCCCGGGCCATCTCCAGCCAGGTCTCGCTGACCTCGTGAAGCGCGAGATCGGCATTGTCGCCGGGTGCGGCTGGCCGTTCAGCGTACGAGTGGGCGAGTGCCGACTGGGCATGTGCTAGCGGTTCGCGCAGCGCCTCCAGCACCTCAAGCCAGCCTGCCGAGGGTGGCGTGCGATCGACGACGACGCCGATCAGACGGCGCAACTCGCTATGCACGTCCTGTCCGCCGCGACCGTGCAACGCGCGCAGCGTCGCGATGCTCTCATCCGGGGTCGGCTTGGTCATGCGGCTCTCCGCGAGGCCTGCAGTGGTGGCGCTCAGCTCAGGTGGCGCGCGATCGCCTCGCCGAGCGCATGCTCGTCGGGTTCGGCGCGCAACGTCGGAGTACGCTCCGGCGTGCCCCAGATCGGCTGAGGATAGTGACGGTCGTCGCGATAGCGGGGCACGACGTGCCAATGCAGGTGTGGAACGAGATTGCCGAGACTGGCCAGGTTGATCTTGTCGGGCGTCATCAGTTCGCGCAGGGCCGCTTCGGTGGCGAAGACCACGTCCATCAGGTGGCGACGGTCGGCGGCCGACAGATCGCTCATCTCGACGATGTGATCCTTCCAGACGACGCGGCAATAGCCCGGATAGTCGGGTTCGAGCACGAGGATCACGCGGCAGCGCGCGTCCTGCCAGACGATGCGGTCGCCTCGCGGGTCGCACAAGGGGCAGTGGGTAGCGTCTCGAGTATCCATGATGGCGGGATTATAACGCCTCTCGCGGCGCGGGTGCGTCGTGCGGAAGGGTCACCGGCTGGGCTACGGTGCGCGTCTCGCCCAGTGCTTCCTCCTGCGAGCCGTGCAGGAAGCTCAGCAGCGTGCCCGGTTCGATCACCGTCCATCGCTCGTTGTCCGTTAGCGGCAGCGTGGCGATGACGGCGACGCGGTCGTCGGGCGTGGTCACGCTTGCGAAGTCTACACTGACGTCCTCGTCCGACAGATGCGCCGTGGAGAACGGCGCCTGGCGGATGACGTAGACCAGTCGACTCGAGCAATGCGCGAACAGTCGTTCCCCGTTCGACAGCAGGAAGTTGAACTCCCCGCGGCTGCCGATCCCGATCGCCAGTTCGCGCAAGGTTGCGTGCAGCGTGCGTGCATCGGGCGGACCGTCCGGGAAGCGCTCGGCCAGCGTCTGCAGGATGTGGCAGAAGGCGCGCTCGGAGTCTGTGGTGCCGACCGGCCGGAAGCGCCCGTTCAGGTCGGGCGCGTAGTCGCGCAAATGGCCGTTGTGCGCGAAGATCCAGTACTGCCCCCACAGCTCGCGCTGGAACGGGTGTGTGTTGTCGAGCCGGATGTCCCCCTGGGTGGCCTTGCGGATGTGGGCGATGACGTTGAGCGAACGGATCGGGTACTGGTGCACCAGTTCGGCCACCGGCGAATGGGCGCTGGGCTGCGGATCGAGGAAGAGGCGTACACCGCGCCCCTCGAAAAAGGCGATGCCCCAGCCGTCGCGGTGGTGGTCGGTGAGGCCGCCGCGCGCGCGAAAACCGGTGAAGGAAAAGCAGATGTCCGTCGGGACATTGCAGTTCATGCCGAGCAATTGACACATCAGGGCACATCCGCTGCAGTAGACGCCCCGATTATAGTGGGTCGGCGAGTCAGGGATGGGCGGGCGCGCCCGGCAGTGCCACGTCGGCGGTCGCGCCACGCGGCCGACGGTCGATCAGCCAGTCGGTCAGCGCCGCTCCGGCCCACATGCCGCACAGCGTCAGCCACGCTGTCAGTGCGAACACCGCCGCGCCGGACACGCCGGCGCCGACCGCGCAGCCGCCGGCGAGCATGCCGCCGAAGCCCATCAGCACCGCGCCGACGATGTAGCGCCGCATCGCAGCACCCCCCTGGAAGCCCTCGAGCTTGAGTTCGCGCGCGAACCACGCGGCGAGAAAGGAGCCGAGGAAGACTCCGGGGATCATGCCGTGGTCGAAATTCAGGCTCTGTCCGATGGGTGAGAGCACCAGCATCAGCATGTCGGCCGCGGGCCCGGTGAAGGACAGGCTTTTCACCGGAACCGGTTCGAATGTCACCTGCGCCAGCGCGAAGTTGGTCCACCACGCGACGGCCACCATCGCGCCGGCACCGATGCCGCCGATCCAGCCCCAGACCGACACGCGGCTGCGCACCGCGAAGAACACGCCGGCGGCCAGCCATACCATCCCGAAGGCCAGCCCGCCGGAATTGCCGATGCCACTGCTTGCGAGCAGATCGCGTGCGGCACCGCCGTCGAAGGTCCACAGGGCGCCGACCCATTCGCGTGCCGGCGCGAGCACGCCGCTCATCGAGGCTTGGGCGGTGACCGCGAACACCAGCCCGGAGAGCAGCGCGCGCAGATTGCCGTTGGCGGCCAGCACCAGCAAGCGGCTGGAGCAACCGCGCGCGAGAATCATGCCCACACCGAACAGCAGGCCGCCGATCAATGCGCCCGAGACGCTGCCGCGACTGGCGAGCTGGCGCACGTTGGCGGTTTCGAACTGGTCGGCCAGTGCGAGTAGCTGGGTGATGACCACGGCGGCCGAGAACGCGAACAGCCAAACGGCCAGACGTGCGCCCAGTTGGCCGCGTGCGACCTCGACGACAGCGGCGCGCAGGCAGAAGCGCGAGCGCTGGGCGAAGAAGCCGAACAGGGTGCCGATGGCCAGTCCGGCCAGGGCGAGGATACGGTGGTCGCCGACGGTCTCGACGACGTCGATGAGGACGGACATGGCATTCTTCCCGCAGTGCGGGGTGGTCTGGATACGACCTTAAGAATGCGCTTATATAAGTATTCGGTTATTGATCTGACTCAAACGGCGGGCCGGATCAGCGGTTCATGCCCGGGATGTTCTTCATCATCGAGTCCAGATCGATGTTGCCCATGCCGGGAATGTTGACGCCGCCCTTCATGCGCGTGTCGCCGGGGCGCTGGCCGGGGTGGCATTGCGGCGCCACCCACCGACTCTCGACCTGGGCCGTGGACTGCTTCATGCCATGCAGCGGCGGCGTGAAGGTGCTGCTGATCTCGCCGCGATAGGCGGTCTCGAAGTTGCCGGTGAAGTCGGACACGATCTCCGCCTTCGAGCCCTCGATCGTGCAGGTGGCGCTGGCGCGCAGGCGATTGCCCGAGTAGTCGATCTTCATGTCCGTGCACTCGGCCTTCTCGGCTTCCGGGTGACGCATCATGTCCTCGATGCTGCCGTCCATGCAGGTTTCCATGTTCATCGACATGCCGCCCATGTCCACCATCTTGGTCTGCATCTCCCACAGGCCGGCACGGGGCGTGGGCAGGTCGGGCGGCAACGGGTTGGCGATTGCGGCGCCTGCAAGGGCGGCCAGCGGCAGCATCAGGATCGGCTTCATGTCGGGGCTCCGTATCGTTGCGGGCGTCAGCCGCCCAGCTTGCGTTTGAGGATCTCGTTGACCTGCGCCGGATTGGCCTTGCCGCGGCTGGCCTTCATGACCTGGCCGACCAGTGCGTTGAAGGCCTTGTCCTTGCCGGCGCGGAACTCGTCCACGGATTTCTGGTTGGCAGCGAGTACGTCGTCGACCATCGCTTCGATCGCGCCCGAATCGGTGACCTGCTTGAGCCCTTGGGCTTCGATGATCTCGTCGGCACTCGCGCCGTCGCCGTTCCACAGGGTATCGAAGACCTTGCGGCCGATGCTGTTAGAAATCGTGTTGTCGGCGATGCGCTGCACCAGGCTGGCGATCTGTGCGGCCGAAACCGGAGATTCGGCGATGTCCAGGTCGGCCTTGTTGAGCCGTGCCGCCAGATCGCCCATCACCCAGTTGGCGCACAGCTTGGCATGGGCGCCGCCCGCCGCGTCGACGGTGGCCTGGAAGAAGGCCGCGACCTCGCGCGAGGCGGTGAGCGTGGCGGCATCGTAGGGCGACAGACCGAATTCGCGGATGAAGCGCGCCTTCATCGCCTCGGGCAATTCCGGCATGGCGGAGCCGACCTCGTCCATCCATTCCTGCGAGATGATCAGCGGCAGCAGGTCTGGGTCCGGGAAGTAGCGGTAATCGTGCGCGTCTTCCTTGGTGCGCATCACGCGCGTCTCGCCCGTGTCGGGGTCGAACAGAACGGTGGCCTGCTGGATGCTCCCGCCGTCCTCGAGCCGTTCGATCTGCCACTGCACCTCGTAGTCGATGGCCTGCTGCAGGAAGCGGAAGGAGTTCAGGTTCTTGATTTCGCGCCGCGTGCCCAGCGGGCCGCCGGGGCGGCGTACCGAGACGTTGGCATCGCACCGAAAGGAGCCTTCCTGCATGTTGCCGTCGCAGATCTCGATCCAGCGCACCAGCGCGTGCAGCGCGCGGGCGTAGGCCACGGCTTCCGAGCTGGAGCGCATGTCGGGCTCGGAGACGATCTCCAGCAACGGCGTGCCGGCGCGGTTCAGATCGATGCCGCTCATGCCATGGAAGTCTTCGTGCAGGCTCTTGCCCGCGTCCTCTTCCAGATGTGCACGGGTGAGGTTCACGGTCTTCTCGTAGGCGGCCTCGCCTTCGCCGACACGGATCGTGATCGCGCCGCCCTGCACCACCGGCAGATCCATCTGGCTGATCTGGTAGCCCTTCGGAAGATCCGGGTAGAAGTAGTTCTTGCGCGCGAAGATGCTCTTCGGCGAGACGTGCGCGCCGATCGCCAGGCCGAAGCGGATGGCGCGTTCGACCGCGCCGCGGTTGAGGACCGGCAGCACGCCGGGCAGCGCGATGTCTACGGCGCTGGCCTGGCGGTTGGGCTCGGCACCGAAGGCGGTGGAGGCGCCGGAGAAGATCTTCGATGCGGTGTTCAGCTGGGCATGGACTTCCAGTCCGATGACCACTTCCCAGGTGTTCTGGCTCATGTCTGTCAGTTCCTCACGCCGCGATTTCGGGCCGGCGGCGGTGCCAGTCGGTGACCTGCTGGTAGCGATGCGCGACATCGAGCAGGCGGGCCTCGTCGAAATGATTGCCGACGAGTTGCAGGCCGACCGGCATGGCGTCGGTGCCGAAACCGCAGGGCAGTGACACGCCCGGCACGCCGGCGAGGTTGATGGCGATGGTGTAGATGTCGGACAGATACATCTGCACCGGGTCGTCGGTCTTCGCGCCGAGTTTCCAGGCGGTGGTCGGGCTGACCGGGCCGGCGATCACGTCGCAGGCCTCGAAGGCCGCGGCGAAGTCGTTGGCGATGAGGCGACGCAACTTCTGCGCCTTCAGGTAATAGGCGTCGTAGTAGCCGTGCGAGAGCACATAGGTGCCGATCAGGATACGTCGCTTGACCTCGGCGCCGAAGCCCTCGCCGCGGCTCTTGCGGTACATGTCGTCCAGATCGGTATATTCGGCCGCGCGGTGCCCGTAACGCACACCATCGAAGCGCGACAGGTTGGTCGAGGCCTCGGCCGGGGCGAGCACGTAATAGGCGGGAATCGCCAGCTTCGCGTTGGGCAGGGCGACCTCCACGGTGGTGGCGCCGAGCTTGCGGTATTCGTCGAGCGCGGCCTCGATCGCGGCGCGCACGTCGTCGGCCAGGCCCTCGCCGAAGAACTCCACCGGCAGTCCGATTCGCAGGCCGGCCAGTGGCTCTTCCGGGTCCGTGGGCGTGCGCGCGATCTCGCGTCCGTAGTCCTCGCCCGGGCGCTCCAGGCTGGTGGAATCGCGCGGGTCGAAGCCGCACATGGCGGTGAGCACCGGGGCGCAGTCCTCGGCCGAGGCGGCGAACACGCCGGCCTGGTCGAAGGACGAGGCGTAGGCAATCATGCCGTAGCGGCTGACCGTGCCGTAGGTGGGCTTGATGCCGGTCACGCCGGTCATCGCCGCGGGCTGGCGCACTGAACCGCCGGTGTCGGTGCCGGTGGCCAGCGGCACCATGCGTGCGGCCACCGCCGCGGCCGAGCCGCCCGACGAGCCGCCGGGGATGCGCGTGACATCCCACGGGTTCTTCGTCGCGCCGAAGTGCGAGTTCTCGTTGCTTGAGCCCATCGCGAACTCATCCATGTTGGTCTTGCCCAGCATCACCGCGCCGGCCTCGCGTAGTTTGCCGACCACGTGCGCGTCATACGGACTGACGAAGTTGGCGAGCATCTTCGAGCCGCAGGTGGTGAGCACGCCTTCGGTGCAGAAGACGTCCTTGTGCGCGAGCGGGATGCCGGTCAGCGGCCCTGCATCCTTGCGCGCGATGCGCGCATCGGCTGCGGCAGCCTCGCGCAGTGCGCGCTCGCGATCAACCGTGATGAAGGCGTTCAGATCCGGGTTGAGGCGGTCGATGCGGTCGAGGAAGAGCGTGGCGAGTTCCACGCTCGTCGTCTTGCCGGTGTCGAGCGCGGCACGCAGTTCAGTCAGGCTGGAATCGATCATTTGGGGCGTTCGGTAGCGCCGGCGGGGGCCGGCGGGGAGGGCGGTTCGGGCTTACTCGATGACGCGTGGAACCAGATACAGACCGGCCTCGGTCTGCGGGGCCGCGCGCTGGAAATCATCGCGCCGGTCGGTTTCGGTGACGTGATCCTCGCGCAGGCGCTGGGCGGTTTCCTGCGGGTGGCTCATCGGCTCGACGCCGTCGGTGACCACAGCCTGCATCTGTTCGATCAGTCCGAATATGCCATTGAGCTTTTCCCGGGTGGCTTCGGCGTCCGCGTCGGACAACTCGATGCGGGCGAGTGAGGCGATGTTGCGAACTTCGTCGAGCGAGAGCGACATGTGTTTACAAATGCTGTTAAACCGGGGGAATTTGTAGAGTATCATATCCGCTTTCGGCCTTCTGCCGCCGGGGTTCCGGCGTTGGCAGGGGGCAGGCCCGTGGGTCCTCACCGGTATTCGGATTCTTCATGTTCGGTTTTCTGCGTTCCTATTTTTCCAGCGATCTCGCGATCGACCTCGGCACGGCCAACACGCTCATCTATGTCCGCGGCAAGGGCATTGTCCTTGACGAGCCCTCGGTCGTTGCGATCCGCACCGAAGGCGGACCGAACGCCAAGCGCACGATCCAGGCGGTCGGCGCGCAGGCCAAGCAGATGCTGGGCAAGACGCCAGGCAACATCACTGCCATACGCCCGATGAAGGACGGCGTGATCGCCGATTTCGTCGTCACCGAGCAGATGATCAAGCAGTTCATCAAGAAGGTGCATGACTCGCGCATGTTCTCGCCGAGCCCGCGCATCATCATCTGCGTGCCCTGCGGTTCGACCCAGGTCGAGCGCCGCGCGATCCGCGACGCGGCGCTGGCCGCGGGCGCGAGCCAGGTCTTCCTGATCGAGGAGCCGATGGCGGCCGCGATCGGTGCAGGCATGCCGGTGTCCGAGGCGACCGGTTCCATGGTCGTCGACATCGGCGGCGGCACCACCGAGGTCGGCGTGATCTCGCTCGGGGGCATGGTCTACAGTGGCTCGGTGCGCGTCGGCGGCGACAAGTTCGACGAGGCCATCGTCAACTACATCCGCCGCAACTACGGCATGCTCATCGGCGACACCACGGCCGAGAACATCAAGCATTCCATCGGCTCTGCCTTCCCCGGCTCCGAAGTGCGCGAGATGGAGGTCAAGGGCCGCAACCTGGCCGAAGGCATTCCCCGCAGCTTCACGGTGTCGAGCAACGAAGTGCTCGAGGCGGTGACCGAGCCGCTCAACCAGATCGTCTCGGCGGTCAAGATCGCACTCGAGCAGACCCCGCCTGAACTGGGCGCGGACATTGCCGAGCGCGGGCTGGTGCTTACCGGCGGTGGTGCGCTGCTCAAGGATCTCGACCGTCTGCTGATGGAGGAGACCGGTCTGCCGGTGATCGTCGCCGACGAGCCGCTGACCTGCGTCGCACGCGGCTGCGGCATGGCGCTGGAAAAGATGGATACGCTCGGCTCCATCTTCACATCCGAATGATCCCGCGCGGGACGGATGCCGTGAGGCCACCGCTCCCGCCGTTTCCGTATTGATCCATGTCACTGGCCGGCCATCCGTCCCCGCCCAGTTTCCGTCGTGGCCTGTCACCGTTGGCGCGGCTGGGGCTGCTTTGCTCCATCTGTCTGGTGATGCTCATCGCCGACATCCGCTTCGGCTATCTCGAGGTCGTGCGTCAGGTCGTCTCGGTCGCCATTCATCCGCTGCAGCGGGTGGCCGCCGCGCCGGTCGATTTCCTGCGCAATGCCACGGTCTATTTCGCCACGCTGGTCGATGTGCAGGTCGAGAATGCCGAGCTGCGCCGCAGTCAGGTCGAGGCCGCGCAGCGTCTGCTGCGCTTCGAGCAACTCGAACGCGAAAACGCCGAACTGCGCGGGCTGGCCGGTTTGTCACAGGCTGTTGCACTGACCGGCGTGGGTGCGGAAATCCTTTATGATGCGCCGGACCCTTTTTCGCGCAAGGTCATTCTCGACAAAGGCGCGCACCACGGCATCCGTGGCGGGCTCGCGGTGGTCGATGCGCGCGGGCTGATCGGCCAGGTCACGCGGGTCTATCCGGTACAGGCCGAGGTTACCTTGCTGACCGACCGTGAGCAGGTCGTTCCGGTGCAGATCGAGCGAACCGGGCTGCGTGGCGTGCTCGCCGGCTCGGGTCGCGGAGAGCTGGACATGCGATTCGTGCCGGTCGGTACCGACGTACAACCCGGCGACCGGCTGGTAACGTCGGGGTTGGACGGGCTGTTCGTGGCCGGTCTGCCGGTCGCTGTGGTGAGCCGTGTCGGCTCTGGCGACGGTGTCTTCCTGGAGGTCGAGTGCGAGCCGATCGGGCGCGTCGAGCGTGCCGTTCAGGTCCTTGCGGTCGGGCGTTCGGAAGCGCCGCCACCGCGCCCCGGCGCCGGCCGCGCGGCAAAGGGAGAGGAGGCGTCCGAAGCGGGCGCTGCACAGTGATCGCCATGCAACCGACGCATCGTTCCAACCGGATTCTCCAGCCTGCCCGCCCGTGGTTCATCTACTTCAGTCTCGTCGCTGCGCTGGTCCTGACCTATATCCCCACCGGGCGTCTCCCGGCCGTACCCGAATGGGTCGCGCTGGTACTGGTCTTCTGGTGCATTCGGGAGCCGGGACGCATCGGCATGATGAGCGGTTTCGTGTTCGGCCTGCTGGTCGACATCGGTCAGGGTGCGGCAATGGGTCAACACGCGCTGGCCTATGTGATTCTCGCTTTCATGGCCAACGGCCTGTCGCGCCGCGTGCTGTGGTTCGGCTCGTTGCAGCAGGCCGCGCATGTGTTGCCAATGCTGCTCGTTGCGCAGGCCGTGATGGTGCTGGTGCGACTGGCTGCCGGTGCGGAGTTTCCCGGTTGGACCTACTTCCTGTCGAGTCTCTCCGCGGCCGTGATGTGGGGGCCGTTGAGTTTCCTGCTGATGTTGCCGCAGTACCAGCCGGTCGAGCGCGACGACAACCGGCCCATCTGACGGCGGACCGCGCAATGTCACGGAGCGAGGATCGAGCCAGGTGATGACCGAGTTTCGTGCGCCCCAGGAAGCCTTGTTCCGGTTCCGCCGTCGCGCCGTCGTCGCGGCCGTGTTCGTCGCGCTGTGTTTCGTCGTGCTCGCGGGGCGCCTCTATCACCTGCAGGTGGCCCAATACAATTATTTCCATTCGCGCGCCGAGGGCAACCGCGTCGCCGTGCTGCCCGTGGTGCCGCGTCGTGGCGTGATCCATGACCGTCACGGCGAAGTGCTGGCGCGTAACTACTCGGCGTGGACGGTCGAGATCAATCCGGCCCAGGTGCATGACCTTGACGCCGCATTGGCGGAACTGGGCGAGGTGTTGCCCTTCGATGAGCGTGACGATCGCCGTTTCCGGCGTCGCCTGCGGGAGACCAAGTACTTCGAGAGCGTGCCCTTGCGCACCCATCTCACGGATGAGGAGGTCGCTGCAGTGGCCGCGCGGTTGTACCGCCTGCCCGGGGTCGAACTGCGGGCGCGCCTGTTCCGCGACTATCCGAACGGCGAATCCGCGGCCCATGCGATCGGCTACATTGGCCGCATCAACGAGCGCGAGCTGCAGCGCATCGATACACGCGGGGAGGCGGCCAACTACCGCGGCTCGGAGTACATGGGCAAGAGCGGTATCGAGCTGGCTTACGAGCGCGACCTGCACGGTGTGACCGGCGTCGAGCAGATCGAGGTCAATGCCTCGGGGCGTGCGGTGCGACTGCTTTCGCGCACGGCTCCTGTCAACGGCAGCGATCTGGAATTGAGCCTGCACATGGGGCTGCAACGTTCCGCCGAGGCTGCGCTGGGTTTGCGGCGCGGTGCGGTGGTGGCGATCGAGCCGGCCACCGGCGAGGTGCTCGCACTCGCTTCGACACCGAGCTACGACCCCAACCTGTTCATCGATGGCATCTCGGTCGCGGACTGGCGTGCGCTGTCCGATTCGCCCGAGCACCCGCTGCTCAACCGCGCGATTTACAGCGCCTATCCACCCGGCTCGACCTACAAGCCGTTCATGGCGCTGGCCGGTCTGGCGAGCGGCATACGCACGCCCGAGGACAGCTTCGACAACCAGGGGTTGTTTACCGTCGGTGCGCAACGTCTGGTCGATCGCAAGTCCAAGTGTCAGCATGGTGTGGACCTGCACCGCAGCATCGTCTATTCGTGCAACACCTATTACTACGAACTCGCGCACGAGATGGGCATCGAGGCCATCGCCGCCTTCATGTCGCAGTTCGGATTCGGCAGCCGCACAGGCATCGACATTCCGGGCGAGGCCTCCGGCGTGTTGCCGTCGCCCGCCTGGAAGCGCGCGCGTTTCAAGTCGCGCGAACACCAGCAGTGGTACGGTGGCGAGACCATCTCGGTGGCCATCGGTCAGGGCTACAACGCCTACACGCCGCTGCAGATGGCGCATGCGCTGTCGGTGGTGCTCAATTACGGCGAGGTGCACAGGCCCCATCTGGTGCGGCGCATCATAGACGGGCTCAGCGGCGAGATTCGCCACCCGGCGTCGCAGCCAGACGGCTATGTGCCGCTCGTGCACAGCCACGTCGACGCGCTCAAGCGTGCGATGGTGGATGTCACCAAGATCGGCACGGCCTCGACCGTGTTCGCCGACGCGCCCTATGACGCGGGTGGCAAGACCGGTACGGCCCAGGTGTTCTCGCTGCGCGGCCAGGAGTACGTTTCGGAGGAACTCGCCGAGCGGCTGCGCGACCACGCCTGGTTCATCGGCTTCGCGCCGGCGGAGGCGCCGACGATCGCACTGGCCGTGTTCGTCGAGAATGGCGGTTTCGGGTCGCAGTCGGCCGCCCCGGTCGCGCGCAAGTTGTTCGACTACTACCTGCTCGGCGAGCAGGTGGAAGCCCAGGCCGGCGAGCTCGATGAGGTCGTTGCGACGGAGCTCGAGCCATGACGGGGCGCCGCTTCAATCCCTTCGCGTTGATCGGGGCCGTGCTGCGTCCGCTCGATCCGGTGCTGTGCCTGTTGTTGGCGATGTTGCTGGGCGCGGGCTGGGTGCTGATGACCAGTGCCTCGGCCGAACGCCTGCCCGCGCTGCAGATGCACATCGGCGTCGCGATCGCGACGATGTGGATCGTCGCCGCGATTCCGGTCAAGCGCCTGTTGCAGGCTGCGTTGCCGCTGTATCTGGGGGGTGTCGTGCTGCTGCTCGGCGTGATGTTCTTCGGTGAGTCGTCCAAGGGCGCGCAGCGTTGGCTTGATCTGGGCGTGGTGCGCATCCAGCCTTCCGAGCTGATGAAGATTGCGGTGCCGTTGATGCTGGCCTGGTACTTCCAGTTGCGCGAGGACGGTATCCGTTTCTTCGACTTCATCGTCGGTGGCCTGCTGTTGGCGATTCCGCTCGGTCTGATCGTCGTGCAGCCGGATCTGGGCACCAGTCTGCTGGTGGCCGCCGCCGGTGTGTACGTGCTGTTCTTCGCCGGGCTGTCGTGGAAGCTGATCGTGCCGGTGGCGGTGGTGGCGCTGGCCGGCATCGTTGCCATCGTCGGCTTCGGTGATCAGATATGCCAGCCCGGCGTGGACTGGCAGGTGCTGCGCGACTATCAGAAGCAGCGCGTTTGCACGCTGCTCGACCCGACCCAGGATCCGCTCGGCCGCGGCTTCCATACCATTCAGTCAACCATCGCGATCGGCTCCGGCGGACTGTGGGGCAAGGGCTGGATGGAAGGCACGCAGACGCACCTGGCCTTCATCCCCGAGCGGCATACGGACTTCATCTTCGCCGTGCTCGGCGAGGAGTTCGGACTGGTCGGCGCGCTGGCCCTGCTCGTGGCCTACCTGCTCTTTATCCTGCGCGGGCTCGCCATCGCTGCGCGAGGGGCCACGCTTGGGGCGCGTCTGCTCGCCGCCGCGGTCACGATGATGATTTTCACCTATGCTTTCGTGAACATCGGCATGGTCAGCGGCATCCTGCCGGTGGTCGGCGTGCCACTTCCCTTCCTCAGCTACGGTGGCACGGCGTTGGTGACACTGTGTATCGGCGTCGGTATGCTCATGAGCGTCGCGCGCAGCAAAAGCATTGCAAAGGACTGATTCGCAAGGAAATGAAGATCTCTAGCCCACTTCGTTCCCCGCTGGCTGCGGTACGCGGCTTGCTTCTTGCTGGTAGCGTGTTCGTGCTTGCCGCGTGTGGCACGGCGCCCGTCGAAGTCGCCAGTGACGACGAACTCGATGCGGTCCTCGCGAGCATCCCGGAACGGCAGAAACCCATGATGGTCCCGGCGCCGCGCGGCGCCGGCTACTATCAGGACGACGGCCCGCACGCGATGATTCCGGCCAATCTCGATGACGTGCCCGATGCCATTCCGCGACTCGAGTCGCTGTACCGGCCGTCGCTGCGCCCCTATCGCGTGATGGGCCAGCACTTCGAGCCGATGACCGAACTCGGACCGTACCGCGAAGTTGGCCACGCGAGTTGGTACGGCCGCAAGTTCCATGGCCGCAAGACGGCCATCGGCGAGACCTACGACATGTACGCGATGACGGCGGCCCACCCGACGCTGCCGCTGCCCAGCTACGTGCGCGTGACCCACACCGAGAACGGGCGCTCGGTCATCGTGAGAGTCAACGACCGCGGCCCCTTTCTGCGCGGTCGCCTGATCGACCTGTCGTATGCCGCAGCGCACCGCCTGGGTTTCATCAACGCCGGCAGTGCGCGCGTCGAGGTCGAGTTGCTGCTGCCCGAGGACATCACCGTGGCCGAGGCCGCTGTACGCGAGATCCAGCCTGTCTATGTTGCCGACGCACGGCCCGGCGACCGTGATGTTGCCAGCGCGGCGCTCGCGCAATCGGCAGTTGCCGGCGAGCGTGCGCCCTATCTGCAGCTTGGCGCCTTCGACACCCCCGCCAACGCAGCGCACCTGATGGTGCGCGTGCGCGAGGAACTCGAGATGCTCACCGATCAGCTGCACCTGCTCGACGGCGATGGCCGCTATCGCCTGCAGATCGGACCGTTCGCCTCGGTCGAGGAGGCACGAAGTTTCGCCGGTCGTGTTCTCACCACCCTGGAGCTCCAGCCCTATCTCGTCATGCGCTGAATTCCGGCGTGTCGGCGCGGTCCATTCCCTGCCTCATGCCAATTCCTTTCCACTCCACCGGCCCGTTAGCGGGCCAGCATCTTCATCACAGGCTGTCATGCGCTTTCTGATCACTTTGCTCTGCTTCGTCTTCCCGCTCGCCGTTTCCGCTGCGATTCCGCCCCCGCCCACCGTCGCCGCCAACGCCTGGCTTCTGATCGATCATCGCACCGGCCAGACGCTGGTTTCGCACAATGCCGACGAACGCATCGAGCCGGCGTCGCTGACCAAGCTGATGACGGCCTACCTGAGCTTTCAGGCGCTCAAGGCCGGCACCATGGCTCTCGACGACGAGGTTCAGGTCTCCGAGAAGGCCTGGCGCATGACCGGCTCGCGCATGTTCATCGAGCCCAACCGGCCGGTCACGGTCGAGCAGCTCATCCACGGCATGATCGTCCAGTCGGGCAACGATGCCTGTGTGGCGCTGGCCGAACGTATCGCCGGTTCCGAAGAAGCCTTCGTGCACATGATGAACCGTGAGGCCGAGCGGCTCGGCATGACCAACACCAGCTTCGCCAATTCGCATGGCCTGCCCGACCCCAAGCTCTACACCACGGCCACCGACCTGTCGTTGCTCGCCACCGCGCTGATCCGTGAATTTCCCGAGTTCTACCGCTTGTACTCGATGCGTGAATACACCTACAACGACATTACCCAGCCCAACCGCAACCGACTGTTGTGGCTGGATTCGACCGTCGACGGCATGAAGACGGGCTACACCCGTGCGGCTGGCTACTGCCTGGTGTCCTCGGCCATGCGCGGCCCGCGTCGGCTGATCTCGATCGTTCTCGGTGCCGAGTCCGAAGCCACGCGTGCGCAGGAATCGCTCAAGCTACTCAACTACGGTTTCCAGTTCTTCGACACGCTGCGCCTATACCAGGCCGACCAGGAGATTTCCACCTTCCGCGTCTGGAAGGGCAAGGCCGATGAAGTGCCGGTGGGCTTCATGGAGGATTTCGTGATGTCCATGCCCAAGGGCCAGGTCGACCAGATCGATGCGAAGCTCGAGAGCAGCCAGCCGGTCCTCGCACCGATCTCGCGCGGACAGGAGGTCGGGACGCTGACGCTGGTCGCCGAGGGCGAGGAGATCGGACGCTTCCCGGTGGTCGCGCTGACCGAAATCGAACAGGCCGGTTTCTTCAAGCGCTTCTGGGATGCGCTCGTACTGTGGATCAAGAACCTGTGAGCATCTGCTATCTGAACGGCGGCTTCGTACCGCGTAGTGAAGCGCGCATCTCGCCGATGGATCGCGGTTTCCTTTTCGGCGACGGCGTGTACGAGGTGATCCCGGTGTATGGCGGGCGAGCCTTCCGGCTGGACGCGCATCTTGCGCGCCTGGAACGTTCGCTGGCGGGCATCGGCATCGCCAACCCGCATTCGCACGCCGAGTGGGCGGACCTGGTGCAGCGCCTGGTCGCTGCTCACCACTGGCCGACGCAGGCGGTGTATGTGCAGGTCACGCGCGGCGCCGACACGGTGCGCAACCACGCCTTTCCGCAGGATCTGCCGCCGACCGTGTTCATGACCGCCGATGCGCTGGCACCCATTCCGGCCGAACAACTCGAGCGCGGCGTCTCTGCGGTCAGTGCGGCCGACAATCGCTGGTTGCGCTGTGATCTCAAGACCACCGCGCTGCTTGCCAACTGCCTGCTGCGCCAGCTTGCCGTCGAACAGGGTTGCGCGGAGACCGTGCTGTTCCGCGACGGTTTCCTCACCGAAGGCAGCGCCTCGAACATCTTCGTCGTCAAGAACGGCGTGCTGCTCGCGCCGCCCAAGAGTCATCTGATGCTCCCAGGCATCACCTGCGATGTGGTGCTCGAACTGGCCGCCCGGCACGGCCAGGCGACCGAAGTGCGCGAGATCCGCGAGGAAGAGGTGCACGCGGCCGACGAGCTTTGGCTCACCTCATCGACCAAGGAAGTGCTGCCGATCACGCAGCTTGACGACAAGCCGGTGGGAGCGGGGTACCCCGGGCCGGTTACGCTCGCGATGATCGACTGGTTCGTTCAGGCGAGACGCGAGGAGTGTGGCGCATGAGCGAGACACGTCGCGAGACGCTGATCGAATTCCCCTGCGATTTTCCGATCAAGATCATGGGCGCACGCGTGGAGGGCTTCGCGCAGGCCATCGTCGAGGTCGTGCAGCGTCATGACGAGGGCTTTGACGCGGCAAGCGTCGAGATGCGTCCGTCGAGCAAGGGCAACTATCTTGCGCTGACCTGTACCGTGCGCGCGCTCTCGCAGACGCAACTCGACGCACTCTACCGCGAGCTGACCGCCCACCCGATGGTCAAGGTCGTGCTGTGAGCGCGTCCGCGGTGGGCGAGCCCCCGACCCTGCTCGTCAAGCGCCCGGGTCGCGTCGAATACGAGGCGGCGTGGGAGGCCATGCGCGCCTTTACCGCGGCGCGCACGCCGGATACGCCCGACGAGATCTGGCTGGTCGAACACCCGCCGGTGTACACGCTGGGCCAGGCGGGGCGAGCCGAACATCTGCTGTGCGAGAGTGACATCCCTCTGGTCAAGAGCGATCGTGGCGGCCAGATCACCTACCATGGCCCGGGTCAGCTTGTCGCCTACGTGCTCATTGATCTGGCGCGGCGTGGGCTCAAAGTGCGCGAACTGGTCGCGATCATGGAGCAGGCGCTGATCGACTGTCTGGCCGATTACGGCATTGCCGCAGAGCGCCGCGCCGGCGCGCCGGGCGTTTATGTCGACGGCGCCAAGATCGCCGCCCTCGGGCTTCGTGTGAGGCAGGGTCGCAGTTATCATGGGCTGGCTTTGAACGTGGACATGAACCTTGAGCCGTTCGCGCGGATCAACCCCTGCGGATACGAGGGTCTGGCGACCACGCAGCTGGCCGATTTCGGCGTGAATGAGACCCGCGATGCGGTCGGTGCGCGCCTGATCGGACATCTGCAGCGGTTGCTGCCTGCACTTTAGGGCGTCTTGGCGCGGCGCAGTCCGCCGCATGAGCCGAGACCGCGGCGCACCGCCGCAGCCATGACGGCCGGCCTCACCAGGGTCGGATCGCTGACCAGGAAACCACAAGGAATCCGATGGAAACGACTACCCGCAAGCAGCGCGGCGCCGACAAGACGGCGCGCATCCCGATCAAGATCGTCCCGGCCGAGCGCCTCAAGAAGCCCGACTGGATTCGCACCCGGCTCGGCACGGGTGCCGAGGTCGAGCGCTTCAACGAGATCAAGGCCACGCTGCGCGAACACAAGCTGCACACGGTGTGTGAGGAAGCCTCCTGCCCCAACATCCACGAATGCTTCGGCAAGGGCACGGCGACCTTCATGATCATGGGTGACATCTGCACGCGGCGCTGCCCGTTCTGCGACGTGGGCCACGGCCGGCCGGAAGCGCTCAATGCCGATGAGCCGCGCGAGCTTGCCAATACCATCGCCGCGATGCGCCTGAACTACGTCGTGATCACTTCGGTCGATCGTGACGATCTGCGCGACGGCGGGGCGGCCCACTTTGTCGAATGCATCCGCGCCACGCGCGAAGCTTCGCCGGACACCACCATCGAGGTGCTGGTGCCCGATTTTCGCGGGCGCATGGACGTCGCGCTGGAGATCTTCGATCGGGCTCCGCCCGACGTCATGAACCACAACCTCGAGACCGTGCCGCGCCTGTACAAGCAGGCCCGCCCCGGCTCGGACTACGCCTGGTCGCTGCGCCTGCTCAAGGAGTTCAAGGCGCGTCACCCCGACGTGCCGACCAAGTCCGGCCTCATGGTGGGGCTGGGCGAGACCGACGAGGAGATCCTCGAGGTGCTGCGCGACCTGCGCGCGCACGATGTCGAGATGCTCACCATCGGCCAGTATCTGCAGCCCTCGGCCGGCCACCTGCCGGTGCTGCGCTACGTGCATCCGGACGTCTTCGCGATGTTCGAGCGCGAGGCGCTTGCGATGGGTTTCCGCAATGCCGCCTGCGGCCCGATGGTGCGTTCGAGCTACTGGGCCGACCAGCAGGCGCACGGGGCCGGCGTGGTGTGAACACGCCGCTCGACGCGTGGGGCTCGTGGCTCAAGGGCTCGCTGTGGGCCTATCCCGCGCTCGAGGCGGTGCACATCACCGGCATCGCGCTGCTGTTCGGCAGCCTGGTGGTATTCGAACTGCGTATGCTCGGCGTGGCGCGCACCCTGCCGCCCGAGGCGCTGGCGCGGCTGGCCTTGCCGGTGAGCGTGGGCGGTTTCGCGCTTGCAGCGACATCCGGCCTGATGCTGTTCGCGGCCGACGCCTTCGATCTGCTCGTCAATCCGGCCTTTCGCATCAAGATGGTGTTGCTGGTGCTCGCCGGCCTCAATGCGGCGGCCTTCCATGCCTGCGGCGGTCTGCGCTGCGACGGTGCGGCGCGCGCCGTTCAGCTGGTCTCGTCCATCGTGCTGTGGCTGGGCATCATCGTCGCCGGGCGGATGATCGCCTACGTCTGAACCCGAGAGCGTCGGTGCAATCGAACACGGGTCGCGACGCCGCCGGCGTCGCCGTCCGATGAACCCACGGAGGTCCGCCATGCACCGACGCAACTTCATCCTCACCGCGGCGATCGCCGCCATCGCCCCCCAACTGGCGCGTGCCCACCACGGCTGGAGCGGCTTCGACGCCGACACGCCGGTGTATCTGCGCGGCCGCATCAAGGCCGTGAAGTGGGAAAACCCGCACGCGATGCTCACCATCGAGATTGCCGACGGCCTGCAGGTGCCGGCCGATCTGGGCGGCCGCTCGCTGCCGGCGCAGGCCTCGCCGGTGGATGGCGCCGACATCTTGCGCCGCACCAAGGCACCGCCTGCGGGCGAGCGTGAGTGGACGCTGGAGCTCGCGCCGCTGTTTCGCGTGAATCAGTGGAAGATTGCCGAGCCGGCCGTCGGCGACGAGGTCGAGGCCATCGGCTACATCCTGCGCATGGAGGACGCACCGGCCTTCATGCGCGTGGAATATCTGTTCGTCGGGAACAAGACCTATGGCCTGCGTTCCGGCCCGGCCTGAGGGCGATCAGCGGAAAACGCGCTCTTCACGCTCGTGCCGCTCCTGCTCCTCGATCGACAGCGTCGCCGTCGGTCGGGCGAGCAGGCGGCGCAGGCCGATGGGTTCGCCGGAGGCCTCGCAGTAGCCGTAGGTGCGGTTGGCGATGCGATCGAGCGCGCTGTCGATCTTGCGCAACTGCTTGCGCTCGCGATCGCGAAAGCGCTGCTCGAGCGAGTGTTCCTCTTCCTGCGTGGCGCGGTCGGCCTCGTCGGGCGTGGCGGCCGTCTCCTGCAGATGCGAGATGGTCACCTGGCCGTTGGCGAAGATCTCTTCGCGCATGCGTTCGAGCAGCGCGCGAAAGTACTCGAGCTGGCGGGTGTTCATGTAGTCGTCGTCGGACATCGCCAGCAGCTCCTCTTCGGTGAGCTGGGGCGTTTCCTTCGGGGCCTTGGCCTTGGCGTTCATTGCGACTACTCCTGCTGGTGCGACCGTCCTGATCGCATCATACGGCCACTTCGCGCGCTGCGGGCAAATTGTGCGAACAGTGTGTGACAGGTTGCGTCCTCGGCGCCACAGACCGGTGATCGGATAGAATCGCGACACATGTCCGCCCAGCTCAACCCCCCGCAACGCGAAGCCATCCGCTACCTCGACGGTCCCTGTCTGGTGCTCGCAGGCGCCGGCAGCGGCAAGACGCGCGTGATCACCCACAAGATCGCGTGGCTGGTCGAGGAATGCGGGCTCAGCCCGGCCAATATCGCCGCCATCACCTTCACCAACAAGGCCGCCAGGGAGATGCAGGAGCGCGTCGCAGGCCTGATGGGCGGGCGCGCGCCCAAGGGCCTGACACTGTGCACCTTCCACGCGCTGGGTGTGCGCATCATCCGGCAGGAGGCGCAGCATTGCGGGCTCAAGCCGCAGTTCTCGATCCTCGACGCGGCCGACACGGTGCAGATCGTCTCCGATGTCGCGAAGAGCGCCGACAAGGCCATCGCCCGACAGATGCAATGGCAGATCTCGTCATGGAAGAACGCGATGCTCACGCCCGAGCAGGCCGCGCAGCTGGCCGACAACGAGATCGCCGCGGCGGCGGCCGCGGCCTACGCCGAGTACGAGCGCACGCTGCGCGCCTATCAGGCGGTCGATTTCGATGATCTCATCGGCCTGCCGGTGCGCCTGTTCGAGGACAACGCCGAGGTTCGCGAGCGCTGGCAGAACCGTCTGCGCTATCTGCTGATCGACGAATACCAGGACACCAACCGCGCCCAGTACCGCCTGCTGCGCCAGCTCTCCGGTGTGCGCGGCGCCTTCACCGCGGTCGGCGACGACGATCAGGCCATCTACGCCTGGCGTGGCGCCGATGTCGAGAATCTGCGCCTGCTGCAGCAGGATTACCCGAAGCTCAAGGTGGTCAAGCTCGAGCAGAACTACCGCTCGTCGGCGCGCATCCTGGGCGCGGCCAACACGCTGATCGCGAACAACGAGAAATTGTTCGAGAAGCGTCTGTGGTCGGAGCACGGCCCCGGTGATCAGATCACCGTGACGGCCTGCCGCGACGCCGAACACGAGGCCGAAACGGTGGCGATGAAGATCTCCGCTCACCGCTTCCAGAACCGCACGCGCTTTGCCGACTATGCCGTGCTCTACCGTGGCAACCATCAGGCGCGCGTGATCGAGCAGCAATTGCGCAACCACAAGATTCCTTACGTGATCTCGGGCGGGCAGTCCTTCTTCGACAAGGCCGAGATCCGCGACCTGATCGCCTGGTTGCGCCTGCTGGTCAACGAGGACGACGACCTGGCCTTCATCCGAGCCATCACCACGCCGCGCCGCGGCGTCGGCGCGGCCACGCTGGAGGCGATCGGCGCCTATGCCGGGCAGCGCCACGTGAGCCTGTTCGCGGCCGCCTTCGAGCAGGGCGTGGCCGAGCATCTGAACACCCGCCAGCTCGAACTGGTGCACGAGTTCGCCGCCTACATCAACCGCCTGCAGCAGCGCGCCGCCCGCGAGCCGGCCGGGCAGGTCCTCGAAGACCTGCTCGTCGCGATTCGCTACGAGGCCTGGCTGTTCGAGCACCTCGACCCGCGCGAGGCCGAGACCAAGTGGAGCAACGTGCGCGACTTCGTCGACTGGCTCGCGCGCAAGGGCGATGCGGACGACAAGACCTTGCTCGAGCTGACCCAGACCATCGCGCTGATCTCGATGCTCGACAAGGAAGACCCGGATTTCGACGGCGTGCAACTGGCCACGCTGCACGCCTCCAAGGGCCTGGAATTCGGCCACGTCTTCATGGTCGGCGTCGAGGAAGGGCTGCTGCCACACCAGTCGAGCATCGACGAGGACAAGATCGAGGAGGAGCGCCGCCTGATGTACGTGGGCGTGACGCGCGCGCAGCGCAGCCTCAACGTGCTGTGGTGCGAGCGGCGCAAGTCCGGCAAGGAATGGCGCCGTTGCGAGGCCTCGCGCTTCATCGAGGAGATGGGCGACGACGTGCTCTCGGCCGCGCGCAAGTCCAACGAGCCGGTCAGCAAGGAAGACGGACGCGCCCGCGCCGCCGGCCTGATGGCCATCTTCGAGCGCGGCTGAACGGGGCGCCGGCATGCTCGCCGGGCCGCCTCCAGACAAAAAAAGGGCGGCTCGCGCCGCCCTTCTGCCGTGACTCGTTGCGCTTATTCCGCGCTGAACTCGCCGCCGGCCGTGTTGAGCAGATAGACCACGGCGTGGCGCATCTCTTCGTCGGAGAGGTTCGGGTTGCCGCCGCGCGGGGGCATCGCGCCCTTGCCGTTGATCGCCGAAGTCACCATGGCGTCCAGACCCTGCGCGATGCGGTCGGACCAGCCGGCCGCGTCGCCTTCCTTGGGCGCACCGGCCACCCCGCTCGCGTGACAGGCGGCACACACCTTCTTGTAGATCGCCTCGCCGTTCGGCGGGCCGCCCGCATCGGCCGTCTCTTCCTCGGCCGGCTTGTCCATGTTGAGCGCCACGCGCGCCTCCGGCTGGATCAGGGTCGCGGTCTTCTCCGGATCGACCGGTGCCTGCTCGCTACAGCCGGCCAGCACGGCCGCCAGCAGCACGAGCACGGGCAGGGCGAAACGACGGGGCTGCACGGAGGCAGTCTTGATGCGGGTGTTCGACATGCTCAATCCTTTTCGCTCGACGAGGCAAAGCGCGAATTATAACGGCACGACAGCGGTTTGTGGCCCACCTGGATGGACGCGCCCGCCCCGCGGGTATATCCTTGCGCCCCGCGCGTCGAGTACACTTGGCGCCAAGCGCCTGTAGCTCAGCTGGATAGAGTACTGCCCTCCGAAGGCAGGGGTCGTGCGTTCGAATCGCGCCAGGCGCGCCACACATGAAGAGATGGGTCAGGCCGAATTTCGACCTGACCTGTTTTTTTGTCTTTTTTTTGTCCCGAGAACGTTAGATACCCGCTGTCGCTGCTCCGTCAGGGCATTGGCTGATGACGGCATGTTGCGGCCCCTTACGCGCCACCCGGGCAACTTCGCAGGCCCGAAGGGTAAGACCCATGCAGAGGTGCCGCTGATCCGGGGTTCCCTGCTGTCCGGTGATCTCATCTGGCCCTGGATCCGGAGTTTCTGTTCCTTGCGGTCGACGTGATCATGATCGGCGTGTTCGTGCCACGTGAGGGGGCATCTTCGTGCGTCCGGTTTCGCGTGAGTCGTTCAATCCGCCTGCGCCGGCCGCAATGCTAGACTTGCCGGCATGCTCGGCGGGCGTTGGCCCGGCGGGGGATCGAAGAGCGCAGGAGAGGACATGGGCGGCGACTGTCGAAAGAGCGCATCGGTGGGAAGCTGCGTGCCAAGGCGGCGCGCGCGCTCGACGCTGGCCGTGGCGACTGCGTTCCGTACCGGGCTTGCTGCGGTCTTGGCCTGCGCTGCGCTGCAGGTGGCGGCGACCCAGGTGACGGTACGCGATGCGGCCAGCGGCGAAGCGCTCGAAAACGCGGTCGTCGAGGTCTTCGTCGAAGGTGTCGCGGCGCGTGACGTCAATGTCGGGGCCGAGGTCATCCAGCGCGACGCGGCTTTCGTTCCACATGTCACGGCGGTGAGAGTGGGCAGCGCCGTGGGGTTCCCGAACCGGGACACGACGCGCCACCACGTGTTCTCGTTCTCGCCCGCCAAGGCCTTCGAGATCAAGCTCTATCTCAAGGACGAGCCGCCGCCGATCCGTTTCGAGCGCGCAGGCGTGGTCGTGCTCGGCTGCAACATCCACGATCACATGCTCGCCTTCATCGTCGTCAGCGAGGCCACCGCCTTTGCCATCACCGGCGCCGAGGGCCGTGCCGCGTTCGCCGATCTGCCACCGGGCCAGCATCGGCTGCGCGTGTGGCACCCCCGCCTGGAGGACACCCACCAGCAATGGTGGGAGGGTCATATCGACGCCGACGTGCCGCGCGAGGTCGCACTGGAGTTGCGCGCCAGCCCTCCGCCGGAGTCCAGGCCATCGGCCCTGCAGTTGCGCTTTCGCAAGGCTCTCGAGGGTGAGCAGCCACGATGAGTTTCGCGCGACGCCTGCTCCTGGTGATGCTCGCCGTGGTGCTGGTCTCGCAGCTCATTACGGCAGCGGCCATTCTGCGCACCATCGAGCGCGACGTGATGACCAGCGGCGGTCGCGAGCTCGACGTCGGGCTGAGTGTGCTCGGGCAACTGCTCGAGGAGCGCGGCAAGCAGTTGCGCGACAACGTCGCCATCCTGACGGCCGATTTCGGCTTTCGCAGTGCCGTCGCGACCGAGGATGCGAACACCCTGATCAGCGTGCTGGCGAATCACGGCGATCGCGCCGGGGCCGACATGGTCTTGCTGACCGACCCGCAGGGCACGCTGTTGGCGAGCAGTCACCATGCGCCCGGCACGACGTTGCCGTTCGAAGCCGTCTGGCAACAGGCGCGCGACGCATCGGGCAGCGTGGGCGTGGTGCTCGAAGGTGGCCGACCCTACCAGTTCGTTTTGCTGCCGGTCATGGCGCCCAACCTGATCGGCTGGGTGGGGATGGGCTTCTTGCTCGACGAGGCATTGGCGCGCGAAATCGCCAATCTGACTCGCTTGTCGGCGAGTTTCGTCGTAGATACGGGCGTCTCGGCGCAGCCGTGGTTTGTCACCTCGCTCGACGATGGAGGAGCGCGGTTCGACCGCGAGGCGCTGCGTGCAGCGCTGGCCGCCGGTGAGTATCTCGACGACAGCGGCTTCGATGCAGGCCGGGACTATCTGAACCGTGCCGCGCTGCTGCACGAGGGTCAGGACGGGCGCGCCTACGCCGTGGCCAGCGTGGCGCGTGACCGCTTGCTCGGCACCTATCACGAGTTGCGCTGGCAGTTGCTGGGCATCTTCGCCCTGACGCTGGTTTTCGCCGCGGTGGTGGCCGTGCTCAGCGCACGCGGCGTCAGCCGGCCGCTGGGCGTGCTGGCCGACGCGGCGCGGCGCATCGGTCGCGGCGAGCGCCTCGAACGCATCGAAGTGTCGCGCCAGGGCGAGATCGCGCTGCTGGCCGAGACCATGATGGTGATGCAGAACGATATCGACAAGCGCGAGGCCTCGCTGCTGTACCGCTCGCGTCACGACCAGCTCACCGATCTGGCCAACCGCAGCTCGGCCCAGCAGGACATCGAGGCGGCGATTGCCGCCGGCTCGCCCTTCGTGTTGCTGCGTCTGGCCATCAACGGCTTTCGCGCGATCAATGACACCTTCGGCTACGCGCTGGGTGATCGTGTGCTGACTACGCTGGCCGGCCGTCTCGCAGGCATGCCGTCACCGGCGCGCACTGCCTATCGGCTGGGCGGCGACGAGTTCCTGCTGCTGCTCGATGGCGCCGAGGTCGACGACCCCTGGCTGCAGCGGCTGCACCGCGAGATGGCCGAACCCATCGACCTGCGCGATTCGCCGATCCGGCCCTCGGTGTCGGTGGGCGAGGTTGGCTTTCCCGAACACGGTGACAGCCCGACACTGCTGTTGCGCCGCGCCGAGGTCGCGCTCGATCTGGCGCGCAGTGCGCGCATTCACCACCAGCGCTACGCGATGGGGCAGGACGAGCTACACCTGCGCCAGCTCACGCTGATCCGCGACCTGCAGGAGGCGGTCGGGCGCGGGCAATTGGCGATGGTGTTCCAGCCCAAGTTGCGCGCCGCGGACGGGCAGCTGGTGGAATTCGAGGCGCTGATGCGCTGGAAGCACGCCGAACTGGGTTTCATCCCGGCCGACGAATTCATCGGCCTGGCCGAGCGTTCCGGCAACATCCACCTGCTCACCGGCTGGATGATCGAGGCAGTGTGCGCGCACATTTCGGCCTGGCAGGCGCAGGGGCTGTGTGTGAGCGTGGCGGTCAATCTGTCGGCGCACGACGTCATCGACACGGCCCTGCCGGCGCGCATCCTCGAGGTGCTGGACCGGCACGCGCTCAACACCGATCGCCTGAGTCTCGAAGTCACCGAGAGCGCGATCATGCAGGACGCGGAGCTCGCCCTGCGCACGCTCGAGGCGCTGCGCGCGGCGGGCATGAACATCGCGGTGGATGACTACGGCACCGGCTATTCCTCGCTCGCCCAGCTCAAGCGCATGCCGGTGCAGCAACTGAAGATCGACAAGTCGTTCATCCTGCGCCTGGACGACGGCGGAGACGACGAGATCATCGTGCGCTCGACCATCGAGATGGGACACAACCTGGGCCTCGAGGTGGTCGCCGAGGGCGTGGAGACGCCGGCCAGCCGTGTGTTGCTGAGAGAGCTGGGCTGCGATTATCTGCAGGGCTATCTGATTTCGCGCCCCATTGCGGCCGACGACGTGCCGGAGTGGATCCGGCGGTATGACGCGACCCCCTGTGACAGGGAGACTTCATGATGCGTGGTGTAGGCGTGCGTGCGGTGCTGTTGGTACTCACGCTGGGGCTCGCCAGCCTGCCCGCCGCGGCGGGCAGCCGGCTCGTGGGTACCGGCGGCGTGAGCGCGATCGAGGGTGCGGCCGGTGGCGGTCTGTCCCCTTGGGCGGTGCTCACCGGCACCGCCAGCGAGGGCGAGTTCGCCGTCACCGCCGCGGCCACACGCGCCGATCTGTCCGACTACCGGCTCGATGTGCGCGGCGTGGCGATCAACCTGCATGACCGTCTGGAGCTGTCTGCCGCCAGGCAGGATCTGCGTCTCGACACCCTCGGCGGGCGCCTGCGTCAGGACGTCTATGGGGCCAAGCTGCGCATGTTCGGCGATCTGGTGTATCACCCGCTCGGGGTGTGGAGCGTGGGCGTGCAGCACAAGCGCCTGCGCGACCGCGACCTGCCGCGCGCGGTGGGTGCGCGCGACACGCGGGGGACCGACGTGTACCTGGCCGGCAGCAAGCTGTTCTTCGATGTCATCGCCGGGCGCAATGTGCTCGCCAACCTCACGCTGCGTTCCACGCGCGCCAACCAGGGCGGCCTGCTGGGCTTCGGCGGCGACGAAGAGTCCGGGCGCTCGCTGGTCGCGGAGGCCTCGCTGGCCGTGATGCTCACGCCCAGATGGGTGGTCGGCGTCGAGTTCCGCCAGAAGCCGGACAATCTCGGCTTCGCACGTGAGGACCATTGGCGCGATGTGTTCACGGCGTATTTCTTCAACAAGCACGTGTCGCTGACCGGCGCCTGGCTGGATCTGGGCAGCATCGCCGGCCTGCGCAACCAGCGCGGCGGTTATGTGTCGCTGCAGGTGGCGTTCTGAACGGAGGCAAGCGGGTGCTCGTTCATTTTTTTCGCATTGTCGCGCTGGCCGGTCTGCTCGCCGCGGTGCCGGTCGCCGCACAGTCGTCGGCCACGCTCTACGAGCGCCTTGGCGGTCAGGCGGGCGTGGCTGCGCTGGTGGAAGACTTCACCTGGCGCCTGGCTGGCGACGAGCGCATCGTGGGCTTCTTCGCCAATACCAACATCGATCATTTCGTCGCATCACTCGAAGAGCAGCTGTGCGCCATCAGCGACGGGCCATGCACCTACACCGGCCCGCCGATGGACAAGGCGCACCAGAACATGGGTCTGACCAATGCGCACTTCAATGCGTTGGTCGAGCACATGCAGCGGGCGCTGATCGAGCGTGGTGTCGACGTGGGCGCGCGCAATCAGTTGCTCGGTCGTCTGGCCCGCCTGCATGGCGAGATCATGCGGCTGCAATGATCCCGTCGGTCTGCGAAATCCACCCCCACCGGAAGTGAGTTGATGCAATTGCCCCTGGTACTGGCCGGGCCGATCCTGCGGCGTGTCGAGGCGCGACGCATCGTACTGTGGCTGGCCACGCGCGAAGCCGCGCGACTGCGTCTGACGCTCGACAGTGGCGACGGGCCGGTAGAGAAAGTGTTCGAGCCGGGCAGTGAAGGCTGTCACCACCTTGGCGCAGGCGAGCATCTGCATTACCTGATGCTCGACGTGACGCTGGAAGATGCGCTGCCCGAAGGACAGTGGATCGGCTATACGCTGGCGCTCAGTCCGGTCGGCGCCGAGGCGGACGCATGGAGCGACTGGCGTGACTGGGCGCCGGACCTGTGCTATCCGGGCCGGGACACGCCGGGCTTCGTCTTCGCGCCGCAGGTCGCCTCGCTGCTGTACGGCTCGTGTCGCAAGCCGCATTTCGACGGGGGCGACGGACTGGCCGCGGCCGATGCGCTGCTCGCGCGACGCATCGCGCACGACGGCGCGCCATGCGAGCGCGCCGACGAACTGCCCGCGTGGCCCTCGGCGCTGGTGCTGTGCGGCGACCAGGTGTATTGCGACGATGTCGCCGGCCCGATGCTGCGCGCCATCCACGCGCTCATCCCCCGGCTGGGCCTGCCGCTGGAGACGCTCGACGGCACCGAGGAATGCGGCGTGGGCGATTCCGACCAGCTCTACGCCCATCCGGACGGCTATTACCGGCGCGAGCGTCTGCTGCCGCGGCGCAAGGGCAATGCACAACTCGTCGAGATCCTCTTCGGCGGGGTCGAAAAGCCGATCTTCACCACGGACAGCGCGCACAACCATCTGGTCACGCTCGCCGAGGTCCTGGCGATGTATCTGCTGGCCTGGTCGCCGAGCGTGTGGGAAGGGCTGGAGCTCGATCCGCCGGAGACGCTCGATGCCGACTCGCGCGACCTGTTCGCGCATGAACGTGGCCTGCTCGACGGCTTCGTGCGCGCACTGCCGGCGGTGCGTCGGCTGTTCGCGCATCTGCCGGTGGCGATGATCTTCGACGACCATGACGTCACCGACGACTGGAACCTGTCGCGTGAATGGGAGGAAGTCGCCTACGGCCACCCCTTCTCGCGTCGCGTGGTCGGTAACGCGGTGATCGGCTATCTGATCCATCAGGCCTGGGGCAACCGCCCCGAAGCATTCGACGACGAGGTGCTGGACACGGTTTCCGCGACGCTCGCGCGGCCCGGCAGCGACACCCACGAGAACTGCATCCAGCGGCTGCTGAAGTTCCGTCAATGGCACTACACCTGGCCCACGACGCCGCCGCTGGTGGTGATCGACACGCGCACCCACCGCTGGCGTTCGGAAACCGCTGCGCGCCGCCCGTCGGGCCTGATGGACTGGGAGGCGATCACCGACCTGCAGCAGGAGCTGCGCGACCACCCGGCGGTGCTGCTGGTTTCGCCCGCACCCATCTTCGGCGTCAAGCTCATCGAAACCCTGCAGCGTGTGGTCACCTGGTGCGGCCATCCGCTCACCGTGGATGCCGAGAACTGGATGGCCCATCCGGGCGCGGCGCACGCCATCCTCAACGTCTTCCGTCACCCCAGGACGCCGCAGCACTTCGTCGTGCTCTCGGGCGACGTGCACTACTCCTTCGTCTACGACGTCGAACTGCGCGGGCGCGAGCATGGCCCCGACATCTGGCAGATCTGCAGCAGCGGCCTGCGCAACGAGTTTCCGCCCAAACTGCTCGACCGCCTCGACCGCGCCAACCGCTGGCTGTACTCGCCGCGTTCGCCGCTGAACTGGTTCACGCGGCGACGCAACATGCGTGTGATCCCGCGCAAGCCCGAAGGCACGCCACACGGCCGGCGTCTGCTCAACGGTGCCGGCGTGGGTCTGGTCGAGATCGACGCCGAAGGCGTGCCATGGCGCATCCGCGAAGTGACCACCGACGCACGCATGATCGAATTCACCCGTCGCGAAAACGAGTCGCGCTGGCGCTGATGTCAGCGGGCGGCGCGATCAGCCGAAGGGCTTGGCCGTGCGCGTGGCGTGGCGGATGTGCAGCGCATAGCCCAGGCGTGCCAGTTCTGCGTCGCTGCGGCCAAGAATCTCGGCCGCGAGCGGCAGCAGGTGGGTTTCCTCGAAGTGGGCGTGGGCCTTGTAGCTCGCAATCAGTGCGGCGGTGGCTTCCGTATCCAGACGCGTGTCCTTGCCGGTGGCGATGCGCGCCAGCTGTGGCTTGATCACGTTCCACTGTTTCTCGAGTGCACGGTGGTCGGCGGTGAGGCGGTCACACAGGCTGTCGACGAGTGCGCGTTCGTCGCCTGCGGCCGCATGCTTGCGCACCGTGGGGAACAGTTCGCGCTCCTCGTCCTCGTGGTGTTCGAGAATCATTTCGTCGAAGAATTCCACCGCCTGTTGCGCGATTTGCCGCGCGCGCGCGGCCGAGGCGAGCAGGGCATCGAGCTCGCCCAGCGCGTCCAGATGGCCGACGATGCCCGCGTGACAGTCGGTGAAGGTGGGGAGCGCTTCGCGGGTGCGGCGTTCTTCGGATTGCGGGTCGGATTTCAAGGCGGATTCCTCGCTGGGCATGCAATAGTCGAGACATCGACGATGTAATATATTAGTAGTATATTAAATCCTCGGCGTCAATCGCTGCTTCAATCACAAATGTTCAAACGGTGTCGGCCAGCCGGGTTGTCGATGTCTGCAGGTAGCCGATCCTGCGATCAGGAGGAAAAGATATGAGCGAGCTTGAACACGTGCGCCGCT
Organism: uncultured Azoarcus sp.; assembly: GCA_963975885.1. GTDB lineage: Bacteria > Pseudomonadota > Gammaproteobacteria > Burkholderiales > Rhodocyclaceae > Pseudazoarcus. The sequence goes on from CAXBIS010000008.1 coordinate 128,119, forward strand.
TCATCCGCAGGATGAGCGAATGCGTCTCACGCGGGCTGGACGAGGCGCAAACCATGGAGGATGCACAGCCGTTGCTGTCCGCACTGGTCGCGCGTGACGACTGGCTGCCCGACGAATTTGCCCAGCCCCATCCCGAGCACTATCAGCAGTATCTGTTGTACTGCGATCCGCACGAGCGCTTTTCGGTGGTGAGTTTCGTGTGGGGACCGGGTCAGCGCACGCCCATCCACGATCACACCGTGTGGGGGCTGATCGGCATGCTGCGCGGGGCCGAAGTGTGCGAGGCGTTCGAGCTGGCCGGTGAGGGCTCCCCGCCGCGTGCGATCGGGACGGTGCGTCTGGAGGCAGGTGGCATCGAGGCGGTTTCGCCGCGCATCGGCGACATCCACCGTGTGTCCAACGCCTTCGACGACCGCGTCAGCATCAGCATCCATGTGTATGGCGCCAACATCGGCGGCGTGAAGCGCCATGTGTTCGATCCGGATACCGGCGCTGCCAAGGACTTCATCTCCGGCTATGCCAGCCCGAACATGCCCAATTTCTGGGACCGCTCGCGCGTTTAGCCGGACAGCACGGTCGAGCGGGTGAATGCCTCGATGTCGTCAAGCAGGCGGTCGAGCGCTTCGCCGGCGGCATCCGCGTCGCCGTGTGCGATCGCGTGCGCGATCGCCGCGTGGCGACGCGCGGTCTGCGGCAGGTCTGCGGCCTGCTTGTAGTGCACGTACCAGAAGCGGCGTGACAGGCCGTGCATCAGGCGCATCGCGCCTTCTGCGAATTCGTTGCGCGCGGCGGCCAGGCACAGTTCGTTGAACTCGCGGTCGCTGCGCATGAAAGCCTCGTCGTCGTTGCTTTCGGCTTCGGCCTCGAATTCGGTGGCCAGTCCCGCGAAGCGCTGGCGTTCGGTTTCGGTGGCGCGCCGCGCGGCGCTGCGCGCGATCAGGCGCTCGACCTCGCGGCGCGTCTCGAGCAGGCGCAGCTGCTTGCGCACGTCCATCTCGGCGATCAGCAGGCCACGCTGCGGCAGCACGACGATGAGCCGTTCCTGCGCCAGGCGCTGGATGGCTTCGCGGATCGGCGTGCGGCCGATGCCCGTCATCTCGCTCATTGCCTGCTCCGAAACGACCGCACCGGGCGGGAGTTTCAGCGTGACGATGGCTTCCTCGATCTGCCGGTAGGCCTGTTCCTTCAGTGTCGTGCGCGGCTCGCCGGGAGCGGTGGCGCGCGTCAAGCGCGCACCATGAGCGGACGTGTGCTTCGGCATTGCAAGCTCCTGCATGTCATCGCGCTCGATTATACGACCATGACCGAAGCGTCGACGGCGGCGCGGACGAAGTGCTTGACAGTGACGACCATACAACTAGTATATTACCCATATACGCATCGTTCGGCCGGGACGACAGGCACGACAATGCGTTGAACCAATAAGAATCGTGCGCCGGAAACGGTAGCGGTCGAAGCGAAGTACCATCCAACCGAAGGAGACTGAGATGCGGAATAAATGCAATACGGTACTGGCCACTGTGGCCGTGAGCCTGATGTCGGTGTTCGGCGCGCAGTCGGCCGTCGCGGCCGATACGGCCTGTCCCGAAGTCGGCTCGTGCAAGTGGAAGATGGCCACTGGCTGGGCCGGCGGACCGCTGATGGACATCGGCGCCAAGGCCTTCGCCGAGCGGCTCGAGCAACTCTCGGGCGGTCGCATGCAGGTGCAGGTGTTCCCGGGCGGTGCGCTGGGGGGTGCGCTCAAGGTCAGCGAAACGGTGAAGAACGGCATCGCCGACATGGGCCACCTGTGGATGGGCTACGACTGGGGCAAGGACACCACCACGGTGCTGTTCGGCGGCTATGCCGGCTCCTTCGATTCCGAGCGCATGCTGCACTGGCTCTACCAGGGTGGCGGCGTCGAGCTGCAGCGCGAATTCCGCGAGAAGGAATTCGACGTCATCTCGTTCCCGCTGTTCATCCGCACGGCGGAAGTCTTCCTGCATTCGCGCAAGCCGGTACGCACGCTGGAGGATCTGCAGGGCCTGAAGCTGCGCACCGCCGGCGCGTGGATCGAGATGTCGGCCGAGATGGGCGCGGCCCCGGTGACCACGCCGGGCGGCGAGATCTATGCCGCGCTCGAGCGCGGCGTGATCGACGCGACCGAATGGGGCACGCTGTGGGAGAACATCTCTCCGGGCTTCTCCAAGGTCGCCAAGTACCTGATCATCCCGGGCGTGCATCAGCCCACGGCGCCGTTCGAGCTGGTGCTCAACAAGCGCGTGTGGGGCAAGCTCACGCCGGCCGACCAGGCCTTGATCGAGACCACCGCCAAGCTCGTCACCTACGAGTCGTGGCTGAAGATCGGCCAGGAGGACGCCAAGTCGCTGGAGTTCTATCGCGAGCAGGGCAACGAGGTCATCGAGCTCGAGCCCGAAGTGCAGTACGAGGCACGCCGCGTCGGCAAGGAGTGGGCCGGCAAGCAGGCCGAGAAGAGTGAATGGTTCGCGCGTGTGCTCAAGAGCCAGGAAGAGTTCGAAAAGCTCTGGGCCGACGCCGACCGCTATCGCAACGTAAAGGTCGAAGGCAAGGACTGATCGTCTTCGCGCGCCGCACCGGCGCTGCCCCGTTCGCGGGTGGTACCGGCTGCGGCGTTTTCTTTTCACGCTTCCCTGGATTTCAAGCATGCAAAAGCTGCTGAGCCTGATCGAGCGCATCACCGGCAACGTCGGTGTGATTGCCGCCTGGCTCGTGGTGCCGCTCGTGCTCGCGACGGCCTACGAGGTGTTCTCGCGCTATCTGCTCAACGCCCCCACCGTGTGGGCCTTCGAAATCGGCTACATGATGATGGGCTCGCATTTCCTGCTCGGCGCGGCCTATACGCTGCGCCAGGGCTCGCACGTGCGCGTCGACCTGATCTACGGCAGCGTCTCTCCGAAGACGCGCGCGGTCATCGACGTCGCCGGCTACCTGTTCCTCATCCTGCCCTTCATGCTGTGGCTCAGCTGGGGGTTGTGGGATTACTTCGAGACTTCCTGGGTCGACATGGAGACTTCCGGCCACTCGTCGTGGAACCCGGTGGTGTGGCCGTACCGACTGGTGTTCCTGATCGCCATCGTCGTGCTGACGCTGCAGATCGTCGGTGAAATCATCAAGGGCGTGCAGGTGCTGACCGGCAAGTCCTCCACCGGGGGGGCTGCCTGATGTCCGAATACACCGCCCTGCTGATGTTCCCGGTACTGCTGGTGCTGATCTTCATCGGCTTCCCGGTGGCCTTCTCGCTGATGGCGACGACGCTGATCTTCGGCCTCGTCACCTTCGGCGACAACCTGATCTTCCTGCTCATCGACAAGGTCGAGGAGGTCGGCTCGAACTTCGTGCTCGCGGCCGTCCCGCTGTTCGTGTTCATGGGCTCGATGCTGGAGCGTTCCGGCATCGCCGACCGCCTGTTCGAGGCCATCCACCTGTGGACCAAGCGCCTGCCGGGCGGACTGGCGGTCGGTACCATCCTGATGGCCATCCTGTTCGCCGCCTCGACGGGCGTGATCGGCGCGGCCGAGGCCGTGATCGGCCTGCTCGCCATCCCGCCGATGCTCAAGCATCGCTACAACAAGGCGCTGATCAGCGGCACGATCTGCGCCGGCGGCTCGCTCGGCACCATCATTCCGCCGTCGGTCGTGGCGGTGGTGATCGGCCCGCTGGCCAACGTGTCGATCGGCGACCTGTTCATGGGCATGGTCTTCCCCGGCCTGCTGCTGGCGACCCTCTACGCCATCTACATCATCGCCATCTGCGTGATCAAGCCCGAGTACGGCCCGAGCAGCGAGCCCTCGCCCGACGACCCCGGTCTGTGGGAGAAGATCCGCCTCACCGTCTACGCGCTGGTGCCGCCGCTGGTCATGATCTTCTCGGTGCTCGGCTCGATGATCATGGGCTGGGCGGCGCCGACCGAGGCGGCCGCGCTGGGCGCGTTGTGCTCGGTGGCGCTGGCGGTGTTCTACCGCCGCTTCAACATGCGCATGTTCAGCGACGCGCTGATGGCCACGCTGCGCATCACCTCGATGATCATGCTGATCCTGCTCGCAGGGAACATGTTCACCGGCGTGTTCGCCGGCACGGGCGGCATGATGGTGGTCAACAACCTGATCGATGCGCTCGGCCTGGGTCCGTGGGGGCTGCTGTTCCTGGTCCTGTTCCTGACCCTGATCGCGGGTTTCTTCCTCGAATGGGCCTCGGTCACGCTGATCTTCATCCCGATCTTCGCGCCGCTGGTCGCGGCCGCCGGCTTCGACGTGGTCTGGTTCTGCATCCTCTTCATGATCATGCTGCAGACCGGCTACCTGACGCCTCCGATGGCGCCGGCGATCTTCTACCTGCGCGGGGTGAGCCCGCCGGAGATCACCCTGCCCGACATGTATCGCGGCGTGATTCCATTCATCCTGCTGCAGCTCGTGGTCGCGGGCGTAGTCATGGCCTTTCCGCAGATCGTGTTGTGGTTGCCGTCCAAGGTGCTGGGCTTCTAGCCGGCAGAACACGGAGGGAACGACATGAACGAGACCATTCTCGATGCCCGTCCGGCCAGCCGCATCGATACCGACGTGCTGGTGGTCGGCGGCGGTGCGGCCGGGGTGGCGGCGGCGGTGACCGCTGCGCGCCAGGGGTTGCGCGTGTTGTTGCTGGAACGCTACGGCTTCTGCGGAGGCGGTGCGGTGGCCGGCCTGTCCGGCACGATCTGCGGGCTGTACGAAGCGGCGGAGTCCGACACCGCGCCGCCACGCCAGATCGTGTTCGGCTTCGCCGACGAGTTCGTGCGCACGATGAGCGCGCGCAACGGCCTCACCGGACCGGTGCGCTACGGACGCACCTTCACCCGCGTGCACGACCCGCTGGTGTGGCGCGAATCGGCCGACGAGCTGCTCGCCGAAGCCGGCGTGCACGTGCTGCTGCATACGCTGGTCACCGATGTGCTGACAGATGGCGGCGAGCGCATCGCCGGCGTCATGGCCTGGACCAAGCAGGGCCGCATCGAGGTGCGCGCGGGCATCACCGTGGATGCCAGCGGCGACGCCGATCTGGTGACCATGGCCGGCCTGCCGTTCTCGGTCGGGCACGAGGGCCAGGTGCAGAATCCGACCATGATCTTCCGCCTGCAGGGCGTGGATGTGGAGCGCTTCATCGCGACCTACGGGCCGGATTCCATCCTTGGCGCCGACGTCATGCAGGCCATCGTCGAGGCCACCGCCTCGGGCCGTTACCGTCTGCCGCGCGCCAAGGTGTTCCTGTTCGAGACCCCGCGCCCCGGCGAGTTGCTGTGCAACGCCACGCGCATCGTCGGGCGCGACGGGCGCGAACTCAACCCCATCAATGTGGCCGACATCACCGAGGCCGAGATCGAGGGTCGCCGCCAGGTGCGCGAGTACGCGCGCTTCTTCCGCGACCGGCTGGCCGGCTGCGAGCAGGCCTTCGTCAACGATACCGGCGTACAGGTGGGCGTGCGCCAGACGCGTCAGGTCGACGGCGTCACGACGCTCGCCAACGAGGACGTGGTCACCGGTGTCAAGCGCGCCGACGGCATCGCGCGCAGCCCGTGGCCGATCGAACTGCATTCGGGCGAGAAGCCGCGACTGTCGTGGCTGTTCCAGGATCACTACGAAGTGCCCTACGGCTGCTTCGTGCCGCAGCGCGGCGAGTCGTTGCTGGTGGCCGGGCGCTGCCTGTCCGCCCAGCACGAGGCCATGGCCTCGGCGCGCGTGACCGCACAGTGCTTCGGCTACGGCCATGCCATCGGTCATGCGGCAGCGATCGCGCTGCGTGATGGCGTTGCGCCGCGCGCGATCCGTGGCGAGGACCTGCGCGAAGTGCTCAACCGCGACGGCGCGCGTCTCGACGAATGAAGCATCCACCCCGACACGACGGAGCCGACATGGCCGATCCAGTACTGCGCAGCAACTTCGAACCGGGCACGACGCGCTGGGCAGTGCGCCGCGCACAATGGCTGGCGATGGGCATTGCCGAGGAAGACTTCGACAAGCCCAAGATCGCCATCGTCAATTCATCGAGCAAGCTTTCGGTGTGCTACGCGCATCTCGACGACGTCGCACGCCAGGTGGAAAAGGCGATTCGCGCCGCGGGCGGCGTGCCCTTCGAGATCCGCACGGTTGCCCCCTCGGATTTCGTCACCAGCGCCGGCAAGCAGGGCCGCTATCTGATGCCCACGCGCGACCTGCTAGTCAATGACGTCGAGGTCCAGGTCGAAGGCGCGGAACTGGACGGCATGATCCTGCTCGCCTCGTGCGACAAGACCACGCCGGGGCAGCTGATGGCCTGCGCGCGGCTCAACATCCCGGCGCTCATCCTGCCCTGCGGCTACCAGCTCGGCGGCGAGTGCGGCGGGCGCCATGTCGACATCGAGGAGGTGTACAAGGCGGTGGGTACGGTCAAGGCCGGCCGCATGACGCTGATCGAACTCGAAGACATGACGCGCCACGCGATCAAGGGGCCGGGCGTGTGCGCGGGACTGGCCACGGCCAACACCATGCAGTGCATGGCCGAGGCGCTGGGCATGGCCTTGCCGCACAGCGCGCCGATCCGTGCCGGTGGGCCGCGCCTGGCCGAGCAGGCGGACAAGGCCGGCGCCAAGATCGTCGAACTGGTGAACAAGAACCTCCGTCCGCGCGACATCCTCACGCCGGCGGCCTTCCGCAATGCGGTCACGGTGGCCGTGGCGATGGGCGGCTCGGTCAACTGCGTGCGTCACCTCATCGCCACGTCCATCGAGGCCGAGTGCGCGGTCGACGTTCTGGCCGAGTTCGAACGCGCGGCCGATGTGGACCAGCTCACCCTGGTGCGTCCCAACGGCCCGCACCGCATCGAGGATCTGGATGCCGCCGGCGGCTGTGCCGGTGTGATGCGCCAGCTGCGCGCGCGCCTGGACCTGTCGGTGCTCACGGTCACGGGCGCGACGCTGGAAGCCAACCTCGCCGAAGTGCCGCAACCCGACGAAGCCTTCATCCGCCCGGCGTCCAACCCCTTTCGTCGCGAGCCGGGGCTGATCGTGATCCGCGGCAATCTCGCGCCCGAAGGTGCGGTGGTCAAGCTCTCGGCCGTGCCCGAGGCGGTGCGCCGCTTCGTCGGTGTGGCGCGCGTGTTCGAGGACGAAAACGAAGCCATCGCCGGTCTGCAGGACGGCACCGTGCGTGCCGGCGATGTCATCGTGCTGCGCATGATGGGCGCCAAGGGCGGGCCGGGCACGGTGTTCGCGGCGAGCTTCATGGCCGCACTGGTCGGTGCGGGCCTGGGTGACACCGTGGCGGTGGTCACCGACGGCGAACTGTCGGGCCTGAACAGCGGCATCACCATCGGCCAGGTCATGCCCGAGGCGGCCGAGGGTGGCCCGCTGGCGGTGGTGCGCAATGGCGATATGGTCGAGATCGACCTGACGCGCCGCGTGCTGGCCTTTGACGTGACCGACGACGAACTGGCCGCGCGCCTGGCGGCCTTCGTGCCGCCGGTCCTCGATCTCAAGCCGGGCTGGCTTTCGATGTATCGTCAGCTCGTGCAGCCGATGTCTCAGGGCGCGGTGCTCGGCGAGCGCCGCCGGCCGGGAGTCCACAAATGAGCGTATCGACGATTTCGCCCGCGCAGAGAGAGCGCGCGCGACGCCTCACCGCCTTGCACCACAGCGGCACCGCGCTGGCGTTGCCCAATGCCTGGGACGCGGCCAGCGCGCGCGTGTTCGAGGCTGCCGGCGCGCAGGCCATCGGCACGAGCAGCGCGGGCATCGCGTTCTCGCGCGGCTACCCCGATGGCGAGCGCATTCCGCTGGCCGAGATGATCGACGTCGTGCGTCGCATGGTCGCCGTCGTGGATGTGCCGGTGACGGTGGACATCGAGGCCGGCTACGGGGCGACGCGCGAGGCCGTGCTCGAGACCGTGCGTGCGGTGATCGATGCCGGTGCGGTGGGGGTGAACCTCGAAGACGCGCCAACGGATCGTCCGGGCGAGTTACGCGACACTGCTGAACAGGCGGGGCTGATCGCGGCCGTGCGTGCGCTCGCCAGCGAGGCCGGCATCGACCTCTACATCAATGCGCGCACCGACGTGTTCTGGCTGCGGCTGGGCTCGGCGGAATCGCGCCTGGAGGCGACGCTGGCGCGGCTGAGCGCCTATCGCGACGCGGGCGCGAGCGGGGTGTTCGTGCCCGGCGTGACCGATACCGACACTATCGCCGCGCTGATCGCCGGTGCAGCCTGCCCGCTCAACGTGCTGGCCGGACCGGGTTGTCCGGACATGGCGGGCATGACGCGGCTGGGTATCGCACGCGTGAGTGTCGGTTCCGGCCCGGCGCGCGCGATCATGGCGCTGACGCGGCGCATTGGCGCCGATCTGCTCGAGCATGGGCGCTTCGACGCGATGCTCGCCGACACCATTCCCTACGCCGAGGCCAACGCGCTGTTCGGGCGGCGATGAGCCCATGGCCGCAGATGGCGTAGCGCGGATTAGCGTAGCGTAATCTGCCGGATGGTCGATCCATACGGCGCAATGCACTTCGTTTGTTGCACCCTACGCCTTTGTCATTGGTGGTTTGGCGGGGCGACGCCGCGGCGTGTGAAGGGAAGCGGCGTCATGCGCCGCGTCGTGGCTACAGGTCCGACAGCACCGTCGATCGCGTGAATTGCTCCATCTGGTCGAGCAGGCGGTCGAGCGCGCGCCCGGCACCGTCTACGTCGCCGCGCGCGATTGCGTCCGCAATCGCGGCGTGCAGTCTTGCGGTTTCGGGCAGATCTGCTGCCTGTTTGTAATGCACGTACCAGAAGCGGCGCGACAGACCGTGCATCAATCGCATCGCGCCTTCGGCGAATTCATTGTGCGCGGCGACCAGGCACAGCTCGTTGAAGTCGCGGTCGCTGCGCACGAAGCCGGTGTCGTCGTCCGCCACCGCCTCGGCCTCGAATTCAGCGGCCAGTTCGGCGAAACGGCGCCGTTCGGGTTCGTTCGAGCGGCGTGCGGCGCTGCGCGCGATCAGGCGCTCGACCTCGCGGCGGGTCTCCAGCAGGCGCAACTGCTTGCGCACGTCCATCTCGGCCACCAGCAGGCCGCGCTGCGGCAGCACGATGATGAGGTTTTCCTGTGCCAGGCGCTGAATGGCTTCGCGGATCGGCGTGCGGCCGATACCGGTCATCTCGCTCATTGCCGATTCGGACACCACCGTGCCGGGCGGAAGTTCGAGCGTGACGATGGCCTCTTCGATGCGCTCGTAGGCCTGTTCCTTGAGTGTCGGGCGCGGGCGGCCGGAGAGGGGTTCGCGCGCCAGGGCGGTCGCAGGGGCTTTGACTGCGGACATCGGCTTTGCATGCCTCCTGATCAAAGAGTCGTGTCGGCACAGCGCAGGAGCTTGTTTGCGCGGCGATCGGGATATCAGTAATATACAACAAATATTCATCGGGAGTGCATCATGGACGTCGTCGAGACCGGCAGCGGTCCGATCACCATCGTCGCCGTGCACGGCATCCAGGGCACGCGGGCTTCATGGTCGGGGCTGGCCAGGCTGATGGAAGGCGAAGCGCGCTTCGTGCTGCCCAATCTGCGGGGACGTGCGCAGGCCGCGCGTGGCGCGGGGCGAGACGACTATCGGCTGGATCGCCTTGCCGACGATCTGGAGGAGGTGATCCGCGCCCGCGTGGGCGATGCGCCCTTCGTGCTGGCGGGCTGGAGCATGGGCGTGTCGGTGGCGCTGCAATACCTGTCGCGCCCCGGGGTGCCGCGTCCGTCGGCGCTGGTGTTGATGTCGGGCACCCCGATGCTCGATCAGGCCTACTGGTTCAGCAACGAGGGGCCGGCGCTGCTCGAAGAGATCCACGATCGCGAGATCCGGCTGGGTCTGGTCGAGGCGGCAGACCGCGATGCAGTTGCGTGGACCTGGGAGGCGCTTCGCAACACCAGCCAGGTCGGTCTGCTCTCCGGTGTCGCGATTCCGACGCTGATCATCCACGGGCGCGAGGACGGGGATTCACCCTGGTCCCACGCCGAACGGTTGGCGGCCGATCTGCCCGACGCGAAACTCATCGGGCTCGAGCGCACTGGTCACTCGGTGCTCAAGGATGCCACGGCGGCGGTTGCGCAGCATGTGCGTGGCTTCCTCCGTGATCTGAACAAGAGGTAGGAACACCATGAGAAGCGAAGACCTGATCCACTGGTGCGCGCCGGCGCGCACCGTTTTCGGCTGCGGTACGCGCGCCGACCTGCCGGCGTTGCTCGCGCGCATGGGCTATCGCAGCGGCGTGCTCGTGACCGACACCTTCTTCACCGGGCACACGCCCTGGGTGCGTGAGTATGTCGAAGCGGCCACGGCGCTGGGCATTCGGACCCACGTCTATGCCGGCGGCGAGCCCGATCCGACGACGGTGCTGTGCGACACGGCCACGGCCGAGATCCGCGACGCGCTGGGCGACGAACGCACCGATCACGTGATCGCACTCGGCGGCGGCAGCAACATCGATCTGGCCAAGGCCTTGTGTCTGACGCTGATCGACGGCCGTCCCATCCGAGAATTCGCGGGCGCGCTCGCGGCACAACCGCAGGCCCTGCCCTTGGTGGCCCTGCCGACCACCGCAGGCACCGGCTCGGAGGCCACACCCGGCGCAATCCTGATCGACCCCGACAACGCCACCAAGGTCGCGGTGATGGACAACGTGCTGCGGCCTGTGATCGCGCTGATCGACCCCGAGTTCACCTACACCTGCCCGCCGCGCGTCACGGCCGACGCGGGCATCGACGCACTGACCCATGCGGTCGAGTCGTACATGACCATGGATTCGGCCGGATTCGACCGTGGCGGCAATCCCGACCCCGGCTACAGCGGCCGCTCCTCGCTGACCATGATGTTCGCGCGCGAAGCCATCCGTCTGTGCGGGCTGTACCTGGAACGCAGCTACACCCACGGCGACGATCGCGAAGCACGCATCGGCATGGCCTACGCGAGCTACTACGCCGCGCTGTCCTACGGCAGCGCCGGACTCAACGCCGTGCACGGCATCGCCTATGCGGTCGCGGGTCAGACCCACAAGTCGCACGGCAGTACCAATGCCGTGATGCTGCCCTATGTGCTGGACGCGATGCGCGAGGTCCGACGCGCCGAGTTGATCGACGTCGGTCGGATGTTCGGGATCGACGGTGACGACGACGCCGTGCTGTTGGAAACGCCGCGGCGCATGCGCGAAGTGGTCGGCAAGCTCGACATTCCCAACGATCTTGCGCGCTTCGGTATCGCGCGCGCAGATGTAGACCGGCTCACCGAAGATGCGCTGGGCGTTGCGCGTCTGGCCAAGGCATTTCCGGTCCCCGATGTGCCGGCCGCCTATCGCGAGATCGTCGATCACGCCTGGCACGGCCGTCTCGCGGCCGACACCTGAGCCTCGCGCAAGAAATGACGGCGCGTGCCGGAATTCCTCCCCGTCACGCGCCGCCGCTGGCGCTTCGAGCGATCATCGAACGCCCTTCGACGCCCCGGCCTGTGGCCGGGGCGATTTTTTTGGTTCTTCGCGTGATTTGGGGGAAGTAGTGGTTGACGGGTCGGAGGTT
>CAXBIS010000009.1:0-130903 GCA_963975885.1 uncultured Azoarcus sp.
ATCGGTCCGGACGTGCGCCTGATGGTCGACGCCAACCACTGCTTCTCGGTGCCGATGGCGATCCGCCTCGGGCGCCAGCTCGAGGAACTCGACGTCGAGTGGTTCGAGGAGCCAATCTCGCCCGAGGACATCGACGGCTACGTCGAGGTCGCGCGCGCGCTCGACATGGCGGTGGCCGGCGGCGAGAACGAATTCACCCGCTGGGGTTTCCGCGACGCGATCGTGCGCAAGGCCATGGACATCGTCCAGCCTGACGTGTGCGCCGCGGGCGGGCTGACCGAATGCAAGAAGATCGCCGCGCTGGCCTCGGCGCACGGCGTGGAGTGCGTGCCGCACGCCTGGGGTTCGGTGGTCGGCGTGGCCGCCACCGTGCATTTTCTCGCCGCCATGCCGGACCAGCCGCCCAGCCTGTTCCCGTGCCCGCCGCTGCTCGAGTTCGAGCAGTGCGAGAACCCGTTCCGCGACCACCTCGGCCTGGAACCCATCGTGCAGCACAAGGGCGTGGTGCAGGTTCCGACCCGCCCCGGCCTCGGCGTCGAGATCGACCGCAAGGTGCTCGACAAGTACCGCGTCGGCTAAAGGGGGCGGAATGCGATTCGTCACCTTTTGCCACGACGGGCGTGAGCGGGCGGGCGTGCTCATGGGCGACGCGTCCGCTGCGGACGACCGCGTGTGCGATCTCGCCGCGCCGGCCATGCGCGACGCACTCGGTGGCCTCGCGCCCGACGTCGGCGCCTTCATCGCTGCCGGCCTGCCGGAAGTCGCCGCGCGTATCGAGGCGCACGGCCTGCGCGAAGCGGCGCTGCTGGGTCTGGACGAGGTGCGCCTGCGCGCGCCCGTGCCCCGGCCGCGGCGCATCTTCGCGCTGGCCTTCAACTATCGCGATGCAGTGCGCGAGCGCGGCATGGACGAGCCGGCCGAGCCCGTGCTCTTCATGAAGCACCCCGAAACGGTGATCGGCCCCGGCGAGCCGGTGATCCTGCCCGCGGGCGTGGGCGGCGTGACCTACGAGTCGGAGCTGGCGGTGTTCATCGGCCGGGGCGGGCGCGACATTCCGCGGGAAACGGCGATGGAGCACGTCGTCGGCGCCTGCGTGTTCAACGACGTCAGCGCCAGCGAGCTCATCCGCAAGGATCGCGGTTTCGAGCGCGGCAAGAACCTGCCCACCTTCGGCCCGTTCGGCCCCTATCTGGCGACGGTGGACGAACTGGGTGCGCTCCACGACCTCGCGGTGCGTCTCGAAGTGGACGGGCAGACCCTGCAGGAAGGCAACACCGCCGATCTGATCTTCGACATCCCCGCGCTGGTCTCGCACCTGTCGCGCGGGCAATCGCTCGAGCCCGGCGACGTCATCGCCACCGGCACGCCGGCCGGCGTCGCAGCCATGCGCTCTCCTCCCGCGTGGCTGCGTCCCGGCGCGACGATGCGCGCCAGCGTCGCCGGGCTCGGCACCCTGACCAATCCGGTCATCGAACAAGGAGTCTTTCATGGCTGACGGCCAGACCGTACTGCTCACCAATGCGCTGCACCCGGACGGCCAGCGCATGCTCGACGAGGCCGGCGTGCACAGCGTGCTCGCGCCGGACGTGGCGGCCGACACCTTGCGGCGCCTGGCGCTGAAGGTCGACGGCATCATCGTGCGCGCGCAGTTGCCGGCCGACATCTGCGAACACGCGTCGCTGCTCAAGGGCATCGTGCGCCACGGCGTCGGACTGGACTTCATCCCGGTCGAGGCGGCGACCGCCGCCGGAGTGCCGGTGGCCAACCTGCCCGGCTGCAATACCCAGGCCGTGGCCGAATACGTCATCGCCCAGTTGCTCAACCTGCGCCGCCCCCTGCTTGCGGTGGATGCGAAACTGCGCAGCGATGGCTGGGACAAGGCGCGCGCGCTGCCGCTGGGCGGCGGAGCCAAGGCTGCGAGCACTTCGAACGTCGACGACGTGCTCGCCCGGGCCGAAGGTTGCTGGGTGCGCGAGCGCATGCCGGCCGCGGGTTTTTCGGAACTGGGCGGAACCGTGCTCGGCATTCTCGGCGTGGGCAACGTCGGTGCGCGCATCGCACGCATTGCCCAGGCCATCGGCATGACGGTGATCGGCGTGTGCCGCGACCCGTCCGAGGTCCCCCCGGGGGTCGAGGCCGTCTCGATGGACGACTTGTTCGCCCGCGCCGACGCGCTGGTGCTGTCGTGCGCGCTGACTCCGGAGACGCGCGGCATCGTCAACGCCGAGCGCATCGCGCGGATGAAGCCGGGCGCGGTCGTGATCAACGCCTCGCGCGGGCCGGTGGTCGACACCGCCGCGCTGGCCAGCGCCCTGCACGAAGGGCGTATCGCAGGGGCTGCGCTCGACGTCTACGACCAGCATCCGCTCGAGCCGGGCCATCCCCTGTTCGACTGTCCCAACCTGCTGATGACGCCGCACATCGCCGCGATCACCACCACCAGCATGCACGCGATGAGCGTCGGCGCGGTCGGGGAGATGCTGCGCATCCTCTCCGGCCGGGAGCCGGAGCATCTGGTCAATCCCGACTACCGCAAGAACCGAGGTCAGGCATGAAGATCACCGGCATCAAGGCCGTTCCGCTCTCGTTCAAGGTGCCCGAGGGCAAGAGTGTCACCCTGGGCATCGGCCGGGCCGTCAAGCGCGACTCGGTGCTGGTGCGCATCGAGACCGACGAGGGCATCGTCGGCTGGGGCGAGGCGCATCACGGACGTTGCCCGGGCGCCATCGCGAAGCTCATCGACACCACCATCCGCGAACTGGTCCTCGGCATGGACGCGCTCGACGTGGCCGGCGTCTGGGCCCGGGTCTACCGCATGCAGCTGGCCAGCCACGGCATGGGGGCGGCTGCCGCGATGGCCCTGTCCGGAGTCGACATCGCGCTGTGGGACATCCGCGGCAAGGCCACCGGCTGGCCGCTGTACCGTCTGCTGGGCGGTGCCTCGAAGCCGATCCCGGCCTACGCCGGGGGGATTTCTCTGGGCTGGCAGGATCCGGCTGCGCTGGCCGAGGAGGCCAGGACCTATGTCGCCGGGGGCTATCGCGCGCTCAAGCTGCGCGTGGGCGACACGCCGGTGCGCGATGTGGCGCGGGTGCGTGCGGTGCGCGCCGCGGTCGGCGACGGCGTCGAGATTCTCGTCGACGGCAACACCGGCTGCTCGCTCGACGACGTGCGTCGCGTCATGCCGGCCTACGAGGAGTGTGGTGTGGCCTGGTTCGAAGAGCCGTTTCCGCCGCACGACTACCGCAACTACATCGACGCGGCCCGTCTGGGTCGCGTGCCGCTGGCGGCCGGCGAGAACCACTTCACGCGCTTCGATTTCACGCGCCTGCTCGAGGACGGCGCGGTGCGCTTCGCGCAGCCCGATCTTTCCAAGGCCGGGGGCGTGACCGAATGCATGCGCATCGCCGCGATGGCCTCGGCGTGGAAAGTCTCGTGCAACCCGCACACCTCGGCTTCAGCCATCAACATGGCGGCATCCATCCACCTGCTCGCCGCGATCGACAACCCCGGCTATTTCGAGGGCGACGTGACGGCGTACAACCCGTTCCGGGACGACCTCGGAACCACGCCGTATACGGTCGATGCCGAAGGATGCGTGCAACCACTCGATGCGCCGGGGCATGGAGTGGACATCGACGAGGCCTTCATTGCAGCGCATCCGCTGATCGAGGGGCCTTGCTACGTGTAAGAGGGATTCGGCCGCCTTGACGCTAGACCCGGGCGAAGGGCCTGTCACACGGGACTTTCGTGCTGTCCGACACAAGGGCCTTGCCCGGCCTCAGCGCGACTCGACGCGCAGCGCATAGGGGTTTGGGGGCACGAAGGCCTGCTGGTAGTAGACCGCCTGACCGTCGCCAGCGAAGGTGACGAAGTCGATGATGGCGCCGGTGATGCCGGGTTCGGCGGAGAGCATGGCGCCGACGTCCTGCGGCAGTGTCGTGACGCGCACGGTGCGGCTGCTGCGCTCGATCACGACGTTGTATTCGCGGCGCAGGATGTCCTTGAAGTTCATTGTCTGGAAGCCTTCCATCTGCGCGCTGGCAAAGACGGGGTAGCGCGTCGCGTCGATGTAGAAGCGGCTGCAGCATTCGAACTGGTGCGCGACCGAGAAGATGCGGTCCAGGCGCACGACCTCGCGCACCGACTTGCCCAGATGGCGCCGCCAGTCCACCGTGGCGCCGTCGTCCCGCTCCTGCGCGACCAACCGCGGGAACAGCGCCAGCGGCTCTCCGGCGTCGTCCTCGAACAGCAGGTGGCGCGGCCCGGCCATCACGCCTTCACGCTGCGCGACGAAGGTGCCGTGCCCCTGGCGGCGCACGACGACACCGCTTTGCACCATATCCCGCAAGGCCTTTTGCACGGTGCCGAGGCTGTAGGGCGAGTTTTCCGCCAGTGCCATTTCCTTGGGCAACCGATCGAGCGGCTTCCAGTATCCGTCGTCTATGGCGCGCATCAGCGTCTCGCGCAGGCGTGCGTACTTTGGCAGACCGGCCAGATCGTCAGGCGCGTAGCGCCGCAGGACTTCGCTCAGTTCGGGGTCGGACATTTTCACTCCTCGTGTCGCGTCGACCGACCGCTACGGTCGTTGCGAGGGAGAACGTTGACAGTTAAAACTATATAGCTATAGTGTTTAAAACACAAACGGTCGCCGCTGACATCGGCAGGCCGACAACAACGAGAGAGAACCACACCAACAGGGGACTGCAATGCCAAGAATCACCGGCGATTTGCTGCTGGGGGGCGCATTCATCATTGTCGGCGCGGGTGCAATCGGCATCATCAGCCAGGTCGAGAAAACCGCGCTGGCCTCGCGCGGGATTCTCGAATCCCAGACCTTACCAATCATCTACGCAAGTCTGCTGATCGGTCTGAGCGCATTGATGATCGCAAGCACGCTGATGCGCAGCTTTCTTGGTCGTGATTCGCAAGGCACCGAGGACGCGCCCGCACAGCCTGCGGACCGTCTGCGTGCGGGCGTGCTGATCGTCGGTACCGTGCTGCTGGTGGGGGCCTACACGGTGGCGCTGGCGTGGGTGCCGTTCTTCGTGGCCACGGCCGCATTCCTGATCCTGTGCATGCTCTTCTACGGGCGCCGCCCGTGGTGGCGCGTATCGCTGCTGGGCGTCGGGGGTGCTGCGGCGCTGCACTGGCTGTTCATCGAAATCATCCATCTGCCGTTGCGCTGAGGGGGCGAGCCATGTTCTCCGATCTCCTCCTGGGTTTCGCGGCAACGCTGGAGCCGACCAGCATCGCGATGATCGCGGTCGGTACGGCACTGGGCATTTTCGTCGGTGCGCTGCCGGGGCTCAGCTCGCCGATGGCGATCATCGTGCTGTTGCCGCTGACCTATTCGTTTCCGACCCTGCCTGCGCTGATGATGATGATGGGCGTCTATGTCGGCACCAAGCTGGGCGGCTCGTTCTCGGCGATCCTGCTGCGCACGCCGGGTACGCCGGCCGGCGCGTGCACGGCGCTCGACGGCTATCCGATGGCGCAGCGCGGCGAGGCCGGGCTGGCGCTGGGCTACGCCGTCATGGGTTCGACTCTCGGTGGCGTCTTCGGCTGGGTCATCGCGATCACCTGCGTGCCGCTGCTGGCCGCAGTGGCGATGAAGGCTTCGAGCGCCGACATTGCGCTGATCGGGGTGCTGGGGCTGATCATGGTGACGGCCTTCATCCGTGCCTCGATGCTGCGCGGGATGATCGGCATCATGCTGGGCCTGCTGCTCTCGACAGTGGGTATCGACCCCGTCGACGGCACCGAACGCTTCACCTTCGGCAGCTACCAGCTTCAGTCGGGCATTCCGTTCGCCGCCGCGCTGGTGGGATTTTTCGGTTTCGCGGTGGTGCTGAGCGACACCGCGCTGATCGGCACGTCGACCCAGGCCGTGACGCAGAAGGTGAGGTTGGTGCTGCCCAAGCTGCGCGATGTGTTCGGGCGCTGGCGGGCCATCGTCATCGGTGGCGCCTACGGTGTGGGCATCGGCGCGATTCCGGGCGTGGGCGCGGAAGCCTCGCCGTGGATGGCCTACGGCACGGTGCGCAACCAGTCGAGGAACCCGGAAGCCTTCGGTACCGGCGAGCCGGACGGAATCCTCGCGCCCGAAGCGAACAACAACGCCGCCTGCGGCGGAACCATGGTGCCCATGCTCACGCTGGGCATTCCGGGCGACGGCACGACGGCCGTGATGCTCGGTGCGCTGATCCTGCACGGCGTCGCACCGGGCGTGACCCTGATGCGCGACGAGCCGGTGCTGGTGTGGGGGCTGCTGGCCTCGCTGCTGGTGGCGACGGTGTGCATGTTCCTGATTGCCTGGCCTTCGATCACGCTGTTCGTGCGCGTGCTCGGCAAGGACCGTGGCTGGTTGTTCCCGTTCATCCTGGTGCTCGCCACGCTCGGCGCCTTCGCCAGCATGAATGACTTTTTCCCGGTGTGGGTGGCCCTGGGCTGCGGCGTACTTGGCTGGCTGCTGGAGTCGCACGGCTTTCCCACTGTGACCGTGGTGCTGGGGATCATCCTCGGCCCGATCATCGAACAGAACGCAAGACTCGCCCTGTCGCTGTCGCAGAACGACTGGGGCGTGTTCGTAGACACCGTGCCGCGAATGCTGATCGCGGCCCTGATCGTCGGGTTGATCGCCTGGGAACTGTGGCGGCACCTGTCGAAGCATCTTGCGGCACCCCGCAAGCAGTCCGTACCCCATGGAGGCAACTGACATGAGCAGATTCAAAGAACTGCGTACGACCGCCCGCGCGTTCACCATCGCGACACTGATGACGTTCTCGGCGATTGCAGCGGCCGAGTATCCCGCCAAGACCGTGCATATCGTGGTGCCGTGGGCCGCAGGCGGTGGCACCGACGCCATCGCCCGCGCCTTCGCCGAGGGCTTTTCCGAAGTTTCCGGGCAGTCGGTGGTGATCGACAACATCACTGGCGCGTCCAGCGCCACCGGTACCGCGCGTGCCGCGGGAGCGCGGGCGGACGGCTACACCCTGGTGCTCAACGGCAGCTCGGACATGAACTCGACGCTGACCTTCCGTTCGCAGCCCTACGAACTGGACGACTTTGTCTACATCGGCGGCGTCTATGACAGCCCGACATGGCTGGTTGCCAACGCCGAGCGTGGCTACAAGAGCTACGAAGACTTCCGCGACGCGGCGCGCAAGTCGCCCGGCCAGCTGACCGTGGCGGTCGGCGGCACGGCCAACGCGCACACGCTGATGGCGGCGGCGATTCGCAGCATGGGCGACATCGACATCCGCATCATTCCCTATGGCGGCGGTGCCGACGTGCGTCGTGCGTTGCTCGCCAACGAAGTCGACGCGGGCGTGATCCATGCCCCCGTGATGCTCGGCGAGATCCGTGAAGGGCTCATCAACGTGCTCACCGTGGGTGGCTCGCTCGAGCGCATCCACCACGAGCCGCTGCGCGACACGCCGACCCTGCGTGATCACGGCATCCCGGCCGACTTCGGCGTGGTGCGCATCCTGATGGCACCCAAGAGCCTGCCCGCCGAGACGCTCGCCGAGATCGAGCGCATCGCAGAGAAGGCGGTTGCCACCGAGCACTACCGCAAGTTCGGCGAGAAGTTCGGCTTCGCACCGGTGTGGATGTCGAGCGAGGAGGCCGACGCCCTGATGCGTGCCGAGCTGGCGAATTTCCGCGAAATCAAGACCAAGTATCTCGACTGAGAAGAGTGGCGGGGCGCGTCCCCGCCCTCTTCCGGCGTACATCTTCCCGACATGGAACCCGTGGCATGAAAGCTCAGAATCTCGTCGTCTTCATCTCCGACGAACACAACATCCGCACGGTCGGTTGCTATGGCAACGAGATCGTCCACACACCCAACATCGACGCCCTGGCCGCGCGTGGCACGCGCTTTGCCAGCGCTTATTGCACGAACCCGGTGTGCATTCCGGCGCGCGCCGGTTTCGCCACCGGCAAGTACAGCCACCAGGTCGGTTTCTGGGACAACGCCGACCCTTACGATGGCTCGGTGCCCTCCTGGCACCACTTGCTGCGAGATCGCGGCCACTGGGTGATGTCCATCGGCAAATTGCACTTTCGTGCCACCGATGATGACAACGGCTTCTCCGATGAGCGCATTCCGATGCACGTGATCGACGGCAAGGGCGATCTCATGGGTCTGGTGCGCGACGAACTGCCCGAGCGCAAGGGCGCCTGGAAGATGGCCGGCATGGCCGGGCCGGGAGAGTCGCTGTACACCCGCTATGACCGGGACATCACCGAACAGGCCCAGATCTGGTTGCGCGAAGAGGCCGCGCAGCATCGCGACAAGCCTTGGGTGCTGTTCGTGTCGCTGGTCTCGCCGCACTTCCCGCTGACCGCGCCGTCGGAATACTTCTACCGCTACTACGACGATCCGCGCCTGCCGATGCCCAAGCTCTATGCGCCCGAGCAGCGGCCCGGTCATCCGTATCTGCGCGAATATGGCGATTGCTTTGCCTACGACAAGTACTTCGACAGCGACGACAAGGTGCGCCGCGCGGTGGCCGGGTACTACGGGCTGTGCACCTTCATGGACGAGCAGGTCGGCAAGGTCATGCGCACGCTGGAAGAAACCGGCCTGATCGACGACACGCGCGTGATGTACACCAGTGACCACGGCGACAACCTCGGATCGCGCGGTGTATGGGGCAAGTCGACGATGTACGAGGAAGCCGCCGCGGTGCCGCTGATCATCGCCGGTGAGGGCATTCCGCAGGGTCACGTGGTCGATGCCGCGGTGAGCCATGTGGACGTGCATCCGTTCATCCTCGAGGCCACCGGAGAGGCCGCGGCGACCCCGCGCGATCAGCCCGGCACCTCTCTGATGGCGATCCAGGCCGCGCCCGATCCCGAGCGCACGGTACTGAGCGAGTATCACGGCATGGGTTCGAAGGCCGGCGTGTTCATGGTGCGCTATCGCAACTACAAGTACGTGCACTACATCTCGCACCCCGAACAGCTGTTCGACCTGCGTGCCGACCCCGAGGAACTCGTGGATCTGGCGGGCGATCCGGCCCACGCCGAGGCGCTCGTCGAGGGGCGCCGGCGGCTGAACGAGATGCTCGATCCGGTCGAGGTGGACCGCCGCGCGCACGCGCGCCAGCGCGAGCTGCTGGCGGCCAACGGCGGGCGTGAGGCGGTGATTGCACGCGGTGATCTGGGCTTTTCGGTGCCGCCCGGGGTACAGCCCAACTTCGACTGAAGCTTGTCTGCGCGAAGGCCGCCGAACCCGTTGGGCGCGGGGGCCTTCGCGCAGATCACGTTCTGCCAATGGACAACCTCTCCGCGCCGCAGTATGTCGCCATCGCCTTGCTGTTCGCCTGGAGCGGCTTCGTCCGTTCCGGGCTCGGCTTCGGCGGTGCGGTGTTGGTGCTGCCGTTCCTGCTGCTGATCGTCAACGATCCGCTGGTCTTCCTGCCCCTGATCGCCGTGCACCAGATTCTCTTCGGCGTGTGGGTGCTGCTGCGTGCGCGATTGGAGCAAGGGGCGGACAAGCCCGCCCGCGGAGCCGACTGGGCCTACCTCCGGCGCGCCCTGCCGTGGATTCTGCCCCTGTCGCTACTGGGCGTGTTCGGTCTGATCACGCTGCCGTCGCGGGTGATGAGCGCGATCGTCTATCTGATCGTCATTGCCTATTCGCTGGGCTATGTGTTCAATCTTCCGGTGCGCAGTCGCGGATCGGCGAGTGATGCCGCCCTGCTGATGCTGGGCGGCTATTTCAGCGGCAGTTCGATGATCGGCGGGCCACTGATGGTCGCCGTGTTTGCCAGCCACGTCGCGCGCGAGCGGCTGCGTGACACGATGATCGCCGCCTGGTTCATCCTGGTGTCGATCAAGCTCCTGTCCTTGGTGATCGTCGGCGTCGACCTGCAGCTCATGCATCATCTGTGGCTCTTGCCATGTGTACTGGCTGGTCAGCTTTTCGGCGAGAGGCTGCACGGCTGGCTGCTCGCAGCGGACGCCTCGCGCTTCTATCGCGCACTCGGGTTCGTCCTCTTGCTGACCTGTCTGGTCGGGCTGTCTTCGTCGTTGCGTCTGCCCTGATCGGAGACAACGGCACTCCCGCCGCTCGATTACACTGGGAACCCCCGTGCATGAGGCGTCCCGACGCCCTCGGCCGGAACGCGTGCGCAGCGTCCGGCGGCTGCGGGCGCGCGCCGAGAAACCCGTCGAGAAGTTCCAATGCGTGCCAAGGACAACGCGATTCATCCCGCATCGAAGCAACTTATCGAGCGGGTCGAGGCGGAAATGAGTGCTGGAAGGCACGATTCCGCGCTGGCTCTGATCGACGCCGCCGCGTCGACAATCGCCCACGACGTCGAAGTCCGGATCAAGCGCGGAGCAGTGCTGAGAAGACTCGGGCGAATCCGCGAAAGTGTGGAGCACCTGCGCGACCTACACGGCGATCATCCGAACAACGTTGGTGTGCTGAATCAGCTGGCGGCGTCGCAGCGATTGGCGGGAGATATCGATGCCAGCGACGCTTTGCTCGATGCTGCCCTCGCGCTTCGGCCGCGGCACCGGGGTGCGCTGCTGGGCAAGGTGAGCAACTCGAAACAACGGGCGGATCGCCCGCAAACACTCGACCGTGCGCGACACGCGTTCGATGTGCACCCGAACGACCTCCCGATTGCCGTTGCGTATGGTCTGGCGTTGCGCGATTGCGCGCGACTCGAGCAGAGCGCGGATCATTTCGAAGCGCTTGCGGACGAGCATCGTGACGATGCCGGGCTGCGTGTGGAGCTGTCGAGAGTCAGGATGATGCAGGGTCGCTACGAGCAAGCGCTGGAACACGCGGAGGTGGCGCTGCACATCATGCCCGGGCATCCGCAGGCGATTGCGATCGGGATCCAGTGTGCGCTCCAGTCCGGTCGATTGATGCACGCGATTCGTCTTGCCCAGGACGCCGTGCTGTATGCGCAAAGCGATTGCTCCGCGGCAATCAGGCTGGCGAATCTGTATCGGATCGCAGGCTGGCCACAGATGGCGATCGAGATTCTGGAAGGCGTGTCCGAGGGTATCGGTGCGCCCCCCCAAGCGGTCGCCGTGCGAGCGGACAGCCTTGCGGACCTGGGGCGCCTCGAAGACGCACTGGGCCAGTACGCCGCGCTTCGTGCCGAAGACCCCCTCGCGCCGCACGCCCTTTACCGGACCATCGATCTCGCGGTGCTCGGCGTTGGCGACGAGACGCCGAGGGACGTCCTCGATGCCCTCGGTCGCGATCTTGCGAAGTCCGGCGAGGCGGGACGCTCGAGCTCGTTGCTGCTTGAAGCGATGGCGCGTGCGGGAGACTGGGCCGGCTTACTCGAACAGTGCGAATCGCCGCGCTCTGCGGCGCCCGCCGGAGACGATGGCCGTTGCTATTTCGAGGCGCTGGCCCGGTTCGCGTCGGGTGACCCGCAGTCGGCGAAGTGCTGCATGTCCCGCCATCTGGAATCGAACCCCGGGGACATTCGCGGGCGGATGCTGCTCGCGGACATCGAACTCTCGCTCGGAAACCGCGAGGCGAGTCTTGCGGTGCGCCAGGCGATCGTCGATGCGGGTGGCCTGGCGGGTCAGGATGTGCTGCTGCTCCACGCGGTCGATCTCTTCGGGCTCGGCAGGGTCTCTGAAGCCCGTGATCTTTTCGCGTCGCTGAAGGCCAAGGATGGCTACTATCCATCGAGTTCCTATCTGAACGAATTGCTCCGGCAGGGAGAAACGGCCGAGGTCGCCGACTGTCGAAATCAGGTGAGTGCGTTGCGCGAGCGGCTGCCTGCACGGTCCGCGGTGCGTTCGCAGCGCGTTGCCGGATCGTCGGCCGGCTTGTTCATCGGTGCGTCCCAACTACGTCGCCTGTTCGACTTCGGGAACGACGAGGGCCTGTTCGGCAATACCGTATATCCGGCCGCATTTCTTGCCTGGCGACTGAGCGGGTCAGCGTATGGCGACTATCCGCAATGGAGTCGCAAGGCGATGCAGGCGACGCAAAGCTCAGCCATCCTGTTCCGTACCCCCGCGCGGGACGAGGATCTCGAAGCGTTCATCGAGCGTCCCGATCTCTCCTTGATCATGCCGCTCGTGCGCGAGGGGCGCGGTTTCATTCTCGTCTCGACCCATATGGGCCCTGCGGTTGGCACGTATTTGACGCGGCGTATTCCCGGCATGACGTACTTTCAGAGCGTCGCGGATTCCACTTCCGTCGAGGCGGTGGGCGCCCTGGGAATCGGCACGGCCGGCAATTCCCGGGAGGCCGCGATCGCCGCTGTCAGGGCACTCAGGAGCGGGCAGGTGCTCTCGGCGGCGCCCGATGTCGACATTCGCCGACTGATGCCCGGCGACTCATCGTCGTCGGCGACGGCCTCGGCCACGGCGCGTCTGTTCGGACTGGACCTGCGGATCTCCAATGTGGTGCCGAAGCTGAGTCGCGAATTGGGGGTGCCGACCTACTGGTTTCAGCCCCATTGGAAAGATGGCAGAATCCGTTTCGACATTGAGGCCATGCCTTTGGCCGAAGTGGGTGAACAGGCCGGGGATTGGCATGATCGATGGGCGCAGGCGTATCTGGGCCGGCTCGAGGCGCTGATGCTGACCGGTCCGGAAAACCAGAACCTGAACGCCCCGCTGTGGCGCGATCTGTTGTTTCGCGCCCGCGAATCGGCGGTTCTCGCCCCGTTGCTCGATTGATCCGCACCCGCTCCGCGCGCGTTGCACCGTCCGCCACGGTCAGGGCCGTCTGTGGTGAATGGATGACGAGGCGTTTGCCCGTGCCGACATAGGATTCGTTCATCGATGAAGGTCTACCTGATCGCGCCCCTGCCCAGCTTCGGCAGCGACACCGTCATCGCCGATTACATGCTGGCGCTGGACGAGTCCTATGCGCTGATCGCAGCCGCCGGAATCTCCACGGTCGCGGCGTTCTTCGGCGATGATTTCACGCTCAGGCTGTGCGACGAGATCACCGAGGCGGTGGATTTCGATGACCCCTCCGAAGTGATCGGCATCAGCATGAACGTCTCGCAGGCCGCGCGCGGCATCGAAATCGCGCGCCGATTCCGCGCGATGGGCCGGACGGTGATCATGGGGGGTGCCCATGTCTCGCTGGCGCCGGACATGTTCGAGGGCGAGGCAGACTGTCTCGTCGTCGGCGAACTCGAACCGGTCGCGCAGGATCTGATCAACGACCTGCGTACCGGAACGCTGCAGACGCGCTACGACGGCTCGAAGGCCGACCTCGCGCAGTCGCCGGTGCCGCGTTGGGATCTGTACCGCAACGACCGCGCGATCAGCGGTGTGGTGCAGACCAGCCGTGGCTGCCCCTTCGAGTGCAACTTCTGCGACGTCATCCAGTATCTCGGTCGCGTGCAGCGGCACAAGCCGCCCGGGGCGGTCGTTGCCGAACTGCAGCAGCTCTACGACCTCGGCTACCGCAGCGTGAACCTGTCGGACGACAACTTCACGGTCTATCGCCAGCGCACGCGCACGTTGCTGGAAGCGCTGATCGCCTGGAACGGGCAGGACGGGCGCGAGCCGATGCGCTTCAGCACGCAGATGTCGATCGACATTGCGCGCGACGCGAACCTGCTTTCGCTGTGCAACGAGGCCGGGCTGCGCACCGCCTTCGTGGGGATCGAGACCAGCAGCGAAGAGGCCCTGAAGGAATCGCTCAAACGGCAGAACCTGCGCCAGGACCTTGCCGAACGCTGCGGCCGGATCGTGGCCGCGGGGGTGACCGTACAGGCGGGGTTGATGCTCGGCTTCGACAGCGACGATCTCGGATGCTTCGAACGCCAGTTCCGCTTCGGCATGTCGCTGCCCGTCGTGCAGCTCAGGGTGTCCGTGCTCGTCGCTCCGGTGGCGACCCCGCTTTATGCGCAATACAAGGCCGAGGGGCGTCTGCTCGAAGACCCCGGCCAGGACCCGAGTTCGGTCGGCAACTACTGGACCAACATCCAGCCGAAGAACATGAGCCGTGCGCAACTGGCCGAGGGGGCGACGTGGCTCGTCGATGCACTCATGCAGCCCGACAACGTCATTCATCGCTTCGAGCGTTTGGCGGCCCTTCTGAAGCCCGCGCCCGAGCGTCTGCGCCACCCGGCCCGACGCAAGTTCGGCACGCGTCGGGGGTCCCCGTGGCTGGAGTTGATCCGCCAAGGCGCCAGGGACCCCGCTGGCCGGCAGGTCATCGAGGCGGTCGACGCGCTGGCCAGACAACGCCCGGAAATCGCGGGCGATCTGTTCGATTCCCTGGCCATGCATCTGAATGGCCATCTGCTCGTGGCCCGGATGCGGGGAGGACGTGACCGGTCTGCGCCGGCTTTCATGCGGGAGGGGGCTGCAATCCCGGGGTGAGGCGCGGTGCGCACCGCGTTGTGAATGCAGGTGCGAAGCTGCCAGGGATGATCGGCATGCATCCATGATTCGGACGGAAATGAGCTTGCGGGCAAGCGTTCTGGCAGCACTCGAAGCGTCCGCAGGGCGGCCGCTGATCACGGTGCTCGGACGCCGGAAGCGGGCCGCCGATTATTCCGGAGAGCAGCTGCTCTCCCAAGCGCGGGGTCGCGCGCAGGCCTGGGCCGAATTGTTCGGTGCCGGTCCGCATGTGCTGGTTGCGGCCTTGCCCGCCGGAGAGGGCTTTCTGTTCACGCTGCTGGCCGCGCTGATCGGCGAACACACGCTGGTTCCGATCGCTCCGCCACGCCCGGCCGATGCGCCGGATCAGTTGCGCCACATCGCCGAGAACTGCGGCGCTACGGCGGTTTTGTGCACCGCGGCGCAGCGCGAGGGGATCGTTGCGCGACTGCGTACCGCCGACGGTAGGCCATCCTGCCCCGTCGTGGCCATCGACGCCCCGAACGAACCGGTGGTGGCCGTCGCGCGTTCCGGCCTGCCGGGCATTCCGATCATCCAGCACACCTCCGGTTCGACGCGGCATCCCAAGGCGGTGCCGATTGATGCGGCGCAGATTCGCGCCAACTGCGCCTTGATCCAGCGGTTGTGGGGCATGGACGAGCACACGGTAATGGTCAATTGGCTGCCGCACTATCACGACATGGGGCTGATGGGGTGCATCCTCTATCCGCTGCTGAGCGGCGCCCGCTCGATACAGATGAGCCCGTTCGAGATGATCCGCAATCCGCTGTCGTGGCTGCGCGCGGTTTCGGACTATCGCGGGAGCTTCAGCGGCGGCCCGGCGTTCGCCTTCCAGGAATGCCTCAGCCGTGTCGGGCAAGAGCAGTGCGAGGGCCTCGATCTGTCGTCGTGGCAGCGTGCATTCTGCGGGGCGGAGCCGGTGCCCGCGGGGCTTCTCGAGCGTTTCCGACAGCGCTTCGGCCGGTACGGGCTGGCGCCGGATGCGGTGTTCGCCTGCTACGGCATGGCCGAATTCACGCTCTTCGCGGCGGGTGAGCCCGGGCGGCAGCCGGACACGCCCTCCGCATCGGCTGCTCATGCGGCGGTCGAGCCCTGCGTGCTTGGCGAGGAGACCCGGCGGTCAATCCGCATCAGCGACCCCGACACCGGCGCCGCGCTGCCGGACGGCCGGCAGGGCGAGATCTGGTTGAGCGGCGCTTCGACAAGCCGGGCGTATCTGGGTCTGCCGGACGAGAGTGCGCGCACCTTCGACAACGAGACCGAGGACCTGCGCTGGCTGCGTACCGGTGATCTGGGCGTCGTGCACGGTGACCTGCTGTACGTGACCGGCCGGCGCAAGGACGTGGTGATCGTCAATGGCCGCAAGATCGCCGCCGCCGAAATCGAATGGCTGGCCGCGCAACAGGACGCGGCGCTCAATCCGATGGCCGCCGCAGCCTTCATGCCGCCGGGCGCCGCGAATGGCCACGCCGTGCTGTGCATCGAATTGCGCCCCGGCCACGCCCCGCAAGGCGACACGGGGCCGGTCGCCGACCGCATCCGGCGTGCGGTGGCCGGCGCCTGGAGCATCGAACTCACCGACGTGCACATCCTGCCGCGCGGAACGCTGGCGCGTACCAGCAGCGGCAAGGTGCGACGCCAGCACATCGCCGAGGCCTATCCGGCATTTGCCGCCGGACTGGCCGAGGAGGCCGTGCAATGAGCGGCAGTTTCTGGGCCGACCCCGACGGCTTCATCGATGACCCGGCCGAAGCCGCGGCCGCGTTGCGCCTGCTCGAAGTGCCCCGCATCGACCACTACCTGCAGGCGTTGTCGGCGCGGGGCGGCATCGAGCTTCCTGATCTCACGCATCTTTCGACCAATACCCTGGTCGCGTTGACCGGGGACGCGCATCTCGCGACCCGCCGGGTGCTTGCCCCGTTCTTCAGCCGGAGAGGGCTGGCGAACTGGGAAGAGGTATTCGCCGCGGCTGTCGGGCGTGCACTCGACCGGCTGGGGGCAGCGCGCAACCCCGATCTGGTGGCCGACTTCTCCACGCCGCTGTTTCTCGGCGTCATGCCCAAAGTGCTGGGCATCTCCGACGGGATGGGGCCGGAGCACTTCGAGGCGGTGCAGACGGTACAGCGCATCAGCGAGCCGTATCTTTCGCTGGCGACGCTCAAGCGCCTGGATGGTGCGGTTCGGACCCTGGTGGATGCCTGTCCGGCCCCGGCGACCGCAGTCGTCGGCGACGGCCCCGAGGGGCTGCTCGGCTATCTCGATCGCCATCGCGAACGGCTGCCGGCGGGGCTCGACACGCGCTATCTGGTGGTGGGCTTGCTGGCCGGCGCCAACTCCGCGACCCAGTCGCTTGGATTCGCGCTCTACGGAATGCTCACCAGCGTGCGGGCGGAATGGGCCGACGCCGCGACGCCGGGCTGGGCCGAACGCGAGATGAACCGCATCCTGAGCCTGTATCCGACGACGCGAACACTGGTCCGGGTGGCGGCGGAAGATGCCGGCGTGGCGGCCTGCCCTCATCATCGGAGCCAGGGCCGGGTAGTCGACATCGTGGGCGTCAATGCGCGTCTGCGCGAGGCGTCGGCGGGCGTGCCCTACCTGTCGTTCGGCAGCGGCGCACACAAGTGTCCGGGGGTCGAGCTTTCGGCCATGCTGTTTGAGCGGGCCATTCCCGCTCTGGCGAAGCGGTTCCCCGAACTGCTGCTGTACAAGGACGCCTGTCGCTTCGTCCGGACGCCAATGATGCAGGCCCCGGTGGCGCTGCCGTGCGACCTCGGCGGTGGCAACCGCCGGACGTCCAGCCGCATGTGCGACATACGGGAAATGCATACCGCGAGACGGATCGTCGGCGACAACGCCAACTTCAGCCCACCGCGCATGGAGGCGCATCTGGCGGCGCTGGCCGAGCGCGGCGGGCGGAATCTTTCCACCGCCATCTCGATCGCCCGCAATGCGATGTTCTTCATGGATGGCGCACGACACCTTGCCCTGCGCGGCGCCATCGCCGACCGCCTGGGCAGCAATCGGCTCGCTGCATGGGAGCCGGTCATCGATGCGGCCATATCGCGTGTGCTCGACGATCTGGCGCGGCATCCGGCGCCCGATCTGGTCGGCGGGTTCGCCGACCGGCTGCGCGCCGAGGCCGTTTCCCGCATTCTCGGCATCGCGCCGCGCGACCCGGAACGCTTCGAGGAACTGGCGCCGGGGCTGCAGGACGTGCTGGCGCCGTGGCTGTCGCTGCGGGAACTGGAGCGGGTGCAGGGAATCTTCGGCGAGGCGCTCTCGCAGATGCAGTCCGTGCCGCCGTCGCCGGGGCCGAAATCCCTGCTGCAGGCCTTGCTCGCGAGCCCGCCGGAAGATTTCGGCGAGGATGACCTGAAGGCCGCCACGCTGGTGCTCTATGGCGCCACCTTTACCTTCTCGCATACCTTCGCCAACATCCTGCACTGGATTCTCACGCGTCCGCCCGAGGCGCGTATCGGCGCGGATACCCCGGCCTGGATCGACAGCCGGCTGGAGCAGGTGATTTCGCTGTGTGCCGCGCCGAAATACATCTACCGCATGGCGCGTCGGCCGTTGACCGTCGACGGTCTGCCGATGCAGACGGGCGATACCACGCGCCTGTCGCTGCTGAACATCAACCGCGGTGTCGCCGCCGGACATCTGGCTTTCGGGCACGGCCTGCATCGCTGCGTCGGCGCGTCGCTGTCGCGTCTGCTGATCCGGCGTGCGGTGCCGGCCTTGTTCGCGCGCTTTCCGGACATCTCGCTGGTCGCGCAAGGCCAGATTTACTTCCCCATGTCGCAGACAGTAGCATTGCGCGCTCTTCCCTGCCGCCTCGGCCCACAACGGACCCATCCCGATGACCACATCCCGCGAAGCTGAACTGCTCGAATTCCTGCGAACCCAGATTGCGCAACGCACTCAGCTCGCGCAAGGCGATATCCAGGCGGATGCGCCGTTGGGCGATCTCGGGCTCCAGTCGATCGACGCGGTGCTGATGTGCGGCGACGTCGAGGACCGTTTCGGAATCGAGATGGATCCGGCAGCGGTGTTCGAGCACGACACCCTGAACAGCTTCGCGCAGTACGTCCTGCAGCAGATGCAGGCCTGATGGCGACCTTTCATCTGGGACTGTCGACGTCGGGCCACGACCCTGCGCTCGCGATCGTGGACGCGCGCGGGCGCGTGGTGTTCGCCGAGGCTACCGAGCGTTTCCTGCAGGACAAGCGTGCCTGGGGCATTGCACCCGACCATGTGACGCATCTGCTGGCGGCGCTGGCCGCCGTCGGTTTCGAGCGCGGCCGGGATCGGCTGGAAGTCGCCACGAGTTGGGCGACGGTCAAGGCCGATCTGCCGGTGCAGATGTCCGACACGCTGCTGCCGGCAACCGAGGCGCTGTGGCTGCGCGGCTTGCAGGCATCGCTCCAGGCCTCGGCCGGCGCGTCGCTGCTGCGTCTGGAGCTGGCGCGGGAGATGCCCGCCGTGCGCCGCTATGACCACCATCTGTGTCACGCGGTCGCCGCCTGCGTCTTTGCGCCGGTGGAGGATGCCGCGTGTCTGGTCATCGACGGCGAAGGCGAGGTCGGGGCGGTGTCGCTGTTCGACCTGCGCGAGCGGACGATCCGCCGCCGCTGGCGATCCTGGGGGCCGGGCAGTCTGGGCACGCTGTACGCGTGGATCACCAAGCTGTGCGGATTCGACTGGCGCCTGGGCGAGGAGTGGAAGGTGATGGGGCTGGCCGCCTATGGCACGGTTGTCCCCGAGTTGCGCGACGCGATGGTCTCCATGATGGAGGTGGACCGGGGCCGGCTGCGCTATGCCCCTGCGGAGACGCTCGAACGTGCGCGATCGCTGATCGAGCGCCATGCGCGCGCGGCCGACGCGCCCGTCATGGACGCCGCGGATCTCGCCGCCAGCGGTCAGGCGGCCTATGCGGCCCTGGCCGAACGGGTGCTCGCCGCGTGTGACGATGGCCAGACGGAGAACCTGATCCTGTCCGGCGGCTGTGCGCTGAACTCCTCGTTCAACGGCACGATTGCCGGCTGCAGCGAATTTAGGCGGATTTTCGTGCCACCCGCCCCGGCCGACGACGGCAACGCGATCGGTGCCGCCATTCTTAGCTGGATGCATTCGACCGAAAGCACGCGCATTCCGGGCTGTGACGGATCGCCCTTTCTGGGCAGCACGCCATCGCCCGGGACCATGGGACGACTCGGTCATTTCGGCTCCTGCGGCAAGGTGACCGACATTGGCGGTGACGCCCCGGGGCAGATCGCCCGGCGTCTGGCGGACGGCAGGATCATCGGCGTGATGCGTGAGCGGGCTGAGTTCGGCCCGCGTTCGCTCGGCAATCGCGCGATTCTCGCGGACCCGCGCGATCCCGCAATGAAGGACCGCATCAACCGCGCGGTGAAGGGGCGCGAGCCGTACCGCCCGTTCGCGCCGGTGATCGCCGAGGCCGACGTCGACGCCTGGTTCGAGCGCGTACAGTCGTCGCCCTACATGTCGTTTACGCTGCCGTGGCGGCCGCAACGGCGCTCGCTCGTTCCGGCGGTGGTGCATGAGGACGGCACCGGTCGGCTGCAGACCGTGTCGCCCGGCAGCGCACCGTGGATGCATGCGCTGACGCAGGAATTCGGCAAACTGACCGGCGTACCCATCGTGCTCAACACCAGCTTCAACATCATGGGCAAACCCATCGTCCACTCGGTCGAGGATGCGGTGTCGGTGTTCATGACGACTGGACTCGACGCCTTGCTTGTCGGTGACCTGCTGATCGAGAAGTGATTCGCAGCGTCTGCCGCGCGTTCGGCCGGCAGGCTACTCTATCGCGCAGCCGGGGTGCCGGAGCTTCAACGCCTGGGTCGGGCTCATGCCTCAGCTTCGCGGGATGTACGCGCCAGTTCCACAAACGCGCGCAGGTAGTCGATGTCGGCATCGGCCTCGCGAATGCCCAGAAAGATCTGTTTGGCGATGCCGTTCTTGCCGAGTCGCACCGGGGCGATGTCGAGCCTGGTGGCGTATTCCTCCACCAGCCAGCGCGGCAGCGCCGCCACGCCGCGGCCGCTGGCGACCATCTGCAGCATGATGTCGGTGGTCTCGATGGGCTTGTGGCGTCGGGGTGCAATGCCGGCCGGGGTGAGGAACTGCGCGTAGATGTCGAGCCGGTCGGTGTCCACCGGATAGGTGATCAGCGTTTCGTCCGACAGCTGTTCGGGCCGCACGTAGTCGGCGCCGCGCAGCGCATGTTGCGGCCCCACCACCAGTACCTGTTCGTAATCGAACACCGGCTCGAAGTGCAGGCCAGGCTTGAACAGCGGATCGGGCGTGACCAGCATGTCGATCTCGTAGCCGAACAGCGCGCCGATGCCGCCGAACTGGAATTTCTGCTTCACATCCACATCCACCGCCGGCCACGCCGCGAGGTAGGGCGAGGCCAGCTTCAGCAGCCACTGATAGCAGGGGTGGCATTCCATGCCGATACGCAGGGCGCCGCGCTCCCCGCGGGCGAACTGGCGCAGGCGCTCTTCGGCGTGGTCGAGCTGCGGAATCAACCGGTTGGCCACGGCCAGCAGATATTCGCCGGCCTGCGTCGGGCGCAGGCTGCGGCCCTCGCGGTGCCAGATGGCAATGCCGAGCTGGTCTTCGAGCTTGCGCATGGTGTGGCTCAGCGCCGACTGCGTGAGGTGAAGCTGCTCGGCCGCGGCGGTGAGCGAGCCGTGCTCGGCCACGGCGCGCACGATGGCAAGGTGGTTGCGTTCAAGCAGGGGCATAAGGGTGTGCGTGAGCCATATTCATGAATTCATGAAAAAGTACCATTTTTGTTCATGAGTTGGGCGGCCTAGCATTGCGTCCTTCTGAAACCCGGCAGGCGTAAATCATGGCACTCACCACCCACAACCTCGGCTTCCCGCGCATCGGCGCGAAGCGCGAACTCAAATTCGGTCTGGAGTCGTACTGGAAAGGCCAGTCCACCCGCGACGAGCTCAAGGCGCTCGGCTCTCATCTGCGCGCCCGTCACTGGGGCAAGCAGGCCCAGCTCGACCTCGTTCCGGTGGGCGACTTTTCGTTCTACGACCAGGTGCTGGACATGAGCTTCACGCTCGGCAACCTGCCTGAGCGCGTGGGTGGCTTTCATGGTGATGCGCTGGACAACTATTTCCGCGTAGCGCGTGGCAGGTCCGCAGCTTCGGCGGAAGAGCATTCCGGCTGCTGCGGTGGCGTGGCCGCCGGCGAGATGACCAAGTGGTTCGACACCAACTATCACTACATCGTCCCGGAATTTGCCGCCGACACCACGTTTGCGCTGGACGCCTCGCGCCTTGTCGAGCAACTGCGCGAAGCCCGCGAGCAAGGTGTGGCCGCCAAGCCCGTCATCATCGGCCCGGTCACCTATCTGTGGCTCGGCAAGGCCAAGGACGACTCCAACAAGCTCGACCTGCTCGCGCGCCTTCTGCCGGTGTATGCGCAACTGCTCGACCGCCTGGCCGACGAGGGCGCCGAGTGGGTGCAGATCGACGAGCCGGTGCTAGTCACCGAACTCGACGCCGACTGGAAGCACGCCTTCAACCTCGCCTATCACGAGCTCAAGGCCTGCCGCGTGAAGCTGCTGCTCGCCACCTATTTCGGCACGCTGCAGGAGAACCTGCATCTGGCCGCCAACCTGCCGGTGGCCGGCGTGCATGTGGACGCCGTGCGGGCGCGCGACGAGGTGGCGAGCCTGCTCAACCTGCTGCCGGCCAGCAAGGTGGTGTCGCTGGGCGTCATCGACGGCCGCAACATCTGGAAGACCGACTTGGCCGCCGTGCTCGACTGGCTGGAGCCGCTGCACGAGCGCCTGGGCGACCGCCTGTGGCTCGCCCCGTCATGCTCGCTGCTGCATGTTCCGGTGGATCTGGACAGCGAAGAGCGCCTGGACGCTGAAGTACGTTCGTGGCTGGCCTTTGCCCGCCAGAAGCTCGAAGAACTGCGCGTGCTCGCCGTTGCGCTCAACTTCGGCCGCGCTGCCGTGCAGCCTGAACTCGACGCCAACCGCGCCGCCATCGAGGCCCGCCGAGCCTCGCCGCGTGTGCACAACCCGGCCGTCAAGGCCGCGCTGGAAAAGCTCACCGCCCAGCTCGGCCAACGCAAGAGCCCCTATGCCGAGCGCGCCGGTAAACAGGCCGCGCATCTGAAACTGCCGAAATTCCCCACCACCACCATCGGCTCCTTCCCGCAGACAGCCGACATCCGCCTGGCGCGCAGCCAGTTCAAGGCCGGCGAGCTGGACGAGGCGGCCTACCGCGCCGCGATGGAAAGCGAGATCGCCCGCAGCGTGCGCGAGCAAGAGGCGCTGGGGCTGGACGTGCTGGTGCACGGGGAAGCCGAGCGCAACGACATGGTCGAGTACTTCGGCGAACAGCTCGATGGCTATGCCTTCAGCCAGTTCGGCTGGGTGCAGAGTTACGGCTCACGCTGCGTCAAACCGCCCATCCTGTTCGGCGACATAAGCCGCCCCAGGGCCATGACCGTGGAGTGGATTCGCTTCGCCCAGTCGCTGACGACCAAGCCCATGAAAGGCATGCTCACCGGCCCGGTGACCATGCTCAATTGGTCCTTCGTGCGCGACGACCAGCCGCGCGCCACCACCTGCCATCAGCTCGCGCTCGCCATCCGCGAAGAAGTGCTCGACCTCGAAAAAGCCGGCGTGCGCGTCATCCAGATCGACGAAGCGGCCCTGCGCGAAGGCCTGCCGCTGCGCCGCGCCCAGTGGCAGGAATACCTCGACTGGGCCGTCACGTCTTTTCGCATCACCGCCAACGACGTCGAGGACGAAACGCAGATCCACACCCACATGTGCTACTCGGAGTTCAACGACATCATCGCGTCCATCGCCGACATGGACGCCGACGTCATCACCATCGAAACCTCGCGCTCCGACATGGAACTGCTCGACGCCTTCGACCACTTCAACTACCCCAACCAAATCGGCCCCGGCGTGTACGACATCCACTCACCCAACATCCCGGACCCGCAGCATATGGTTCAGTTGATGAAGAAGGCCGCCGAACGCATCCCGGCCGAACGGCTGTGGGTGAATCCGGACTGCGGGCTGAAGACGCGGCAGTGGAATGAGGTGATTCCGGCGCTTAGCAATATGGTGGAGGCGGCGAGGGTGTTGAGAGCGGAGGTGGCTTGATGAGACGTGTTGATCGATGTCGCTGTAGCGCTTGTTGCCCCGGTTCTTTGCGCTGTCAGCGCCTCGGCGGTATCTCAGCATTTCAATCTAAGCGTCTTCTGACCAGAATGTTGTAACTTAAACGTGCAGAATCGACGCTTGGTGGCGGAATGTCACCCCGTCTGGGAAAATTCGCAATAAATTAAATCTTCACCAAAAGCTGTCCCGAAGACATACTTGAGAGAAATGAGTGACTTACGAATATTTACGATCGGAGCTAAAGCTCGAGTATGGACGCTCTTCTAGAGATCTTTCGTGACCTAACCACCAACCTTTCTCGTTGGTACAGCCTGAAGGTCGAGTCATCATGGTGGCCCCTGCTTGCTACGGGGGGTGCTCTTGTTTTGGGTGCGGTGGCGATAGGGGGCTTGGTGATTGCCTTTCAGCAGTATCGCCTGCAAAAGAAGGCCGCTAACGAGGAAAAATTTCAAGATGAAGAGCTGCGCCTGCATGGGTTTTTAAGACACGATTTCGTCTCAGCATCAAAAGATTACTTAGTCCCGTACTGTTCGAATGTTGATCCAAGTGATAGAGAAGATCTTCGTAATACTGTAGCCGTTCGAGAGCGCGTGTTCGACGCACTAGTGCGTGAGCTCGCTGCAGATGACAGAAAGCATATTCTGATCTTGGCGGACTCGGGGATGGGGAAGACTACGCTTCTCCTAAATCTTGTGGCGCGAGAAGAAGATCGATTTCGCTTCGCGCTCATCTCTTTGGGGAAGTCTGGGGCGTTAGAACAATTGAAAAGGGTCCCGCATAAGCGGGATACGGTCTTGCTTCTCGATGCATTTGATGAGGATCCTCGAGCGATAGAGGATGCGTCTGGGAGAATGGAACAAGTAATGAATTCTGTCTCTGAGTTTAAATGTGTTGTCATGACTTGTCGCACCCAGTTCTTTCCTACGGACGAAGAGATTCCCCGTTGCACAGGAATTAGGCGTGTAGCCGCGCGAAGAGCAGGAGTTCCAGTTGTTTACCAATGGTTGACGGTTTACTTGCAACCATTTGATCGAGCTCAAATCGACGAATATGTCAGTAGATCAATACCTTGGGTAAGGCGTAGGCAGAGGCAGAAGGCCCGACGAATAGTTTCTGATATCGCTGATCTCGCGGCTAGGCCGATGCTGACTGCTTTGATCCCGAGCCTCGCTGCGTCCGAGCGAGAAGCGCACGGCTTGTGGGATTTATATGTCTTCATGGTCGATACCTGGATCCAAAGAGAAAGTTCATGGATTGCCCCAGACTTTTTGAGAAAATCCTCAAAATCTCTTTCGGTGGAGTTGTTTATAACGCGTGCTGATCGCGGGTCTGATCGAATTTCGCGTGAAGATCTAATTGATCTATTGCGTATTGAGTGTTCAGATGTCGAAGCATGGCAGCTGACTTCACGGTCTCTCCTTAACAGGGATGCAGACGGGTGCTTTAAGTTCGCCCATAGATCTATTCTCGAGTTCTTTTTTGTATTGTCGTTTATAGAAGGAGATCGACGTTGTCTGTCCGTTGCGTGGACGGACATGATGTGTGAATTGTTTTTAAGCTGGGGAACTTCGACGGGAGCTGATACTGGTCTGGCTCTTCGCCTTCTGTCAGAGGATTTCCGTGAAACTAAGCTTTTCCCGATAGCCGATCGGAGTCGGGTTCAAACAAAGATTGATGCCGATTGGGTTAAAAGCGTTTTCTCTTCGAGAATTTCTTCCGGAACGAAAGTAAAGTTTCCTAGCTGTTGGCGGGGTGCAGTAGCGCACGTGGTGAATCGCGATGAAACTATTCGCGCATATGATCTTGCAGAAGGGATAGTCTGGCAGGCTGATGTTACAACCGGAATCCATGATAGAGCGGAACGAGAAATTTATCGGTACGGCCGATCAAGCTCGGCAGGAGTCGATGGGCGTGGCCAGGAATGGACGCTGCTTAATCTGTACGAATTGAAACTTCTTTGTGACATACTTTCTGATAAAGGTTTGTTGTTTTCGGTAATTGATCAAAGAGAATTGTATTGGTTAGGTGACGTTGGTGATGGTTTATTCACTGCGTTGGCTCGGGTTAGGAGTGGGGAGTCTGGCGGCGCACTTGATTACCCCGAGCTTGAGTTCATTCATAGTGGAAGTGTGGGTTCTTCCGATTTGTATTCAATTGACGTGTACCGAGTGCCCGTTCGCGGTCGTTCGAGTTTTGGTCTGAATGCAATGACAATTCTCGTTCATCAAGGGGATGCGGAGGCGATCCTCGCCGAGGATAGCAACAGTCAAGAGACCTCATGGGGTATTCGGAGATTGGCGATTAATGAAGGTCTTCGAAATAGGCCAACGAGTTCCGAGTAGTCAGATAAGGTTTGGTGCAAGATTGGGGAGCGCGGGGTCGGGGGAGCGCAGGGTCGGGGGAGCGCAGGGTCGGGTCTAGACTTTATACCCACACCGGAGCCACCGCGAATTGCTGAGTGTCCCTCGACGCCCGCAAGCCACTCAGTGTCGTGATGATTCTGGAGTTGGGGGATCTTCACTCTCGACGATCTTCTCGTGACGCCCGGCGCCCCGAGCGCTTACCCCTTGTGAAACATCAAAACGTCCGGCAGGCCCTCAAAATGCGCGTCGAAGGTCAGCAGCTCTGCGCCTTGATGTCGCGCTGAGGCATAGACGATGGCGTCTGCGGTGGCGAGCTTGTATTCGCGATGCAGATCGGCGGCGAGCAGGGCAATGGTGGTGTCGAGCGGCACCACGAGGCATTTTTGAGTGTAGGCGATGACCTGATCGGCGGCTTCTTCGCCGACTTCGCGTAGCAGCCACTTCGAGAGTTCTAGCTGCACGATGGTGGGGACGAGGCAGTACGGCTTGCCCGGGAAGTGTTTGCCGATCTGCTGCCCGAGCGCGCTGCCGAGGAACCACTCGATCCATGCAGAGGTGTCGACCACGCACAGGCGCATGATGGCCATCAGTAGCGATCCGCGCGGTCGCGGTAGCCGGCCTTGTTGGCGCCTTTGGCGATTCCGGCCAGGTCGGCCAGTTCAGGCACCGGCATGACCAACACCCCCTTGCCTTTGGGAATGAACACGAACTCTTGCCCGGCCTGCCAGTGTTGCTCTTCGCGCACGGACTTGGGGATGGAAATCTGGAACTTGCTGGACAAGGTTGCAGTGGCAGTCATTGTCCGTACCTCATCTTGATCGATAGTGATGCGGTAAGAATACACCGTTTGGTGTATCCGGTAGAGGCCGCGCGTCAGCTCAACAGGAGCGCGGGGTCGGGTCTGGAATTTATACCCGATAGAAGTTCGATCGAATTCACTTAGTGTCGAAGAGCGCCGCAGCCGTCTTGACCGGCAGAACCAGTCTGTTGGGATAGCCAGGCAGCGGCTGAAATCCGAAATGTTGGTAGAAGGTTTCCGCGTGCGCGTCTTTCGCATCAACCAGAATTGCGGCAATCCCCACCTGTGTGGAAACACGAACAGTGCGTTTTAGCGCATCCACCAGCAACAGCCCGCCAAGCCCCTGGCCTTGCGCGCTCTTGGCCACAGCCAGGCGGCCCAGCAGCACGATGGGGATTTTTCGAGGCAGCGTTTTGGCGATGCTTGCCGGCAAGTCCTCGGTCTGCGCTTCGCCCACGGTGAGGCTGTAAAAGCCCAGCACGATCCGATGATCGGCTGGGCTTTCGGCTACGTAGGTGCGGGAAATGCCTTTGCTGAGATGCTGCTTGGCGATGCGCTGGAACCACTTGTCCAGCGCATCGCTGCCGCAGGAGAACGTCTCAGTGTCGTGATGACTTTGCAGCGGAAGTATCTGCACGCTCGACTTCCTGCTCGTAGCGCCGGGCAGCCCGTTGCAAAGCCTCGTTCGGGGCGGGGGGGTTGTCCAGCAGGGTGGCGATGAAGGTGGCGTCACGGCGCGACAGGCTCACTCGCGTGAAGGCGTCAATGACCGTTCGGGCCTTTTCGGAGGCAGCCTGAACGATGAACTGATTGACGGTGATGCCTACCAGTGCAGCGGCTTCCTCCAGCTCGTCTACGACGGGTTGGGGTGCTCGTGCCGTGATGCGGCCACGTTCTTCGGTCTTGGTTGCCATGTCGGCGATCTCTATGTCTGTGTATGCGTCTTGATCGAGGACGATGTCCCGGTCGGGTTCAGCGTCTTCGTCGCCTTTGGAGTCTTGGCCAGGCCTGCGTCCGGTGTGGTGTCGCAGGTCAGGTTATGTGGCGTTGTGCGTATCGGGTCGGTGACTGTCCGGAGTATATACTCCGGTGCCAATTTGTCACCATTGGAGTCTGAGGCGGGCGGCTGGTGTGATCTGCGCTGAATGGAGCTTCATGGCCCGACGGGCGTCGCCAGCGCCGCTTCGAGCAGCGGCTTGGCCCAGTCCGGGGTGTGGCGCCAGTCGGTGGCATCGGTGGGCCACAGCAGGCGGCCGTGTTCCATTTCGAGGACGGTCAGCGGGTCGGGCACGGCGGTGCCGGGGGCGGCGTCGGTGCTGTTGTCGAACACGCGCAGCCAGGCCAGATGCGGCATCAGCCCGATGAGGTTTGCGCGGGCGCGCGTCCAGCGCTCGCGGATCTTCGCCTCGGGAATGTCGTGGCCGCCGGCGGCCACGCGGGCCTGAACGCGCGCGAGGTGTCGGTCGACCGAGTCCAGGCCGCAGAACCACATGGTCACGTCGTGCGTGGCGGTGGCGTCATGCAGACGCGCGGGTACGTGGATGCCGCCCAGTGTGGTCTCGAAGGCGAACGAGGTGCCGGCGGCGAGCGCCGCGTCCAGGCGGCGCATGCCTTCCTGCCAGGCCAGTGCGTTGGCGTGGGTCTGCTCGCAACCGGTGGCGGCCATCAGTTCGCGCGCGAAGCGGTCGGGGTTGTACCAGTCGAGTCCGGCATGGCGCAGCAGATGCCCGCCGATCGAACTCTTGCCGGCGCCGTTGACGCCGGCCAGGACGAAGATCACCGGACGCGAATTCAATATCCGCTACCGGCCTTCACGCGGCCTTCGAGCCGCGCCGGGGCACGTGCCAGCTCTCGCAGCCGATCGCCCGCGTCGGGGGCTTCGAGCGCGGCCAGCCGTTCGTCGAAGCGATGCCGCAGTGCTTCCAGCGCGGCTTCGTCGCTGCTGCGTGCCAGCGCCCGCACCATCGCGGCGTATTCGTCGGTGGACAGGATCACCGCTTCGGGCTCGTTGTGATTGGTCACGACGATGCGGCCGGCGCGTCCGACGCTCTTCATCACGCCGCGCCAGCCCAGCCGCTTGACGTCGGAAGCCGGCGTGCGGGGCAGGGTGTCGATGTCACCCGGATCGGGTGTTCGGGTCATTTCTGTATCCCTGAAGGATGGTGAATGACCAATAATACCCTTTTTGGCCAGATGTCCCTATTTCCGGTCTCTCATTGACGGCCGCGAAGGAATGCATGGCTACCCGTAGAATCTTCCCCTCCCGTTCATGGAGTGGCGTTCGCCGATGAAAACCCTTCTTCCCGATTGGGCCCATCCCTGGGTCGCGACCATCACGCTCGGCCTGCAGGTCGTCGCGATTGTCCTCGGCGCGTGGGTCGCGAACCTGCTGCTGCGTCGGCTGATGCATCGCGTCGCCGACCACTACCATCTGCCGCGCGAACTGGTGATCGTGACGAGGCGGTCGGTGGGCTTCGTCATCTACGCCTGTGCGCTGCTGCTGGTGCTCGACCGCTTCGGTGTTTCCGGCACCGTGTTGTGGACGGCCTTCACCGGCTTTGCGGCGGTCGCGGCGGTCGCCTTCTTCGCCGCGTGGAGCGTGCTCTCGAACATCTTTTGCACGCTGCTCATCCTGACCACGCGGCCGTTCCGGCTGTATGACCACATCGAACTGCTCGAAGGCGGGGACAAGCCTGGGCTGAAGGGGCAGGTGGTGGACATCAATCTGATCCACACCACGCTCAAGGAGCGTCTCGAGGACGGCAGCGACACCGTGCTCCAGATCCCCAACAGTCTTTTTTTCCAGCGCACGGTGCGCTGCTGGCGCAAGCCGCCGGCGGTGAGGCTGCGCGACGACGGCGACGACGGCGACGACGGCGAGGACTGAAACGACGACACCGGCTCTCGCCGGTGTCGCGTGCTCATCGGTATGGGTATGCCGTCTTCATTGGTGGACTCTTGCGAACACCTCCCCTGTATCCGTCAGTTTGAAGGACCCGTCCGGCTGGGGGGCTGCTACGCGGTCCATGTGCTTGACCTTGTAGCCCTCGAAGTCCCGGCCCAGGTGCGTCATCCCGAAGTCCAGGTAGCTGATCCCCCGGGAGACCTTTTGCAGGATCAGCTTCCTCCCGTGCGGGTCCTGGATCAGGAATTCCTCGTCGATCTTCATGATTCGTCCTCCTTCCGAAATGGGCACCGCTGCCGGTTCTCTCTCTCCTTCCCTTGCCGATTCCGGTCGTTCGCGGTGCGTGCCTGCAAAGCGGTTGCTCGCCTGGGCGCTTGCGCCTGTCATCGTTTGGGCGAAATGTTGCATGTAGTATGCTTGTTTCAGGCGGGGCGTCAGTGCGAAGTTTCTGCCAGTTCAGTGCATAGTTTTTGCATCGGGTCATGGCATGGATATCGAACTCGCCCGCACCTTTCTCTCGATCGTCCACGGCGGCAGCTTCGTGGCCGCCTCGCAGCGGCTGCATCTGACGCAGACGGCGGTGACGGCGCGGGTGAAGAATCTGGAGACGCAGCTCGGGTGCACGCTGTTCGTGCGCAACCGGGCCGGTGCGCGCCTGACGGTCGAGGGCGAGCGTTTCGTCGATCACGCGCAGAAGATGGTGCACGCATGGGAGGCGGCGCGGCGCGAGGTGCCGAACCCGCCCAGGCAGCGCGACTGCCTGTTCCTGGGTTCCGAGATCAGTCTGAGCAATCCGCTGCTGCTGCAGTGGGTACGCTTGCTGCGCAGCACCTTCGCGCAGCGGCGCGTGCATGTGGAGGTGGGCGACAGTACGGTGTTGCAGCAAAAGCTGCTGCAGGGAGATCTGGACGCAGCGCTGGTTTATCGCCCGTTCTATTGCGAGGGCATGCAGGTAGAGCAGCTGCTCGAAGAGAAGCTG
Source organism: uncultured Azoarcus sp. (assembly GCA_963975885.1). Taxonomy (GTDB): domain Bacteria; phylum Pseudomonadota; class Gammaproteobacteria; order Burkholderiales; family Rhodocyclaceae; genus Pseudazoarcus. Next base: position 30,610 of record CAXBIS010000009.1, read on the forward strand.
ATCCAGATCGAGTCGGTGGCGCAGCGTGAGCCCTATATCTACGTGGACTGGGGGCCGGACTTCCGCCGCGAACACGACGCGGCCTTCCCGTCACAACGTGCGCATGCGCTGTCATTCAATCTGGGGCCGCTGGCGCTGCATTACCTGTTTCAGTGTGGCGGCCGGGGCTACTTTCGCACGCGGGTGACGAGACGAGCCCTGCGTAGCGGCGCGATCCGCATCGTGCCGAATGCGCCGGAATTCACTTACCCGGTGTTTCTGGTCTATTCGCGCGCACGCATCACCGACGAACTGGAGCAGGCCTTTCCGCTGCTGCGCCGCATCGTGCGCGACGAATCGGACTGGGCCGAGCATTGGGAGTTCTCGCCCTGAACGTGGCGCGGGCCGGCGCTCAACCGGCGACGTCGAACGGCTTGGGCACCTTCCCCGCGAGTTCCTGACGACGCGCGGTCGCCTTGCCGAGCAAGGCGAAGCCGAGCAGATCGTCATCCGATTCGAACAGCGCAGCCACACCTTCGTCGTCCGATTCGAGCCGCCATGTGCCGTCGGTGCCCGCGGGCGGTGGGCACACCACGGTGGGGCAGGCGGGCGTTTTCACGAGGACCGGCATGGCCGGATACTCGAGCGTGGTGTCGGTGCCGGTGAGGTTGGCGGCCAACGCGCGCGCCTGGTGCATGATGGGCATCACGAAGGGCAGGTTGAGCCCGCCGATTTCGGCGCAGTCGCCGACGGCGTGAACGTGGGCGACGCTGGTGACGAGCCTGCGGTCGGTGACGATGCCGCGCTCGACCTTGCAACCGGCCTCGCGGGCGAGCGCGGTGCGCGGGCGCAGGCCTACGGCGGAGACCACCAGACCGGCATCGAGCGTGGTGCCGTCGTCCAGATGGACGCGGTAGCCGTTGTCGGTGCGCTCGACCGATTTCGCGCTGGCTTCCAGATGAAAGCGCACGCCGGCGGCTTCCAGCCGCTCGCGGAAATAGCCTGCGGCCTCACGCGGCAAGAGGCGACCGAGCGGGCGGTCGGCGATGTCGACGACGGTCGTGCGGATGTCGCGCGAGAGCAGGTCGTTGGCGTACTCGCAGCCGATCAGGCCGCCGCCGAGCAGCACCACTTCGCGCACGCCTTCGAGGCGCTCGGCAAAGCGCGCGAAGTCGTCCAGATCATTGACCGAGATCACGTCGTCGGCGCCGTCGCCCTCCAGCGGCAGGCGGATCGGGTCAGCGCCGAGCGCCAGCACCAGCTCGTCCCAGGCGATGCGCTCGCCACCCTCCAGTTCGACCTCCTGCTTGTCGGTGTCGATTGCACAGACCTCGGTGCGCGCGCGGATGTCGGCGTCGAGTTCCTCGGCCATCTTCGCGCACGGTTTCATGACCAGGCTCGCAGCGCTCTTGCCGGCCGACAGCGCGTTGGACAGTTGCGGCTTGGAATAGAAGTCGGCCGCGTCGCGGCTGACCACGACCAGGCGCGCGTCGCGGTCGAGCTTGCGAAACTCGCGTGCGAAGTTGTAGCCGGCCAGTCCGCTGCCGAGAATCACGATGGTGCGCTGCATGAGAACTCCTTGTCGTTGTGGCGGCGCTTGCGAAGGCGTCGCCCTATAGTGGTATCCTGTTTACCACGTTAAACGAGTCGCGACCAGTGCGCGACGGCACGGGAACACCCCCATGCAACTGAACCGCTTCACCGACTACGGCTTGCGCGTGCTGATGTACCTGCACGGCTGCGATGCCGACGAACTGGTGACCATCGAGAGCATCGCACGCCGCTTCGAGATTCCGCAAAACCACCTCAACAAGGTCGTGCAGCGCATGGCGCGACTGGGCTGGGTGCAGTCGCGCCCCGGGCGCCACGGCGGCATCCGGCTGGCCGATCGCGACACCTCGCTGCGGCTGGGCGACGTGTTGCGCGAACTCGAAGGTCACCCGTCGCTGGTCAATTGTGCCGAGCCGCCGTGTCCACTGCGCGGCGGCTGCCGTCTCAAGCAGGCGCTCGACGGTGGGCGCGACACCTTCTATGCCGACATGAATCGCCACACGCTCGCGGATCTGGTGCACCCGCCTACGCACGACCTGATCGTCGCGCTGCGCCGCTCCGAGCCGGACGGTTCACCGGCAGTCCGCCGCCGCGCCTGATCCCGTCCTATCCCCACCCTGATTTCCATGGAGTCCAAATGCTGTCCTCGTCTTCCCGCGATCTGATCCACGCTTCCGTACCCGTGCTGCGAGAGCACGGTGAAACCATCACGCGCTGCTTCTATGCGCGCATGTTCGAGCGCCATCCCGAGCTGAAGAACCTGTTCAACATGGGCAACCAGCAATCCGGGGCGCAGCAGCAGTCGCTCGCCAGCGCGCTCTACGCCTACGCGGCGAACATCGACAACCAGGACGTGCTCGCGCCGGTGGTGGGCCGCATCGTGCAGAAGCATGTCAGCCTCGGCGTGCGCGCCGAGCACTATCCGATCGTCGGCGAGAACCTGCTCGGTGCGATCCGCGAAACCCTCGGGGATGCGGCCACGCCGGAACTGATCGACGCCTGGGGCGAGGCCTATGGCCTGCTCGCAGGCGCGCTGATCGACGAAGAGGCGCGGGTGTATCGCGAGAAGGGCGTGCAGCCGGGCGAGTTCATGCCGGTGCGCGTTGCGCGCAAGGTGCGCGAGAGCGCGACCGTCACCTCTTTCCATCTGGAAGCGCTCGATGGCGGCAGCCTGCCGGCCTTCCAGCCGGGGCAGTACATCAGCCTCGCCTTGCACGTCGACGCGCTGGGTCTGCGCCAGGCGCGTCAGTACAGCCTGTCGGACGCGTCGCGCAAGGACGTCTGGCGCATCAGCGTCAAGCGGGAGGCCGACGGCTCGGTGTCGAACCTGCTGCACGACGACATCGACGCGGGCGACATCGTCGAGGTCAGCGTGCCCTGCGGTGACTTCGTCCTCGACGAGCATGAACAGGAGCGCCTGGTGCTGATCGGCGCCGGTGTGGGCATCACGCCGCTGTTGTCAATGCTGCACACCAGCCTGGATCGCTGGCCGGATCGCGCAGTGACGCTGCTCTATGCCACCCGCGACGGCGACCACCATCCGATGAAGGACGAGGTCGAGGCGCTGGCCCGCGCGCACGCGGCCTTCGCGGTACACGTGTGCTACGAAGCGCCGCTGGCCGCCGACGAGCAGGGCCGTGACTTCGACCGCCCGGGCAGGCTCGAACTCGATGCGCTCGAGCCTGCGTTGTTGCCGCGTGATGGGCACTACTACATCTGCGGCCCGGAGGCCTTCATGCAGGCCCAGCGCGCCGCCCTGCGCACGCGCGGCGTCGAGGCCACCCGCATCCAGTGTGAAGTGTTCGGCCCGTCGCTGGTCGCGCACCTGAACTGAGTCCGGGCGGGGGATATCGATGAAAGCCCTTCGCGAATGGCTCATCGCGTTCCGGCCGGCCCGCCTGACCGCGGATCGTACCGAGCGCATCCGCGCGTGCATCGGCGCGCTGATCGGCATCTTCGTGACCGGTATCACCAGTTACTGGCTGATCGGAAACACGCCACAACTGCCCATGCTGATCGCCCCGCTGGGCGCATCCGCTGTGCTGCTGTTCGCCGTGCCCAACGGTCCGCTCGCCCAGCCCTGGCCGATCGTCGGTGGCAACACGCTCTCCGCGCTGGTCGGGGTGACCGCACTGATGCTCTTCGATGACGTGCCCACGGCGGCCGCGGTTGGTGTGGGCGGTGCGATTGCGCTGATGTTCCTCACGCGCAGCCTGCATCCGCCCGGCGGGGCGGTGGCGCTGGCCACCGTACTCGGCGGCGAAGCGGTGCTTGAACAGGGCTACATGTGGGCGCTGATGCCGGTGGGGATGGAGTCACTGTTGCTGCTCGTCACCGGCCTCATCTACAACAACGCCACCGGCCGCCGCTACCCGCCGCCGCCGCCCAAGCCGGCCACGCACCAAACCGGCGACAGCGCACCCGGCGAACGCCTGGGCTTCACCCAGTCCGACCTGGAAACGGTGTTGTCGCGCTACGAACAGGTGCTCGACGTCACGCGCGCCGACTTGCAGACCATCCTCAAGCAGACCGAGATGGAGGCTTATCGTCGGCGCATGGGCGAGATTACCTGCGCCGACATCATGTCGCGCGACCTGGTCACGGTGGAGTACGACACACCGCTGGCCCATGCGTGGTCGCGCCTGCAGTTTCACCGCATCAAGGCACTGCCGGTGATCGATGCCGAGCGCCGCGTGATCGGTGTGGTGACGCTGGTGGATTTTCTCAAGCACGCGCGACTGGATCGCTACGAGGGCTTTCGCGACCGGCTCTACCGCTTCCTGCGTCGCGGCGGCGAGGACGGCCTTCGCCAGGTCGGCGAGATCATGACCGCCGAGGTCGAGACCGCGCGTGCCGACGAGCACATCGCCCGCCTCGTGCCCAAGCTCTCCGATGGCGGGCGTCACCATATTCCCATCGTCGACGACGAGGAGCGGCTGGTCGGCATCGTCACCCAGTCCGACCTCGTCGCGGCCCTGTACCGCGGCGCTGCGCCGCAACCCTGAACCTTCGCGAATGGAGGAAGCAATGAGCACGACGGAAACCAACACCACGCCGATGAGCGACGCCGAACTGGCGGAGTTCTTCAACACCCTGCTCGAATGCGAGCGTGCCGGCGTCAAGGTGCTTACCGAGTACGAAAAGGACTTTGCCGGCAACGACGACGCGGTGCAGACCATCGTCGAATCGCGGCGCGACGAGGGCAAGTACTGCAAGCTGATGTTCGACTTCCTGCGCGAACTCGGCGCCGAGGTCAGCACCAAGACCGGAAGCTTCGCCGACAAGGCGCTGGCCGTCGAAGGCAAGCCCGAGCGCCTGGCCTTTCTCAACCGGGGGCAGGGCTGGGTCGCGCGCGAGATCGAGAAGGCCCTGCCGCGCATCGACCGTCCGCACATGCGCGAGGCGCTGCAGGAGATGCTCGATACGCACCGCGACAACATCGGCCGCACGGACGAGTTGATCGACACCCTGTCCTGACCGAAGGCCGTTCCGGTGCGACGAACGGCTTATCGGAATATGCGAAAACTTTGATTGTTTCGGCTAGATTGTCAGCTTCAGCGCCTTATCCGCGGGCTGGGTCCGCATTCCTGGGAGAGCGAAGCATGGCGAACAAGAAGATCGAAGACGTGGAAGGCATCGGACCGGCCATCGGCGCCAAGCTCAAGGCCGTCGGCGTCAAGGACACCGACGGCCTGCTCGAGCACTGCAAGACGCCGTCCGGGCGCAAGGCACTGGCCAAGGAATCCGGCCTGACGGACAAGCAGGTGCTCAAGTTTGCCAACATGGTCGACCTCTACCGGATCAGCGGTGTGGGCTCGGAATATGCCGAACTGCTCGAAGCGGCCGGCGTCGACACCGTGCCGGAGTTGGCACGGCGCCGTCCCGACAACCTCGCCACGGCGATGGCTGAACTCAACGAGAAGAAGAAGCTCGTTCGCCGCGCGCCGACCGAGAGCGAGGTCGGCAAGTGGGTCGAGCAGGCGAAGAAACTGCCGCGCGTGCTCGAGTACTGATTGCCCGCCCGCCGCGGGCGGGGACGGCCGCCTGGCGGGCGTTCGTCCGCGCCTACAGCAGCGTGCACGCCTCGTCGAAGTCCAGACGCGGGCTGCGCGGATGCAGCGCGGAGGCGTCGCCGTAGCCCAGATTGCACAGGAAGTTCGAGCGCACGTTGGTACCGTGGAAGAACTCGGCGTCGACCTTGGCCTGGTCGAAGCCCGACATCGGGCCGCAGTCCAGTCCAACCGAACGCGCCGCGATGATGAGATAGGCGCCCTGCAGCGAGCCGTTGCGCTTGGCGGTGGCGTCCGCCAGTTCCTCGTTGCCGGTGAACCACGAGCGTGCGTCGGTGTGCGGGAAGAGCTCCGGCAGCTTGTCGTAGAAGCGCAGGTCGTAGCCGATGATCGCCGTCACCGGTGCGCTCATGGTCTTGTCCACATTGCCCTTGGCCAGCGCCGGGCGCAGCCGCTCCTTGGCTTCACGGCTGCGCACGAAGACGATGCGCGCCGGGCAGCAGTTCGCGCTGGTTGGCCCGAACTTCATCAGATCGTAGAGCTCATGGAGTGTCTCGTCGGAAACCTGCTGATCGAGCCAGACGTTGTGGGTGCGGGCTTCGCGGAAGATCAGTTCCATCCCTGCGTCATCGAGTTTCTTGGGCATGCAGTCGCTCCTGAAAAAGGTTGAAATCAGCCCGCCACGCCGTGCCGTTGGCGTGCATGTCGGGCACATGCAGCATATTGCGACCGTCGCGGTGCATACAACGTTCCTCGCGCGTTGTCGATCATCCCGCACAAGCGCATGCTTGCAGTGGACGAGCTGCGCTTCTATCTTGTAGGGAACGCCGAGCGCTTTGTGCAGTCCAGAGTGCGAGGGCCTGGCCAGTCTCGTTGCGACGAGGGCTGACAGTTCGCCCCTTCCCTTTTACAGGGATCGTTCAAATCATCTGACGGGAGTGGTCATGGAAGGAGTCAGTCTCAATACCGGCCCCGCCGGCGTCCTCGCCAACGAAGGCGGGAGTGCGGTCACGCGCTCGCGCGATGATCGCGACGCGCAGCCTGGCGGTCAGCCGCCGCAGAACGAACCGCGCGTCAACGAAGGGCCGAGCACCCGCAGCAGCATCAGTACCCAGGGGCTGGAACTTGCGCGCCAGGATCCGGTGCCCGGCAGTGGCGAATCGCCACAAGTATCGCAGGACAACCGCCAGGCCGGCGCGCAACAGGCCGATAACCAGTCGTCCGATTCTGCCGGGCAGGATGGCCGTCTGATCGACGATGACTCGCCCAACGAGTTGTTGAGGGGCTGACGCAACGGGTCCGGGCCGATGAACTCGACGCCCTCTGCAACCGCTTCCGCAGTCTATTCCCAACTGCAACGGCAACAGGCCGAGCGCAATGCTGATCTGGCCGAGCAGCGTGCGCGCAGCTTGCAGGCCGAAACGCGTCAGGCACGCAGCGAAGCCGACCGCGCGCAGGAGCGTGTACGCTCGCTTGAGGTAGACACCCGTCAGGCTCAGGCCGAAGCCGGCCGGGCGCGCAGCGATGTCGCCGCCAGCGAGTCGCTGCGCCGCGTCGACGACGCACTCGGCGCAGTGCGCGAACAGATCGCCACCGCCTTCCCGCCGGAGTCCTCGGCTTCGGCCACGTCCGCGACCCCCGCTCCGTCCCCGCCGGCTGCTTCGCCGCCGGTCGTCAATGCCCTCGGCCAGGTCACCGGCACGGTCATCAATGTCGCCGTCTGAAAGCCGGTCGACGGAAAGAGTCGGCCAGATACTCAAGAGTTCGGCGGTTCAAGACACGCGGGACTGAGGGCGAAAAGCGCGAAAAATCCCGTTTTCGGGATGCAGATCGCGTTCCACGATGAATCCTTCTGCCTGCAGGTGCCGTACAAGTTGCGTGATGTTCCACTGCGTAGAATCCGGCGCCTGAGGTGAATTGAGCGTGTGGAACTCGCCGACGATTTCGCCAACCCGGTTGAGCAGCCGGCTGCCGAGCAGAATCGGGTACTCGCTGCCCTCCGCGTCAATTTTGAGCAGGTCGATGCGGCCGAGCTCTTCGACGATGCGATCCAGCGGGACCGTGTGAACGGTTTCGGCTCCGTCGGGCGAAAAGCCGAAACCGGCCACCGAGGTGCACGGCACGACGGTGCCGCCGCCGGTGTTCTCGGCGTGCGCGTTGGGTCTCCAGACCAGCGACGTCGGGCTTTCTCCGCCTCCCCATACCGCGGCGTGTCGGCACTCGACGCCAGGGGATGCACCGCAGTTGGCCTGCAGCATTTCGAAGTTCTCGCTCCCGGCTTCGAACGCGAGCACCCTGCGGGCGCCGTGACGGGCCGCGAGCAGCGTGAAGGCGCCGATGTGTGCGCCGACGTCGACCACCGTACGGTCCCGAAAGTCGATCGTGCCGTACTCGCGCAGATTGATCACGGACTCGAGAACGTGGTGGTCCCAGGTGTCGGGTCGCTGCCGTGGGGTGATTCGCTCGCTCATCCCGGAAGAGCCCCCGGCGCAATCTCAATGGTCGGCATGCATCACCTCCAGGTCGGGAATGCCCCAGCAGCGGATGCCGCGGTCGCGCGCCATCATCGCGAAGCCTTCGGTCTCGATGAAGCCGCGGTAGGAATAGTCGGGAAACAGGATGCCGGCACGATGCACGGCGGCGTCGACCAGCAGCATGGTGCCGCCGACGCCGTCGAGCTCGACCAGCGTGTTGCCGCGCAGTTCCTGCAGATACTGTCGTCCGACGCCGCGTGGCGGCTGCGCGATGCCGTCGAGCATGTGCGCCCAGCTCGCGTTGCGCGCGCCGGGCGTGAAGCGGAAGCTGTTCAAATCGAAGGACTCTCCGCCCGGCGCATGCACGCAATGCGGTACGACGATCTGTCGGTCGGCGTCGAGCAGGCGGGTGAGCACATCGGGCGGGTAGTCGACGAGGTCCGCGTCGATCCACAACACCTGTTCCTCGTCACGATGGGCGGCGTGAAACAGCGCGTTGCGGCACTTGGCGATCACGCTGCGGCGCACGTACTGCACGTCGGCGGCCGAGCGTTCGCCCGCCAGGCGCAGTCCGAAATCGCGGTGCAGGATCTCGACGCGGGCGAAGGCGTGGGCGTGGCGTGCAACGAGTTCGCGCAGCAGATCCCGTGTGCCGTCGTCGCTGTCGCCTTCCAGAAACGCCAGTGAAAGCCGCTCGCGCGGATGCTCGAGTGCGCAGGCCAGTTCGAAATAGCGTGGCAGGAAACGTGCGGCGTTCTTCAGCGGGGTGAGCAGCAGCACGTGTGGTGTCGCGCCGGCCGGGCGTCGCGAAATGGCGGGTAAAACGGCGTCGTCCGCTCGTGGGGTCGGCCGTGGCGCAGGGGTTTCCACCGCAATGGCGGATTCCTGTGCGGACGGTGCCTGTCCATCGGTGGCATTGCCGACCGGATAGTCGTCGAGCGGCAGGCGTTTGCCCAGTTCCTGCCGCAGCCGGATGTAATCGGCGCCTTCCGCTTGCAGCGTGGCGCCCTCCCAGTGCCGGTCGAAGTGCTCCGCGCCGAAGGTGTTCGCGCCATGCACGACGTACAGGTACCACCGTGGCTGGTCGAGCAGTACCACCCGGCCGTGGGCCAGGATGTGTTCTGCCACCGGCGAATCCTCGCCGCGCGCCAGTGCCGGGTAGGGCGGTACGAGCGCCTTGCGGCACAGCATCGAGCCTTCCCACAGGCGGCGCGTCGACAGTGCCAGGCGGTCCTGCGCGGGCCACCAGATCGTCCATCGCTCGAGGAAGCAGGCGTCGGCGCGCAGTACGTGCAGCGCGAACATCTGGCTGGCGATGCGCGCCGGGTCGTAGAGGTCGTCGTCGTCCCATTGGCAGACGTACTCGCCATGGGCCAGTGCAAGCGCGCGGTTGCGCAACTCGCCCAGCGTCGCGCGGGGTCCGGCGGGCTGGTAGATGCGCACGCGCGGGTCGTTCAGCACGGCGACGTGATCCCTCAGACTGTCGTCTTCGCCGTCATCGAGGATCACGAGTTCTCGTGCAGGCCAACTCTGGCGCAGGAAGGCGTCGATGGCCAGTCTCGCGGTGGGTGCGCGATTGCGCGTGACCATCAGGCACGAGACCAGCGGTGTGTCGGTGGGGCGCACGGCGCGTAGCGAAAGCATGACGTCGCCCAGCCGCGTGCCGCGCTCGACCAATGCGGCGCGTGTGCGGTCGGGTGTCAGCGGCTCGATATCGCCACGTTCGCGCCACCATGTCCCGGCCCAGTGATGGACCGCGTGTGCGTGGCGCGTCCGCTCGCGCCAGAATTCGAGGTCGAAGATCGCGCCAGAACGTTGCTCGACGTCGCTGATCGGGTAGAGCTTTGACGCCGGCAGTACGCGCACCGGCGCTTCACCACGGTAGGTTTCGACGGCCCGCGTGAGCAGGAAGGGGCCGGTCGCGTTGAGTGGCCCGGGCTCGTGATGGGCGGCGATCATGCATTCGATGACGTGATCCCAGAACGGATGCCCCGGCGGCGAGGCCATCAGTGCGTTGCATACGACGCGCGTCAGTTCGGGGTGCTCGTTGCAGCGCTCCCGAACATGCTTGGCGGGTTCCTCGCCGAGTACCACGGCGTCCGTGTCGAGCAGTTCATCGAAGGGCTCGAGACATTCGAAATCCAGATCGACGTAGAGGCCGCCGAAGTGCTTGAGCAGGAAACAGCGGATCGCATCCACGCGGCAGATCGGCGTGGCGTAGGCGTCGTAATACGGCAGGAAGTGTGGATAGTGGCGGGCCAGAAAGGCGCGGTTGTCCGCGTCGGTCCACAAGCGATGTTCCCAGCCGGGGTGGTGCGCCTGCCAGCTGCGTGCGAAGCCGCGCAGGTGCTCGGGCACCTCGCGGCTCTTCCAGGTTTGGTGGATGATGCGTGGAATCATGCGAATCCGCTCTGACAGGGCGCCGCGGTGTCGCTGGCGCCGGCCGGGCTATCATACAGAGCCGTATCCACCGGGCCATCGTGCAGTGTCCACATCCGACTACAGCCTGTTCGGGCTCGTGAGCGCGCCGCGCATCCATGAGCCGCTCGCCGCCGCCCTGCATGGCGCAGTCACTGGCGTGCGGGACTGGGCGGAAGTCCTGCGCGCCGCAGGCGAGCATCGCCTCGCGCCGCTGCTGTACCGGCGCACTCGCGAGGCGGATGTGGCCTTGCCCGACGACGTGCGGCGTGCGCTGGCGGCCGCCTACGCGCGCCAGAAGGCGATCGCCGCCGCGCAGGGTGCGACCCTGGCGGAGCTTGGCGCGCAGCTCGCTTCGGCCGGCATCGAGGTCGTGGTGCTCAAGGGCGGCGCGCTTGCGCGCCAGGTCTATTCCGACCCGGCCCTGCGGCCGATGGAAGACCTCGATTTGCTGGTCGCCCCCGAGCACGGCGAAGCCGCCTGCGAGGTGCTGCGCGCGTGTGGCTTCAATGCGCCGCCCCCGCACACCCGCTACGACCGGCTGCAGCATCACTTTCCGATCGCGCACCGCACGCGTGACGGCATCACGGTGAGCGTGGAAATGCACACGCAGGCCTTCAATCTGATCATGAACGACCCGCTGTCGATGCGCACGCTGGAACGTCCGCTGACCGCCTTCACCGTGGAGGGCGTGGCCTTGCAGGGCCTGGCGCCGGCGCAGATGCTGTGGATGCAGTATCTCGGCATGCGCAAGCTGGCCGAGCCCTTGCGCCTGGGTCATGTGGCCGATCTGGCCGCCATCGCCGCGCACTTTGACGACGACGTCGACTGGCCCGCGTTGCGGCGGGCACACCCGGCGCTGTGGAACGCCTATCGTGCGATCCACGCTTTCACGCCGCTGCCGGCGCCGCTGTGCGCATCGCTCGGGCTGGACCCGCAGCGTCCGCCGAGAATGCGCGAGATCGGCGCCGATTACCGGGGCTGGCCGCGCGTGCGTGCCGGTGCAGGCATTCGCGCTACACTGCTGCCGCCCGAATGGTGGGCGCGGCTGGTCTACGGTATTGCGCCGACGCCGGTGAGCCGCGCGTGGTTGCCGCTGCGGCATGTCGCAGCGTTCGTCAGCCAGGGCTTGCGCCGCCTGTATCTGGGGCCGGTGACGCCAAACAGTTTTTTCAAGACGCCAGGTTGAACACATGCCAGAGGAAACCGCCCAAATCCTGCGCACGCGCTATGTCCGGCACGACGGGATCGAGAGCGAAGATACCGGGCAGGAAGTGCTCGTGTATCTGCCCGGAGGCGACCGCACGCTGTATCTGAACGACACCGCCGCGATCGTCTGGCGACTGTGCGGCGGGGAATACTCCGGTGAGGAGATCGCCGAGATGCTCGAGGAAGCCTACCCGGACGCGGCCGCGACGATCCGCGACGAGGTCGCCGCGACGCTGCGCGGTCTGGCCGACCAGCAGCTGGTCGAGGCGCGTGACTGACGCCGCGCACGTCATCGATGTCGGCTTCGCCGGCAATCGGGTACGCATCGTCACCGATTCGGCACGGGCTGCCGACGCCGTGCACTTTCTCTTCGGCCCGCATCGCGTGTCGGACGGCGTGCCCGCCGGGCGCCAGATCGTCCTGGCCGAGGATCCCGAACGCGGCGGCTTCGTGATGGCCTGCGACGGCCGCTTCGCGTCGAGCGCCCGCGAAGACGAACTCGAACTGGCGCTGGTGCAGCTCGTCCAGTACCACCTCGTCGCCGATGCGCACGGTGTGGGCCTGTTCCATGCCGGCGCGCTGGTGCGTGATGCGCGCGTGCTGTTGCTGGCGGCCGATTCCGGTTCCGGCAAGACCACGCTGACCGCCTCCCTGTTGGCGGAGGGCTACGACTTCCTCAGCGACGAGGTGAGCGCGGTCGACGCGGCCGGGTGCGTGGATGGCTTTTCGCGTCCGCTCAACGTCAAGCCCGGCAGTCTGCCGGTGCTGCGGTCAAGACCGGCATTGCAAACGGGCTTCGCGAATTCGCGGAGCTCGGGCGGCGTCACCCTCGTGCCCTGGCCGCGCAGCGCGCAGTCCGGCATGCCGCTGGCGATGATCCTGCTGCCGCAGTATCGTGCCGGCGCGGCGCTGGAGATCGAACAACCCAGTCCGGGGCGTGCGGCCGCCGCACTCATGGGTTGTCTGCTCAACGCCCGCAACCTTCCCCGCAACGGACTCACTCTGGCCGCGCGCCTGGCGGCCAGCGTCCCGGTCGTACGCGCGACCTATTCGCGCGTCGAAGACGTCCATGAATGGCTGGAGCACGCTGAAGGCATCACTCGTGCCCCGGTGTGCTCGGCGCTCAACGAGGCGTGCCGATGACCGCTCCGTCGATCTCCTTCATCACCACCGTGCGCATCGGCGAAGAGGCACGGCGTCGCAATCTCGAAACGGTGCTTGCCTGGTACGGGCGCGTATCCGGCTGGGAGATCGTCGTGGTCGAACAGGACGACGCACCGCGTCTGGACAGCGACGACTGGGCACCCGGGATCAAGCGCGTGTTCGTGCGCAATCCCGGCCCGTTCAACAAGAACTGGGGCTACAACGTGGGCGTGCGCGCGGCGCGCGCCGAGGTGCTGTTCTTCTGCGATGCCGACCTGCTGCTCGCGCATTCGGCGCTGAGCACGGCCGCGACGCTGTGCACGCGCCGTGCGCTGGCGGTGAATCCATACGACCGCATCGCCGATCTCGACGAGACGGAATCCGGGGCCCTGCATGCGGGCACGATCGAGCCCGACTTCGAGCGAGCGGACGCCTCGGCCACCCGTGCCGGTGGTCGCGAGCGACTGTGCTTCTGCGGCGGCGCGTTTTTCATGCGCCGCAGCCTGCACCACCTGATGGGCGGCTTCGACGAGCGTTTCCTCGGCTGGGGCGCCGAGGACGACGCCAATACGCTGCGCATGCAGCGCGTCACGCAAAACGTCGCTGCGCTCGAAGGCCGGGCGGCATTGCACCTGTGGCACGTGCGCGATGAACTGGCGACTTTCGGCAACCCGCATTATCCGGACAACCTGCAGCGCCTGAACTGGACCGCGCAGGCCGGCGACGCCGAATTGCGCTTCCTGTGCGAGGTGCAGCGGCAGATCATGGGCAATCCGGGCAAGTACGAAGGTGTCGTTTGACCCCGTCGTGTTGCCAAGAGACAGCGCAATGCGCTGCCACGGTCTGTTTCGGCATGTTTGGTGATAGCATCACGAAGCGCGGTTCCGAGGGTCGGAGTCGCAGTCATCCCTAGCGGAGTTGGCCATGTCCGAACAACATCGTCCGGCCTCCGATGCCGATTCGTCCCGTCCCACCGGTCGTCGTCGCCTGCTGCAGGCGCTCGCCCTCGGCGGCGTGTCCGCCGCCGTGCTGCCGGAAAAATGGGTCAAGCCGATCATCGACACCGTCATCGTTCCGGCCCATGCGCAGGCCACCATTACGACGATCAACGGCATCTACTCCAACCAGACCAACGTTGTGACGTCGGTGCCGGGCAACTATCTCGAACGCTTCGCCGGACTGTTCATCTCATCCGCGCATGCGCAGAGTTCGGGCTTTGCCAACACCGAGTGCGTCTCGTTCGACTGCAGTGGCAACCCGAACGTGCAGGTTGTCTATTCGTCGATCAATACGCTGCCAGTGAGCACCTTCACGGAAATCTTCCCGAACAACGTTGTTCGGGATTTCAGTCTTGGCAAAACGCTGTCGTTCCGTCAGATGACCGCCACGCCCGGGTCGCTCAACGGTCAGGTGACCAACGTCGTGAGCAATGCGATGTCGTTCTTCTCGCTGGATCCAGTGCCGTTCCCGCCTTGCAATATTATTAGCCTCGACTGATTCCGGCGCGCGGCGTGACTGTTAGAACTCGGTGATGCCCTGATGTCGCGTCGCGATTTCCGGGTCGAACCAGATTCGGAAGCCCATCGTGCGCAGCCGGTGGCAGATCCAGAAGTCTTCCGACAGATAATCCCCGTCGACCACGCCGACGCGAAACACGTCGTAGTGCGTCTCCGCCATGCCCGCGCCGCGTGACATCGGGCGCGGGTAGCTCGCCCCTTCGGCCTTCGCCTCATCGACCAGCGCGTTTACCGCATTGCGCGAGAGCATCATCGCCGCCGTGCCGATGCGCTCGATCTCGTGCAGCGCGCCGCGTTCGCCCAGACAGCGCCCAACGTTGAAGATGCGCTCGCCGCGCTCGTTGAAGCCCTTGAGCGCCACCGCTGCGCCCACCACGTCCACGTCATGATCGATCAGCCTGCGCAGGCCGACCGCCGGCAGATGCACGTCGGCGTCGAGAAACAGCAGGTGCGAATAGCGCGTATCGGCGTAAAAGCGCGACAGGATCGCGTTGCGCGCGCGCGTGATCAGGCTCTCGTTGCCGATCGCCGAGATCGAGAACGGGATGCCGCTACGGAAGTACTCCGAGATCGAATTGAGGTAGTCCAGATGCACCATGCCGCCGTAGGCCGGGGTGCCGATCAGGACGCAGGTGTCTGGGTGCATTCGCGTATCTGCCAGGCTAGCGTGCGCCGGCCGATGCGGCGCGCATTGCCGATTCTACCTGCGCTGGTCATGTCGTTCAGAGCGCCAGCGTCACGCTGAGTCCGATCGTGCGGGGCCGGCCGGCCAGCGCGCCATAGTCGCCGCTGCCGTTCAGCGCGAACACGGCCGTGACGTGCTTCTCGTCGGTGAGGTTGTGGGCCCACAAGGAGAGGTCCCAGTGACGTTGTCGCAGGCCGATATGGGCGTCGATCAGGCCGCGGGCGGCGACGTGGCTGCCCTGGCCACGCTCGGTCGTTCCATAGAAGCTGCTGCGCCAGCGCCAGGCAATGCCGCCGTACACTTCGCTTCCGTTGGCCAGCGGGCGGTGGTGGCGCAGGTCGGCGAAGGCGGTCCAGCGTGGTGCGTTGGCCATCTGTTTGCCGCTGAAGTCGCAGTACAGAACGCCGCTGCCCGGCGGACACGGAGCGTTGCGAAAGTCGGCGTAGCGCGCGTCGTTGTAGCCCGCTCCGAGCGCCAGGCGTGTGCGTTTGCCAAGTGCCATGTCCGATTCGACTTCCACCCCCTGCGAACGCACCGCGTCGACGTTGGTGATGTTGTTCATGGTCGGGATCAGTGGCGACGAATCGGGGTTGTAGGTGAGCGCCTGGTAGTCGCGGATTTCGGTGTGGTACAGCGTCAGCCGCAGGTGCCCGTTTCGCGGCAGGTCGAGGCCGGCCGAGGCCTCGAGGCCGAGGCTGCGTTCGGCGTCGAAGGTCGGCGATACCGCGCCGGTCACGGTTTCCGCGTTGACGCCGCCGGGTTTGTAACCGCTCGACGCGCTCACTTCGAGCTCTACTCCGGCGCGCGGCTCGAAATGCAGGCGCAGACTGCCGTCGAGGCTGTCGTCGCGGCTGCGGTGCTGTGTCCTTGTGTCGTGGCCGAGCAATGCACCGCGCAGCTGTCCCGCCAGTTCGGAGAAACCCGGCAGTGCGGGCAGGGGTTGCAGGCCGCTGAGCTCGCGGCGGGTCTCGGCGCGCGTGCGGTCACGGCTGTAGCGCACGATGCCGGTGAGCCCGAGATCGTTGCGTGGAGCCCAGTCCAACTGCCCGAACAGCGATTGTGTAGTGGCCGACTGGCTGCCCGGCGTGCGTACCGTTGCGCCGTCGAGTACGGCTGCCAGCAATGCGTCGTCGAGCGGCGGCAGATCCAGCCCGGCCGTGAACCAGCGTGCCGCATCGGGGCCGTAGCCGAGCAGCCCTTCGCGGCGGTGCGAGCGCTGCAGATGATAGGCACCGATGCGGTAGTCGAGCGTCGGCGCGAGGCGGCCATCGAGGCGTATTTCCTGGCTCCACTGTCGATGATTCATGTGCGATCCGCCACGCGGTGCAATCGCCAGATCGATGCCATCCAGATCCGAGCGTGTATCGAAGCGCCATTGGCGCCAGCCGGTGGTCGCGACCAGGCGAGTGTCGTCGCGCAACAGGAATTCGAACTGCGCGGTGGCCGCCTCGTGGTCCATGCGCCGGCGGTTGCTGCCGTCCTGTGCGACCTCGCGCGACAGCGGGTCGGCGGGCAGCAGCGTGTGCCCGAGGGCTGCGGCGCGCGCACGGCTGGCCGCACTGTAGCGGGCTACCGAGTACGCGCAACAATCGTCGTCGAGTCGTTCGCGCTCGACGATCAGCCGGGCGCGCAGCGTTGCCGACGGCGTCCACAGCAATTGTCCGCGCAGGCCGTCGTGTTGTCCGCCGTTGACGTCCTCACCGCTGAATACATTGCGTACGACGCCCGACCGGCGCTGCGTGTAGGCGGAAAACCGGCCCGCCAGGGTTTCCGGGACGAGCGTGCCACCGACCACCGTCTCGTACGCCTCGTGGCCGTGGGTGCCGCGTTCGAGACGCACGCTGGCCTCGTCCTCCCACTGCGGTGCGCGTGTGCGGATGTGGATGCCGCCCGCGCTGGTGGCCGGCCCGGGTCCGCCGAGTACCGGCGTGCGGACGATGTCGACCGATTCGATGTCGACCAGGCGCAGCGGGAACATGCCCTGGCGCGCGAGATGAACTCCGTCGAGGGTCGTGCCGACACTGCCGCTCATGCCGTCGTTGAACGAGGTGGTGCCCAGTCCGCGAACGAAGATTCCGGTGTTGCGGTTCTCGGGCCGGGTGGCCTGGACGGATACCGCGCGCTTGCCCAGTGCGTCGGTGGCCGGGGCCGGAACGGAATCGACGTCTGCGCCGTCGATGCGCGTCGTCGACAGCGTCGCCGGATCGAGCGTGTCGGCGGGCTGAACAATCACGGCGGGCAGCTCGGCCTCGGTTGCGCCCACCGTCGTCGTGACGAGGAGCGCGGCAAGGAGCGGGATAGGGCGCGGGTGCATGGGCGTGTTCCGGGTCAGGTTGCGTCGGGGCGCAAGGCGTCGTCTGCCGGCGCGACGGGGAGCCGCAGGCGCGCGGTCGTGCCGACTTCGTTTGTCGGTGCAAGCAGTTCGATGTCGCCACCGTGGCGGCGCGCGATCTCGCGACACAGGTACAGGCCCAGCCCGGCACCCTGACGCTCGAGTCCGCCGTGCGCGCGATAGTATTTTTCGAAGACGCGCTCTCTGTCGTCGGCCGGAATGCCGTGGCCCTGGTCCACTACGTCGAGCACGACCCCGTCGCCCGCGTGGCGCAGGATGACGTCGACCGGCGTGTCCTTGGGCGAGTACTTGAGCGCGTTGTCGACGAGGTTCGACACCACGATGCCGATCAGGTCGGGGTCGACGAAGACCTCGACCGGATCGTCCGGCAATGTGATCCGCACGCGCCCGTCCGCGATGTCGCCATAGCGCTGCTGTAATGCCGCGCGCAGGTCGTGGCGCCGCATGTGCATGCGCGAGGGCGAGGCGATGCGGTCCTCGGCGAGCAGGTTCTCGATGAAGCCGACCAGCCGGCCGACGCTGCGCCGAATGCGCTCGATGCGCCGCGGGCGCTGTGAGGCAGCGTGTTCGTCGGCGAGTCCCTGGGCGGCAGTGTCGATGACGGCCAGCGGTGTGCGCAACTCGTGCGACAGCATCGCGACGAACTGGCGTTGGCCGTGCAGGGCGCGGCGCTCGGCTTCCAGTGCCTCGTGCAGACGCTCCTGTGCCGCCGTGCGTTCGGTGATTTCGCGATGAAGCTGTGCATTGACCGCGTCGAGCGCCCGCGTACGCTCGACGACGCGGGCTTCGAGCATGCGTTCGGAGGTCTGCGCGGCGCGCAGCGCGGACTGCTGCGCACGCTGACGGGCGCGATCGGCACGCTCGGCGCGGCGTGCCAACGCGAAGTTGAGCAGCACCACATGCACCAGTGCGCCGATGTTCGGAAGATGGTCGGCGAGCGGCAGATCGGCGAGACCGAAACGTCGCACGGCGACCGACAGCAGCCCCGCGATCAGCGGGAGGAAGGCGATCGCGTACAGGCGCACGCTGCGGTGGTGGAACAGCGCGTGCAGGCTCGTCAGACCGAATACCAGAATGCTGGCAAGTCCCAGGTAACGGATCAGTCGCGCTGCGTCGAAGCCCGGATCGATGCCCAGAACGGAGATACACACGAAGATCGCAAGCAGGGCGATCATCATCCGCCCTGCGCGGTACAGCATGGGGTAGTAGAGCCGCGTACGGAAGGCGTCGAGCACGAAGCGGATCATCAAGGCCGCGCAGATGGCGTAGGCCGTCATCCAGGTCCTGTCGTAGTACGCGGCGAAGGCCGGTACGAACTGCTCGAGATAACCGCCGATGACGAGCCCGAAGAGCGCGACCGAAAGTATCGCCAGTGCATAGCGCAGGTGCAGCGGATCGCGCAGCCGGTGCCAGAAGATCAGGTTGATTGTCGCGACCAGCAGCATCATGCCCAGATAGAGGCCGTAGCCGGCGTACTCGATCGCGACAAAGTGCGAGATTCTGCCCTGTTCGAGTAGCAGCAGATCGACCGCGACCGGACGTGGCCCGTCGATCTTCATGTAGTACGCGCTTGGCGTCTCGACGTCGGGCTGGAGCGCGAAGGCTGCTCCGCGATAGGCAAAGTCGCTGTCATCGCGCTGGCGGTCGCGGTCTTTGATGCGGGCGCGGAACGCGGCGCCGTCGGGTTCGAACAGCGTGATCTGGCGGATATAGGCAGGCAGCACGATCAATGCCCATTCCGGGGCAGCCGAGGCTTCGCGTTGCAGGCACAGGCGCAGCCATACCGGGGCGCCACCGCCCGCGACGATCCCTCCACGCGGTGGCGGCGAGAACGCGGTTTCCGGCAATCGCGCGATATCCTGCACGTCGGCATCCGGCGGAGCCTTTGCAAGCCGCACCGACCGCCCGAAGTCTTTGACGCCGAAGTGGGCCGAGTCATCAAGGATGGTCGGTGCGCAAGCGTGACCGGCCGCCGCGATGGGCGCCCACAGCGCGATACAACAGCAGACAACAGCGGCGACGAGGCAGCGCGGACCGGTCATGATCCGTCCGGAACCGTTGAGGTGCTCACCCTGATTCGGGAAGGCAATGAGTGTCGGGGTGTGCAGGCTGCCTCGGCGAGGTGTCGGCTCATCAATGTCGTCCGGGTGCGCTGTGGCGTGTCACGAAGCCCGTTATGCTAACGTCCGGATCGCTCGGGCGCCGTTTCATGGCGGCAGACCCGGTTCCGGTGATCGCAGCGGGGCAAGCGAGGGGAGAAGGTAGATTGATCGGCACGGGCATTAGCGTTTGCATTGTCGAGGATGACGATGACCTGCGCGAGGAACTGGAGCTTGCGTTGTCGAGCCAGGGTTTTTTGGTACGGGCGTTCCCGGAATCACGTGACCTGTATGCCGACCTGTTGCGCGAACCGGCCCAGTTGCTGCTACTCGATCTTGGCCTGCCGGGCGAGGACGGTCATTCCGTTCTGCGACGCCTGAAGGACGCGATGCGCATCGGCGTCGTGATCTGCTCGGCGCGCACCGAGGTCGATGAGCGTGTGCGCAGCATGATGACCGGCGCAGATGCCTTTCTCGTCAAGCCGGTCGACCTCCGTGAGCTGGTCGCCACCCTGATCAGCGTGCATCGACGGGTGTCCGGGCATGCCACGCGCGGCCGCGAACGGCCATGGGCGATCGATGACAACGGCTGGACCCTGCATGCGCCGGACGGCAGCCTCATTCCGCTGACGCCGTCCGAACGTACCGTGATGCAGGCCATGTTCGCCAGCCCCGGCGTTGCCGTGATGCGTGACGACCTCGTCGCTGCGCTCGGTCACAGTTCCGATTATTACCTCGATCACCGCCTCGACATGCTGATCAGCCGTCTGCGACGCAAGGTGCGTGATCTGTGCGGCGAACGTCTGCCCCTGCGTGCCGTGCGCGGCATCGGTTTCGTCTTCCGCCCCTGACCCTCCTTCCCCGAGGATCTGCTGCGGGCGCGCAATGCTGCCGCATCCACCACAACTTCCCGGCGCTATCGACACCCTTGCGTGACCGGATTCACGCCGGTGTGAGTTTCGCGATGGTTTCGTGAAACTTCGTGAGGGCGCCCGCCCGTTGTCCTCCCTAGAGTCCGCCCCACCCGGTCATGGTGTCGCGGCGGCTTACTCCTCTTCGTCGCGCGCCGTGTCGGGTGCTGCCGGTCGTTGCGCCCGCTGATTCGCGGGGCGATCGCACCGGCGGAACTGATGGTCGTGATCCGACGAAGAGGGAACGATGAACGTACACGGAACATACTTGAGCGCGCACAAGAGCGCCGGACGCGGCATGTTTCGCACCGCAGCCGTGCTGTTGCTCACGACGCTCGCCCTGGCGGGCACTGCCCATGCACAGCAAGCCGATGTCGTGCTCAATCACACGGATGATCCCGATCCCGGGCCGCGTGCGGGCGTCTTTACGTACACGCTGCGGGTGACCAACAACAGCACGACCGATGCCGCTTCCGGCGTGGCGCTGACCGCAGTGCTGCCTGAGCATCCGGTGCTCGGGCTGGGATCGGTGGATTTCATCGATTTCGTCCAGACGGCCGGCAGCGCGCGCGGCTGCGACATCACCACGCCCCCTGGCTCGACGCCGGCTGACGTCTCTTGTGCGGTCGGCACGCTCGCGGCGCAGGACGAGGTGATCTTCGACCTGCGCGTGCGCCTGAACGAAGCAGCGGTCTACCAGTACTCGGGCAGCATCGCCAGCGACAACGACCCGAATGCCGGCAACAACACCCATTCGGACACCACCACGGTCAACGCCTCGGCCGATCTCGTCATGAACGCCGAGGCCACCGACACGGGCGGTGCGCCGATCGTCTCGGTCTCGGCCGGCGAGCCCTTCCAGTACCGGCTGTCAGTGGACAATGACGGCCCCGACCCGACCGAGGCTGGCGGGCGCGTGCGCGTGCGTTTCACCGTGCCGGTCGGTACGGCGGTGACCGGTACGCCCTCGGGCAGCGGCTGGAGCTGCGATCCGTCCTCCGGCTATCCTCTGGCTGCAGAAGAGGAGATCGCCTGCGAGCGTACCGGCACGCTCGCCGTTTCGGCGACGACGCCGCAGATTGTCGTGCCGGCCGTGAGCAACGTCGGCACCGGCGGGGGCAGCAACATCGCCGCGGCCTTCGCGGTGGATGCCTTCCGCGCCGGCGAAACCGTGCGCGAGATGCCCGATCCGGACATGAGCAACAATTCCGCGACGGTGAACCTCTCCTCGGGTCTCGGTTCGGACCTGGGCATCACCAAGGCCAAGTCCTCGCCCGGTGGCAGCACCATCGCGATCGGCTCGGCCGTGACCTTCACGCTGTCGCCACGCTTCGAAGGCGGCCTGCCGCCAAGCGGCACGATCACCGTGACCGACACGCTCCCGGCGAACTTCACCGGCATCGGCGCAAGCGGCACCGGCTGGTCGTGCGGCGTCGCGGGCCAGACCGTGACCTGCACGCGTACCGACGGCGCGGGCTTCGACAATTTCTCCGACCTGCCACAGATCGCGATCACCGCGACTGCGTCGACCGCCGGCACCGGCATTGTCAACACCGCGACGATCTCGGGCAGCGACCAGCCCGATCCGAATGACGCCAACGACTCCGGCAGCACCGGTGCCATCGCGATTTCCAACGATGCCGACCTGCGCTTGCTCAAGAGTTCGTCGCTCAACCCGGTGCTGATCGGACAGAGCTTCAGCTACACCCTCAACGTGCGCAACAATGGCCCGCTGGGGGTGCCCAACGGGCAGACCATCACCGTCGTCGACACCCCGCCGTCGGGCGTGACGATTCAATCGGCGAGCGCGTCGGGCTGGAGTTGCGTGAGTTCCACCGGCAGCTTTCCGCATGCCGGCGACGGTGTCGAAACGGTGAGCTGCGCGCGCAGTGGCGGATTGGGCTCGGGCTCGACCAGCAACATTTCCCTGCCTGCCCAGATCACGGGCGGTACCGGCACTTACACCAACAATGCGTGCGTGAGCCTCGAAACGGGCGCGATGGAGGATTCGAACGCGTCCAACGACTGCGACGGTGTCGGCGTCAGCGCCTCCGGCGACGTCTCCGGCGGCGGGGCGGATCTGGTCGTGGCCTCCAAGACCGCGGCGCCCAATCCGGTGCGCAGCGGCGACGAGCTGACCTACGTGGTCACGGTGCGCAATGACGGTCCGGTCGACGCCGGCAACGTCGAGGTGCGCGACCACCTGACCGGCCTGGTCTCCGGCGGCTTCGTCAGTGCCACGCCCAGCCAGGGCACCTGCCCGGCTTCGCTCGGCGGCAGCAACCCCAACCTGGTGTGCAACCTGGGTACGCTCGCCAATGGTGCGAGCGCCACGGTGACCATCGTCGTGCGCCCGGTGCTCGCGGCGACCGGCAACCGTTCGAATACCGCGAACGTGCTGTCGCTCGACGACGGCGATCCGGACCACTCCAACAACAGCGGTTCGGTCACCAGCGTGGTCGAGGCGGTGGCGGCGATCGAGGTCGCCAAAACCAACGACCCGGATCCGGTGCGCGCCGGCGAGCCGGTGACCTATACCGTGACCGTGCGTAACCCGGACGGTCCGTCGAGCGCCGCCGACGTCGAGTTCGAGGACACGCTGCCGACCAACGCCGCCTTCGTCGAGCTGGTCACGCCGCTGCCATCGGGTACGAACTGCACGCCGCCGGCCGCAGGAGACATCGGCGGCACGTTGAGCTGCACGATGGGCAGCATCGGCAGCAGCGGACAGAAGGCTGTGCAGTACCGCGTGCGTCCGATCGCCCTGGCGGTGGATGCCGACTACACCGGCTACGAGCTGATCAATACCGTGTCGGCATCGACGAGCACGCAGGACGCCTCCGGCGAAGTGCCCGATCCGGTCAGCGCGACCACGACCACCGCGGTGACCGAGCCCGAACTCGACGTGCTCATCAACAAGAGCGACACGCCTGATCCGGTGCCGCTGGGCGAAGTCGTGCGCTACACCATCCGCATCGACAACGACGGCCCGTCGTGGGGTACCAACCCGGTCATGACCGACACCTTCCCGACACCGGGCTCCGAGCCCAGCGCCGAGTTCAGCTATCAGGGCAACCTGTCGGTGAGCAACGGCGGCGTATGTGACGAGCCCGCGATCGGCGCGCTCTCGGGCGTACTCGTGTGCACCTGGCCGGAACTGGCCGGCGGCGGTTTCGAGACGGTCGAATACGACATGGTCGCCGAACGCATCCTGATCCCCGGCGAGGTCACGGGCACCGGCTTCAACGCCGCCTCGGTGGCGGTCGATGAAGAGGAGACCACGCTCGCCAACAACGAGGTGGCGATCAACACCACCACGCGCCAGCCCGAAATTCCGACCGACCTCGCGCTGACCAAGCAAACCGCGGTCGAGGCGGTCCGCCCCGGCGAGCAGGTCGAATGGACGCTGACCGTGCGCAACAACGGCCCGGAGGAGAGCCGCGGTGCCCAAGTCGTCGATGTGTTGCCTGCCGGTCTCGAGTTCGTCTCGGCCGAACCGGATTGCAGCGCCTCGGGCGAGAGCGTGATCTGCGCGCTGGGCACGCTGGCCGTCGATGAGGAGCGAGCCTTTACGATCCTCACTCTCGTGTCGGCCGAACATCCCGGGGGTGAGGAGATCGTCAACGTCGCGAGTGTGCAGGCGCCGGGCGACACCGATCCGAGCAACAACGAGGACGAGTCGACGGTCATGGTCATCGGCCATGTCGAGGGCATTCCGGTGAACCACCCGTTTGCGCTGCTGGCGACGGTGCTCGGGTTTGCGCTGCTGCTGCGCTACCGCCGCGCGGGTTGATCCTGACCGCTGCCCGAGGCCCGGGCGAGCCGTGCATCGCATCGGCGATGGCGGTTCGTCCGGGCTGCATTGCCGGACGTCAGTCGGATGGGTTGGGGATGCGTGTTGTGCGGGCGTGGGGCGCGATACGCGACGTGAAATTGTTCCGGTTTCCCGGCAGGTTGTCATCCAGTGACCGGGTCGAGTGCGCGAACGCGGATAGCATTGCAGGATTTTTTCCGTTCGCTGACGACGATTCCGCCGGGTGTGGGTTCGACGAGCATTTTTAGGAGGGATGGCGTGAACGTCATGAAGTCGGTGCCAGCGTATCTGATGATGCTGGCGCTCGTCGCTCTGTGCCCGGGCGCCGCATCGGCACAGGAATTGATCTACCAGATCGAGCGGGGCGACACGTTGATGGCGATCGGTGTCGCCCTGCTCGCTGATCCGGACGACTGGGTGCAGCTGCAGCGCATCAACAAGGTGCGCGATCCGCGTCGTCTGCCGGTGGGCAAGACGCTGCGCATCCCGTATGACCTGCTCAGCCCGATCCCGCGCAGCGCGCAGATCGTGGCGGTCGCGGGCGATGCACGCCTGGACGGCCGCTCTGCCGTGACCGGGGATCGGGTCGGAGTCGGTTCGTCGCTGGAGACCGCCGACGATGGACACATCGCGATCGCGCTGCCGGACGGTTCCAGCCTGATCCTGCCCGCGCGGTCGACGGCGAGCGTCGAGACGCTGCAGGGATATGCCGGCACCGACGAGCAGTCCGTCGACATCTCGCTCGAACGCGGGCGGATCGAGTCCCGGGTCGAGCCGCAACGCGGACCGGGGGCCCGATACCGGATCGAGACGCCCACGGCGGTTGTGGGTGTGCGCGGAACCGACTTTCGCGCGGGCTTCGAGCCGGATTCCCGGCGTAGCCGGACGGAGGTCGTGTCCGGCAGCGTCGGCCTGCGTCCAAGCTTCGGTTCGAAACCGGAGCTTCGCGTCGAAGGTGGCTTCGGCCTGATTGCGGGTGGCGGTCAGACGCCGGGCGCGACCCCGCTGCTGCCCCCACCCGATGCCCGCACGCTGCCCGAACTGTTCGAGCGTCCGCTTGTGCGAATGCCGATGCCGTCGCTCGACGGCGCCGTGGCCTGGCGTGCGCAGGTGGTCCGGGCCGACGCGCCATTGCCGGTGCTGTTCGACCGCCTGGTCGAGGACGGCGTGGCGCGTATTCCGAGCTTGCCTGACGGCGACTACCGGCTGCTGGTGCGGGGTGTCGATGCCAACGGGCTCGAAGGCTTTGACGCGTCGCACGTGTTTCGCCTGAAGGCGCGTCCCGAGCCGCCGTTCAACGGCAATCCGGGTGAGGGCAGCAAGGTGCCGGCCGGTAAGGTGACCCTGAGCTGGACGCATGCGCCGGAGGCGGCGCGCTACCTTGTGGAGCTGTCCACCGTGGCCGACCAGCCGGGCGCAGGCGACGGTGCCTCGGCGTTCTCGACCCCGCTGCACAGCGCCCGCACGCGTGCGACGACCGAGCAGGTCGCGCTCGAGGCGGGTCGCTACGTCTGGCGGGTAGCGAGCGTGCGCGACAATGGCGAACGGGGGCCGTGGTCTGATCCGGTTGCGTTCTCGGTGCGACCGTTGCAGGCCTTGTCGGAACCTCCGGAAGTGTCCGACGACGAGATGCTATTCCGCTGGGGCGGTGAGCCAGGGCAGCGATTCGAGTATCAGTTCTCCGACGACGGGACGTTCGCACGCACGCGTGCTGCGGGGGAGACCACCGCGCCCGAGCTGGTGATGCCGAAGCCCTCGTTTGGCACCTACTATCTTCGCATCCGCTCGATCGATGCGGACGGCTACGTCAACGCGTGGAGCGGCGCACAGCGCGTCGAGGTGCCCGGACCGTGGTGGCTGGTCCTCCTGCCGCTGATTGCGCTGTGACCGATCGGTCATGACGCGCATGCGGATCTCGGGCGAGTGGATCGGCGTGACCCTGCTGTTCGCCGTCCTCGCCTGGGCAGCAGCCAGCCAGCAGTGGCTGTGGCGCTTCGATGCGGTGTTGTACGACGCGACCGCGACCTATCGCCACACCGAGCCCGATCCGGATCTCGTCGTTGTCGCGATCGACGACCGCAGCCTCGCCGAGGTCGGCCGCTGGCCCTGGAGCCGTGCCGTGCATGCGGCGCTGCTCGATCGCCTGGATGAGGCCGAGGCTCGCGCCGTCGTTCTCGATCTGATCCTGCACGAGCGCAGCGACGATGTGCGCGCCGACGAAGTGCTCGCCGCGAGTATTGCCGGTCATGGCAGGGTGGTGCTGCCGCTGGCGCAAGCGAGCTATGGCACCGTTGGCGACGGCGAGCTGCTGCCGGAGGCGATTTTTCGCGAGGCGGCCGCAGCGCTCGGCCACACCCACATCGAACTCGATCCGGACGGTATCGCACGGACCGTGTATCTGTGGGAGGGGGCTGGCCGTCCGCGCCATGCGCAGCTTGCGCTGGCAGCGCTGCGGCTCGTTGAGCCCGACCGGGGCGCAGCCTACCCGACCCCGGACGAAGCGCACGCCTCTGGTTGGCGACGGGCCGAATGGCGGCATGTTCCGTTTCTCGGCCCGCCGGGGACGTTCCGCTACGTCTCCTACGGGGACGTGCTCAGGGGGACGGTGCCCGAGTCGATTCTGCGGGACGCGATCGTGTTCGTCGGCATGGCGGCGGCCGGTGGCGGAGGCGCGATACCGGTGCCGACTTCGCAGCACGGCAACCTGATGCCGGGCGTCGAGATGCAGGCGACTCTCTATCACGGCCTGCGTCACGGACGCGTCCTGCAACGGGCCTCGCTGCCGACCGAGGTCGCCTTCAATCTTTCGGTGGTGCTGCTGCTGATGATCGCGATGTTGCGTTTGCGACCGCGTGCCGCCATGTTCGCGGCACTCGGCACGGCCGTGTCGGCGCTCGCCATCTCATGGTTGCTGCGCGAATACGCGATGCTCTGGTTGCCGCCCTCGTTTGCCGTCCTGGCGGGGCTTGCGGCCTATCCGCTCTGGAGCTGGCGGCGTCTTGAAGCCAGTCGACGGTATTTCGAGTCCGAACTTGAGGGGCTGGGCTCGGGTTGCGTCGATGCCAATCCCGCGCCGCGTGCGCCTTCGCCGATTGTCCTCGATCCGTTCGTCGAGCGAATCGCCATGTTGCGCCATGCGATGCGGCGCCAGCGCGACATGCAGCGCAGTCGCGAGGAAACGCTCGATTTTCTGTCCCACGATTTGCGCACGCCGCTGTCTGCGATTCTGTTGGCCGTGGACACCCGCCGCGCGCGGGGCGAAGGCCCCACCGATCCAACGCTGTTGCGGATCGAGCGCTCGGCACGCAAGTCCCTCGATCTGGCCGATCGACTCGTGCACCTGATTCGCGCCGAGAGCATCGAAGCCTCGCAGTTCGACACGGTCAGTCTCGATCTGGTGCTGCAGGAGGCAGTTGACGACGTCTGGCTGGCCGCCGGCGCAAAGTCGATCGAACTTGTCGTTGACGTTGATCTTTCCGAAGCCGAGGACCAGCCGAGCCTGGTGCTTGGCGACGAGGACCTGCTGCGGCGTGCGCTCGTGAACCTGCTCGACAATGCCATCCGGCACACGCCGCAAGGTGGACGGGTGCGGCTTGCATTGAGGTCCTGCGGGGCCAGTTGGGAAATCGAGGTCTGTGACGAGGGGGACGGCATCCCGAGCGAGCAGCATGACCTGCTGTTCCGGCGTCACGCGCGGCTGCCGGGAGCGAGCAAGGGCGGTGCCGGACTCGGCTTGCTGATGGTGCGCACCGTGGTCGAGCGTCATGGCGGCACGGTTTCGGTCGACAGTGCACCGGGTCGGGGCGCGAGATTCTGCATCCGCCTGCCGCAGGTGCTGCCGCTGCGCGATCGCCTCAAGGCGTGAAGGCACGTAGGCAACGTACGCGCGAGTAGTTGTTCTTTCACTGGCGGATCATCGCGCCGCTGTCATGCTCACCTGGGTGATGTGCGAACGATGCGTCGGCCTTGCTCGGGGATAATATTCAACTAAATGGTTGACGGTTTCCTGCCGGGTCGATAAATTCAACCATATGGTTGAACAAGAACTCCAGCGGCTCGACGCCGTTTTCCACGCACTGGGTGACGCAACGCGTCGTCGCATGTTGCGCGAGCTGGCGGCCGGCGAGCGCACCGTGGGTGAGCTCGCCAAGCCTTTCCCGATCTCGCTCGCCGCCGCTTCCAAGCATCTCAAGGCGCTCGAGAGCGCTGGCCTGATCCGGCGCGAGGTGCGGGGTCGCACGCATATCTGTCGGCTCGACCCCGGTCCGCTCGCCAGCGCACACGAATGGCTTGGCTTCTACGAGCGCTTCTGGAGCAAGCGTCTGGACGCCCTCGAAGCACTGCTGCGCGAGGCGCAAGCCTCACCCCCTCCCACCTCCGAAGGAGAACAGTGATGACCTCGTCCGCTACCCTCGAACCTTGGGGAAAATTGATCGAGCCGACCACCTTGAAAATCCAGCGCCTTCTGCCGGGCCCGCTCGAGCGGGTCTGGGCGCATCTCGTCGAGAGCGACCTGCGTCGTCGCTGGCTCGCCGCCGGTGACGTGGAGATGCGTGTCGGTTCGACCTTCGAGCTGGTCTGGCGCAACGACGAACTGACCGATCCGCCTGGACACCGCCCCGACGGCTTCGGCGAGGAGGAGCGTATGGGCGGCCGCATCATCGAACTCGACGCTCCACACAGGCTGGTCTTCACCTGGGGGGAGGAGGGCAGCGTGTGCTTCGAGCTGGAAGCGCAGGAAAACGAGGTGTTGCTGACCGTGATCCACCACCGCCTTGCCGACCGTAGCGGCCTGCTCGATGTCAGCTCCGGCTGGCACGCCCACCTCGACGTGCTCGTCGCCCGCTTGACGGGCGCACGTGCTGTTCCGTTCTGGGATGCGTGGCTGCGGTTGCGCGACGAGTACGATCGCAGCCTGCCGGCATGAGCCGGCGTCACCCGCCGCGCGCGGGCGGGTCAGTCCGCGTCGCTGAGCCGACCGCGCAGCGCGTTTTCCTGTGACCGCAGTTCAGCCGTGTAGACCCCGGCGAAATCCTCCGGCTCAAACAGGCGGCAGACCTCCTTACCGCTTCGTCACCGGCATCGGTTTGCGCTCAGTCTTCGGTCAGCGCCTGAAAGCGCTCCGCGAGATAGTCGATCAAGGTCCGCACCGCCGGCAGCAGGCAGCGACGCGATGGGTATACGGCGTGGATGATTTCGCGGCGCGGCGCCCACTCCGGCAGCAGTCGTACCAGTGCTCCGCTGGCGATGTCATCGCGCAGCATCAGCGTCGGCAGCTGCACGGCTCCGACGCCGGCGCGTGCGGCGCTGCGCAATGCCACCATGTCGCCGGTGATCAGGCGCGGGCGGTGGTGCAGCTGGGCGTCGGCGCCGTCGGGGCCGAACAGCGTCCACACATGCTCGTCCTGCGGCGGGCCGAGCGACAGGCTCGGGAAGGCGGCCAGATCGGCCGGACCAGTCGGTTGTCCGCAAGCCTCGATCAGCGCCGGGCTGGCCACCAGGCATTGCGCGCTGTCGGCCAGCACCCGCATCACCAGATCGCTGTCGGCCAGCGGCGGCGGACGCACCCGGATCGCCAGATCGATGCCCTCGCCCACCGGCGACACCCGGCGGTTGGTGGCCTCCAGTTGCAGCGACACGCGCGGATAGGCGGCGAGAAAGTCCGCCAGCATGGCGCCCACATGGACATGTAGCAGCGTGATCGGGCAACTGATGCGCACCGTGCCGGCTGGCTCGGCGCGGGTGGCCTCCACCGCTTCGCGCGCGGCCTCGGCCTCCACCAGCATCGCGCGGCAGTGCTCGTAGAAGGTCTGACCCAGTTCCGTGACCGAGAAGTGGCGTGTGGAGCGCTGCAGCAGGCGTGCGCCCAGGCGCTCTTCGAGCAGCGTGATGCGGCGGCTGAGCTTGGACTTGGGAATGCCGGTGGCGCGCTCGGCGGGTGCAAAGCCGCGGTGTTCGACGACGCGGGCGAAGTAATGGAGGTCGTTCAGGTCGTCCATGGGCGCTCCTCGTTTGCGGCTTATCGTTCCATTTATAGAACACTGACGGCGAATTTTGGGGTCTTTTCGTATCTCCGTCTCATGCCTAAAGTGACAACACGCAATACGAACTGCAAACAAGGAGACGAACATGAAGCGAGTCCAGGGGATTTTCAGCGCACCGCGTGGCCATTGGGTCGGTGACGGCTTCCCGGTCCGCTCGCTCTTCGAGTACCGCAGCCAGGGCAAGGCACTGAGCCCCTTCCTGCTGCTCGATCACGCCGGCCCGGCGCATTTCGACGCGACCGACGAGCAACTCGGCGTCGGCCAGCACCCGCACCGCGGCTTCGAGACCGTGACCATCGTGTATGCCGGCGAGGTCGCCCACCGCGATTCCACCGGCCAGGGTGGCCTGATCGGGCCGGGCGACGTGCAGTGGATGACGGCCGGCGCCGGCATCCTGCATGAAGAGTTCCATGGCGAAGGCTTCGCCCGCAAAGGGGGCGAGCTGGAGATGGCGCAGCTGTGGGTGAACCTGCCGGCGCGCGACAAGCTCACGCCGCCGGGCTACCAGGCCATCCGCTCGGCCGACATTCCGGTGGTGACGCTGCCCGACGGTGCCGGCACGGCCCGCATCATCGCCGGCGAGCTCACCGGCAAACGCGGCCCGGCGAAGACCTTCACGCCGATCAACGTGTGGGACCTGCGCTTGACGGCTGGCGGCGTGGCGGACCTGCCACTGCCCGAAGGCTGGACCACCGGCGTCGTGGTGATGCGCGGCACGGTGCTGGTCAACGGCCACGCGGTGGCGCGCGGCGACCAGGTGGTCGTGCTCGATCGTGAGGGCGCAGGCGTAACGCTCGAGGCCAACAATGACGCAGTCGTGTTGTTGCTGGCGGGTGAGCCGATCGACGAGCCCATCGTCGGCTACGGCCCCTTCGTGATGAACAGCGAGGCCGAGATCAAGCAGGCCATCGAAGACTTCAACAGCGGCCGGTTTGGTGGCATCCCGCAAGCGGAAACCGCCGATACAGCCGGTTGAAGCGGACGTCCGGCCCCGTCAGGGTCGGGCGTCAAACCCAGCCGCGCTGGCGGCACCCCAAGAGAGCCAACAAGGAGAACAGCATGAACAAGCCCTACGTCAAACTCGACAAGAACAATGCCGCCGTGCTGCTGGTGGATCATCAGGCGGGTCTGCTGTCGCTGGTGCGCGACATCGACCCCGACCGCTTCAACAACAACGTGCTGGCACTGGCCGACGCGGCCAGGTACTTCAAGCTGCCGACCATCCTCACCACCAGCTTCGAGGACGGCCCCAACGGCCCGCTGATGCCGGAACTCACGGAGATGTTCCCGGACGCGCCCTACATCGCCCGTCCCGGTCAGATCAACGCCTGGGACAACGAGGATTTCGTCAAGGCAGTGAAAGCCACCGGCAAGAAGCAGCTCATCATCGCCGGCGTCGTCACCGAGGTGTGCGTGGCCTTCCCGGCACTGGCCGCAATCGAGGAAGGCTTCGAAGTCTTCGTCGTCACCGACGCCTCGGGCACCTTCAACGAACTCACCCGCAACTCCGCGTGGGACCGCATGAGCGCGGCCGGCGTGCAGTTGATGACGTGGTTCGGCCTGGCCTGCGAGCTGCACCGCGACTGGCGAAACGATGTCGAGGGTCTGGGCACGCTGTTCGCCAACCACATCCCCGACTACAAGAACCTGATGACCAGCTACTTCACGCTCCAGGGCAACAAGTAAGCCGGCAATGAACGGCACGGCTGCCGGGGGGAGCCCCGGCAGCCGTGCCAGAATGCCACCGTCCCCGCCAGGAGAACGAGCGCATGAGCAGCACCTCCCCCGCGCCTGCCGCCACTGACGAAACCGTCACCGGCATCATCGTGCATCATCCGCGTGCCGATGCGCGCGACGAGTACGAGCAGTGGCTGGCCGACATCCGCAAGGCATGCCAGCAGTTTCCGGGCTATCTGTCGACCGACGTGATCCGCCCGGTCGGCAACCAGCCGAATTACACCGTGATCATCCGCTTTGCCGGCGTAGAGGCTCTGCGGGCCTGGATGGAATCGCCCCAGCGGCGTGAATACCTGCAGCGCATCGAACACGCGCTGGAGCAGGCCGACCGCTACGAGATCCGCAGCGGGCTCGATTTCTGGTTTGCGCCGCCGGCGGTCAAGCCACCGAAGCGCTGGAAGCAGTTCCTGTTGACCCTGTCCGCGATTTTCCCGCTCACCCTCGTCGTGCCGTGGGCGCTTGCGCCGCTTCTCGATGGTGGCGATCGCGCGGGTTTTCTGCTCGGCAAGCTGGCCGTCGCAGCAGTGATCGTGTACCTGATGGTCTATGTGATCATGCCGCCCTATACGCGTCGCGTCGCGCAGTGGCTGTATCGCTGACGTGCGCCCCGAGGCAAGCCAAACGGAGAATTTCGATGAGCAATGAAACGAGACAGGTCGAACGTGAGTGCGATGAGCAGGCCGGCTGTGGCGCGGTGCTGCATGTGCTGCGCCCGCGCGAGAAGGATCTGGGCGAATTTTCGGTGCGCCGCCTGCTGCCCACCGTCGGGCACAAGGCGGTGGGTCCGTGGGTGTTCTTCGACCACATGGGGCCGGCCGACTTTCCGCCCGGGCGCGGCATCAACGTGCGCCCGCATCCGCACATCAATCTGGCCACGGTGACCTATCTGTTCGAGGGCGAGATCCTGCATCGCGACTCGCTGGGCAGTCTGCAGGCGATCCGTCCGGGTGACATCAACCTGATGGTGGCCGGACGCGGCATCGTGCACTCGGAACGCGAGCGGCCCGAGGTCACGGCCGTGCCGCATCGCCTGCACGGCCTGCAGTTGTGGCTGGCCCTGCCCGAGGCCGACGAGGAGTGCGAGCCGGCCTTTCTGCACTATCCCTCGGACGACATCCCGAGCGTCGACGTCGACGGGGTGCCGGTGCGCGTGATGATGGGCTCGGCCTTTGGGGCGAACTCACCGGTGCGCACCTTCGCGAAGACACTCTACGTCGAGGCGCACCTGCAGCCGGGGCAGCGGTTGGTGTTGCCGCCGGCCGACGAGCGTGCGCTGTATGTTGCGCAAGGGGCATTGGCAGCGGGGGGGGCGCGCATCGACGAGCATGCGATGGCGATTCTCGACGCCACGCCCGGGGTCGTCGTCGAGGCGCTGGCACCGTCACGCATCGCGCTGATCGGCGGCGAGGCGCTGGGGACGCGCTTCATCGACTGGAATTTCGTTTCCAGCCGAAAGGAGCGCATTGAGCAGGCGCGCGAGAACTGGCGCGCCGGGCGCTTTCCGAAGGTGCCCGGCGACGAGGAGGAGTTCATCCCGCTGCCGGAATGACGGCGAGCGAGCGTTCGCTCAGCGCCGCACCACGCCGGCCGACTCGGTCCACATGCGGAAGATGCGGTAGGGCGGGATGCCCGCATCGCGTCCACCGGTGAATGGCGGGCTGCGGTGGAGCTGGTTGGTCACGATGTAGAGCCAGCCGCGTTCGCCGAAGCTGACACTGTCGGGCCATTCGAGACGGGCGTCGCGCACCAGTGGGCGCAGTACGCCGTCGTTGCTGAGCTGGTCGATGCCGCTGTCGTTGAGGTTGGTGAAGTAGTGGTTGCCGGCGGCATCGGTGGTCGCGCCGTCGGAGACCGGCTTGCGGCCGACGATACGGATCGCCGCCGTGATCTCGTCTTCGCTGCCTTCGCGCAGCAAGCGCGTGGGTACGGCGTACCAGCGCAGGCCGGTCATCGCGCCGAAGTAAAGCGTCTCGCCGTCGGCCGAGAGCGAGATCGGGTTGACGCCGACGCGCGCGGGCTCGCCGTTGAACATCGTCGGGCGATCGTCGACGCGCATCTGCGCACCGTCCTCGTGGGCGAGACTGGGGTGCCCGGTAAAGCGGTAGGCGTAGCCGTCGTCGATGCGCACCGCGATCAGGGCGGGCGCGGCGATGTCTGCCAGATACACCCAGCCGGCCTCGGCGTCGACCACCAGATCCTGCACGAAGCTGCCGGCCGGCGCGATGTCCTGTGGCAGGCTCAGGCGCTTGAGCAGACGACCACTGCGCAGGTCAAAGGCCCACAAACGGGTCTCGCCCACGTTCATGCCGGTGTCTGTCACCCACAAGCGGCCCTCGCCGTCGATGTGGATGCCCAATGGCGTGTCCATGCGCAGGTTGCCGCGTTCCTCGGGGTTGCCCTGTACGTGCTTCCCGGGCCAGGCGCGATAGCCAGTGCGCCCGGTGACCTCGACCAGTTGAATACCGGGCTGTGCGTCAAAGGGGTGCACAGTGGCGAAGATGCGGCGGTCGTCGGAAACGGCGACGTTGCCGGGGCGGAACGGCAGTTCGGCGACGATCTCGAGTCGGCCGACCGTGGGGGGGGCAGCGAGCGCGAGCGCCGCGCAAAGACTCAGCGCGAGCGCGACGACGATGCGAGCGAACGGGGCGGGGGTCATGGCGGATCTCCTTCGCGGGGTCGGTCAGGTGCCGAAGCCTTCGAGCACGATTTTGCCGCGTGACTTGCCCGAGCGCAGCAGTTCGTGCGCGCGCTCGAGGTTAGCGGCGTTGATCGGCCCGAAATGCTCGGCCACCGTGCTGCGTATCACGCCGGCGTCGACCAGGCGTGCGACTTCGTCGAGCAGGTGCTGCTGCGCGACCATGTCGGCCGTGGCGAACATTGAGCGCGTGAACATCAGTTCCCAGTGCAGCGACACGCTCTTTTTCTTGAGCAGGCGCACGTCGATGGGTTCGGGGTCGTCGATCAGCGCCACGCGGCCCTGTGGCGCGACGGCCTCGACGATCTGCACGAAGTGGTCGTCCGTGTTGGTCAGGCTCGCCACATGGGTGACGTCGTCGATGCCGATGCGGCGCAATTCCTCGGACAGTGGCCGCGTGTGGTCGATGACGTGGGTGGCGCCCAGTTCTCGCACCCAGGCCTGGGTCTCGGGGCGTGAGGCGGTTCCGATGACCGTCGCGGCGGTGAGTCGGGCGGCCAGTTGCACGAGGATGGAGCCGACGCCACCGCCAGCGCCGATGACCAGCAGACGCTCACCGGTGGGGGACTTGCCCGGGCGCAGGCCGAGGCGGTCGAACAGCAGCTCCCAGGCGGTGATCGCGGTCAGCGGCAGGGCTGCGGCCTGGGCGAAGTCCAGGCTCCCGGGCATGTGGCCGACGATGCGTTCGTCGACCACATGCAGTTCGGCGTTGGTGCCGGCGCGCGAAATGTCTCCTGCATACCACACCTTGTCGCCGGGGCGAAAAGCGCTTACCTCAGAGCCCACCGCACGTACCACGCCGGTCGCGTCCCAGCCCAGCACCTTCCATCCGCCCGCCGGGCTGGCCGGTCGCAGGCGTACCTTGGTGTCGACCGGATTGACCGAAACGGCGCGCACTTCGACCAGCAGGTCGCGCCCTTCGGGCACCGGATCGGGAAGTTCGACGTCTTCGAGCGGCATCGTGGTGCCGACGGATTCGGGGATGCGGTAGGCGACGGCTTTCATCGTTTCAGACTCCTGCGATCGGTAAGCCCAGGATTGCGCCGGGCAAGCTGCGTGTGATCTTATCTTACGCGGGTTCGGCGCTTCGCCGGATCAGGACATCGGACCGGGCACCGCATGACGATCGAGGCCAAGAGATCACTGAACAGACGTCTGTGGCTGATCGTCGTGCTGGCGATCGTGCCGTTGTCGGCAATTGTGCTGTTCGATTACCAGTCGCAGCGCCGTGCTGCAATCGCCGACGTCGAAGCCCAGATCGAGGCGGTGATGTTCGCCGCGCGACAGGAGGAGCAATCCGCCCAGCGCAGCGTGCAGTTGGTCCTCGAGATCGTCTCGCGGGCCGACAACATGCAGTCGCTCGACGGTGAGGATTGCTCCGGCCTGGCGCGACGCATGCTCACCTCTCTGCCGTTTTTCTCGAATCTCGGCGCTGCCTATCCGGACGGCACGATGTTCTGCAGTGCCCGGCCCATGAGCGCGAGGGTGTCGGTCGCCGACCGTGACTGGTTTCGCGAGGGCGGTAGCGGCAGCGGAATCACCCGTGGGGAGTACGTCGAGGCCGGCCGCGTATCAGTACAGCCGGGCTTCGTCTTCGGCTACCCGCTGCGCGATGCCGACGGCCGACTGCTGTCGGTGCTGTACGCCATGCTGCGCACCGACTGGTTTGATCGCGTGATCGCCGAATACAATCTGCCCGACGGCTGGGAGGCCAGCCTGATCTCGATCGAGGGACGGGTCATCGCCAGCCGGCCACGCATCGACGAATGGAAGGGCGCGGTGCCCGGCGACCTGATGCGCGCCTTTCGCGACACTCTGCAGTCGCCGCACGGTGTCGTCGAGGCCGTCGATTTTCGTGGCGAGCGTCGGCTCTACGGCGTCGAGCCGGTGGCGATTGCGGGAGACGACGTCTTTGTCGCGATCGGCGCACCGCTGGGGCTTTCGCTGTCCGCCCTGGATCGTGACTTTGCGCTACGTGTGGCGGTGCTGCTGATCGTCGCACTACTGTCCGCGCTTGTCGCGCGCTACACCATCTACAGGCTCGTGGACCGCTGGACCGGCAAGATGCTCGGCACGCTGGACGCGCTTGCACTCGGTCGCCTGGATACGCGCATCGAGAAGTTTTCGGAGGTGCGCGAGCTCGAACGCCTGGAGCGCGGCGTCAACCGCATGGCCGGTCAGCTCGATGCGCGTACCGGCGAATTGCACAAGCTCTCGACCGCGGTCGAGCAGAGCCCGGCGTGCATTCTGATCACCGATGCTGCCGCGCGTATCGAATACGTCAACGATGCGCTCGTTGCCACCACGGGCTATGCGCGCGAGGAACTCGTCGGCCAGACCCCGCGCATCCTCGGAGGGGACACGCCTGCCGAGACCGTAAGCGACCTGTGGTCCACGCTGCTGCGTGGCCAGGTGTGGCGCGGCGAGTTCCACAACGCGCGCAAGGACGGCACGCCCTACATCGAGCTGGCCACCGTCGCGCCGATTCGCGCTGCGGACGGGCGCACGACGCACTACGTATCGGTCGGCGAAGACATCACGTTGCGTCGTCAGTCCGAGGAACTGCTGCACCGCATGGCCTACTACGACGCGCTCACCGGCCTGCCCAACCGCGCGATGCTGCGTGATCGCCTGCACCAGGCTGCGTTGTCGAGTGCGCGCACGCGTTCGCATGCGATGCTGGTTCACCTTGACGTGGACCGCTTCAGCGAGCTCAACGACACGCTTGGGCACGACGCTGCCGACGATCTGTTGCGCGCCATCGCCCAGCGCCTGCGCGAATGTCTGCGCGAGGACGACACCCTCGCTCGCCAGGGAGACGACGACTTCGCCGCTGTCTTCGAGAGCCTCGCTATCGATGAGGATGAGGCGCTCGCACAGGCCGAGCGCATTGCCACCGCCGTGCATGAGGCGCTCTCCGGTCCCTATCCGATCGATCCGGCCGGTGGCGAATATCACGTCACGGTGAGTCTCGGTGTGACGCTCTTCGTGGGGCACGGTGTTGCGGCCGAGGACCTGCTCAAGCAGGCCGAGGTCGCGCTCTACCGCGCCAAGGAGGCGGGTCGCGACACCGTGCGTTTTTTCAGCGCGGACATGCAGGCCACGGTCGAGACCCACGCCGCCCTGGTGCGCGACCTGCGCGAGGCGCTTGTGAGCGGCGCATTTTCGCTGTTTTACCAGCCGCAACTCGATGGCGATGGCCGCATGGTCGGTGCCGAGGCGCTGATCCGCTGGCGCGACGCGCGCGGCACGCTGGTGCCTCCGGGGCTGTTCATCCCGGTGGCCGAGGACAGCGGGCTGATCGTGCCGATCGGTGAATGGGTGCTGGACACCGCCTGCGCCCAACTCGCCCGCTGGCAGGCAGGGGCCGCAACGCGTGCGCTGTCGATGTCCGTCAATGTCAGCGGGCGCCAGTTCCATCGCCCGGACTTCCCGGGGATGGTACGCGCCTGCATCGAGCGCCACGCCATTGATCCGGCCGGGCTCGAACTGGAGCTGACCGAGAGCGTCGTGCTCGGCAACCTCGACGAGGCGGTGGAACGCATGCGCGCGCTGCGCGAACTGGGTGTGCGCTTCTCGCTGGATGATTTCGGTACCGGCTACTCCTCGCTGTCCTACCTGCGCACGCTGCCCTTTGACCAGATCAAGATCGACCAGTCCTTCGTGCGCGCGATGGGCGAGGACGATTCCAGCCGGGCGATCGTGCGCGCGATCCTCGCAATCAGTGCCGCGCTGTCGCTCGATGTGGTAGCCGAGGGCGTCGAGACCGAGGAGCAGCGCGATGCGTTGTGCAGCGACGGCTGCGGCCTGATGCAGGGCTATCTGTTCAGTCCGCCGGTCCCGATCGAAGCACTGCAGGCTCAGCCCTGGTTTCCGTCAAGAGTGCCGTCCAGGTAGTACCAGCGACCGTCCTCGCGCACGAAGCGGCTGGTCTCGTGCAGCCGCTGCGCGCGACCGGCGACGCGATAGCGTGCGACGAATTCGACGATGGCCGTGTCCGGCCCGGTCGGCTCGTAGCGGCGCACCTCCAGCCCCAGCCATTTGGGGCGTGCGCCCTCGTCGAGATCCAGCGTTTCGGGGCGCGTGCTCGCATGCCAGGTCGCCAGCAGATAGGCGGTGTCGCCGAGCACGAAGGCGCTGTAGCGCGAGCGCATCAGCGCTTCGGCATCGGCCGCCGGCTCGCCGGCATGCAGGGGTGCGCAACACCCGGCCAGCGTCGCGTCCCGTCCGCAGGGGCACGGTTCGGGCATGCTGGCCTTGGGTTTCTTGCCCATCCTCAGCGCGGAGCGGCCACCGAGCCGCTATAGAAGGGTTCGCATTCGCCGCTCGAGAACAGCGCCGCGCCGCGCGCGAGCAGGTCGCGCGTCGGGCCGGTGATCAGCCCGACCAGGCCGCCGCCCGCATCGCCGGCGCTCTCGAACGGGCCATCGAGTGTCTGTTCTGCGCTTGCGCAGCCCTCGGCGTCGAGCAGTGCGACGGTGAGTTCGTCGAAACGCCGCTCGGCGATGTCGACGCGCCCGCGTGCCGCAATACGGTGGCGATCTGTCGCCAGTGCGACGTCGCGTGCCGTCGCAACACCGTTGTCGATGGTCCAGTCGGAGACCAGGGCGCGCACCTCGCTCTCCCCCTCGGGCGACATCGCCAGGCTGCCGAAACGGTAGCCCTGCGTCGCCAGCATGCCGAACGGTCCGGCGATGAACACCGCACCCAGATCGACGAGTTGGAAACTCTGGCTGGATTCGAAGCGCGCGATGGTCTCGTCCAGATCGACACCGTGCAGCACGAGATCGCGGCCGCGCAGGGAGACCTGCCCGGAGGCGCTGCGGGCGAGCGCCGCGGTGTGCGTGCCGCGCATCGTCAGGTCGCCTTCGATGTCCACATTGCCGTCCGCGGATACCTCGGCGTCGAGGCGATCGAAGACCTGCGCCAGTGCAAAACCGTCGAGCGCGAACTGCGCCTGGATCAGCGGCTGCTTGCCGTTCAGGTCGGCCTGCACCTGGCCGCGCAACTGCGAGCCGAACAGATCCAGCGTGATCGGGTCGAGGCGCAGCACGCCGTCGGCGGAGCGTCCCTCGGCTTGCAGCGCACCAAGCTCGATGCCGTCACGGTCGATGTTCTCGCACGTCGCGTCGACGGTGAAGAGGGGCAGCGGCAGGCTGGTTGTCTGCAGATCGCCGAGCGTCAGCGCGCAACCGCGTGCCCTCAGCGCGCGACCGGAAGCCGTATCGCGGTAGTCCAGCGTGCCGTCCGAGATGGCGAGCCGTTGCAGGCCGAGTCGTTCGAGTGCGTCCAGCGCCTTGTCGGGAATCGCCAGAGCAGCGAGTGCGCCGCGACCCTCGAGCGTTACCTTCGGTCCCTCCAGCGTCACCGTGCGTACCTGCGCGCGGCCCGACAGCAGCGCGCCGAGAATCGGTTCGATGGTGACCGCACGTGCAGCGATCATCGAACCGTCGTCGCGCCGGATGCTCACATCGGCCAGACGCACTGTGGGTCGCGGCGACAGTCGCAGGCCGACCGGACCGTCCAGTTGCAGGTCCAGTCCGGTGCGCGCAGCCGCCTCGCGCTCCACCCTGGCGCGGATCGCGTCGGCGTTGACGGCGACCAGCGCGGCGGCGGCCGCGCCGAGCACGATGATCGAGATCGCCGCCAGGATCGCGATCTTCTTCCAGTGTTTTGCATTCTTCATGCCTGGCATTCTGGCCCACTCCGCGCGTTGGCGACAGCGGCCTTGCGAATCAGCACGGATGCGGCGCCGCGTGACAGGCCTCGCAGTGCGACGTGTGATCCAATTGTTGTCGCGCGCAGATCGGGCTAGGCTCGGCAGGTCCGATTGTTCGAGGTCTCGTCATGTCATTCCGCCGCCGCGTCCGCACGGGTCGCCGCAGTCTTGTTCCGGTAAGCGCGATGCGCAGACGAGGGTGTCGCGATGACTGAGGTTTTCCCGGTGCCGCCCGACGAGGTCGAGATCACGGCCATTCGCGCCAGTGGGCCGGGCGGGCAGAACGTCAACAAGGTGTCGAACGCCGTGCACCTGCGCTTCGACATCGGCGCGTCGTCGCTGCCCGATGAGGTCAAGGCGCGCCTGCTCGCGCGCGGTGACCGGCGCATCGGTCGCGACGGCGTGCTGGTGATCAAGGCGCAGAAATTCCGCAGTCTGGAAAAGAACCGCGCCGAGGCCCTGCGCCGCCTGGAGGAACTGATTACCGTTGCACGCAAGGTCCCCCGCCAGCGCGTGCCGACGCGTCCCACGCGCGGTTCGATCAAGCGGCGTCTCGCGGGCAAGACCCACCGCGCCCGCATCAAGGCCGGGCGGCGTTCGCCGGGCGAGGATTGACGCGCACTCCGTCAGTCGAACAGGCCCCACCAGCGCAAGGTCTGGGCGTAATGGGCGCGCACCGCATCGGCGGCTGCGTTCGCGTCGCCCGCAGTGATGCAATCAAGAATCGCCAGATGCTCGGCCATTGCCGGTCTGATGCGGTCAGGCAGCAGGGGGCGCGCGTGCTGCAGGATGGAGATGCGATCCCGGTTTGCCGCGTACAGGTCGCGCGCGATCGGATTGTCCAGCGCATCGGCGAGCGTCTGGTGCATGGACCAGTCCACCTCCTTGGCGCGTTGCTGCAAGGCAGGCGTGATGGTGCCGTGGGCGGCGTCGAAAACGTCCTGATGGGCCTGGTGCAGCGCGGCCACGCGCTCCGCGTCGTGACACAGCGCGAGCCGGCGCGCCCCTTCCTGATCGAGAATCGCGCGCAGGTCGAAGGTGTGACGGATGGTCTCGGGCGTGGCGTCCATGACGAAGACACCGCGCTTGGGCACGACCGTGACCAGCGACAGCGCCTCGGCTCGCTTGACCGCTTCGCGCACCGGCGCGATCGGCAGGCCGAGTTGACGGACCAGGTCCGGCATCGAAACGAACTGACCCGGGCGCAGGCCGCCGTCGACCAGCAACTGGCGCAACCTCACGAAGGCCTGCTCGCGCAGTTGCGGGACTTCGGGTGCGGTGTCGTCCATGATGAGAAGGCCACATTGTCGACAATGCGGCGATGGTAGCCCAATTCGCCGTTCGACATGTCTGCTTGACCGCGAGCTGGGATTCTTCGTAACATGTCAGAAAGAATGCGTACGCCGGACCGCTCGGCGCACGCAGATCTTTCGGAGGGTTTGCACAATGCATCAGTCCCAGCACTATCCGCGCGACATGGTCGGCTACGGTCGCGAGCGCCCGCAGGCCGATTGGCCGGGCGGCGCGCGTGTGGCCGTGCAGTTCGTGCTTAACTACGAGGAGGGCGGCGAGAACAGCGTGCTGCACGGTGACGCGGGCAGCGAGCAGTTCCTCACCGAAGTGTTCAACCCGCCGTCCTTTCCCGACCGCCACCTGTCGATCGAATCGATCTACGAATACGGTTCGCGCGCCGGCGTGTGGCGCGTGCTGCGCGAGTTCGAACGGCGCGGCC
Organism: uncultured Azoarcus sp.; assembly: GCA_963975885.1. GTDB lineage: Bacteria > Pseudomonadota > Gammaproteobacteria > Burkholderiales > Rhodocyclaceae > Pseudazoarcus. Next base: position 72,700 of record CAXBIS010000009.1, read on the forward strand.
TGCCGCTCACCGTGTTCGGCGTGGGCATGGCGCTGGAGCGCAACCGCGAGGCGGCCGCCGCCTTCGTCGAACTGGGGCACGAGATCGCCAGCCATGGCTGGCGCTGGATCAGCTACCAGGAGATGGACGAGGCGACCGAGCGCGAGCATCTGCAGCGCGCCATCGCCGTCATCGAACATCTCACCGGTGCGCCGCCGGCCGGCTGGTACACGGGGCGCGATTCGCCCAATACGCGGCGTCTCGTCGTCGAGGACGGTCGTTGCATCTACGACTCCGACCACTACGGCGACGACCTGCCGTTCTGGACGCCGGTGACCAAGTCCGACGGCACGACCGTGCAGCATCTGGTCGTGCCCTATACGCTCGACGCCAACGACATGCGCTTCGCGCTGCCGCAGGGCTATTCCGACGGCGAGCCGTTCTATCGCTATCTGCGCGATACCTTCGACGTGCTCTACGCCGAGGGCGAGACACGTCCCGCGATGATGAACATCGGCCTGCATTGCCGCCTGGTCGGACGCCCGGGTCGCTTCCGCGCCCTGCAGCGATTTCTCGATCACATCGAACGCCACGAACGCGTGTGGGTCTGCCGCCGCGTCGACATCGCGCACCAATGGATCGTGCGCCATCCCGCCCCCACCCCTTGAAGGAGGACTCCGTGACCGCTCCCGACCGCATCCGCATTGCCGAACCCGCCGAACTGCCCGACTGGGCGAAGAGCGCAAGCAACCTTGCCGACCCGCGTCTGGGCGCGTCGCCGGTGAGTGCCAGCGACGAGTTCTTCGCGCCGGTCACGCGCATGCTCGACCCCACTCCGGCCGAGTTCCACCCCGGGCGCTACGATGAGCACGGCAAGTGGATGGATGGCTGGGAGACGCGCCGCCGACGCGGGCCCGGGCACGACCACTGCATCGTCCGTCTGGCCGGACGCGGAACGATTCGCGGATTCGATATCGATACCAGCCACTTCACCGGAAACTACGCGCCGGCGGTATCCATCGAGGCGACCTGTACCGAGCGCGACGCGCCCGGTGACGATGCGACGTGGACCGAAGTACTGCCGCTGACCGCGCTGGCCGGAAACCGTCACCATCTGCTCGAGTGCCTCGCCGGCGGCGAATGGACGCATTTGCGCGTGCACATCTTTCCGGATGGCGGCATCGCGCGGCTGCGCGTGTACGGCGTGTTCTGCAGCGCGATTCGCGACGCGGCCGCCGACGCGCTGGTCGATCTGGCCGCACTCACCAACGGCGCGCGGCCGGTCGCCTGGAACGACTCGCACTTCGGCTCGGTCGAGAATCTGCTCTTGCCCGGGCGCGGCGTGGACATGGGCGACGGCTGGGAGACGCGCCGGCGTCGCGAGCCGGGCCACGACTGGTGCATCGTCGCGCTGGCCGCGCCGGGTGAGATCGAGCGCATCGAGATCGACACCGCGCACTTCAAGGGCAACTTCCCGGACCGCTGCTCGGTGCAGGCTGCCTGCATAGCGGATGGCGGTACGCCCGCCTCGCTGGTCGCGCAAAGCATGTTCTGGCCGGTGCTGTTGCCCGAAAGCCCGCTGTCGGCCGACGCCGAGCACGCGTTTGCGTCGACGGTCGAGCGCATCGGCCCGGTCACGCACGTGCGCCTGAACATCATCCCCGACGGCGGCGTGTCGCGCCTGCGCGTGTGGGGGAGGGTCGCACGGTGAGCGCGCCTCGCACGCTGGTGGCCGAGCCGCTCACACGCGAGGCCTTCGCGCCTTTCGGGGACATCATCGAATGTTCGGATGCGGTGCGTCACTTCCCGATCAACGCCGGCAACACCGAGCGCTATCACGATCTGGCCCGCGTCGAGGTCGGCGCCGGTCGCGCCGCGATCAGCATCTTCCGCGGCGAGCCGCGCGCACTGCCGTTCGAGGCGACGATGATGGAGCGCCACCGTCTCGGCAGCCAGGCCTTCGTGCCGCTGTCCGGGCGGCCCTATCTGGTGCTGGTCGCGCCGCCGGGGCCGCGCCCGCGGGCCGATCAGCTGCGACTGTTCGTCGCTGCCGCCGGTCAGGGCGTGAACTACGCGCGCGACGTGTGGCATCACCCGCTGCTCGCACTGGAGGCGGAGAGCGACTTTCTGATCGTGGACCGCATCGGGCCGGAACCCGACTGCGAGGAACATCGGCTCGACGAGGCGGTGGAACTGGTCTTGCGCGAGGGCGTGATCAGCGCGCAGTGAAGGCGCCGCGCAGACTGTTGCGTTTGCTGTCCACGGCCGTGGGGTCAAGGCTGCGAGCGATGTCGCGCAGGTGTGACAGAGATACCTCGACGACACGCTCCTCGTCGCGAGCGGCCAGTGCATCTACGATTTCGGTGTGGCCCTGCAGCGAGCAACTGCCGACGTTGGGCTGATACATCGCGATCGAGATCGCGTTGCGCGAGATCAGGTAGCGCAGCAGGTCGACCAGCACCGGGTTCCCCGTCATCTCGGCCAGCGACATGTGGAACTGGCCCGACAGGCGGTGAGCGCGCGAGGATTCGCCGGCCAGGCGCGCGTCGCGCTCGGCGTCGATCAGGGCTCGCAGCTCGGCGATCTGCCCGCCGGTGACGTTGCGCGCGACTTCTCGCATGATGCCTTCCTCGACCACCAGCCGTGCGGCGAGCACGTCGCGCACTTCTTCGAGCGAGGGCTTGGCGACGAAGGCGCCGCGATTAGGCTCGAGGGTGACGATCTTCTGTTCGGCCAGCCGGAACAGGATCGGCCGCACGCGCGTCTTGCTCACGCCGAAGATTTCGCCCAACTCATCCTGGCTGAGCTTGGCGCCGGGCGCGAGACGGTGCTCGACGATCGCTTCGTAGATCGCCTGGTAGATCATTTCGTCGGTGACCGGTCCGGCCGTGCCCTTGGTCATCGCATCTCGTCCTGCAGACAGTGGGGAGCATGTGCCCGCGCTCCAATCCGGATCACACGCATCAGGCCTGGACGGCGAGCGTGTACGATTCGGGTCCTGCATCATATCGGAGGCGGGGCGATCCTGCATGCGTTCGCTCAGTGCGGCGAGCGCGGTGAAACGAACTGCGCTCCGTACTCCTCCTCGACGAGCTCGGCGAGCGCCAGAACGGAAGTTTCCCCACCGCGGGGCCCGATCACCTGCAGTCCGACGGGCAGACCGTCGTCTCCGAGCCCGCAGGGCACCGAGCAGGCCGGAACATAGGTGTGGTTGAACAGCGGGGTGAACACCGCGTGGCTGCGGGCCGATACCGTCCGACCATCGATGGTCTCCGGGCCGAGCCGCTCGAGCGACCAGGCCGTCACCGGTGCCGTGGGTGCGATCAGCAGATCGAAGTCGGCGAACAGTGCCGCAAGGCTTCGGTACAGGCGATCGCGCAGCAGCAGTGCGTCGGTAACTGCGGTGCCTGACAGGGCCAGCCCGCGCTCGATCTGCGTCGCGATGTCCGGATCGAAGGCCTCGGGATCACGCGCGAAGGCCTCGCCGTGGATCGACGCCAGCCCGGCAAACTGCAAGGGTATCAACGCCGATTCGTCGGCGTCGGTCGGCCACTCGGGGTCGGCACGCACCACGTTGACGCCGCGTCGGGTGAGCGACCCGGCAGCCGCCTCCACCTGTGCAGCGACGTCCCGATCGACCGGATAACCGAGCCCGAGTTGCGGACTGAAGGCCACGCGCAGGCCGTTGGCGTGCGCCGGTGTGCGCAGCGCGCCGGGAAGATCCGTGCGAGCCAAGGACTGCGGGTCGCGTGCATCGAAGCCGGCCATCGCTGCCATCGCGGCTCGCGTATCGGCCACGCTGCGTGCCATCACGCCGACGACGCTGTTGGCGAATACCGGTTCTTGAAATCCGATCGGATGGGCAATCACGCCCGTGCCGGGCTTGAAGCCCACCACGCCGGTGTGTGCGGCAGGCCGGCGTACCGAGCCGCCGGCGTCGGTGCCCAAAGCGATCGCACACAGGCCGGCCGAGACTGCGGCGGCTGCACCGCCGGAGGAGCCGCCCGGCGTGCGTTCGAGATTCCACGGGTTGCGCGTCGTGCCGTAGACGCGGTTGGTCGTCACGCCCTTGCAGGCGAACTCGGAACAGTTGGTCACGCCCACGAAGAGCGCGCCGGCGCGTCGCAAGCGCTCGACCGCGACGGCATCGGCCGGTGCGACGAAGTCGCGGAACAGGCGCGAGCCCTGCGTGACCGTCATTCCTCCGACCCACAGGTTGTCCTTGGTCGTGAACGGCACGCCCGCCAGCGGCAGGTCCTCGCCGGCGTCGACACGGCGGTCGATATCGGCTGCCGCGTGCGATACGGCCGCCGGATCGTGCTGGACGATTGCGTTGAGCGTCGGATTGACTGCCGCGATGCGAGCGACGAATGCCTCGGCCACGTCGCCCGCGCGCAGCCGGCGCGCGCTCACCGCCTGCGCGATCGCGACGGCGCCGAGTGCGGTCGGATCGGCAGCGCTCATGCCGGCTCTGCGATCGGGCTTTCGATGCCCTGTGCCTTCCACAGGCGAGCCCCCACGCGCTGCGCTTCGCGCACGATGTCGCGCCCGTCGAAGCCCACCGGCTTGCGATCGCGCAGCCGTACGCGACCGTCAACGATGACGGTGTCGACATTGAGCGACTGGCCGCTGTGCACCAGCATGCCGGGCCCTTCGACGAAAGGCACGAGGTTGGGGCTGTCCAGATCGATCAGGATCAGGTCGGCCTTGTCGCCCTCGCGCAGCATGCCCGACACGCCGGGCAGACGCAGCGCTGCGGCCGGTTCCGACAATACCCACGACAGCGCCTTGCGCGACTTCGGCTCGAGTTCCTTGCGGCGGATGCGCGCCGAGGCCACGGCCAGGCGCATGGCTTCGAACATGTCGGCCGAACGCGTGTCGGTGCACAGCGTGATGCGCGCGCCGGCGTCGGCCAGATCGCGCACCGGCGCGATGTTGCCTACGCGGGCGTTCTGGTGGGGGGCGTGTGCCACGGCCATGCCCGAGGCGCCGACCTCGGCGATGGCCTCGCCCTCGAGGAAGACGCAGTGCGCGGCGATCATGCGTTCATCGAGCAGGCCGACTTCGGCGAACAGGCGATGCGGCAGCACGCCGTCGCGCGCGAGCACGTGATCGACCTCCTTCTGGCTCTGTGCGAGATGGGTGTGGATGTTGGTTTCGCGCCCGGCCGCCAGCGCGGCGACTTCGGCGAGCAGCGCACGCGAGCAGGTGTCGGCCGCGTGCGGGCCGAAGTCGAAACGGATGCGGTCGTTGTCGCGGCGCTCGCCGTCGGCGATCAGGTCCAGCGTCTCGCGCAGCGTGGCGTCGCCGATCTCGCGCTTGTGTACATAGTGTCCCTGGGCCAGTTCGGCGGTGTCGGCGTCGTGGATGCGCCCGCTGATGACCGCACGCAGCCCGACCTCGTCGGCAGCCGCGACCAGCGCGCGCGGATGGCGATAGAAGTCGACCGCTGTCGTGATGCCGCCGCGCAGCAGCTCGTAGGCACCGGCGCGCGAGAGTGCGTGGGTCTCTTCCTCGGACAGCGCGTGCACGTTGGGCAGCGAGCGAGTGTACGCCGGCGCGAAATTGCGGTCCTCGATCATGCCGCGCACGATCATCAACGGGGTGTGGTTGTGCGAATTGATGAAGCCTGGCATCACGAGCTGGTTGCCGGCATCGATGGTTTCGCCGGCTTCGAAGCGTGCGGCCAGTTCGCCTTGGGTACCGATGGCGACGATGCGGTTGCCGCGGATCGCGACCGCGCCGTGAGCGATGGTGCGATCATCCTCGTCGCAGGTCATCACCAGGGAGCCGCATACGAGCAGGTCGCAGTGTTCGCGGGCGTTGGTCTGTCCGGGGGGTGCATTGCGGGTGGTCACGGTGCTCATGTCTTCATCCTTCACGTCGTGATCGGCCCGGTGGCCGAGGTCGTTTCAGGCGAGCGCGCGCGCCACGTCGGCAGGCCGCTGACGCGGCGCCAGTGGTGAGCGATCTCGTCGCGGCGGGCGATCCATACGTCGCCCTTGTTGCGGACATGCTCGAGAAACCGCCTCAGTCCGCCGATACGGGCAGGACGCCCGATGATGCGCAGGTGAAGGCCCACCGACATCATCTTCGGTGTGTCGGCACCTTCTTCCCAGAGTTGATCGAAGGCCGCGCAGCAGTAGCGCGCGAAGTCCTCCGCGTGCACGAAACCGCCGCCCGGCTGGAAGCGCATGTCGTTGGTGTCGAAGCTGTAGGGCAGCACGACATGAGCGTCGCCGTTGCCGTGGCGGTGCAGCCAGGGCAGGTCGTCGTTGTAGGCGTCGGAGTCGTAGAGAAAGCCGCCGTGCTCGAGCAGCAAACCGCGCGTCGATGTCGATGCGGCCGAGCGCGTGTGCCAGCCCACCGGTGCGCGTCCGGCGATGTCGGTGAGCGACGCGTGGGTGCTCGCGATGATCTCGCGTTCGCGCTCGACCGACATGTGGGCGTGACTTTCCCAGCGCTCGCCGTGGCAGGAGACCTCGTGACCACGTGCCAGCGCATCGCGCACCAGTTGGGGCGAGCGACGCGCGGCGCGCGCGCAGCAGCTCAGTGTGCCTGCTGCGTCATAGGCGGCCAGTGTGTTCATCAGGCGCCAGTAGCCCGCGCGCGTGCCATATTCGTAATGCGATTCCATGCACGGGTCGGTCGCGCCAACGACCTCCTCGATCGCCTCGTAGACGCTCTCGTTGCGTTCGTCGCCATCGCCCACCGACAGCTCTGCGCCTTCCTCCAGATTGATGACGAAGGACAGCGCGACGCGCGCCCCGCCGGGGAAGTTGGCGGCCGGGGGGCGGTTGCCGTAGCCGTGGAAGTCTCTGCGCGACACGCTCATGAAAGGTCTCCGATTCGTTCTCGTCGGTCGGTGATACGCCGAATTGCGTATGGCAAGCCAACTTTAGTATCGGATACGATTTTGGTCAAGAACAGACACGAAATAGCGTTAAACAAAGATATGAACGTAATTCGATAAAAGATTCCTACTTGTTAGTGGAAAAGATACGGACTAGAGTCGAAACACATCTGCAACAGAGATCGATGCGGATACGCCGTTGCCCGGCAGTGGGTGTCGGCTCATGGCTTGATTCACCTGACCGGCCCTGCGAGGGGCGAATACTTGTTCAAGGAGAGTGACCGATGAGCAACAAACTGACCAAAATGCTGGCATGCGGTGTGACTGCACTGACGTTGTCGATGTCGGCCCAGGCCACCGAGTGGGTGATGGCCAGCGGCTACGCAGACGACAATTTCCATACCCGCAACCTGCGAGCGCTGATCGCCGATGTCGAGGAACTCAGCGGCGGGGAGTTCAAGATCCAGCTGCATTCGAACGGCACGCTGATCAAGCTCGACGGCATCCGTCGCGCAGTGCAGTCCAATCAGGTGCAGATCGGCGAGATCCGGCTGGGTGTCTATGGCAACGAGGATCCGATGTACATCCTCGACAGCATTCCCTTCCTCGCCAACGGCTACGATCGTGCGTGGGCGCTCAAGGAAGCGCAGATGCCTTACTTCGAGAAGATGTTCGCTCGTCTCGGGCTGATGCCGCTGTCGTTCTCGCCGTGGACGGGTCAGGGCTTCTACACCAAGAATGAGATCAACTCGCTCGAGGACTTCAAGGGCCAGCGTGCCCGCGTGTATTCGAAGACCACCGCGAAAATGGGCGAGATGCTCGGTTTCGAGACCACGACGCTGCCGTTCTCGGAAATTCCGCAGGCCTTTGCCACCGGCCTGATCGACGCGCTGTTCACCAGCCCGCAGACCGGCATCGACATTCAGGCGTGGGACAACACCAACCACTACACCGTGGTCGGGGCGCTCAACACCAAGAACGCCGTAATCGTGAACCAGCGTGCCTTCAATCGCCTGCCCGACGCCCACAAGCAGGCGTTGCTCGAAGCCGGCAAGCGCGCCAGCAAGCGTGGCTGGGAGTACAGTGCCCAGGCATTCAAGGACCAGCTCGAGGTGCTCAGCGACAAGGGCATGAAGGTCAAGGATGCGCCCGAGGAGGTCATGACCCGGATGCACGAGATCGGCAAGGTGCTCACCGACGACTGGCGTGCATCGGCCAGCCCGGAGGCAATCGAAGTGCTCGACGCCTATCTGGCCAGCCAGTAACGCCCGCGCGGCTTGAACGGGTCCGGGCGCATGCGCCCGGACCGGGAGGTTCCGTCATGCGTCGATTCCTCGACACCCTGTATCTGCTCAGCGGCTATCTCGCAGCCTTCTTCCTGATGATGATCGCCGTGCTGGTGATCGCCCAGGTCACGGCGCGTTTCTTCGGCGTGATCTTCGAATCGACCGAAACCGGTGGCTTCTGTCTGGCCGCGAGTACCTTCCTGGGGCTCGCGCACACCCTCAAGCGCGGCTGCCACATCCGTGTTTCGCTGTTCATCCACAAAGCCCGCGGGTCGGCACGAAAGGCCATCGAACTGTGGTCGACCGGTGTTGCCGCGGTGGTGATGGGCTACGTCACCTGGGCCGCCGCGCATATGGTCTACGAGTCATGGTTCTACGAGGAGCTGAGCCCGGGGATGATGGCCGTGCCCATCTGGATCCCGCAACTCGGCATGCTCCTCGGCTGCGCGGTCGTCACCATCGCCTTCGCCGACGAGTTCTGTCGCATCGCATGCGGTGCCGAAGCCGCCTATCAGGAACAGACCGAAACGGCCTTGTCTGACGATGACCCCAAGTCGGTCGAGGTGGCGCAGCGCGCGGACGGCATCGCTTCGCACAACCGGCTCGAACGCGGGAGGGCGTCATGAACGAAATGATCATCATCGTGCTGGTCCTGTTCGGCGCCTTGCTCGCGCTGCTCGCCAGCGGCGTGTGGGTCGCGGTCACTCTGATCGTCGTGGGCTTCATCGCGATCGCCGCGTTCACTCCGTCGCCGCCCGATTCGCTGCTCGCCATCACGGTGTGGGACCACAGCTGGAACTGGGCGCTCACGGCCCTGCCGCTGTTCGTCTGGATGGGCGAGATCCTGACGCGTTCTCGTCTGTCCCAGGACATGTTCTCGGGACTGGCGCCGTGGCTGTCGTGGCTGCCGGGCCGCCTGCTGCACGTCAACATCATCGGCTGCAGCGTGATGGCGGCAGTGGCGGGCTCGTCGGCGGTCACCGCTGCGACCATCGGGCGCATGAGTCTGCCCGAACTGAAAAAGCGCGGCTATTCGGAGAGCATGTCGCTGGGCACGCTGGCGGGCGCCGGTACGCTGGGCCTGTTGATTCCGCCGTCGATCATGATGATCGTCTACGGCATCGTCACGCAGCAGTCGATCGCGCGGCTGTTCATCGCCGGCCTGATTCCCGGCCTGGTGATCATCAGCCTGTTCATGGGCTACGTGATCATCTGGTCGCTGATCAACCGCGACAAGATGCCGCCCAACGACATCCGCATGAGCTTCATGGAAAAGCTCTGGAATTCGCGCCGGCTGATTCCGGTGATCGTGCTGATCGTGCTCGTCATCGGCTCGATCTATACCGGCTTCGCCACCCCGACCGAGGCCGCCACCATCGGTGTGCTGGGCGCGCTGGGCCTGGCCTGGGTGTCACGCACGCTGACGCTGCGCTCCTTCCTCGACGGCCTGATGGGCGCGATGCGCACCAGTTGCATGATCACATTCATCATCGCCGGTGCGAGCTTCCTGGCCATCGGCATGGCCTTCACCGGCATTCCGGCCGCGCTCGCCGCGTGGGTCGAGGGCCTGGGCCTGTCGACGTGGATGCTGCTGGTGATGCTGACGCTGATCTACATCGTGCTGGGCTGCTTCCTGGAAGGGGCGTCGATGATCGTGCTGACCGCGTCGATCGCGCTGCCGATGATTCAGGCTGCGGGGCTGGATCCGATCTGGTTCGGCATCTATCTGATCATCGTCGTCGAGATGTCGCAGATCACGCCGCCCGTGGGTTTCAACCTGTTCGTGCTGCAGGGCATGTCCGGGCGCGACCTGATGGTCATCGCACGCTCGGCCTTCCCGTTCTTCATGGTGATGATCCTCGGCATCGTCGTACTCGCCACCTGGCCGGAGCTGGTCACCTTCCTGCCCGACCTGATGATGAACCGCTGACGTGCGCATCCTGATCGTCAATTCCAACACCACCGAGGCGGTCACCGCCCAGCTCCTCGTCGCCGCACGGCGCCTGTGCCCGCCCGGCGTCGAGGTGGTGGCCGCGACCGCGCCCTGTGGCGTGGCCGCGATCGAGCGGCCGGAGCATCTGCCGCAGGCCGCGCTGGGCACGCTGCGTGGCTTCGAGGCGAACGCTACGGCTGCGGATGCCGGCATCGTCGCCTGCTTCAGCGACCCGGGCCTGATTGAAGTGCGTGCTGCGATGCCGTTTCCGGTGGTGGGCCTGGCGGAGGCCGCGTGCCTGGGCGCGGCCGAGGGCGGACGACGCTTTGCCGTGGTGCTGCTCGGCCATGCGATGCGCGACGTGCTCAGCGGCCTGATCGAGGAGTACGGCTGCGCCGACCGGCTGGCTGCGATCGAATGCCTGTCGGTCGGCGTACTCGAATTCGGCCACGATCCCGATACCCACATTGGCCAGCTGCACGAGGCCGTGCGACGCTGCGTCGACGCCGGTGCCGAGGTCGTCGTGCTCGGCGGCGCCGTCACGGCCGGACTGGGCGAGGCGTTGTCGGCGATCTCGCCGGTACCCGTACTCGACGGGCTTGAGTGTGCACTGCGTCTGGCCGCACGACGGGCCGGGGCCTGACCCCAGGTCCGGCCGGCAAGCCCGTGCGGGTTGATCAGTCCAGCAGCCGGATGAGGTCGGCGTGGAAGCGCGCCGGGTCCTGTACCTGCGGCGAGTGCGCCAGGTCCGGATACAGGTGAAGTGTCGCGTCGGGAATCTTCCCGGCCACGTCGCGTGCCATGGCGCGGTAGTCGCCCAGCGCCTTGCGCTGCTCTTCGGACACCAGCGGCTTGCCGATGGCGGTGTTGTCATGCTCGCCGATGATCAGCAGCGTGGGCACCTGCAGGCGGTGGTATTCGTGATACACGGGCTGCGTGAGGATCATGTCGAAGGTCAGCGCCGAGTGCCAGGCCACGGTTTCCTTGCCCGGTCCGTTGAACATGCCGGCCGACATGTCCACCCAGCGATCGAAGTCTGGCCGCCATTCGCCGTTGTAGTAGGTGGTGCGCTGGTAGTTCTTGATGCCCTCGCGGGTGGTCTTGAGCTGGCCCTGGTACCACTCGTCGACGCTGATGTAGGGCACGCCCTTGGCCAGCCAGTCTTCCAGTCCGATGGGATTCACCATCACCAGGCGTTCGACGCGCTGCGGATAGAGCAGCGCATAGCGCGTGGCCAGCATGCCGCCCATCGAATGCCCCATCACCACGTGCTCTTCCACGCCCAGCTCGTCGAGCAGCGCGGCGGTGTTGGCGGCGAGCTGGTGGAAGCTGTACTGGTAGCCGTCCGGCTTGCTCGACTTGCAAAAGCCGATCTGGTCCGGTGCCACGACGCGATAGCCGGCGCCGGTCAGGGCCGAGATGGTGTCCTGCCAGCTCGCACCGCAGAAGTTCTTGCCGTGCAGTGCGACCACGGTGCGGCCGTTGGCTTCGCCACTCGGTGCGATGTCCATGTAGGCCATGTGCACTGCCTTGCCTTGCGACGTGAACTCGAACTTGCCGATCTCGTGCGGATACTCGAAGCCTTCCAGGTTCGGTCCGTAGGACGGCGTAGTGGCCAGCGCGAGGGCTGGTGCGGCCAGCAGTGCGGTCAGCAGTGGGGACAGCCAGCGGTTCATGCGGGACTCCGTGTTGGTGAGATGAGGGGTGCGCATTGTGCGCGCCGCCGTCTCAGGCAGTCGAGATAGAGGAACGTTCCATCGGCGCCGGTGGGGCGGCTCCGGTGTGACCCTCAGCGCCCGTCCATCGTCCATTGCGCACCGCATTTGCGGCAGCGTACCTGCACGCGGACGTGGCCAAAGTCCTCGCCCACCAGTGTGAGCCGGCCGAATGTCGCGCAATGCGGGCAGATGGCCTGAGCGCTGGCGCGCTGCGCGGCCACCAAGCGCGCGAAGAAGCGATTGAGCATGGCCACCGTGAGCAGCGCGAACAGCGTGAAGGTCAGCCCACTGAATACCCGCGCAAGAGCGCTGTCTGCCGCGTCGAACATCAGTTCCAGCGATGCAAAGCACATCACCGCCGCGATCAGCGCGAGTGCCAGCCAGGCGTGGCCGACGAGAAGCTCGCGTTCGTGCCAGCGGATGAAGCCGTGCTTGCGAATGCCGTCGGCCAGTTTCATGTTGGCGCCTGTGCCTGCCCGCCGCTGCGTGTTCGCGGGCCGTCAATGAAAGTATAGGCGGGCCACCGCGAGTGTCGTCTTGAGGGTGTTCGGGCGTGCAATACGCATTCGCCAGCGTAGCGCTTGCGCAGTGGGCATTGCGAATCGCGCCGACGCTGCAAGCATTGGAATTCAGCTTTCCGTCAGCAGTACGCGCTAGCCTGTGGATGCCTCGCCGAGCGCAAGCAACTGGTCGAGGGCGCGGCGTGCGAGCGGCTTGAGCTGGCCGCGCGGGGTCAGTTCCACGGTGTAGTCGCCGGCGTCGAGTCGGCCGGGATGGGCCGGGCGCAGCAGGCCGGCCTCGACGTAGGCGCGCGCCGCGATGGAGCCGACCAGCACCGGCCCTTCGCCCGCCAGACAGGCCTCGAGCGCGCTGACCGGGTCATCGAAGCTCACGGCGTAGCGTGGTTCCACGGCCTCGCCGAAGGCCGCCTCCATCCACTGCGGCCAGTTCGCGGAGGTGTGGCGCACCAGCGTTCGCGTGGCGAGTTCGGTCAGCGTGAGGTCGCCGTTGCGTGGCTCGCAGGCGGGTACGTAGGCGCGTACCGAACCGCGGTGCAGCAGGTGCTGACCGGGGCCGCGGCCATCGCCGATGCCGAAGTCGATGAACAGGTCGGCATCCGGGTTGGGCGCGACGCCGGGCACGCGGTTTGTGCTCAGTTCGAAGCGCAGGCCGGGTACGCCCAGACGCTCGCGCAGGCGCGGCAGCAGTGGCGTGATCCAGGTCACGCCGATGACCGGTGGCACGTCCAGGTGCACGCGCTGCAGGCTCTGCGCGCGCAGCCGGGCGGTGGTGTCGCGGAAGTCGGCGATCAGCCGCGCCAGTTCGGCATGACAGTCGTGTCCGGTCGCGGTGGGCGCGATGCCGCGACCGCGCCGTTCGACCAGCGCCACGCCGAGCGTGCGCTCGATCTGGCGCAGGCGGTGGCTGATGGCCGAGGGCGTCACCGACAACTCGTCGGCGGCGGCCGCGACGCTGCCCAGGCGGATCACTGCTTCGACCGCGACCAGTTCCAGCAAGGGGAGATCGCGCAATAATGAAGGCTTCATCGGACTCAATCCTCCGTATGACGAATGTACCTCTTCCGCCGCTGCATGCGCTGGTCGCGTTCGAAGCCCTGGTGCGCCACGGTGCGGTCGCCCCGGCACTGGCTGAACTGGGCGTGACGCGGGCGGCGCTGACCGGCTCGCTCGCCCAGCTCGAGGATCGCACCGGCCTGCGCCTGCTGGTGAGTCACACGCCGGGTGTGGAGCTGACTGCCGAGGGCGCGGCCTACTACCAGGCCGTGTCGGTGTTCGCGCGTGGCGCGGCCGACGCGCTGCACGCGCTCGGCTGCGGGCGCGAAACCGAGATCCGACTGGCGGCCAGCCCCGGCGTGTCGCGGCTTTGGCTCGCGCCGCGCCTTGCACGCCTGCGCGAGGCCTGTCCGGGCGTGGGCTTCACGGTCAGCGTCAGCGAGGCGCTGTCGGACCTGTCGCGCAATCAGTGCGACATCGCGATCCGCTACTGCCGACCCGACGACTACGACAATGAGGCGCGCGTGCTGTGGCACGAGGAACTGGCGGTGATCGCGCGCGGCGCCGACGCCACGGCGCTGACGCTGGCTTCGCCGGCGGAGCTGCTCACCGCCCACGCCCTGCTCGAACATCCCGCCTTCTCCTGGCAGCGTCTGGCCGAGTGGGCCGGCGTGAGCGCGCGCATGCGCGCGCCCGATCTCGTGTGCCACGACATGTACGCGGTGTTGATGGCCTGCGCGCGCGGCGAGGGACTGGCGCTGCTGCCGCAGCGCCTCACCGCCGGCCTGCGTCGTCGTCTCGGGTTGGTCGTTGCGCATCCGCTGCGCGTGCCGGCCAAGAGCTACGTCTTGCTGCGCTCGGCGGCCGGGCGCGAACGAGGCGTCGTGCAGGCCTGTGCCGAGGTACTCGCCGCGATGGCCGAGATGCCGGAGGGCTGAATCTCCGCTCACGCCGGCGCGTCGCGCTGCGGCAACTGGAAACTGCGCGTTTCCAGCAATTCCTCGATACCCGCCCGCCCCAGTTCCCGGCCGGTGCCTGAGTGCTTCATGCCGCCCATCGGCGCGGCCGGGTTGAATGCCCCGCCGTTGATGTCCACCTGTCCTACGCGCAGGCGCCGGCCGAAGGTCATTGCGTGCGCATCGTCGCCGGCCCACACGGCCGCAGCCAGGCCGAAGGGGGTGGCCTCGGCGATGGCCGCGGCGGCGTCCTCGTCGCCATCCGGGTAGGTCAGGATCGCCAGCACCGGCCCGAACACCTCGTGCTGCGCTACTTCCGCGTGCGGCGCGACGCGGCCGAGCACGGTCGGCGCCACATAGTTGCGGCCCAGCCCCGCGGGGGGGTCGATGCCGCCGCACAGCAATTCGGCGCCATCGGTGATTGCGCCGGCAATGAAGGCCCGCACGCGCTCGGCCTGCGCCGCGCTGACCAGCGGCCCGAGTTTGCTCGCTTCGTGCATCGGGTCGCCCAGGGTCAGCGACGCGCAGACTTCGACCACCATTCGTGCTGCTTCGTCGTGGCGCGATGCGGGAATCAGCAGCCGGGTGAGCGCATTGCAGGTCTGCCCCGAGTTGAGCATGCAGCGATTGACCGTGGTGCGTACGGCGGAGGCAAGGTCGGCACCATCGAGCACGATCGAGGGCGACTTGCCGCCCAGCTCGAGTGCGACATGTTTGAAGGTGCGCGCCGCGCTCTCGGCCACGCGCCGGCCGGTCTCGGTCGAGCCGGTGAAGGAGATCACGTCGACGTCCGGGTGCGCCACCAGCGATGCGCCGGCGCTGCGTCCGTGGCCACTTACCAGGTTGAACACACCGGGCGGCACGCCCGCCTCGTGGATGATTTCGGCGAGGATGAAGGCGTTCAGCGGTGCCAGCTCGGACGGCTTGAGCACCACGGTGCAGCCGGCCGCCAGGGCCGGTGCGACCTTGGCGGCGATCTGGTGCAGCGGATAGTTCCACGGCGTGATGCAGCCGACCACGCCGCGTCCGGTGCGCGTCACCCGCGAATGACCGATACGTTCCTCGAAAATGATGCCGTCGAGCGCGGCGGCGGTGGTGTCGAACACCTCGGCCGGCAGCGGCGCCTGGATGCGCCGCGTCATGCGGATCGGCATCCCCATCTCGGCGGTGACGGTGCGCGCGATCTCCTCGGCACGATCGCGCAGGCCGGCGGCGATGCGGCGCAGCGTGTCGGCACGTTGCGCCGGCGCCGTGTCGCTCCAGTACGGACAGACCGTGCGTGCGGCGCGCACGGCCGCGTCCACGTCGACGCGGTGGGCGGCCGGCACGCGGCCGACGCATACGTCGTCGGCCGGATTGCGCACCTCGATGTGATCACGTGAAGACGGTGTGCGCCATGCGCCGTCGATATACAGTTCGCTGCGTTCGTGCATGCTCTCCTCCTCGCCGGTCCCAGCGCCGGCTGCCGGACGATGCTGCGCGGATTGCAGCGATGCGGCCTGAATCGTGGCGCGCTCGATGCCACCGGAATTCAGTCATTGACCGCATACGGGCGGCACACTGCAGGCTGGCCTCTGCATGCCCGCGTCTGCCCATGACCGTCGCTTCTTTCGTGGCGCTGTTCGCCACCCTCGCACTGCTCGCCGCCGTGCCTTCGCTGAGCGTGCTCACCGTGGTCTCACGAGCACTCGCGCTGGGGCCGCGCCACGGTGCGCTGGCCGCGGCGGGCATCGTCGCGGGCGACGTGTTCTACATCGTGCTTGCGCTGTTCGGCGGCGCCGCCGTGTTCGCGCTCGGCGGCCTGTGGTCGGAAGCGCTGCGCGTGCTCGGAGCGATCCTGCTGGCGGTGCTCGCGTGGCGGCAGTGGCAGGCGGTCGGACACGGCGTTGGTCGGCCGGCATCGGTCGGGGCGCGCGTGTCGAGCTTCGTCGCGGGGCTGGTCGTGACGCTGGCCGACGCCAAGGCAGTGCTGTTCTATCTGGTGCTGTTGCCGGCCTTCGTCGATGTCGGCGCGCTTGCTGCGACCGATGCGCTGTGCGTCGTCGCGGTCGCGGTGCTGGCGGTGGGGGGTGTCAAGTGCGTCTACGCGCTGGCGGCGGCGCGGGCCGCGGCATGGATCGACGCGGGCCGTGCGCGTTGGCCGGGGCGGGCGGCGGCATGCGCGCTCGGCGGCGCGGCGCTGTTCCTGCTGGCGGGACTGATGCCGACCTGATGCGGCCGGTGAAAGCTGCTGCCGCGTCGCATAGCGCGTTTCAGCGCCCGGTGCCTTGCGCTGCCTAGCATGCATGCACGGACCCGCTTCCGGGCCGATCACGAAGGAGACCTGCGATGAGCCACACTTCCCCCGTCCTGTGCGAGACCAATGCGCGTGGCATCGCGCTGGTGACGCTCAATCGCCCCGCCGTGCGCAACGCGCTCGATCCGTACACGCTCGAGCGCCTGTGCGCCGTGCTCGCCGCGCTGCGCGAGGACGACGCGGTGCGCGCCGTGGTGCTGACCGGAACGGGCGAGGTCGCGTTCTCGGCCGGCGCCGACATCCGCCATCTCAATGCTGCCTCGCCGCTCGAGGTGCGTGCCTTCGCGCTGCAGGCGGTCGAAGTGACGACGTGCATCGAGACGCTCGGCAAGCCGGTGGTGGCCGCGCTCAACGGCGACACGCTGGGTGGCGGGCTGGAAATCGCCGAAGCGTGCACCTTCCGCGTTGCAGTCGAGGGCGCGCGCCTGGGTCATCCCGAGGTGCGCATCGGCGCGGTTGCCGGCTTCGGCGGCACGACGCGTCTGGCGCGCCTGATCGGCAAGGGACGCGCCACCGAACTGCTGCTGACTGGGCGCACGATCGATGCGGCCGAGGCCTGTGCGATCGGTCTGGTACATCGTGCCGTGCCGCGCGTGCGTCTGATGGACGAGGTGATGAACCTGCTCGACGAGGTATTGGCGCACTCGCCCGACGCGGTGCGCCTGAGCTGGGACGCGCTACATCGCGGGCTGGACCTGTCGGTGGCCGAATCGGCCGCACTCGGCGCGGATGCCTTCGCACTGGTCGCCGCCACGCCGGCCTTCCGTCAGGGCACGCGACGCTTTCTCGATCGCAGCGCCGCGTGAGCTCAGGCGTCCGGTGCGTTGCCGAGCAGCGCGAGCAGACCGTGCAGCGCGAGCGACGGCTCGCCCGGGTGCCAGAGCAGATGCGTGCGATTACGGGCGATATCGGGCGGCAGCGGATGCTCGCGGATTTGTGCGGCTGCGTCCAGCGAGGCCAGCACCGAGCGCGGCACGATCGCCACGCCGCTGCCGGCTGCGACGCAGGCGACGATGGCCGGATACGACGCGAATTCGAGTACGCGCTCGGGCAGGACGTTGTCGCGGCCCAGCCAGTCTTCGAGACGGCGGCGGTACGAGCACCCCTGGGCGAAGGCGATCAGCGTCGTGCGGCCGAGTTCGGTTGCGCGTGCGATGGGTGGGCCCGATCGCGGGCCGATCAGGATCAGTTCCTCGTCGAATACCGGGCGCGCGTGCATGCCCGGCGCCGTGAACGGTTCGGACACGAAGGCCGCCTCGATGTCGTGGCGTGCGAGCCGCGTGAGAAGCGCGCCGGTGGTGCCGGTCACCAGTTCTACGCGCGCCTGCGGATAGTCGTGGTTGAAGCGCGCCAGCAGCGGAGGCAGGCGCGCGCCGGCCGTGCTCTCCAGCGCACCGAGGCGGAAACTGCCCAGCGGCCGGCCCGAGCGCACGGCGGCTTCGGCCTCGTCAGCCAGTCTCAGCAGGCGCTCGGCGTAGCCCAGCAGCACGCTGCCTTCGGCGGTCGCGACGAGGCCGCGACCGCGACGGGCGAACAGCGCGACGCCGAGCCGCTCTTCGAGTTGCTTGATGCGCGTGGTGACGTTGGACGGCACGCGATGCAGCTCCTCGGCCGCACGTGCGATGCCCCCGTGAACGATGACGGCGCGCAGAATTTCCAGCTCGTCGAGACCTATGTTTCTCATTGTGGAAAGAAGTGTTCTGAATAATTCAATGGATAAGAACTATTGTAGGCGATCACAATGCACACCATGAAACCGGATCCGGGACACCAGGCCGTGGCGGCCGCGCTGGCGGGACTGGCGGCGCTGGTCGTCGCAATGGGCATTGGTCGCTTTGCGTTTACGCCGCTGCTGCCATTGATGCAGGTCGAATCCGGCCTGAGTCTGGCCGATGGGGGCTGGCTGGCCGGGGCCAACTACCTGGGCTATCTGGTCGGCGCGCTGGCCGCTACGCGTATCCGTGCCGCGCCGGCCGGCATGCTGGCGAGCGGATTGGTGGCGGTGGTGTTGACGACCGCGGCGATGGCGCCGACTCAGGGCTTCGCGGTGTGGATGACGGTGCGCTTCGCCGCTGGCGTTGCGAGCGCCTGGGCGCTGGTCGGCGCGGCCTCGCTGTGCCTGGGGCGACTGCGCGAGGCCGGCCGGCCGCGTCTGGCCGGCGTGATGTTTTCCGGTGTCGGCCTGGGCATCGTGCTGGCGGGGCTGGCCTGTCAGGCGGTGGTGTTCGCCGGCGGTGGTGCCGTGGCCGGCTGGTGGGTGCTGGCGGTGCTTGCTGCGGTGCTGGCCGTGCCGGCAGTGCGCGGGCTCTCGCGTGGGTCCGGCTCACCCGCGGCGCAGGGTGCGAGACCCGCCGCGCAAGACTTCGACCCGCGCGATGCGCGACGGCTGGTGTGGAGCTACGGTCTGCTCGGATTCGGCTACATCCTGCCGGCGACCTTTCTGCCGGCACAGGCGCGCGTGCTGGTCAGCGACCCGGCGGTGTTCGGCTGGGTGTGGCCGGTGTTCGGCGCGGCGGCCGCGGCGTCGATGTGGATCGCGGTCGGGCCGCGCCGCGGCGGCGTGTCGCGGCGCATGCGCTGGGCCGTGTCGCAGGCGGTGATGGCGGTCGGGGTGGCGCTGCCGGTGGTGCACGATTCGCTCGCCGCGCTGGTCGTATCGGCGCTGTGCGTGGGCGGGACTTTTCTTGTCGTGACCATGCTCGCGCTGCAGGAAGGCGCGGCCGTCGGTGGCGAGCGGGCACAGGGGCTGATCGCGGCGATGACCGCAGCATTCGCGAGCGGGCAATTGCTCGGTCCGCTGGTCGCGGCCGGACTGGAACTGGGCGGGCAGGGCATGGCGCCCGCCCTGATGCTGGCCTCGGCGGCGCTCGCCGTCGGGGCCGTGTTGCCGGTGATGGGCCGGCGCGAAACGATGCATGCAACGGAGGAATCACGATGACGAAGATTGCCCAGGGTTTCGGCCGCGACACCGCGGAGCGGCTGCCGCTGCCGCCGATGGACTCGCTCGACGCGGCGCAGCGCGCCGCCGCGCAGGCGCTCATCGACGGCCCGCGCAAGGGAGTCAAGGGACCGTTCATCCCGTTGCTGCGCAGCCCGGCCCTGCTCGACGCGTTGTCGCGGGCCGGGGAGACGCTGCGCTTTGCATCGGTGCTGCCCCGGCGCGTGACCGAATTCGTGACGCTCATCGTCGCGCGCCATACCTCCAACCAGTTCGAGTGGGCGATTCACCATCCGCTGGCGCTGGAGGCCGGCAGCGCGCGCGAGTCGCTCGACGACCTTGCCGCAGGGCGCTGGCCGTGTGCCATGTCGGCCGATGAGTCGGCCGCCTGGGACTTTGCACGTGAGGTGCTCGACCACCACGGCGTGTCGGATGCGACCTACGCCAACGCCCTTGATCGCTGGGACGAGCAGGGTGTGGTCGAACTGGTTGCCCTGATCGGCTATTTCGCGTGCGTGTGCTGGATCATGAACGTGGCGCGAACGCCGGCTCCGAGTCAGCCCGAAGGGGGGGCGTTGCGACCGCTTCCGGCTTGATCGTCGCGCATCAGGTGGGGGCGCAAAGTTCCCATACGCCGGCCGGTGGCGTGTTGGCCCATACCGACATCCGTCGGTGCCAGCGCAAGCCGGGGGGGGGGCGAAACGGCGCGCGTGGCTGGTAGGTGAACTGCACGAGACGGCGTTGAGGGTCGGCGAGCAGGAAGCGGCAAATGCTGGCGATCGTCTCGCTGCGCACCGGGCGCGGCAGCGAGCGGAAGGGCAGGCTGGACACAAGCACAACGACGCCCTCCGGCTCGCCGAGCGCGTCGATGACCTGATCGGCCGGAGCGAGGCGAACGTCGACTTCGGGAAAGCGCCGTTGCAGCATCTGCGCCAGATCCGGCTGCAGTTCCACCGCGATCAGCGGTACTCCGGGCATTTGCTCGAGCAACGCGCGCGTGACCGGACCGGTGCCGGCGCCGAGCTCGACGATCAGGTCGGCACCGATCGCGGTTCGCGCCATGGCGGTGGCCAGTGCGCGCGAAGACGGCAGGACGGCGCCTGTCGAGGCCGGCGCGCGCAACATCGAGAGCAGCAACTGGACGGGCATTCGCGTGGACGGGCCGGGAAGACCGGGACGCCGGAGGTGACATACGAGATTCGCAGCATACCCGTTCAAGGCCGGTCGGTGCCAACGGAACCACGGTGATGTGTCGATACTGGCGCTTCAGAGACCCAGTTCACGAGTCAGCCGATCCAGACGCATGGCGGCGTCGATGCGGTCGTCGCGCAGACGGTCGCGCTTGCGTTCCAGGCTGCGAATGTCGACCCAAAGGCGGGCCCGGTCGCGTTCGTCTAGCTTCTTCGATGTGGCGAGTTGGCGCTCGCGCCAGGTCAGGTCGCGGTCGATGGACTCGATCTCGCGGCGCGTGTCGGCGAGCTGTCGGGCAGCGTCGTGCAGGCGCGCGAAATCGGCGTCATCGCACACGCCGGCGTAGCGCCTGCCGGCCAGGCCGTGCTCGATGGCGTTGGGCAGCTGGCAATATTCCGGCAGTCCACGCTGGCGGCCGGCTTCCCAGGCCGACGCGTCGGGCACGATGCCTGCCTGCGCACAGGCTTCGGCGTGGCGTTCGATGCGCGATTGCGGGTAGCCGTCACGCCCGTCTTCGACGCCCAGCGCGTGCCAGTCGGTGCGTGCGCATTCTTCGGACGGGATGGTTGCGCATCCCGCGATCAGCGCGACGATCAGGCAGGCAGGCAGGGTGGTCCTCATGGGGTGCTCTCCAGGTTCGGCGTCGCCGCCGCATCTTGTTTGGCCTTGTGCGCCAGCGTCTCGGCATAGAAGCCGCGGATGCGTGTCGCGAAGGCCTCGACCGAATGGTCGGCCGCGAAGCTCACTGCATTGTCTGCCATCTCGTGGCGCAAGGTGTCGTCGGTGAGCAGTTCCACCACGCGCTTGCACCAGCGCGCGTGGTTCTCGGGCGTCTTGAAGCCATTGTGGCCGTCGTGCACGACGTCGTCGATGCCGCTCGAGCGCACCGCCACCACCGGCAGGCCGGCGGCCATCGCCTCCAGGATGACCATGCCCTGGGTCTCCGATTTCGACGCGAATACGAATACGTCGCCCAACGCGTACCACTTTGCCATGTCTTCCGGCGGTACCGCGCCGACCAGCGTGAAGTGCTCTCGCAGCCCCAGATCGTCGATTCGCCCTTGCAGACGGCGGCGCTGGTGACCGTCGCCGATCATCAGCACGCGAAACGGCGCCTCGTACTTGCGTTGCAGACGGTCAGCCGCGTCGATCAGGAAGTCGATGTTCTTCTCGTTCGACAGGCGCGACACGCTGATCAGCACGCGCGCGTCGCCGATGCCCAGTTCGTTTCGCAGGCGCTCCACCTCGTCGCGGTCGACCTCGCGCAAGCGCGCGTACTCGATGCCGGTTGGCTGCACCAGGCTGGGCGTGGTCACGCCGATCATGCGCAGGTATTCCTCGGTCGAATAGGTCGGCACGACGACGCCGTCACAGCGATTGGCGAAGCGCCGGATCAGCGCGTGCGAGATCAGGTTGCGGAACAGCGCGACGGGCAGCGGCACGAAGTGGGCGTAGTGCTCGAGCCGCGTGTGATAGGTGTAGATCACAGGCACCTTGAGTCGGCGTGCGACGAACACCCCGAACGAGCCGAGCCAGAACGGGTGATGTACGTGGATGATGTCCGGCGCGAACTCGCGCACGCGGCGTCGGATCGACGGCAGGAAGGCGTTGGCGAGCCGGAATTCGCGCTTCTCGCCAAGCGCGAGCAGCGAAGGCACGCGCAGCACGTCAGCCTCGCGTTCTGGCTGCTTGCGGTAGCGCGGCGCGACTACCATCACCGTGTCGCCGAGTGTGACCAGCCCGGCCTTGAGGCGCGCAATCGAGATCGGTACGCCACCGATGAAAGGCAGGAAGTTGTTCGTGAACATCGCCACGCGCAACGGACGATCCAGCCACGGCGTGGCGTCGATGTCGTAGTCCGGGTAGTAGTCGCGCCCGACGAACACCGCGCGGTAGAGCTTGATTGCCAGCCCGGCCAGAACGGCGACGATCAGGAAAAAATTGACGTAGCCGACGTAGAACAGCGAATAGACGAAGAACCACAGGCTCTCGACCTGTTTGAGCAACGGATGCTGGCCGACTTCGAGAGGTTCGACGATGTGGCTGATCGAGCCGTCCGCGTGCTTGTCCACGCGCACGTAGTGATAGAAGCTCTCGGCGTCGTTGAGAACCAGGCCGCCCGCTCCGCCGGTCACCACAAACAGCGTGTCGCCGTGCCGCTGCTCGTCATGGATCGAGAGGTTGGCCGAGAACACCATGTCGATGCGATGGCGCTCGACGGCGACGAGCAGCGCGTCGCGGAAATCGTCGGGCAGATAGTCATTGTCGGTGGCGAGCATCGGTTCGTCGACGGGACGCAACGGCGGCTTGCCCACGAACACGAAGCGCGCGCGGGTGGTGTCGTTCTCGAGCAGGTCGTCCATCCAGCGCAATTGCCAGCGCCACGGCGTCTTGCCCGTACCGTCGAGAAAGATCAGCCGCGTGTCGCCGAAGCGCAGGCTGTAGAAGTGCGGTCCGAAGTGCTCGTAGAAACGGAAGCTGCCGAAGTTCTCGTACTCGTTTGCGCCGAAGGTCAGCAGCCAGGGCACGGTCAAGCGGCCCAGCGTGCCCTCGAGCGCACGGTACTTGTCCTCCCCGCCGCCACTGACCGCGTTGCCGGCGGAGACGACAAAATCCACCCCGGCCTTGTTGAGCCTCGGCAGGATGCGCCGCTCGAAGATGCCCACCGAGTTCTCGATGTTGCCGACCACCGCAAAACTGAAGGATTCGCGCTCTGCGAGCAGGTCACGGATGCGTTCGACCTGCGGCGTATGCAGCGCCTTGAGGTCGGGCAGCACGAAGTTCAGGTACGCCTTGTAGCCGAGCATCAGCATCACGACCGCAACGCAGGCGTAGAAGGTGAAGCGGGAGTGCAGCAGTCGTTTCACGGTTGCGTCCTCGCCGCGCCCGCGAGCCGCCGGCCGAGCAGCACGAGGCCGATCAGCATGCCCAGATGGATGGTGAGAAAGCGCCAGGCCAGCGTCACCAGCACCAGTTGTTCAGGGCCCAGTATGTCGGTGAAGAAGGCACCGAACACGCCCTCCGAAATGCCGGCGGCGCCCGGCGTCGGTGCGAAGTACATGGCGAAGGTCGTCACCAGGGCCAGTCCCGCCGTGGTCAGCCACGCCGTGTCATGGCCGAGCCCCCCGGCCAGTAGCGCCGGGAAGCTGAACAGGCAGCCCAAAAACAGCAGGGTGCTGGCCATCGACAGCGCGATCAGGTGCGGCGGGCCCGACAGGTACGCGCCAAAGCTGCGCGCGAAGCGCAGCACCTCGCGTCGCAGCGCGAACTGCAGTCGGCGATGGCGTCGCGCGCCCATCAGCCCGACGCGACGCAGCCCGGCCAGCGAACCGCCCAGTGGCGCGATCAACCAGCGCGTGCGCAGCACGACGACCGCGAAGAACAGCACGTACAGGGTCACGAGCACCGCCAGTACCGGCGCGATGCGCCCCAGCAGCGCGTGGCCGTCGGTCGAAGTGCCGAACACCAGGAACAGGGGCGTTGCCACGAAGATCACCGCCGTGGCCAGCACCGTGCGCAAGGTCGTCGCGGCGGTGGCGCAGCCGACCGGTACGCCATGTTCGCGCAGGAACCACACCTGCGCGATGCCGCCACCGGTAGCCATCGGCGTGACGTTGGAGAAGAAGATGTTCACGAATACCAGCCGCGCCATCGCCGCGGCCGGGATGCGATGGCCCAACGCGCGCAGCGTGTAGTGCAGGCGAAGTCCGTCGGCCAGAAAATAGAGCGCGAGCAGGGCGCTGGCCGCTGCCAGCACCGAAGGAGCGAGCAGCCGGCTGTCGAAGGCGACGCTGCGTCCGGCGAACTGCTCGAAGACCGCCCACACGCCCGCAGCGGTGAACGCGACGAATAGCAATCCGAACAGCGCCAGTCGGCGTCGCGGCGAGGGCCGTTCAGGGCGTTTCGTCGCATCGGTCATCGCCGCAATCCTATCAGCGTGGAGTCATATGGCCGCGTGACGCGGTTTGCTTCGTCGCCGATCTGCGTCAAAGTATGCTTTCGGTTTTGACGCACGAGGCTCGCTGCAAGCATGCGTTTCGTCAACAGTTTCCGTTTCCGTCTGGCGGCCCTGTTCGGTGCACTGGCGCTGGTCATCGGTCTTGCCGTGACGCTGTCCGTGGAGGAACTCGCCGCGCGCAGCATGACTGCGTCCAGCGGCGAGCAATTGCTTGGCGTGACGCGGTCGATCGCCGGAACTTTGACGGCGAATCTTGGCGAGCGCACGCGCGAGATCGAGCTGGTTGCGGCGTCGCCGATCATCGCCGAGGGCGACTGGGATCGTCCATCGCTGCGGGTCTGGATGGATGCGGTCAAGTCTTCCTATCGACCCTATGCATGGATGGGCCTGGCGGACGTGTCGGGGCGGGTGGTCGTCGCCGCTGACGGCTTGCTGCAGGGGGGCGACGTTTCGCAGCGACCGTGGTTCGTCACCGGGCTCGAGCGCACCTTCATCGGCGACGTGCATGAAGCCTTGCTGCTGGCCGAGAAGCTCGGGTCGGACGGCGCCGAGCCGCTGCGCTTCATTGATTTCGCCGCGCCGGTGACCGGGCCCGGTGGGGAGGTGCGCGGTGTGGTTGCGACGCATCTTCACTGGAGCTGGATCGAGTCGGTCGTGCGTGAGGCCTTGCCGCGCGCCGCGTCCGATGCAGGGGTCGAGGTCTTCGTGGTCGGTGCGAACGACGAGGTGCTGTACCCGTTTGGCTCGGCGGGTCGTGCCGCGCTGCCGCTCGAACTGCCGGCGCGCGGTTTCGATGTCACTGAGGCAGTGGACGAAATGGCATGGCTGGTCGCATCCGCGCCGGTCGATGCTCCGCTGGCCGAGGATCTTGCCTGGCGCATCGTGCTGCGTCAGCCCGTCGAGATGGCGCTCGCCGAGGTCACCGACCTGCGGCGCAACCTGTTGCTCATCGGTGTACCCGTCATCGGGCTGTTCGTGCTGCTCGGATGGTGGTTCGCGGTGGCATTCAGCCGGCCGGTGGAGGAACTCGCGCGCGTGGCGCGGCGCATCGATGAAGGTGACGAAGCGGCTTCCTTCCCGGAGCGCAGCGGCATACATGAATTGCGACATCTGGCCATCTCGCTGCGTGGCATGACGGCTACGCTGATCCGGCGCCGACGCGAGCTCGAACAGACCAACCAGTCGCTCGAGCAGATGGTCGCTTCGCGCACCGCGCAACTTCAGGAGGCGAACTGCCGGCTCGAGGTCTTGTCGTCGACCGATGCGTTGACGCAGCTCGCCAACCGTCGCCGTTTCGACGCGGCGCTGGCCGAGGAGTGGGCGCGAGCGCGTCGCAATGGTGACGCGCTCGGCGTGATCCTGATCGACCTGGATCTGTTCAAGGCCTACAACGACGGCTACGGTCACGTCGCCGGCGACGCTTGCCTGCGACAGGTCGGTGCGCTGCTGGCGGGCAAGGTGCGACGGGCGGGTGAACTGGCCGCGCGCTACGGTGGCGAGGAGTTCGTCGTGCTGGTGTCGCAGACTGATAAGGTCGCGCTCGCGCAACTGGCCGAGTTCATCCGGCAGGCCTTCGAGGACGCAGCGATCGAGCACGAGGACTCGCCCTTCGGTCATGTCACGGCGAGCCTGGGCATTGCCGTGTGCGTGCCCGATGGGGAGGCCGCCCCGGCTGCGCTGGTCGAACGCGCCGACGCCGCCCTGTACCGCGCCAAGGAGGCGGGACGCAACCGCGTCGAGGCCTGACCGCGCTACAGTGCGCATCGGGCGCATGTGCGCGGTTTTCCGGTTTCGAGGCAATCGATGAGTCATCTGTTCACCCCGCTGGCCCTGGACGGGCTGCAACTGGCCAACCGCATCGTCGTTGCGCCGATGTGCCAGTACTCGGCCGAGGACGGCTGTGCGACCGACTGGCATTTGATCCATCTGGGCAATCTGGCGCTGTCCGGCGCCGGGCTGCTGATCCTCGAGGCGACCGCAGTGCGGCCCGAAGGGCGCATCTCGCCGCAGGATCTGGGGCTGTATTCGGACGCCAACGAGGCGGCGCTCGCGCGCGTGATCGGCGCTGTTCGCAAGTACGCCGACCTGCCGCTATGTGTGCAGCTGGCGCACGCCGGGCGCAAGGCGTCGAGCTACGCGCCGTGGCTGGGCGGCTCCCTGGTGCTGGCCGCCGAGGGGGGCTGGCAACCGCTCGCACCGTCGCCCCTGGCCCACGGGCGTGACGAGCCACCGCCGGCCGAACTGAGTGAGGCCGGCCTGCGCGAGATCCGCGATGCCTTCGTGGCCGCCGCCCAGCGTGCGGCCCGGCTGGGCTTGGACGCCATCGAGTTGCACGCGGCGCACGGCTATCTGCTGCATCAGTTCCTGTCGCCGCTCTCCAACCGGCGCGAGGACGCCTACGGCGGTTTGCTGGAAAACCGCATGCGTTTTCCGCTGGAGGTGTTCGATGCAGTGCGTGCCGTGTTTTCTGCGGGCAAGCCGGTGGGCGTGCGCATTTCGGCCAGCGACTGGGTGGACGGCGGCTGGGACGTGGCGCAGAGCCTCGAATTTGCCGCCGCACTCGAAGCGCGTGGCTGCGCCTTCATTCACGTGTCGAGTGGCGGGTTGTCGACCGAGCAGAAGATTCCGCTCGCGCCGGGCTATCAGGTGCCGTTCGCCAAACAGGTGCGTCACCGCGTCAAGATGCCGGTGATCGCGGTCGGCCTGCTGACCGAGCCCGAGCAGGCCGAGGCCATCGTCGCCAACGGCGAGGCCGACCTCGTTGCGCTCGCGCGCGGCATGTTGTGGGACCCGCGCTGGCCGTGGCACGCGGCGGCCAGACTGGGCGGCACGGTGAAGGCGCCGCCGCAGTACTGGCGCTGCGAGCCGAGGGCGTTCAAGGGCGTGTTCGGCGATACGACGACCGGCCAGCGATAGAAGCAAAAGCCCCGGAATTCCGGGGCTTTTGCTTTGGAGTCGACGCTGCCTCAGCCGCGCAGGCTGGACGTGATCTGCGCCAGATCGACGGTACGTGCGCGTTCGGCGATCTGGCCGGCGTATTGCTGCTGCAGGCCGCGCGCCTGGCCGAACCATTCGGTGAATTCGGCCTTGAGTGCGGCGGTGTCGAGCTTGCGTCCGCCGCCATAGTAGCTCACCGCGACCTTGCCGATGGCCCAGGTGGTGGCGAACGAGAAGGCCGCGCCGGTGGCGGTGCCACCGACCCCGCGACCCAGTCCGCCGAAGACCTTGCCGAGCAGCCCGTCGACGAGCTTGCGGCCGATCTGTTCGACGTACTGCCCGGTCATGCCGACGCCGGCCGCAGCCAGGAAATCCGTGATGTGGCCGCGATCCAGTTCATAGCCGTGGGCCTTGCCGACGCGATACACCAGCCGCAATTGCAGCGGAATGATGGCCATCGAGGCCATGGACTGCGGCAGCAGTTCGAGGGCGCCGTTGAGGATGGAGGCGTTGAGGATCATGCGGTCGAGCTCATTGCGATCCGGCGCGGGGGCGGTGCCTGTTCCGGCGGCCACGGCGACCGGTACGACTTCTGCCGGAAGACTGCCGGCGACCGGCGCTTCGGCGACTTCCTCGGCCTGGTGCACGGTGGCTTCGGCCTGGCCGTGGTCGAGTTTCAGTGCGGTTTCCAGCCGCTCGAGGTATGCCGTTTCGGCCGCGTCGTGGCGGCCGTCGGCCTCGACCACGCCGACGGCCATCTCGAAGGCGAGCTGGCGCAGTTCCAGGGTGTCCAGTTCGGTGGCGGCTGCGTCAAGGTCGGCGCGACCGAGCAGCACGTCCTGGTAGAGCTTCATGAAGTCGAGGTCGCCGTCGTCACCGAGTGACTCGGCGACGCGGCGCACGTGTTCGCGCTCGGTGCTGTCCTTGCGTCCGTCTGCGAATGCGGCCATCAGGCAGATCGTGATGATGGCGCGGGCCTGTTGCGGGTTCATCGAACCTCCTTTGCGGTCTGGAACGAAATAGTGTGAATGGGGGCGCGTCAGTTTTTCGTTCGTTCAGCTCGTGCGCAGCAGGCTGGCCGGCGACATGCGCAGCTGACGCATCAGCCAGTGCGCGCCAAGCGCGAGCGAGCCGGTGGCCACGACCACGGCGACCAGCGCGCCGGGCCACCATGTGAATTCGCCCTCGAGTCCGATGCGCAGGTGCAGCAGCACCGTGGCCAGCACACCGCCGGCGACCGAGGCAAAGATCGAGGTGAGCAGCGCGAGCAGCAGGTATTCCAGATGCAGGCTGGCGCGGATGACCGAGAGGCGCGCGCCCAGCGTGTGCAGCAGCGTGGCGAGATAGACCTGGCGCAGGCGGTTGGCGGTGATCACGCTGACCAATACCAGAAGGCTGGCGGCCAGCGTGACGGCACCGATCGCGGCCAGCCCCGCGGCGGCGCTGCCGAGCAGGGCGCGTGCCTCGGTCAGCAGCGCCGCCGTGCGGACCGTCACCACGTTGGGCTGCTCCATGGCGATGCGGTTTTGTGCGACGAGCGCGTCGTCGGCGTTCATCCACGCCATGCCGACGTAACGCGTGACGAAGGGGTCGAGCACGCCGTCCGGGAAGATCGCTTCCAGCCACAGTCGAGACTGGAAACGCCGCTGACCGTAGATGGCGACCAGCTCGGCGGCTACGTCTCGACCACCGATGTCGAAGGTGAGCCGGTCGCCCACCGTGAGACCCAACTGCTCGGCTTCGCGGTCCTCCATCGCGACCACCGGTGGCCCGTCGTAGTCCTGCGGCCACCACGCTCCCTCGCGCAGTACGACGTCGTCGAAGTTGTCCTGCAGATGGCTCATCTTGTGCTCGTCGCGCGCCTCCATGCGCCGGTGCGCATCCGTGCTGTCGGCCAGTGCCTCGTCGCCGACGCGCGCGAGCCGCCCCAGTACCAGTGGCGCCAGCGCCAGCCGTTCGAGGCTCGGGGCCTCGCGTACGAGCGTCTCGAAGTCTCCGCGCTGTGTCGGGGCGACGTCGTAGAAAACCAGGGCCGGGGCATTGTCCGGCACCGTCTCATCGATGGTTTCGAGCAGCGCCAGAACCACCAGCGTCGAGGCCACCAGCAGCGACATCGCCGAACCCAGCGAGAGCAGGGTCGGGCGCAGCGGCGAGTCACGCCGGTACAGGCCAGACAATGCGAGTCGTGCGGCAAAACGCCCGGCCAGCGCCGGGTGGTCGGCCAGCCGGCGCGCGAGCGTGCGCAGGGCGCGCACCAGCGCCTCGAGTAGCGCCAGCATGAGCAGCAGCGCGAGGACGAAGCCGGCGCCGAAGCGCGCATCCGGCATGGCGATCACGACCAGTGCGGTGAGTGCGATGCCCGATGCCGCCGTGAGCGCGCGCCAGCGCGCCGGCACGTCCGTTCTCGTCCCTGCGAGGCCGCGAAACAGTGCGGCCGGGCTGACGGACAGGGCACGCCCCAGCGCAGGCAGGGCGAAGGTCAGCGCGGTGAGCACGCCGAAGCACCAGGCCAGTGCGAGCGGTCCGGGCAGCGCCGCTGCGCTGGCGGCAAGCGGTAGACGTTCGCCGATCACGCCAGCGCCGATCAGGGCCAGTGCGCCGCCAACGATTACGCCCGCGAGGCTTGCCGCGCCGGCCAGCATGCCGACCTGCAGCAGCACCATCGCGGCCAGCCGGCCGTCGCGCAGGCCCACAGCGCGCAGTGTGGCGAGCGTGCCGAGCTTGCCCTGCAGCCAGGCCTGCACGCTGTTGAACACCTCCAGACCGCCGATGAACAGGGCCGAGAAACCGATCAGCAGCACGCCCGAGCCGAGTTGGCCGAGCACTTCGCCAAGGCGTGCGTTGCGTTCGATGAAGGTGCGCAGTTCGGCTTCCGAATCGGGGTGCGCGGCGACGAAGGACTCGCGCCATGCGTCGGGCGGCCGGTCGGTGACGACGCGGTAGTGATATTCGGGACGCGCTCCGGGGGCCAGCAGTCCGGTTTCGGGCAGGGCGGCATCGAGTATCAGCACCGGCGGGCCGCGCCAGTCCGCGCGCAGGCTGCGGTCGGGCTGGCGCAGCGTGATCGCGCGGACTTGCATCTCGGTGAAGCCGACCTCGATCGAATCGCCGACGGCCAGCCCGAGGCGGCTCGCGACGGCCGGATCGATGGCAATGCCGTGCACGCCGTCACGCGGCGCCAGCGCCTCGGTCAGTTGCCCTGCAGGTTCGAGTTCGACGCGGCCCACCAGCGGGTAGGCGTTGTCGATGGCCTGCAACTCGACGAGCTGGGCGTTGCCGGTCTGGCCCATCAGCATGGTGCGGAACTCGACCATGCGCGAGACCGTGCCGTTTGCGTCCATCCAGGCGCGCACGTCGTCCCCGAGCGGAGCCCGGCTGCGCACTTCGACATCGCCGCCGAACAGCGCACGCGTGTCGTCCAGCAATGCGTCGCCAACCTGCCGATAGACCCCGCCGCTGGCCGCAATCAGGGCTACGCCGAGGGCGAGGCAGGCGCAGAACACCCACAGCGTGCGCCCCGCCCCGCGCAGGTCGCGACAGGCCAGTTCAAGCAGCATGCGCACGGGTCACGGCTCCGGTTTCGTCGTGGAGTCGGCCCTCGCCAAGGCGCAGCACGCGGTCGCAGCGGCGCGCCAGCGCCATGTCGTGGGTTACCAATACCAGCGTGGTTCCGGTTTCGCGGTGCAGATCGAGCAACAAGTCGGCCACGGCCGCGCCGGTGCGATCATCCAGGTTGCCGGTGGGCTCGTCGGCAAGCAGCAGTCCAGGTTCGTGCACCAAAGCGCGGGCGATCGCGACGCGCTGTTGCTCGCCGCCGGAGAGCTCCGTGGGGTGATGGTGCAGGCGTTCGCCCAGGCCCACCGTGTCGAGCATGGCCCGGGCGCGCTCGCGTGCGTCGCGCCGGCCGGCGATCTCCAGCGGCAGCGCGGCATTGTCGAGCGCGGTGAGACTGGGTACGAGGTGAAAGGACTGGAACACGATGCCCATGCGGTCGCGCCGCAGGTCGGCCTGCGCGTCGCCATCGAGCGCATCGAGCGCTACACCGTCGAAGAACACGCGGCCCGAGGCAGGCCGCTCCAGTCCGGCGAGCAGCAGAAGCAGCGAGGTCTTGCCCGAGCCGGACGGCCCGGCGATGGCGATGCGTTCGCCCGCGGCGATGTCGAGGTCGACCGCGCGCAGGATGTCGATGCGCGTGGTTTCCATCATGTAATGCATGGACAGGTTCTGTAGCCGGATCATCATGGGTTCCCGTGTGGCACGCGTGAGGGACTACTTCACGACTGGATGGTTCTCTGCACGGCTTTGCCCGATTGGCCGCGTCGTGCTTTCGGCGGATACTGATTGACATGTCAGTGTGTGTTAACTCATGAGCATCGAACCCCTTCCCGATGCCTTCGACCGCGCCGCGCCGGCCGCGGGGCGCAGGCTCGCCCCACTCGTGCGCCGCGTCGCGATTGCCGTGTGCGCGTTGATCGTGGCGCTGGGTGTGCACTGGAGCCTGTTGCTGCGCGGTCACGCGGAGCAACAGGCCAACGCCGAGGCCAGGGTGCATCAACGCAGTGCCCAGCTCGCGCATGCGCTGGCGCTGCAGGTGGGCACACTGGTGACCGACATCGACTACATGGTGCGGACCCTCGCCGATACGCGCGCAGCAGGCAGCGAGCGCGAATTCCTGCGTACCCAGCGCCTCGTAGAGGAGGGCCTGCCGGATGGCGCGGTGGTGCAGGTTGCGGTGGCCGACGCCCGCGGACTCATCGTGCATTCGAGTCTGCAGACCGACGTCGACGATCCGGTGTCGATCGGCGACCGGGCGCACTTCCTGTTCCATGTCGATGGAGTGGGCGAACACCTGTTCATCAGCGAGCCGGTGCTCGGCCGTGTCTCAGGACGCTGGTCGGTGCAATTCACCCGCCGCATCGAGCGCGAGGGCGTCTTCGATGGCGTGGTGGTGTTGTCGATCGCGCCCGAGTACCTGTCGAGTTCGTTCCGCGACATTTTCCCCGACCCGCGCGACACTGTGCTGCTCGCGCGCGAAGACGGGGTGTATCTGGCGCGCTCGCATCGTTTTGACGAGATCGTCGGCGGGCGTGCGACGACCCACGCATTCATGCGCGAGCCCGATGCGCGCGAGGGCCTGTCGCGCGCTGCCAGCGTGGTCGACGGCACCGACCGCTTCTACGCCTTTCATCGTGTCGACGGCTATCCGCTGGTGGTCAGCGTCGGGCTGGATGCCAGCGGTGAACTCGACACGATGCGCGATGCCATCGCGTCGTCGCGCAGCGAGAACGCCGTGGCCACCAGCGTGGTGTTGCTGGCCGGAATTGTGCTGGCGTGGATGTTCCTGCTGCGCGAGCGCAATACGGCGGCGCTGGCCGATAGCCGCGAGCGTCTCGCGCTGGCGCTGTCGGGGGGCGAACTGGGTACCTGGGACTGGGATGTTCCCAGTGGCCGGACGCGCTTTGACGAGCGCTGGGCCGGCATGCTCGGCTACCGGCTCGACGAACTCGAGGAGAGCGTCGCGACCTGGGAGAAGCTCGTGCACCCGGACGACTGGCCACTTGTCGATGCGGCTCTCGCTCCGCACCTGGCCGGCCGGACGGCGCACTACGAGACCGAGCATCGCATGCGTCATCGCGATGGCCGATGGATCTGGGTGCTCGACCGCGGACGCGTTGTCGAGCGCGCACGCGATGGCTCTGCGGTGCGCATGACCGGCACGCATCTGGACATCACGCCGCGCAAGCAGGCCGAGGCGGCCATCGCCGAGTCGCGCGAGCGGCTCGAGAAGCTGGTTGCCGAGGTTCCCGGCGTGGTCTATCAGTTTCTGCTGCGACCTGACGGCAGTTCCTGTTTCCCTTACGCGAGCCCGGGCATACGCGCGGTCTATGGCGTTGATGCGGACGAGGCGGCGGTGTCGGCGCAGAAGGTATTCGAGATCATCCATCCGGACGACTTCGAGCGCGTGGCGGCTTCGATCCAGGAGTCGGCCGAGCGGCTTTCGCCGTGGCGCTGCGAGTACCGCGTGCGTGATGTCGACGGTGGAGAGCGCTGGCTGGTCGGGCATGCGAACCCGCAGCGTCTGGCAAGCGGCGCGACGCTATGGCACGGCTACATTTCCGACGTCACCGAACAGCATCAGGCCGCGGCCGAACTGGAAGCCGGTCGTCAGCGACTGACTACGCTGCTTGAGCGCTTCCCCGGCGGGGTGCTGATGGAAGACGCGTTCGATGTGGTGGTGGTCGCCAACGACAGCTTGTGCGAACTGCTCGGCCTGCCGATGGATGGGGCCGGCCTGATTGGTGTGAGTCATGCCGAACTGGCCGTGCAACTCGGGCCCGAGCGCAGCGGCTGGCTGCATGAGCCGGGCGGCCCGGAAGGCCGTGAGAACCGGCGAACGATCGAGGTTGCCGTCGACGCGGGGCGTGAGCTGGAGGTCGACTGGGTGCCGATCACGCGCGACGGCGAGCGGCTGGGGCGTGTGTGGCTGGTGCGCGACATCACCGAACGCAAGCAGCGTGAAGCCGCGCTCGAGAGGCTGGCGGCGACCGATACGCTGACCGGCCTGCCCAACCGGCGCAGCTTCATGTCCCGTCTGGCCGCCGCAGCGCGGGAAGCACGTCACCGCGCCGGCGGTGCCGGCGTCGTGATGATGCTCGACATCGATCACTTCAAACGCGTCAACGACACCTGGGGCCATGCGGTCGGAGACGAGGTATTGCAGAATTTTGCCGAGGTGGTACGCCTGAGTTTGCGGCGCGGTGACGCTGCCGGCCGCCTGGGAGGGGAGGAGTTTGCCGTGCTGCTGCCGGGCACCGGACTCGAGGACGGGCGGATGTTGGCCGAACGTCTGCGCGAACGCATCCAGGCGCAGGCCGCGGTCACTTCCGTGGGGGACATCGCGGTGACCGTGAGCATCGGCGTGGCGACGCTCGGCGACCACCCGGAACAGGCGCTGGGCCTGGCCGACAGCGCGCTCTACCGAGCCAAGTCGTCGGGACGCAACCGGGTGTGCGTGGCCGACCCCGTTGGGGCCGCTCAGTAAATTCGCCCGCCGGCGTCGCGATAACGTTGCAGCAGGGTCCGCGCCTCGTCGGCGAGACAGTCGCGGTGCACCGCGATGCCGCGATCGACGAGCGACGCGACCCAGTCAGACGGCTTGGCCCCCTCGTCGAAACCGATCGCCTCGGCGTCCGCGCCATCGGCGCCGTACACCAGTGTGCGCACGCCGGAAAACGGGATCGCGCCCAGACACATTGCGCACGGTGCGCAGGTCGAGACCAGCATGTGCGGCCCGCATGTGGCCAGATCGTGCGTGCCCAGTCGCCGCTGAGCGCGCATCAACGCGACCATCTCGGCATGCAGGCACGAGGCGTGACCGGAAACCACGCGGTTGACGCCGGCGGCAACGAGCCGGCCGTCGGCGTCGAGCACCAGCGCGCCGAACGGGCCGCCGCCGTCGTCGATGTTGCGTGCGGCCGCGTCGAGCGCAAAGCACATGGCCATCTCGGTTGAGTCGAACTGCCTTGGCGCCGCGTCGAGTTCATCGAGCCAGTCGGGGAGCGTCAGAGTGAACTGCATGGACCGCCTGCCGGGCCCGTTCAAAAACGACGAATCAGGCCGATATGCCAGCTTCGCACCTCGGGGCGGTCGCTGATCAATTCGACTGCGCTGCCGTCGGCAAGCCTCGAGGTGTAGCGAAGCGAGCCGTAGCGGATTTCCCGGAAACCCAGACGGGCCGACCAGGCCTGACCCAGGCGCAGGTTCACGCCGGCGCCGAGCAGCGTGCCGCTGCGCCAGCCGGTCTCGTTGTATGCGCTGCTCGACGGGGAGGACTTCTTCTCGCGCAAATGGCCGTAGGAGAAGCCGCCTTCGGCATACACCGAGATCGCGTCGCTCAGGTGCAGCGTGGGCTGAATGGTGATCGCGGCGGCATAGGGGATGTCGTAGCGGAAGGTGGCGGGCTCTTCGGGAATGGACAGCGTGAAATCGGTGTCGCTCGCACCTGCGCGTGCCTCGACCGCGATCGAGAAACGATTCGCGGTGTGCCAGCGATGTCCGAGCACGAGACTGCCGGCATTGCCGCGCGCACGGTTGGTGAAGCTGCCGTCGGGTGCACCGTCTAGGGTGAAGTAGTGCGGCTCGAAGGTGATGCGTTCGCGCGCGCCCTCCAGACCCCAGTAGAAGTCGCCGGCCCAGGTGTGGCCGGCAGCCGGAAGCGTCGCGGCCAGCGCCAGGACGCATGCGCGGATGCGGATCATGTCGGTTCTCCCCGTTGCGCTGCGTCTGCGATGATAGGGGCGTGCGCCGCGCGCTGTCCATCGCCGGGTCCACAAGCACCGGTTCACGGCCGTGCGCGAGGCTCGAGGTGCCGCGCAAGCGTCGTCCGGACTTCGGATGGTACCGGTCGATACCTGTGCTATCGAATCAAGCGATCGCGAGAGTTCTTATCAAACGGGGTCTTTGCCTTTAACATCTGCGCGGAGCGATTTCTTCGCGCACGTTCCGGCCCGGTGCCGGAGTCGATACGCGTGGCGGGTGTGACCGACGACACGGTTCCGGTATGCATCCGTTCGGCAGGCGGTCCGTGTTTCGCCCCCGGTCGATGCAGTCGGGGAGCGAGCAGCGCGCGCTGCCGTCGGGTTGCCGGAACGATTCCGGCGCCCGTTTTTTGGTTTTGAACCGTATATGGAGATTGACATGGCGAAAATTGGATTCATTGGTCTGGGCATCATGGGCGCGCCGATGGCGGGTCACCTGCAGGCTGGCGGTCACGAGCTGTTCGTGCACGACGTCAAGGAGCCGCCCGCGGACCTGATCAGCGGTGGCGCCAAGGCCTGCGCCAGCGGCGCCGAGGTCGCCAAGAACGCCGACATCATCATCACGATGGTGCCGGATACGCCGCACGTCGAGTCCGTGCTGTTCGGTGACGATGGCGTCGCCGCTGGCCTGTCGAAAGGCAAGATCGTCGTCGACATGAGCTCGATCTCGCCGATCGCCACCAAGCAGTTCGCCAAACGCATCAACGAGCTGGGCTGCGAATACGTCGACGCGCCGGTCTCTGGCGGCGAGGTGGGTGCCAAGGCCGCTTCGCTGACGATCATGGTCGGCGGTTCCGAAGCGACCTTCGAGAAGGTCAAGCCGCTGTTCGATCTGATGGGAAAGAACATCACCCTGGTCGGCGGCAACGGTGACGGTCAGACCACCAAGGTGGCCAACCAGATCATCGTCGCGCTCAACATCCAGGCCGTGTCCGAGGCGCTGCTGTTCGCGTCCAAGGCCGGTGCCGACCCCGCCAAGGTGCGTCAGGCGCTGATGGGCGGCTTCGCCTCGTCGAAGATCCTCGAAGTGCATGGCGAGCGCATGGTCAAGCGCACGTTCAACCCGGGTTTCCGCATCGAGCTGCACCAGAAGGACCTGAACCTTGCGCTGCAGGGCGCCAAGTCGCTGGGCGTTTCGCTGCCGAACACCGCGATGGCCCAGGAGCTGATGAACGCCTGCGCCGCCAACGGCATGTCGGGCCTGGATCACTCGGCGCTGTGCCGTGCGGTCGAGATGATGGCCAACCATCAGATCGCCGAGGGCTGATCTTCGCGACCCGCCTCATGCGGGCGGGTCGTGGAACAACGGGGTGCCGCCGCGTGCGGCGGGATTCCGGATGCCGGCCGCCTTGTTGCGGTCGGCATCGGATTTTGTAGAAGTGGAAGACCGGGCCGCAGGGCGCCGGTCGGGCCAATCCGGCGCGTTACGGGTGCTGATCGCAGCCGTAGGCGTACATCAGGGCGTAACGATCGTCGCGCAGCCTGTACGACCAGTCACCGGATTTTGAGTAGTCATCGTTTCATTCAGGACAATAAAATGCGACGCGAACGTAATGCCCGCATCATCGCCACGCTCGGCCCCGCAAGCTCGAGCCCCGAAACCATTCTTGCGCTGTTCGAGGCCGGGGCGGACGTGTTCCGCTTCAACTTCAGCCACGGCACGCACGAAGACCATAAGGCGCGCTACGACATCGTGCGCGAGGTCGAGCGCAAGATCGGTCGCCCGATCGGCATCCTCGCCGACCTGCAGGGCCCGAAGCTGCGCATCGGCCCCTTCGCGTCCGGCCGCATCGTGCTGCAGGCCGGTGCCGAGTTCACGCTCGATAACGATACCGCGCCGGGCGACGAGAACCGCGTGTGCCTGCCGCACCCGGAACTGTTCGAAGTGGTCGAGGCCGGTCAGTCGCTGCTGCTCGACGACGGCAAGCTGCGCCTGCAGGTGCTCGACAGCAACGGCACTCAGATCCGCACGCGCGTGGTCACCGGCGGGCCGCTGTCGGACCGCAAGGGCGTCAACGTGCCCGACGCGGTGCTGCCGATCCCGGTGCTGACCGAGAAGGACCGTCGCGACCTGGATTTCGCGCTGTCGCTTGGCGTGGAGTTTGTTGCGCTGTCCTTCGTGCAGCGTCCCGAGGATCTGCACGAGGCGCGCGAGATCATCGGTGATCGTGCCTTGCTGATGACCAAGCTCGAGAAGCCGCAGGCGCTCGATCATCTGGACGAGATCGTTCGGCTTTCCGACTCGGTGATGGTCGCGCGTGGTGACCTCGGCGTGGAACTGCCGCCCGAGCGTGTGCCCAGTGCATCCAAGCGCATCCTGCGTGCCTGCCGCGAGCATGGCAAGCCGAGCATCGTCGCCACGCAGATGCTCGAGTCGATGATCTCGGCGCCGACGCCCACCCGTGCCGAGGCTTCGGACGTCGCGGGCGCCGTGTATGACGGTTCCGACGCCGTGATGCTGTCGGCCGAATCGGCCAGCGGCGCTTTCCCGGTGCAGGCGGTGACGATGATGGACCGCATCATCCGTGAGGTCGAAGGTGATCCGGCCTATCGTACGATGATCGACGCCCAGCATCCGGAGCCGCTGGCCTCCCCAGCCGACGCGATCTGCGCCGCACTGCGCGGCGTGACCAAGATCGTCGGTGCCACCGCGACCGTGACCTATACGACGTCCGGTACGACCTCGATGCGCGCTGCGCGCGAGCGTCCCACCGCACCCATCGTCAGTATCACGCCGAGCCTCGACACGGCGCGCCGCATGGCCTTCGTGTGGGGCGTGCATGCCAAGGTGGTCGAGGACGTGCATTCCGTGACCGACATGGTGGCCGTGGGTTGCAAGGTCGCGCTTGAGGAAGGTTTCGCCAAGCCGGGTGACATGATCGCGATCACCGCGGGCATGCCTTTCGGCATGCCGGGCAGCACCAACCTGCTGCGCATCGCCACCGTCGAAGGCTGAGCGCTGACGCAGTGAACGACGAAGGGGCCGCAAGGCCCCTTTTTAGTTGCTGCGCCGAACGTTCAGATCTTTCCCTGATGCTTGAGGCGACTGAGCGTCTCGGACGAGATGTTCAGATAAGAGGCCAGTTCCTTTTTGGGGATGCGATCGAACAGGTCGGGCTGCTTGCGCAGGAAGCGGTGCACGCGCCCCGGTGCGTCGAGCAGATGAAGCGTGATTGTGTGAGCCATGATCTCGCTCATCAGGCGCATTACTTCATGCTCGAAGTTCTGCTTGAGCGCGGGGAAGTCGTCGATGAAGGCGGCCCATTGCTGCATCGGCAGCTTTGCCACGCGTGCCCGGGTGACGCACACGATGCTGTACGGTGTGGGCGTGCCCAGCTGCCAGGCGGCGTAGCTGGTCTCCATGTTGCGCTCCTCCGTGAAGCGGAGGATCATCCTCTTTCCCTGCTGGTTGGTAACGACTCGCTTGAGTACGCCGTCCAGCACGAAATATTGCTCCATTTCGTGCACGCCCTGATGCAGCAGGAAGTCGCCCTTCTGGCAGTCGACCACGGCGAGATGAGGCTCCAGCGCGGCCATCTCGGCCTCGCCGAGTTCCTTCAGGATCTGGTTCTGCCTGAGCTGGACGCGGATGATGTTCTTTTCCGGGTGTTTCTCGACTGGAGACATAGATGACCGGTGTTCCGTCGCCCATACGACTAAGGGCGTATTCTCCCGTTAAAGTTGACCGGGGTCAATGATCATGGCAAGGGCCCATCGCTATGATGCGCTCGCTTCATAGGTACGGGTATCTCCCAGACAATATCCGTCGGAGAACGCTGGCGTCCGGCGCTTCCCGCCGACACGTGAAGACGTGAGGCGACCCGTGGGCAGGTCTGCTCAGCCCCGATCCGGGGCGCACTGATCGCCCGCACAGCCAGCCACGCTGCTCAACCTTTATCGACATACAACGACGAGAGCATTCACCATGAACACGACTAGCGACACTCAATCCGAGGGTTTTCACATGCAATCCCAGGAAATGACCGACGGCTTCAATCTGCTGATCGACGCCCTCAAGGCCAACGACCTGAACACCATCTACGGCCTCGTCGGCATTCCGGTGACCGACCTTGCGCGCATGGCGCAGGGCCGCGGCATGAAGTTCATCGGTTTCCGTCATGAAGCGAACGCCGTCAATGCCGCCGCGATCGCCGGCTACATGACGCAAAAGCCCGGTGTTGCGCTGACCGTGTCCGCGCCCGGCTTCCTCAACGGTCTGGTCGCGCTGGCCAACGCCACCGTC
Source organism: uncultured Azoarcus sp. (assembly GCA_963975885.1). Taxonomy (GTDB): domain Bacteria; phylum Pseudomonadota; class Gammaproteobacteria; order Burkholderiales; family Rhodocyclaceae; genus Pseudazoarcus. The sequence continues at coordinate 112,820 of CAXBIS010000009.1, forward strand.
AACTGCTTCCCGATGATCATGATCTCCGGCTCCTCCGAGCGCGAGATCGTCGACCTGCAGCAGGGCGACTACGAAGAGCTCGATCAGCTCAACGCCGCCAAGCCCTACGTGAAGGCCGCTTACCGTATCAACCATGCCGAGGACATCGGCATTGCTGTCGCGCGCTCGATCCGCGCCGCCGTCTCCGGTCGTCCGGGCGGTGTGTACCTGGACGTGCCGGCCCAGCTGCTCGGCCAGACCATCGACGCCGTGCGCGGCGCCGAGTCCATCGTCAAGGTCGTCGATCCGGCCCCGGCTCACCTGCCTTCGCCGGACGCGATCCAGCGCGCCGTCGACGTGCTCAAGTCGGCCAAGAAGCCGATCATCATGCTCGGCAAGGGTGCCGCCTATGCACAGGCCGAAAAGCAGATCAAGGAACTGGTCGAGAAGACCGGCATCCCGTACCTGGCCATGTCGATGGCCAAGGGCATCCTGCCCGACAGCCACCCGCAGTCGGCCATGGCTGCGCGCTCGCTGGCGCTCAAGGAAGCCGACGCCGTGCTGCTCATCGGTGCTCGCCTGAACTGGCTGCTGGCCCACGGCAAGGGCAAGACCTGGGGCGGCTCGCCGGATCGCGAGTTCCCGGCCAAGAAGTTCATCCAGATCGACATTTCCGCGATGGAAATGGACAGCAACGTGCCCATCGATGCGCCCATCGTCGGCGACATCGTGAGCTCGGTCGAGGCCCTCAACGCCGCCATCGGCAAGGATTTCCCGAAAGTCTCGAAGGAGTGGGTCGGTACGCTGATGTCCAAGCGTGAGCAGAACGTCGCCAAGATGGCTGCGATGCTCACCAAGGACACGACGCCGATGAACTTCCACAACGCGCTGGGCACCATCGGCAGCGTGATCAAGGGCCGCGACATCCACCTGGTCAACGAAGGTGCGAACGCGCTCGACTACGCCCGCGCCATCATCGACATGGAAAAGCCGCGTCGTCGTTTCGACACCGGTACCTGGGGTGTCATGGGCGTTGGCATGGGCTACGCCATCGGTGCAGCCGTCGAGTCCGGGGGTCCGGTCGTCGCGATCGAGGGTGACTCGGCCTTCGGCTTCAGCGGCATGGAGCTTGAGACCATCGCCCGCTACAACCTGCCGGTGGTCTCGATCATCATGAACAACAGCGGCGTGTATCGTGGTTGCGACCCCAACCTCAACCCGAACAACCCCAGCGACGTTCCGGTCACGGCCTTCGTCAAGAACGCCCGTTACGAGAAGCTGATGGAAGCGTTCGGCGGCGACGGCTACTACGCCACGACCACGGCCGAACTCAAGGACGCGCTCGAGAAGGCGCTGGCCTCCGGTCGTCCGACCGTCATCAACGCCATCATCGACGAGACGGCAGGTACCGAGAGCGGTCGTCTGACCAGCCTCAACCCGCAGTCGGCTGTCAAGAAGTAAGCTTCGCGCTCGATACGAGTCGGACGATGAGACATTGATCGTCACGGAGACCGGGCGGGCGGGACAACCCGCCCGCCCGGTTCTTGGTATCCAGGCGACCCGGCTTGACTTGGCCTGCCGCGTGCCAATAGTATCTATGGTTGAAATGGACTCTCCCCCCATTCCGGGGCCGCTCCATTGGATCCCGAACGAAGAAGCTTGGCGCCCTGCAGAGGCGCAGTCCCTGCGACCCACAGGGCTCAAAACAAACCCGTTTAAAAAAGGAAGATTTCTGACATGAGCAAGCCGCTTGAAGGAATTAAGATCATCGACTTTACCCACGTTCAGGCCGGTCCCGCGTGCACCCAGTTGCTCGCCTGGTTCGGTGCCGACGTGATCAAGGTCGAGCGTCCGGGTGCCGGTGACGTGACCCGTGCCCAGCTGCGCCACGTCAAGGATGCCGACGCGCTGTACTTCACGATGCTGAACAGCAACAAGCGTTCGCTGACCCTGAACACCAAGACGCCCGAGGGCAAGGAAGTTCTGGAAAAGCTCATCAAGGAATCGGACGTTCTCGTTGAGAACTTCGGCCCGGGCGCGCTCGACCGTATGGGCTTCTCGTGGAACCGCATCCAGGAACTGAACCCCAAGATGATCGTTGCTTCGGTCAAGGGCTTCAGCGATGGTCACCACTACGAAGACCTGAAGGTCTACGAAAACGTCGCCCAGTGCGCCGGTGGTGCTGCCTCGACCACGGGTTTCTGGGACGGCCCCCCGACGGTTTCGGGCGCTGCTCTGGGTGACTCGAACACCGGCATGCACCTGGCCATCGGTATCCTCACCGCGTTGATGGGTCGCGAGAAGACCGGCAAGGGCCAGAAAGTCGCTTGCTCGATGCAGGACGCCGTGCTCAACCTGTGCCGCGTCAAGCTGCGCGACCAGCAGCGTCTGGATGCTCTCGGCTACCTGGAAGAGTACCCGCAGTACCCGCACGGAGAGTTCTCCGACGTCGTGCCGCGTGGTGGCAACGCCGGCGGCGGCGGCCAGCCGGGCTGGGTTCTGAAGTGCAAGGGCTGGGAAACCGACCCCAACGCCTACATCTACTTCACCATTCAGGGGCATGCCTGGGCGCCGATCTGCAAGGCGCTGGGCAAGGAAGAGTGGATCGACGATCCGGCTTACAACACGGCCGAAGCCCGTCAGGACAAGATCTTCGACATCTTCGCGTTCATCGAGGACTGGCTCAAGGACAAGACCAAGTACGAGGCGGTCAACATCCTGCGCAAGTTCGACATTCCGTGCGCCCCGGTGCTGTCCATGAAGGAAATCGCCGAGGACGAGTCGCTGCGCAAGAGCGGCTCCATCGTCGAGGTCCCGCACAAGAAGCTGGGCAAGTACCTCACCGTCGGCAGCCCGATCAAGTTCTCGGACCTGAAGGTCGAGATCACCGGTTCGCCGCTGCTGGGCGAGCACACCGACCAGATCCTGGGCGAACTGGGTTACAGCGCGGATCAGATCAAGTCCTTCCGCGAGAACAAGGTCACCGACGCCTGACCTGCGCTTCTGCTTGAGAAAGAAACGACGCCTGCGGGCGTCGTTTTTTTTGGTGTTGGCGATCCGGGCAGTGGCCGGTCGCGGATGTTATAGTGAAAAACTTGGCTTCCGAAGGAGTTGCGGATGAGTCATGACCTGGATTTTCGACAGCTGGTCGCTACCGCGGGCGATGCCATCGTCGTCAGCGACGCCGATGGACTGATCACCTACTGGAACGCTGCCGCCACGCGCATCTTCGGCTTTGCCGAAGCGGATGCGCTCGGGGCATCGCTCGACATCATCATTCCAGAGCGGCTGAGGGAGCGGCACTGGGAGGGCTACCACAAGACCATGGCGAGCGGGCAGACGCGCTACGGTTCGGATTTGCTCCGAGTGCCTGCGCTGAACGTTCACGGCGACACCTTGTCGATCGCATTTACGGTGTCGCTGTTGTCCGACGAAGAAGGGCGTGCGACGGCGATCGTCGCGATCATCCGCGACGAGACCGAGCGATTTCGCGAAGAGCGGGCGCTGAGGGCACGTCTGGCTGAGTGCGAACGCGCAGCTGCCGATCCGACCGGGTCGTGATCTGACGTGGCATTTTCGAACTCGTTGACTCGCGTCAATTTTTCGCCGCAAGCCAATGTGTCACAATTTGATCGTTTATTGGCCCGAACATGGCGATCGACCGCCCTGTGCGGGCTTCGGGCCGATCCGGGCCCAGCGTGCATCCGTGTGGTGCCCGTTGCGCTCGTCGGTGCCTATGCAATCGAAGACCTATTGCAAAGTGTCGAATCCTGTAATGCGTTTGCTGATTAGGAACAGAACATGAACCAGAAAGTCATCCCGATTACGGTGCAAGGGCCCACCAAGCAGCGTCGGCGCATGGCGCCCAAGGGACGCCGCGTCGATCCCAAGGCCCTGACCGAAGTCCAGGCGCTGCTCGGCCACGAGTCGCGTCAGCGTGATCTGCTGATCGAGCATCTGCACAAGATCCAGGATCACTTCGGTTATCTTTCGTCCGCCCACATGGCGGCGCTGGCCCAGGAAATGAAGCTCTCGCAGACCGAGGTCTACGAGGTCGCCACCTTCTATCACCACTTCGACGTGGTGCGCGAGGGCGAGGCGCATCCGGCGTCGCTGACCATCCGCGTGTGCGACGGCCTGTCGTGCGAGATGGCCGGTGCGCAGGATCTGCTCGAGAAGCTGCCGTCCATCCTCGGCAAGGACGTACGCGTCATCCACGCACCCTGTGTGGGGCGCTGTGAGCAGGCGCCGGTGGCCGTCGTGCACCAGAACCCGGTGCCCAACGCCACTGTCGATAAGGTCGCGGCGCTGGTCGAGGAAAAGGAAATCTGGCATCACCCCGAGCAATACATTGATTTCGAGGCCTACAAGGAACGCGACGGCTACAAGCTGGTGCAGGAGTGCTACGGTGGCCTGCGCGATGTCGAGTCCGTGCTCAAGATCATGGAAGACTCCGGCCTGCGCGGCCTCGGTGGCGCGGGCTTCCCCGCCGGGCGCAAGTGGCGCATCGTCAAGGGTTTCGACGGCCCGCGCCTGATGGCGATCAACATCGACGAGGGCGAACCCGGTACCTTCAAGGACCGCTACTACCTCGAACGTGATCCGCACCGCTTCATCGAGGGCGCGCTGATCGCGGCCTGGGCCGTCGGCATCGAGGAGATCTACATCTACCTGCGCGACGAGTATCACGGATGTCGCGCCCTGCTCACAGCGGAAATCGAGAAGCTCGAAGCCGAACCGCCGGTGTCGAACATGCCCAAGATTCACCTGCGCCGTGGTGCGGGTGCCTACATCTGCGGCGAAGAGTCCGCGATGATCGAGTCGATCGAAGGCAAGCGTGGCATGCCGCGTCTGCGCCCGCCGTACGTTGCCCAGGTCGGCCTGTTCGGACTGCCGACGCTCGAGCACAACATGGAAACCCTGCACTGGGTGCGCGACATCGTCGTCAAGGGTGCCGACTGGTTCGCCTCTCACGGCGCGCATGGCCGCAAGGGTCTGCGCTCCTATTCGGTCTCCGGTCGCGTCAAGAACCCCGGTGTGCATCTCGCGCCGGCTGGCACCACCCTGCGCGAGCTGGTTGAAAACTACTGTGGCGGCATGCTCGACGGGCACAAGCTCTACGGCTATCTGCCGGGCGGTGCGTCGGGCGGCATCCTGCCCGAGTCGCTGGCCGACGTGCCGCTGGACTTCGACACGTTGCAGGAATATGACTGCTTCATCGGTTCGGCCGCGGTCATCGTGCTCTCCGACAAGGACACTGCAGTCGATGCCGCGCGCAACATGATGCGCTTCTTCGAGGACGAGTCCTGCGGCCAGTGCACGCCGTGCCGCGTGGGCACCGCGAAGGCCGTGCAACTGATCCAGAAGGACACCAAGTGGGACGTCGACGCGCTCGCCGACCTGTCGCAGGTGATGCGTGACGCGTCGATCTGCGGTCTGGGCCAGGCCGCGCCGAACCCGGTCGATTGCGTGATCAAGTATTTCCCGCAGGAACTGGCCTGAAGCGCCACGCTCCCGAACAGACGCTGAGGAACAGAGTATGAACGCGATTACCAAGAACGAAGTGGCCCAGTCGGAAGCGCCGATGGTCACCTTCACGCTCAATGGCCGTGAAGTGAGCGGCCGAGAAGACGAGACCATTCTCGACGTCGCCAAGCGCGAGGGCATCCCCGTCCCGCACCTGTGCTACATGGACGGGCTCGAGACGGCCGGCAACTGCCGTTCCTGTGTTGTAGAGATCGAGGGTGAGCGCGTACTCGCGCCCTCGTGCTGCCGTCACCCGTCGAACAACATGAAGGTGGTGACCGACAGTGAGCGCGCCGTCAAGTCGCAGAAGCTGGTGCTCGAGCTGCTGCAGTCGGACATGCCCGAGACTGAATACACGCGCCACAACGAAGTCGATTTCTGGTCGCAGAAGCTGGGCGTGGGCAAGCCGCGCTTTGCGCCGCGCGAACAACCGGTAATGGACTTGTCTCACCCGGCCATTGCGGTGAATCTGGATGCCTGCATTCAGTGCACGCGCTGCCTGCGCGCCTGCCGTGACGAGCAGGTCAATGACGTCATCGGTCTGGCCTTCCGTGGCAACCACGCCAAGATCGTCTTCGACATGGACGACCCGATGGGGGCGTCCACCTGCGTGGCCTGTGGCGAGTGCGTACAGGCCTGCCCGACCGGTGCGCTGATGCCGGCGCGCGACGTTGCGCTGACCGTGCCCGACAAGCAGGTCGAGTCGGTATGCCCGTTCTGCGGCGTGGGCTGCCAGCTCACGTACAACGTCAAGGACAACAAGATCATGTACGTCGAGGGTCGCGACGGCCCGGCCAACGAGAAGCGCCTGTGCGTCAAGGGTCGCTACGGCTTCGACTACGCTCACCACCCGCAGCGTCTGACCAAGCCGCTGATCCGTCGTGAGGACGCGCCCAAGAGCGGTGACTTCCTGATGGATCCGGACAACGTCATGGATATCTTCCGCGAGGCGAGCTGGGAGGAGGCGCTGGAACTGGCCGGTGGCGGTCTGCGCAAGATCCGCGACGAGCACGGCAAGAAGTCGCTCGCCGGTTTCGGTTCGGCCAAGGGCTCGAACGAAGAGGCCTACCTGTTCCAGAAGCTGGTGCGTACCGGTTTCGGCTGCAACAACGTCGACCACTGCACGCGCCTGTGTCACGCCTCGTCGGTCGTGGCCCTGCTCGAGGGTATCGGTTCGGGTGCGGTGTCCAACCCGGTGATGGACGTGGCCAAGGCCGAGGTCGTGATCCTGATCGGCGCCAACCCGATCGTGAACCACCCGGTCGCAGCGAGCTGGATCAAGAATGCCACCAAGGCCGGTACCAAGCTGATCGTGATGGATCCGCGCCGCACCGACATCGCGCGCTATGCGCACCGCGTGCTGCAGTTCAAGCCGGACATGGATGTGCCGCTGCTCAACGCGATGATGAACGTCATCGTCACCGAAGGTCTGGTCGACAAGGACTTCATCGCCAGCCGCACCAGCGGTTACGAGGAGATCGAGAAGAACGTCGCCGAGTACACGCCGGAGAAGATGGCCCCGATCTGCGGCATCGACGCCGAGACCATCCGTTATGTCGCGCGTATGTATGCCACATCCAAGGCCTCGATGATTCTGTGGGGCATGGGCATCTCGCAGCACGTGCATGGCACGGACAACGCACGCTGCTTGATCGCGCTGTCGCTGATGACCGGTCAGATCGGCAAGCCCGGATCCGGCCTGCACCCGCTGCGCGGTCAGAACAACGTGCAGGGTGCGTCAGACGCCGGTCTCATTCCGATGGTCTATCCGGACTACCAGAGCGTGGCCGATGCCGGGATTCGCTCGAAGTTCGCGAAGGCCTGGAACGTGTCGGAAGACTCGCTGGATCCGAATCCCGGCTTGACCGTGGTCGAGATCATGCACGCCATCGATCGTGGCGAGATTCGCGGCATGTACGTGCAGGGCGAAAACCCCGCGATGTCGGACCCGGACGCCAACCATGCGCGTCACAGCCTTGCTTCGCTTGATCTGCTGGTCGTTCAGGACATCTTCCTGACCGAAACCGCATATCTGGCCGACGTGATCCTGCCGGCCTCGGCCTTCCCCGAGAAGGACGGTACCTTTACCAACACCGACCGACTGGTGCAGATGGGCCGTGCCGCCATCGATACCCCGGGCGAAGCGCGTCAGGACCTGTGGATCATTCAGGACATCGCCAACAAGCTCGGCTGCGGCTGGGACTACAAGCACGTCTCCGAGGTGTTCGACGAGATGCGCAAGACGATGCCGAGCATCGCCGGCATCACCTGGGATCGCCTCGAGCGTGAACATGCCGTGGTCTATCCGTGCGAGAAAGAGGGCGATCCGGGCGATCCGGTGGTCTTCGTCGACGACTTCCCGACCAAGACCGGGCGTGCGCGCTTCGTACCGGCCGACATCATCCCGGCCGCCGAGCAACCTGACGCCGAGTACCCGATGGTGCTGATCACCGGTCGTCAGCTTGAGCACTGGCACACGGGTTCGATGACGCGTCGCGCATCGATGCTCGATGCCCTCGAGCCGGATCCGACTGCGCAGATCCACCCGCTCGACATGGCGGAGATGGGTGTCGCGCCGGGCGATCTGGTGACGATCGAGTCGCGTCGCGGCAAGGTCTCGATGTGGGCGCGCGCCGACGAGGGCACGCCGCGGGGTGCCGTGTTCGTGGCCTTCGCCTATTACGAGGCGGCGATCAATACGCTGACCAACGCCGCGCTCGACCCCGCAGCCAAGATCCCCGAGTTCAAGTACTGCGCTGTGCGCATCACCTCGGGTGGTACGGAGCCGGTGCAGTCGAGCTACGGTGGCGGCAAGCTGCTCGACGTCGCGCTCAACTGAGTGCGTCCTTTGCTGATCGACGGCCCGGGGTGACCCGGCCCGTCGAGCAAGAAAAAGCCCGGACCATGGTCCGGGCTTTTTGTCGTTGGAGCGGGTGTCAGGCGTCTGCGACCGTGAGCACGATCTTGCCGATGTGCTGGCTCGATTCCATCAACTCGTGGGCCTTGGCGGCTTGCTCGAGCGGGAAGGTCTTGTAGACCACCGGCTTGATCTTGCCCGCGTCCATCAAGGGCCAGACGTGTTCCCTGAGCTTTGCGGCGATGGCCGCCTTGAACTCGTCCGAGCGCGGACGCAGCGTCGAGCCGGTGACGGTCAGGCGCCGGATCAGGATCGGGCCCAGCGGCACTTCGGCCTTGCCACCACCGAGCAACGCGATGAACACCAGCCTGCCGTCGTTGGCCAGACACTTGATCTCGCGCGGGACGTAGTCACCGCCCACCATGTCGAGAATGACGTCTACGCCCTTGCCTCCGGTGGCCTGCTTGACCACGTCGACGAAGTCTTCGGTCTTGTAGTTGATGCCGATCTCGGCGCCCAGCGCGACGCAGGCCTTGACCTTCTCTTCGCTGCCGGCCGTGGCGAACACGCGGTGACCGAGCGCGTGAGCGATCTGGATTGCCGTGACGCCGATACCCGACGTGCCGCCCTGAACGAGCAGGCTCTCGCCTGGAGAGAGCGTGCCGCGATCGAATACATTGCTCCACACCGTGAAGCAGGTCTCCGGCAAGGATGCGGCTTCGACCGGTGAATATCCCTGAGGGATCGGCAGGCACTGGCCCGCATGGGCCAGGCAGTACTCGGCGTAGCCGCCGCCGTGTACCAGCGCGCACACCATGTCGCCCTTCTTCAGTCCGGTGCCGGCCAGCTCGCCGTCGACGATCTCGCCCGCAACCTCGAGGCCCGGCAGGTCGGAGGCGCCCGGCGGCACCGGGTAGCTGCCGGTGCGTTGCAGTACGTCGGGGCGGTTGACGCCGGCCGCATGGACGCGGATCAGAACTTCGCCCGCGCGAGGTTGCGGCACGGGTCGCTCGCAAAGCTGCAATACCTCGGGAGCACCGGGCTGGGTAATTTCGATGGCGCGCATGAAGTGTCGTCCTCCTGCTGTGGGTTCGGTGTCGCCTCTCTGGCGACACGGGAAGCGCTTTTGTAGCGCCGAATATGCGATTATACCGCCCCGGCCCGCCCGGCCTCGCGTTGCCCGGACGGCTGAAGTTGACGTGCTGGTTGCGCCCAAAACTATGTTGAACCTTTGCAGTTGCGCGATTTTTCAAGCGAATCAGCCTGCTGTGGTGCAGTCGCGGCATGCCTTCGACATGCGCGGTGTCCGTGATAGGTATAATCCGGACTTGTCAGATTCGCCCTGCTACGAACCACGTTTTATTGACCGACGTCATTGATGGTGTTCTGACGCCGTCGCTACCATGCGAGCCTTTGCGTCCGCATGGCGGGCGAGGGGCGCGCGACCAGCGGCTCCGACAGGATTTCTGGCACAAGCTACGGGTAAGAGGAGAGTTCCATGAGTAAAGCGCTGGAAGGCGTTCGCGTCCTAGATTTCACCCATGTTCAGTCCGGCCCGAGTTGCACGCAGCTGCTGGCGTGGTTCGGTGCGGACGTGATCAAGGTCGAGCGTCCCGGAGTGGGCGACGCGACCCGCGCGCAGTTGCGCGACATTCCGGGCGTGGACAGCCTCTATTTCACGATGCTCAACCACAACAAGCGCTCGGTCACGCTCGACACCAAGAACCAGAAGGGCAAGGAAGTCCTCGAGCGTCTGATCAAGCAGTGCGACGTGATGGTCGAGAATTTCGCCCCTGGTGCGCTCGATCGCATGGGTTTCACCTGGGAGCGAATCCAGGAACTCAACCCCAAGATGGTTCTCGCTTCGGTCAAGGGCTTCGGCCCCGGCCCGTACGAAGACTGCAAGGTCTATGAGAACGTCGCCCAGTGCACCGGTGGCTCGGCCTCGACCACCGGCTTCGAGGATGGGCCCCCGATGGTCACCGGCTCGCAGATCGGCGACAGCGGCACCGGCCTGCACCTCGCGCTGGGGGTGGTCACCGCGCTGTATCAGGCCAAGGTGACCGGCCAGGGTCAGAAGGTGCTCGCACCGATGCAGGACGCGGTACTCAATCTCTGCCGCGTCAAGCTGCGCGACCAGCAGCGCCTTGAGCGCACCGGCACCATGAAGGAGTATCCGCAGTACTCGAACGGAAAGTTCGGCGATACCGTGCCGCGTGCGGGCAACGCTTCGGGTGGTGGTCAACCGGGCTGGATTCTCAAGTGCAAGGGCTGGGAAACCGACAACAACGCCTACATCTACTTCATCACCCAGGCCGCGGTGTGGGCGCCGATCTGCAAGATCATCGGCAAGGACGAGTGGATCGACGACCCGGAGTACGCGACGCCCGAGGCGCGCCTGCCCAAGCTCGAGTCGATCTTCGCGACCATCGAGGAGTGGACCAAGACCAAGACCAAGTTCGAGGCCATGGACATCCTCAACAAGTTCGACATCCCCTGTGGCCCGATTCTGTCGATGAAGGAAATCGCCTATGAGCCGTCGCTGCGTGCCACCGGCACCATCGTCGAAGTCGATCATCCGGAGCGCGGCAAATATCTGACGGTCGGCAACCCGATCAAGCTCTCGGGCAGTCCCACCGAAGTGACCCGCTCGCCGCTGCTTGGGGAGCACACGGACGAGGTGCTTGCCCAGCTTGGCTACAGCGCGGACGAGATTCAGGCGATGCGCGCCGAGAAGGCGGTCTGAGGACCTCCTTGCAGCTTGTTCCGAATCCCGGCCCGGCGCGCCCGCAAGCGGTACGCCGGGCCGGCCTTCGTCCGGGGCCGCCGGCTGGCTCGGAGCGCATGTCATAATCACCATCTGGCGACGCCTGCACAGGCGCGCAAGATTCACTGAATTTGCAACCGGACCGACCATGGATCATCACGAATTCGTCGAAGCTTACAAGAACGACACGCTCAACGCCTTCGTGTCGCAGAAGGTCGCCGCGGACTATCTCTCCCGCCGGCTGTGGCTCCCGCTGATCAGACTCCCAATGGTCGGTGGTGCCGTCGCGCTGGCCCTGATCGGCTGGCTGATCACCGGCATCATCCTCTTCGTGCTGGCCTTTGCCATCCCTCACCTGATCAAGAAGAATTCCGTTGCGATCGTGATGTATCAGGCGCTGCACGACGCGGAGACTTATCACGACCTGCGCGAATCGGGCGTGCTCGAAGTATACGAATGAGCGTCCCGGGTCCTCTACGCAGCCTCGGGATTGGTCCGTGAGTGGCGAGAAGCGTGGTTTCGCGACCTGCCCTCCGGCAGGAGAGGGTTCCGGCCCGTGGAACCCCGGACTCGGTCCGGAGTTGCCGCGTCACCTGCTGCCGCTGTCGACCATCTTCCGCCCCGAAAACGTCTTCAACAGCGTCGAGCATGCTCACGAGGCGCGTGACTTTACCGGGCTTGAACTGCAGGAACTGGTGGTGTTTCGCCCGCAGCGCCTCGTGCTGCATGAATTGCTGATCCGCATCACGTCCGATCTGTCGGTGCCCGCCGGGAGTCTGTACGAAGAACTCGGCATCAACTTCCGCAAGATGGCCGACTGCATCGATCAGGGCTGGATCGCTCCGCGCATGGACGACATCGTCGGCGAGTACGAGCGGATGCGCACGGAACTCGAGAACTTCATCGACGAAGAGCTGGGCGCCACGATCTTCCGGCCTGCACCCGCAGAGCCGGAGCGTGGTGGTCTGTGGGCAGGCGTGTCCCGTCTGTTCGGCCGCGGCGAGCCGGCGGAGGCCCAAGACGATGCCGGTCCTGAACACGAGGAGCGGGTGCGGCGCGAATGGGGGCGCAAGGCCTGTTGCGAAGACGACCCGATGCGGCGTGCGGCGTATCGGGCCCTGTCGCGCGCAGTCTCGGCGATGCATATCAAGCACGGACGCATGTGGGCTGATCGCGATGTGCTTGCCCGTCTGGCGGTCGGCATGGCCGCCAATGACTATTGCAGCGAGGCGATCGGCCGGCTGATCGAGCCGTGGATCGAGGAGGCCGCGACGCAGCTCGGATACGTGCGCCTGCCCGCACAGGCGCGCCCGATCGTGCTCAATACCAAGGGCGCGTCGGCATCGGGCAAGAGCACGTTGCGCCCGATGCAGGAACGCCTCGTCGAGCGTATTGGTGAGCGTTGGGTGGATTTCGCGCTGATCAGCCCCGACATCTGGCGCAAGTACCTGCTCGACTACGCCTCGCTGGGCCAGGCCTCTATGTACGCCGGTGCGCTCACCGGGATCGAACTCGAGATCATCGATCACAAGCTGGACCGCTACATGGCGCGCAAGGCCGAGGGGGGTGAGATGTCGCATCTGCTCATCGACCGCTTCCGTTTCGACAGCTTCGCGCTCGATTCCGATCAGGCCGGCAGCAACCTGCTCACGCGCTTCGGCCACCTGATCTACATCTTCTTCATGATCACGCCGCCGCACGAGACGGTCGAACGCGCCTGGCTGCGCGGTCTGCAGTTCGGGCGCTTCAAGTCGGTGGAGGATCTCCTTGCGCACAACATCGAGGCCTATTCGGGCATGCCCGAGATCTTCTTTACATGGGCCCTTCGCACAAACAAGTCGGTGCACTACGAGTTTCTCGACAACAGCGTTCCCAAGGGCGAGACCCCGCAGACCGTGGCCTTCGGTTGGAACGGCGACATGAATGTGCTCGACGTGAAGGGCTTGGTGGACGTCGAGCGTTATCGCAAGATCAACGTGCACGCCGGCTGCCCGGAGGCGGTCTATCCGCCGCCCGAACAGATGGCGGTCGAACAGAACACGCTGTTCCTGTTGCAGTGCATTCGTCGAATCCCCAGCGTCAATTTCGTGCACCGCGCGAGCGGTCGCATCTATGCGCGTTTCGAGGCGGCCAAACTGGCCTGGGTGGATGCGGCAATGCTCGAGTCGGCGTTCGAGCAACCCGAGGTGCGAGAAGCGCTGACCGCCGTCGCTCCCGAGATCGTGACCCGGCCGCGCGACGATCCCGCCGCGGCGCAGCAGCAGCGCGAAGCCCTGCAGGCGGCGCGCTTCCATACGCTGGGACGTTGGGGCGAGTGATCGAACTTTTTCGCCGACGCTGGTCCTAGGGCCTGTGATTCGGCCCGAAGGGGCCGCGCGCCGACGTTCATGACAATCCGGAGAAGCAATGAAGCAGTTCTCGATCGAAATCTATTCCGACATCGTGTGCCCCTGGTGCTACGTCGGCAAGCGCTACATCGACAAGGCGCTCGAGCACTACCGTCGGCTGTATGCGAAGGAGCGCCAGCCCGAGGTCTCGTGGCTGCCGTTTCAGTTGCACGCCGCGTTGCCGCGCGAGGGCGTCGATCGCAAGGAGTATCTCAAGCGTCGCTATCCGGGCAAGGCCAACGACCCGATGATGTTCGCCGATGCTGAACGGGCTGGCCGGCAGATGGGAATCGAATATCGCTTCGACCGTATCGAGGTCCAGCCGAATACGCTCGACGCTCATCGGCTGCTGCGTTTCGCAGAACGGGCCGGATTGCGCGAGACGGTTGCCGAGCCGCTCTATCGCGCCTATTTCATCGAAGGTCGCAACCTGTCGAGTCACGATGAGTTGATCGCCATCGGTGGTGAGTGCGGACTCGAGGTCGAAGCCCTGCGTGCGTATTTGGACAGCGATGTCGACATCGACTGGGTGCAGACGGTCGATGCACGGGCAAAGCGCCTCGGGATCACCACCGTGCCCTTCATCGTGCTCAACGGCAGACGCGGCATGTCAGGCAATACGCAGCCGGCACGTATCCTCGAAGCCTTCGAATGGGCGCGGCGTGACTATGCGCGTCCCAAGTGGTTGCCGTCGTTCTTCTAGCCTGGATGGCGAGCGGTGCTTCTCGCTCACTATCCATCGCTTTCTTTATCCGAAACGTAAGCACCCCGTAAGTCCAGGCTTTCCGGGGTGTTGCGAGCATCCCGCCGAACCGGCTCGATCGAGTTCGTTCAAGCCTATTGGCATAAGCACATCGGCATTGCGCGAGTCGATCGTCATTCTGGCGCGTGCTGTCCACATCGCGCTAGCGTTTACCCGAATTCCCTTGTGTGGCCAAGCATGCGACCTTGCGACCCGTGTCGTGGCGTACTTGCGGCGACGCCCGGAGAATGTTGACCGCGGTCAACATTTCCCGGACGAAGGGCTTGTCAGCTACGCAACATCCTTTATCCTTGGATCAACGAGGCTTATGAAGGCCTCGATAAAAAATTTTATTGAGACAAGCCGGCTCCCCATCTGTTCCGCGGGGTTCCGGCGATCGAATCGGAAGTGCCGGGAAATTTCCGGAACGTCCGGTAATCACCTAAGGAGGATCATCGAATGAAGTCTCGCAACAAGACCATCCCCGTCCTGACCACGCTCGCCGCCGCTGTCGCGCTCGGCGCCCCGCTGACTGCCAGCGCCTGGGAACCGACCAAGCCGGTCGAGTGGATCGTCCCCGCCGGTAGTGGTGGCGGTGCCGACCAGATGGCGCGCTTCATCCAGGGTGTCATCGTCAAGAATGACCTGATGGAGCAACCGATCGTCGTCGTCAACAAGTCGGGCGGTGCCGGCGCCGAGGGCTTCCTGTACGTCAAGAACGCCAAGAACGACGCTCACAAGCTGATCATCACGCTGTCGAACGTGTTCACGACGCCGATGGCCACGGGCATTCCGTTCAACTGGAACGACCTGACCCCGATCAAGATGCTGGCCCTCGACCAGTTCATCCTGTGGGTGCACGCCGACACGGCGTACAAGACCGCTGCCGAGTACACGGGCGCCGTCAAGGAAGCCGGTCCGGGCAAGTTCCGCATGGGCGGTACGGGTTCCAAGCAGGAAGACCAGATCATCACGGTCGCGCTGCAGGAATCGACCGGCGCCAAGTGGACCTACGTCCCGTACAAGGGCGGCGGTGCGGTGGCGACCCAGGTGGTCGGCAAGCACATCGACTCTTCGGTCAACAACCCGCTGGAAGCCGTTTCGCACTGGCGTAGCGGTTCGCTGCGTCCGCTGTGCATCTTTGACGCCGAGCGTTCGGAGTACACGACCAAGGTCACCGACACCATGGCGTGGTCCGACATCCCGACCTGCAAGGAAGCCGGCGTGGATGTGACCTACCAGATGCTGCGTGGCGTGATGGGTGCCCCGGGCATTTCGCAGGAAGTTGTCGACTACTACATCGACCTCTTCAAGCGGGTCAGCGAAACCGAAGACTGGAAGAAGTTCATGGCGACGGGCGCGTTCAACCAGACCCAGATGACCGGCGACGAGTTCAACGCCTGGCTGAAGGACGCTGAAGAGACGCACCGCAAGCTGATGGACGCTGCGGGCTTCCTCGCGAAGTAAAGGCGCTGAAAGGCCCCGGCCCAACGGGTCGGGGCCCTTTTCGTTCTACGCCAGAACTACAAGAACAAGCGTGCGCGTCGCCGGCAACAAGGGCGGCGCGTTGTTATGTACGGCCATCACGGCCGATGTTTGAGTCAAAACGAGGGTAGTTATGGAGCAAGATAAAGCACCGCCGGGCGAAGACAAGGCTCTCGTCTCGGTCCGCACCATGGAAGTGTTTTTTGGCCTTTTGATCGTCGCCGTCGGTATCGTCGTGGTCTTGGATTCGATCAAGGTCGGCGCCGGTTGGGAACCGGGTCTCGGTCCGGGCTCGGGTTATTTCCCGTTCTACATTGGCCTGTTCATCATCGGTTCCGGTGCGGTGAGCACCATCGCGGCTCTCCTCCCGGGTGCGAAGGCGTACGGCGATGCTCCGTTCGTCACGCGCAGCAAGTTCAAGTCGGTGCTGCAGGTCTTCATCCCGACTGCGATCTATGTGTTGCTGATGGAATACATCGGTCTGTATGCGGCAGCGGCCCTCTACATCGCGGGCTTCATGATCGTCAACGGCAAGTATCCGGTCGTGAAGACCCTGCCGTACGTGATCATCCTGCCGGTGCTGCTTTTCGTGCTGTTCGAACGGTGGTTCCTGATCTCCCTGCCCAAGGGCCCGATCGAGGCCATGCTCGGCTTATAAGAATTCAGGCCCGAACGGCCGCGCGACGTACCGGCGTCGCGGGATAAGATCAACAGGAGAAAAAAGTGGAAGAACTCAACTCATTGATGGGGGGTATGGCGGTTGCGCTGACCCCCATGAACGTCCTCCTGATGTTCGTCGGGGTGTTCCTCGGCGTGCTGATGGGGGTGCTGCCGGGTCTCGGCGGCGCAAACGGCATCGCCATTCTGTTGCCGCTGACCTTCAACATGGACCCGGTCTCCGCGGTCATCATGTTGTCGTGCATCTACTGGGGCTCGCTCTTCGGCGGTGCCATTACCGCGATCGTGTTCAACATCCCTGGATGTTCGTACTCGGTGGCAACCACCTTCGACGGCTATCCGATGGCCAAGAAGGGCATGGCCGGCGAGGCGCTGACGACCTCGTTCACGGCTTCGTTCTTTGGCGCACTGTTCGCGATCATGCTGATCACGTTCATCGCTCCGACGATTGCCGACTTCGCGCTGAGCTTCGGCCCGCCCGAGTTCTTCGGCATCATGGTGCTGACCTTCTGCGCCTTCCTGTCGATCGGCAAGGAGGCCGCGTACAAGACGCTCGCCGCGATGATGCTCGGTTTCGCCCTGGCGTCCGTCGGTATCGACATCATGACCGGCGCGATGCGCCTGACCTTCGGCACCGTCGAGCTGATGCGTGGCTTCGAGTTCCTGATCGTCGTCATTGGCCTGTTCGGTCTGGGCGAAATCCTGGTCGCGATGGAAGACGGCCTGAAGTTCCAGGGTGTCACGGCCAAGATCGACCCCAAGATCGTGCTCAAGACCTGGGGCATGCTGGGCAAGCACTGGGCCAACTTCGCCCGCTCGATGTTCTTCGGTGCCTGCCTCGGCGTGGTTCCGGGCGGCGCGACGCCGGCTTCCTTCCTGGGCTACGGCATCGCCAAGCGCTTCTCGAAGGATGGTGACAACTTCGGTACGGGTTCGATCGACGGCCTGATTGGTCCGGAAACGGCCAACAACGCTGCCGGTACGGCCGCTCTGCTGCCGATGCTCACGCTGGGCATTCCGGGTTCGCCGACCGCTGCGGTGCTGCTGGGCGGCCTGATGATCTGGGGCCTGCAGCCGGGTCCGCTGCTCTTCGCCGAGCAGCCCGACTTCGTCTGGGGTCTGATCGCGTCGATGTATCTGGGCAACCTGGCTGCGCTGATCCTGTGCCTGACCACGGTTCCGCTGTTCGCGGCGATCCTCAAGGTGCCGTTTACCATCATCGCCCCGATCATCCTGACCGCGTGCTCGATCGGTGCCTTTACCGTCGCGAACGCGATGGGCGACGTGTGGTACATGCTGATCTTCGGCATCGTTGGCTACATCATGAAGAAGCTCAAGTACCCGCTGGCCCCGATGGTCCTCGCGGTGGTCCTTGGCGGTGGTGCGGAGAACGGCTTCCGCCAGGCCATGCTGATGTCGAACGGCAACCTTGGCATCTTCTACTCGAACCCGATCGTCGGTACGATCATCACGCTGGCGCTGATCCTCGCGTTCCTGCCGCTGGTGATGCTGATCTATCGCAAGGTCTTCGTTGCACGGAAGCTCGCGGCCGAGTCCTGATCGACTCCCGCACTTGCAGTGAATCAAACGGCCCGCATTCGCGGGCCGTTTTTTTTGGTTCTTCGCGTGATTTGGGGGAAGTAGTGGTTGACGGGTCGGAGGT
>CAXBIS010000010.1:0-128240 GCA_963975885.1 uncultured Azoarcus sp.
CGAGCTCTACGGCCTGCTCAAGCGCCCTGACGAGAAGTACGTCACCGAACGCGCGTATGACAATCCCAAGTTTGTCGAGGACATGGTGCGCGATGTCGCCGGTCTGCTCAACGCAGAGACTCGCATCGTTGCCTTCGCGGTGGAATCGGAGAATTTCGAGTCCATCCACAACCATTCGGCCTACGCCATCATCGAACGCGACAAGCGCCTCGCTGCATAAGCGGGGATCCGCGTTCTTTCCTGGAACGGCGACCGCAAGGTCGCCGTTCTGCGTTTGTACTCGTGCGGTACCGCACACTGCGGCGCATTCGCATGGTCTATCATGGAGTTCGCGAAAGTCGCCACTGTGGCGGATCGCAATCCACCCCGACCAAGGAGCGAACGATGAAAAAAACAATTCTGCTTGCACTGCTCGCGCTGTGCGTGAGCGTCACTGCGGGCGCTGCGTCCAAGGAAGAGATCGACGCTGAGGTCAGTGCGGCGTTGGTGGCCTTCGAAAAGCAGACCCCGGCCGGGCATGAACTGGCCAAGAGTGCCTCCGGCATGCTGGTCTTCCCGAACGTCGTCAAGGCCGGCATCGGCGTTGGCGGGGAATACGGCGAGGGCGCCCTGATCATCGACGGACAGACCGTGGCCTATTACAGCCTCGCTTCGGCCTCGATCGGCTTCCAGCTCGGCGCGCAATCCCGCAGCCAGATCATGTTGTTCATGAATGACGAAGTGCTGGCCAAGTTCCGCGACAGCGAGGGCTGGAAGGCAGGCGTCGACGGCAGCGTCGCGGTCGCCACGCTGGGCGCCGGGGGCGGCATCGACACCGAAACGGCTCAGAAACCGATCATCGGTTTCATCTTCTCGGGCAAAGGCCTGATGTACAACCTGACCTTCGAAGGCTCGAAGATCACCAAGCTCGATCGCTGATCCCGCTACCCTGCAACAGGCCGAGTTGAGGCGCGCATCCGCAACCCGGCCGGTTGCTCCTAGCTACGATACTCCGCGTTGATCTTCACGTAGTCGTACGAGAAATCGCAGGTCCACACCGTCGCAGTCGCCTCGCCGCGAGCAAGCGCGATGCGCACGCCGATTTCCGCGCGCTGCATGATGCGCGCACCGTCCTCCTCGCGGTATCCCGGTGCGCGCCCCCCTCGTTCCGCGACCAGCACGTCCTCGCCACCGCTCGCCAACCATACCGAAACCTTGCCGACGTCGAGATCGTCGATGCCGGCATAGCCCACGGCCGCGAGAATGCGACCCAGATTGGGGTCGGATGCGAAGAAGGCCGTCTTCACCAGCGGCGAATGCGCCACCGCATAGGCCACGGCACGGCATTCGTCGCGGTCGCGCCCGCCTTCGACGGCGACCTCGATGAACTTGGTCGCGCCCTCGCCGTCACGCACCAGCGCCTGTGCCAGCTCGATGGCGATGCCGGCCAGCGCCTCACGAAAAGCCGCGTAGCCGTTCGAGTGCTCGTCGACGATTTCCGTATTCTCGGCCTGGCCGGTGGCGATCACGACGAAGGCATCGTTGGTCGATGTGTCACCATCGACCGTGATGCTGTTGAACGAGAGATCGGCGACTTCGCGCACGAGACCTTCGAGCACATCCTGCGCGATGTGCGCATCGGTGGCGACGAAGCCCAGCATGGTCGCCATGTTGGGGCGGATCATGCCCGCGCCCTTGCTCATCCCGGTCAGCGTGACCGTGCGTCCGCCCAGTTCGACGCTGCGCGAAGCGGCCTTGGCCACCGTATCGGTGGTCATGATCGCGTGCGCCGCATCGAACCAGCCATCCGCACGCAGATCGGCTGCAGCCGCCGGCAGGCCGCCGAGCAGTCGATCGACGGGCAATTGCTCAAGGATCACACCGGTGGAAAACGGCAACACCTGGTTTGGTGCGACTTCGAGCAGCTTCGCCACCCCTTCGCACGTCTCACGCGCCGCTGCCATGCCCTGCTCGCCGGTACCGGCATTGGCGATGCCGGTGTTGATCACCAACGCCCGCACGCTCGCCTGCGCCAGATTCGCACGACACACGTGCACCGGAGCCGCACAGAATCGGTTGCGGGTGAACACCCCGGCCACACGACTACCTTCGGCCACTTCGATCAGCGTCAGGTCACGCCGCCCCTTCTTGCGGATGCCCGCCTCGGCGATACCGATGCGCACACCGGCGATCGGCGCAAGGCTGGCGGCGGACGGGGTGGCGTAATTCACGGGCATGATGCGACTCCGGCAGGAAGGTTGAGGATGCGGAAAGTATTTGGGTGACCCAGTTTACGCGAGCGCCAACCGAACGGGTAAGGGCCGGTCGGCACTCGACACCCCGGCCGTACCCGCACGAACAGAGGCCCCGGTGCATATGCATCGGGGCCTCCTTGCAGGGTCACGCTCGCCGCACCCGACATGGCCGAAATGCGACACGGGGAAGACAATGCTTGCTCAGGCGAGCTTGCCGTGACAGTGCTTGTACTTCTTGCCGGAACCGCAGGGGCAGGCATCGTTGCGGCCGACGCGCGGGCCGGAGCGCGCCGGGGCGGGGGCGGCACGTGCCGTCGTCTCCGGGGCGGTCGCGTCTTCCTGTGCGATGGCCTCGTCCTTGAACTCGGCATGGCGGTACTCGACGTTCTCGAGCTTTTCCTGACGTTCGGCTTCCGCGAGTTCTTCCTTGGTACGTACCTGGACGGTCATCAGCACCTTGGTGACCTCCATACGCACCGCGTCGAGCAGGGCTTCGAACAGCTCGAAGGACTCGCGCTTGTACTCCTGCTTGGGGTTCTTCTGCGCATAGCCGCGCAGATGGATACCCTGGCGCAACTGGTCAAGCGCGGCCAGATGGTCGCGCCAGCGCGTGTCCAGGCTTTGCAGCATCACGTGGCGTTCGAACTGGTGCCAGGCGGCCGGCTCCACACTCGCGGTCTTGGCCGCATAGGCCTCGTCAGCGGCAGTGATGATGCGTTCGAGCATGACCTCGTCATCGAGATCGGGCTCGGCCGCGAGCCATTCGGACACCGGCAGCTTGAGCTGGAACTCGCCGGCCAGCGCGGTCTCGAGCGCAGCGACATCCCATTGCTCCTCCACGCTTTCCTCGGGCACGTAGATGCGGAAGGTGTCGGCCATCACGCCACGACGCATCGCGGTGATCGTCTCGGAAATATCCTCGGTCGACAGCAGCTCGTTACGCTGTTCGTAGACGACCTTGCGCTGATCGTTGGCAACATCGTCGTACTCGAGCAGTTGCTTGCGGATGTCGAAGTTGCGCTGCTCCACCTTGCGCTGCGCCGACTCGAGCGAGCGCGTGACCATGCCGTGCTCGATCGCTTCGCCCTCGGGCATCTTCAGACGCACCATGATGGTATTGAGGCGATCACCGGCGAAGATCTTCATCAGCGGATCTTCGAGCGACAGGTAGAAGCGGCTCGAACCCGGGTCGCCCTGACGGCCCGCGCGACCGCGCAACTGATTGTCGATGCGGCGCGACTCGTGGCGCTCGGTGCCGATGATGTGCAGGCCACCGGCCGCGATCACCGCGTCATGAACCTTCTGCCAGTCGGCGCGCATCTGGGCGATCTTCGCCTCGCGGGTCGCGTCGTCGAGGTTTGCGTCGTTCTTGACGGTGTCGATCTCGCGCTCGATGTTGCCACCGAGCACGATGTCCGTACCCCGGCCGGCCATGTTGGTGGCAATCGTCACGACCCCGGGGCGTCCCGCCTGGGTGACGATCTGCGCCTCGCTGTCGTGCTGTTTGGCGTTGAGCAACTGGTGGGGAATCTTCTCGCGCTTGAGCAGACCCGAGAGGTATTCGTTGACCTCGATCGAGGTCGTACCCACCAGCACCGGCTGGCCGCGCGAGACGCAGTCTCGGATGTCACTGATCACCGCGTCCCACTTCTCCTTGGCGGTGCGATAGACCTTGTCGTTGCCGTCGCGCCGTTGCATCGGGCGATTGGTCGGCACGATCACCGTTTCCAGGCCATAGATCTGGTGGAACTCGTAGGCCTCGGTGTCGGCCGTACCGGTCATGCCGGCGAGCTTGCCGTACATGCGGAAGTAGTTCTGGAAGGTGATCGAGGCCAGGGTCTGGTTTTCGGCCTGGATCTTGACGCCTTCCTTGGCCTCGACCGCCTGGTGCAGACCGTCCGACCAGCGCCGTCCCGACATCAGGCGACCGGTGAACTCGTCGACGATCACGACCTCGCCGTCCTGCACCACGTAGTGCTGGTCCTTCAGGAACAACGCATGCGCGCGCAGTGCTGCGTACAGGTGGTGCACGAGCATGATGTTGGATGCGTCGTAGAGGCTCGCACCTTCTTCGAGCAGACCCATCTCCGAGAGGATCTGTTCGGCCTTCACGTGACCGTCCTCGGTCAGCAGCACCTGCCGGGCCTTGAGATCCAGGGTGTAATCGCCCGGCTCGGTGACATCGTCGCCCTCGCCCTGTTGCTCGGTGAGTTTGGGCGGCACTTCATTGAGCCGCAGATACAGCTCGGTGTGATCCTCGGCCTGACCGGAGATGATCAGCGGCGTACGCGCCTCGTCGATCAGGATGGAGTCGACCTCGTCGACGATCGCGAACGTCAGTCCGCGCTGCACGCGCTCGGCGGTGGAATACACCATGTTGTCGCGCAGGTAATCGAAGCCGAACTCGTTGTTCGTGCCGTAGGTGATGTCCGAACCATAGGCTGCCTGCTTCTCGGTATGCGACAGACGCGACAGGTTGCAGCCGGTCGTCAGCCCGAGGAAGCCGTAGATGCGCCCCATCCACTCCGCGTCACGACTGGCCAGATAGTCGTTGACGGTAATGATGTGCACACCGTTGCCGGCCAAGGCGTTGAGGTAGGCCGCCAAGGTCGCAACCAGGGTCTTGCCCTCGCCGGTCTTCATCTCGGCGATGCGCCCGTCGTGCAGCACCATGCCGCCGACCAACTGCACGTCGAAGTGGCGCATGCCGTGCACGCGCTTGCCAGCCTCGCGCACGACCGCAAAGGCCTCGACGAGCAGGTCGTCAAGTTTGGCCCCGTCGGCCAGACGCTGACGGAACTCGTCCGTCTTCGCGCGAAGTTCGTCGTCGGACAGCGCCTCGAACTCTGGCTCGAGGGCATTGATGGCGCGGACTTTATTGGAATACTGGCGGATCAGGCGGTCGTTGCGACTGCCGAAAACCTTCTTGATAAGGCCGGAGATCATGGATGTGTGGTGGGTCGAATCGGCAAATGCAGTAGTGTAGCATGCAGCCGATGCCCACTCATGGCGCGTGTTCCGCCGCGAACAGGCGCCCCGCAACCCTCTCGCCAGGACCGCCTCGATGTCCGAACCCGTCCAGCGCTTTCTCGGCAGCGGCGAGACCCTCGCCCGGCTGCACGATCACGCGCGCACGCTGCGTCGCCTGCAGGCGGTGCTCGCCCGCTCGCTGCCCGGACCACTGGGAGAAGCGTGCTCGGTGGCCAACCTCAAGGGTGAGAGTCTGATCCTGATCGCGCGCAGTGGCAGTGTGGCTTCGCGCATCCGCCAGATGGCCCCGAGCCTGGCCGCAGCGATGGCCGCCGAGGGTTTCGCGGTTGCCCGGGTCGAGGTCAAGGTCGGTGTGACGGTGGAGCCCGAAAGTCCGCCATCCAGACCATCACGTACCGTGGGGGCGGCCGGGCGCGAAAGCCTGGAGAAGCTCATTGCACAGCTGCCGGAGGGAGACGCGCTGCGCGCATCGCTGCAGCGACTCGTGGACCGCAGCCGCGCGGAGTGATCAGCCGCCGGGGTTGGCGAAACGCTCGAACACGAACGTCAGCAACACCGCCAGAATCACCAGCAGCGCGCCGATGAAAAGATTCCAGGCGTACTGGCGGTATTTCGGATCGCCGGTGAACAACCACGCCAGCAAGGTGCCGCCGATGGCGAGCAGTGCAGCCAGGACGACGATGCGAATCACGAGCATCGCACGCGCCTCGCAGCCAGAGAAGAAATCGTAGCGAGCAGAGACTTAATCACAGGCGCTCAGGCAGCCAACGGCTCGGCGCCGAAACGACGACTGATCGCCACGGGCGTGTCATCGACCGTATCGAAGCTGACCAACTCCCAGGCGCTGCGGTCTTCGAGCAGGGCGCGCAGCAACTCGTTGTTCATCGCGTGACCGGACTTGTGGGCAGTGTAGGCGGCCAGCAGCGGACGCCCGCACAGGTAGAGGTCGCCAATCGCGTCGAGCACCTTGTGCTTGACGAACTCGTCCGCATAACGCAACCCCTCGCTGTTGAGCACGCGGTGCTCGTCCATCACGATGGCGTTGGCCAGGCTGCCGCCCAGCGCCAGTCCGTTGGCCTGCATGAACTCCACGTCCTGCATGAAGCCGAAGGTACGCGCGCGCGCGATATCCCGCTCGTAGGAGTGCTCGGCGAAATCGACAACGACGCGGGTGGCGGTGCCATCGACCGCAGGGTGATTGAACTCGATCGAGAACTCGAGCCGGAAACCGTCGTAGGGCTCAAGACGCACCCACTTGTCGCCGTCGCGATACTCGACCGGCCTGATGACGCGGATGAAGCGCTTGGGCGCGGCCTGCTCGTCGATACCGGCCGAACGCAGCAGGAACACGAAGGGGCTGGAACTGCCGTCGAGAATCGGGATCTCTGGCGCATCGATGTCGACATGGACGTTGTCGATACCCAGCCCGGCCAAGGCCGACATCAGGTGCTCGACCGTACCCACCTTGGTGGTGCCGCGCTGCAGACCCGAGCACATGCGCGTATCGCAAACCGAGTAGGGGTCGGCGGGCAGGGACACGACCGGCTCGAGGTCGACACGGTGAAAGACGATGCCTGCATCCGGCGCCGCAGGGCGCAGGGTCATGGTGACCTTTCGGCCCCCGTGCAGACCGACGCCGGTGGCGGTAACAACGGATTTGAGCGTGCGCTGTCGAATCATTCGCGACTCCCGATTGGAACGTCCATTCTAGCCTGCATCGCCGTTCGGGTCACGCCGGTGGCGGCCCAAAGCGATACAGGCGCCGCACTCGGGACCGGAGGCACGGGTCCGAGTGCGGCGCCCGTAGGGCGCGGTCCGGGCCGGTCAGTCGGCCTGGCGTCGCAGGAAGGCGGGAATGTCGTAGGTTCCCATGCCGTTGGTGCTCATCGCCTCGACCTTGTTGCGGCGATTGCTGCGCATCACGGCCGGCACGTCCGAGCCCTGTTCCTCGGCATAGCCGCCGTCACCGTAGGTGCCGGTGCCACGCACGACCTGCATCACCGGCTGACGACCGGCGGCCTGCGAACCCAGACCGGTCGCGACCACGGTCACGCGGATGCGGTCTTCCATGTCGTCGTCGAAGACCGTGCCGTACTTGACGAAGGCTTCCGGCGCGGCAAAGGCCTGCACCGTCTTGACCGCGTCGCGCACCTCGGACATCTTCAGCGCGCCGCGGGCGGCGGTGATGTTGATCAGCACGCAACGCGCGCCCGACAGTTCCGTGCCCTCGAGCAGCGGGCTGACCGCGGCCTGCTCGGCCGCGATGCGTGCGCGATCCAGGCCCGAAGCCTCGGCCGATCCCATCATCGCGCGGCCCATCTCGCCCATGGCGGTACGCACGTCCTGAAAGTCGACGTTGACCAGGCCCGGCACGTTGATGATCTCGGCGATGCCGCCGACCGCGTTGCGCAGCACGTTGTCGGCCGAACGGAAGCAGTCCTCGAAGCCGGCATCGTCGCCGAAGACCTCGAGCAGCTTGTCGTTGAGCACGACGATCAGCGAATCGACGTGACGCGACAACTCCTCGACGCCACTCTCGGCCACGCGCAGTCGATTTTCGAAATCGAAGGGCTTCGTCACCACACCGACGCACAGAATACCCTTCTCGCGCGCGATCTCGGCCACCACCGGCGCGGCCCCGGTGCCGGTGCCGCCACCCATGCCGCCGGTGATGAAGCACATGTGCGCACCGGCGAGCGCGTCGGCGATCACGTCGGCCGATTCCTGCGCGGCCACGCGCCCGGCTTCGGGCTTGGAGCCAGCGCCCAGGCCACTGGTGCCCAGCTGCACCTTGGTCGGCGCGAGGCATCGCTTGAGTGCCTGCGCGTCGGTGTTGGCGACGACGAATTCCACGCCCTGCACGCCTTCGCGAATCATGTGGTCGACGGCATTGCCGCCGGCGCCACCGATGCCGATCACCTTGATGACCGTTCCGGTCTGCTCCTTTTCCACGATTTCGAACGTTGCCATTGTCGAGCCTCCTCTGAGTTCCCGCTCACCAGCGAACTGACCCGCCATTTAGTGAGCTCTTTGCAGTCTATAACTAAATAGCCTGTTTTTACAGGCAGAATTTTCAAAAATCACGCGTACTCGACGCGCCTTTCAGAAATTGCGCTCCAGCCAGGCCCGGGCACGCGCGACCCAGTCGCGCAGATTGCCCGGATCACGGCCGATGAGGCCCCTCCGCCGCTGGGCCTGACCCTCGATCACCAGTCCCATCGCGGTCGCGTAGTACGGCTGGCACACGACGTCGGCCAGCGGGCCGCGATACTGCGGCGCACCGATTCGCGCGGGCAGATGGAAGACTTCCTCGGCCAGTTCGACCATGCCGTTCATCACCGACGAGCCGCCGGTCAGCACCACGCCGGACGAGAGCAGCTCCTCGTAGCCGCTGCGCCGCAGTTCGGCCTGCACCAGTTCGAACATCTCGGACACCCGCGGCTCGATCACATCGGCCAGCCGCTGTCGCGACAGCGCGCGCGCCGGGCGGTCGCCGACGCCGGGCACCTCGATCATCTGTTCGGGGTCGGCCATCGAATGCATCGCGACGCCATACTGGATCTTCAGCTCCTCGGCCTCCGAGGTCGGGGTGCGCAGGGCCATCGCAATGTCGTTGGTGATCTGGTCGCCGGCCACCGGCAGCACCGCGGTGTGACGGATTGCGCCCTGCGTGAACACCGCGATATCGGTCGTTCCACCGCCGATGTCAATCAGGCACACGCCCAGATCCTTCTCATCCTCGGTGAGTACCGCGTGGCTTGATGCCAGGGGCTGCAACACGAGGTCAACCACTTCCAGGCCGCAGCGACGAACGCATTTGACGACGTTCTGCGCGGCCGACACGGCGCCGGTGACGATGTGCACCTTGACCTCGAGCTTGACGCCGCTCATGCCGATGGGTTCACGCACGCCGCCCTGCCCGTCGATGATGAACTCCTGGGTGAGGATATGCAGGATTTGCTGTTCGGCCGGGATCGGCATCGCGCGGGCAACTTCGATCACGCGCTCCACGTCGAGCGGGCTGACCTCCTTGTTGTCCTTGATCGCAACCATGCCGTTGGAGTTGAAGCTCTTGATGTGGCTGCCCGCAATACCCGTGAAGACGTCGCGGATCTTGCAGTCGGCCATCATTTCGACCTCCTGGATCACGCGCGAGATCGCGTCCACGGTGGCCTCGATATTGACCACGACACCGCGTTTGAGTCCGCTCATCGGCTGGGTGCCCAGGCCGACCACTTCCAGTTCGCCGTCGGGCAACGCCTGTGCGACCAGGCAGGTCACCTTCGACGTGCCGATATCGAGTCCGACGACGAGTTCCTTGCTTTCCTTGCTCATTGCTTCCCTTTGCCTTGCTCCGGCGTGAGCGCCGGCGTCAGTGCGAATCCACGCTGGTAGCGCAGGTCGGCGAGCGCCACGGGCACGCCGACGCGCTCGCGTGCCTCGGGCCACAGGCGTACGAAACGCACCAGCCGCTCGGCCAGGGGTGCGCGTTCGCGATCACGGCCGAGCAGGATCACCAGGCCGTCATCCATTTCCAGCTCCCACGCCTCACGCGGTGACAGCCACAGGCGCTTCATGCGCATTCCCAGCGGCTCGACCAGCGCCGAGAACTCCCGATGCCGCGCGAACAAGTGTCCGGCCGACCCCTGCGGGCCGGAGAACAACGGCAGATCGGCGTTGCTCGCGGCCACGAAGACTTCGCCCTGGCGATTGACCAGATGCACCTCGTCGCTGCCGGCCGGCGTCCAGTAGGCGACCGCCTGCTGCTCCTCGAGACGCAGCTCCAGTGCGTCCGGCCAGCGCCGACGCACCTCGGCGCGGCGTACCCAGGGCAGTTTCTCGAGTGCCTCGCGCACCTCGGCCAGTTGCACCGTGAAGAAGTTGCCGGTCACCGAGGAGCGCGCGGCGTATTCGATCTGGGCAGGCGTGACCTGCCCCGGCGGCGTCACCACGACCACCTCGCGCAGCGGGAAGAACGGGCGACTGGTCAGCCACGCGACAAAGGCCCAAGCGAAGGCCAGCGCCGCGAAGAACATCAGCGCGTCGGAGATCACGTCCAGTGTCGCCGGACGATCCCACAGCCCCTGACGGCCGTTCGGACGCGGCGCGCGGCCGCTGCGACGCTCAGCCAAGTCTCGCCCCCTCCAGGATCGCCATGCACAGGTCGTCGAAGTCCATGCCTGCGGCCTGCGCCGACATCGGCACCAGCGAGTGGCCGGTCATGCCGGGCACGGTATTCATCTCCAGCAGCCAGGGGCGTGCGTCGCGGTCGAGCATGATGTCCACACGGCCCCAGCCACGGCAGCCGAGCACCGCCGCGCTATCCATCACGAGGCGCTTGAGTTCGGCCTCCAGTGAGGCATCCAGGCCCGACGGGCACAGATAGCGGGTTTCGTCACTGAAGTACTTGTGCTCGTAGTCGTAGTTGCCACCAGGCGCCTCGATGCGAATCACCGGAAGCGCACGATCGTTCAGGAACGGTACGGTCAGTTCGGCACCATCGATGAAGGCCTCAGCCAGCACCAGCCGGTCGAAGCGTGCGGCCTGCTCCCAGGCTGCACGCAAACGCGAGGACTCGACGACCTTGGTCGCACCCATGCTCGAGCCCTCGTGCGCCGGCTTGACGAACACCGGCATGCCCAGCTCGGCGGCGACAGCGTCGAAGTCCGTGTGCTCGTCGAGAATCGCGTAGCGCGGGGTGGGCAGCCCGCAGGCGGCCCAAACCATCTTCGTGCGCCACTTGTCCATGGCCACGGCCGAGGCCATCACGCCACTGCCGGTATAGGGAATGCGCAAGGTTTCGAGCATGCCCTGCACCGTGCCGTCTTCGCCGCCGCGACCGTGCAGCGCGACGAAGGCGCGCTCGAAGCCCTCATCGCGCAGGGCGCAAACGCTGCGCTCGGCCGGATCGAAAGCATGTGCGTCCACGCCGCGTCGCTGCAGGGCATCGAGCACCGCGCGGCCCGACATCAGCGAGACCTCGCGCTCGGCCGAGTCGCCACCGAACAAGACCGCGACCTTTCCGAACCTGTCCGTCACACGCCCTCCCCGTATTCCTGAGCCACACGCGCGGCCACCTGTCCGATCGAGCCCGCGCCCATCGTGATCACTACGTCGCCGTCCCGGGCCGCGTCGACGATCGCCGCCGGCATGTCGGCGATGTGCTCGACGAATACCGGCTCGACCTTGCCGGCCACGCGCAACGCGCGCGCTAGAGAGCGCGCATCGGCCGCGACGATGGGCGGTTCTCCGGCGGCGTAGACCTCGCCCATGAGCAGGCCGTCGACCTTTGAGAGCACCTTGACGAAATCCTCGAAACAATCGCGAGTGCGCGTGTAACGGTGCGGCTGGAAGGCCAGCACCAGGCGACGGCCCGGGTAGGCGCCGCGCGCGGCAGCGATGGTTGCCGCCATCTCGATCGGATGGTGACCATAGTCATCGATCAACGTGAAACGGCCGGCTCCACCCGCGACCGGGATCTCGCCGTAGTCCTGGAAGCGCCGCCCCACACCGCGGAACTCCGAGAGCGCCTTGACGATGGCCGCGTCGCTGACCTGAAGCTCGGTTGCCACCGCGATCGCCGCCAGCGCATTGAGCACGTTGTGCACGCCCGGCAGGTTCAGCTCGACCGCCATCCGGCTGGTCGTCCCGTTGACGCGCACCACGTCGAAGCACATGCGCCGCCCCACCGCACGCAGGTTCTCGGCACGCACATTCGCGCCCTCCGACAGGCCGAAGCGCACGATCTGTTTGGACACCTGCGGCGCGATCTCACGAACGTTCGTGTCGTCCTCGCACAGCACGGCGACGCCGTAGAACGGCAGGCGCTGGAGAAAGTCGACGAAAGCCTGCTTGAGCCGGCCGAAGTCATGTCCATAGGTTTCCATGTGATCGGCGTCGATGTTCGTGACCACCGAAATCACCGGATTGAGCAACAGGAAGGAAGCGTCCGACTCGTCGGCTTCGGCCACCAGGAAATCGCCCTTGCCCAGACGGGCGTTCGCGCCAGCGGCGGTGAGGCGGCCGCCAATCACGAAGGTCGGATCCATCGCGCCTTCGGCGAGGATGCTCGCGACCAGCGAGGTCGTCGTCGTCTTGCCATGGGTCCCGGCGATTGCGATGCCCTGCTTCAGACGCATCAGTTCGGCCAGCATCTGCGCACGTGGCACCACCGGGATGTTGCGCTCGCGCGCGGTCACGACCTCCGGGTTGTCGTCGGACACGGCGGTGGAAATCACCACCGCGTCGGCGCCATCCACATGCGCCGCATCGTGTCCCGCGACAACACGCACGCCCAGGTCCTGCAGGCGGCGTGTTGCCACCGATTCGGCCAGATCGGAGCCACTGACCGTGAATCCGAGGTTCGCCAGAACCTCCGCGATGCCGCTCATGCCGGCGCCGCCGATACCGACGAAATGGATACGCTTGACCTTGTGCTTCATTCCGTTTTTCCTTCGACGAGCGCCTCACAGGCGTCAGCCACCGCGGCGGCCGCGTCCGGGCGCGCGAACTCCCGCGCGCGGGCCGCCATGCCGGCCAGTCGGCCCCGATCCAGCCCTTTGAGGATGCCCGCCAGCTGCCCGGCGTCGAGTTCGGTCTGGGCGATCAGCATCGCCGCGCCGCGCTCCGCCAGAAACTGGGCGTTGCGGCTCTGGTGATCGTCGACCGCAGACGGAAACGGCACCAGCAGGCTGGCCGCACCGACCGCCGCCAGTTCGGCCACGGTGATTGCACCGGCGCGGCAGATCACGAGATCGGCCTCGGCGTAGCGCGCGTCCATGTCCTCGATGAAATCGACCAACTCGCCGTCGACGCCGGCCTGCGCGTAGGCCGCCTGCAAGGCGGCATACTGGCGGCGGCCGGCCTGGTGTGTCACCTGCGGACGGTCACCCAGCGGAATGCGTGCGAGCGCCTGCGGTACGACTTCGTTGAGCGCCGCGGCCCCGAGACTTCCGCCGACGACGAGAATGCGCAGCAGCCCTTCACGGCCGGCGAAGCGTTCGCCCGGGCCGGCCACTGCTGCAATCTCGCGGCGCACCGGATTGCCCACCCAGTCGGCCTTGCGCAAGGTGTCGGGAAAGCCGGACAGAACGCGATCCGCCACGCCGGCCAGCACGCGGTTGGCCAGGCCGGCTACCGAGTTCTGCTCGTGCAGCACCAGCGGGCGGCCCGTCAGTGCGGCCATCATGCCGCCGGGGAAACTGATGTAACCGCCCATGCCCAGAACCACGTCGGGTTTGACCCGGCGCAGCACGCCCAGCGCCTGCCAGAATCCGGACAGCAGGCTCACCGGTAACAGCAGCTTGCGCAGCAGACCCTTGCCGCGCAGGGCGCCGAAACGGATCCATTCGCAGCGATAACCGCGCGGCGGAACGATTCGCGCCTCCATGCCCTCGGGGTTGCCCAGCCAGACAATGTTCCAGCCGCGCGTTCGCATTTCTTCGGCGACCGCAATGCCGGGATAGATGTGTCCGCCGGTGCCACCGGCCATGATCATCAGGGTGCGCGCGCTCATTGCCCCACCCCACGCTTCATCTGTCTGTTTTCCCAGTCCACGCGCATCAGCACACCCAGTGCCAGGCATCCGGCAACGAGGGCCGAACCACCGAAACTCATCAGCGGCAGGGTCAGGCCCTTGGTGGGCAGCAGCCCCATGTTGACCCCCATGTTGATGAACGACTGCACGCCCAGCCACAGACCAACGCCCATCGCGACGAGGCCCGAGAAATAGCGTTCGAGGTTGATCGCCTCACGACCGATCGCGAATGCACGCTGCACGAGGATCGCGAACAGCACGACGACGATGGCGACGCCGATGAAGCCGAGTTCCTCGGCGATGACGGCGAGCAGGAAATCGGTGTGCGCCTCGGGCAGATAGAAGAGCTTTTCGACGCTTCCGCCCAGGCCGACACCGAACCACTCGCCGCGACCGAACGCGATCAGCGCGTGCGACAACTGGTACCCCTTGTCGAACGGGTCCTGCCAGGGATCCATGAAATTGAGCAGGCGGTCGCGCCGGTAGGGCGATAACCACATCAGCAGACTCAGGCCGACGGTCGCGACACCGATCAACAGGCCGAAGACCTTCACGTTCATGCCACCCAGGAACAGGACACCAAAGGCGATCGCGCAGATCACGACCATGGCGCCAAAGTCCGGCTGCTGCAGCAACAAGGTGCCGACCAGCAAGATGATGCCAGCCATCGGCAAAAAGCCGCGCCGGAAACTGCCCATGTCCGGCAGTTTGCGCACGGTGTAGTCGGCCGCATACAGTGCGACGAACACCTTCATCAACTCGGACGGCTGCAGGTTGACCGGACCGAGCGCGATCCAGCGCTGCGCGCCGTTGACCGATCGGCCGATTCCCGGCACCAGCACCAGTATCAGCAACACCACGCCAAACAGGAATAGCCAGGGCGCGAGGCGCTGCCACACGCGCATGGGCAGGCGGAAGGCGAGGTAGCCCGCACCCAGGCCGATGGTCAGGAAAACAGTGTGGCGCAACAGAAAATAGGTGGACTGATTTCCCGTGAACCGACTCCCCTCGGCCACCGCGATCGAGGCCGAGTACACCATCACCAGCCCGATCAGGATCAGGACCAGCGCGGGGCCGACGAGCAGCGGGTCGAGTTCGCGCGGCGCAGCCTGCGGGCGCGACAGCCGACGTGCAGCACGCGCGGCGGCAACGCTGCCATCATCGCGGGCCAGGCCCAGCATCTCGGCCAGCGCATTCATCGCAGTGCCTCCACGCCGGGCAGCGCGCGCACCGCCGCGGCGAAGACCTCGGCGCGATGCACGTAGTTGCGGAACATGTCGAAACTTGCGCAGGCCGGCGAGAGCAGGACTGCGTCGCCACGCTTGGCCAGCGCGTTTGCACGTTCGACGGCGACCGCCAGGTCCGGCGCGCGCAGGCTCTCATAGTGAAGCTGCAAAAGTGCGGAAGCGATTGCCGGCGCGTCACGCCCGATGAGCACCGCCGCACGCGCATGCGCGCTGACGGCCTCGGCCAACGGTGCGAAATCCTGCCCCTTTCCGTCACCACCCGCGATCAGCACCACCGGCCGACCCAGACCCGCCAGGGCGGCGATCGTCGAACCGACGTTGGTGCCCTTGGAATCGTCATAGAACACCACGCCGTCGGCGCGGCAGGCAATCGGCTCGACGCGATGCGGCAGGCCGCGAAAGGCCTTGAGTGCCTCGATCATGCGCGGCATCGCGCCCCCAACCGCCGAGGCCAGGGCGAGTGCGGCCATCGCGTTGAGCGCGTTGTGCCGCCCGGCAATCGTGAGCGCGGACGAGGGCACGAGCGCCGAGTCGCCCAGCGCGATCCACTCGTCGCCGTCCCGCTCGATCAATCCGAACTTGCCTTCGGCGGGAGCGCCGGCACCGAAGCCGACCTGACGGCTTGTCGGGCGCGCCATCGCCGCGACCAGCGGGTCGTCGCAATTGAGGACTTGCACACCCCCCCCGTCGAAGACGCGCGCCTTGAGCGCAGCGTAGGCGTCGAGGCTACCGTGGCGATCAAGATGATCATCGCTGACGTTGAGCACCGTCGCGGCATCGGCCGCAAATGCCCCGGCGCTCTCGAGCTGGAAGCTCGACAGCTCCAGCACCCAGCATTCGGGCAACGCGCGGCGATCGTCGAGGCGATCGCACAGCACCGCGAGGGCAGCCGGGCTGATGTTGCCGGCCGCGACCGCGTCAAGGCCGCATCCGACCAGCAGTGCGGCGGTCAATGCGGTGGTGGTGCTTTTTCCGTTGGTACCGGTGATCGCAACGATCGATGTGTTCGCGCGGGCGTCCAATGCGTCGAGCGCTTCAGCGAACAAGGCCATCTCGCCGACCACCTCGAGACCGCGCATTCGCGCCTCGACCACGAGCGGCTCGGCCGGATCGATGCCGGGACTGAGCGCGACGCGATCAACGCCGTCGAGCAACCGAAACTCGAACGCGCCGCAGACGATTTCGGCCTCAGGCACGGCTGCCGCCAGGGCCGAACGCATCGGCGGCGACGGGCGCGTGTCCGCCACGCGCAGGCGCACTCCGGAGCGCGCGCACCAGCGCGCCATCGCGAGCCCTGATTCGCCGATTCCGAGTATCAGCACGAGGCGGTCAGCCACATCCGTCATCGCAGCTTCAACGTCGACAGCCCGAAGAGCACGAGCATGATGGTGATGATCCAGAAGCGCACCACGACCTGGGTTTCCTTCCAGCCCCCCAGTTCGTAGTGGTGGTGCAGCGGTGCCATGCGGAAGATGCGCTTACCCCCCGTCATGCGGAAATAGACGACCTGCAGCATCACCGACAGCGTCTCGGCGACGAACAGTCCGCCCATGATGAACAGTACGATCTCCTGGCGAACGATCACGGCGATCACGCCCAGCGCCGCGCCCAGTGCCAGCGCGCCGACGTCGCCCATGAAGACCTCGGCCGGATACGCGTTGAACCACAGGAAGCCCAGACCGGCTCCGCAGATCGCGCCACAGAAGATCGCCAGTTCGCCCGCGCCGGCGATGTAGGGCACGCCCAGATACTTTGCGAAGCCGGCGTGGCCTGCGACATAGGCGAAGATCGCCAGCGCACCGGCGACCATCACGGTGGGCATGATCGCCAGCCCGTCCAGGCCATCGGTGAGGTTTACCGCGTGGCTGGTGCCATTGATCACGAAGTAGGACAGCGCGACGAAGCCGAACAGGCCCAGCGGATAGGCCACACCCTTGAAGAAGGGCACGATCAGTTCGGTCTGCGCCGGCTCGGTTGCAGTGAGTCCCAGGAACAGCGCTGCGGCCAGTGCGATGGCCGAGGTCCACAAGTACTTCCAGCGGCTTGCCAAGCCCTTGGGATCACGATGGACGACCTTGCGCCAGTCGTCGACCCAACCCACCGCGCCGAAGCCCAGGGTCACGAACAGCGTGACCCAGACATAATGATTGGAAAGATCACCCCACAACAGCACGGTGGCCCCGATCGCGATCAGGATCAGCGCGCCCCCCATGGTCGGCGTACCGGCCTTGGTCAGATGGGACTTGGGGCCGTCGTCGCGCACCGCTTGGCCGATCTTCTTGATCGCCAGCCAGCGGATCACCGGCGGGCCGAGAAGAAAGGAAATGACCAGCGCTGTCATCGCTGCGAGCACGGTACGCAGCGTGATGTAGCCAAAGACGTTGAAGGTGCGCACGTCCTGACCCAGCCACAGCGCGAGTTCAAGCAACATCGAAATCCCCTTTTGGGCCGGCCGTACCGGCATCGCCTGCGGCGAGCAGCGCCTCGACGACGCGCTCCATGCGCATGAATCGCGAACCCTTCACGAGCACCGTGGTGTCCGCCTCCAAAAACGGCGCAAGCGCCGCGACAAGCGATTCGATGCTGCTGAAGTGCCGCCCACCGTCGCCGAAATTGCGCGCGGCCATCAGACTCATGTCGCCGAAGGCGAACAGGGCGTCGACACCCCGGCTCTTGGCATAGCCACCGACCTCGTCATGGACCTGGGCAGCGGTTTCACCCACTTCGCCCATGTCGCCGAGCACCAGCAGCTTGCGGCCGGGCATCGCCGACAGGACGTCGATCGCGGCCCGCACCGAATCGGGGTTCGCATTGTAGGTGTCGTCGATGATGCACGCACCGCGCGGCCCGGTAACTTTCTGCAACCGACCCCGCGTACCGGCAAAGCCCTGGAGACCGGCGACGACCGTTTCGAGCGGCACGCCGGCCGCCAGGCAGGCCGCCGCCGCACCCAGCGCGTTGCGCGCGTTGTGCTCGCCGGGCACCTGCAAGACAACCCTGGCGTGACCGGCGAAGCTGTCCAGTTCGAGTTCCACACCCAGCCCGTGCACGATCGCGCTGCCACGCACATCGGCGTCACGCGCGATGCCGAATCCGAGCATGCGCCGCCCGGCCACCAATGCGCGCCAGTAGTCGGCTCGCGGATCGTCGGCATTGATCACGGCCACCGCGTCGTCACGTCCGGCGGTGAAGATCGCGCCCTTCTCGTGCGCAACCTCGTCGAGCGAGCGCAAACCTTCCAGATGCGCACGCTGGGCGTTGGTGACGATCGCCACGGTGGGTTGGGCGATCGCGGCCAGGCGGGCGATCTCTCCGGGGTGGTTCATGCCCATTTCGACCACAGCCGCGCGATGGCACTCGCGCAGTCCGAGCAGCGTCAGCGGCAGGCCGATGTCGTTGTTCAGGTTTCCAACCGTGGCGAGCACGGCATCGTCGCCTTGCGCGTGCACTCGCAGGATCGCAGCGCACATCTCCTTGACCGTTGTCTTGCCGTTGCTGCCGGTCACACCAATGACCGGGATGTCGAAGCGGCGGCGCCAGTGCGCTGCAAGACGTCCCAGTGCGGCAAGCGTATCCTCCACGACCAGCAGCGGACCGGTCTCGCGCAGTCGCGCAAATCCCTTGCGGTCGACCACCGACGCGGCCGCGCCGGCGGCCAGCGCTTCCGGCACGAAGTCGTGCGCGTCGAAACGTTCGCCGCGCAGCGCGACGAACAGTTCCCCCTGATGCACATGTCGGCTGTCCGTGCCGACCGACGTGAAGCGCGTCGCGTCTTCGCCATGCAGTTGCGCGTCGAGTATCCGGGCAAGTTCGGAGAGCGTCATCATCGCATCGCCCCCCGCGACGTGCAGCGCGCCTCCAGCGCCGCGCGAACGGCTGCGGCGTCGGAGTGCGGATGGCGCACGCCATCGATCTCCTGCCAACTCTCGTGCCCCTTGCCGGCGACGACGACCACATCGTCGCCGTTTGCCTCTCCCAGCGCGGTGCGGATCGCCTCGTTGCGGTCCAGTTCGCAGCGTGCGCCAGACCCTGCGCCCTCGAGCACCATGGCAGCGATCGCAGCCGCATCCTCACCGCGCGGATTGTCGCTGGTGACGACAACGTGATCGGCCAGCGCTGCAGCGGCTTCGCCCATCAACGCCCGCTTGCCCGGATCCCGCTCGCCACCGCAACCGAAGATGCACATCAGTCGCCCGCCACGACGTGTCGCGGCGTCCCGCGCGGCCTCCAGCACCTTGGCAAGTGCGTCGGGCGTGTGTGCGTAGTCGACCACGACCAACGGCTCGCCCACGCCGCCCAGCAACTGCATGCGCCCGGGCGGCGGCACCACGCGACTGGTCGCCTGGGCCGCCTCGGCCAGCGGCACGCCACGCGCGCGCAGCACGCCGATCACGGCCAGGGCGTTGGCGACGTTGAAGGCGCCAACGGTGGCCAGCGCGACCTCGGCATGTTCGTCGCCTTCGCACACCGTAAAGCGGATGCCCGACGGCGATACGCCCAGGGGCTTGCCGACCAGCCGCGGCAGACCGGGCGCGGTCGTCTCGTGCAGGGTGCAACCAATCACCCGCTGGCCACGCGCGACCAGCCGCGCGGCCAGCTCGGCACCGAACGCGTCATCGACATTGATTACCGCGCAGTTCAGCGTCGGCTCGTCGAACAAGCGCGCCTTGGCCTCGGCATAGGCTGCCATCGTGCCGTGATATTCCAGATGATCGCGACTCAGGTTGGTAAACACGGCGACGTCGAACTCGACGCCGGCCACACGAGCCTGGTCCAGCCCGATCGAAGACACCTCCATCGACACCGCACGTGCGCCGGCGCCGCGCAGCGCGGCCAGTGCACGATGGAGCACGATGGCGTCGGGTGTGGTGTTCGCGAGCGGTTCGAGACGGCCCGGAAAGCCGGTACCGAGCGTACCGACGACGCCACAGCGCACCTCGAGCGCTTCGAGCGCCTGGGCAATCCACTGGCTGACCGTGGTCTTGCCGTTGGTGCCGGTCACGCCGGCCACCCACAGGGCTGCCGAGGGCTGCCCGAAAAGCTCGTGCGCAAGATGACCTGCGAGCGCGCGCAGGCGGTCGACACCGACCACCGGGACCTCGCAATCGGGCGGTGCGCGGCCGTCACCTGACTCCCACAATACGGCCACCGCGCCGCGCACCAGGGCGTCGGCGACACAATCACGACCGTCGCTGCGCGCACCGGGCCAGGCCAGAAACAAGTCGCCCGCGCGCGCCTCGCGCGAGTCGGCACATACGCCTCGCGGCCGCACACCGGCGGCCGCGAGGGCGTCGAGCAGTTCCAGGGCGCGCGCGCGACTCACATCTGCTCCTGCGGTGGGCGTCGTCCAGCCAGATGCAAGGGCACCAGCGGTGCATCCGGCGCGACCCCGAGCGCTCGCAATGCACCCTCGGTCACCCGTGCGAACACCGGCGCCGCAACGGCGCCACCGAAGTGTTTCCCTGCCGTCGGCTCGTCGATCATCACGGCGACCACGATGCGCGGATCCGACGCCGGCGCAAACCCGACAAAGGACGACACGTACTTGTCGGTGTAGCGACCACCCTCGAGCTTGTGAGCGGTGCCGGTCTTGCCTGCGACACGATAACCGGCCACGCGTGCCTGCGGTCCGGTACCGTCGGGGCCCGCGGCGGTTTCCAGAATGGTGCGCATCGCGCGCGCGGTTTGCGGGGAAAAGACCTGGCCCACCGGTCGCGGAGCGACTTCCTGACGGGTCAGCGAGATCGGCAGCAATTCGCCGTCGCGCGCGAATGCGAGGTAGGCGCGCGCCATGTGCATCAAGGTAGTCGATATACCGTGACCGTAGGCCATTGTCGCCTGTTCGATCGGCTTCCAGCTGTCGGCGGCGCGCAACACGCCTCCCGCATTGCCCGGGAAGGTGACCTGCAGCGGCCGTCCGAAGCCGAGCCGGTCGAACAGGCTCCACATCTCGCGCGGCTGGAACTGCATCGCGATCTTCACGGTGCCCACGTTGGACGACTTCTGGATCACTTCCGCGACGCTCAGCATGCCGTGGCGACGCACGTCGGAGATGGTCGCGCGCCCGATGTTCATGCGCCCCGGATCGGTCTCGACGATCGTGTCGGGCGTGACGCGGCCAGCCTCGATGGCCAGCGCACCGATGAACGGTTTCATCGTCGAGCCCGGCTCGTAGACGTCGGTCAGCGCGCGGTTGCGCAACTGCGCGCCGGACAGGCCGGCGCGATTGTTGGGGTTGTAGGTCGGTGCATTGACCAGTGCAAGCACCTCGCCGCTGCGCACATCGAGCACCACGACCGAGCCGGCCGCGGCCGCGTTCTCGCGAATTGCCTGGCGCAGCGCGGAATAGGCGACGAACTGGATCTGATTGTCTACCGACAGCGTCACGTCCTGTCCGTCGCGCGGTGCGCGCAGCAACTCAACGTCTTCGATGATCTGGCCGCGGTTGTCCCGGATGACGCGACGCGCGCCCGGCTCGCCGCGCAGCACCTCGTCATAGGCCAGCT
This sequence comes from uncultured Azoarcus sp., assembly GCA_963975885.1. Lineage (GTDB taxonomy): Bacteria > Pseudomonadota > Gammaproteobacteria > Burkholderiales > Rhodocyclaceae > Pseudazoarcus. Next base: position 21,515 of record CAXBIS010000010.1, read on the forward strand.
CGATGCCATCGATCCCGCGCTCGTCGATGTTGGTGAAGCCGAGCAGGTGGGCCGACATCTCGCCACCGGGGTAGAAACGGCGGTAGGCCGGGTCCTGATGCACGCCGGGCAGGCCAAGCTCGGCGATGCGCCGCGCAACCTCCGGCGAGACCTGGCGCTGCAGGTAGACGCGGTCGCGCTCGCTGGTGATCTGACGATTGAGCGCCTCGACATCCATGTTCAGCAGCGCTGCGAGACGGCGGGCGTCGGCCGGCATCAGGCGCAACTCACGCGGACTCGCCCAGATCGCGCGCACCGGCGAACTGACCGCGAGCACGTCGCCGTGACGGTCGGTGATGCGTCCGCGCGTGGCCGGGACCGGAACCACGCGCGCATAGCGCTGTTCACCCTCGGCCTTGAGCATGTCGTGGTTGACGCCCTGCAGCCAGGCGGCGCGGGCGACCAGCACCAGCGAGCCGAGCAGCATCAAACCCAGCACCGTGCGCGCGCGCCAGCCCTGCAGGCCGCGCTCGAGCAGCGGGTTGTGATTGAAGGTGACCGAATTGCGACTCGTCATGAGTCTCCTCCTACGGCGAGGATGCGGCCGGGCTCGGGCTCGGTCAGACCGAGACGTTCGCGCGCGACTGCCTCGATGCGCACCGGCGAAGCCCAGGTGCTCTGTTCGAGCTGGAGTTGCCCCCATTCGACTTCGAGCTGATGCGCGCGCGCCTGCTCGCGCTCGTACTCCGCGTGCAATTTCCGCGACTGGTGCTGGGCCGCAACCACGCCCAGCGCGCTGGCGACCGCCGCGGCGACCAGCATGGTTCCCAGGCGTGTCATGCCGTCACCCCGGTGCGCTCGGCAACACGCAACACGGCGCTGCGCGCACGCGGGTTGGCGGCGACCTCGGCCGCACCTGGGCGACGCGCCTTGCCGACAAGACGCAGACGCGGCTGCGGCAACTGGTCGGCGCGCAACGGCATGCGCGCCGGAGCATCGTCCGGACGCGACTGGTCACGCATGAAACGCTTCACGATGCGATCCTCGAGACTGTGGAAGCTGATCACGACCAGCCGCCCGTCGGGCGCAAGCACGCGCAACGCGGCAGGCAGGACGTCACTCAGTTCCTCGAGCTCCTGATTGATGAAAATCCGTAGAGCCTGAAAGCTCCGCGTCGCCGGATGCTGCCCCGGCTCGCGCGTACGGACCGCCTTTTCCACGATCGCGGCAAGTTGTCCAGTGGTCTCGACAGCCCCCCCTGGCCGAGCAGCTGCAATCGCCTTTGCAATCGCATGAGCAAACCGTTCTTCCCCATAATCCCTGAGCACCTCCCTGATTTCGGCGACGCTGGCATGCGCCAGCCATTGCGCCACCGTTTCCCCGCGAGTCGTGTCCATGCGCATGTCCAGCGGTGCATCGAAACGAAAACTCATGCCGCGCGCCGCTTCGTCGAGCTGGGGTGAGGACACCCCGAGATCGAGCAGCACGCCGTCGACGCGGCTCACGTCCAGCGCGTCAAGCTCTTCGGCCAGCGCCGAGAACGGCGCATGCACCAGCGTCAGACGCGCATCGTCGATCGCGCGCCCGGCCTCGATCGCCGCCAGATCGCGGTCGAAAGCCACCAGCCTGCCCGACTTGCCCAGCCGCGCGAGAATTGCCCGGCTGTGCCCGCCCCGCCCGAAAGTGGCGTCGACGTAGATGCCGTCCGGCCGGATCGCCAGCGCGTCGACCGCCTCTTCGAGCAGGACCGTGACGTGAGCTCCGGCGTGCTTCATAGCGCGAGACTCTCGAAGCCCGGCGGCAGCGCATCGCCATCGAGCGACTGCATGGCCTCCTGTTGCGCGAGCCAGCCCACCTCCGACCACAACTCGAAATGCGAACCCTGGCCGACCAGCCAGACCTGCTTGTCCAGCCCCGCCCACTGACGCAACGACGGAGCGATCAGCACGCGCCCCGCCCCGTCGAGCGTTTCCGACTGGGCAAAACCGACCAGCAATCGTTTGAGCGTCGCGGTGCGCGGGTCCAGCCCGGGCATCGCCGCGATCTGGCGGCTGATCGGCTCCCACGCTTCTTGCGGGTAGACGAGCAGACAGCGATGAGGGTGTGCGGTGATGACCAGTGGCGCACCTTCCGGCACGAGGGCGTCGCGATGCCGCGCCGGGATCGCCATGCGTCCCTTTGCATCGACACTGAGCGCGGCCGCACCCTGGAACATCGCTCCCCCTGATTTGCGCGAAGATTCCGGCTCAAATGCCCACCGAAACCCACTTTTCTCCACCTGCTCCCACTCTAGAGTAAAGAATTTCCACGGTCAAGCCGGCATGCACACGCTTTTCCGTTGCGCCACAAGGACTTATGAAACCCCTCGAAACACCCGGAATTGCTGGAAAATCAAGCCGCAAGGCATGCGCTCGCGAGCACGCCAGGCGCGCCGCAGCCCGCTACTGGCATCGGAAGATGTGGGGAAAACGAGACGATGGCGACGAAGCGCCGCCTGCAGCCCGAAACAGACGCCGCAAATGAAAAACGGCCGCGCAACGCGCGGCCGTTCGAAGCAGGTGGGGAAGTCCGCCGATAAGCCGGGTTCTGTCGAGGTGCGCCCGCCAAAGCCGGCACACCCGGGCAATCATTCCTCTGCGAGCCGCGTTGCCGCGACCCTGAAGCAGCCTACCCGGGAGCAGCGCGAGCCACGCCATTGCCCCCCTATTTGGCCTTGCCCCGGATGGGGTTTGCCGTGCCGGTCCTGTTGCCAGTCCCGCGGTGGTCTCTTACACGACGGCGCCTTCGCGCCGCCTGAAATCTCGCTCACGCTCGACTTCACACCGTTTCACCCTTACCTGTGCCCTGAAGAACAAGCCTTGCGGCTCGCTCTTCATAAAGGACTTTGCCGCCTTGCGGCGGCGAAGTCCGAGCCATCGGCGGTCTGCTCTCTGTTGCACTTTCCGTCGCCTCACGGCGCCCGGCCGTTAGCCGGCATCCTGCTCTGCGGGGCCCGGACTTTCCTCCACGCACCGCGAGGTGCGCAGCGACTGCCTGGCGAACTTCCCGAGGCGGATTATACGCTGCGACGACTCAGGCGGCGGGCTCGAAAACAGGCGTGCCGTCGCGCAGCCGGAAGGTGCCGATGGCCCGACCGGGCGCGCTACCGTCGGCGTTGTTCCAGTCCTGCACCAGGCAGCGCTCGGTGCTGGCCAGATACCAGCGATCGCCCTGATGCAGGGCCCACAGCAGATCGCCCGCCTCGAAGACCTCGATCGGAGTGAGCGAGGTGGCGTCCGGGTGGATGGACACCTTGCGCTGGCAGTTGGGCAAGCGCGTGACGACGATGGACTGATTGACCTCGTCGGTCCAGAAATAGGGTTGCTCGCGGATCAGCACCACCGCGTGCTGGCTGCTGTCGACAGTGAACGAGGTCGCGCTGTTTTCGCACGCGGCCAACAGCGGCGCGAGCAGCGCCACTGCGAACAACGCACCGCGACGCTTCAGGACGGCTGCTGCAGCCGCCACGCGACCGGTTCGCCGGCGCGCAACGGCACGACGACTTGTCCGTCCACCCACGGATATGCCTCGGGTACGGTCCATGATTCCCTCACCAGCGTGATGTGCTCGCGATTGGGCGCGAGTCCATAAAATGCGGGGCCGTTGCGGCTCGCGAAGGCCTCGAGGTGTTCGAGCGCACCAGCGCGCTCGAACACCTCGGCATACAACTCGATACCGGCATGCGCCACATAGCAACCGGCGCAGCCGCAGGCCGACTCCTTGTCGCCACGGGCATGCGGTGCCGAATCGGTGCCGAGGAAGAAGCGCGCATCCCCCGAAGTGGCCGCTTCGACGAGCGCATGGCGGTGCTGCTCACGCTTGAGCACGGGCAGGCAGTAATGGTGTGGTCGGATACCACCGGCGAAGATCGCGTTGCGGTTCATCAGCAGATGATGGGGCGTGATGGTTGCAGCGAGGTTGGCGTCGCGCGAACGCACGAAGTCGACTGCCGCCGAAGTCGTGATGTGCTCGAACACGATGCGCAGCTCCGGAAAACGTCGCGTGAGCGGCTCGAGCACGCGCTCGATGAACACATGCTCGCGGTCGAACACGTCGATGTCGGCATCGGTGACCTCGCCGTGCACACACAGCACGAGACCGCGCGCCTGCATGCGCTCGAGCACCGCGTAGGTGTTGGCGATGTCGGTCACGCCCGAGTCCGAGTTGGTCGTCGCCCCGGCCGGGTACAGCTTGAGCGCGACGATCGCGCCCGAATCGGCGGCGCGGTCGATTTCGTCCGGTGCCATGTTGTCGGTCAGATACAGCGTCATCAACGGCTGGAACGAAACACCGCTGGGCACCGCAGCGAGGATGCGCTCGCGGTAGGCCAGCGCCTGGTCGGTGGTGGTTACCGGCGGGCGCAGATTGGGCATGATGATGGCACGCCCGAAGCGCTCCGCGGTGTGCGGCACGACGGCCGCCAGCGCGTCGCCGTCACGCACGTGCAGATGCCAGTCGTCGGGCCGCAGCAGGGTGATGGACTGCATTTCTCGCATTGCTCCTGTTGATGACGTCATTCTAGTCCCTGTTTCAGTTCGAGCGCGCGCGCGTAGAGCGCATTGCGCGATGCACCGGTGATTTCGGCGGCGAGCCTGGCCGCGCCCTTGACCGGCAGTTCGGCGAGCAGCAAGGCGAGCACGCGCTCGGCCTCCGGCTCCAGCCCTTCGCTGGGCGGACAGCCGGATACGACCAGCACGAACTCGCCGCGCTGGCGGTTCGCGTCCTGCGCGAGCCAGGCTGGCGCATCGGCCAACGGCATACGCCCGATCTGCTCGTGTAGCTTGGTCAGTTCGCGCGCCAGGACCACTTCGCGCTCGCCACCGAACACCGCCACGAGATCGTCCACGCACTCGACAATGCGGTGTGGCGACTCGTAGAACACCAGCGCCACCGGGCTCGCGACGAGGGCAGCGAGCGCGGTGCGCCGGGCGGCGGACTTGGGCGGCAGGAAACCGGCAAATCGAAAACCCGACTCACCCAACCCGGAGGCCGACAGCGCGGCGATCGCCGCGCACGCCCCGGGCACGGGCACGACCGGATGACCCGCTGCGTGCACTCGAGCCACGGCACGTGCGCCGGGATCGGACACGCCCGGCGTGCCGGCGTCGCTGACCAGCGCGACGTGCCGGCCCTCGGCCAGCATCGCGATCACGCGCGAGGCCGCGGCCTGCTCGTTATGCTCGTGCAAAGCGAACAGCGGCGTGCGGATGCCGTGGGCATCGAGCAGACGCAGGCTGTGACGCGTGTCCTCGGCGGCAATCGCGTCGACCTCGCGCAGCACGCCCAAGGCACGCGCGCCGATGTCGGCCAGGTGGCCGATCGGGGTGGCCACCACATAAAATGACGGCGTACTGGAGAGAAAGCTCGCGACATCGCGCATGAAAAAGGATCCGGCACCGGAAGGGGCGACCATTGTCGGGCGCGGCGGCACCGCGGCGCAAGCGCGGGGGCTGGCGGCCGAGGCGCTCGCGGAATCGCACCTGGCCGCCCACGGGCTGTGCACGCTGGCGCGGCGCGTGCGCTGCCGCCGCGGCGAGATCGATCTGGTCTGCCGCGACGGCGCGACCCTCGTCTTCGTCGAGGTGCGTCTGCGCGCACCGGGCCGCTTCGGTTCGGCCGCCGACAGCATTACCGCGAGCAAACGCGCGCGCGTCATCCATGCCGCACGCTGGTGGCTCGCCGGCGCAGGCCGCGCCCATGCGCACCGACCCATGCGTTTCGACGTGGTGATGCTCGGGTCGCTGGATGCGCACGCTGTCGAGTGGATTCGCGCCGCTTTCGACGCCGACGCAAGGTAACTTCGTGTAAGAGCCCGATGCCGGCGTGGAAGGGCTTGGCATACTCGTCGTGTCGAAAGGGGCGCACCGCGCCCATGCTAGACTTTCGCCTCCCTCAACGACGGTGCCCACAGCCTGCACATGGACCTCATCAACCGTATCTCCCGCCAGTTCGACGACAGCCTTCGCGTCAAGCAGCAGGCACGCGAGGCGCTCGCCGCGCCCATCGCCGGCGCGATCGACATGATGACCCAGGCGCTGCTCGCCAACGGAAAGATCCTCGCCTGCGGCAACGGCGGATCGGCGGCCGATTCGCAACATTTCGCCGCCGAACTGGTCAACCGCTTCGAAATGGAACGCCCGCCGCTTGCGGCGATTGCACTGACCACGGACAGCTCCACGCTGACCTCGATCGCGAACGATTACGACTATGTGCAGGTCTTCTCGAAGCAGGTACAGGCGCTCGGCCAGCCCGGAGACATACTGCTGGCGATTTCGACCAGTGGCAACTCGCCCAACGTGATCGAGGCAATCCACGCCGCGCACGAGCGCGATCTGCGCGTGGTCGCACTCACCGGCAAGGGCGGCGGCCGGATGACCGAGGCGCTTGGCCCCAACGACATCCACATCTGCGTGCCATCCGATCGCACGGCACGCATCCAGGAAGTTCACCTCGTCGTGCTGCACTGCCTGTGCGACGGAATCGATTGTCTATTGCTTGGAGTCGAGGAATGAATCCGGAGAATCCTTCGCAAGGTCGCCGTCGGGCACTGCTCGCGCTGGCGGCTGCGGCGTCGCTGCCGGCGCTGCAGGGCTGCCTTCCGATCATGGCTGGCGGCGCCGCCGCCGGCGCCGTCATCGTCTACAACGACCGCCGCACCTCGGGCGCCTACGTCGAGGACGAGAGCATCGAATGGCGCGCCCGCCGTCGCCTGCGCGAACGCTTCGGCGACGCAGTCAATATCTCGGTGACCTCATACAACCGCAACGTGCTGCTCACCGGCCAGGTGCCTTACAGCGCGATGCGCGCCGAGGCCGAACGCATCGTCGCCGAGGTGGAGAACGTCGCAGGGATCGCCAACGAGATCCAGGTCGCCGGGCTGAGCACCTTGTCCGAGCGCAGCAACGACGCGATGCTCACCTCGATGGTCAAGGCCCGGCTGGTCGACGAGAAGCGCGTCTCGGCCCGTCACATCAAGGTCGTCACCGAAGCGGCCACGGTGTTCCTGATGGGCATCGTGAAACAATCGGAGGCCGCGGCCGCGACCGATGTGGCACGCACCACCAAGGGCGTGCAAAAGGTCGTGCGCGTGTTCGAGATCGTCAGCGACGAGGAAGCCACCCGGCTCGACCGCGAGGCAGAAAAGAGCAAGCCGGCCAAATAAACGGCCCGCCGGCTCGTCGCGTGCCCCTCAGCGGGCCAGCGCGGCGAGCAGGCGCTGATGCACGCCACCGAAGCCGCCATTGCTCATCACCAGCACATGATCCCCCGCCCGCGCTTCATGCGCGAGCGCAGCGACCAGCGCATCGAGATCGTCGAACACCCCGGCCAGCCGCGCACCCAGAGGCGCCAACGCCTGGCCCACGTCCCAGCCCAGAGCGTTCGCGTAGCAGAACACCATATCGGCCTGCGCGAGCGCCTCTGGCAACCGCGCCTTCATGACTCCCTGCTTCATCGTGTTCGAGCGCGGCTCGAGCACGGCGAGGATGCGCCCCGAGGTCGCGCTGCGCCGCAGCCCCTCGATGGTCAGCGCGATCGCGGTCGGGTGATGGGCGAAATCGTCATAGACCGTCACCCCGCCGGCCACGCCACGCACCTCCATGCGTCGGCGCACCCCGGCAAAGCAGTCCAGTGCCTCGATCGCGACCGCCGGCGTGACGCCCACATGGCGCGCCGCGGCGATGGCTGCGAGCGCATTGAGCCGGTTATGGCTGCCCGGCAGCGACATGCGCGCACGCCCCTGCGGCTCGCCGTCGAGGTAAAAACGCGCGCCCCCCGCCCCGTCGTCCTCCACCGTCCACGCGCCAGCGTCGCCGAAGCGCTCGACCTGCGACCAGCATCCACGCCCGAGCACGCGTTCGAGACTGGCCTCGGCGGCGTTCACGAGGATGCGCCCGGAGCGCGGCACGGTCCGCACGAGGTGATGGAATTGCGTTTCGATCGCACCCAGATCGGCGAAGATGTCCGCGTGATCGAATTCCAGATTGTTCAGGATCGCGGTACGCGGACGGTAGTGCACGAACTTCGAGCGCTTGTCGCAGAAAGCCGTGTCGTATTCGTCGGCCTCGATCACGAAGAACGGTGTTTCACCCAGACGGGCCGACACGCCGAAGTTGCCCGGCACGCCACCAATCAGAAAACCCGGCGCCAGCCCGGCATGTTCGAGCATCCACGCGAGCATCGAGCTGGTCGTCGTCTTGCCGTGGGTGCCGGCCACCGCCAGCACCCAGCGCCCGCCGAGCACGTGCTCGGCCAGCCATTGCGGGCCGGACACGTAGGGCAGGCCGCGATCGAGGATCTCCTCGAGCAGCGCATTGCCGCGGGAGACCGCGTTACCGATGACGAAGACGTCCGCGCCGAGTTCGGCCTGCGCCGCATCCCAGCCTTCGATCAGGCCGATGCCCTGCGCCTCGAGCTGGGTGCTCATCGGCGGATAGACGTTGGCATCGCACCCGGTCACCGTGTGGCCGGCCTCGCGCGCAAGCAAGGCCACTCCGCCCATGAAGGTGCCGCAGATGCCGAGAATGTGGATGTGCATTCGTTCTCCGGGAGCGCCGGCAGGCGACGGCCGGCCCGTGTAGAATCGGCGCATTCTACCCGACGCACCCGGTCTCTCGCGCCCGCATCATGCGCCACAGAACTCACCCCTCCCGAGGCTCCCAAATCCGCCGCGAAATCGCCGCGCTGGCCGCCCGCATGATGGCCGAAGACGGCATCAGCGACTTCGGTTTCGCCAAGCGCAAGGCGGCACGCCAGCTCGGGGTGTCGGTGACCGAGGCCTTGCCCAACAACGCCGAGGTCGAGGCCGAACTGCGCGCCTGGCAGGCGCTCTACCAGGACGACGAGCAGGACGAGCGCATTCGCGCCATGCGCGAAGTCGCTGTCGAGATCATGGCGCTGCTCGAAGAGTTTCGTCCCTACCTGACCGGCGGCGTGCTCGACGGCACGGCCGGACGCTATTCGGAGGTCGACATCGAGCTGTTTCCGGAAAGCGCCAAGGACGTGGAGATCTTTCTGCTCAACCGCGACATCGCCTACGAACATCGTGAGCCTCGCCGGGTCACCACGTACACGCCCGAAGCCATCCTCAGCCTGGACTGGGCGGAGGTGCCGGTGCGCTTGACGCTGCACGAGCGCATTGGCGAGCGAAACCCGCGGCGTGGCACGGAACGCGCGCGTCGCGCCGCAGTCGAGGCACTGCTCGACGAGTCCCCGGAGGAAGAGGAATGAAATCCGTCCTGCGCACCCTGATCGTGCTCGCAGTCGCCGCCGCGGCCGCCGTCGCCGGCCTTTATGCCGGACAGACGATGAAGCGCCCGGCGCAGGCGCCCGAGGGGGTCATGCCGAACGCAGCTCAACGCCTGCTCGCCACCACACTGCCCGACGCCGACGGCATCAGCCACGCGGTGTCCGACTGGAGCGGCCACGTACTCGTGGCCAACTTCTGGGCCACCTGGTGCCCGCCATGCATCAAGGAGATCCCGGAATTCTCCGAGGTCTCAAGGCGCTACGCAGACGCACCGGTGCAGTTTGTCGGCCTGTCGATCGATTCGGCCGAGAACGTACGCGACTTTCGTGAACGCTTCGATGTACCCTATCCGCTTCTGGTTGGCGCAAGCGACACGCTGGCGCTGGCCGAAGCCTTCGGAAACACCGCCCGCGCCCTGCCCTTCACGGTCATTCTGGACCGCGACGGCGAGGTCGCCGACGTCACCCTGGGCACACTCAGCGAAGACGAACTGGTCGAGCGCATCGAGGGTCTGCTTCACCCATGATGCATGCTGCCCGGCGTTTCAACGCTGGACAGCATGCAGCGATTTGCGGCAAACTCGCCTGCATCATGAGTGCAAAACGCAAGAAAGAGACCGAATCGCCACCGCCGCCCAAGGGCCGCGTACTGGCATTGCACGGCCCCAACCTGAACCTGCTGGGCACGCGCGAGCCGGATCATTACGGCCTGACCACGCTGTCCGACATCCATCAGGCGATGGAAGCCCGCGCCCAGGCCGAGGGCATCGTGCTCGAAACCTTCCAGAGCAATCACGAAGGCCAGCTCATCGATCGGGTCCAGGCCGCGGCCTCCGAGGAGATCGACTTCATCGTCATCAACCCGGCCGGCTACACGCATACCAGCGTCGCGCTGCGCGACGCGCTCGCCGCGGTCGACATCCCCTACGTGGAAGTTCACCTGTCGAACATCCATGCGCGCGAGCCCTTCCGCCATCACTCGTATTTCTCCGATCGCGCCGCTGGCGTGATCTGCGGACTCGGAGCCTATGGCTACCTGGCCGCACTCGAATTCGCGCTGTTGCGCCTCAGAGACCGTTAGACCTCATTTCCCCGGCCAGTCTGCGCGCACCGCGCGGATCGGCCCATTCCGGAGACAAGCATGGATTTGCGCAAACTCAAGAAACTGATCGACCTCGTCCAGGAGTCCGGCATCTCGGAACTCGAGGTAACCGAAGGTGAAGAGAAGGTCCGTATCGCCAAGCAGTTGCCGGCTTCGCAGGCGGTGAGCTACATCACCGCCGCGCCCGCGGCAAGCCCCGCCGCAGCCCCCGTCGAGGCGCCGAGCGCCGAGCGCGCCGAGGCAGCCGACGCCCTGCCGGCCGGCCATGTCGTCAAATCGCCGATGGTCGGCAGCTTCTACCGTGCCTCCGCACCGGGCTCCAAGCCCTTCGTGGACATCGGGCAGAGCGTTTCGGTCGGCGAGCGCCTGTGCCTGATCGAGGCGATGAAACTGATGAACGAGATCGAGTCCGACGTCGAAGGTGTCGTCAAGGCCATCCTCGTCGAGAACGGTCAACCGGTCGAGTACGGCCAGCCGCTGTTCGTGATCGGCTGAGCGCAGACATGTTTGAAAAGATATTGATCGCGAACCGCGGTGAAATTGCTCTCCGCATCCTGCGCGCCTGCCGCGAACTGGGCATCCGCACCGTCGCCGTGCATTCGGAGGCCGACACCGAGGCCAAGTACGTCAAGCTCGCCGACGAGTCGGTATGCATCGGCCCCGCGTCATCCACGCTAAGTTACCTGCACATCCCGGCGCTGATCTCGGCGGCCGAAGTCACCGATGCCGAAGCCATCCACCCAGGCTACGGCTTCCTGTCAGAGAACGCCGACTTCGCCGAGCGGGTCGATCAGTCCGGCTTCGTGTTCATCGGCCCACGCGCCGAGACCATCCGCCTGATGGGCGACAAGGTCAGCGCCAAGCACACCATGAAAGCCGCCGGCGTGCCCTGCGTCCCGGGCTCTGAAGGGGCATTGCCGGAAGATCCGCAGGAAATCCTGCGCATCGCCCACGACATCGGCTATCCGGTCATCATCAAGGCCGCCGGGGGCGGGGGCGGACGCGGCATGCGCGTCGTACACACCGAAGCGGCCCTGCTGGGCGCCGTGAGCATGACCCAGTCGGAGGCCGGCGCGGCCTTCGGCAACCCCACGGTGTACATGGAGAAATTCCTCGAGAACCCGCGCCACGTCGAGATCCAGGTGCTGGCCGACGAACATGGCAACGCGGTGCACCTGGGCGAACGCGACTGCTCGATGCAACGACGTCACCAGAAGGTCATCGAAGAGGCGCCCGCGCCGGGCATCGAGCGCAAGCACATCGCCAGGATCGGCGAGCGTTGCGCCGACGCCTGCCGGCGCATCGGCTATCGCGGCGCCGGCACCTTCGAGTTCCTGTATGAGAATGGCGAGTTCTACTTCATCGAGATGAACACCCGCGTGCAGGTCGAGCATCCGGTCACCGAGCAGATCACCGGCATCGACATCGTGCAGCAGCAGATCCGCATCGCCGCCGGAGAACGCCTGCCCTTCCGCCAGAAGGACATCGAGTTCCGCGGTCACGCCATCGAATGCCGCATCAACGCCGAGGATCCGTTCCGCTTCACGCCCAGCCCCGGCAAGGTCACCAACTGGCACACCCCGGGCGGGCCCGGCGTGCGTGTCGATTCTCACGTATACGGTGGCTACACGATTCCGCCACATTACGACTCGATGATCGGCAAACTGATCACCTTCGGCGACACGCGCGAGCAGGCCATCCGGCGCATGCGCATCGCACTGTCGGAGATGGTCGTCGAGGGCATCCGCAGCAATGTCGCGCTCCACCAGGAACTGATGCTCGACGCGCGCTTCGTCGAGGGTGGCACGAGCATCCATTATCTGGAGCACAAGCTTGCGGAACGCAACGAAGTGAAGAGCGACTAGAACCGCGTGAACGGGCGCCGCAAAACGTCCGATCACGCCCCCCAGGAGATCGAGGATGTGGATTTCGGTCACGCTGCAGGCTGAGGCGAACCAGGCCGAAACCCTGTCCGAGGCCCTGATGGACGCCGGCGCGCTGTCGGTGTCGATCGAGGACGCCGACGCCGGCACCGCGGCCGAGACGCCCCAGTTCGGCGAACCCGGCCTGGCACCGGCCGGCCTGTGGGACCACAGTCGCGTGATCGCGCTGTTCGACGCCGATGCGGCGCTCGAGCGCGCCCTGGCCGAAGCGGCTGCCGCCGCGGGCTTCGACGCCGTACCGCCCTTCACCTGCGAGCCCGTCGCGGAGCAGAACTGGGTACAGCTCACGCAGCGCCAGTTCGAACCGATCCGTATCGATGCGCGCCTGTGGATCGTACCCTCGTGGCACGATGCGCCCGACGCGGACGCGATCAACATCGAACTCGACCCCGGCATGGCCTTTGGCACCGGCTCGCACCCGACCACGCGGCTGTGCCTGCAGTGGCTGTGCGACACGGTCACGCCGGGCGCGCGCGTACTCGACTACGGCTGCGGTTCGGGCATCCTCGGCATCGCCGCGATGATGCTCGGCGCGCACGACGTGCTCGGCGTCGACATCGACGAGAAGGCCCTCGAGGCCGCACAGGACAATGCTGCACGCAATGGCGTGACGATGCGTGTGCAGCACTCGGGCAAGACGCTCGAAGAGCGTTTCGATATCGTCGTCGCGAACATCCTGACCAATCCGCTGCGCGTACTCGCACCGCTGCTCGCCGCACGTGTCGCGCCGGGCGGGCGTATCGCGCTCTCGGGGGTGCTGACCGAACAGGCCGACGCGGTAATCGCCGCGTACGCGCCGTGGATCGCGCTCGAGGTCGGCGCCACACACGAGGGCTGGGCACGGCTCGAAGGCCGGCGGGAGGCTGCCGCATGAGCATCGCGCGCTGCCCGGCCTGCCTGACGGCCTTTCGGGTCGGTGACGACGTGCTGGGCCGGCGCGGCGGACGCGTGCGCTGCGGCCACTGTTATCGTCCGTTCAACGCACTCGAACACCTCGTGGCCGAGCCGGAAGAGTCCACACCCGCAACGTCGGCAGATGACGGGCTCGACTTCGAGATCCCCGAACGCTTCGGCCCGCCACGCAGCACGGCCGAACCCGACTATGGTGCAGTGACCGCTCGGGCACCCTCCGAGGCCGACGCATCGGATTTCGGGACGGGCGACCCGGCCACTGAAGAAGACCCCCAGACGCCGCCCACGCCAACCTGGAAGGCAGTAACGCCCGCCCGCGCCCGGGCAAACGAGCGCAATCCGTTTGCGGCCAGCGGTTTTACTCGCCGCATCGAGGAAGACGATCGCGTCGAGCCCTCGCTCGACGGCGAGCCCGATCTGCCACCGCCGGCCACCGCCAGCATCGCCGCCATCGATGCAAGCATGGACGCCGACGACGACTCGCTCGACAACTGGCGCGCACAAGCTTACGGGGAGGAGCCACAGCCACGGCGCTGGGCCTGGGCCCTGGGCGTGGGGATGCTGCTGGGTACGCTGGTCGCTCAGGCGAGCTTCATCTACCGCGAACCGATCACGCGCGAATGGCCGCGACTGCGACCGGTGTACCTGCAGGTGTGCGAACGTCTGGGTTGCGAGGTGCCCCTACCGCGCGTGCTCGAGCGCTTCAACGTGGCTTCCACGCGACTCGACCCGCTGCCCGACACAAGTCGCGGCTTCGTGCTCATCGCCGAGATCGCCAATCTGGCCGATCACCCCCAGCAATTACCGTATCTGGAGCTGTCGTTGCAGGATCACGACGACCGCCCCGTGGCGCGCCGCGCATTCGCCCCTCAGGAATGGCTACCGGCCGACACCGACACGCACGCGGGCATCGCCGCCGGAGAGCGCCTGAACGTGGCCCTGCCGTTCGAGACGGCCGAGCAGGCACGCCCGGCGGGCTTTCGCGTGAACCTGTTCTACCCCTGAACGGCTCGAACGTTCAGCGGCTCACGCGGGTCGTGCGGCCATCGCGCAGCACACGCACGCGCTCACCGGGCGAGAAACCCTCGCCCTCGTCTTCCTGCACGACGGCCAAGAGCTGACCATTGTCGAGCTTGACCGTCACCTCGACGCCGCGCTTGCGCGTGGCGCTCTCCTCGACCGCCGAACCCGCCACGCCGCCGGCAACCGCGCCGAGCACGGTGGCAATCGTGCGTCCGCTGCCGCCACCGATGGTGCTGCCCGCGACCCCGCCTACGGCCGCCCCGGCAATGGTGCCGACCGGCGTCTTGGTGCCTTCGAGTCGAACCTCGCGCACGCTCTCGACCGTGCCGTAATCGACGTTCATCGCGCGTCGCGCCTCGCCCCGCTCGTAGGCGCCGCCGCCCAGTCCGCCTGCGCAGCCGCCCAGCAGGACCGCAGCGCACATCATCACTCCCATCCGCATCATGTAACTCATCACCACAACTCCTCGCCGAAGGACTGCATGAACACGCGCGCGATCTCGTCGCGCGTCGGACGGTGGTTCTGAGCGCCACGACACGCGATCTTGAACGCACCCATCACCGAGGCTAGCCGGCCGATGCGCTCCCAGTCGTAATCGTTTGCAAGACCGAATAGCAGTCCCGCCCGATAGGCGTCGCCGCAGCCGGTGGGATCTTCCACGCGCTCGGCCGCGACGCACGGGATCTCGATGCAGCGTCCGCCGGTATGGATGTGCGAGCCCTCGCCGCCGCGCGTGACGACGAGTGCCTCGAGCTCACCGGCGATGGCCTCGAGACTCAGGCCGGTGCGCTCGCACAGCATGCGCGCCTCGTAGTCGTTGACGGCGCACCAGGTCGCGAGTTTCAGAAATCGACGCAAATCGTCTCCGTCGAACATCGGCAACCCCTGACCCGGATCGAACACGAAGGGAATGCCCGCCGCGGCGAACTGCTCGGCATGCGAGACCATGCCCTCGCGCCCGTCGGGCGCGACGATCCCCAGGCGCACGCCGACCGCGTCGGTGACGCGATTCTCGTGTGCGTGATTCATCGCGCCCGGATGAAAGGCGGTGATCTGATTGTCATCGAGATCGGTCGTAATGAACGCCTGCGCGGTGAAGCTCCCGGCAACCGGGCGCACGTGATCGCGTGCCAGCCCGAGTTCGTCCAGACGTGCGAGATAGGGCCCGGCGTCGTCGCCGACCGTGGCCATGATGCGCGCATCACCTCCCAGCAGCCCGAGGTTGTAGGCGATGTTGCCGGCGCAGCCACCGAACTCGCGTCGCATGTCCGGCACCAGGAAGGCGACGTTCAGGATGTGGATCTGCTCGGGCAGGATGTGATTGCGAAAGCGGTCGTGGAACACCATGATCGTGTCATAGGCAATCGAGCCACACACCAGGATCGTCATGCAGGTCTCCTCGCAAAAGGTACCGATTATAGGCGCGCGAGCGCGGCACTCCGGATTCATCGCGGCGTAACCGTCGCGTCACCGACATGCAACGCGACGTCCCGACAATGTCTGCAGCCAACAGGAGGACGACCGACATGCTGCTGACCGAACCACGCGCCTTCCTGCGCCAACCGCGCAGCCTTCACGTTACGCTGGCCTCGTGCGAGAGTGAGGTCCTTGAGGCGCAGAAGCTGCGCTACCGCGTTTTCCACGACGAAATGGGCGCGCGGCTGTCGAGCCGGACACCCGGCATCGATCGCGACATTTTCGATCCGTTCTGCGAACACCTTCTCGTACGCGACGAGGAGATGGGGCGCATCGTCGGCACCTATCGCATCCTCTCGCCCGAGGCCGCGCGACGGGTGGGCGGCTACTACTCCGAGAACGAATTCGACCTGACGCGCCTGCAGCACCTGCGCGGCCGCATCGTCGAGATCGGCCGCGCATGCATCGACTGCGACTACCGCACCGGCGCGGTGATCTCGTTGCTGTGGTCAGGGCTCGCGCGCTACATGGCCGAGCACGGCCACGACTACCTGATGGGCTGCGCCTCGGTTGGCATGGGCGATGGCGGACACGCCGCTGCCAGCCTGTACAATCGGCTGCGCGAGGCGCACACGGCGCCGCTCGAATATCATGTTTTCCCGCGCCACGCGTTGCCGCTCGATCGCCTGCGCAGCGACCTGGAGACGGCCACGCCACCGCTGGTCAAGGGCTATCTGCGTGCGGGCGCCTGGATTTGTGGGGAGCCCGCATGGGACCCGGATTTCAACACCGCCGATCTGCCGATCCTGCTGCCGATGAGCCGGCTGCGGGAGCGTTACGCCCGCCACTACCTGGGCCGCCCGGACTGAAACCGGCAGGCGCCGCCACACGACTCACGCGCCGCGCCCGCCTCGTACTGCATCTGCTGCGTGGCCTGCTCACGGTGCTGGCCTTCTATCCGTTCGCTGGCCTTACGCGGCGCCGCGCACTGCGGAGACGCTGGTCGGCCCGTCTGCTCGAAATCGTCGGCATCGAATTGCGCGTGACCGGCGAGCCCCTCGAATCCGGGGCGATGCTGGTCGCCAACCATGTCTCGTGGCTCGATATTTTCGTCATCAATGCGCTCACGCCGGCGGCTTTCGTGTCCAAGGCCGAGGTGCGCTCATGGCCGGCCATTGGCTGGCTGGCCGCGAAGAACGACACGCTGTTCCTGCACCGCGGCAGCCGCGGCCATGCGCGCATCGTCAGTCGCGAAATCGGCGCGGTGCTCGCCACCGGCCAGGTCGTGGCGCTGTTCCCCGAGGGCACGACCACCGACGGCAGCCATGTGCTGCACTTTCATGGCGCGCTGTTGCAACCCGCGCTCGATGCGCGCGCGCCGATCCAGCCGGTGGCCCTGCGCTACCGCAACGCTCAGGGTCACTTCACACGCGCTGCTGCCTATTGGGGTGACATGACGCTGATGGAATGCATTGGCAACATCGTCGCCGCGCCCGCCATCGTCGCCGAGGTCGTCCTGCTGCCGCCGGTGCGTGGCGAGGCCGACGTGGATCGCCGCGCACTCGCTGCGGCGCTGCGCGAGCGTATCGTCTCGCAGGTCACCGAGGGGCTGACGGAGGCGCCGCACGAATCCGCAAGCGAAGTCGAAAAGGCGGCGCACACGCACTGACGTACACCGCCGCCGGCTCGCGCATCAGAGCTGACCGTCTTCCTGGAAGGCCACGCCGTCGTCCAGACGCATGGCGGTGAGCTTGCCGCCCCATACGCAGCCCGAGTCCAGCGCGATCAAACCAGGTTCGCAATGGAAACCGAGCGCCGACCAGTGCCCGCACACGACGGTGTGACCCCGCCAGGCCGGCTTTGGCGCGCGGAACCACGGCACGGTGCCGGACGGCGCGCGTGCCGGCGGGCCCTTGGCCGACAGCGCCAGGCGTCCATCCGGCGTACAACAGCGCATGCGCGTCATGACGTTGACGACGAAACGCAGCCGATCCCAGCCCTTGAGCGCGTCGTCCCACTTGGTCGGCTTGTCACCATACAAATGCTTGAGGAAAACGCGACGCCGCTCCCCGCGCAGCGCGGCCTCGACCTCACGTCCGAGCGCGGCGGTGCGGGCGACATCCCACTGCGGCACCAGGCCGGCATGAACCAGGATATGCGCATCGGCCACGTGCACCATCGGCCGCTGCGCGAGCCAGTCGAGCAACTCGTCACGATCATCCGCGGCGAGCAGCCCGCCCAGCGTGTCGTCGCGCGTGCGCGGCGCGGCGCCCTCGGCGACCATCAGCAGGTACAGGTCATGATTGCCGAGCACGGTCACGGCCGCCTCGCCCAAGCTCCGTACCAGGCGAATCACCTCGGCCGAATGCGGTCCCCGGTTGACCAGGTCGCCCGCGATCCACAACCGGTCTGCGGCCGGATCGAAGCGGATGCGTTCGAGCAGCCGCGAGAACGGCGTGTAACAGCCCTGGATGTCACCAATCGCGTAAGTAGCCATCAACGTCCGTAGTAGTCGCGGTACCAGGCGACGAAACGCGCCACGCCATCACGCACCGGCGTGGCCGGCGCGAATCCGACCCAGTCGGCCAGCTCACGCGTATCCGCATGCGTGGCCGGCACGTCGCCGTCCTGTAGCGGCAGAAAGTTCTTGCTCGCCTCGATGCCCAGTGCCGACTCGATGGCGGCGATGAAGTCCATCAGCGGCACCGGGTCGTGGTTGCCGATATTGAATACGCGGTAGGGCGCACGCGCGCGCGCCGGATCGGCGGCCACCGCGTCGTAGCCGGGATCCGCTTGCGGCACGCGGTCGAGCGTGCGCACCACGCCTTCGGCGATGTCGTCGATGTAGGTGAAATCGCGCCGCATGCGGCCGTGGTTGAACACGTCGATCGGCCGACCCTCGAGCATCGCCGAAACGAACAGGAACAGCGCCATGTCCGGACGCCCCCATGGGCCATACACGGTGAAGAAACGCAGGCCGGTGGTAGGGAGCGCGTACAGATGGCTGTAGGTATGGGCCATCAGCTCGTTGGCCTTCTTGGTCGCCGCATACAGGCTGACCGGGTGGTCTACGCTGTCGTGCTCGGAGAACGGCATCCTCTCGTTGCCGCCATACACGCTGGAGCTGCTCGCATAGACGAGGTGTTCGACGCGCGCGTGGCGGCAACCTTCGAGTACGTTGGTGAAACCGACCAGATTGCTGTCGACGTAGGCATGCGGATTCTCCAGCGAATAGCGTACTCCCGCCTGCGCGGCCAGATGCACGACGCGATCGAAGCGCTCGTCGACGAACAGCCGCGCCATGTCCGCGCGATCTGCGACATCCATGCGCACGAAACGGAAGCGCCCGCTCGCCTCGAGGCGCGCCAGCCGCGCGCGCTTGAGCGCCGGATCATAGTAGTCGTTGAGGTTGTCGAGGCCGACCACGGTATCGCCGCGCGCGAGCAGACGCAGTGCGACGTGCATGCCGATGAAACCGGCTGCGCCGGTAACGAGGACTTTCATGCGGGAGGCTCGGTGCGGGAGAAGATCATCGCCGTCGATTATCGCATGCCCGCGGCTTCGTCACGGCAGGCCGGGCACGGCGCTTCGCTATACTGGGCGCCCTGACGCACACCCGAGCGCCGATGTCCGCCCGCTTCGTCTATTCGCTGATCTGGACCCTGGCCCTGCCTGTCGTGGCCTTGCGTCTGCTCTGGCGCGCCCGCCGCCAGTCCGGCTATCTCGAAGACGCCGCCGCTCGCTTCACGCGCTGGCGTACGCCGCCTCCGGCGCGCCCGGTGATCTGGGTGCATGCGGTGTCGGTCGGAGAAACACGCGCGGCCGCACCGCTGGTGCGCGCCCTGCGCGAGCGCTACCCCGACCACGATATCCTGCTCACGCAGATGACGCCGACCGGACGCGACACCGCACGTGCGCTCTTCGGCGAGGACGCACGGATACACCTGGAATGGCTGCCCTACGACCTGCCCGGTTTCGCGCGCCGCTTCTTCGCGCATTTTCGCCCACGCGTGGGCGTGATCATGGAAACCGAACTGTGGCCGAACCTGCTGCTCGCCGCGCGCGAGGCCGGCGTCCCGGTACTGCTCGCCAACGCCCGCTTGTCCGCGCGATCGTCGCGGCGCTATGCACGCTGGCCGAGCCTGGCGCGCATGACGCTGGGTGCGCTTGCCGGCGCGGGCGCCCAGACGCAGGCCGACGCCGACCGGCTCACCGCGCTGGGTGCGCGGCACGTCGAGCTCAGCGGCAACGTCAAGTTCGACATCGAGCCGCCGGCCGCGCAACTCGCCCTGGCCGAGGACTTTCGCAGCGCCGCCCGCGGTCGCGCGCTGCTGCTCGCCGCGAGCACGCGCGACGGCGAGGAGGCGTTGTTGCTCGACGCCTTCGCGCGCGCCACGCTGCCCGACGAGGTGCTGCTGGTCATCGTGCCGCGCCATCCGCAACGCTTCGACGCGGTCGCGGCACAGGTCGCCGCGCGCGGGCTGGCGCTGGCGCGCCGCAGCCGCGAGGACGCGGTCACCGCACAAACCCGGGTGTGGCTGGGGGATTCGATGGGCGAGATGTTCGCCTACTATGCGGCCGCCGAGGTCGCACTGATCGGCGGCAGCTGGCTGCCCTTCGGCGGACAGAACCTGATCGAAGCCTGCGCGGTGGGCACACCGGCCATCGTCGGACCCCACACCTTCAACTTCCTCGAGGTGGCCGAGCAGGCCGTCCAATGCGGCGCGGCGCAGCGCGCGGCCGACGTGGACGAGGCACTGACACTTGCGCGCGCCCTGCTCGCCGACGACGTGGCGCACGGACGCGCCGCTGCGGCCGGGTGCGCCTTCGCCCAGGCGCATCGCGGCGCGACCGCGCACACCTTGCAGATGATCGAAGCAAAATTCGTAGGGCGATAACTGAAAGGTATTGCGTCGTAGTGGCCGGGCATTCGGCGCAATGCGCTTCGCTTATTGACGTTCTACTCTGGCTTTCGGCCGAACAGAGCGCGCGTCAGGGTTCGAGCATCGCATTGAGGGTCGCAAGCTCGGCCTCGTCGAGCGTGCCGGCCGCAGCCTTCAGGCGCAGTTGCGCAAGCAGCGTGTCGTAGCGCGCGCGCGCCAGTTCCTGGCGCGTCTCGGCGAGCTGAGTGAGCGAATTGAGCACATCGATGTTGATGCGCACGCCCACCTCGTAGCCGAGGCGGTTGGCATCGAGCGCCGACAGCGAGGACACCTCGGCTGCCTCGAGCGCGCCGATGCGCGCCATGCCGCTGGTCACGCCCAGGTAAGCCTCGCGCGCGGCCAGCGCGGCAGCCCTGCGTGCAGATTCGAGATCGGAGTCGGCCCGCATCTTCAGTGCCGCGGTCTCGCGCGACACCGAGGACACGCGCCCGCCAGCGTACAACGGCAGGTTGAACTGCAGACCGATGGTGCTCGTTTCGGTGCGCGGGCTGGCGAAGTTGTTCTGCCGGTTCGAGCGCCCGTGCGTCGCCACCAGATCGACCGTGGGCAGGTGACCGGCACGCGCGCGTTCGACCTCGCGCGCCGCGATCTGTTGCTGCAACATGCCGGTGCGTACGCCGAAGCCGCCCTCGGAAGCGCTTGCCGCCCAACGCGCGGCGTCAGCCGGCTGCGGCGCGACCAGGCTCATGCCCTCGCGCAGGCGCGCCAGTTCGCCGAGATCGTCGCCAACGATGCGCGCCAGCGCGTCGCGCGCAACGTCGAGCGCGCTCTCGGCGGCGATCACCTGTGCGTTGGCCAGATCGAAGCGCGATTGCGCCTCGTGCACGTCGGTGATGGTCACGGTGCCGACGTCGAAGCTGGTGCGGGCGATCTCGAGCTGTTCCTCGGCGGCCTCGCGCAGGCGCAGCACCGCGTCGAGCGAGTCCTGTGCATTGAGCACTTCGAAATAGGCCTCGGACACGCGCAGGATCAGGTCCTGGCGCGCCTGCTCGAAGAGTACGCCGGCCAGATCGGTGCGCAGTTCGCCCTGGCGCGCCGCGACGATGTTCTGCATGCGGAACACCGGCTGTGTCAGTTGCACGCCCCAGGCGTTGCTGTTGAAACTCTCCGACGGCAGGCCGTCCGGCTCGCTGCGGTTGCGCGTGACGTTGCCGGTCAGCGCAACTTCGGGCAGCAGGCCGGCGCGGCCCTGCACCACGGCCTCCTGGCCAGCCAGCAATTCGGCACGCGCGGCAGCGAACTCGGCGTCATTGGCCTGGGCGCGATGATAGACATCGAGCAGGTCGGCCGCGCTCGCTGCCATCGGCAACAGGCTTGCGAAACACAGAATCAGGCTTCTCTTCATCGGCAACTCCGGTCAGTAACGGGGCATGGCCGGGTCGACCTGGTCCGCCCATGCGGCCACGCCCCCGGCGAGATTGAAGACCTTCGTGAAACCCTGACGTTCGAGGAACATGCACACGTGCGCGCTGCGCACGCCGTGGTGGCAGACGACGACGATCTCCTCGTCCGGGTCGAACTGCTGCTCACATGCGGGAACCGTCGCCATCGGCACGTTGCGCGCACCGTCGATACGACACAGCTCGAACTCCCACGGTTCGCGAACGTCGAGCAGTACGGGGCGGCTGCGCGCAGAGTCGGCCAGGCGGTCGGCGAGTTCGGTAGCGCGGAGGGTCTTCATCGGCTTCCTGCAGCATGACTTGGACGGATTCGTGACCCTCAAGCATACCTGCATTCGCCGCAGCCACCGCAGCGCAGAACGTGATCGACTTCGCGCGTCAGCCGCAGGCGAGCAAACCGTCCGAAACCGGATCGCTCACGTGGATGCCGCCCGCCGATCGTTTGGCGACCTTCTTCGCGGCAGCCGCCGCGCTCGCCACATCCTCGGGCGCGCGGAACACACCGGGACGCACCTCGACCGCGCCGACCGATAGCGCGGTAAGCGGGAAAATCGTGTGAAAGCCGCGCCGGTCCTCGCTTTCGAACCCACCGCGGGAAAGATCGGCGGGATCGAACAAGGCCTGCGCCCGCAAGGCGAACGCCTCGACCACGCGAGTGCAACGCTCCAGCCAGTCTTCCGACTGAAACAGCACCACAAAGTCGTCGCCGCCGACGTGACCGACGAAGTCCTGTCCCGAATCGCAGCTCTCGAGGATGGTCGAGGCGGCCAGCTTGATCATCTCGTCGCCGCGCCAGTACCCGTACAAGTCGTTGTACGGCTTGAAGTTGTTCAGATCGAAATAGCACGCGGCGAACCGGGCACGCGCCGCCAGCAGGCGCCGGATGTGTTCGGTGATGGGGATGTTGCCGGGCAGCAGCGTCAGCGGATTGGCGTGGCGGGCGGCCTCGATGCGACGCTCGGTAACCGCACGCACAAGGCTCTCGCCGGTGGCCAGCCCCGCATAGCGACCGCCCTCGGTGACGATGAAACCTTCGAACAGGTAGCGCTGGTCGTCACCGGCGAGCATTCGAACCATCGAATCGATCGGCACGTCACGGTCCACGCGCATCGGGTCGGGGTTCATGATCTGAGTGCACGGTCGCCGGCCGAACAGTTCACTGAAATACGGCTGGGCATAGCGGTCGAGAAAGTTGCGGCGGTCGATCAGACCCACCGGCCAGTCGCCATCGACGATCGCCAGCGCGTGCAGTTCGGGCCGCTTCGTGAACACGCGGCGCACATCCTCGTTGCAGGCGTCGGCCGGAACGGTCGGCGCGCGCACGATCAGCCGGGCAACGGTATGGTCCAGATGTGTGCCGGGCAGCGCATTGGGCAGCACCGCGATCTTGCCGGAGGCGAGTACTGCACTCACTGCATCGGGTACGCCCGCTGAGGGTTGCGCCTGCGGGCGCCCGAGCAGGTAGCCCTGGGCGTAGCGGCATCCCAGGTCCCGCAGCACCGCCAGCTCGGCTGCGGTCTCGATCCCTTCGGCGACCACCAGCGAGCCAAAGCGCTCGGCGAGCGTCAGCATCGCACGCACGACATCCACCTTGCGCGGATCGCGATGCACGTCGCGTGCGAAGTACTTGTCGAGCTTGACGATGCCCGGTTGCAACTGCGCCCACAGGCGCAGGCTGGATCGCCCGTCGCCGAAATCGTCGAGCGCAAGACCGATGTCCTGCGCAGCGAAAACCGTCAGCGCTTCGCGCAGGCGCTCAGGCTGTTCGACACGCTCATGTTCGGTCAGCTCAAGCATCAGGCGCGAGGGGGCGACGCCCGCCTCGACCGCGGCGCGGAACAGCCGGCTGCCACGATCGGCAGCAAAGACCTCGATGGCCGGCGCACTGAGGTTGATGAACAGGCGTCCGGGCAATTGCAGGCGGCCGAATGCGCTGATCGCAGCGAGCGCCGCATCGCACTCCAGTTCGAGCAGCCGCCCGGCAGCGAGCGCGGCGCCCAGCAGCGCATCGGCCGCATACAACGCCGTACCGACCGGCCCGCGCACGAGCGCCTCGAAACCGAACACAGTGCCGGCCGAGACGTCGACGATGGGCTGATAGACGAAATCGTAGCGCTTCGCCGCAATGATGGCGCCGATGTCCGCGATCTTACCCGGCGTTGCTGCGCCGGCGGGCTCGGCTGCCGAACACGTGCATCGCATCACCTTCACTCCCTCGGATGGGGAGGCTATTGTCCCGCGCGTCGATTACATCTGGATGAAGACATCTACAGCGCATCATGCGACGCCCAGACGCCATAGCGAGGTCGTCTCAGCCGCGCGCGCCGCGTGCAGCGGATCGTCGCGATCGGACGCCTTGCCGTGACGCGCGTGCGTGTCGAGTCGGTCGATGACCACCAGGCCGGCCGCATCGAAGGCGGCCAGCAGTTCGGCACGGGTGCGCAGACCCAGGTGTTCGGCCAGGTCGGACAGAATCAGCCATCCCTCGCCTCCCGGCTCCAGATGCGCGCGCAGCCCGGCGAGAAAACCGCGCAGCATCGCGCCATCCGGATCGAAGATGGCGCGGTCGAGACTCGATACGGCCTTACCCGGTAGCCAGGGCGGATTGCACACGATCAACGGCGCACGAGCCTCGGGGAAAAGCTCCGCCTCGATCAGTTCGACGCGATCGCCAAGATCGAGGTGTGAAAGATTGTCCCGCGCGCACGCCAGCGCGCGTACCGAATTATCGGTGGCAACCACGCGCTCGACGCCACGCCGCGCCAGCAGCGCGGCGAGCACACCGGTGCCGGTGCCGATGTCGAAGGCCACACGCGTGTCGGCGGGCAGCGGTGCAGCCGCGACCAGATCGACATATTCACCACGCACGGGCGAGAACACGCCGTAGTGCGGGTGGATTCGCGCCTCCAGCGCCGGCACCTCGACGCCGCGCACGCGCCACTGATGCGCGCCGATGGCTCCGAGCAGTTCGCGCAGCGGCATGACGCAGGACTCGGCGCATTCGCCCCAGGCTTCGGTGCATTCGACCGAGACATCAGGCGCACGACCGGCCACCAGGCGCCAGCCCGGATCGAAGCGCACCAGCAGCGCACCCAGGCTGCGCGCGCGCTGTGCCTGGGTGAGCCGATACAGATTGAAGGCCGCCACCGGATCCTCGGGCGGTGTGCGCCGGGCGCGGCTGCGCTCGAAGCGTCTTCCCAGCGCCTGCAGCAATTGCCGGGCATTGTGGAAATCGCCTCTCCATAGCTGGGCCGTGCCCTGACAGGCAAGACGCCAGGCCGTATCGGCGCGCGTCGTGTCGTCGGCCTCGACCACGCGCGACGGCGGCTTGGTACTCGATTCGCTGCGCCACACCAGCGCGTGCTCGACCCCCGAGGCGTCGAACCAGACAACGCGTGGCAGCCCCTGATTCACGCTGCGAGTACGCGCTGCAGGAAGCGCTCGATGTCACGGATCTCCTGCAGCGTCACGGTGTGCACCATCGGATAGGGATGCCACTCGACCGGGTAGCCGAGGGCGCTCAGCGCGTCGCGTGAGGCTTCGCCGCGGGCGAACGGAATCACCGGATCGGCGATACCGTGGGCGAGAAAGATGGGCACGTCGGCGTTGGCATCGCTGCGTTCGGCCGCGAGCCTGTCGGCCAGCGGAAGATAACCCGACAGGCCGACCAGACCGGCCAGGCGCTGGCCGAAGCGCAGCCCGGTCATCAGCGTCATCGCGCAGCCCTGCGAAAAGCCCATCAGCACGATGCGCGCGGCAGGCACGCCGCGCGCGATCTCGCGCTCGACCAGTTCGGCAATCGCCGCCTGCGATTCACGCAGGCCTGCCTCGTCCTCGTTCTGGCCGCGTTCGAAGCTGAGCACGTCGAACCAGGCACGCATCGGATAGCCACTGTTGATCGTGACCGGGCGCACCGGCGCGTGCGGGAACACATAGCGCACGGCGCCAGCGCCTGTCAGGTCGATCTCGTCGCAGATCGGCACGAAATCGCCGCCGTCCGCACCCAGGCCATGCATCACGATGATGGCCGCTCCCGGAGCGGAGCCGGTTTCGCGTTCGATGGTTTCAAGCGTCATGTCGGGAACCTCGGAAATCGGGAAGCATCCGCGATCGGCACCGCATGCAATGCACGAACACGGGTCGCCATCATCCCCGCTTGCGCGGGCGTGTGCAACGCATCACACCCCGCACTTGACCCAGGTCATGCGCGCCCGCGTTCCAGCGGCCCGAGCCGAACGGAACACGTTAAGCTGATTCCGTCATGCCCCCCTCCCTCCCCCCTTCCTCTCCGCGCTCGGACGTGCGCCTGGCCACGTCGCGCCGCACCGCGATGCTGCTCACCGCGGTGCTGATCGTATTGCTGTGCGTGTCGCTGATCGCCCTCGACATCGGTCATACAAGCGAGGCGCGCGAGCTGCGCCTGACCCAGGCCGAGAAGGTGCTGACCAACTTCACGCGCTCGCTCGCGCAGCACGCCGAGGACAAGATCAAGGAGGCCGACACCTATCTGGCGCAACTGGTCGAGCGCCTGGAGGCCGAAGGCATGGGTGACGTGCACGCCGAGCGCCTGCACCCGCTGCTGATGGACAGCGTGCGCGACATGCCGCAACTGCATGGCCTGTTCGTCTATGACGAGACCGGGCGCTGGATCGTCAATTCGCAGCCCGTGCTGCTCACCCAGTACAACAACTCCGATCGCGACTACTTCATCCATCATCGCGACGAGCCTTCCGGTCGGGTGTTGATCGGTCCGCCGATCCGCAGCCGCTCGACCGGAGACTGGATCATCACCGTATCGCGACGCGTCGACCAGTCCGACGGGCGCTTTGGCGGCGTGGCGCTGGCGACGATGGCGATGGCGCATTTCAACGAGCATTACAAGGGCTACGACCTCGGTACGAGCGGCACGATCTCGCTGCTGCTCACCGACGGAACGCTGCTTGCGCGCCACCCCTTCGTCGAGGATGCGATGGGCATCTCGCTCGCCGCTCAGTCGCTGTATCGTGACCATGTACTCACCGGCAATCGCGGCGTGCTTCGCGAGGCGGGCGAGAAAGGCGAACGACTCGTCGCCTTCCGTCACCTCGAGCGCTACCCGCTTGCCGTGGTCGTTACGCAATCACGCGAGGAGGTCCTTGCCGGCTGGATCGGCGAGGCGCGCCGCCGCACGCTGGGCGTGGTGCTGCTGTCGATCGCGCTGGCCGGCACGGGTTTTTTCGTACTGCGCCTGATGGCACAACGGTTGCGCGCCGAAGACGAGTTGCGCGACGCGCGCGATGCGCTGCACGACGCCAATGTGCGCCTGCAGCGCCTGGCCACCGAAGACGGACTGACCGGACTGGCGAACCGTCGCGCCTTCGATGAGCGCCTGGCTGCCGAAATCAGCCGCGCGCGGCGCGAACGCACACCACTGTCGCTGCTGCTCGTCGACGTCGACCACTTCAAGCCCTACAACGACCTCTACGGTCATCTGGCAGGCGACGACTGCCTTCGCGATGTCGCCGAATTGATGCGACAGGTCGCGACGCAGCGCGGCGGCGATTTCGCGGCACGCTACGGCGGCGAGGAGTTCGCGGTGCTGCTGGCCGGCACCACCACGGACGGCGCGATCCGGGTGGGTGAGCGTCTGCGCGAGAAAGTCGCCTCGGCCCGGCTGGAACACGAAGGCAGCCCGTCCGGGCGACTGACGCTGAGCATCGGCGTGGCGGACCTGCACATTGAGGACGCCGAAGACGACGCCGACGACCTGGTCCGCCGCGCCGACCAGGCGCTGTACCAGGCCAAGAATGGCGGACGCGACCGCGTCATCGTGCACGGGGCGTCATCGGGCTGACGCACGTCGACGCTCGCGCGATAATCGGACACACCACATGGCCGACACGCGCCGGCAGACCGGCGTGACCACCGATGAAACCACCCCGTCGCATCGCCCACCTCGACATGGACGCCTTCTACGCGTCGGTCGAACTGCTGCGCTTCCCCGAGCTGCGCGGCCGTCCGGTCGTCGTCGGCGGTCGTCGCACCCAGGCGCCACAGCGTCTGCACGACGGTTCGCTGCGCTTCGCACGTCTGGCCGACTACGTCGGGCGCGGCGTGGTGACTACCTCGACCTACGAGGCACGCGCGCTCGGCGTGTTCTCCGCGATGGGCATGATGAAGGCCGCAAGACTCGCCCCGGACGCAGTCCTGCTGCCAGCCGACTTCGACGCCTATCGGCACTGCTCGCGCCTGTTCAAACAGGCCGTGGCTGAAATCGCGCCGTACATCGAGAACCGCGGCATCGACGAGATCTACATCGACCTCACCGACATCGACGAGGATTCCCTGTCACTTGCGCGCCGCATCAAGGCGGCAGTGCTCGAGGCCACCGGCCTGACCTGCTCGATCGCCATCGCACCCAACAAGCTGCTCGCCAAGATCGGCTCCGAGCTCGACAAGCCGGACGGACTGACCCTGCTCGACATGACCGACGTTCCGACGCGCATCTGGCCGCTGCCGGCGGGCAAGATCAACGGCATCGGGCCAAAGAGCGCCGACCGGCTCACCGCGCTCGGTCTTGCCACGGTCGGCGACATCGCGCGCGCCGACCCCGGCATGTTGCGCGAGCACTTCGGACGCAGCTTCGCCGCCTGGCTGGCGGACGTGGCCCATGGTCGCGACGAGCGCCCGGTGGTGACCCACTCGGAGCCGAAGTCGATCAGCCGCGAGACGACCTTCGAACGCGACCTGCATGCGCAGCGCGATCGCGACGAACTGACAACGATCTTCACCGCCTTGTGCGAGCGCGTCGCCGACGATCTTGCGCGCAAGGGCTATCGCGGACGCACCATCGGCATCAAGCTGCGCTACGCCGATTTCAGCACGGTCACGCGCGACCTCACGCTGCCTGCGGCCATCGACGACGCCGCCGCCATCCGGCGCGCGGCCGGTGCCTGCCTGCGACGGGTGGACCTGGAGCGCCGGCTGCGCCTGCTGGGCGTGCGCGTGGGCGGTCTCGAAGCGGTCGCGGCCACGCCGGACGTCGCAACCCGCCAGGGCGAGTTGCCCCTGCAGGCGGTGGCGTCATGAGAATCCTGCTTTTGACCATGCTGGCGTGCCTGACGGTCGCGAGCCACGCCAACGACGTGCGCGTCATCGACGACGCGCAGCGCTCCGTCGAACTGAGCGCGCCGGCTACACGCATCATCAGCATCGCGCCGCATGTCACCGAATTGCTGTTTGCCGCCGGCGCCGGTGATCGCGTGGTCGGCGTCGACGAATTCAGCGACCACCCGCCGGCCGCGCGTGCGCTGCCGCGCATCGGTCGTCACTCGGGCCTCGATCTGGAAGCCATCGTGGCCTTGCGCCCGGATCTCGTCGTCGGTTGGGCAAGCGGCAACCGCATGCCGCAGCTCGATCGACTCGACGCGCTCGGCATTGCGCTCTACCTGAACGAGATCCGCAGCATCGAGGACATCGCCACGAGCATCGAGACCCTGGGACGGCTCGCCGGCACGCAGCCGGTCGCGCGCATCGCGGCGGATGCCTTGCGCGACCGTGCCGAAGCGTTGCGTGCGGGCCCCAAGGGCGAGCGCCTGCGCGTGTTCTATCAGGTCTGGGATCGCCCGTTGATGACGATCAACGGTGAACACCTGATCTCGCGTGCGATCGAACGTTGCGGCGGACAGAACGTATTCGCGCCGCTGTCGCAACTGGCGCCGACGGTATCGGTGGAGGGGGTTCTCGCGGCCAATCCGCAGGTCATCCTCGCAACCCGCGTCGACGACACGACGCAAACCGGCTTGGCAGAATGGCGGCGCTGGCCGGACCTGGCCGCAAACCGCCACGACAATCTGCTGGCCCTGCCCGCGGATCTGCTCCAGCGCCCCGGACCACGCTTCATCGACGGTGTGGAGGCGTTGTGCGCAGCACTGGACGAGGCACGATCGCGCATCGCTCAGTCGGACGGAACATCGGGGCGAGAGCGCAGATAGGAATCCCGCCACTCGTAGCGCATCTGGGCCCACCAGGCGCGATCCAGCTCCCAGGCCAGGCGCGGCAACAACAACGCCAGATGTCGCTCGGCCACTGAATCCTCGACCGGCGTGTCGCTCGCCGGCTGCTCGCCCAGTGCCTCGAGGCGTTCTGTCAGCGACGGATGGAATGCGTCGCCCTCATCGCACATCGAATGCAGGCACGCACCACGCCCGTCCCCCGGCAGGAAGCCGGCGACCATTCCCAATCCCATGTCACGGTAGGGACGCATGCTCGGGCGTGGGCTGTAAGCGCATTGGTCCATGATCTTGACCCAGAAGTCGCAGCGCAAAAATCGCTCGCGTGCGGCGACCTCGACCAGGGTTTCGGCGAGCAGGCCGGCGCCGACCGCGTCGGCCGCGACCCGATCGGCCCTGAATTCCTCGATGCGGGCCAGTCGCAGGGCCGTGCAGACTTCGTTGCGCGTGAGTCGATCGAGTAGTGCGCCAAGCAGCGGCAGACGGTCGATGCAGCACTCTACGGCGCGGAACCACGCGCTGCGCAACTGCGCGCCCCAGGCATCGACGCAGCGGCGCTGCACGGCCAGATGCCCGTACTCGTGGGCGACGATGGCACAAAGCTGGCGTTCCGAGACGCTGTGCGCGAGCGGCAGGCCGATCAGCAAATGCGTCTCGATCGGACCGACCAGACCCCAGCGAGGACGCCGCAACACCGCGGCGTTGATGTCGCCGGTAATCCATACCGTGTCGACCGGCCGTCCGCCGCACCTGCGGCCAATGCGGTCGCACAGCGCGTACAGCGACGGCGCCAGTTCGCGCGCCAGTTGCACTCCCTCGGGTGGCGGAGCCGCGACGAACAGGCAACAGCCGATGCGCCAGGCGAGCACGCCGCCGACGACCGCCGTCAGCCCCCACGGCAGCGCCAGCCACCAGGCGCCAGCGCCCGCCAGCCGGCCAGCGAACCATACCGAACTGAGTGAGCCGCCGATCAGCACGATCAGCAGCAATGACAGCAGCGCGAGCCCCGCCAGCGCCCGCAGCGCAAGGCGGCGCCCGATGTGCGAGACCTCGGCGAACTCCTCGTCGATCATGCGGCCTCCCGGACGTACGCAAACGCCCGGACTATAGGATGATCGTCAGACAGCTTGTGTATACATGAGGTGACAGCGGGACTATTTCACACCGACGACCTGACGCAGACCATCGACAGCGCTCAAACATTGACATGGAATAATGTCTACGGCATAACCGGAGCGCCCAATGGCCACACATCGGAGGTTCTCATGTTCAAGTCACTGCGTTGTCTCGTATTTGTCAGCCTGCTCGCACCGCTGGCCGTCTTCGCGGCCGGCGTAGACATCAACACGGCCGATGCTGCCGCCCTCGAGCAAATCAAGGGCGTCGGGCCGGCGAAAGCTGCAGCCATCGTCGAGTATCGCGACAGGAACGGCCCGTTCAAGTCGGTCGAGGATCTGACCAAGGTCCCGGGCATCGGCGACAAGTCGCTGAAGTCGATGCGCGATCAGGTGCGCGTCGGCGACGCCGGCAAAGGCGGCAAGTAGTCTACGGACGAGGCCGGTCAATCGTGGCCGGCCTCGTCCGACGCCGCAAACCACGCCAGCCGCGGATACAGACCGACCACGCCCCCCACCACGGTCAGCGCCGGCGGGCGGATGCCCGCCTCGCGCACCCGATCGGCCAGATCAGCGAGCGTGCCGACACATACGCGCTGCGCGTCGGTCGTGCCACGTTCGATGACGCCCGCCGGCGTATCGGCCGCCAGTCCATGCTCGATCAGCCGAGCACAGATGTCGCCCAGGCGCGAGATCCCCATGTAAATCACCAACGTCTGTGCGCCGCGCGCGAGCATCGTCCAATCCAGATCGAGCGCCCCGTCCTTGAGGAAACCGGTGGCGAACACCACCGACTGCGCGTGATCGCGATGCGTAAGCGGAATGCCGGCATAGGCCGCCACCCCTGCCGCCGCGGTGACGCCGGGCACGACCTCGAAGGAAATGGCGGCATCGACCAAAGCCTCGATCTCCTCGCCGCCGCGCCCGAAGATGAAGGGATCCCCGCCCTTGAGGCGAACCACACGACGCCCCTGGCGCGCGTGGCTCACCAGTAGCGCATTGATCTCGTCCTGCGGCAGTACGTGGTGGGCCGCCTTCTTGCCGACGTAAATACGCTCGGCCGAAGCCGGTGCCAGTTCAAGAATGCGCGCGCTCACCAGATTATCGTAGAGCACCACGTCGGCACCGGCGAGCAGCGTCGCGCCGCGCAGCGTGAGCAGTTCCGGATCGCCCGGGCCGGCACCGACCAGATACACGCGGCCCGGCTGCGGGCCGGGGCGAGCGTTGCGGATGGCAGGAATGGGCATGGACGGCTCCGGATGTACGGGGCGCAATCGTCGTTCAATCGCCCCTCCAGTTCAAGCGTAGACCTTGCTCAGCGCGCCACGAAGACCGATCGCCCGCCGTCGTCGAGGACTCCGATCGGATGATCGAACGCACGGCTCAGACGCGTCGCGTCGAGCATCGAAGCCGCATCACCCGCCTGCGCGCCACCGTCGCCGTCAAAGAGCACGACGGAATCGGCGTAGCGCGCCGCCAGGTTGATGTCGTGCAAGACCATCACGACGGCGCGTCCCTGTCCGGCCAGATCCCGGAACAGGTCGAGCGCGCCGATCTGGTGGTGCAGGTCGAGATGATTGGTTGGCTCATCGAGCAGCATCAGGCGCGGCGCTTGCACCAGCAGGGTCGCGATCGCCACGCGCTGGCGCTCGCCGCCCGAGAGCGTGAGCACGTCACGCGCAGCCATGCCCGCCAGGCCGACTGCGGCCAGCGCCTCGCGCGCCACGGCTTCGTCCTCGGCGCCCTCCCAGCCCCAGCGCCCCAGATGCGGATGGCGCCCGACCAGCACGGTCTCAAGCACCGTCGCAGGGAAATGGTCATCCTGCTGCTGGGCCAGAAGGCCGCGAAAGCGCGCCAGCTCCGCCGCCGGCCAGGCTTGCGGCGTGCGACCGGCCAGGGAAACGGACCCGGCGGCCGGCGCGCGCAGGCCGGCGAGGGTGTGCAGCAAGGTGGTCTTGCCCGATCCGTTGGGACCGAGCAGCACCACGCAGCGGCCGGCCGCGACCTCAAGCGAGACGCCACAGCAGAATACGCGCCCGCCCGCCTGCAGGGCGAGATCACGCGCTTCGAGGAGGATTTCGCCGGATTTCATCGGCGGGGCGCGTGACGCGAGAGCAGAAACAGGAACATCGGAACGCCGATCAGCGCGGTGAGTACGCCCACCGGCAATTGCACCGGCGCAACGACGGTACGCGCAGCCGTGTCGGCGATCAGCAGCAAGGTGCCGCCGCCCAGCGTCGCCGCCGGCAGCAGCACGCGCTGGTCGTTGCCGACCGCCAGTCTCATCAGATGCGGCACGACCAGTCCGATGAAACCGACCGAACCGACCAGCGTGACCGCGGTGGCCGTCATCAGCGAAGCGGCAACATACAGCACCATGCGCAAACGACGGACTTCCACGCCGAGGCTGCGTGCAGTCAGCTCGCCGCGCGCGAGCACGTTCAATTCGCGCGCGCGCGGCACGACCAGCGCCAGCGCCAGCGCCAGCACGACGAAGCCGGCCCACGGCCGGGATGCCCCGGAGGCGTCGCCCATCAGCCAGAACAGCATGGAGTGCACGCGTACATCGGTGGCCAGCGAGAGCATCAGCGTGATTGCTGCACCGCAGCCGGCCGCCACGACCACGCCGGTGAGCAACAGCCGCGTCTGTGTCCACGAGCCGTCGCCGTGCGCCAGCCCGAACACCAGCAGCACCGCGGCCATCGCCCCGGCGAAGGCCGCCCCGTCAACGACCCAGGCGGCGGCACCGACGATCATCGCGGCCAGCGCGCCGACCGCAGCCCCGCCGGCGATGCCCAGGATATAGGGGTCGGCCAGCGGATTGCGCAGCAGCACCTGCATCAGCGCACCGGCCGCAGCCAGCAGCGCGCCGGCGGCGAACACGGCGGCGGCTCGCGGCAGACGCAGCTCACGCACGATGGCCGCGTCCATGCCCTCGGCAGCCCCGCCCAACGCAGCGAGGATGCGCGCCGGCGCGACCGCGACCTCGCCCGCCGACAGCGCCCACATCAGCGCGACCAGACCCGCCACTGCAAGCGCGAACAAGGCGAGGATGGCGCGCCGGCGGCCTGGCATCAGCGCCCTCCGTGCCTCGTCAGGGCCGCGGCAATGCGCCCGCGCAGCGGCTCATGCGAGGCACCCATCAGAAGGCGTAGCGCGCGTCGACCATCAGCGTGCGCCCGTCAGCCGGGTAGTAGCTCTCGCCGAAGCCGTAATTGAATGCGGTCGGCGCGTACTTGCGGTCGAACAGGTTGAGCGCACGTGCCCGCAGCGTCCACGCGTCGATGCGTTTGGACACGGCGAGATCGACCACGGTGTATGAAGGCAGACGCCGGAAGGCGTTGGCGTTGTCGCCGGCATAGTGACGCGCGCCGACGAAGTTGGCCGCCGCGTTCGCGCTCCAGCCGGAAGGTCCGCTCCAGGTCAGGTTCGCGTTGGCGCTCCATTCAGGCACCAGCGGCAGGCGTTCGCCGCGGTTGTCGCCGCCGCGAAATTCCGCCTTCTGCCAGGTGATGCCGCCACCCAGGCGCCAGTCGCGAGCAAGTACCACGCTGCCGTCGACCTGCACGCCGCGGTGACGGCTGCGCGCCAGGTTCTCGTTCTCGAACGTCATCGGGTTGTAGGCGATCTCGTCGGTCATGTCGAGATTGTAGGCCGTCACGCCCAGCCGCCAGCCCGTGCCCGAGAACTCGGCGCCGACGTCGACGAAATCCCCGACCTCGGGACGCACCGGCTGCGAGACGAAGCCCCCGAAAGTGGTCAGTTCGTCCAGGTTGGCGAAGCGGAAGGTCTCGCCGAAGCGCGTGAACACACGCACCGCCTGCGTGATCCGCCAGCTCGCGCCGGCCTCCCAGATGGTTTCCGCATGGTCGTTGTCGCGGCGCTTGCCGCCGCTGTCGCGTGCCGACTGGTCCACGTTCTGGCGGCGCGCACCGACGCTGACGGTGAGCGCATCGGTGAGCATCGTGTGGTTGTGCACGTAGAAGGCGTCGCTCTGCTGGTCGATGCGCACACTGTTGGTGGTCAGCCCGGACGGGCTGGCCGCACTGTCCGCGTCGAGCCGGCCGTCGTAATGGTCGAAGCCGATCACCGTGGTGCTGGCCAGTGAGCCGAGGCCATGAGCCCATTTGAGCCGCGGCGTGAGCGACAGCGTGCGCGTCTCGCGGTCCTGGAAAGTCGGCCAGTTGGAGATGAACGAACGCCCGCGCGTCTCGCCCAGTCCCAGTTCGGCCGCGAACTCCAGCGTATCGGAGAGCGCGTAGCGCACGCCAGGACGCACATAGGCGCTGTCACGCTTGGCGAAGCTGTCGTCGGTCTCGGCCTGACGCGGATCGTCGTCGTACTGCGCGTTGGTGAGCGCACCGGGCAGGCCGAAGCGGGTCTTGGCACCACCGGCCTCGAGCGTGATCTCGCCGCGTTCGAGTGCGTAGGCGAGGTTGGCCGCGAGCGCGTTCTGCTCCTGCCGGTTGTTGTCGCGCCAGCCGCGACTGGCGCGGTGATCGGCACTCAGCGCGATGCTCAGCTCGCCGCTGCGCGTGGCGTAGTCGGCCGACAGTTCGCGCGTGTCGAAGCTGCCCCAGCCGGCCGACACGCTGCCGCCTTCCTCGTCGGTGGAGGTGATGATGTTGATGACGCCGCCGACGGCGTTGTCGCCATACTGGATGGCACCGCTGCCGTGGCGCACCTCGATGCGCTCGATGCGTCCGAGCGGCACTTGCGACCAGTCCACGGCGGCCGAATCGAGCGGGTTCAGACGCCGGCCGTTGAGCAGCACCAGCACGCGCTGGGCACCGCCCTCTCCAAAGCCACGCATGTCGACCGCCGTGTCGCCGGCCACGCCGCCATACAGTCCACGCACCTGCAAGCCGGTGACGCGGCGCAGTACATCCGGCACGGAGAGTGCGCCACTGGCCGTGATTTCTTCGCGCGAAATCGTGACCACGCGGCCGATGACGTCGATCGACTGTTCGGGAAAGCGCGTCGCGGTCACGATGACCGGTTCGCCGAGTGATTCATGAACGATCGGCTGCGCGGCGGCCGTTTGAGCGAAGGCAGCCGCCAGCGCCGCCGGGATGGCCGAAAGAAGGGGATGGGATTTCATCGATGGACTCCGGTTGTCCGTGCGCCCCCGCACGGATCGACCTGAACAAAACCGAAGTACACGCAGAGCGCCGTCAGGACACGCATCCCGTCGCCACCCCGCGACACTTCGCCGGTGCGTGTCCGGGCCGGTATCCGGGCTCGCAGACTGAACGGCCGATCCCTGAAGGACCTCCGCCGGACGCACCGCCTTCCCAAACTCGCGTTCAGTGGCCGTGAGGATGCGTCTTTCGTCTGCTTACCGTTGCGGGGGCAGCACAGGACTTGCGTGGGCCGGCGGGGCCGGTCACGCGCACCTGTTTCCCGTTTAACCCTGCGACGCGATCTGCCGCCGGGCACCTGGAGCACGCTCGCCCGTCGGGCGAGGCGCGCATGATAGCGCGAACCCATGCCATCGGCACAGCGCAGGTGAATACCCGCGGTACGCGCGCGCATCGCGGACATCCCGGATGCGGGCCAACGTGCCGGTGGTAAACTGCTGCGGCATCAAGGCCCAACGCTAGCGCATGCACATTCGCATCGAAATCCCGGATGACAGCCTTGCCGACGCCCTGCGCGCGAGCGTCGGCAATACGCTTGGTCGCGTCGGAAATCTGGCCGTGCAGATCGGGCTCGCGCAGGGCTCGCTGCAACCGCAAATGCACCGTCCCGCAATCGTGCTGTTCGCAGGAGATCACGGGGCGATCGCCGCGGGTGCCTCGGCGCGTCCGCAGAAAATCACCTGGCAGAGCGTGGAGCGCGTCGTCGCCGGCCGTGCGCCAATCAACCTCGCGTGCCGGCAGATGGCGCTAGGACTGTCGGTCGTCGACGCCGGCGTGAGCCACGATTTCGGCACACGCGCGGGGCTGGTCGACGCCAAGATCGAACACGGCACGGCCAACTTCGGTCTGGAGCCGGCGATGTGGCGTTCGCAACTCGAGCGCGCACTCGAACGCGGCCGCGCACTCGCCCACGAATACGCCGCGCTGGGTTGCAGCGTGATCGGCTTCGGCTCGATCGGCGTCGGTGCGCGCGCTTCGGCCGCGCTGCTCACGCACTGCCTGACCGACCTGCCGCTGAATGTGCTGTCCAGTCCCGATGACGCGGCCGACGCCGTCCTGACGCGCCGCCGCGCCCTGCTGGATCGTGCATTGGCGCGCGCCGGCCGCCCCGCAGATGCCTTCGAGGCGCTGCGCGAATTCGGCGGCTTCGAGATCGCGATGATGAGCGGGGCCATGCTTGGCGCAGCCGAACGGCGACTACTCGTCGTCGTCGACGGTTTCGTGGCGAGTTCCGCGCTGCTGGCTGCACGCGGGATCGCGCCGGAAGTCGTCGCCTACGCCACTCTCGCCGATCGCTCGGCCGAACCCGGACATGCCCATCAGGCCGCTGCGCTGGGTCTCGAGCCGCTGCTCGATCTCGGGCTGGCCGGTGGCGACGGCGTAGCGGCCGCGCTGGCGATGCCGTTGCTGCGCACCGCCGCAGCCTGTCCCGGCGTCGCGGCCGGCGTCGCGCCTGCCGGCCGCGACAGCCAGAGTCCCTGAGGCCGGCGCCTGAATGTGCAGCTTCGCTTATAATCGTTCGGCAGTCCGCGCAAATGGCGCACAACCACAACGGAGCTCGTATCCGTGTCGCCCGAAATCCTGTCGCTCGCCCTGACCCTGATCCTCGGCCTGTCCATCGGCTTCTATGCCGGCCAGGCGTCGGCCCGTCGCAGCCGGTCGGGGCGCCCCGCCGACGACGTCGTGCCGGCTCGCACCTCCGCCACCCAGTCCGAAGCCGGCGATCTGGCCCGCAAGCTGGCCGAGCGTACGCGCGAGGCCGAGGCACTGCGCGCCAAGCTCGCCTCGAACGAACGCCAGCTGCGTGACGAGGCGCTGACTGACCCACTTACCGGGATCGGCAACGGCATGCTGCTGTCCGATCGCATCGACCACGCGATTACGCGCGGTCGGCGCCATAACGCGCGCCTGGGAATCATCGTGCTCGATCTCGAAGAGTTCGGCGCGATCAACGAAGGTCTTGGCCGCAAAGTCGGGGACCGGCTGCTGGTCGAGGTCGCGCGCAAACTGCGCGAGGCCGTTCGCGCCGAGGACACCGTCGCCCATGTGCACGGCGACCGCTTCGCAATCGCGCTCGAGGGCGTGTTCGAACGCGAAGATCTGGAGCGCGGTCGCGAGGCGGTGCAGCGCGTGTTCGCCGAGCCGTTCGTGCTCGACGACAAGGAGGTCGAACTCAAGGCACGCATGGGCAGCGCGTTGTTCCCGACCGACGGCGAGAATTCCGAAACCCTGTTGCGCGCGGCCGAGAATCAGCTCGCGATCGGGCGCAAGCGCGCCGCACGGAAGTCTTCCTGACCGGTCGGCCGCAAGGGCGACCGGATCATGAAATAATCCGGGTTTGTCACCAGACGACCCAGCCTGCCTCATGAGCGTCCCGCTTCCCGATTTCTCCACCGGTCGTGTCGTCGTCGTTGGCGACGTCATGCTCGACCGTTACTGGCATGGCTCGACCAACCGCATCTCGCCCGAGGCGCCGGTTCCGATCGTGCGCGTCGAACAGGACGAATTCCGCGCCGGCGGAGCCGGCAACGTGGCAATCAACGTCGCCTCGCTGGGCGCACGCGCCGACATCGTCGGTCTGATCGGGCGCGACGAGGCCGGCACGTTGCTGCGCCACCGCCTGGAGGACGCCGGCGTCGGCTGCCGCCTGATCGAGGCGCCGCAGCACCCGACCATCACCAAGCTGCGCATCATCAGCCGCCACCAGCAATTGATCCGGCTCGACTTCGAGGAAAGCTTTGCGGTCCTCGAATCCGCCGGCATCGAGGCCGAGTTCGGCGCAAGCCTCCCCGGCGCCGGCGCGGTCGTGCTCTCCGATTACGGCAAGGGCACCTTGGCGCAGGTCGGCTCGCTGATCCGCGCCGCGCGCGAAGCCGGTGCGCCGGTCGTGGTCGACCCCAAAGGCACGGATTTCGGCCGCTATTGCGGCGCGACCGTGATCACTCCCAATCTGTCCGAATTCGAGTCTGTGGTCGGCCATTGCGCGAGCGACGAGACCCTGGTCGAGCGCGGCGAAGCCCTGCGAGAGGCGCTGGGCCTGGAAGCCGTCCTGATCACGCGCAGCGAACGCGGCATGACCCTGCTCGCGCGCGGCGCCGCGCCGCTGACCCTGCCGGCGCGCGCGCGCGACGTGTTCGACGTCACCGGCGCCGGCGACACCGTCGTCGCCCTGCTCGGTGCGGGGCTGGCCTGCGGCCTGCCGCTGGCCGACGCGACGCTGCTGGCCAATGTCGCCGCCGGTATCGTCGTCGGCAAGCTGGGCACCGCCAGCGTCAGCCCCGAAGAGCTCGCCCGCGGCCTTGAACAGGCCCCCACTGGAGATTGCACATGATCATCGTCACCGGCGGCGCCGGCTTCATCGGCAGCAACCTGGTACAGGGCCTCAACGCCCGCGGCATCGACGATATCCTCGTCGTCGACGACCTGTCCGACGGCCACAAGTGCCTGAATCTGAACGACGCCGACATCGCTGACTACATGGACAAGGACGACTTCCTCGCACGCATCCGCGCCGGGCAGGACTTCGGCCGCGTCGAGGCGATCTTCCACGAAGGCGCGTGCTCTTCGACCACCGAGTGGGACGGTCGCTTCGTGATGCAGGTGAACTACGAGTACTCCAAGGCCGTGCTCGAATGGTGTGCGCCGACCCGCGTGCCGCTGATCTACGCCTCGTCGGCATCGGTGTACGGCATGGGCCCGACCTTCCGCGAAGCACGCGAGTTCGAGCGCCCGCTCAACATGTACGCCTACTCGAAGTTCCAGTTCGACTGCCATCTGCGCCGTCACATGCACGGCCTCGAAGGCCAGGTCGCCGGCCTGCGCTACTTCAACGTCTATGGGCCGCGCGAACAGCACAAGGGCTCGATGGCGAGCGTCGCCTACCACTTCTACAACCAGTTGCAGTCTTCCGGGCGGGTGCGCCTGTTCGAGGGCTCCGACGGCTACGGCCCGGGCGAGCAGCAGCGCGACTTCATCCACGTCGACGACGTCGTCGCAGTCAACCTGTGGCTGTTCGACAACCCGCAAATTTCCGGGATTTTCAACGTCGGCACCGGGCGCGCGCAGAGCTTCAACGAGGTCGCCCACGCGGCCATGAGTTGGCACGGCGCAGGCGGCATCGACTACATCCCGTTCCCCGATCACCTCAAGGGCCGCTACCAGAGTTTCACCGAGGCCGATATGGGGGCGCTGCGCGCGGCCGGTTACGCGCAGCGCTTCACGCCAGTCGAGGAAGGCGTGCCGCGCTATCTGGACTGGCTCAAGCAACGAGGACTGTAATGCGACAAGACAACGCAAAATCGACTCGCAGGAAGGCGCCAGCAGGCATGCCGGAAATCGCCGGTGTGCGCTGGGGGCGCGGCATGCAACCTCTGTCGAAACCGCTGTCGGCCCGGCCGGAAAACACCGGCACACCGATGGCTGACTGGATCATCGAGAACCGCCGGTGAGCGCCGCCTGCGACTTGGTGGCGGATTTCGCTCCCACGCCTGAACCGCAATGACCCCGCCCCCCCCTGATCCGGACGACCTCGACGACGCCGCGACAGACCCGCCACGCGGCATCCTCGTCGTCGGCCCGTCGTGGGTCGGCGACATGGTCATGGCGCAGAGCCTGTTCAAGGTGCTCAAGGCCGCCGAGCCCGAATGCATCATCGACGTGCTCGCGCCCGAGTGGTCGCTGCCGATTCTCGATCGCATGCCCGAGGTGCGCCGCGGCGTCGTGATGCCCGTCGGTCACGGCAAGCTGCAACTCGGCCTGCGCTGGAAGCTGGGCAAGCAGCTGGGCCAGATCGGCTACAGCCAGGCCGTCGTGCTGCCCAACTCCTTGAAATCCGCCCTGGTGCCCGCCTTCGCCGGCATCGCGCAACGCACCGGCTTTCGTGGCGAGATGCGCTACTGGCTGATCAACGACATGCGGCTGCTGTCCAAACGCCGTTTGCCGCTGACCGTGCAACGCTTCGTCGCACTCGGCCGGGGTCTGCAGCAGCCGCTGCCCGACCCGATCCCGCGCCCGCATCTGGTCGCCGACGCGGCCAACCAAGCGCGGCTACGCGAAGCGCTCGAACTGCCCGCCGAACGACGCGCCGTGGCCTTCATGCCCGGCGCCGAGTACGGCCCGGCCAAACAGTGGCCACTGGAGCACTTCGGAGCGCTCGCGCGAGAGCTGGTCGCGCGCGGGTGCGACGTGTGGATCGTTGGTTCGGGCAAGGACCATGACGCAGGCGAAGCGATCGCGCAGGCAGC
This sequence comes from uncultured Azoarcus sp., assembly GCA_963975885.1. Classification (GTDB taxonomy): domain Bacteria; phylum Pseudomonadota; class Gammaproteobacteria; order Burkholderiales; family Rhodocyclaceae; genus Pseudazoarcus. The sequence continues at coordinate 63,008 of CAXBIS010000010.1, forward strand.
CGGCACCGGCGTGATCAATCTCGCCGGGCGCACCACGCTGGGCGACGCGGTCGATTTGCTGGCGATGGCCGAAGCTGCGGTCACCAACGACTCCGGCCTGATGCACGTGGCTGCCGCGGTCGATGTGCCGCTGGTGGCGATCTTCGGTTCGTCCACGCCGGACCACACCCCCCCGCTGGCCGACCCGGCGCGCGCGAAAGTGCTGTACCTGGGCCTGGAATGCTCACCCTGTTTCAAGCGCACCTGTCCGCTCGGCCACCTGCGCTGCCTCACCGAAATCACGCCGGCCAGCGTACTCGCCGCGCTGGATGATCTGGGCGTGGCATCGCCGGAGCATTGATGCGCGTTCTGATCATCAAGACCTCGTCCCTGGGTGACGTGATCCACACACTGCCGGCGCTCACCGATGCCGCACGCGCCATCCCCGGCGTGCGCTTCGACTGGCTGGTCGAGGAGAACTTCGCCGAGGTGCCGGCCTGGCACCCGGCCGTCGAGCGCGTGATTCCGGTCGCGCTGCGGCGCTGGCGGCGTTCCGTGCTGCGCACCTGGCTCGCCGGCGAATGGCAGGCGATGACGCACAAGGTCAAACTCGCCCACTACGATCTGGCGATCGACGCACAGGGCCTGATCAAGAGCGCGATCCTGACGCGCTACGCCGGTGCGCCGGTGCACGGACTGGACCGCGACTCGATCCGCGAGCCGCTGGCGAGCCGCTTCTACGATCGCCGCCACGCCGTGCCCAAGGGACGCCATGCCGTCGAGCGCGTGCGCGAACTGTTCGCCAGATCACTGGGCTACGACGTCCCCGACTCGCCCTGCGACTACGGGCTGGAGCGCACCCGCGTACTTGGCGACGCACCGCCGCCGGCCACGCCAACGCTGCTCTTCCTGCACGGAACGACCTGGGCCACCAAGCACTGGCCGGAGATGTACTGGCGCGATCTGACCGAGCGCTGCACGCGCGCCGGCTGGCAGGTGCGCCTGCCGTGGGGGAATGACGCAGAGCGCGAGCGCGCCGAACGCATCGCGGCCGATCTGCCGCACGCGACGGTACTACCGCGCCTGATGCTGGCCGGCATCGCAGCCGAACTGGCCAGCGCCTCGGCCTGCGTCGCGGTCGACACCGGCCTGGGGCATCTGGCCGCCGCACTCGACGTGCCCACGGTGTCGCTTTTCGGTCCCACGCGACCCGAACTGACCGGCGCCTGGGGACCGCGCCAGCGCCACCTCGCCTCCGACTTTCCGTGCGCCCCCTGCCTGTCTGCGCGTTGCCGCCATTATCCGACCAAGGACGAGCTGGCACGCTTCGACGTGGTACGCGAAAAGCCGCTGTGCTACACGCGCCTGGAACCGGATCGCGTGTTTGCCGAGCTGACCGCGCTGGTGAATGAGGCCGGGCGACCGGCGCCGGGGACGGCGTGATGGATCTGGCCTTCTGCCTCTACAAGTACTTCCCTTACGGCGGCCTGCAGCGCGACTTCCTGCGCATCGCGCGCGCCTGCGTCGCGCGCGGCCACACGGTGCGCGTCTATACCCTGGAATGGGAAGGCGAGCGCCCCGACGATCTGGAGATCGTCGTCGTGCCTGCGCGCGGCCTGACCAACCCCGCGCGCTACCGAATGTTCACCGAACTCGTGCAACTCGACATCAAGGCTCGCCCGGTGGATCGGGTGGTCGGCTTCAACAAGATGCCGTGGCTGGACGTGTATTACGCCGCCGACCCGTGCTACGCGGAAAAGGCAGCCGCGCGACGCGGGCGGATGTACCGGCTGTCGGGGCGCTTCCGGCATTTCTCGGCGTACGAGCGCGCGGTCTTCGATCCCGAGTCGGCCACGCAGATCCTGATGATCTCGACCGTGCAGCAGCCGCTGTTCGAAAAGCACTACGGCACGCAGGCGTCGCGCTTCCACCTGCTGCCACCGGGCATCGCGCCGGACCGCCGCGCACCCGCGAACGCTGCCGACATCCGCGCCGGATTCCGCCGCGAGTTCGACATCCCCGACGACGAGCGACTCGTCGTGCAGATCGGATCCGGCTTTCGCACCAAGGGGCTGGACCGCAGCCTGAAGGCCCTGGCGGCGCTGCCCGACGAACTGCGCGCACACACCCGTCTGATCGTCATCGGCCAGGATGACCCGCGCCCGTTCCGCGTGCAGGCCAAGGCCTTGCGCATCCTCGATCGTGTCAGCTTCCTGGCGGGGCGCGACGACATCCCGCGCTTTCTGCTCGGCGCCGATGTGCTCATCCACCCGGCCTATGCAGAGAACACCGGCACCGTACTGCTCGAAGCGGTCGTCGCCGGCCTGCCGGTGCTGACCACGGCGGTATGCGGCTACGCGCAGTACGTCAACGGAGCCGGCGCCGGCCGGGTACTGTCCGAACCGTTCGAGCAGCAAGCGCTGGACGCCGCGCTGGCCGACCTGCTCACCGACAATGCATTGCGTGCCGCGATGGCGCGCAGCGGCCTCGCCTGGGCCGAGACCGCCGACATCTACAGCCTGCCCGAACGGGCCGCCGACGTGATCGTGGGGGAACGCACATGACCCCCGCTGACCGCTCGTGCCGTGGGTCGGATAAGCGCAGCGCATCTGACAGGACGCGATGTCACATGCGCTGCGCTTGTGTGACCTGCACATTCGTTGCGGTGAGGCTGCCATGAACCGCGTGTGGCTCGCGCCACCCTTCGACCGCCTGTGGGCCGGATGCGACCCCTTCGACGAGGTCGAGCGGCTGCAAGGCGACGTGTTCCGCGAACTGGAAGCGCGCCGCACGCTGCGCACCGAAGTCGAGGGACGCGCGTACTTCGTCAAGATCCACCGCGGCGTGGGCTGGTTCGAGATCGTCGAGAACCTCATGCGCGGCCGCACGCCGGTACTCGGTGCGCGCAACGAGTACGAGGCGATCCGGCATCTCGAAGAAGTGGGCGTGGCGACGATGCGCGCGGTGGCCTTCGGCGAACGCGGCGCCAACCCGGCCACGCGCCAGTCTTTCCTCGTCACCGAAGCGCTGGAACCGACGCTCGCACTCGACGAGCACTGCCGCGCCTGGCGCAAGACGCCGCCCGGAGCGCGCTGGCGTCATGCCATGATCGCGCATGTCGCCGACATCGCACGCCGCATGCACGCATCCGGCATGAACCACCGCGACTTCTACCTGGTGCACTTCCTGCTGCATCTCGACCCGGCGCCGACACCGGAGAACCTGCGCATTTCGCTGATCGACCTGCACCGCGCGCAGATCCGCGCGAATACCCCGCGCCGCTGGCGCGACAAGGATCTGGCCGCGCTGCACTTCGCCTCGCTCGAAGCGGGTCTCACCGACCGCGACCGCCTGCGCTTTGCGCGCAGCTACTTCGGACGGCCGCTGCGCGCGGTGCTGCGCGACGAAGCGCGGCTGTTCGCGTTTCTCGAACGCGAAGGCGTGCGGCTGATGGAGCGCTGGGAACGCAAGTTCGCACCGGGAGCGACGTCGTGAAGCACTGGACGCTCGCCCCCGAATACGCGCACGGCGCAGCCGCCGAGGCCTTCGCGAGCCTGGATGCGGTATTCGACCTGTGCGGCGAGCGCATCGCCGCGGCACCGATGTCGGAGGTCGTGCGCGTCGACATCGACGGCACGCGCTACTACGTCAAGCGCTACAACGGCGCCGGAAAGAACCCGCTGCGGCGCTGGTTCGCACGACCACGCGTACAGATCGAATGGGAGAACCTGCGCCGTTTCGCCGCCTGGGGCATTCCCACCGCAAAGGTCATCGGCTACGGGCTGGAACGCCGCGCCGGGGCTTTCGCGCGCGGCGCAATGATCACCGAGGAAATCCCCGACACCGTCGATCTGGCCGCTCTGGCGAACCGCGGCGACGCGCGCCTGCGCGAGCCGGCCTGGATCGATGCCGTCTCGCGCCAGGTCGCGGCGATCACGCACACGCTGCACGCCCAGCGCTTCGCCCACAATGATCTCAAGTGGCGCAACCTGCTGGTCACGACGGGCGAGGCGCCCACGGTGTTCCTGATCGACTGCCCCGCCGGCATGCACTGGCCCGAGCCCTTCTTGCGTCACCGCATCGTCAAGGACCTGGCCTGCCTGGACAAGGTTGCCAAGCGGCAACTCACGCGCAGCCAGCGCCTGCGCTTCTACCATCACTACACCGGCCGCACACGCCTGGATGCGACTGATCGCAAGCGTATTCGCCACGTGCTGCGCTACTTCGAGGGGCGCGAATGAGCACGCCACGCACCGACGTCGCAACGTTGCGCGCGGCCGGGCGCGAGCCGGCCCTGCCCGCGACGCTGGTGCTCGACGACGGACGCGAACTGCATCTGCTGCGCGCGCTGCGCGTGCTGCCCGGCAAGCGGCTCACCGCCGAAGCACGGCTCGACGGCGAGCCGGTACTCGCCAAGCTCTTCCTCTCGGCCAGCGCCTCCCGCCACGCGGCGCGCGAGCGTAGCGGAATTGCTGCACTGATCGCCGCCGGCCTGCCCACACCGGCACATGTTGCCGACGCGACCCTGCGCGGCGGGGGCGAACTGGTCGCCACACGCTTTCTACCCGGCGCGACCAGCCTGCTCGATGCCTGGAACGCACTGCCACGCCCGCCCGCAGACACCGCCGCCATCGCCTTGCTGGCACCGGCACTGGCGCTGCTCGCGCGCATGCATGCGAACGGGCTCGCCCAGAGCGACCTGCACCTGGGCAACTTCCTGCAGCATGAGGAGACCCTGTATCTGGTCGACGGCGACGCGGTCGAAGCCCATCCGGCGCCCCTCGCGCCGCAGGCCGCGCGCGCGAACCTCGCGATCCTGCTCGCGCAACTGCCCCCGGCCTGGGACGAGCACCTGGACGCACTGATCGCAGCCTACGTCGCAGCAGGCGGTACCGCACCGGAACCCGCGGCCCTGCTGCGCGAAATCGCCGCCGTGCGCGAATGGCGCCTGACCGACCTGCTTGCAAAGAGCGTGCGCAACTGCTCGCTGTTCGCCGTGACCCGCTCGGTCACGCGCTTCACCTCGGTCGTGCGCGACGAGGCCGAAGTGCTCGCCCCGCTGCTCGCCGACCCGGACGAGGCGATGCGTGCCGGGACCGTGCTCAAGGATGGCAACACCGCGACCGTCGCGCGCATCGAATTCGACGGGCGCGCATTGGTCATCAAGCGCTACAACCTCAAGAACGCCTGCCACGCCCTCTCACGCCTGTGGCGCCCCTCGCGTGCCTGGCACTCCTGGCGCGCCGCCCACCGGCTGAAATTTCTGGGCATCGCCACACCGCGCCCGCTCGCGCTCGTCGAGGAACGCGTCGGCCCGCTGCGCCGACGCGCCTGGCTCGTCACCGAACATTGCCCTGGAGCGAACCTGCTCGAAGTCCTCGACCCGCACGCCCCGCCCGCCGACGACATCGCCGCCGCGCTGAGCGAGACCTTGCGCACCTTACACAGCGCACGCATCCATCACGGCGACCTCAAGGCCACCAACCTGCTGTGGCACGACGGCCGCGTGTGGCTGATCGACCTGGACGCGACCATGGCGCATCGCTCGCCATCGGCCTTCGAGCGCGCCTGGGCACGCGACCGTGCTCGGCTGCTGCGCAACTGGCAGGAAGACAGCGCGGTCGCGCAGTGGCTGAATCGCACACTGCCCTGAGCAGACTCAGCCAGCAAACGGGGAGCTGTCTGGCCCTTCGCTGAACTGCACCGCGTGCAACCGCGCATAGTGGCCACCGGCCGCCAGCAGTTGGGCGTGGGTTCCTCGTTCGACGATGCGCCCGCGATCCATGACCAGAATCTGGTCGGCCTTCTCGATGGTCGACAGGCGGTGGGCGATGACCAACGTGGTGCGGCCCTGCATCACACGGTCCAGAGCGGCCTGGATGTGGCGTTCGGATTCGGTGTCTAGCGCGGAGGTGGCTTCGTCGAGGATGAGCAGCGGCGAATCCTTGAGCACCGCGCGGGCGATGGCCAGACGTTGGCGCTGGCCGCCCGAGAGCAGCACGCCGTTCTCTCCGACGACGGTGTCCAGACCCTGAGGCAGGTGATCGATGAACTCGCGCGCATAGGCGGCGTCGGCCGCGGCCTCGATGGCCTCCCGCGGCGCGCCGGCGAGATCGCCGTAGGCGATGTTGTTGGCGACGGTGTCGTTGAACAGCGTCACGTGCTGGGTGACCAGCGCGATGTGACGGCGCAGGTTGCGCAGCGTGTAGTCCTCGACGTCGACGCCATCGATCAGGATCGCGCCGCGCTCGTGGTGGTAGAAACGCGGGATCAGACTCGCCAGCGTGGACTTGCCGCTGCCCGAGCGCCCCACCAGCGCGATCATCTGCCCGGGCTCGGCGGTGAAGCTGACACCGTCGAGTACGTCGAGATCACCGCCGGGATAACGGAAGCTCAGATCGCGCACTTCCAGACGGCCACGCACGCGTTCGCGCTCGACGCTGCCGGAATCGGGCTCGACCGGCTGATCGAGCTGCTCGAAGATGCTCTCGGCGCCGGCCAGCCCTTTCTGGATCGTGGAGCTGACTTCGGAGAGTTGGCGGATGGGCTTGGGCAGCAGGCCCGCGGCCGTGATGTAGGCCACCAAGTCGCCCGCGGTGGCATCGCCGCGCAGCAGCAGCACCAGGAACAGCAATACGGCCATCGCGCTGAAGGTCACCAGCTGCAATGAAGGCGTGAACACCGCGGCGGTCTTCACCATGCGCAGTTGGCGCGCCATGTTGTCGCGACTGGCCTCGCCGAAGCGCCGCGATTCATAGTCCTCGCCGCCGAAGCTGCGCACCACGCGGTAACCCTGAATGGTCTCCGAGGCGACATGGGTCACATCCCCCATGCTTGCCTGGATCTTGCGGCTTTGCTTGCGGAACTTGCGGCTCGCGCTGCTGACCATGACACCGATCAGTGGCAGGATGGCGAGCATCACCAGCGTGAGCTTCCAGTTCATCCACAGCAGGTAGGCGAACAGGAAGACGATGGTCAGGCCTTCGCGCACGACGGTCTTGATCGCGTCGGTGGCTGCCCCGGTGACCATGGTCACGTTGTAGGTGATGCGCGAGACCAGATGGCCGGAATTGCTCTGGTCGAAGTAACCGTTGGGCAGGCGCAGCAGGCTGTCGAACAGGGCGCGACGCAGGCTGTCGATCAGTCCCAGAGATACCCGCGCCAGATAGTAGTTACCCAGATAGGCGCCCACGCCTTGCCAGGCGGCGATCGCGACCAGCATCAGCGGCACGGCGTAGAGCAGTTCCATGCCGTCCAAAAGCGGTACGCCGCGGATCACCGCACCCGAAGGCTCGATGAGGCCGTCGACAAAGTACTTGAGAATGCCCGCCATCATCGGCTGTGACGAGGCGAAGATCATGTAGCCGACCAGGCTCACGGCAAACCAGCCGATGAACGGGCGCACGTAGGTCAGCAGCCTCAGGTAGATCCTGAGGGAAGACGTGTTCGAGGGGTTCGGGGGCCGCGTCGGCGGCACCGGCGGGGTGCTCATGTGCGGCGCATATTAGCACGCGAGGGCGCCGCCTCCGGCTGGAGGAAGGCGCCCTCGGCCGGTCCGGTCGGGCGGTGGATCAGGCCGCGATCAGGCCGCGCATCTTCTGCATCGCGCGCGCCTCGATCTGGCGGATGCGCTCGGCAGACACACCGTACTCGGCGGCCAGTTCGTGCAGCGTCGCACTCTTGTCTTCAACGAGCCAGCGGCGGCGAACGATGTCGCGGCTGCGATCATCGAGACTGGACAGCGCCTCGCGCAGACCGGTGTCGTAGCGTCGCGCCTGCTCGGCCTGTTCAAGCGCCTCGGACGGTTCCGCACCCGGATCGGGCAGATAAGCGATGGGGGCGAAGGATTCGTCTTCGTCGTCGCCCGAGCCTTCCAGCGGCATGTCGCGGCCCGACAGCCGGGTTTCCATCTCGACGACTTCCTCGGGCTTCACGCCCAGGTGCGAGGCCATCGCATCGACTTCTTCGCGGTTGAGCGTGCCGATGGAGGTCTTGAGGCTGCGCAGATTGAAGAACAGCTTGCGCTGGGCCTTGGTCGTGGCGATTTTCACCAGACGCCAGTTGCGCACGATGTATTCGTGTATCTCGGCCTTGATCCAGTGGATCGCGAACGACACCAGACGCACGCCGCGCGTCGGGTCGAAACGCTTGACCGCCTTCATCAGGCCGATGTTGCCTTCCTGGATCAGGTCCGCGTGCGGCAGTCCATAACCGAGGTAGCCGCGTGCGATCGCCACGACCAGACGCAGGTGCGACATCACCAGCTCGCGCGCCGCGTCGAGATCGTCGTCGTCGCGCAATCGCAGGGCCAGCTCGCGCTCCTTCCTCTCGTCGAGCAAGGGAATGCGATTGACCGTCTGAATGTACTCATCAATGCTGCCGACCGCGGTCGGCACCGGGAGCGACAAGGCTTGCATCATGAACTTGAATCCTCCTGTGCGTAGAAGTTTAGCACTCGTTGCATAGGAGTGCTAACGCCGCGCCAAGTTCCAAACCAGGTTCATGCCATGCGCCCGGCCACATCCAGCGGAGATCGCTCCATCCGCCTCGCCGGACAGCCCACGTAGACACCATCGGGCTCGGTATCGGCAACCACCACCGCACCCGCGCCAATGAAGCATCCCTCGGCGACGCGCACGCCGTTGCGCAGCACCGCGCCCAGCCCGATCACGCATCGCGCGCCAATACTCACCCGGCCACCGGCCACCGCACCCGCGCCGAGGAAACAGTCGTCGCCCACGCTCACGTGGTGCGACAGCACCACGCCCGAGCGGATCTGCACGTTCTCGCCGACCTCGCAGAACGGCCCGACCATCGTCCCTTCCGCAATGCAGGTGTTTTCGCCAGGGCATACGCCGGCGGCCACACGCGCCGAGGGCGACACGAAACGAGCGATGGCGTAGCCCATCTCTCGCGCCTGACCCAGACGATCGCGCCGGAGCGCGTTCATCTGGGTCCAGCCCAGCGGCAAGAGCATCTCACACGAATCCGGCGGAAAGCGCCGAGTCGCCTGGTCGAACGGCACCAGCTCCAGCCCTTCATGCGTATCGGCCACGCAGTACGCCCGATCCACCGTGAATCCGACCACGGTTCTTTGGGCTTCGTGGCGCAAATAATGCGCCGTTACGCTGGCCAGATCCGCCACGCCGAAAATCAGTACGCCTCTGTCTTCGACCATCCAGTCTCCTCGCCGACGCGCTGTCCTGCCCGGCCCGAGCGACTTTGCCACACCGTCGCGCAACCGACCAGCATCGCTCACGAGCGCGACTGCGGGTAGACTTGCCGGACGTCATGCACCGGAACCGTCTTGGACAAGATCACGCTTGAAACCTGGCAGCGCGTTCGCGAGGGCGCACAAGTCGTCGAGGCCGACCCCTGGGGCGACAAGGTTCTGCTGTTGCCCGACGGCACCTATGTGAAGCTGTTCCGGCGCAAACGGCTGATCTCTTCCGCGGCCTGGTATCCATACGCCCGGCGCTTCGCCGACAATGCTCTGGCGCTGGCCGCGCGCGGCATACCGTGTCCGCGCGTCATCGACGTGTTGCGCATCCCGGCCATCGAGCGCGACGCGGTGCACTACCATCCGCTCCCCGGCCGCACGTTGCGGGCCATCGTGCGAGAGCGCATCCAGGCCGACGAGTACGCCTGCCTGCACGACGCGTTCAACCTGTTCGTACGCCGACTGCACGATCAGGGCATCTACTTTCGTTCCCTGCATCTGGGCAACGTCGTAATGACCCCGCTGGGCGAACTGGGGCTGATCGACATCTCCGACATCCGCGTGCATCGCCGGGCGCTGTCGCGCTTCTGGCGGATGCGCAACCTGCGGCGCATGGAAGCCATCGCCGACGAACGCGAGTGGATTGATCGCGACACCATCCTCGCACGGCGCCCATGACGGCGCTGGCAGCCGTGGCACGCCTGCCGGCTGTGGCAGAATCGCATGTTACGTAACGCATTCCACCCCGCATGCCGTCGCGCGCCCACTACGAATTCCTGAAGGCCAACCTCGCGGCATTGTTCCGTGGACGGCTGTGCCTGCGCGACGGCCACCGGCCACTGTCCGGACATGCGGTCCCGGCCGACTTCGTCGGCGTCGGCGTCGCGACCGCGGCGAACGCGGCCACCGATGCGGCGGTGCTCGAGGCAGCGGCCGCGCTCGGCGTGCGCCGCGTGCGCGTGGATTTCACCTATGGTGACACCGACGGCCCTGTCGCCCGCCTGCTCGACGCACTGATTGAAGCGGATCACGATGTCTGGCTGCACCTGATACAGCCGGTCGAGGCGGCACGATGCATGCCGGGCGATGCACCCGGGCGCGCCTGGCAGGAGTTCGTCGACAAGGTGCTGGAACGCTGGGGGGCACGCGTCGGCATCGTCGAGATCGGCTCCACGGTCAACCGGAAGCGCTGGGCCGGCTATACGCTGGAAGGCCTTCTGTCTGCCTGGGGCATCGCCTGGCACACGGCGCGGCGCCACGGCGTGACCATCGCCGGACCCAACATCACCGATTTCGAGCCGCCGTGGACCATCGGCCTGCTCGATCTGCTGCGCCGCCGCGGGGAGTTGCCCGACATCCACAGCGACAACCTCTTCGCCGAACGTGCCACCGAACCCGAGCGCTGGGATCACAAGATCCTCGGACGCCGGCTCGCACCATTGCTGCGCGTCAATCTGATGCGAAAGGCGCGCCTGCTGCAACGTCTCGGTGCGGACGCAGGCGTTCCGCGCATGGCCTCGCCGGCCGCGTTCTGGACGCTGCCGCGCATCGAACGCCGCCTGCCCGACAGCGAACAGAAACAGGCCGACTATCTCGCCCGCTATCTCGTGCTGTGCGCGGCCTCGGGCGCGCTCGAGACCGCCTTCTGGGGGCCGATGGCCTGCTACCGCGAGGGGTTGATCGACGACGGCGCCGCGCCTTACCCCAAGCTCGAACGCATCACGCATTACGCCAGTATCACGGGGGACCCGCAGCGCTGGCGTCGGCGTCCGGCCTTCGATGCGCTCGCTGCCTTCAACCGCCTGGTCCCTGGCAGCCTGTACGCCGGACGACTCAACCACGGCGACGGGCTGGAGATGCACGCCTTCGAGCGCGGTGACGCGCGCGTGCACGCACTGTGGACCACCGACGGCCGGGCCGCCGCCCTGATCGACCTGTACCCGCCCGAAGCGCTCGCCGCGGCCGAATGGCTGGATCGCGACGGCCACAGCCTCGACGAGACACCCACGCTGGTCACCGAATCGCCGCTGTACGCACGCTGGCCTGCGAGCGCCGACGTACACGCCAAGCCCGGCGCGGCACCGCTCGCCGACGTCACCATTCATCGCCATTGCGAGCAGCGCCACTACTACGTGCGCGACTCCGAGTGGCACGGCATCGTACGCGCGGCCAACCGGACCGAGGCCGATCGACTGATCGCCGCGCTGCATCCGCGCGCAATCGGTGCCGCGCCCGACAAGACCGGCTCGATGCGCCTCGCGCGCAACGCCATCTGGGCGATCCCGGACCCGCGCGACGAGTCCCGTCGCCTGGTCGCCAAGCAGCCCGTGCGCCACCACCTGCACAAGCGCCTGCTCGACCGCTTCAAGCCATCCAAGGCGCGGCGCAGCTGGAATGGCGCCTGCGAGCTGCAGCGCCGCGGCCTGGACACGGCCGCGCCGGTGGCCTGGTTCGAACAGCGCTCGGGGCGCACGCTTACACGCAACTGGTACGTGTGCGAGTTCGTGGACGGCGGGCTTTCGGTGGGCAAGCTGTTCGCCGCCCGGACGCTCGGCGAGGCTCACCCGGCGGGCATCGAAACCGACGCGCTGTATCACGCGCTGGCCGATTCTCTGGCGCGCATGCACAACCGTGGCATCCATTTTCGCGACCTGTCCGGCGGCAACATCCTGATCCGTCAGGACGACGGGCTCGCGTTCAGCCTGATCGACACCGGCCGCATTCATGTCTATCCGGCCGGTGTGCCGCTGCGCGCACGGCTGGGCGATCTGGCGCGCGCCACCAACAAGCTGCCGCGCACCGGGCGCGAGCGCATGCTGCGCCTGTATCTCGCGGCGATCGGACACAAGCCACGGCCGTGGCACTTCTGGCCGCTGGTGGCCTACGACCTCAAGGTCAAGCTGAAACGGCGCATCGGCCGCAAGGCATGGAAGCGCTGGTTCGCGCGCTTGCGCGAGCGCGGTCGAAAAAATTAGTCGGCGGCGTCCCTGCCAATCGGTACGGCGACAATCACCGCCTCGCCGTCGCCTCCGTCGAAGCGCCGAACGACCTCCAGCCCGGTGCGGCGCAACCAGGGCTCGACTGGCGGGTCGCTGTCGGAAATCTCGAGTACATACAGCGTGTGATGCCCGGCACGCACGGCGCGCTCGACCGCGGTCCGATCCCCGGTCGGGGGCAACGCCACGAAGTACCAGCGCGCGTAATGCGCCACACGGCGGCTGTCGACATAGACTTCGTCCGACTCCCCCACGTTGGCAGCCAGCCAACGACCGGCATCGACCACGTAGTGCCGGCGCTCGCCGGTCGAAACCGCATTGGCCAACGCGAGCACCAGCAAGACAACCACCACGGTCAGGCGCGTGCGCGGCCAGCGGCCGGTGAAGCGGAACAGCCCGGTCGCCACGAAGGGCACCAGCATCAGCAGGCTCAGGCCGACGTAGCGACCGGCGAGAAACTGCAGGTCGGCCACAAACACGCACAACACCGGAATGTGGGCAGCAAGCCCCCATGCAAACAGCGCGTGCTGCGACGCGGTCGAGCGAACCGCGTGCGCATGGACGAGAAAGAGCAGCGGCAGCACGAACAGGCCCAGCTTCTGCACCACTTCGAAAGGAACCAGCGCGAGCGAGCCAGCAAGCAGGATGAAACCCGCGTTATCCTCGGCCCAGCTCACCAGCGTGGAAGCGAGTACCGCGGCCTTGGCGTCGAAATGCTCCAGACTGAAGCGCCCCAGGTCCATCGCCAGGCGCCCGTCGATCAGCCCGACCCACCCCGCCCACAACAGGGCGAGGCCGCCCAGCGCAGGCAGGCCAGCGATCATCGCCACACGCCGCAGACGTTCGCCGGCCGGTGCGCAGCACGCCTGCCAGGCGGCCAGCGCGGCGAACAGCACGAGCGCTTCGGAACGAAACAGCGCGGCTGCGACCAGCGCCGCATTCACCGCCAATGCTGCGATCCAGCCCGGCCGCGCGTCCCAGCCCAGCGCCAGCCGGAAGGCCAGCAGCGAGAAGAACCAGCAACCGTACTCGCGCAGCAGTTCATGACGGTACTCATTGAGCCCGGTCACGGACAGCACGGCGAGGCAGGCCCACCACGCAAGTTCGGGCTGACGCCGTGCGACGCAGGAAACCATCAGCGCGCAGGCGCCCGCCATGAACAGCGCGTTCATCAATTGGCCCGCCGCTTCCGGATCCAGGCCGGTGAGGCGCGAGCCCCAGGCCATCAGGATGGGCAGGAACAGCCAGTCGAAGGACTCGCGCGCGGCTTCCAGACCGCCGGCCAGATAGGCCTCGGCGGTGCGCACGTAGAGCATGCCGTCGCGGTTGAGGGTGTTGGTTGCCAGCGCGATCGCGCTCAGCAGCAGGCTGCCGACAAAGGCCGCCGACGCTGGACCGAACGAGCGCAGGCGCCTTGAGGCGAAGCTCATCGCCGTGGGCGTCCGGCGAAGCTCATGCCGGCTCCTTGACGACGAGGATGTCTTCCATCGCCAGGTACTGGAGATCGGAGCCGAAGAACATATTCAGCGCGTCGGTCGGCGAGCAGATCATTGGCTCGCCGCGACGGTTGAGCGACGTGTTGAGTACCACGCCGTTGCCGGTGAGGCGCTCGAGTTCGAGCATCAGGTCGTAGTAACGCGGGTTGTGTGCACGCTCGAGCACCTGCGCGCGCGCCGTGCCGTCCTCGTGCACGACTTCGGGCACGCGGCGACGCCACTCCTCGGCCACCTCGAAGGTGAAGGTCATGAACGGCGCCGGATGGTCGGTGGCGAGCATGCGCGGGCCGACGGTGTCGAGCATGCTCGGGCAGAACGGCCGCCAGCGCTCGCGGAACTTGATCTGCTCGTTGATGCGGTCGGCCACGCCGGGAGCGCTCGGGCAGCCGAGGATGGAACGCCCGCCCAGCGCGCGCGGACCGAACTCCATGCGCCCCTGGAACCAGGCCACCGGATGACCGTCGGCGAGAATCTGCGCGATGCGCTCGGGCACCTTGTCGATGCGCGTCCACTGCGGCTGCGACGGATGCCTGGCGCAGGCGGCGATGACTTCCTCGTTGGTGTAGGCCGGGCCGAGATAGACGTGCTCCATCTTCTCGACCGGCACGCCGCGCGCGACCGACACGTAGGAGGCCGCGCCGACCGCCGTGCCCGAGTCACCCGAGGCGGGCTGCACGAACAGCTCGCGCACTTCGGGCCGGGCGATGATCTTCTGGTTGAGCTTGACGTTGAGCGCCCCGCCGCCGGCGAAGGCCAGGCGGCCGGTCTCGCGCAGGATGCCACCCAGATAGTGATCCATCATCTGCAGCGCGAGGTCCTCGAACAGCTTCTGCATGCTCGCTGCGTAATGGATGTACGGGTCATCGGCGATGTCGCCGTGGCGCATCGGCCCCAGCCACTCGACGAGCTTGGGCGAGAAGTAGTAGCCCTTGCCGTTTTCCTTGTAGCGGCGAAAGCCGATCACGTTGGCGTAGTCGGTGTTGATGATCAGCTCGCCGTTCTCGAATTTCGCCAGTCGCGAGAAATCGTGACGCGCCGCGTCGCCATACGGCGCCATGCCCATCACCTTGTACTCGCCGTCGAGCATCTCGAAGCCCAGGTACTCGGTCAGCGCCCCGTACAGGCCACCGAGCGAATCGGGGTCGTAGAATTCCTTGATCTTGTGGATCTGCCCGTTCTCGCCCCAGCCGAAGAAGGTGGTCGCGTACTCGCCCTTGCCGTCGATGCCGAGAATCGCGGTCTTCTCGGCGAAGCCGGAGCAGTGGTAGGCGCTGGAAGCGTGCGTCAGGTGGTGCTCGACCGGCACCAGTTCGACCTTGGCGAGATCAAAACCGAGCTGCTGCAGACACCATTCGATGCGGCGCCGATAGCGACGATAGCGCCGGTTGCCGGCGAGGATCGCGTCGAGCGCACGATCCGGCGCATACCAGTAGCGCTTGGCATAATGCCAGCGCGCCGGCCCCAGCAGACTGATGGGCGCGAACGGGATGGCCACCGCGTCCACATCCGAGGGTTTGACGCCAGCGAATTCCAGGCAGAACTTCGCCGACTCGTAGGGCATGCGGCCCTTGGCGTGCTTGTCGCGCACGAAGCGCTCTTCCTCGGCCGCCGCGACCAGCTTGCCGTCAATGTACAGCGCCGCCGACGGATCGTGCGTGAGTGCGCCGGACAGGCCGAGAATCGTCAATGCCACCGCAAAACCTCGCTCATTCGCCGCCCGCCAGGGGCAGCCGCATGCAAAGGCGCGATTATACCCGCGCTCGCACGAGCACCCACGCCGGCCTACGGCGATGGCTGCCCAAGTATGCGCGCACCGAAATCCATGCGGCGACCAAGCAGTTCGCTGCCTTCGCTCGACAGGTGGGCCCCGTCGCGGTAGATGAATGTGTCGTCGATTGCCGCGCGGCACACCTCGTCTGCGCACACGCCTTGGTGCAACCACACCACTCGCGCATGTTCTGCCACGCGCACCAGAAAGGCGTTGGCCGCGGCGTTGCGGCTCACATCGTCATCGGCCGCCACGTCACAGACCGAGGTCGAGTCGTTGGCCAGCGTCGCGGCAACCAGGCAGCGGCCGATGTCGCGACCATCGGCAGGCGGATGCGAGAAGACGACCGGCTCGGCACCGCTCGCGCGGATGCGCTCCAGCGTGGCGACGAATCGTTCGAACGCCCCGTCCTCGCCCGGCACCACGCGACCGTCCTCGAGCAGCACCGGCTCGGCGCCGATGTGGCGCGCGAAGCTCGCGCTCAGGACCACATGACGCACGCCGCTGTCGGCGAGCCAGCCCAGCGCACCGGCGTTGTGGGCCATGCAATCGCGCGCCTCGTCCTCGGCCGAGCCGCGATCGATCGGAGCCTGGCCGAGAATGGGGGCGCACTCGGACGAGGTGAATTGCGCCAGTCCGCGTCCCGGCCAGCTCGCCAGCAGGCCCTGCGCCAGGTGCATCGCGAACGAATCGCCCCACAGCATCAGATCGGGCGCGTCCGAGCTGCGGCATCCGGAATCGTGTCCGTCGCGCCCCGAGCAGCCGCGCTGCAGGCCGAAGTTGGTGTCGATGCGCGCCTCCAGCCGCTGCAGCTCGGCCACCGTGTGCGTACGCCAGAAGCTGCCCCCGGTCAGTTGCCCGATCACGCCGAACAGCACGAAAAACAGCGACCCGATCAGCGCCAGGCGCACCACGGTGGCGCGACCGATGCGATCGCGGCGTCGGAAGGGCGTTTCGATCAGACGCCAGCTCGCCCACGCCAGCACCAGACTGGCCGCAGACAGCAGGCCCATCAGCCAGGCCTCGGGCTCTCCCAGGCTACGGTGGCGCGCGAAGGCGAACAGTGGCTGGTGCCACAGATAGGCGCTATAACTGATCAGGCCAACGCCCACCAGCGCTCGGCAACCCAGCACGGAGGCCACGAGCGAGCCCTCGCGCGCAAAGATCACGACCAGCGCCGTACCCAACACGGGTGCGAGCGCATTGATGCCCGGAAACGGTGTGCGCGCATCCAAGGCAAATACCGACCACACGATCAGCGCCAGCCCCGCGAAGCCAGCCACCGAGGCCAGGCGCGCATCGCCGCGCGGCGTCCCGAACACATGCATGTACCAGGCGATCAACGCGCCGACCAGCAACTCCCACGCGCGCGCATGAATCAGGAAGAAGGCCGCCTCCGCCCCATGGCGCACGCTCCATTGCGACAGCGCCAACCCGGCCACCACCAGCCCTGCCAGCAACCAGCCCATGTATCCACGGGCCAGACGCCATGCGGCAAGCAACAACAACGGGAACAGCACATAGAACTGCTCCTCGACCGCCAGGCTCCAGGTGTGGAGCAACGGCCTGTACTCGGCGGCGGTCTCGAAGTATCCGCTCTGCGCCCAGAACAGGAAGTTCGACACGAACAGCGCCACAGCCGCGACACTGGCGGAGAAATCCGCCATATCGCCCGGCAGCAGCCACACCCAAGCCAGCGGAATGCACGCGGCGACAACCACGAACAGTGCCGGCAGGATGCGCCGTGCGCGCCGCTCATAGAAGTGCGCGAGCGAGAAACGCCCCGTGCGCAGGTCCTCAAGGAGAATCGAGGTGATCAGATAGCCGCTGATCACGAAGAACACGTCCACCCCGATAAAACCGCCCGCGAACGCCGGCGCACCGGCGTGGAAGGCGATCACGGGCAATACCGCGAGCGCGCGCAGGCCGTCGATTTCGGGGCGGTAGTTCATCCAGAGCAATCAGCAGCGAATCAAGCCGACACCCCGGCATCGAGGACGAGGAGCGGCGCGAACTCGGTGCTCTTGAGTACCGCAACCACTTCGTCGAAATTACGCACTGCTGTGCGCAGAGGGACGGTTCGCGCACGCAGGGTCGGTGTCGACAACGGCACGACCGGAACGCCCAGGAAGTCCTGGATGTACGGCACATCGGGATCGCCCAGACACGCTTCGTAGCTGGCCACGGTGCGCGACCACCCCGCAGTGAGTTCGAACATCAAAGCATCCAGGCGTCGGAACGCGCGCATCGTCGCGAGCATGTCCTTGATATCGATTTCCAGCTCCTGAATCTCATACCGACGTGTCGACGACCATTCGTTGTTGATCTGGGCCAGGCGCATCGATACATACATTGCGAGCTTGTCCTTGCGGTAGAGCACCACACATCGCGTCCCGAGCCTGAACAGCTCCCGGGCCAGACCGGGGTCGCGTTCAACGCAATAGATTGGCAATTTGAAACCGAACAGCGGCTTGGACGATTGCGCGCGCGCATTACGGACGCGATCGAACACGAATTCCAGTGCCTTCTCCGGCTCGCCCGGAGAAATCGCCTGCGAGCCGACCAGTTCCCCGGCACTGCGAACGCCTGGATGCGAATCCAGCAGCGTCGCCAGAAAGGTCGAGCCGGAACGCCCGGGAGTCAGCACCACGAAATCCGGAATGTGGGGAGCAAGGACTTGCATGAACGACTCCGATGGCGGATCAAGGTCTTCGAACGAGCGTACGGACACGCCCGACTAGACCCCGGACGATGCAGTGTGCGGCCGCGGCGCACTCATCGGCGACTGCGAGTCGCGCCGTCGAGCGCCGCGTCGAACATCACCATGCCGATGAAGCGCCGCTCGAAGAGGAGCCACAGCATCACCGGCGCGAGCGTGGGCAACACCAGATAGCCAAGCTGATAGGCGACCCCGAAGAGGTCGACCTGAAACGGTGTGAAACCCGTGATCGGCGTCGAGAACCGCGCGTGATGGGCCCCGATCTGAATGAGAAAGTCGAAGACCACACCCCAGGCCTGCAGCGGCCACATCGCCAGCGCGCCGGCAGGGAGCTTCCACCAGATGCCGTGCGCGCGCGAAGCGAGCAGCAGCGCCAGCAGCATCGGCAGGCCATAGCAGTACATCAACACGTTGGTGTCGACCAGCAGTTCGGCCGCACGCCCGCTCGGATGCGGCACCTGCACGGTGGTCAGCAGCGTCTGCTCGGTACCGGCCAGTTCCGTGCCATACACCCACACCGAAAACCAGAACAGCATCGCGCGCTCGACCAGCCACGCGACCGGCGCCACCACCCAGTCCCGCGCCCAGAACCACAAGGCCAGCGCCGGCACCAGCCACAGAATGGCCCGAACGAAGAACCCGCCGACGACGCTAAGCCCGCGCTGCACCGTCGAACTCCACGATGTCACTGGTATTGCGTGCAACGTAACGAATCCACAGCAGCCACACGACCAGCACGTCGATCATGATCAGCACCTGCCACAGGTACAGGTGGGCGAACTCGAACCATTCCTGATTCCAGTCCGCCAGATAGAACAGCGTGATCACGCGCAACACGTTCACCGCCTGGATCGCGACGAAGCCGATCAGGATGCCGGCGATCTTCATGCGCCACGGTGCCGGATAGGCCAGCACGCCGGCGGTCAGGATGATGCAGGCCTCGATGCCGTTGCAGCCGGCTTCGATCGACACCCCCACACCGGTACCCGCGTGCTGCAGGATCTTGCCGTAACTGATCACCTGCGGGTCAAACAGGCTCACCAGCCAGGCGCTGATGGCAGCCAGCGTCGAGGTCCACGGCACGACCACGGCCTTCTGCACCGGCGGCGTGAGTTCCGCGACGAACATCGCTACGAGCAGCACCATGAAGACCGCGAAGAACCGGAACATGCGTTAACCCTCTTTCCCTTCAGGCAACGCGGCCCGGTTCTCGGCCTCGATCAGGCGGGCTTCGAGCACCGCCATGCGCTGGTTGAGTGTGCGCAGATCACGTTCCAGCCGCGTGTTTTCGCTGTCGATGTGCAAAGCTTTGACGGTGAGTACGATAACTGCTGCGAGCAGCAGAAATGCCGGCGAATACGAGATTCCGAACCAGTCGCCGACTCGATCGATCAGCCGCGGCCAGGCTCCGAGTATGCCGGCGGCCAATGCCACGCCAAACCAGAACAGCCCGTGCGACGTGTGCATGTAGTCACGGCGCAGCATATACAGGATCAGCACGGCCAGCCCGATGCCGAGCGTGGCGGTGAATAATTCGAGACTCATCGTTCGTCCGGTTCCGATCGGGCGGTGCCCCCGTAGGGCAGCCGACAATCCGCGCATGATACCTGCTTGGAGCGCTGCGTCGCCGCGTCGGCTTTCGCTGCGCTCGTGCCGGCCAACTCTTTCCCCGATCCGCTGGATCACGGCGGCAAGTCGCGCAGAGCCGAAGACGAGTGCGGCACCCTGGCCTGCCAAATACGCCACACTGTTGCGCACACGGCACTCGTTCGCCCGTAGCCATGCGGCGCGAACCAGCGTATATCTTGAGCCGTTGCGAACTGACGTGGCTACTGCGGGTGTCTTTGAACGAGGACGCCGGACGGTGTCGAGGTGTCCCGGTGCCTGCTCAGCGCTCCCGCCTGAAACGGCCCATCATGCCCGTCGATGGACGTGCGCGATGTTGACGCGGTTCGGCGACAATACACATCGCCTTATTGAACGCCCCCTGCGGCCTGCCTTCAAGCCATGATTCATCTCGTGCGTCGCTATTTCGAGTTTGCCCGCGAAAGTGGTCACGTCAGCGCCGCGCGCACCGCCGGCAGATGGTTGCAGCATGCATGGGCAAGGCACCGGCGCTCCATCGCAACCGGTGCCTTGCTGTCGCGGCGTTCGCGGTCGCGCGCAGCTACTGCACCAGCCCCACCCGGCCCGCTGCGCGTGCTGATTCTGTGTCACGACTACCCGCAGCTGTCGGAAAGCTACATCCACGCCGAGATCCGCTGGATGCTGCTGCAAGGCGTGGCCATCGAGGTGTTCGTCACGCGCCCGCCGCTTGCCCCTGGCGAGGCCATGGTCCCGATCCACAAGGGCAGCCTCGAAGACTGTGTCGCGAGCTTCCATCCCGACATCATCCATGTCCATTGGTTGTCCAAGGCATGGGACTATGCCGACCAACTGAACCGCTTCGACCTTCCGGTGACCATCCGTTGCCACGGATTCGATCATTCAGAGTCGCTCATGCAGCGCCTGCTTCGCTTCGAATGGATCAAACGTCTCTACCTGCTTCCCGGGCTGGAATCCATTCCGCATACCGGGAGCCGTTTTGCCTCACAGGCCGCTACCGTGGATACCTCGCGCTACTACCCTCAGAACGATCGGGACCCTCGCCTCGTACTGCGCGCCGGCGCCTGCCTGCCCACCAAGGATCTGGAACTGTTCGTCGACGTCGCTGCGATGCGCACCGAATACCGCTTCGTGCTGGCGCTGGCGACGAATCACGCCGGCGCCAAGATCGCGCGGAGCATTTGCGCGCATAACGAAGCCCTCGGCGCTCCCGTGAATATCCGCTTCGACGTCCCATATGACGAAATGGGTCGACTGATGCGCCAGGCGAGCGTCTATCTGCATACCTTCGGTTATCGGCAGCCCTTCGGCCAGCCGATCTCCATCGCCGAAGCCATGGCATGCGGCACCATTGTGCTGCTGCGCGACTCCGAACGCGCACGCGCCTACGCCGGCGATGCCGGCCTGTACTACCGGGATGCCGCCGACGCCTCCGCACGGCTGCTCGAGTTACTCGAACTCGATGTGGCCAGCGTGGCCGATCTTCGGGAAAGAGGCGTTGAACGGGCCCGCCTGCAGCATCTGGACGACGTCACCATGCCCGCCCTGCTCGCCGACTGGAGAACGCTGTGCGCCCGACCACTGGAGGCCACGGCGTGACCGGGGGGCCGCGAGTCGCCCCCCGATGACATGGCCGATCTCGATGTTTGCGGTCGGGTGGCGTGACATACGACATCTGGCCACGATCACTTTCCGCTTTCTCGACGCTGGCCAGAAGCGTCGATTCTGGCTTGTATCCGTCTGGGCCGGGCTGTTCTCGCTGCTCGAAATGATGGTCGCCGCGATGGTGATTCCATACGTCCAATGCCTGGGCGGCGAATGCAGCCCCCACGTGGTGCGCATCGCGGCCTCCACGGGGCTCGGCGAGATCGCGTTTCTCACCGCGACGCTGTTCGGCATGATCACCCTCAAGCTGGCCGTCGAGGCAGGACTGGCCTGGCGCACCACAGGGCTGGCGCAGGACGTGCAGCGCAGCACCGTCATGCGTCTGCTCTCCGCCTACATGCACCTGGGGTGGAAAACCTTCCATTCGCGCAACCGCGCTCATTACTACCGGCGCTGCGCGACCACGGCGGTCGACGCCGCAGCCACGTGCCAGAAGGTCATGGCGATCGTCTCGTCGACGCTTGTCATCGCGCTGCTCACCGCGCTCATGATCTGGCAGAACCCGCCGGTCGCGCTATCCCTGATCGCGGGTTTCGCGCTGGTCAACATGATCACCCAGCACCTCATCTCGGCCGCGCAGAAAGGCGCTGCCCACGATCGCGAGAACGCGCTGCAGCGCTGGAACACCGGCATGGCGGAGGCATTTGCATCGTTCCGGGAGATCCGCACCTACGGCACCGAAAAGCTGTTTCTGAAGCACGTTTCGGACGCGACCAGGCACCTCGCCACGACCAATCGTGTGCTCGGCTTCCTCCCTGTGATGCCGCGGCTGGTCATGGATTTCGGGGTACTCGCCGTGCTGTTGTCCGTCGTGACGCTGTGGATCTATCTGGAACGGCCGATCGGCGGTCTGCTGCCACACCTCGTTTTCTACGCGGTGGTCGCGCGCACGCTACTGCCGGCAATGATGATCCTCGGCAAGAACCGCGCAGAGGCCCGGGCATCTGCGCTGAATATCGAACTCGTACTCCAGGAACTCGACGACGCCGACCAGGCCCGAGTCGAACGAATCGGCGTACCGGTGACGCCATCGGATACGCCATGCTTTCTGCTCGACGACGTCAGTTTCCGCCACACCCCGGATGCGGCACCGCTGCTCGATCACGTCTCTGCAAGCTTTCCGCACCCGTCCTGGACCGCCATCACAGGGCCATCCGGTGCGGGCAAGTCCACGCTGCTCGAACTCCTGTGCGGCATCCATGAGCCGGATGCCGGCGAGATCGTTCACGCATGGCCGGTGCGCGAAGGAAGCCCCGCGCCGCGCGTCGCCTACCTGCCACAGCACGTCGCACTGCTGGACGCCAGTGTCGCCGACAACATCGTGTTCGGCTTCGATGCCGGCGACCGCATGCGCATCGGCGAAGCGCTGAGTCTGGCTTGTCTGGACCATGTCGTCCAGAACCTGCCCGACGGTATCGACAGCCCCGCCGGCGCGGACGGCGTGAGTCTCTCCGGTGGCCAGCGCCAACGTCTGGCGATCGCGCGCGCGCTGTACCGTGCCCCCGATCTTCTCCTGCTCGACGAAGCCACCTCAGGCCTCGACCGCGAAACCGAGGCCCGACTGTTCGACAACTTGCGCGTCCAGCGACCGCAGATGAGCGTCATCGTCATCTCGCATCGCGCTGAAACGCTGTCCATTTTCGATCGCCGCTATGATCTGGACTCCGGCACGCTCAATGAAATCCTCGCCTAGGACCTGTCACCAATGACAACGCACGGGCGAGCAACGCAGGATCATACGGCGTTACAATTCGTCACGAACGGCCATCAAGGTCACCGGCACCTTCACCCGCCGTACCGGGACTGCAGACTCGTATCTGGACGCAGGCTTGGACGCATCCTTGCTCGCGTATGCTCGAATCTCTCCGATCCGCCTACTTGAAGACCGCAGAGTCTGAGTCCATCCGCATCGTCACTCTTGGCTCCGCCAACGTGAGGATGCGCTGCTCCAGCCCTGAATTATTGAATCACCTGGGGCCATCACTTGCCCGGCTGGCCCTGCCCGCCATCCCGGAGCAGCCCCCAGATTTCACTGTTCATCTCTGGAGCGGTCCGGAGTATTCACCGATTCCCGCGTCGCTGCGTGAGGAGTTCAGTCGTCATCCAGACAAGGCAACCGTGATCAATCACGCGGGGCTGCACATCCAATTCAACCCGCAGGGATGCATCTATTCGGTCGTCGATTGCGAGGCCCGCGAAGCCTTCTACCATGTCGAGGATTCTGGCCGCCTGCCGGATTACGAAGTGTGCACGCCCTTGCGCATGATCTTCAACTGGATCTGCACCACGCTCGGATTGTTGTTCGTTCATGCAGCGGCGATAGGAAACTGCGGTCGCGGCGCCCTGATCGTCGGCCAAAGCGGCGCTGGCAAGTCGACCACCGCCCTGACCTGCTTTACCCGCGGACTGGAGATGGTCGGCGACGACTATGTCGCCCTCGAGAATGGAGACGAAATCGTCGCCCACACCATCTTCGGCGCATGCAAGCTGACCTCACACGGGCTCGACCGGCTTCCCCAGCTTCGCCCCTCGCAGATCGAAACGAACCGCACCGGCGACAAGCATGTCGTGATCCCGAGCGACGATGTCGGCACCTTCGCGACGTCGCTTCGCATTATCGCCATCGTGCGCCCGACCGTCGTCCATGCGGAGCGCTCCACCTTCGAAAAGTCTTCACGCATCTCGATGCTCACCGAGTTTGCCGGCAGCACCATCCTTCAGATGCCAGGCACCGGCAAGGCCATGTTGAACTCATTGTCGGCGACCTGTCGCAGGCTACCCGCCTATCGCCTCAAGCTGAGCGATGACGCCGACGAGATCGCGCGCAGTATTGGCGACTTCCTGGCAACGCTGGAAGGGGCTCATGGATGAGCACCTTCGTTCGCCACGACCCGCCAACGCCCATCGCCGAAGACCATCGCAGGCTTCTTCGTTCGACCCTGTTCAACGACTCCGCCACCATCGAAGCACTGTCCGCGTGGATCGACGAGACGGATTTCGACCGTCTCGACTATTTTTCCTTCCGGCTCGTACCCCACCTCTATCACGCACGACGGCAGGACTGTCCCCGCATGGCCGAACATGGCCGCGCCAAGGGCATCTATCGCTACTTCTACTACCGCAACAGCCTGCTGCTCCGACGCGCCCGGGAAACCATCGAGCGCCTATGTCATGAGGGCATCAAGGTCGCGCTGTTCAAGGGCGCAGCGATCGCGCTCAAGTACCACCGCAATCCGGGGCTGCGACCGATGGCCGACGTCGACATCCTGATCCCCGAACAATCCTTCTCCGACGCAGCACGCATTGTCGAAGCTTCGGGCTGGCAGCATGTCTATTCCGAAACGCTGCGCTGCGCTCCTCGTCACTCCGACGATTTCAAACACCCCGAGGGGCACGGCTTTGACCTGCACCGTCACGCGCTGGTCGAATCCGCAGATCCGGAATTCAACGCTGGATTGCTGGAGCGCGCCCGCCCTTTCGACTGGGACGGGCTCAGAGTGCATGTCATGGCCCCCGAGGACCTGATCCTGACCAGCCTGTGCAACGGCGTCCGCGAGCCCGAAGCCATGCGACTGGAGTGGATCCCGGATGTATTGACCATCTGTCGCACGGAAAAAATCGATTGGGTTGCGCTGTGGCAACTGGCTCGCCGCTTCGATCTGCAGGAACCGGTTTTCGACGCCCTGTGCCTGGCGCAGGCGGCACTCGAATGCGATGAACTGGGTCACGCCATCGACGAGATTCTCGGTTTCGACCAGGACTTTCTCCTGGGGCAATTGAGAAAGACGATCGCCGAGGGACGCGCAGACATCCTCCAGCCCGATGCACTGGCCGCCGTCGCCCATCGCCTCGCACAGCCGAATCCACCCCGAACTCGCCATGGCATGTTCGCCACGCTGCGGCGCATCGGCCGAGAGTCGGGGCATGCGCGCTATATTCGCTTTGACGCAGACGACGCCGGGCAGGTGAATTTTCTCTGGCTGC
The DNA here is from genome assembly GCA_963975885.1 of uncultured Azoarcus sp. Classification (GTDB taxonomy): domain Bacteria; phylum Pseudomonadota; class Gammaproteobacteria; order Burkholderiales; family Rhodocyclaceae; genus Pseudazoarcus. The sequence goes on from CAXBIS010000010.1 coordinate 88,440, forward strand.
AAAGCGCCCATCTACCGCGGGTTGCAGAAGTCTTCACCACGAACCGACGCTGGCTGCTGCAACTTGCCCTATTGCCAGCAAGAGCGCGCTTTGCCGGCACCGTCAGGCTGTCGCCGGGTACGCTTGAACTGCCTCGCCTGGGACGTCTTCCCGAAGACGCCTACCGCGCGACAATTTCATTGAAGGCCACAGACACCGAATACACGGTTTGCCCCGGCCAGGCAGTACGTACGCCCATCCGGGTCATGAACACGTCCTCGCATTGCTGGCCCGCGTACGGCAGTTCTCCGAGTCGATTTGGCGTCGCCGTGCACATTCTCGAGCGGAATCGGAATGTGGTGACCTGGGATAACCCCCGCACCTATTTGGGCAGGGCATATCGGGATCGCGTCTGCTTCATCGAACCCGGCGCCCAACTCGACTGCACAGTCCTATGGATTGCTCCCGAGAAGCCGGGGCATTACATCGTTTGTCTCGACCTGGTTCACGAGCGCGTCACCTGGTTTTCGGATACCGGAAACATTTTCCCGACCCTGGAAATTGTGGTCGACGCCCCCCGGATCGATGGAACTTCTTGAGGAACCCCATGTACGTCATCAACTCTCCGACCATCATCTCCGAAACGATCGACGGTGAAACCGTCATCATCAACACGGTCAGTGGCCGCTACTACACTGCGGCCGGTTACGCTTCGATCATCTGGGAGGCGCTGTGCGGCGAAACCCCCGTCGATGACGTTGTCACGGCTTTCGACAAGGCGGACATCTTCGGCAGGGATTCCGGGATCATTACGCGTTTCGCTGAAGAACTGCTCGCCGAACGGCTCATCGTTCCATCGTCGTCCGACACCGCCCACACCGACGGACCGCCCTTTTCGGTCGCCGCGCTTGCGGACGCCGACCTTCCTGCCCTGACCAAGCACGACGACCTTCAGGCGCTGATCGAACTGGATCCGATCCACGAAGTCAGCCCGCAACTGGGCTGGCCGTTCGATCATTCGGCCACGAAATGACATGGTCCAGAGAACGTGTGACGTCAGCGTCGTCATCCCTGCTCACAATGCCCACAAATATCTCGCAGCGGCACTGAACAGTGTGGCCGACCAGAGCCTCCCTCCGCGGGAGATCATTGTGGTCGACGACGGTTCCACGGACACGACGGCCGAGATCGCTGCCGGCTACGCTCGCCGCAGCGTCACGCTGCTGCGGCAGCCACAGCGCGGAAGTGCGGCCGCCCGCAACGCAGGCGTTCTCGCCGCATCGCAGCCCTATCTAGCGTTTCTTGACGCCGACGACCTGTGGTCACCCCGCAAGCTCGCCGAGCAGATCGCGCCACTCGAAGCGGACTGCGATCTGCTCGGACTCTTCGGGCACATGCAGAATTTCGTCTCGCCTGATTTGACTGCAGAACAGCGCGACGCCCTGATCTGCCCAGAGAAGGTCATGCCAGGCTATTGCGCCGGGACATTGTTGATTCGTCGCGACGCGTTTCTCCGCGCGGGACTTTTCGACGAAACCCTCCATGCCGGAGAGTTCATCGCCTGGTACAGCACCGCGCAGCAACTCGGAATGCGCTTCATGCTGATGCCGGGCACGCTGCTGCAGCGTCGAATCCATCTGACCAACACGACCCGCGTTTCGCGAAATGCACGAGACGCCGCATATCTGCAGATGGTCCGCAAGCACCTTCAGAAACGCACACGAGCCGACTAAGAAAAACTATCGTGACCAATACGGTCGAGAATTCGACGACCCGAAACCGCCCCCCCCAGCGGCACCCGGGCCTGAAGCGGATCCGATCAGTCTGCGATGTAGATCCGGCCGTCCTCGAACTGCAGGACAGAGTCGGTCCAGCGATCGAGATTTTCCGGGGAATGCGAAACCAGGACCAGTGCACACCCTTGGTCGATCTTCTTCCTGACCGCGTCGTGGCATTTCTCCTGAAAGTCCTGATCACCAACCGACAACACTTCATCAATCAGCAGAAGGTCGACGTCCATCGACAGTGCAACGGCAAAACCCAATCGCGCGCGCATGCCGGAAGAATAGGTTCCGAGCGGGTCGTTCATCTGATCACCCAGCTCACAGAATTCATGAATCTCGTCCAGTCGATCGACGACCTTCCGCTTCGACAATCCCATCAACATGCCGCTCAGCGCTGCGTTGTCCCAACCGTTCAGGCGCGGATCGAAACCGGCCTGCAGCGACAGCATCAGCACCCGCGCACCAAAATTCGTCACGCATCCCTGATCCGGCCGATAGATTCCCGCCACGAGTCTGAGCAAGGTCGACTTCCCGGCGCCGTTGCGCCCCAGAATGCCCAGACGCTGACCCGCATGAATATCCAGATTGACGCCGTCAATCACCTTGTGTTCGGTGAATCCGAACAACGAACGGCGCAGGCGAAAGCTCAGATGGACATCCGAGAGCCTGATGAGCAAAGGCATTTCCATGCTACTCCTGGATGAGGATTGCATACCTCTGATTGAAGTGCGACAACAATCCCAAAGCCATTGTGGCGGTCAGCAGCACGACCGCTCCGACCCCTCCGAGAAGCAGCCAATCCGGCTGGCTGCCCCGGATCAGCACCTCACGCGCACTCTCCAGCAGGACATACACCGGATTGAAGTTGAGCGCCCATTGCAGATACTCCGGGACGATATCCCTCGTAAAGAAGACACCGGACACAAACATCCCGAGCTGGAGGAATGTCGGAACGATCACGCGCAGATCCGGAAAGAAGGGCGTCAAGGCCGCCACGAAACATCCGACCGATACGATCAGCAACAACTGTATGAAGAAAATCACCGGATAGACGATCAGCAGCACACCCGGCGAATGACCGAATGCCCACAGGGTCAGGATCAGGACCAGCCCGACCATGACCTGCTTCATCGCGTCCTGGAGGATTTCCGCCAGGGGAAAGATACAGATGTTGAGCGGAAGCTGAAGGATCAGCCCGTACCCTCCGACAATTGAACCGCAGGAGTTCATTACCGATTTCGAGAACCACAACCAGTGCACAATGCCGACCATCAGGTACGCAACGTAATCGTCGCCGCCCTGGTTGAGCAGGACCCCGAAAGCCAGGTAGTACACGAGAAGGTGCATGGCCGGATCGATCAACCACCAGAGGTAGCCCAGACGCGTACTCTTTGATTCCGATTTCGCACCCATCACCGCGCGAAACCATGCCAGCCTCAGATCGTTGGCGATCGAACCCTTCTTCAGCGTGATCAACGAATGCCTCATCAATTCGGCTCCTGCCGGAAGTCGCCCGCTCCGAGAACGGAGCGAGGAAGCGCCCCCTCCCGAACCGGCACGCACGCCTCGCCGCCGAAAAGCTGCCGACTCATCGTGGTCCGGAAGAAGTTGCAGCGGGAAAAGCGCCCTGCGATGCCGACCCGACGGAAGACATGTCGTCACGCGCCCGAAAAAGGCGCTAGCTTACCAGTCCGACACTCGGCGGAGCGCGCGGATGACAGCCGTCAACGACCGATCGAGCGCTTCATTCACATAGGCACATGCTCTTGCGAACCACACGACCCGCAGCGTATTTGCTAGCGTGGTCAAACCATGCAGCCAAACACCCCCAGCAGGGAGTTTCCATGCCTGTTTCCGTTGCTGTGATCGGTGCCGGCCCGGCCGGTCTCACGGCCGCCCTTCAGCTAGCCCGTCGCGGAATCGACGTGGAAGTGTTCGAAGCCAGCCCTCACGTCGGCGGAATGGCGCGAAGCATCGACCTCTGGGGGCAACGAGTGGACATCGGCCCGCATCGCTTCTTCAGCGGTGATGCCCGCATCAACGCCTTCTGGCTCGAAATGCTCGGGCGAGACTACTGCATGGTCGATCGGCTGACACGCATCTACTACAGGAACCGATTCTTCGATTACCCGCTCAAGCCGTTCAACGCCCTGGAGGGCCTCGGCCCGATCGAAGCTGCACGCTGCCTGTTCAGTTACGCGCTGGCCAAGTTGCACCCTCCGGCACGCACGGACCACTTCGAAGGCTGGGTCACGAAACGCTTTGGCGCCCGCCTCTACGGCATCTTCTTCAAGTCCTACAGCGAGAAGCTGTGGGGCATTCCCTGCGACCAGCTCGATGCCGACTTCGCCACCCAGCGCATCAAGAACTTCTCGCTGTTCGAGGCCGTGAAATCCGCGCTCCTTGGTCGTGGCGGGACACGGCACAAGACCCTCATCGACCAGTTCGCGTACCCACTGCGCGGTGCCGGCGAAGTCTATGAGCGCATGCACGCCGCACTGATCGCACTGGGTGCTCGCGTGCATCTCGAATCACCGATCACCGGACTCGAGTCGGCTCATGACGATGTCGATACACCAGCAGTTCGTTTCCCGGATGGGTCCGTGCGCAAGTTCGACCACATCGTCTCCACCATGCCTCTCACCCGACTCGTCGAGGGATTGCACGCATCGGAAGACGTACTGCGCCACGCAAGAGCACTGACGTTCCGCAATACCCTCCTTGTGTATCTTCGCGTCGGCGGCGCGAACCCCTTTCCGGACCAGTGGATCTATGTGCATTCGGCCAACCTGAAAACCGGGCGCATCACCAACTTCAGCAACTGGACGCCGACGATCAACGCGGGAGAGCCGGACACCGTTCTGTGCATGGAATACTGGTGCAACGATCACGATCCGTTCTGGCGCACTTCGGATGATGACCTGGTGGCCCTGGCGACGCGGGAGATCCACGCCACCGGGCTCGTCGCCGAAGGCCTGGTGCGCGAAGGCATGGTGATGCGAGTCCCCAAGTCCTATCCGGTCTATGCGCACAATTACAAGTCGCACCTCGAACCCATTCAGGCGTTCCTCGACACCCAGCGCGGCATCACTGCGATCGGACGCTACGGCGCCTTCAAGTACAACAACCAGGACCACAGCATCCTGATGGGCCTGCTCGCGGCCGAGAACATTGCCGGAGAAGCCTCACACGACCTCTGGGCACTGAACACCGACTACGAGTACCAGGAATCCGCGGCCATCACGGCCACCGGGCTATCCAGAGGCTGACGAGCGGATGCCCCGTGCAACACAGGAAGATGACTCGCAACACACCGAATCCGATGGCGCGAACGGGGCGCGCCCCGTCATCGCCCGACTTCGCGACACCACCCTCGAGTTCTCCGGGTACTTCGCATGCAGTGCAGCCGCGCTGGGCATCGACTACGCGACCTACTGGATCATTGCGCGACACAGCGCCATCAGACTGGAGTGGGCGGCCGTCATCGGCTACGCCATTGGTCTGCTCGTCGCCTACATCCTGCTCAAGCGCTTCGTTTTCCCCCGCGGATGGCTACAGCGCCGACGCAAGATCGAGGCCCTGCTCTTCGCGCTCAGCGGGCTGCTCGGCCTGCTGCTCACCTATGTGTCGGTGACGATGTTCGTGAGCCTGCTGGGAGAGCACCTGCATGCCGCCAAGATCGTCGCGGCCGGGGTCAGCTTCGCCGGCGTCTTCATCGTGCGCAAGCTCGTGGTATTCCGCTCCACCGCACTCAGATGCAATGCCCCCTGATGGACGAGACTGTCAATCGTCGATCCTCGTCAGCGCATAGCCGCTGATGCTGAGCCGGGATTCCTTTCCAACGTGCACACGCACCTCGACTTGACGCTCCGATTGCGGGATCACAACCAACTGGTCGAAGACGACGCCCGTTCCGACCTCGAGCGGATGGCTCGCATGGGTCACCTCCCCGACACGCGCGACCACGTCGACGCTGGCCCCTTGCGCAACCGCAATCTCACCCGTCATTCGCAGACGATAGGTGCCCGAATCTAGCGGGCGGTAAGGCCCGTGAAAAAGGACGCCGGCCTTGCCGGTGCTGCGCACGCCCTGCTCGGACCGCCAGCCGACCAGACCGGGTTGCGATGCAAGCTCGCTGCCCTCGAGCGCCCAGCCGGAAACGCCCGACGCATCCGGGATATCCAGCCCGTCCGCGGCGCCACGTTCGAGCAGCAGCTTCCACGCGACAACCTCGCCAGCCATGAATTGCGACTCCCTGACGCGAAGGCCACCGATGTACCGGTTGGCGTCCCTCGCACAATCCGTTCTGGGGGCGCGGATACAGACGATGGGCAACACCCCCTGATCGGACAAGACCCGTTCGGCGTAGCCCATCAACGCGGATGCATTTCCGCTCGCCCGACCGGCAACACCGTAGGCCTCGTCACCCCTGAGCATCGCATTCATGACGGTTGACCAGGCGAGACTGTATTCGCCCCCATAAACCGCAACGCGTTGCGCGTCGACAAAGCGATCGGTCTCCCGCACGAATGCATATTCGCCCAACGTGACCAAGGGCCGGTAGAGCGCGGACAGGACCAACGCGCAGGCGACCACCACCGAGCTCTTGCACCACCACCCCGAAATCGTGACCCGCGCGACGGCGATCGACAACAACATCGACAGCGCGAACAACACGGGAATGAAATAACGCATGGCGTGCCCGTTGTGCGCCACCCATGCATTGGCCGAGAAGACGAGCAACCAGCCCATTGCAAAGAGCGCGATCAGGGCCGCGGCGATGTTCACCCTGCGTCTGTCGTCAACATGGGCCGATGGGCCCGCAAGGCGCGACAAGACCGAGAGCGCAATGACACTCAGCACAACCGCAACAAGCGCCAACTCGTTCAGCCAGTGGATCAGCCCATTGAGGACCTGCAACAGCCCCGACCCAATGACTTCAAGTTCAAGTCCGCCGTAGAGGCCCGTATCCTGCCCGGGAACTGCGCGCGCAACGGCCCACCACGCAGCGAAACTCGCCATCGCAACAACCGCGAACAGCATGCACTCGGGTTCGACCCGACGATGCACCAGCACCCGCGTGACAACGAGCGCCAGCGCCGGCAGCACGATGCTGAAATTCACCCCGGTCGCCAACGCCAGAAACAAGACCAACCCGGCGTAACGCAGCAGCCGTCCAGCCCGCCAATCGAAGCACGCCATCCACCCCAGCGCGAGCAGCAGCAATGCCAGCGGATACTCCACATGCCAGATCACGACCTCGTAGATCGCTTGATCCTGCAAGACCACCAGCCACCCGCAAGCCTGGAGGATGAATAGCGCATTCACGCCAAACCCTTCTCCCAGCCGGCCTGCGAGCCGCAGCACCTGGCCAGACCACAGACGCAGCAGCCAGAAGAAGATCAGCGGCGGAAAAAGGAAGTTGGCGAGAAGGTTCCAGGCCGGATCACGAATCAGCGACGTGATCGCCGGACCGACATTGAGAAGCCGATTCTGCTCCCAGTAGAACAGGGTTACGTTCTGCAGCGACATCACCGAGTAGAGAATGACGTCACCATGAAAGATGTCCGGGGCATAGCGGTTTACCGTGAACACGGCAAGCGCGCAGATCAGCAGGAATTCCAGGAAACGGCGCGTGATCACACGATACCCGAGCACGGCGCCGGAAGCCGTTGATCCTGCCTGAACGTCGGGGGAGGGAGACGGCGCGTTCCCAGCACTCGCAGGTATCGCCGAGAACCTCCGACACCTGGTAGAAACAAACCGCTACGCGCCATTCCCGACACCGACGATTTGCCGATAGACGGCGGCCGTCTGCCCCGCACAGCGTGCCCAACTGTAGCCACTCGCTCGGGCCAGCCCTTGCGACCGGGCCCACTCCCGCCAATCCTCGTCGACAAGCGCGCGCGACAACGCGGCACGCAGGCCTTCGACATCCTGTGCATCGATCATGAGCCCTGCATCTCCGACAACCTCCGGCAACGAGGCGCTGTTTGAACACACGACCGGAACGCCCGACGCCATCGCTTCGAGCACTGGCAGACCGAACCCCTCGTACAGCGACGGAAACGCGAACAGGCGCGCGCCGGCAAACAACACCGGCAGCTCGTCCGCAGCGACATAGCCGAGATAACGCAACCAGCCCGCGCGCGCCGCGCGATCGATGCGTCGATGCACGTCATCGCTGTTCCAGCCATAGTAGCCACACAGCACCAATGGCCAGCGTTGGCGCATGTCGTCGGGCAGGGCTTCGTAAGCCGAGATCAGGGTGTGCAGGTTCTTGCGTGGCTCGATCGTGCCCGAATACAGGCAGTAGCCGTCATGCGTCAATCCATGGCGTCGCAACACCTCGCCCGTCGCAAAGGAGTCGCGCGGCCGGAACTCCTCGCCACAAGCCAACGGCACCGCGCTGACCCGCTTCTCCGGCAGGCCGTAACGATCGATCATCTCGCGACGAACGAACTCCGACCCGGTGAGAACATGAACACCTTCGGCCACGGCCCGCTCGACGGCGCGACGCACCGTCGGCAATCGACCGGCCGGATGACATTGCGGCCACACGAACATCGACAGGTCATGGATCGTGACGACTCGGGGGCCATCGAAACGCGGGAGGTAAAAGCGCGGACCGTGAAACAGATCCGGCGGGTGACGACGCAATACGAGTCCCTGCGCGGCATCAATGGCGGCTCGGTGCACACCGACAACCAGTGACTGCCGCGAGAGCCAGTCGACCACCCCGATACCATGTCGCCCCGTCCCCGAAGCCCGTGCGGCGACTTCGGCCGAAGGCGGTGCTGCGATGCGCCGCGGCCCCGCGAACAAGTCCAGTTCAATCCCGCTTTCCGCTGACGCAAGATGACGGACCAGTTCGTAGGCGTATCGACCGATTCCGGTGAGCGGAAATCGCACCACATCGACGTCGATTGCGACCCTCATCCCTTTGTTTCCATCATCCACCGCAGGGTCTGCTCCAGGGGAGGCGACGTCCACTCGCCGATGATCGAACGCAGCTTGGCCGGACTGCCACCCAAAGTTCGGACTTCATTCGCCCGTACCAAGGCCGGATTCACATCCACACGCAAACGATGCCCTGAAATCGCAGAAGCCAGATCGACCGCCTCGCGCAACGAATGCAAGCTACCCGAGCCAATGTTGACCACCTGACCCGCCGGACAGGCCTCGATCAGACGGCGATACGCCTGCGCAACCGCGCGCACATCCGAGAAATCGCGCCACACGTCGAGGTTGCCCAATTCAATCACTTCCGCCCTGCGCCGGAAGTGGCTCACGATCTTCGGCAGCAGGTAAGAGTCTTGCTGACCCACACCCGTATAGTTGAAAGGCCGTGCGATCACAATGGGAAGCTTGTCGAACCACAGCCGCGCCATGTACTCCATCGCCAGCTTGCTGACCGCGTAGTCGTTGGCCGGGTTTGGAGGCGCGTTCTCGTCGAGCACCCCCTCACGGGCACGGCCATAGACGTTCGCACTGCTCGCAAGCACAACGCATTGGGGCCGACACCTCGCTGACTCCAGCGCCGCAAGCAGATTGCGCGTGCCGATCAGGTTAACCCGGTAAAACGCCTCCGCGTCGCCATGACCGACGAAGGCGATGCCCGCAAGGTGGACCACTGCATCGGGGCGTATCTCTCCGACCGCGGCGCGAAGCGCCGCCGAATCCGTAAGGTCTGCAGATCGGTAGCGCGGCGCATCGCGCCGCACCTCCACCCCCATACCCCACACTTCCCAGCCATGGGCTTCCAACTCGGTCGCAAGGTAGCGCCCGGTGAAACCGCAAATGCCGGTAACGAGGACCCGCTTCGTCTCGTTCATCGATATGCAACGCCTCGCTCGACACGGCGGATGTCTGTCTCGATCATCATCCGGCTCAATTCCTCCAGCCCGGTCGCCGCCGCCCGGCCCGGCGCCCATCGCGCCTTCGCCGAATTGCCGATGAGCAACTCGAGCTCCTCAAAACTATGCCGGTTGTGACTGCTCATTTCATCGTCGCTTTCTCAAAACACCGGACGAATTTCACGCGTCTGAACATTGTCGAGAACGTCACTTCAGCTGCAGCGCGGGCTCCATGGCCGCGCCGCACTGACTGGGCATCGGTTAAAGTCGAAAACGCGGGCAAGTCCTGCAACTTGTTCGCAAGATTCTGCCCAATAAAGTCGAAAACACCATAATCACCGTAGCAGAACCCTGGCCTGTCTCGCCGGTCAGGAGACGAGATCGTCGACCTCGCGTTCGGGGCACAGTGTAGGACGGGTGGACCCGGCTTGGGATCGCTGATGGACGAGATGATCGGCGTGGGGGATGCCCGTTGCCTGCACAAGGCCCACGACCGCCTCGAAGCCATCATGGCCAGCGCGCAGATCCTGGTGCTGGCTTCCCATAACGAAGCCATCCTGCGCAAGTTTTGCAATCGTGCGGTGCTGATGGAGGAGGGGCGGGTGGCGCTGGCGGGAGATGTCGAAGACTCCCTTCGCCGGCATGTGCAGGCGTGAATACCGGGGCTGAGGTCGGGCTTACTGGCTTATTACGTCGCCCCTCAACCATCGACGATCTCGACAGCCTTGCGCTTCACCAATCGGATTTGTTTCTTTGGTGGCTGTTAGCCCTCATTTCTCACAAACAGGAAGCGCATCGCGGCCAAGAATATGAGCAAGTTTTTTGCGAGAATCACTTATTAACCCGCCCGACCGGCAGTCGCATCGCGTGAGGTCCCACGCTCTCTCCAGTTTCTCGGGTTTTCCGAATTCGGAATCCCCGTTCACTTGCCCCCCATGACTGATTCCCTCCCCTATCCCCGCTTCCGCGATATCGAACCGCGAACCCCCGCCTTCCACGACCTTCGTTATCGCGGGGTTCACTGATGCGTCCCAACCTGTTCGTGCTCGGTGCGGGAAAATGCGGCACCACCTCCCTTTACCACCTGCTGGAACGACACCCCGACATCCACGTCTGCGATCCGAAGGAACCCAGTTTCTTCTGCAGCCACTTCCAGGTAGTGCGTAACCCGGAGGACTACTTCCGTCTCTTCGATTCCGACGCCAGATATCGTGTCGATGCCTCCCACGCCTATTTCTCGAATCCGGAGACCGCGCCCATCCTTCGAAATCTTTTCCCGGAGGCCAGATTCCTGGTCATCCTCAGGCAGCCCAAAGCACGGGCGCATTCCCTGTATGAACACATGCGCCGTAGCCTACATGAAGACGGCCGTCCGATGGAACTGGCACCGACCTTTCTGAATGCACTGTGCATGGAGGGGGAGAGATTTCACTCACGCCGCTTCTTCTCGGAATGCCGGCATTACTTCTGGAATTTCATGTACATGCGTTCCTCCTTCTACGATGAGCAGCTGGCCCGCTACTTCAGCCTCTTTGCGCGCGACCGCTTTCTGGTCATGAGCCTGGCGGCGTTCGAGCAACAGCCGCAGCGCACGGTGCAGTCGATCGCGGATTTTCTGGAGTTGGACGTCACAGGGTTTGGCGACCAAGTGCCGGTTGCCAACGTTGCGCCGCCTTATCCCCCGTTCGGCACCGAATGCGACGCCATCATGGAGGCGCACTTCGGCGACCTGATGGCGCGCGTGGATCGTCTGGTGGGGCGTGCGCTGGACTGGTCGCGCTGACCTTCCCTTGCGGTTCGCCCCCTTCGCACCGGTGTATCCGCGTCAGTGCCCGCCGACCGCAGGCTTCCCGTCCGCCGCCTATCCTGCTCACTATCCCGCCCCCGACCGACAGGCGCCCCCCATACAAGAGCGCTTCGCGGCCGCAGCGATCGGGCCGGGCGATTGCCACCGCTGGTCGTGACTCGCCCGGCGGTGGAACGGGGGCCGGGTCGGTTTGGGGCAGCAGTGAATGCAGGGGATGGTGCCCCTGTTTGCCGGCTCTTGCGCGTGCTGCTGACTGATCCGCACCGTCTGTCTCCGGAACCCATTTGCCGCGATTGACGCACAAGAGTTCGGTGCAGCCTTTGAGCGCTGGGGGGCAGCGTCGTACCCAAGCTGGGTCAGGACGAGGTCGTTGCCTTGGACGGCAAGACCAGTCGGCGCTCAGGAAAGACCCATGCCACGCCGCTGAAACTGATCAGCGCATTTGCGGCCGGCGCAGGCTGGTATCTGGGACAGCGGGCGACTGCCCAGAAGTCGAACGAGACGACCGCGATTCCCGAGTTGTTGGCGACGCTGACCTTGCAAGGCTACATCGTCACCATAGACGAGATGGGTATTCAGCCGGGCATTGCGCGGGCGATCCGGGATCGGGGCGCCGATTACGTCCTGTCGGTCAAGGACAACCAACCTTGGCCGATTCGATACAGGATTGCTTCGAGGCATTTCAGGCCGATCTTGACCAGACACCCCACAAATTCGACGAGCTTGTGGAGAAGGATCATGGCCGACTCGAGGTGCGCCGCTGTTCCGCTTTCGATCAGCTCGAATACCTGCACGCCCAGGATCGTTGGCCGGACTTGAGGTCGTCTGCCGTGATTGCTTCGGAACGAACGGTCAAGGGTAAAGCCACGCTTGAGCATCGCTTCTATATCAGCAGTCTCTCGGCAAATGCGACACGACTGGCTCGAGCGGTGCGTCAGCACGGGCGCGTGGAAAATGGCCTGCACTAGTGCATGAACGTGATCTTCGACGACAACCAGATACACGCCCACAACGGCAATGCCGCCCACAACTTCGCCGTGATGCGACATTCGCCTTGAATCTCATCCGACTCGATCCCGTCAAACGTAAGGGTGGCCTCAAGGTTCGCCGACTCATCGCGGCAACGTCCGACGCCTATCGCGCTAAGCTGCACGGTCTTGTATAAGATTCATGCGATTGCCCTGTGAGCGGCCCCGGCGCTCCGTCCGGCTTCACGGGTTGCCCGGATGCTGGCGACCTCCCATTTGAATCCCAATGACCGATATGCAACTCCCTCCCCATCTTCATTGCTCCCCCCGCTTCCGCGATGTCGAACCGCGATACCCCGCCTTCCACGATTGCGACTTCTATCACACCACCACGCTGCCCTCGGGCGAGATGGTCAGCGGCCAATGGGATTTGCGCGACAACGTACAAGCCTATCTAGGTGACGTCGAGTTCGCAGGCAAATCGGTGCTCGAAATCGGTCCGGCCAGCGGCTTCCTGAGCTATCACATGGAGCGCAGTGGTGCCCAGGTCACGGCGATCGAGCCTTCGCTGGAGCGCCTGTGGGATTGTGTGCCGATGCCCGGCATCGATTTCGACGCCTGGCGCCAGACCTTTCTAGTGTCGGTGCAGCGGGTCCGCAATGCTTTCTGGTACCTGCATCGCCAATACGGCTCAAGCGTCCGGGTGGTGGAGACCGACCCGGAAACCCTGCCCGCGGAAGTGGGCGAGTTCGATGTAGGGGTGTTCGCATCGATGCTGCTGCATTGCCGTAGCCCGTTCTCGGTCCTCGAAGGCTGCTTGGCACGGGTGCGCGAGACCGTGATCGTCACCGACCTTCATGACATCGCGATGGACGGCCAGCCGGTATGCCGTCTGCTGCCCGACGTACGGCACAAACAGATCGACACCTGGTGGGCCCTGTCGCCGGACTTCGTGGTGCAGGCGCTGGGAGTCCTGGGTTTTGGTAATGCCCGGGTCACCACCCACTACCAGAAACGGGGTGTCGACGGGCAGATGATTCCGTTGTTCACCGTTGTCGCTACCCGGAATGTGCCGATGCCGCGGCCTCGCAAGGCGAACATGCGATGTGAGGAACGCCCCGCCCCCCGGATCGCGCCGGCCGAGCCCGATCCGCAGCCTCCGGGCCGGTCGGCTATCGCCCAGCGGCCCGTGCCGCTGGTCCGGCCAGCACAGCAACCGCGGCAGCCAGACCCGGGCAGCACTGATCCGTTGCAGGGGTTGCTGGCGGAGACCTGGGCCGGTCTGCTGAGCGTACCTCAGCGCCTGGGGTTGCCGAGCGGCTGGTGGGGCCACGTGCCCTTCGCAAGCTGGCTGCTGGAAGCCTGCCAGCCGGCCATGCTGGTGGAACTGGGAACGCACCACGGGGTTTCCTATGCCGCCTTCTGCGAAGCCGTGTTGCGTCAGGGCTTGCTGACCCGTTGTTACGCGGTCGATCACTGGCGCGGCGACCAGCACAGCGGCCACTATGACGATTCAGTTTACGAAGACCTGAAGAGCCTCAACGAGCAGCGATACGGTGCCTTTTCGGAACTGATCCGCAAGGATTTCAGTGCCGCGGCCGAAGAATTTGCCGACGGCTCGATCGACCTGCTGCACATCGACGGACTGCACACTTATGAAGCCGTGGCGCACGACTTCGGTACCTGGCTGCCCAAGCTGTCCAGGCGCGGCGTGGTGCTGTTCCACGACACCAACGTGTACCGCGACGACTTTGGCGTCCACCGGCTGTTCCGGGAGCTATCGCAGCAATACCCGTCGTTCGAGTTCCTACACGGCAACGGCCTGGGGGTGCTGGCCTGCGGGACCGAGGTGCCTGAAGCGATTGCCCGTTTGTGTCAATCCGATGATCAACGCCAGACTCTGGCGGTGCGGGAAAGATTCGCCCGCCTGGGTTTCACCTGGGAATTGCAGGCCCGCGAACACGACACGCAGGCACAGGTACAGGGACTGCAGCAGCAGGTCGTGGCGCTGCAGAAGTCGGTTGCGACGCAGGCGCTCATCCTGGAAGAGCGGGATGCCGCGCACGTACAGGCGCAGCAGCTGCAGCAGCAGGTAGAAGCGCTGCAGAAGTCGGTTGCCGAGGCTCACCAGAGCAGCAGCTTGCGGGTGACTGCCGCCGAGGAGCCGGACCTCCATTGGGAAGGCGTGGTCCGGGAAATCACCCAAGAGCGTGATGGGCTGATGCAAAGCCTGTATGACCTGCAGGCGGATTTGACGGCACAGCAACAACGGCGTCAACAGCAGATCCGGATTTACGATCAGGTAGTGACGGACCTGTTGCGGCGGCACGCGGAAGAAGTGGATTTCGAAAACCAGCCGCGGCATGAAGAGCGCCATCCGGCAATTCCCCGGCTGCTTGCTTGGTGCCGCAGCCAGCTGCCGGTCAGCCTGCCGTCCGGCCTTCAGTTCGTGCGTCCGCTACTGCACCAGTTGCTGATCGGAATCAACCCCGTGGCGAAGGTGGTGGCGCGCTCGACCTTTTTCGATCGGGAGTGGTATCTCGCCCAGAACCCGGATGTCGCCGCACTGGGGGCACACCCGGTCTATCACTACACGGTGATCGGCGCCAGGACAGGCCGTGATCCCGGCCCCTGGTTTTCCACCCACCGCTACCTGGCTCTCCACCCGGAACTGGTCGGCGCGGGGGTGAACCCCCTCTACCACTTCGAGATGATCGGGCGTAAGGCCGGGCGTCCCCTTGGACTGAGCGGCGACATCACCATGACACCGGTGCCCACTTCAGCCGGAGCACCCGTACTGCCGGCACAGGAGGCAACTCCGCTGCCGGGCGGCACGCCAGCGCCCGACGACAGGGCCCGGCATATGGAGCAGGCCCGGCACCAGCTGCGGGCGTTCTTGGCCGATACCGGCAACCGGCTGACCTTCCGGCAACAGCCCGATCCCGTGGTGTCGATCGTGGTGGTGTTGTTCAACAATGCGGCGCTGAACTTGCAGTGCCTGACATCGATTCATGCACAACAGGCAACGCCGCTCGAACTGATCGTGGTGGATAACGCCTCCACCGATGAAACCACCCTCCTGCTGGATCGGCTCGAGGGCTGTACCGTGCTGCGCCAGCAGGAGAACCTGCACTTCCTGCGCGCCGCCAATATCGGAGCCCGGGCTGCACGGGGCCGTCACCTGCTGTTCCTCAACAACGACACGACCCTGTGCAGCCAAGCCCTGGCCGAGGCGTGCGGAATCCTCGACCGGGAAGCGGACGTGGGCGCGGTCGGCGGCCAGATCCTGCTGCTCGACGGCAGCCTGCAGGAAGCCGGCTCGATCATCTGGCAGGACGGCAGTACCTCGGGCTACGGGCGCGGTACCGATCCCATGGACCCGTCCTACCAGTTTCAGCGGGACGTCGATTACTGCTCGGGTGCCTTCCTGATGGTCAGGCGGGCAGTGTTCGACCAACTGGGCGGTTTCGACCCCTTGTTCGCGCCGGCCTACTACGAGGATACGGACCTGTGTGTCCGGATCTGGGAGGCGGGGCTGAGGGTGGTCTACAGCCCGCGCATCCGGATCGTGCACGTGGAGTCGTCAAGCTATGGTGCCGATGGCAGTATCAAGCGGCACATCGTCAACAACCGCGAGCGCTTCAAGCACCGTCACGCCTCCCGGCTGCAGCGGGCCTGGGCGCGCCATACCACCGACGAGCTGCTCGCCCGCCTGGCCCTGGGCCGTTACTCGGCCCGAGTGCTATTTGTCGACGACTGCTGGCCCCTGGCCAGCCTGGGAAGCGGCCTGCCTCGGGCCCGCGAACTGCTGTCCGCCCTGTGCCAGGACAGGGTTTTCGTAACCCACTATGCCACCAATCTGGATAACGCCGTTCCCGCCGTAGCCCAGGATGCGCTGGCGGAGAGAGTGGAGCGCATTACGGGTGGCTTCAGCCAGTTGTCACCGTTCCTGCAGGCCCGTGCAGCGCACTACAACTGCCTCATCGTCAGTCGGCCGCACAACATGCAGGCGGTGAATGCCTGGCTGGAACTGCAGCCGGAGGCAACCGTTGGAATGCGCGTCATCTACGATGCCGAGGCGGTCGTGACGCCACGGAATCTGCTGCTCAGCCAGGCTCGGCCGCGCGCGCCGGCACCGGCCATGAGCCTGAGGGACGAGATATCGCTGACGCGCAAGGCTGACACCATCGTCGCCGTCAATGAGGCCGAGGCCGACATGTTCCGCATAGCGGGTCGCACCGACGTGCGGGTGCTCGGGCATTGTGTGGATGTAGATCTGAGCCCGGCCCCGTTCGAGTCACGCACCAACCTGCTGTTCGTCGGCCGGCTGGCGGAGATGGACTCGCCCAATGTGGACTCTGTGGAGTGGTTCATCGAACATGTCATGCCGCTGCTGAATCGCCAACTCGGCAACGACTACTGCGTGGACCTAGTCGGCCTGTGCGCCGACGAACTGCGCCACCGGTACGCCCACCACAGGCGCCTGCGCTTTCATGGCCGGATCGACGATCTAACACCGTACTACGCCAACGCACGGCTATTCATCGCGCCGACACGCTTTGCCGCAGGAATACCGATCAAGGTCTACGAGGCCGCCGCACGCGGCGTGCCGGTGGTAACCACCTCCCTGCTGGGACAGCAACTGGGTTGGGTCGATGGGGAAAACATCATGCTGGCCGACAGCCCGCAGGCGTTTGCCCAGGCCTGCGCTGCCCTGTACCACGACGCCCAGCGCTGGTCGGCGATCCGTGAGGCCGCCGCGCAGCGCGTGCGCCATGAGTGTGGCCGCCCGGCCTTCCTGCAGCGGGTGCAGGACTTGCTGGCCGGGCTGCTGACGCCACACTCTGGGGGCAGCCCGTCCGCCAGCGCGCCGCCATCGGACGGATGGAGTCGGACGGCTGCGGAATGGAGCCGCCCCCCCGAAGAGCGCAGCCGGGAGCACGGCATGTTCTGGATGGCTCACCCCTGGGTGGCGCAGCGCCTCAACACCAAGATATCCGGCGATCCACAAATCGGAACCTACCCGTATCTGAAGTCCCTGCTGCAACACCGGGGGCTACGCTTCCCCGTATCGCGGGCAGCCAGCCTGGGCTCGGGATTCGGTGGTCTGGAGCGAGAACTGGTTGCACTGGCGGTGGCCGAATGCATCGACGGCTTCGACCTGTCCGCGGATGCCGTGGCAGCGGCCCGGCAGGAGGCCAGCCAAGCCGACATGTCGGAGCGGTTGCGTTACCAGATCTGCAATCTCGAACAGGTCCACCTGGCATCCGGAGCCTACGACTTGATCGTGGCGCGCCACTGCGTGCACCACATCGAAGATCTGGACCGGCTGTTCAGCCAAGTGAGGGCGGCCCTGAAACCCGGAGGGGTCTTCTGCCTGGAGGAGTACGTTGGCCCCGACCGCTTTCAGTGGAGCGATCGTCAGCTCGACGCGGCGAATGATTTTCTCAGAGGCCTGCCCACGCGCTACAAACGCATGCCCAACGGCGAGGAACGCAGTGAAGCCTTCCGGCCCGCCGTGGCCGACGTGATCGCGGTGGACCCGACCGAGGCCATCCGCTCGGCGGACATCCTGCCCACGTTGCGGCGGCATTTCCAGATCGCCGCCCTGCGGGAACTCGGTGGCACCGTCCTGCACAACGCTTTGTACGGGATTGCCCAGAACTTCGACCCCGAAGTGGCCGAGGACCGGCAGTGGCTGGACGCCCTGTTTGATCAGGAGGACCGCCTGATGGCCGAGGGCGAGTTGGGGTCGGATTTCGCGGTGATCATCGCGGCCAAACCAAGGGAAGGCGATACCGATCATGCATGAGACCGCTTACCACTCCGGCCGCCTGTTCTTCCAGACGTATGCCCGAGACGACTGGACGCGGGCACTTGAAATCGGCAGCGCGAACGTCAATGGCGCCCTGCGCGACCTCTGTCCGCCCCAGGTGCATTACGTGGGTCTGGACCGGCTCCCGGGGCCAGGCGTGGACCTGGTGGCCGATCTGAACCACGGCCTGCCCTTCGCAGCCGGAAGCTTTGACGTGGTGCTGTCGAGCTCGGCCCTGGAGCACGATCCGGCCTTCTGGGACACCTTCTGCAACGCCGTTCGGCTACTCAAACCCGCCGGGCTGCTCTACCTCTGCGCACCCAGCAACAATGGCTTCCACAGGCATCCGGTGGACTGCTGGCGCTTCTATCCGGACGCCGGCAAGGCGCTGGAAAACTGGGCTCACCGTCAGGGCCTGACGATCGAGCTGGTCGAGTCCTTGACCTCCCCGCCGGCCGAATCGGGCTGGTCGGATTTCATCGCCATCTTCAGCAAGCCGCCGCATCGCTTTCGAGCGAACGCGCGGCTCTGGCAGCAGCGCCAGGCCCAGAACATCTGGGACATCGACCATGCCGCGTTGCTGCACCCCAGCGGCGACACCTTCGACATGCGGGTGCGCGCCCAACTGCAGGCCGACTTCGCCGCCTGCCAGCAGGAGAATCAACAACTGCGCCGTCAGCTCGCGATGCTGTCGCGGGAGATTGATGCTGCCTACCGTGCCCTAGCGGAACTGGCGCCGCCGTCGGGCTCTACCCCGGCGAACTGATCTCCCAGGCTGCCATGGCGGCCGGCCCCCCTGGCTGATCGCGACGAGTGGCGCATCGCGGTACTCGTCTACGCCTCGACGCGAAGATGACTAGCCCGCATTTCTCACGGGCTCAAGTTTCACCGCGGTGACCAGTGGAAAGCAGGCGGTCCAGTCCCTTGTCGTCGGGGTGCATGAAAGCGCATCCTTCATGCTTCAGTGTTACAGATCAATGCTTCCCTTTGCTCACCCTGCCCGGTCAAACACGAATCCAGCAAGTGCGCAGCGCTCTCGCGCCATGTCAGCCACGGCAGCCCGTCCGACTCCGGATGGTCGCTCCGCTGATAGAGGTCGATCCACGTCTTCAGCGATCGCCCAAGCTCATCTGGCGACGATGCATCGAAATAATAAGCGTGCTCTCCGGCGACTTCACGGAACACAGGAATGTCTCTCGCGACGATGGGAAGCCCATGGTGCGCGGCCTCGATAAGGGGCAAACCGAAGCCCTCGCCGTAGGACGCAGCAATCAAGCATGCGCTGGCGGCATAGACATTTTCGAGGTATTCGTCGCTGATCCCTTCCAGCCAGAAGAGCTTTGAGCCCAGTTGAGGATGATTGCGCAAGCATTCGACGGTTCGGTGAATGTCGCGCCGTGATTCCGGCGGCAGGTCCTTCCACCCTTCCTGGCCAACCACGATCAGGTTGGCTTCCAGACCCTCGGCCCACAACTGACCGAAGGCATCGATGACCTGCTGATGGCCCTTGCGTGGCTCAATCGTGCCAACCATCAGAAAGCTTGGACGCTGGCGTATCGCCTCCAGCGTTCTTCGAGCATCGTCGGGCATCCCCGAACTCGCGTCGGAGGCGGAAAGATCGGCCCCCAGGTGAAACCACTCGATGCCGAAGGACCGCCGGTTCCTGAAGCTGACCTCGTTCTCATCGATCCACGACCTGAGGTCACCCGCGACGGACTTCGAAATGCACACGACACCGTCGCCTTGCAGGACCGACTCCAACCAGCACCGGCACGCCTCGTCCGCTCCCGGCGGAAAGACCTGCGGCATACGCAACGGAAGAATGTCATAAAGGATGAAATGAACCTTGCACCCCTGGGCGCGCCAGCGCTGCAGTAGCCCGTATTGCGCCGCCTGGACCAAACAGCCTCCGGAGATGTCCAGGCCGATCAGGACGTCCCCGTTGCCGGGTTCGGCAATGTCGTCCTGCAGAATATCGGGCGGGCATCCAAGCAGGCCGAGTACGTAGCGGCGCGCATGGCGGTAATGCCAGCGGCCTCCGTCCTCACTGAGATACACGGGCTCGACGATGCGGTAGCCGTCCGGCGGTGATTCCAGCAGTGACAGCGTCAGGGCTCGCGCGACCCTCTCGATACCCGTCCGGAGGTCCTTGACGCAGGTGGCGGTGATATCCAGATAGATGCGACGGGCGGGCCGCGGCAGCGGGAAATCCTGGGCCAGAGTGCGGGAAAGCAGGCGCAGTCCGCCATCATCGACGGGCGGCCCCTGCAGCTTCGGGGCGAGGGACCGGATCAACGCAGGCAGGCCGTTGACAGCGGCCCGGTGAAAGCCCTCGATGGCGTCCCGATATGCGTTGGCGCACGTCGTGGGCGCGTGGCGTTCGCGGATGATCTCGCGCCCTCGTGCGCCCATTGCTGCTCGCCGCGCCGCGTCACGACGCAGCGCCTCGAGCGCCTCCACGAGTTGTTCATCGTCGAAATCGTCAGGTATCAGCCACACGGACTCGGAATCGAACTCGGCCATTGCGCCATTGGCATTTGCGATCACGGGAACGCCATTGCCCATGCAGTCCAGCACCGCACCCGAGGTCTCGCCCCGCGAATTCGTGCGCAACTGGACCGCGAGGTCGGCTGCGGCGAGGTACTGGCGGAAATCGTCCGCTTCGGCGAAGCCGGTGATGTCGATGCGCTGTTCACATCCGCTGACCTTGATCATGTCGTTCAGCATGGCGCCATAGTCGCCCGCATTGTTCTCGCCGACGAAGATCAGGCGGCATCGGGGATCCGCCGCCAGGGAGCTGCCCGACCATGCTCGCAGCAGGCGATGGTTGTTCTTGTATGGCGTGAGAAAGCCGAAAGAACACAGGACGAAATCATCAACGTCCAGACCCAGCCGCTTCCGGGCGGCTTCACGATCGACCTCGTCGGGTGGCTTGCGGACAAGAGGGATGATTCTCCAATCCGCGCAGGCATGCTCTCGGTACCAGCCCTTTGCCAGTTCCCGCGAATAGGCGGAGTGAACGATCACTCCCTGGGCATGCTGCAGGACGTGCCAGTTGGCCGGATAGTCCTTCCTGGCCCGCTCACCATCGAGGTAGCGATCGCGTACGGCGCCATAGCCGTGGCTCAGCAGAAGCGCCTCGGCCCAGGCATGAGGACGACCGAAAACGACTTCCATCCATTCCATCAGACCACTGAGATAAAAGTCGTGCAGCACGACTACACCGGGGACATCCTGAAGCAAGTCCAGCATGTGCGCATGAAAATGGGAGTTGCCCATCTGGTAGAGAACCCGGTCGACCTGATCCGCATTGGCCCGTAACCAGTTCGCATCCCTTGCGCCGCCGTACGCCTTCGCCAATGGAGGCTCGACGCAGTCCTGAGCGACGACCAGTTCGATGTCGTAATGTTCGGCCAGGGCCGGCAGTAGCTCGGCGCTGTAGTCGGCGATTCCAGTGCGCTCGGGGGGCAAGGGGGAAACGAAGGCCAGTCTCGGTCGAGTCGCGGCAAGGTCGGTCGCGGGCCGTTTTGGCAGTCCCCTGGCATGGCGCTCCCACTCAGCGATCGCCCGTCCTGCGGTTTCGTCCCACGAGAACTTTCCAGCCTGTTCAGCGCCGTGCACACACAAGCGCGACCGGAAGTCCTCGTCCTCCAGCGCCTGCGTCATCTTGTGCGCAATGGCCTCGACGTCGAACGGATCGAACAGTGCTTCGGAGAGCCCGATCACTTCGGGCAGGCTGGAGGCATTGGCGCCGATCACCGGCGCCCCGCAGGCCATGGCCTCCAGCGCCGGCAGGCCGAAACCTTCGTGCCACGACGGGAAAACGTAGAGCCGACACAGGTTATAGAGCCGCAGCAGTTCGTCATCACTGACGTAACCGGTAAACAGCAGTGCGTCATCCTTCAACCGGGCAGATCGAGCGACCTGCTTGAGCTTGGCGATCGCGCTGTCGGACATCTTTCCGGCAAACAGCAACTGGTGACCTTCTCGCAGACGCGCGGGCAACGCGGCGTAGGCCTGGATGAGACGAGGCAGGTTCTTGCGCTCGTCGGCGCCACCAGTGGACAGAATGAACGGGCGCACGATATCGAACTGCCGGCGTATACGGTCCGCTTCACTTTCGGAGAGCCGGACGCGACGAAAGATGTCATCGATGGCGGTCGAGACGCTGACGCACTTGCCCTCCAGATTCGGCAGGGCGCGAATCGACTCCTCCCGGCAGAAATCCGAGATCGCGAGGCACAGGACGGCGCGCTCGAGATGCTGGATCTTGCGCCGGTAGTACTGCTCATACGCGGGGTGGGGCTCCAGGTACTGAGCGGGATTGAGCAACGGGATCAGATCGTAGAGCGTCACGCTCACCGGCGTGATGCCGTCAAAGCGTCCAATGCTCACCACCGCATCGTCGAGAAGCCCCTCGAACAGCGAGCTGATGTGGATGATGTCTGGCCGCAGGCTCGCAAGAAAGGCCTCGCGCACCAGCTCGGCCTGATCGCGGCGGGCATCGTTCCCTCCCCGCACAGGGCCCGGAGCCTTCCAGACCCGAATGTTCTCCTGAGGCAAAAGCCCCTCGAACTCCGCGCGAAGTGGTTCGACGGTACTCGGGAAAAGCCCACTGAGCGCAAGCATGACCTCGTGCCCACCACGGTTGCGGGCCACCGCCTTGGCAAAGGCGAGCGTATAGCGCCCGATGCCGCGAAAGCGACTTTCGCCTTGTGCGCCCTGCATGTCGATGACGATGCGCATCAGCGCGGTCCCTCCCTGTTTGCGAGGGCATCCCGAAGCTGGCGATGAATCTGTCGAGCGCGGGGTGAGAGCGCCTCCTGTCGGGGCGGAATCTGCAGCTCCGGATCCCCCTGGCCCGAGTCGCCCGCAATGACATCGCGGCGATAGGCGATTTCCAGAAGTTGCTGATGCAGGGGTGGGAAACGCATCAGCCAGCGGTTGATGCGTTCACTCAGTTGCGGACAGCGCAGGGTGGCGGCCATGACATACGCCAGTGGCACTTGAACGATATCAATACCGCGACGAATGACGTGATTGACTCCTGCGCGCGCACTGCGTAGCGGATTTGACATCCCGGCCACGCGCCGCAGCGGTGCCGTAATGCGCCAGGACCAGCTTTGCTGGAGGGCCTCTATACGCGCCTGAAGTTGCTCTTGCACAGCCGCGTCCGCCAGGCGTGCCTCGAGGTTGGCGAGACGCTGGCTGACGCCTTCGAGCCTCGCGTCGTAGCGACTGGCAAGCTCCCCGAGTTCGATACCACGGCGAGCGGCAAAGGCAGTGTCGAACTCGCGGAGCATCTCGGGCGGCGCGGCCTTTTGCGCCACAACGGCGTAGTCTCGACTGACCCCTCCGAGCACGTCGAGCAGGCCGATGTCGGTGCGCCTGCGCAGGGTCTTGTCTTCCTGCAAGCGAACGACGCATGTACGCGCAAAACCGTGATATTCCGGCAGGAAGGACATCTGTTGCGGCGGAATCGGGCGACGATGCGTCGGATCGAGGTAGAAGTTGCAGGTTCCGACCACCAGATTCTCCGGGTTTGGTGTCTCGAGGATCAGAAGCCCGCCGGGCTTCAGCACCCTGAGCGCCTGACCAACAAGAGCGTCCAGCGTTTCGAACGAAACATGCTCCGCAACGTGAAAGCCGGACACGACGCACTGCGACGCGTCATGCAACTCTTTCAGGTGCGCGATGGCATCGCAATGGGACACATGCAGGCCACGCTCGATGCAGGCGGCCAGCATGCCTTCGTCCAGATCGACCCCGTGCGGCTCGAACCCCCAGTCGCGCACCAGTTCGAGCCATTCGCCGCGCCCACAACCCAGATCGATGGCGTACGCGGGGCGATACACCTTCTGCAGCGGCTCCACAAAGGGTCGGTATGCCTGCAGCCGCATACGGATGACCTCGCGGGGGCCGCGGAAGCGTTCTTCGAACGCCCGGTATAAACCGGCTGAACTCATCTCGGAACCTCAACCTGCGGCGCACACCAGTTCACGCCTGCGCACAGATGAATGCGGAACGGGCCCGCAACCCTCAACGCCGAGACCGGCGCGCCGTCGTTCACGTCGACGAACCATCCGGTCTTTCGAGGCTTATCAGGATACTGCGACACAATTCCTTGTCACGCGGCAGGAACCCTTCCAGCGGATACCGCGGCATCCACTGGTCGGGCGCACGACGATGAAATACACGGTCGAACTCGTACAGCCAGTCACGCGCGCTGGAGCGCGCCGGGCGCAACCACGTCAGCGGCCTTCCCGCCAGATATTCGCGCGCATCCGGCGTATCGACCGCCAGCATCGGCAACGCCGACATCGCTGCATCCACCAACGGAAACAAGGCCTCGGAAGGAATGCTTGCGGGCACCCACGCAACGTGCGGATTAAACCCGCACACGGCGTCGGAAAGTTCCGACTCGTCACCCACCTCGATCTGCTCGATCCACTTCCCGAAACGCTTGGGAACCGACGCCCGAAGCGTGCCGAACACCGTAAACACATACGGCAGGCGATAGGCTTTTACCAGATCCAGCATCCGCACGAGTTGCTGGTGGAGTTCCTTGCCTTCGAGATTTCCGAACACCGCGACGCGACAGCATTCACCCGGATCCGCATACCTCAGCCAGGGCCGGATGCGACCGAGTCGTCCGGGGTCGGGCATCGGCACGACGCGCACTTCCCCGCCAACATTTCGGCCCGTCCAACTCGCCGCAACATCCGACGAAAACACGTAATGCACTGCAGCCCGCTGCTTCCAGTCCTCGGACTCGGCGCTCGCGCCTTGAGGGGTTTTGCTCACATCGTGTCCGACGTGGATCATGTCGAGTCCGGTGGCCGCGTCGGCATACGCGGCAAGCTCGACGGCGGGCACCGTACCCTCCGCGCATACCGCCACCACATGACGAAAGACGGACGTACCGAAGTGCCCTACCGCGTCGTCCAGCGTGCCAGCCTGACCCTCGACCGGCGTGCCGCTGCGCTCGTCGAAGCGGCGGCATCCACCTGCGGCATCGACTTCCACCAGGACGGTACGCACCGACCGGCGCAGTTGCGCCGCAAGCCTCACCGCCACCCGCCGAGTCGCGTGCCCGTCTGCGGGAAACAGCACGAGCACCGCCGCATTCGTGAAAGCCGGCTTTGGACCCGACGAGCCGGCCAGCGGGGAACGTCGCACCGCGCGCCCTTCGAAGCGTCCCCGCAGTGCATAGTGGAGCGCGGCATCGCAACCGCTGCGCGCGACATCGGGGTGGTCAACAAGATAGGCACGGGCATCAAAGCCCGGTGACGGGTCGCGTCCCTCGAAACGTCCGTCGCACAGATAGTGCATCAAAGGGTCCACGCCAGCGGTAGCGACATCCCGGTAGACGCTCGCGTACCAGACCGGATCAAAATATCCAACAAGCCCATGCATGCGGCCCAGCCGCAGGCGGGCCAGTTCGGCTGACCCGGAGAGTCCCCAGACCGCGCGGTAAATCAGGCGCATCGCGCTGCGATGCGCGGCCAGCCGCGCGAAGGTCGACTGCAGCCAAGCCGGCTCGGTCAGCAGGGTTCGATTCGCCTTCAGCAGGCGACGATGACGCATGGCATCGCACATACGCGAGGCCAGATGTGCCAACCGCCGCACCGGGTGCAAACGATAGGCGCACAGCGCCGTCCATCGATCAACCCTGCTTCCCTTCCGACCCCGCAAGACCGACGCCTGAAACTGCGGCGTAGTGGTTACATCAAACGCGACGTCCGCCCGCCCGCGCAATCGACGCATCCCGCCGCGACGCATGAGGCTGTGCGACAGGCTCATCCACCCTTCCCGCCCATCCGCATCGCGAAAGGCGGCCACTTCCAGCAGTGCGCCGCGATACGGCCCGAGGATGGAGTCCGCGTCCCGCCGTGACACGTCGCGCAAGCACGCTGCCGTGCGGGGGTGACGGACGAGGCAAGCCAGCATCGCTTCCAGCGCCGCCTCCGGCGATTCGATCTCGGTATCCAGCAGCCACACCAGGTCAACATCCAGCCTGCGGCACCGCTCGAAAATACGGTCGTGATCGGGTTTGACCTGTCCCGCCAGCATGACGACACGATCCGATTTGCACAGACGCGTCACCGTCTCGTCGGAGACGAATTCCCGATCACCAACCGAAAGGATCGCAACCGACTGCTTGTGCAGCGCGCGCTTAAGTCGGCAGGCCAGGTCCTGTTGCGGGCCTGGCCTTCGACGCACAAAGCCCGAGTCACTCAATGCGCGATACCGTGCGGCGAGACCCATGGTGCGGTCAACGATCTCGCCCGCGTCAAGGCGATCGAAGATCATTGATCGGTTCAAATTGGCGTCAAGGTAGTGCCACGGGCTATGCGTTTCCTGATCGGGGTGAAAGCGGCTGAGCACGTTCGCGTCTTCCACGTACTCGATGCGCGCGTGACACAGCAGACGCTGCCACATGTCCGAATCCTGAGTCGTCGGAAGACCGGGATGCAGGAGTCCTGCCAATCTGAAGGCATCGCGCGGAATCAGCAAGCTGCAACCATTGATCGCGCACCGCGTGATCGCCCCGATGCCCGTGCGCACATCCGGAGTTCTCTTGGCAGGCATGCGCAGCGGTTGCCCTTCACCGTCGATCATCCGCGCATCGGAGAACAGGACCAGCGGCCGGGCATCGTCACGCGCATGAGAACGCTCCGCATGTTCGCGGACCATCGTTGCAATGCGCTCGGGCACATAGACGTCATCATGGCTGAGCCAACTGAAGAACTCGCCATGCATCATCTGGATGCCGTAGTTGACCGCTGTCGCGACCCCGCCATTGACCTTGTGGAAGTAGCGGATCCGGCTCTCATACCTCGCGCAGATGGCGGCTACTGCTCCGCCGTCGTCCGACCCGTCATCGACAACGATGACCTCGGTATTCGGCCAGGTCTGCGCCAGTGCGCTGTCGATCGCCTCGGCCAGGTAGTTGGCACCGTTGTAGACGGGAATCACGATCGAGACCAGCGGCCCGGTGTCACGCAGGATCTCATTCATCGGCACGCATCCCGAGGAGTTCGCGATACGCGTTCGCGATCAACGCACCATTGGTCTCCGCGTTCCAGCGCGCCTCGACGGTTGCGCGGTTGATCTCGACCGCATCATCGACGAGCGCATCGTCGGTTGCCGCCCGCACAATCGCGTTCGCCAGCGCGACCACGTCGTGCGGCGGCACGATGAGTCCCGTACTGCCATTGGAAACCCATTCGTTTCCGCAGCAGGTATTCGCCTGGATCATGAAGGTCCCCAGGGCCATGGCTTCCAGCAAGGTTGTGCTGATGCCATCCGAAATGCCATAGCCAACCGCCACACGCGCCGATGCCAGTCGTTCCATGGCCTCCGCATTGGAAGCCAGATACGGGTCGAGCGAAATGTCCAGACCATCCTCACTGGCGAGCCGTTCCACCATCTCCGCCGCGGGTCGTCCGGAGTGGGTCACGACGATACGAAAACCCTTCAACTGCGGCGCCACGAGATGCAAGGCATACAGGATATGCATGCCGCGGCCCGCCCAACCGTGATACCCCTTCACGAGGATCATCTTTCGTTCGGATGGCCGCGACAGGCGCGCCGGGTCGGGAAAGATCGAGAAGTCCACGCCGCCGCTCGCAGGCATCTGCGGAAAGCGGTAAGCGTCATATCCGGCCTTTTCCTCCGCCCACGCCAGATCACGCGCGCAGTCGGAATGAAGCGCATCGACCTCACGCACCAGCTTGGTCAGAATCGGGCGATGCTCCTTGAGTTTGCGGTACATGAAGATGTCGCTGCCCCAGCACGAGGCCACCCAGGGCGGAAATGAAGCGCCGAATCGCCGCCGCGCCTCCTTGGCGAGGTAGGAACAATGCTGAAGTTCGAGGCTGTGCACCAGATCGGGACGAATTGCCGCGACGGCCTCGCACAAGGCGTCGGGATCCGGGCGAATCTCGGGAGGCAGGTCGAATGCCGGCAACGCGAACGGATACACCGCCGGGTCGTCGACGTCCGCCTGGGTCACCCCTCGAACGGCCTCCCGCGGGTAGATGCCAATCTCTCCAGGCTGCAAGGCGTCCAGGTCCGCACGACATCGAACCTGCCGCGTCGGCTCGAACTCGATACACATGCCTTGCAGCACGCCGGGGAAAAGCACCACCCGGAAACCCCGGTTGCGAAAGGTGTTCACCCAGCGTGCAGCGTGAATGCTGATCGGGAAGGCAACGATCAGGATGACGGGCGCGTCTGCAGTATCCCGGCTCATGCGCGACCCTTGTCGCGACGTGCCTCGATACGCAGCACTTCTTCACACAGGCGGTTCGACAGATCGACAGGGTCGAACGCCGCGCGCAGGTTCTCCAGTACGGACACGTTCAACTGCTTTGCGTCGGGAAACTGGACCGCGACCAGACTGGGCACGTTCCGCGCACGCGCTTCGCGCAACGCAAGCGCACCGAGCCTGGAAAACATCACCGCGACATACAGCCCGGCCGAGCCGAAAACGTCGTCCGGCGCTTCGTCTGGACGCACTTCGTCCGCCCGCACCTTGAGCCCCGTCTGGAAGCGCAATATCTCCGCTGCTACCCTGACGCATCTTGATGCTGCGACGAATCGAACACAAACGCCCTTCTCCGCGAGCCAGCGCCCACAATGATGCAGCGCCGAAACGACCAACAGGGCGCGCCCCTGGCGGTCTTCGGAGCCATAGACAACGATTTCACAATTCATTGCACTCGAAACACTCGATCTTGAGCGACTGACAGCACCCGACGACTCGCTCGAACCTAAGGGAATGGCACATCGGCAGCACCGTCTCGGCCGAACCAACCGGTTCCGCCCGAAACGTCATCCCGCTGAAAAAAATACCGTGGAGTTACTACAGTGCGCGACCTTCACCGTCATCGCGCGGCACAGGACTGCGGATCGAGCGCGCCGCCATCGTATCAAAACCGGCGCTCGCCTTCGCAGGCTCGTCTCAACATCCAAGTGCGACATCTGGATACCAAACATTGCGCACCGTCGCCAGTCCGCCATTCGCTGTGTAGAAACAACAGATACGTTTACCGAACGCCCAACAGATTCATGCCGTCTCGCCGTCATCGACCATGACGATCTCGGCGTTGCGCCAGTTTTCGCGGGAGCACTTTCGATCGCAGCCGGAACATCCTTGCCAAAAACTGACGACCAAATGACGCGTTGGGCCGGAGAGTCGAAGACTCTCGGCACTTCCTACGCGAATCGCCTGAACCAGCAATAATTTCACGATACCCACGCAGAATCTCGGGGCCGTTGATCTTCGCGTTCCAGCGCGCCTCCACCGTTGCCCGATTCTCCTCCAAGGCGCAATCGACAAGCGAATCGGCCGTGGCGGCGATCAGGATTGCCTCCGACAAGGCGACAATGTCATCCGTCGGAACGATCAGGCCGGTCCGGCCATGAGTGATCCACTCATTTCCGCAGCAACTGTTGGCCTGGACCATGAATGTTCCAACCGCCATTGCCTCCAGCAGGGTCGTGGCGATCCCATCAGCCACCCCGTAGCCGACCGCGAAACGCGCTGACGCAAGGCGCAAGATCGCATCCTTGTTCGACGGCAGATAAGAGGCGATCTCGATATCCAATCCATCGTCGGCGCGCAACCGCTCGACCATATCAACGACAGGTGGGCCAGCGTTCGTCACAACGATCTTGAAGCCACGCAGTCGTGATGCCACCCGGTGTATGGCCAGGAGTGCATGTACCCCCCGCCCCGCCCAACCGTGATAACCCTTCACAACGATCAGCTTTCTTCGGGAAGGCGGAGTCAAATCCTCCAGCGCCGGAAATTCCGAAAAATCGGCGCCACCGCTGGCGGGCATTGGCGGAAACCGGTATCCGTCAAATCCCTGAGTCAGGGCCCACTCCACATCTCGATTGCAGTCGGCCTGGAACGCGTCGACTGAGCAGAGAATCTCCCTCAGTATCGGAACATGTCGCTCGAACTGCCTGGCGAAAAACACATCGCCGCCCCAGGACGACGCAAGCCACGGTGGGAACGGCCGCCCCTCAGGCCACGTCCGCCGCACTTCCAGGACCAGGTATGCGCCGCAGAGGAACTCCATGCTGTGGAGCAGATCTGGTCGAATCTCTGCAATCCAGTCCTGCAGGGCAAGGGCATCAGGCAGGTTGCGCGACTCGATCCAGGACGGAAACGTGTCGCGCACCCGTTCCTCTCCATCGCGTGAGGCTCCCGCGCAGGCAACGTTTTCCCGTGACACGACGCCGATCACGCCGGGAGCGAGTTGCTCGACGTCCTCACGACAGCGAACCCCAACAAACGGCTCCAGATCAGGGCACGGATCGACAAGTACGGACGGGAACACGACGATTCGGACACCCAGGTAGCGCACGCAATTGATCCATCTCGCGGTATGCGGGCTGGATTGCATGCCGACAACCAGAACTGTCGGCACCAAATTTGATTCGCAATCAGACATTCGGGCTCGACTGGGATCGCTCGACGCCCGCGACGTGATGCTGGATACGGCGCGCGAGTTCCTTTTGATCGTGCGCACACCGCGAATTCGCAAGATGGTCGGTAGTAAGCAAATGACCAGACGGAAACTCGATTGCCGAAATTGTACGAAGGCCTCTCTTGCGAGCTTCCGCGATCCCGAGGACGGCCGGCTTCGAAAACACGACCCCAACGTAGATCGCACCGCCTCCGAAAGCTATATCAGGGGCGTCACGCGGCATCACCTCCACCCACTCAAACTTCAGGCCGGTGCGCCCCCTCAGCGCTTCGGCCGCCATGACCACCGGTCCAGATCTGCGGGCAATCAGACGAACGACAATCCCCTTCTGCGCCAACCATCGCCCGCAATGCTCCAGCGCCGAAAGCACCGTCAGCGCACGCCCCTGCCGCCCTTCCGCCCCGAAAACAATCAAGTCGCCCTGCACAACGTCATCCCTTCCTATTCCCGTTCCCGACTACCATCGCAGCGACAGCTATAATCGTCCATCGGGCGAACGGCAGATTATGTCGCCACTCGAGCTAGTCAAGAAGGGGTTCGATGCAAATCAACGGAAAACGCATTCTGGTTACCGGTGGGACGGGCTCACTCGGTCAGGTACTGGTCAGACGATTGTTGAGCGGAGAGTTCGGCGAGCCGGAGAAAATCGTGGTCTTTTCGCGCGACGAGGCGCGACAGCATGCGATGCGACTGCGATTCCAGCACCTCGGCGCCGCAACCGACGAGATCATCTTTGCGGGCTGGACGAAACGGCTCGCCTTCCGCATCGGCGACATCCGTGACATCGACAGCGTCCGGGCGGCTGTGCGCGACGCGGACATCGTCATCAACGCTGCGGCGATGAAGCAGGTTCCGACCTGCGAGTACTTCCCCGAGGAAGCACACCAGACCAACGTCGGCGGCGCGCTGAATCTGTTCCGCGCCATCCGCGACCTTGCTCGCCCACCCGAAGTGGTCGTCGGCGTGTCCACCGACAAGGCGGCCAAGCCGGTCAATGTCATGGGCATCACCAAGGCGCTGCAGGAGCGCGTGCTCGTCCGCGCCAATCTGGATTGTCCTGCCACGCGTTTCGTCGCCGTACGTTACGGCAACGTCATCGCATCTCGCGGCTCGGTCGTACCGCTGTTCCTTGAACAAATCCGGCGCGGCGGTCCGATCACCATCACCGACCGGCGCATGACCCGCTTTCTGATGTCGCTGGACGACGCCGTCAACATCATCGCCGATGCCGTGGCTCAGGCGCTTGCCGGCGAAATACTCGTGCCCGTCGCACCATCGGCTCGCATGACCGACCTCGCCCGGGCGCTGTGCGGAACGACGGACATCCCCCTGACCACCACGGGCATCCGCCCGGGCGAGAAGCTGCACGAGATCCTCATCTCCGAGGAAGAAGTCCCTCGTACATGCCGTCGCGGCCCTCATTTCGCCATCCGCCCGATGCTGCCGGAACTCGACCTGGCGGAACATCCGGCGCCGGCGCTCGACCGCGAATACTCCTCGGCCGACAACGTCGTGGACATCGACGCGTTGCGCGCCTTGCTCGCACCGGGCGGCCGCCTTCACCACGGCGCGGAGGCGTCGGACGACGCCTTCCTGTGACGCCGAACGACAGGCCCGAAACAGGAAAACCATGTCACGTGTACTGATCCTGGGCGGACTTGGCATGCTGGGACACCGGCTTGCGATCGAGCTGCAGCAGCGCCACGCAGTCACCGTCACCATCCGCGGCCGCGCGGATACGCTCCCCCATGGCTATCCGGCCGTGGGCGTCATCGAGGAAACTGACCTCGGTGCCATGACGTCCCTCCCGGAGCTTCTCGAACGCGCCGACTGCGATGTCGTGGTCAACGCCGCCGGCATCATCAAGCACCGCATGACGCCCGACACCTTGAGCGAAGCCATTGCCATCAATGCAATGCTGCCGCAGGCGCTTGCGCGGCATTGCACGAAGTTCGGGATGCGCCTGATCCACTTCAGCACCGATTGCGTGTTTTCGGGTCTGCGCAACAGCGTCAGGGGCGCGGATGGCTATCGCCTGGAAGACCTCACCGACGCGCGCGACACGTACGGTCTGTCGAAGCTGCTCGGCGAACCCCGACATGAAGGCGTCCTGTGTCTGCGAACCTCCTTGATCGGCCGCGAGCTGCGCGGCCATCATGGCCTGGTGGACTGGTACCTGAAGCAGTCGGCGCCGGAAGTCGACGGGTTTCGCCAGGCCCTGTTCAACGGCCTCAGCACCCACGTCGCGGCCCGCCTCGTCGATCTGCTGATTCGCGAACATGCCGATCTCGACGGGCTGTGGCATGTCGCCTCGGCGCCGATCAGCAAGTTCGACTTCCTCGGTCTGCTCAAAGCCCGGCTTCCTCACACTGCAAGCATCCGACCGACGGACGAACCGTTCTGCGACCGACGGCTGGACGGACAGGCCTTCGCCCTGCGCACCGGATGGTCGGCACCCCCCTGGGATGCCATGATCGATGAACTGCTCGGGCAACAAGGGCAATGAAGATCCTCGTGACCGGCGCAGCAGGATTCATCGGGCGCCATGTCCTCACCCTCGCCATTGCGCAAGGTCACGAGGTCATCGCCTGGGGGCGCCACCGCCTTGTCCTGCCCGGGCTTGCAGGAAACCTTCCGCCGGACTTCCTTGACGACGTCGGCTGCACCGACTCACTCGAAGAAGTCGAAGCTGTCATTCACCTGGCCGGCGACTACCCGCGCTTTGGAAGCCCCCGGGCACGCCCGATCGAGCTCTTCAACGCCAATGCCGCCCTGACGACGAAGCTCCTGGACGCCTGCTCCCGGGCCGGCGTGCGGCGCTTCGTGCTGGCCAGCACCGCCGCGGTCTATGGAGGCCGCCACACAACCCCCCTGAGCGAATCGCAAGCCCTCGATGCTGGAGGCGCCTACGCGGCGAGCAAAGCCTGTGCAGAAATGATGTGTCGCGTCCATCACGCGGACGACGCCCTCCAGACCACCTGCCTGCGCCTGTTCAATGTGTTTGGCCCGGGTCAGGCAGGCAACGCCATTGTCCCCAGCCTTGTGCGGCAGGCGCTCGAAGAAGATCCGGTGCGTGTGGCCGACGACCGGCCGACATGCGATTTCGTGTTCGTGACCGATGTGGCCGCAGCGTTGCTTGCGGCCGCCTGCACCACCAGCCGGCTTCCCGATGTGCTGAACATCGGCAGCGGCCGCGGCACCTCGATCGCGGAACTGGGGACCATCGTGATGCGCGCGGCAGGGCGCAGCGACGGGATACATGCACAAAATGCCGCTTCCGCGCGCGTCACCACCAGCATTGCAGACGCCGGGCTCGCCGCAACACACCTGGGATGGCGCGCCTCGACAACGCTGGAAATGGGCGTTCGCACGATGATTGACGCACTTCGCGCGGCTCCAACGTCGCGCGCTAATCGGTAACATCCAACGCATGAAAAGCACAACAGCACAGGCCATGACCCGCCCCACGCTCGCCGGACGCAGAGTCCTGATCACCGGCGCCGCCGGATTCATCGGCAGCCACCTCGCGGAAGCGCTGGTGCGGGAAGGCGCCGAGGTCACCGCCTTCGTACGTTACGGCTCGTCCGGCAGCACCGGCTTTCTTGCCGAACTCCCGCCCGATATTTCCCGCGAGATCCGGGTGCACCGTGGGGACATTGTCGACGCAGACAGCGTATCCATTGCCATGGCCGGTCAGCAGGTGGTGTTTCACCTGGCCGCGCTGATCGGAATCCCCTACTCGTACCACGCGCCACGCAGCTACGTCCGGACCAACGTGGACGGCACCCTCAACGTGCTGGAAGCTGCGCGCCATGGCGACACCGAGCGGGTCGTGCACACAAGCACGTCCGAGGTCTACGGCAGCGCGCAGTACACGCCGATCGACGAGACCCACCCCCTGCAGGGTCAGTCGCCCTATTCCGCGACCAAGATTGCCGCAGACAAGCTCGCCGACGCCTACCATCGCTCATTCGAAGTGCCGGTCGTGACCATCCGCCCGTTCAACACCTACGGCCCTCGCCAATCGCCGCGCGCGGTGATTCCTGCCACCATCCTGCAAGCCTTGTGGAGCGATACGATCCGCCTCGGCGCCACCACCCCGGTGCGCGACATGACCTACGTCTCGGATACCGTCGAAGGCTTCCTGCACGGCGCCGTCACACCGGGCATCGAGGGCCAGACCTTCAACCTGGGCACCGGCGAGGGATTTGCCGTGGGCGACATCGTCGGACGCATCCTGCGGCTGACCGGGCGCAGCGATGAGCCCACCCTCGACCCTCAACGCGTGCGCCCACCGGCCAGCGAGGTCGACCGGCTGATCTCGTCCCACACGGCCTTCACGAACAGCAGCGGCTGGAGCCCTCGGGTGTCGCTGGACGAAGGGCTGGCCAGCACGATCGAGTGGTTCCGTAGCCGCGGCCGCCCGGCAACCGACACGGGATACGCGCTATGACGAAGGGCATCGATACCGCGGTCATCATGGCGGGCGGGGCCGGGATGCGCCTGCGCCCCTACACGACCATACTGCCGAAGCCGCTCATGCCGCTGGGCGACAAGCCGCTGCTCGAGATCGTGATCCGGCAACTGGCTGCCAGTGGAATCCGCCGCGTCGTGCTCTCGGTGAATCATCTCGCGCACATCATCCGCGCCGTCATGGCCAGCATCGATTTTGGCGAGATCGAAGTCACCCTGGTTCAGGAGGATCAGCCTCTCGGGACGTGCGGTGCCCTGGCGCTGATGCGCGACCTTCTTCCAGAGCGTTTCCTCGTTCTCAACGGCGACCTGCTTTCCGACTACCCGATCACCCACCTCATCGAGGAGCACGTCGCGGCGGCTGTGCCACTCTCGATCGCGACGAAATACAAGCTGGAATGCGTGGCTTACGGGGTCGTCGAACGCAACGGTGACGGCGATCTCGTGGATTACCTGGAGAAGCCTTCCCGCCGTTACGAACTGGGCATCGGCCTGTATGCGCTGGAGCGATCCTGCATCGACGCCCATCTTTCGGGCGGTGGCCGGGCCGACATGCCCGACCTGATCCGCAGCCTGCTCGGGCGCGGCGAGAAGGTGCACGCCGTCCCGCGCGAATGCACCTGGATCGACATCGGGCAACCGGAGGACTACGTGCGCGCGCAGGAACTGCATGAGCAACAGCGGGATTGGCTGGTATGCGCCGACAAGCCTGCGCCGTCCGCCTGATAGGGCGTGCAGGCTCCAGAAAATGACGGATACGCAGAGAACTGACAACCGTCTCACCGGAAAAAAAGCGTGAACAAGCTGAACGTCATGACCGTGGTCGGAACACGCCCCGAGATCATCCGGCTCTCGCGCGTGATCGACAAACTCGACCAGCACTGCGAGCACACCCTGGTGCATACCGGGCAGAACCACGACTACGAGCTGAGCGAGGTCTTTTTTTCCGACCTTGGCATCCGCCGTCCCGATCACTTTCTGCATGCCGCCGGAGCGACTGGCGCCGAAACCATCGGCAAGGTCATCATCGCAATGGATGCCCTGCTCGCCAGATCGTCGCCGGATGCCATGCTCGTTCTGGGCGACACCAACAGCGGCTTGTGCGTCCTGCCCGCAAAGCGGCGCAAGATCGCAGTCTTCCACATGGAGGCCGGCAACCGCTGCTTCGATGATCGCGTTCCCGAGGAGATCAATCGTCGCATCATCGACCACACTGCCGACATCAATCTGACCTACAGCGCAATCGCGCGCGAATACCTGCTGCGTGAAGGCCTTCCTCCCGACCGCGTAATCCGGATCGGAAGCCCGCTGGATGAAGTGCTCGCGCACTACCGCCCCCGGATCGACGCGTCCGATGTGCTCGATCGACTCGGCCTGCAGCCGCGGGGCTACTTTCTCGTGAGTGCGCACCGCGAAGAGAACGTCGACTCCAGCACCAATCTCACCAGGCTGGTGGAGGTGCTCAACGCCCTGGCGCAGCGCTATGACCTCCCCGTCATCGTCTCGACACATCCGCGCACCCGAAAGCGCTTTGACGCCGAGGGGGTGACCCTGGACGCCCGGGTGCAATGCCTCAAACCACTGGCATTCACCGAATACGTAAAGCTGCAGACCCGGGCACGCGCCGTGCTCTCCGACAGCGGAACGATCAGCGAAGAGTCGTCCATCCTCGACATCCCCGCGCTCAATCTGCGCGAAACCCACGAGCGCCCGGAAGCGATGGAAGAGGCGGCGGTGATGATGGTTGGTCTCGAGGTCGAGCGCGTTCTGCAGGGGCTGAGCATTCTCGACTCACGACCACCTGACCACGCCCGCCGGACTCGCAAGGTCGCCGACTACGAAGCGCCGGATGTGTCGGAGAAGATCGTTCGCCTCATCCACAGCTACACCGACTACGTGAACAGGACCGTGTGGAAAAAATACTGAGTGCCGACGGCGCTCATCCCTGAGGTGGGCGGCGCCCCCTCATCGCGCGGCGCGCGCGCATCCACCACACCTGCGCGAAGGCTTGCAGCTTGTCGCCGAAACCACGACTGTCATAGCGGAGCGCACCGCCCGGACGCCGCTGGTACCAGCGTCCGTAGTCACGCATCAGCTCATTGACCTCGGGCGACAGCCACTCGCAATAGCGCCGCGCCAATGCCTGTCGTTCCGCCTTGGCTTCCAGCCGTGGGCCTTCGGAATAGTCGTGCCGGATCAGCATCCCCGGCCAATAGTAGATATCCATTTCCGGAAATCGCTGCTGACAGCGCCAGCTCAACTCGGCCCCTTCCGATCCGAACATCAGCGGATCGAACCCCCCAAGCTCACGGAACACGTCGGCGCGCATGGCCATGTTGCCCTCGGTCGAAAGGACCGCCGGAACGGGAAAGGGCCCGATATCGTAATGACCGACAAAACGGTTGTTCGACGTTTCCCCAAACGGGATGACGCGACCGCGAACAGCTGCAAATTCGAACGACTCGAATGCCAGCCTTACGCTGGCAAGATAGCCCGGCATGATCAGCGCGTCGTCGTCGATGAAAACCACGTAGCGCCCCCGTGCAAAATGCACGCCGAGGTTGCGCGCCGCGGACGGCAGCACGTTGAACGGCGGCCGTACATGCAGCAGGGCCCGCTCGGCAAGGGCCTCGCGGACGGATTCGTTGTCGCCGTTGTCGATCAGGATCAGTTCCAGCGCGCCGTCGTCCTGCGCGAGGATCGAATCGAGGCAGGCGAGCATCGCCTCGCCCCCACCCCACGACACGACAATGACCGATACGACGGGCTGTGCCGCCGCCCGGCGATCTTCCCGCGGCAAATCGTCCGGAACAAGCTCCGCGCGATACTGCGCAACGAGCCTGCGCGCCGCATCGAAATCGGCTTCCAGAAAGCGCTCGCGCGCTGCCGCCAGATGAGTGAATGCCGCAGATCCGCTCATGCGCCGCGCCCCGCGTCGAACTGCCCCGGCACAAGCTCGGGGAACCGCTCCGGATGTGCCTGCCGATAGTCGTCGGGCGCCGACGAAAAGGCCCGGTATTCGCGCAACACGGTCGCGGGCTTGCCGATCATCACCAGACGGCCGCGATCCAGCCACACCACGCGCTGACAAAGCGAAGCGATCTGACTCAGACTGTGCGAGATGATGATCATGCAGCGCGCGCCTGCACTCATGTCGCGCATGCGGTTGACCGCCTTTTCGCGAAAGCCCTCGTCGCCGGTGGCGAAAACCTCGTCGAGAACCAGGATCTCCGGCCGGACGGCCGTCGCGATCGCGAAACCGAGTCGCGCCTTCATGCCGCTCGAATAGGTGCGCACCGGCTCTTCGATGAATTCGCCAATCTCGGCGAATTCCACGATTTCGTCCATTCGCGCGTCGATCTCGCGCTTTCTCAGGCCAAGCAGGCTGCCGCTGACGAACACGTTCTCGCGGCCGGTGAGGTCGGGCTGAAACCCAAGGCCGACCGTCAGCAACTGCACACGCCCATTCACCCGTGCCACACCCTCGTCGGGCTGGTAGACCTGCGCGCACAGCATCGAGAGAGAACTCTTGCCCGATCCGTTGCGACCGATCACCCCCACCGTTTCGCCCTCGAACACGTCAAAACTCACCCCCCGGACAGCCCAGAAGGTTGGCGCATTGGGATGGCGCGACGGCCAGATCAGGTCCCAGATCGAGCGATGGCGTTGAAACCGCAGGCCGACGTCGTTGAATGAAACCAGCGGCGTACGCTGCGCCGCCACCGCTTCGGAAGAATCTCGCACGCTACTTTTCATCGCATCACAGCCGCTTGGGCACCTGGCGTGCCGCACGACGGAAAAAGATCAGACCACACTGGACCAGCACCAGCGTCGCCACGTAAATGACCGCGACCACCGACCAGTCCAGCGCTCGCCCGTACAGCAACACCTCACGCACCCAGGTGATGACATGCACCATCGGATTGAGCTGGTAGAGCGCAAGAATCCATTGCGGCACGTCGAGGTTGTACACCCGCTCCGGTGCGTACAGCACGGGGCTCAGATAAAAACCGAATCGCAGCACATAGCTCAGCAGCTTCCCGGTGTCGCGCGTGAACACCTCGGACACCGACAGGAACAAGCCCAGCGCAAACGGCATCAAGACCATCAGCGGCAGGATCGCGAGCACCGACAGCGTATGCCAGCCGGCCACGGGGGCATTCCAGATGACGATGATCAGCAGCCCGATGGCGTAGAAGAAGGTCTGCACCAACGGCGTGATGAACACATAGGCCGCCATTGGCAACGATGCCTGCCGTATCAA
Source organism: uncultured Azoarcus sp. (assembly GCA_963975885.1). Taxonomy (GTDB): domain Bacteria; phylum Pseudomonadota; class Gammaproteobacteria; order Burkholderiales; family Rhodocyclaceae; genus Pseudazoarcus. The sequence continues at coordinate 127,892 of CAXBIS010000010.1, forward strand.
CCCCCCATTTTTCGTCAATGAGCTCGTACACAGGCTGATCGACCGCGAGAAGGCCTGGAAGGTCACGATGCCGCACAGCGCGAACAGGTGATAGTCCTCGCCCCCGCGGTCAAAGACCATCTTCACTACGAAGTAGTAGATCAACATCAGGAACAGCGGGTCGAGAATCCACCACAACACGCCCAGACGCGTCGTCGCCACGGTGGTCCGGATGTTGACGTAGAGCAGACCGTGCATCGCGTGACGGTTTTTCCAGAGGTCCTCGCAGAAACGCTTCATGCCCGTCCTGCCCGCTGGGGCGTGTGCTGAATTTTGTGTAATCGGACTTTTGGCAGGAGACTGCCGTCTT
>CAXBIS010000011.1:0-127402 GCA_963975885.1 uncultured Azoarcus sp.
CGCCTACGGCAACTACCGTATCGGCGGCCTGGCGACCTCGTCGAACACGCCCAACGGCGTCGGCGATCTGGTCGTCGGCTCCACCGCCAACGCGCAACTGACCACGGCCGGCACGGACGGCAACACCTCGCGCATCGCCGGTGACACGATCACCGTGTCGAGCAGCCTCGGCTCCAAGGACATCACATATACGGCGGCTGCCAGCGCCGAGGACATCGCCGCCAAGGTCAACCAGGCGGAGACCGGCGTGCGCGCGTCCGCACTGACCTCTTTCGTGCTCGGCGCGGACGACCTCAACGCCGGCACGGACGGCTTCCAGCAGGACACCAGCTACACCTTCCTGATGGCCACCGAGACCACCACCGGCTCCGATCCCGATTCGTGGACCACGGTGTCGTTCTCGATCGGCGGCAATGCCTCCGGTTCCGCCGTGACGACGTCGAGCCAGCTGAGCGCCGCCGTGCAGGCCTTCAACGATGTCTCGGGCCGTACCGGCTTCACTGCCAAGATCGTCGAGACCGACAACGGCCAGTACGGTATCCAGCTCACCAGTGAGTCGGGCAAGGATCTGCGCATCATGAATGACTCGTCGACCGCCGACATCACGCTTGAGGACACCAGCGTCATCGACGGCGACACCGCAACGGGCACCGCACTGGCCACGCTGACGGCCGGCGGCAGCACCAACACCTGGGCCGCCGCCAACGCGACCTGGGTCACCGGCCAGGTGATCCTCGATTCTGACCGCTCGTTCTCGGTGACCGCGGCCAACGACGACATCCTGACCGCTGCGGGCACCGCGGGTGGCCAGTTGCAGACCGTAGAGAATCTCGATGTGAGCACCGTCGAGGCGGCCAACCGCACGCTGGCGATGGTGGATTCGGCGATCGCCTCGGTGTCGGGGCAGCGTGCCCGCTACGGCGCCCTGCAGTCGCGCTTCGAGAACACCATCTCCAACCTGCAAAGCACCTCCGAGAACCTGTCGGCCTCGCGCTCGCGTATTCGCGACGCGGACTTCGCCGCCGAGACCGCCAACCTGACGCGGGCGCAGATCCTGCAACAGGCGGGCACGGCCATGCTCGCTCAGGCCAACCAGATCCCGCAGCGCGTGCTACAGTTGCTGCAGGGCTGATCGCAAAGCGGCGTCCTGCCGCCCGGTCGAACGGGGCCCGTCGGGCCCCGTTCGCATTTCAAAACGTCGAACAGGCCTAAAGTTCTCCGCCAATTTTCCGTTAATGGATTCAAGAGCGCCAAAGACTCGATCCCAGAGCCTCCTTCTGGACTGCGCGGCGCCCTTACCAGCTATCGAGCCATCGAATCCAGGAGAACACCATGGCACTGACCATCAACAGCAACATCGCCTCGCTGACCGCGCAGCGCAACCTCAATAATTCGGCGAATTCGCTTAACACCTCGCTGCAGCGCCTGTCGTCGGGCCTGCGCATCAACAGCGCCAAGGACGACGCCGCCGGCCTCGCGATCTCGGAGCGCTTCACCACCCAGATTCGCGGTCTCGATCAGGCGCGCCGCAACGCCAACGACGGCATCTCGCTCGCGCAGACCGCGGAGAGCGCACTGCAGTCCTCCGGCGACATCCTGCAGCGTATCCGCGAACTGGCCGTGCAGTCGGCCAACGCCACCAACTCCTCGGGTGACCGCGCCGCGCTGAACGCCGAAGTGCAGCAGCTCACGCAGGAATTGCAGCGCATTTCGACCAACACCGAGTTCAACGGTCAGAAACTGCTCGACGGCTCCTTCACGTCGGCCAGCTTCCAGGTCGGCGCCAACGCCAACCAGACCATCACGGCAACGTCCGGCAACTTCCAGACCAACGCCTACGGCAACTACCGTATCGGCGGCCTGGCGACCTCGTCCGATACGCCTAACGGCGTCGGTGACCTGGTGGTCGGATCGACCGCCAACGGCCAGCTGGCGCAGGTCGGCACTGATGCCGACAACTCGGTGATCGTTGGCGACACCATCACGCTGCAAAGTGCCCTGGGCTCCAAGGACATCACCTACGAAGCCGGCTCCAGCGCCGAGCAGATCGCCGCCAAGATCAACCAGGCCGAAACCGGCGTGCGCGCGACCGGTATCACCCAGGTGGTGCTCGGTGCCGACGACGCCAACTCGGGTACCGCCGGCTTCCAGCAGGACACCAGCTACACCTTCCTTCTCGCGACCGAGACCGACAACGGCTCGAGCCCGGATTCGTGGACGACGGTTTCGTTCTCGATCGGCGGAACGGCTTCGGGTTCGGCCGCCAACCAGGCGAGCCAGCTCAACGCCGCCGTGCAGGCCTTCAACGACGTCGCTGGCAAGACCGGCTTCTCGGCCGAGATCGTCGAAACCGACAACGGCCAGTATGGCTTGCGGCTGACGAACGAGTCGGGCAAGGATCTGCGCATCGTCAATGACTCGGAGAGCGGCAACGATGTCATCCTTGAGGATATCGCGGCACTCGACGGCGACGATGGCAACGACAGTACGCTCGCCGAGACCCTGAGTGCAGCCGGCAATCTGAACGCCTGGACGGCGGGCAGCGGCGCCTGGGTCACCGGCCAGGTGATTCTCGACTCCGACCGCTCCTTCACGCTGAAGACGGGCCAAACCGACATCACGACGACTGCAGCCACTTTCGGTGCCGAACTTCAGGAAGTCGACAAGGTCGACGTCTCGACGTCCGAGGCCGCGACACGTACGCTTGCCTTGGTGGATTCGGCTCTGTCGGCGGTCAATGCCCAACGCGCCCGCTACGGTGCCCTGCAGTCGCGCTTCGAGAGCACCATCTCGAACCTGCAGGCGACGTCCGAGAATCTGTCGGCCTCGCGCTCGAGGATTCGCGATGCGGACTTCGCGGCGGAGACGGCAAATCTCACGCGGGCACAGATCTTGCAGCAGGCGGGTATTGCCATGCTGGCACAGGCCAACGCCCTGCCACAGAATGCGCTGAGCTTGCTGAACTGATCGGGTTAATCTGATCCCTCGAAGGCGGCGCGGCGGCACGAGTGCAGCCGCGCCGCAAGACATTGGAGACATCCGGAGATGAGCATCCAGTCTGCAACCTCAATCATCGCGAATTCGGCAGCTGCGCTTTCGGTACCGGCCAAGAGTGATTCGCAACAAGCCGCGGCGGCAAGTTCTGCCGCCGAAGACGGCAAGACGGTTACCGGACTGCAAGCCCCCCGGCAACCAACCAGTGTCCAGGAAACAAATAGTCAGGAACTCAGTGCAGCACTTGAGGAAGTCCAGAAAACGATTCGTCCCTTTGCGAGCGAGTTAAACTTTTCGCTCGAGGAGGACACCGGGCGGATGCTCGTCAAGATCGTCGACACGGAAACCGACGAGGTGATCCGCCAGATACCCTCGGAGGAACTGTTGCGGATATCCAAGGCGCTGGACAAGCTTCAGGGACTGTTATTGAACAGCGAAGCCTGATCATCAGGCGGAGGTCGTCACAATGGCGTTGACAGCGAACGGAGTCGGATCGGGACTCGACATCAACGGGATCCTCGAGCAGTTGATGGCGGTCGAGCAACGGCCGCTGCAGCAACTCAACGTCAAGGAAGCGAGCTATCAGTCGCAGCTTTCCGCCTTCGGCCAGGTCAAGTCGGTTCTGAGCACCTTTCAGAATGCGGCAAACGCGCTCAACAGCGCCGACCGATTTGCGGCGATGCGGGCCACCAGCAGCGACTCGAGCGCGTTTTCGGCGACGGCGGAGACTTCCGCTGCAAAGGGCAGCTATTCGTTCGAAGTCGAGCAGATCGCCCAAGGCCAGCGCATCGTCACCAATGACACCACCGAGCCCTCGGTGGGGCCGGGCAGCCTCACGATCAACTTCGGCAGCTACGACTACGACACCGAAGGGCTCGCGACTGCCTTCAACCAAACCAGCTCGGTGTCCGTGGAACTCGAAGAGGGCGGCACGCTCGAGGATCTGCGCGACGCGATCAATGCATCCGGCGCCGGGGTGCGTGCCAGTGTCGTCGACAACGGCACGGCCAAGCAACTCGTCATCGCCGGCAGCGAAGAAGGTGCGGACGCCGCCTTCACACTCGAGGGCACGGGCGGGCTGACCGATTTCAGTTACGACGCAACCGACGAGGTGGGCAGTTCGCTCACCTCTCTCGAAGTCGCGCAGGACGCGATCGTCCGCCTCGACGGCATCACCTTGACGCGCGGCAGCAACACCATCACGAATGCCATCGAAGGCGTCACGATCAACCTGCTCGCCCCCTCCGACGGCAAAGGCAAATTGACCGTGGCAAACGACCGCGCGGGAGCAAGGTCCGCCATCGACGCCTTCGTCAAAGCCTATAACGAGATCAACACGACGCTGCGCGGACTGACTGCCTACAATACCGAGAACGGTCAGGCTGCGGCCCTGACGGGGGATGCCACGGCGCGCAGCTTGCAGGGGCAGTTGCGCAACATCCTGGGCGCTGTCACTCAACGCACCGAGGGAGTCGGCTCGCTGTCGGAACTCGGAATTTCGTTCCAGCGCGACGGCTCGCTGGCCGTCAACAGCGCGACACTGGACGCCAAGCTCAACGACCCGGACGCCGACGTCGGCGGATTTTTCGCCGGCAGCGAAGGCGTTCAGGGTTTCGCCGCGAGCCTGTCCGCGCGACTCGACGGCTATCTCGGCAGCGGCGGCGTACTCGACAGCCGGCAGGACGGCATCAACGACTCGATCAGTGGCCTGGACCGGCAGCGCGAAACCCTCGCGCGCCGACTCGAACAGATCGAGACACGCTATCGTCAGCAGTTCACCGCGCTCGACTCAATGATCTCGAGCATGCAACAGACGAGCACCTTCCTCTCGCAGCAGCTCGCCAATCTGCCGTCGATCACCCGCAACACTTAAGCCGACAGGAGCATCACATGTTCGGTAGCACGACCAATCGCGCATCCGCCTACTCCCGCGTCGGGGTCGAGACCGGTGTATCCACCGCCGATCCGCATCGGCTCATCCTGATGCTCTACGACGGCGCAATCCTGTCGATCACGTCCGCAATTGCAGCGCTGGACCGCAAGGACGTTCCCGCCAAGGGCGCATCGCTGTCAAAGGCCATCGAGATCATCTCGAACGGACTCGACGCCAGCCTGGACCACGAGGCCGGTGGCGAACTGTCGCTGCGCCTGTCCGCGCTGTACGAATACATGACCGACCGCCTGATCCGCGCCAACCTTCACAACGACCGCGAAGCCCTGGATGAGGTTCTGAATCTGCTCAGCGGCTTGCGCGAGAGTTGGCAGGCGATCGGGCCGGAGGTCGCCCGGGGAGACGGCTCATGAACGCATCTATCGACAGCCTTCAGCGGATGGCGGAAGTCTCGGAGCGCATGCTCGACGCAGCCGAGGCCGGCGACTGGGACCGACTGGTCGAACTCGAGCGCGAGATGAAACAGGCACGCGACCAGGCAGGCGTGGGCGCGACGCACGACGACGATGCGACGCTGCTCTACAAGGCCCGTCTGGTTGAGCGCATGCTGAGCAACCAGCAGCGCATCCTGCGCCAGGTGCGCCCGTGGATGGACGAGACCCGCGAACTGCTCGCACATGGCTCACGGGACCGAGCCGTTCGAGCAGCCTACGGCGCCACCCGCTACTGATCCGCGCGGGGCACTGAGCACGCTGTGGAGGTCCCGTGATTCCCACCGATCTCGCCGCCCGCCTTCGCCTGCTCGCCGAGGCGAGCTTCTTCGACAGCGAGCCGCCGGTGCAGGGCACCGCGCGCGTGCGCGAGATCCAGGCGCGCCTGCCCCAGTTGCTGCCGGGGCAGCAATTCACTGCCCAGATCACCCGGGCGCTGCCGGACAACACATTCCAGGCAATCGTCGCAGGGCGCGAATACACACTCGCCCTGAATCATCCGGCCAAGGCCGGAGACGCGCTTGAACTCGTGGTCACGCGCAATACGGCGAATGCGGTTTTCGCCCGTGTCGTTGGCGAGGGTGCGAGAACGCAGAACCCGGCAAATGTCGGCGTGGAAGTCGCTTCCCGCCCCAGCCTCAGCCCCACCGGACGCCTCATCAGCTTCCTGCTGACAGGTCAGCCAACCCCGCAGCCGACCACGCTTGCGGCCGGCCGGCCGCTGCTGCCGGCGCCACCAACGAACGGCGGCGCCGACCTCGCGCCCCTGCTGCGGCAAGCTCTCTCGCAAAGCGGGCTGTTCTACGAGGCCCACCAGGCCAAATGGTTGTCCGGACGCACCGGCGCCGACGCGCTGCGTGCCGAGCCCCAGGGCCAACAGCCTGCGCTCGCACGCAACGAAACGGCCAGTGCGCCGCGCGTCGCACCAACACCGATGAGTACCGCAACCAACTTCATCGGACGCGGTGGCGAAGCGCTCGCCGAACGCGCTGCAGAGGCCTCGCAGGCAGCAGCCCTGAGCCGGGGGCCCGTCGTCGCGGAGCGCCTGATGCCGGTCGTTCACCAGCAGCTCGATGCGATGGCGACCCAGCAATACCTGTTGCACGGTCAGGCATGGCCGGGGCAACGCTTCGAGTGGGAACTCGACGACCCGTATCGTGAAGGCGGAGAGGGTGATGCATCCGAAGGCCAGGACGGCTGGGACTCGACCCTGCGTCTGACCATGCCCCGACTCGGCGCACTGGAGGCCCGACTGCATCTGACCTCGGCCGGCGTTGCGATCCGACTGGTGTCGGACGACGAAGCCACCGCCGCCGCGCTCGAAGCAGCGCGTGACCGGCTCGATGACGCCCTCTCCGCGGCCGACGTCCCGCTGACCGGATTCGTCGCAGAGGTGCGCGATGACGGATGAGGACAAACCCAATACACGCGCCTCGGACGAAGCCGTCGCGCTCACCTATGCGTCCGGGGAGTCGGCCCCGCGGGTGGTCGCCAAGGGGCGCGGGCTGCTTGCCCAGGAGATCATCGAGCGCGCTCGCGAGGCCGGCGTGTACGTTCATGAGTCGCCCGAACTCGTCAGCCTGCTCATGCAGGTCGACCTCGACGAGCGCATTCCCCCGCAACTCTATGTCGCGGTCGCCGAACTGCTCGCCTGGCTGTATTCGGTCGAGCGCGGCGACCCCAGTTCGCGCGCACGCTCCCCCCTGACCAGACCCGTCGATCCGCCCCCAAGCTGAACGCGCGCCGTGTTATAAGTGGTCCCACAACCCCTCGAACCGCGCCCTCACGCACGCATGGCCGAACACCAAGAAGCCACCATCCACACCGGTCTGCTCAAGCCCGAGCACTTTCCCGACCATCTGCTCCACGATTTGGGCGAGATCCTGCTGACGCTGCGTCGCATGAAGCAACAGCGCGTGCTGCTCAACGCACATATCGACGCTGGAAACTATCGCTTCGTCAGCGCCGTGCTCGACTGCGGGCCGCGCGGCCTGGTGCTTGATGTCAGCCCCGACGAGTGGCTCAACACCCAGGCCATAGCCAGCAACTTCCTGACCTGTTCGGCCCAGCTCGACGGAGTGCGCATACAGTTTGACCTGCGCGATGTCTCCAGCGTCACCTGGGACGAGCTGCCGGCGCTGTTCGCCACGCTGCCCGAGTCCATTCTGCGGCTGCAGCGACGCGAAGCTTTCCGCATGTCGGTCCCGATGAACAATCCGGTGGTGTGTCAGGTCACCGTGTATCCGCAAGATTGCGGCGACAACGGCGAAGCTGCCGGCGCGTCCCCTGCAGCACGGGTCGTGCGCCCTCGCGTTGCCGACGTCAGCATGGACGGAATCGCACTGGTATTCGAAGCCGACACGCTGGAACTGGCCGTCGGCATGGAACTCACCGACTGCCTGATTTCCCTGCCCGACAGCGACAGCGCGAAGGTTCGCCTGAAGGTACGCAACCTGCACCAGACGACCAATCCCCATGGCGTCCGGAACGTGCGCGCCGGCTGCGAGATCATCGACATGCCGTCGCGCTTCACCAACCAGATCCAGCGCTACATCTTCAAGATCGAACGCGAGCGCCGGTTGCTCGAAAGCCCCGACTGAACCTCACCCACCGGGCAACAAAAAAGCCGCTCGAGGCGGCCTTTTTGATGCCCGGCGCGCGATGGCGCCTCACATCGGCATGTTCATGATGTCCTGATAGGCGGACACGAGGCGGTTACGCACCTGCACCATCTGCTGGAACGACAGGCTCGCCTTCTGCAGATTGACCATCACGTCCTGGAGTTCGACATCCGGATTACCGGCGGTGAATTCCTTGGTCATGTTGCGCGCTTCGGCCGAGGCGGAACTGACGTCCTTGAGTGCGGACTGCAGCACCTGAGCGAAGTCGACCCCGCCCTCCCCCGCAGCGGGCTGGACCGGTTTGGCAGCGGCCGACTGAGACGTGGCTCGCAGTTCGCCGATGAGTTGTTCGATGCCGCGCGTATCCATGGACTCCTACCTCGCAAAACACGTTTGCGCAGTGACAGTCTAGCAGAGCAATCGGCGTGCCAAAAGTTCAACTTCCGCCAACGCAACCGCCTGAGGAAGCGTTCCCGGGAACGCCGCCCATATCTTCCCTACGGCCCCACGCCCTAGATCTTGAGCGTCCTCTCAGCAATCATGGCCTTCCGAGCGATATTGCTGCAGCTTGTAGCGCAGCGTGCGCTCGGAAATGCCCAGGCGTTCGACCGCCAACTTGCGCGAACCGCCGACCTCGCGCAGCGTTGCCAGGATGTGCTCGCGCTCCAGATCCTTCATGTTGTCCGGCCGGTTTCCGCCGGCAACGATGCCCGGCGCGGCAGCAATTGCCGACGGCGCAACCGGTGTCACCGCCATGCTGGCGGGTGCGGCAGATATCGCCCCGGCCGGCAGGCACATCGACAAGGTGGCGGCGTCGATCGACTCCGAAGGCGCAAGGATCAGCGCGCGCTGCATCGCATTCTCGAGCTCGCGCACGTTTCCCGGCCAGGCATGGGCAACGAGTGCGGCCTCGGCACCCGGATCGAGCCTTGCGTTGCGGCGCATCGCGGCGGCATGGCGGGAGAGAAAATGCGCCGCCAGCGGCAGGATGTCACCGGGACGCTCACGCAGCGACGGGATCGCCAGCGGAAAGACGTTGAGCCGGTAGTACAGATCTTCACGGAAGCGCCCTGCGGTGACCTCGGAGGCCATGTCACGGTTGCTTGTCGCCAGTACGCGAATATCCAGGTCGATACTCTTGCGTCCGCCCACGCGCTCGACTTCACGCTCCTGCAGCACCCGCAGCAACTTGGCCTGCAGCGCCAGCGGCATCTCGGAGATCTCGTCGAGCAGCAGCGTGCCCCCCTGGGCCTGCTCGAACTTGCCGGCCTGCGAAACCTGCGCGCCGGTGAAGGAACCCTTCTCGTACCCGAACAGCGTGGCCTCGAGCAGATTCTCGGGAATCGCCGCGCAGTTGATCGCGACGAAGGGCCGGGCCGCGCGCAGCGAATGCGCATGGATGTAGTGGGCGAACACCTCCTTGCCGGTGCCGGACTCGCCCGTGAGCAATACGGTGGCATCGGACGCCGCCACCCGTGCGGCCATCTGCAGCAACTGACGCGTACGTGGATCCCCGGCAACCACTTCGTCTTCATCCGAAGGCGCATGCGCGTAGCGACGCACGTAGCCGAGCAGCACCTCGGGCTCGAAGGGTTTCATCAGGAAATCGCAGGCGCCGCCGCGCATCGCCGCAACCGCCTTCTCGACATCACCGTAGGCCGTCATCAACAACACCGGCATCTGCGGCAGGCGCGAGCGGATCGCGCCCAGCAACTCGAGACCGTCCATCGGCTGCATGCGCAAATCGCTGATGACCAGATCGAAGGGTTCGGTCGCGATCGCTTCCAGCGCGGGCGGGCCACCGTCGACGCCGATCACGTGATGGCCGGCCATCTCCAGCGTCATGCAAACCGCATCGCGCAGCGCGGCGTCGTCCTCTACGACGAGCAGTCGGATCGCTTCACTCATGTGGGGGCAAGTCTCCAGTCGGGGGGACCGCTTCGCCGGCGGGCGGTCGAGCGGGCAAGGTCAGCGTGAAGGTGGCGCCGCGCTCCGGCTGGGAAGCGAGAGCGACGTCGCCGCCATGCGCCCGCGCGACATCACGGGCGATGGCCAGGCCCAGACCCGTGCCGTCGGTGCGTGTCGTAAAAAAGGGCTCGAACACGCGTGCCTGTTCCGCCCGCGCGATTCCCGGCCCGTCATCGGCGACCACGCACACGAGTTCATCACCTTCGAGCGATACGTTCACGCGCACTTCGCCGCCTTCGTGCGAGATCTGGATCGCATTCTCCATCAGGTTGGTCAGCGCGCCGCCCAGCGCCTTGCGGTCGCCGAAAATTTCATGATCGCCGCAATCGCAGTGGCTGACGAAGCGTACGCGCCGTGCCCGGGCGACCGGTTCGAGTGTGTGTGCCAGCTCCCGCAGCAACTCGCATACCGCGAAGCTCTGGCGTCCGAGCTGATCTCCGCGCGCGAAGCGCAACATGTCGCCGATCAGCCGTTCGAGATGGCGCAGGCGCTCGATCGCGCGTTCCGCGACGCGTTCCCGGTCGGCAGGCGGCAGTTCCGGCTTGGCCAGACCGGCCGTATACAACAGGGCCGCCGACAGCGGCGTACGCAACTGATGCGCCAGCCCCGCGACCATCTCGCCCATCGCGGCGAGCCGTTCGTTGCGCTCGGCGGCCAGTCGCATGCGATGCGCGTCGGTCACGTCGTGAATCAGCACGATGTGCTCCTCACCGGATTCGACGGCTGCCTCGGACAACGACAGACGACGCGTTTCGGCACCCTCTCCGAGCGACACCTCCCCAGGCGTGCTGGTCGCCACGAAACGCGCCTGCACGGACCGCCAGGTCGCCCCCTCGCAGCCGGCACCGAGCAAGCCGCGCGCAGCGCGGTTGCACTGTACGATGCGCCGCTCGCGGTCGAGCACGACGACCCCCGCGGGCAACGCCCCCATGAGTACGTTCATGCGCTCGGTGAGCTGGGCAGCCTGCGCCTGCAGTGCGTTGTAGGCCCCCGACAACTCTTCCGATGCGCGCGCAAACAGCGTGAATGCCTCGGCCAGTTGCGCGGCATCGAGGCGCTGGCCATCGGGCAGTTGTGGCGCGGCAGGGGTGGCGGGTTCTTTCACGGCTGACAGCCTAATCACGCGACGGTCTATGGTAACCGGCAAACAGGCGGCAAAAAATGCCGCTTTTCGCGCGAACATGCTTGCACGTCACCGCCGACAATGCCGCCATCCGTCAATGCGACGCGCAAGGGAATCCCGCCATGGCTGCCGCCGACACCGCCACCACCGCTTCACCGCAGCAGATGCTGCAACAACTGAACAATCTGAGTCAGCGCCAGAAGCTCGCCGGTGCGGCGGCGATCGCGCTGGCACTGGCGCTTGTCGTAGGCACCCTGCTGTGGACGCGTGCGCCCGAATACGCCGTACTCTTCGCGAACCTCGAGGAACGCGACGGGGGTGCCATCGTCACGGCGCTCCAGCAACGCAACATACCTTACAGCATCGGCTCTGGAGGCGGCGCCATCATGGTGCCGTCCGACCGGGTACACGACGTGCGCCTGCAACTGGCGGCCGAGGGCTTGCCCAAGGGCGGGCTGGTCGGCTTCGAGGTCATGGAAAACCAGCGTCTGGGCGTATCGCAGTTCCTTGAACAGGTGAATTACCAGCGCGCCCTCGAGGGCGAACTGTCGCGCACCGTGCGGTCGATCTCGTCGGTCGCCGGCGCACGCGTACATCTGGCGATACCCAAGCAAAGCGGCTTCCTGCGCGACGAGCAGCGGCCGTCGGCGTCGGTGATGGTTTCCCTGTATCCCGGACGCGTGCTCGACGAATCGCAGATCGCCGGCATCGTCCATCTCGTGTCATCGAGCGTCCCCAAGCTTTCCAACGACGACGTCAGCGTCGTCGACCACAACGGCGATCTGCTCACGCGCCCGCCGGGCACCGGGCGCGACGCCGCACTCGACGCGACGCAACTGGGCTATGTGCGTGAGCTCGAGGCCACATACCTGCGCCGTGTCGAAGCACTGCTTGAACCGCTGGTCGGCGCGGGCAACTTCCGCGCCCAGGTCGCCGCAGACGTCGATTTCAGCCGCATCGAGGAAACCGCCGAGAGCTACACGCCCAATCCGGCACCGGATCAGGCCATCCGCAGCCAGCAGACCTCGGAGCAGTTCAGCGGCGTCGCCGGCCCAGGCGGCGTGCCGGGCGCACTCACCAACCAGCCTCCGGTCCCGGCCGAAGCGCCGATCGTCGATCCGGACCCCGACGCCGACGAGGACGAAGCCAACCGTCGTCCGGTGACGCGCAACCGCTCGGCCACGCTCAACTACGAGCTGGACCGCAACATCCAGCACATCCGGCACGCCACCGGACAGGTGCGCAAGCTGTCCGTGGCCGTCGTCGTACGCGATCGCACCGAGACCATGCCCAACGGCCAGACCCGCGACGTCACCCTCACCCCGGAACAGATGCAGCGCATCACTGCGCTGGTCAGGGGGGCGATCGGCTTCGACGAGGCGCGCGGCGATGTCGTGCAGATTTCGAGCGCACCGTTCGCGGCGGGCGAGGTTCCCGAGCCGCTGGAACTGCCGCTGTGGAAGGATCCCGACGTCGTCGAACCGGCCAAACTCGCGGCAAAATACCTGGCGCTGGCGCTGGCGCTGGCCTTCGCGTATTTTGGCGTGATCCGTCCGCTCATGCGCACGCTCACCACACCCCCGCAACCGGCACCCGGAGCCGCGGCCGAGGCGGGCGTCGGCGCAGCCGAAGGTGACGACGGGGCGCCCCAGGAGGATTTCATGGTGAAACTCTCCAACAAGCAATCGCAAAAGAACTTCGATGCGCGGCTTGCCCAGGCCCGCGAAATGGCTCAGGCCGACCCGAAGGCGGTGGCGAACCTGATCCGTAGCTGGATGAACCCGGCCGGCAACGAGGAGAAGCGCAAATGAGCGCGACCGACCCGGGCGTCGAGAAAAGCGCCCTGCTGCTGCTTACCCTGGGCTCGGACGAAGCCGCCGAAGTGCTGCGTCATCTGGGACCGCGTGAAGTGCAGAAGCTCGGGCTCGCGATGGCCTCCCTGCCGGCCCAGTCACGGGTCAAGGTCGAGAGCATCATCGGCGAGCTGGAAGCCCATTTCGAACAAGGGGCGCCACTCGAAGCGAGCGAGGAACACATCCGCAACATGCTCACCAAGGCGCTCGGCGACGAACGCGCCGGCCACATCATCTCCCGCATCATGCAGGGTTCGGACACGGCCGGCATCGAGAGCCTGAAATGGATGGACGCGGCAACCGCCGCCGACCTGATCCGCAACGAGCATCCGCAGATCATCGCCACCATCCTCGTGCACCTGGAGTTCGACCAGGCCGGCGAGATCCTCAAGCAGTTCAGCGATCGCCTGCGCAACGACGTACTGCTGCGCATCGCCACACTCGACGGCGTGCAGCCGATCGCGCTCAAGGAACTCAACGACGCCCTCACGCAGTTGCTGGCCGGCGCCTCGTCCTCGATCAAGAAGGCCGCGATGGGCGGCGTGCGCCACGCAGCCGAGATCCTGAACTTCGTCGGCGCCGCATCCGAGACGGCGATTCTCGACAACGTGCGCGAGTACGATGCGGAACTCGCGCAGAAGATCCTCGACGAAATGTTCGTCTTCGAGAACCTGCTCGATCTGGACAACCGCGGCATGCAGACCTTGCTGCGCGAAGTCCAGTCCGACTCCCTGGTGATCGCACTCAAGGGCTCTTCGGAAGAGTTGCGCGAGAAGTTCTTCGCCAACATGTCGCAGCGCGCCGGCGAGATGATGCGCGAAGACCTCGAAGCGCGCGGGCCGGTGCGCCTGTCCGAGGTCGAGGCCGAACAGAAGGAAATCCTCAAGACCGTGCGACGGCTGGCCGAGGAAGGCCAGCTCATGCTCGGCGGTCGCGGCAGCGACGACGCGTTTGTCTAATCGCGGCCAGCGGGAGCATAGATGACCATCACCCGACACCAGGCCACCGGCGCCTATCAGCGTTGGCAGCCTCCGGCATTCGACGCCGACGAGCCCGAGACGCCCCGGGACACGTCCGAGGCGAGCGCGGCCGAGCACCCGCTACCCGCGCCCCCGGAGCCGGAGCCGGAACCGGAAGTTCATCTGCCCACGGCGGATGAGATCGAAGCCATGTTCGAGCAGGCGCGCCGCGACGGCGAGAAGGCCGGCTACGACGAGGGGCGCAAGCGCGCCACCGTCGAAGAGGCACATGCGCGCGACGAAGCCTCACGCCTGGCCCAACTGGTCAAGAGCATGGACAGCGCGCTCGACGAACTCGACGGCGAGGTCGCCAACGAGATCGTTGAACTCGCGATTGCGCTGGCGCGCCAGATGGTCGGCGAAACGCTGGCGACCCAGCCCGAGGCAGTGGCAGCCACGGTGCGCGAGGCCTTGCAGCACGTCCCCCAGGGCAAGGTGCGCATTCACCTGCATCCGGACGACATCAAGCTGGTGCGCGAACATCTCGACGACCAGCTCGAGGCCGGCCACCATCATCTGATCGAGGACACAACGATCCAGCGCGGCGGCTGCCGCCTGGAGACCGCCGGCAGCGACATCGACGCCACCGTCGAGACGCGATGGGAACGTGTGCTCACCGGCATTGGCCGCGGCAAACAGACGGCTCCAGACGATGAATGATCGCGCCCAGAACTGGCGCCGCTTCGTCGCTGATCATGCCGAAATGGCTGGCAGCATCGCACCGATCCGCGTTGCCGGGCGACTCACCCGCATCAACGGTCTGGTCATGGAAGCGGCCGGCATCAAGCTGCCACTGGGCGCCAGCTGCCGCATCGGAACCATCGGCGGCGGCATGGTCGAGGCTGAGGTGGTTGGCTTTCACGGCGAACGCATCTTCATGATGCCCACCGACGAGGTCTTCGGACTGGCTCCCGGCGCTCCGGTGCACCCGGTGGAGAACGGCCCGCCACCGATCCCGTCGTCGGGCCAACTGCGCCCCTACCGTCGAAATGCCGACCGCGCCAAGCACTTGCCCGTGGGCGACGGCCTGCTCGGCCGTGTCGTCGACGGCGCCGGCCGGCCGCTCGACGGGCTTGGCGCACTCGAGGGCGGGGTGTCACGCTCGCTGCAGGCGCGCGCAGTCAATCCGCTCTCGCGCGCGCCGATCCGTCGCGTGCTCGACGTGGGCATCCGCGCGATCAACGCCACACTCACCGTCGGTCGTGGCCAGCGCGTGGGTCTGTTCGCCGGCTCGGGCGTGGGCAAGTCGGTTCTCATCGGCATGATGGCGCGTTACACCGTCGCCGACGTCATCGTCGTCGGCCTGATCGGCGAGCGCGGACGCGAGGTCAAGGAGTTCATCGAGGAGAACCTCGGACGCGACGGTCTGGCGCGCTCGGTGGTGATCGCCGCACCGGCCGACATCAGCCCGCTGATGCGCATGCAGGGTGCGGCCTACGCAACCACCGTGGCCGAATATTTCCGCGACCAGGGCAAGCAGGTCCTGTTGATCATGGATTCGCTCACGCGCTACGCGATGGCCCAGCGCGAGATTGCACTGGCAATCGGCGAGCCGCCGGTCACGCGAGGCTACCCACCAAGCGTTTTCGCACGTCTGCCGGCACTCGTAGAGCGCGCCGGCAACGGCGTCGAAGGCGGCGGCTCGATCACCGCCTTCTACACCGTGCTGGCCGAGGGTGACGACCAGCAGGACCCGATCGCCGACGCCGCGCGCGCCATCCTCGACGGGCACATCGTGCTCTCGCGCACACTCGCCGACCAGGGTCACTACCCGGCCATCGACATCGAGCAATCGATCTCGCGCACCATGCAGAATCTCGTATCCCCCGAGCACATCGCGCATGTGCGACGCTTCAAGCAATTGTTCGCACGCTACCAGCGGTCACACGACCTGATCTCGGTGGGGGCCTACCAGCCGGGCGCCGACCCAACCCTTGACCAGGCCGTGGCGATGTATCCGGGCCTGGAACTGTTTCTCCAGCAGGGGATCGACGAACGCGAGGGTTTCGACACCGCCGCGCACAAGCTCGCCGCGCTATTCCCGAGCCAGGCGTGACGATACCCACCCAAGAGTTTAGAGTGAACCGATCGCGTAGCCCCCACGCTTAACCGGACGGCAGCCACGCTCCATGACCAAGCCCTTTGTTCTCCAGCCCCTTCTCGACCTGTCGCGCGGACACCTCGACGAAGCGACGTCCGAACTGGGCCGGCTGATTTCCCAGGAACAGGAAGGTTCGCGCAAGCTCGAAATGCTGCAGGACTACCGGCGCGAATACCTCACGCGTTTCCGCGACGCCGCAAGCGACGGGCTCGGCGTCGAGGCCCTGCGCAATTACGGCGCCTTCATGGCGCGCATCGACGAAGCCATCGAGGTCCAGCGCAAGCAGCTCGACCAGTCGCAACGGCGCACCGCTGCCGGCAAGCAGGCCTGGGTGAACCAGCGCAGCCGCGTGAAGGCCTTCGATACCCTGCACGAACGTCATCAGGAGCGGCAACGCAGCGCCGAACTGAAGCGCGAGCAGCGTCAATCCGACGAGCATTCGAGCAACCAGTACGCGCGCAAGGCATCCGGCGAACACGACTGAACAAGCGCCGACCAGGAGGTCATTGCGAGGAACGAAGCAACGCAGCAATGACCCGGCCTTGATCAATTTGCGCTCGTGCGTGGCCGTCACCCGATCTGGCACGACGATTGCTGTATCCCGCCTGAGTCATTCAACCAGGGATCCGCGCAATGGCACAGCCATCCATCCAGTCGGGCAATACCCGGCACGATCTGAATCCGGTCTCCCTGCTGCAGCCCGCAGGCAGCGGCAACGGTAGCGACGCCAACGGATTCGAAGCCGCGCTGGACCGCGCTCGACAACCCGAACCGGGCCGCGATCCCGCGTCCGACAAGGATTTCGGGCGCCGGAACAACGAGCGCGAGATGCGCACGACCGAACCACCCGAGCGCCGCGAGGCGCGGCCGGAGAACCCGCAACGCCCGGATCGACCCGCCGAGGGACGGCGCGCGAACGCATCCGGGTCGTCCGAAAAGCGCGCGGACGCGGCCGAGAAATCCGCTTCGCCGGAACCGACTGCGAGCACGAAACCCGGCGAAGACGATACGCAAGCGGCGGCGCCTGCCGCTGTGCCGGCAGACATTGCCGCCATCATCGCCGCCTTCATCGCCGCGCGCGGCGCGCCGACGGGCGAGGAAGACGCCGCCGAGATGCCCGGACTGAGAAGCAGCAAGCTCGCACTCGGCATTTCCGATCTGCTCGGGGGCAGCGCAAGCGAAAAGGGCGCAGACGCCGGTCGTCTCGCCGCACTGCTCGGCGGCAAGGATGCAGCGGACGCGGTTGCGCCCGAGGCCCGCGACAAGAATGCCGCACAGATCCTGAACCTGTTCGCGCAGGCGAACGGCAACCGGTCTGCTTCGGGCGGCGCCGAATCCATGCTTGCCGCAAATACGCGCGGCGAAGCGAACATGGGCGGCGTACAGACCGCAGTGATGCCTTTCGCGACCCGCGTAGACGCTGCGCAGGCCTCGCAGAGTACGGTTGTACAACTCCCCGTGGCGACCACGGTGGGCCATCGCGGCTGGGCGGCCGAGGTCGGCAATCAGGTCGCGTGGATGCTGGGACGCAATGAAAGCCGTGCGGAACTGCAACTGACTCCGCCGAGTCTGGGTAAACTGGGCGTATCGATCCAAGTGAACGGCGACCAGACCACGGCCCACTTCGTCGCGGCAACCCAGGCCACGCGCGACGCCCTCGAACAGGCGATGCCGCGCTTGCGCGAGGTGCTGCAACAGGCGGGAATCAATCTGGGACAGACCAGCGTCGGAACCTCCGGCGACCAGTCCGCACCGCACGAACGTGACGGCGGTTCGCGTCACGCATCGGGCTCTGGCGACAACGACGGCCCCGCCATCGGGGTCGGCAGCTCGCCGGTCGCGAACTGGATACGTGGCGGCACCGGCGTCATCGACACCTTCGCATGAATACGGAATTGACGCCGCCCCGTCCCGCTATTCGGTCGTTTCAACCGTTCCGGATCGAGCATAATGTGCTGAACTCGACCGGAGAACCGAATGCCACCTGCGAAACAACCTACCCTGGACGACGCCGAGGCACCGAAGAAGAAGCGCGGCTTGGGCGGCAAGTTGCTGACCATCGTCGTGATCGTGCTCGTCGTCCTGGCCATCGGAGCAGGTGTGGTCGTGTGGCTATTGCTGCAGAAGAAGAACGATCTGGCCGGCGACGGGACCGAGTCCGTACAGGAACCTGCAGCCGCGCAGGTCAGCATGGAGAAGCCGCCAACCTTCGTCGCACTCGATCCATTCGTCGTCAACCTGCAGCCGGAAAGCGGTGAGCGGTATCTTCAGGTGATCATGGCCATGCGAGTTGCAGACGAGAAGACAGCGCAGGGACTCAGCGCCTTCATGCCCGAGATCCGTCATCGCATCAATCTGCGCCTGACCGGCAAACTGCCGTCGGAGATTTCGACGCCGCCCGGGCAGGAGCAGTTGGCCGGCGAGATCGCGGCCGACGTCAACGCGGTGCTGGGCTCGCCGGCCGAGCGCGGCCCCACCGCGATCGTGCATTCGGTGCTGTTCAACTCGTTCATCATCCAGTAACGGAGCTGAGCGCATGTCCGATTTTCTCTCCCAGGATGAAGTGGATGCCCTGCTCCGTGGCGTCACGGGGGAGCCGGACGAGCCCGAAGGCGGCGACGAGGAAAGCGGCGGCGTCCGCCCCTACAACCTGGCCACGCAGGAGCGCATCGTCCGCGGCCGCATGCCGACGATGGAGCTCATCAACGAGCGCTTCGCCCGCTACCTGCGTATCGGCCTGTTCAACTACATGCACCGCAGCGCCGAGATCTCGGTAGGCCCCATCAAGGTTCAGAAGTACAGCGAGTTCGTTCGCAACCTGGTCGTGCCGACCAACCTCAACCTGGTCCAGGTCAAGCCGCTGCGCGGCACCGGGCTGGTGGTGTTCGACCCCAATCTGGTGTTCCTCGTCGTCGACAACCTCTTCGGCGGGGACGGGCGTTTCCATACCCGAGTCGAGGGGCGTGATTTCACGCCCACCGAGCAGCGCATCATCCAGGGCATGCTCGAGGTGGTTTTCAACGAGTACGCGCGCGCATGGGCGCCGGTGTACAAGATCGAGCTCGAGTACGTGCGATCGGAGATGAACTCGCAGTTCGCAAACATCGCGACGCCCTCCGAGATCGTCATCGCGACCACTTTCACGCTGGAGTTCGGCGGAGCCCAGGCCGAACTGCACATGTGCAAGCCCTACTCGATGGTCGAACCGATCCGTGATCTGCTCTACTCGACCATGCAGAGTGACCACCTGACCCAGGACAACCGCTGGGTGAAGCTGCTGTCGCGCCAGTTGCAGACCGCCGAGATTCCGCTCACCGCGCAGTTCGGCACCGCCCGGGTCACGCTCGGAGACATCGTCAACATGCGCGCCGGCGACGTCATCCCGCTCGACGTGCCGTCGAACCTGGCCGTCGAGGTCGACGGCGTACCTGTGATCCGCGGCCAGTTCGGCACGCAGGACGGACATTACGCGATTCGCCTCGACCACTTCGTCGCCGAAGAGGAACGCGCCGAATCGCAAACCCTGGCCGGAGAAGACCATGGCTGAGAACGAAACCGAAGAATCCCAGATCAGCGAGGACGACTGGGCCGCTGCAATGGCCGAGCAGGCCAGCGCCGAGGACGACGGTCAGGCCGCGGCCGACGCGGTCGGAGATGACGAGGCCGAACGCGTCGCCAAGGAGCTGGCCGCAGCCGCCGAAGAGGGCGAGTCGCCGTTCCAGGCCAAGCCCGCCAGCCATTTGTTCGAGGATTTCGGCAGCACCAGCGCACGCGCCGGCTCGATGAACGACTTCGACATGATCCTCGACATCCCGGTGCAGCTCACCGTGGAGCTCGGGCGCACCAAGCTGTCGATTCGCAATCTGCTGCAGCTCGCGCACGGTTCGGTGGTCGAGCTCGACGGACTGGCCGGCGAGCCCATGGACGTGCTCGTCAACGGCACCCTGATCGCGCAGGGCGAAGTGGTCGTCGTCAACGACAAGTTCGGCATCCGCCTGACCGACATCATTACGCCGGGCGAGCGTATGCGCAAACTGCGCGGCTGACGCCGCACCGGCGGCGCGCACACGCCTGCAGCCACCTGGCGCAATGACGCCAAGCACCGATTAGCGGCAAGATTTGCCGCCTTATTCGAGCCATCCGGAACGCCTCCCGCCCCTATGCTGGAGGCGTCGAATTCCCGGATGCGCCCGTGCCCCCGATTCTCCCCTTTCTGTTCGTCACCCTGCTCGCAAGCGCCCCGGCGGTCGCGGCCGGCGAAGCTGCGCCCGATCTGGGCAGCTCACTGGTGCAGATGATTGGCGGCCTGGCCGTCGTCGTTGGCCTGTTGCTCGGCAGCCTGTGGCTGATCAAGCGCCTGTCGGGCCCGCGGGGCGCGGCCACCGGCCTGAAGGTGCTCGGCGCCGCACCGGTCGGACCGCGCGAGCGCGTGGTGCTGGTCGAGTTGGCCGACCAGATTCTCGTACTGGGCGTCACGCAGAGCAGCGTCAACACGCTGCACACGCTACCCGCCGACGAGTTCCGTCGCCATTCGCCGGATGCCCCGGCCGGTGGCGGAAGCGACTTCCAGAACTGGCTCGCAAAGGCGCTCGAGCGCCGCAACCGGGGCAGCTGACATGCGCAGCCGCTGCCTGCACGCCCTCCTCGCCACCGTCCTGCTGCTCGCACCGCTGGCCGCCGCGGCGCAGGGCGTGCCTGCCTTCACCGCCACGGACACACCGGGCGGCGGCACCAGCTACAGCCTCAGCGTCCAGACGCTGCTGCTGCTCACCGTCCTGTCGTTCATCCCGGCCGTCGTGCTGATGATGACCTGCTTCACGCGCATCATCATCGTCTTCGCGCTGCTGCGCTCGGCGCTGGGCACGCAGACCTCGCCACCCAACCAGGTGCTGCTCGGCCTGGCGCTGTTCCTGACCTTCTTCATCATGTCTCCGGTGGCCGAACGCGTCTATGTCGATGCCTGGCAACCGCTGTCGGTCGGCGAGATCGAACTCGACGAGGCCGCCGTACGTGCAACCGGCCCGGTCAAGGCCTTCATGCTTGCTCAGGTACGCGAGAACGATCTGGCGCTGTTCGCGCGCCTGTCGAAGACACCGCCGGTCGAGCGCGCCGAGGATCTGCCGATGCGTGTGGTCGTGCCGGCCTTCGTCACATCCGAACTCAAGACCGCCTTCCAGATCGGCTTCATCGTCTTCATCCCGTTCCTGGTCATCGACATGCTGGTCGCGTCGGTGCTGATGTCCATGGGCATGATGATGATGTCGCCGGTCATCGTGTCCCTGCCATTCAAGATCATGCTGTTCGTGCTGATCGACGGATGGACCCTGCTCATCGGATCGCTCGTACAGAGCTTCGCAATGTAATTTTCGGAGAATGCGCAATGGATGCAGGTACCGTGATGGACATCGGCCGACAGGCCGTCGAGGTGACGCTGATGATGAGCGCCCCGCTGTTTCTTGCCGCCTTGGCCACCGGTCTGATAGTCAGCATTTTCCAGGCAGCGACGCAGATCAACGAAATGACGCTGTCTTTCGTACCCAAGCTGATCGCGATCTTCATCACGGCGATCGCTGCCGGCCCCTGGATGATCACGCTGATCATGGACCTGGCCACTCGCCTGATCAGCGGCATCCCGACCACCATCGGCTGACGCGCCCCCTCCACCGTATCTGACGATGCTCGAGGTCACCGCCGCTCAACTCGACGCCTGGCTTGCTGCCTTCATGTTCCCGATCGCACGCCTGCTGGGACTGTTCGCGTCGGCGCCGCTGTGGAGTAACCGCGGCATTCCGATACGCGTGCGGCTCGCCGCCGGACTCGCCATCGCGCTGGCGGTGCTGCCCGCGCTGCCCGACATGCCGCCGGTACCGACCGACTCCTGGGATGCACTGGGGTTGCTCATGCACCAGGTGCTGATCGGCGTGGCGATCGGCTTCATGATGCGTCTGATGTTCGCTGCGGTCGACGTGGCCGGCGAGATGATCGGCCTGCAGATGGGCTTGTCGTTCGCCATCTTCTTCAGCCCCACCACCGGCGGCCAGACCTCGGTCATCGCCGAATTCCTCGGTCTGCTGGCATTGCTGGTGTTTCTGGCGCTGGACGGCCATTTGATGCTGGTCGGAGCGCTCGTGAAGAGCTTCGAATGGCTGCCCGTGGGCGCTGCGACCGCGCGCGAGGGCTGGATGACCATCGTGCGTCATGCCGCGCTGATGTTCGCCGCCGGCGTGATGATGGCCATGCCAATGGTGGCGACCCTGCTGATTGCCAACATCGCGCTGGGCATCCTGACCCGCGCGGCACCGCAGCTCAACCTGTTTGCGGTGGGCTTTCCGGTGACGCTGACGGTTGGTTTCCTGGTGCTCTTCCTGAGTCTGAACGTGATCGGCCCTGCACTGCACCGCTTGTTCGAGCGCGGCTTCGAAGGGATCGATGCACTGCTGCGCGCGATGGCTTGAGGCATCAGGGCGTGTTCGCAGTTACCAGGGCGGAAGACAACGCACCTGCGAACACGCCCTAGTAGCCAAGCATCTGCGAACGCACGATGCGGATTTCGCCCCGCGCACTGCGCCGGCTGAAAAACAACCCCGAATCGATGCCCTCCTCGTAACGGATCACGTCGAAGCCCGCATGCCCGCCGTCCTCGACGAGTTGGCGCGCGCCACGCAGGAAGGCCTGACGCGCCTCGCCGTCGCCACCGGTGATCAGCGTTCCCATGCGAAGTTCGAGCCGGTAGCGGGTCTCGTCGATCTGCGTGACGCCGACGCGCCAGCCTGGCACGAGCACATCGCGTGAAGAACGTTCGGCTGTCGGCGTTTCCGACGCAGGCACGGCGAACATGTCGGAACCGTCCTGCGCCTGCCGCTGCTGCGACATCGGGGCACACCCGACGAGCAGCAAGGCAGCGAGGCAGAGCAAGGCGCGCATCGGTTCAGCTCAGGAAGTTGAACAGGCTCAGGCCGGTCACGCGCAGGTAGGACTGCTGCGCGGCCTCGAGGAACACCTGCTGACGCGACAACCGCGAGATCGCCTCGGCGGGGTCGACATCCTGCAAGCGGGAAATCTCGGACGCGTATTGCACCTCGAGATCGCCTCCTACGTTTTTCAGATTGTCGATCTCCACCATTTGCGAGCCGACGCGCGCGCGCACGCGCGAGATGCTCTCGAGCGCCGAATCCAGCGTGTCGAGTCCGAAGGCCACGGCAGCATCGGCAACTTCGGCCGCGCCGGGGCGCTCGATGGCGTCGATCACCAGTGCGAGGTTGGCGAAGATGTCGTCGGAGGCGACGAAGGCCTCGAAGCGATCGCCGGCCTCCGGCGTACCGGAAATCTCGAACTCGACGCCGCCGTCAAACTCGATCGTGTCTGGCGGCCCGGCCGTGAACGTGACTGGCGCAATGTTCTGATCGGGCTGTCCGGGCTCCCGGCGCACGACCGTATAGTTCGCTCCGTCGTATTCGATCTCGTAGCGGATGCCCGCATCAGGCGCGACCGAGCCGGCCGCCAGCGCCATCGCTCCGTCGCCGGTGTTGTCGGCGGCCGCAGCGGTCCACACCGGATCGTCGGGCAGGCGCACGCCAGCGAACACTTCCGATCCCGCGAACGAGACCGGCATCGTACGAGCAGCCGAGACCTGCACCCCGACATTGCTGTCGTCACCCTGGTAAGCGACGTTGCCGAAGCCGCCGACGTAGGGCTGCGTGTTCGTCTTGAAGCCGGAAAACACGAAGTCGCCCTGCGCATCCTTGCTGTTGGCGATGCCCAGCAACGCGTCGTACTGCGCGCGCAGGTCGGTGGTGATGGCTTCGCGCTCCTTCGACCCGTAGGCCGCGTTCCCCGCCTGCACGACGCGCTCGCGCACGTACTGCAGGATGTCGCCGACGCCTGTCAGGCGACTCTCGACGACGCCCAGCCGGTCATAGGCGTTGGACTGGTTGGTCATGAACTGCTGATTGACCTCGCGCGACTGCCCCACCTCAAGCACGCGCGCGGCGGCGATCGGGTCGTCCGAGGGCGTCAGGATGCGCCGCCCGGTCGCGAGCTGCTGCTGGGTCTTGAGCAGCGCGGCGGTCTGGTTCTGCATCTGAACCAGACCCTTGTCGTAGATCATGCTGGTCGATACGCGCATCACATCACTCCTCAGCGGCCGAAGGACAGCACTTCGTCGAACAGGCGCTGCGCCACCGTCATCACGCGCGCCGAAGCCTGATAGGCCTGCTGGAAACGGATCAGGTTGGCCGCTTCCTCGTCGAGGTTCACACCGGAAAAGGACTCGCGTGCATCCTTGGACTGCAGCAGCAGCGACTCTTGCGCCTTTTCGCCGGTCTGCGCTTCGCGCGCCTTGTTGCCGACGAAGGACACCAGTTGCGAGTACGCCGACTGCATCGTCGCACGCGGCGTGCCGTCGGCTCCGGTGAGCATCACCCGGCTCGTCTGCAAGGCGGCGATGGCCAGCATGTTGCGGTTGTCGCCGGGGACCGCATCATCGAAGGAGAAGGCGAAGGTGTCCGCGTCGGAGGGCACACCCGACAGGCGGAACGAGAACGACTGCGTGCCGTCGGAGATCGTGAACTCCTTGGGCGAGTCCGCGGCCGGATCGTAGTCCCCGTCGGGCACGAAGGCGTAGCCCGGCGGCAGGCCCGTCAGTTCCTCGTTGGTCGCATCGAAGCTCAGTTCGAACGACGGCGGATAGGCCACCGACTGATCGGGCTGCGCGCTGAGCACCGCTTCGGCTGAACCGTCATTGCCATCGGCGTCGATGGTCACGGCGGACCCGGCGGCAATGCGCGCCGGATCGCTTATGGTCGGCGACAGTGCAATGCTGCGGGCGGTGTCGCGCAACGGCGTGATGACAAAGCTCTCGCCGGTCACGGCATTGCCTGGAACCTCGATCGACAGACCCAGTTCAGCTTCCGGGTCAGCAATGACGGTTCCGTCGGAGACGCGCTCCAGCGTGTAGGTGGAGGGGCTGGTCCATTCCAGACGGTAGCTCTCGCGATCGAGCAGGGAGTCGTCGACGATCGCGACTTCCGGTGCGTCGCCCGTGGTCGCGCCTTCCGGCTGGACCATCGACGGCGCGAAGAAGTCGCCGCCAGCCTGACCGTCCAGATCGAGGCCCAGTCGATGCTGGCGGTTGACGACCTCGATCAGGTTGCGCGCGATCAGATCGATCTGATTCTGCGTCTCGTCGAGCACTTCGCTGCGGAACGACAACAGGCCACCGAGCGCACCACCGGCGAGCAGCCGCTCGGGCAGCACGATATCGGTTCCGTTGGGATTGTCGACGACGATGGTCTGACGCGCCGGATCATTCGGATCGTTGGTGACCGTCTTGAGCTGGACCGCGCTGTTGCCCTGGACCAGCGCCTGGCCGGATCCGATGAACACACTCATCTGGCCGTCACGCTCGATGATGCCGCGCGCCTGAATCAGCGTGTTGAGTTCGAGCAGCAGTTCGTTTCGCTGGTCCTGCAGATCATTGGCCTGATAGCCCTGCGATCCGGAAGCCTGGGCGAGCGCGATGCGCTGGTTGAGTTCAGCGATGTCGCGACCGATCGAGTTGATGCGCTCGACGCTTTGACCGATCTCGGCCTCGGTACCTTCGCGCACTTCCTGGATACGCCCGTCCATGGCGCGGATTCGCGCCGACACGCCTTCAGCGGTCGACAACATGGCCTGACGTGCCGGAATGCTGGTCGGATTGGCGGCGACGTCCTGCACCGCGGCAAAGAACTGGTTGAGCACCGGGGAGAGCCCCACCTCGGGGTCGGCGAGCAGATTGTTGATCTGCGAGATCTGCGCACCATAGGCCTGGAACTCGGAGAAGCGGTTCTGCGAGTTGCGCACCTGGGTGTCGAGGAACTCGTTGTACTGGCGCGTGACGTTGCCCACCTGTACACCGTTGCCGAAGAATCCGACACCGCTGAACTCGGGGTCGTTGGCGAGCTGCGAGACGAGCTGGCGCGAATACCCCGGCGTATTGGCATTGCTGATGTTGTGCGAGATGGTGTTGAGGTTGAGCTGGGCTGCGTTCAAGCCCGACAGACCGATTCCGAGCATTCCGGCCATGATTCACTCCCGATGGCGTTTGATCGGACTACTGCAAGAAGCTTGCCAGTTTTACCGCAGCCGTTCGACAAAGGACGTCCGGAAGCTCCCGGCGACGGCCTGAAGGCGGTCGCCGATCACCCGCTGCAGCTTGTCCGCGTACTGCGGGTCGGTGGCGTACCCGGCCTTTTGCAGCGCGCCGGCGAAGGCGGCGGCGTCCTGCTGGCCGATCACCCCCGCATAGCGCGGATTGTCCGAGAGCAGCGCGACATAGTCGTCGAACGCCTCTGCATACGAATCGTAGGCGCGAAAGCGGGCATTCTCGGTGATTGCACGGCCTGCGGTGTACTCCGTTACCGGCAACTCGACCACCTCGCCGCGCCAGCCCGAGCCGGCCTTGACGTTGAACAGATTGTGGCTTGGCGAACCATCGGCGCGACGCAATTCGGCGCGCCCCCAACCCGTCTCCAGCGCGGCCTGGGCGACCACGAAATGCGTGGGCACGCCGAGCTTGCGACCCGCGTCGACGGCATGATCCCAGACCTGTCCGACGAAAGACCCGACGTGGTCCGGCAGCCCGTCGAGGGACGGGCGCGTCGCCCCCGGAGCGGCAATCTCCGCCGCTTCGGGCGAACCCTTTTCCGCCGCAGAGGCACTTCGTACGGCAGGATTTGCCGGCCGGCGGATCACGTCGGAGAGATCGAAATAGGTCCGTCCGTCCGGTCCCACGCTGGTGTTCCCGCTGCGCTGCTCCATCGCCTCGCCGCCCAACTGGCGGAAGATCGCCTCGGCAAGACCGGTTCCACCACCACCGGTGGCCAGATCACCGGCGATCTGCTGGTCATGCAGTTGCTGGAACATGCGCGTCTGCTCGGAATCGAACAGACCGTCCGAGGGCGTGGCCTCGCGCATTGCCTTGAACACCATCTGCATGAAGACTGCTTCGAACTGCTGCGCAGCGGCCCGCAGGGCCTCGGGCGAATCGCCCTCGCGGGTCAGCCGCTTGAGGTCGTTGAGCGACCGTGGATCCATCGCATTGAGGGAGGCGACGCTCATCGTCAGATCACCTCGAGCTCGGCCCGTAGCGCCCCGGCCGCCTTCATGGCCTGCAGGATGCTGACCAGATCCATGGGCGTGGCGCCGATCGCGTTGAGGGCGTTGACGACCTCCGACAGACTCGCCGATTCGGCCACATTGAAGATCGTCGACGGCGCCTGCTCGATATCGACGTTGCCCTGCTCGACGATGACGGTGTCGGCGTCGGTGAACGGCGGGGGCTGGATCACGCCGACATCGGTGCCGATCGTCACGGTCAGGTTGCCATGCGCAACGGCCACGTTCTGCAGCGTTACGCGCTGGTTCATCACCACCGATCCGGTGCGCGAATTGACGATGACCTTGGCCACCTGCTGCTCGGGTGTGACCTGCAGGCTCTCGAGCCGCCCGATGAAGGCCACGCGCTCGGTCGAATCGAGCGGCGCGCGAACGCGGATCGTGCGTCCATCGAGGGCCGTGGCCGCGCCATCGCCGGCGGCGAGATTGATCGCGTCGACCACGCGCCGGGCCGTACCGAAGTCGGTGTCCTTGAGTTCGAAGGTGACGAACTCGCCCTGTCCGAGACTGGCCGCCACCGCACGCTCCACGGTCGCACCCGCAGGTACGCGGCCGGCGGACAGATGGTTGATCACCTGCGACGCACCCGGCGCCGAGGCGCCGGCACCGCCGACCACCACGTTGCCCTGGGCGATCGCGTAGACCTGACCGTCGACCCCCTTGAGCGGCGTCATCACCAGGGTGCCGCCGCGCAGACTCTTGGCGTTGCCCATCGACGAGACCGTCACATCGATGTTCTGGCCGGGACGCGCAAAGGCGGGAAGACTGGCCGTGACCATCACCGCCGCCACGTTCTTGAGCTGCAGGTTGGTCCCCGGCGGCATCGTCACGCCCATGTTGCCGAGCATGTTGATGATGCTCTGCACGGTAAACGGCGTCTGCGTGGTCTGGTCGCCGCTGCCATCCAGACCCACCACCAGGCCATAGCCAACGAGCTGGTTGCTGCGTACACCGGCAATCGAGGTCAGATCCTTGATGCGCTCGGACGCAGCCGTCGCCAGCGGCGCGAGGAGCGCGGCGATCACAGCCAAAATGAACCAGATGCGTTTCATGCCGGGTACTCCGTCAGAACGGGAAGAAGGCCAGCAGGAACCGCTGCAGCCAGCCCATGCGCTGCGACTCGTCGATGAAGCCGCTGCCCTTGTATTCGATGCGCGCGTCGGCCACCTGCGTCGACTGCACGGTGTTGGAGGTGGTCACGGTGTTCGGGTTGACCACCCCGGAGAAACGGATGAACTCGTCGCCCTGGTTGATCGCCACCTGCTTCTCGCCCGAGACCAGCAAATTCCCGTTGGGAAAGACGTCGATCACGGTCACGGTGATGGTGCCGTTGAACGCGTTGTTGGCCGCCGCCCCACCCTGTCCGGAAAAACCGGATTCGGTGCCGGCCTCGACGCTGAAGCGCCCGAGCGACGAGGCGGAAGCATTGCCCAGTGCCGCGATGCCGGCGGTCAGCGAGGACGAGCGGTCGGCGGTCGCGTTGGAACTCTTCTGCGCCGTCGTGCGTTCGACCAGGTTGATGGTCAGTGTGTCGCCGGGGTGGCGCGCGCGCCGGTCTTCGAACAGCGGCCGGGTATGCGCCGCGCGATAGATGGCACCGGTCGCCTCCGTCGCCTCGCCACGCAAATCGGGGCGCACGCTCATCGGCTGATGCACCGACGTGGGCGGCACCGTGTAGGGCTGGGCACAGGCGGCGAGCCACAGCGCAGCCAGTGCGGGGAGGAAACGCAAGAAGGCCATCATGGAAACACTCACAACTGGGTCAGACGTCCCAGCATCTGATCCGATGTCTGGATCGCGCGGGAATTGAGTTCATAGGCGCGCTGGGTGACGATCATGCTCACCAGTTCTTCGGCGACGTTGACGTTGGACGCCTCGACATAGCCTTGGTTAAGCACACCCGAACCGTTGGTTCCGGGCTGGTTCGGCGTGGCGATTCCGCTCGATGCGGTCTCGATGAACAGGTTCTCGCCGATGTTCTGCAGGCCGCCGGTATTGACGAAGGTCGCAACCTGGATTGCCCCGACCTCGACCGGTTGCACCGCGCCGGCCTGCAGCACGCTGACCGTGCCGTCCTTGCCGATGGTGATCGACAGTGCATCCTGCGGAATGTTGACGTTGTCTGCGAGCAGGTAGCCGCTGGCCGTGACCATGTTGCCCTGGTTGTCGAGCTGGAAGGCCCCGTCGCGCGTGTAGGCCAGCGTGCCGTCGGGCTGTTCGATCTGGAAAAAACCATTGCCCTGGATCGCAACATCCAGAGAGTTGCCGGTCTGCTGCAGGCTGCCCTGGGTGAAGATCTTCTCGGTGGCGACGACGCGCGTGCCGCTACCTACCTGAACACCGCTGGAGATCTGGTTGATCTGTGTCTGCTGTCCGCCGGGCTGACGCATCGTCTGGTAGAGCAGGTCCTCGAACACCGCGCGCGAGCGCTTGTAGCCGTTGGTCGCGACGTTGGCGAGGTTGTTGGAGATGACGTCGAGCTGGGTCTGCTGTGCGTCGAGCCCGGTGCGGGCGGTCCAGAGCGAGCGGATCATTGCGGTGACTCCTGTTGCGGGCGGCGCACGGGCTGCCCCGACGACGCCAGAGTACGCGGAGCGGACTCCGCGCGAAGCGGCAAACAAGGCCGCGAAAGCGTCTCTTTTCGCAGCCGCGTCAGCGCGACAGGACCCGCGTAGCGGCCTCGTCGTTGGTCTGCGCGGTCTGCAGCATGCGTGTCTGCATTTCGAACTGTCGTGCCAGCGAGATCATCGTCACGAGCTGGTCGACGACGTTGACGTTGCTGCCTTCGACATAGCCACCTGCGACCTGCACGTTCTCGTCGAGTGGCGCCGGCTCGCCGTTCGCGGTGCGAAACAGGCCGTCGTCGCCGCGCCGGAGCTCTTGCTCGGGCGGGTTGACCAGCTTGAGCCGGTCGACGATGTTGACCACGCCGTTCGCGCCGGGCTCGATCACCGAGACCGTGCCATCGCGTCCGATCGTGACCTCGCTGTCCGGCGGGATCGCGATCGGCCCCGCCTCGCCGATCAGCGGCAGTCCGTTGCGCGTCTGCAGGATGCCGTTGGCGCTGGTCTCGAAACTGCCGTCTCGCGTGTAGGCCTCGCCACCGTCCGGGGCCTGCACGGCGAACCAGCCCTTGCCCTCGATCGCTGCATCGAAACTGCGCCCCGTATGCTGCAACGGCCCCGGCGTAAAGTCGGTCGCGATGCTGGCATCCACGGCGAAGGCCCGGGTTCGCAGCGCATCGGTCTGCAGTTCGACCGAACGCAGGCGGTGCATCTCGGACCGAAAGCCGGTCGAATTGGCGTTTGCCAGGTTGTTGCTGACGGCAGCCTGCTGGTCCAGCGTGCCCTTGGCCCCGGTCATCGCGGTGTAGATCAGGCGGTCCATGACATTCTCCAGCCATCCGGTGGCGCATCGGCGCCACCGGCGACGATGCTTACCTCAGGTTGGTCACGGTCTGCAGCAACTGGTCCTGCGTGCGAATCGTCTGGGCGTTGGCCTGGTAGTTGCGCTGCATGATGATCAGTTGCACGAGTTCCTGCGTCAGATCGACGTTGGAGTCCTCGACCTGGCCCGACGAGATCACGCCGTTCAGCCCGGTGCCGGCCTGTCCGCGCACGGCCTGACCGGACTCGGCGGACTCGGCCCACAGGTTGTTGCCCAGCGACACCAGGCCGTTGGGGTTGCGCACCGTCGCCAGCGACACGGCGCCGATCGGCACGGTGCGGCCATTGGTGTAGCGGCCCTGGATCACCCCACTCTTGTCTACCGACACCGAGATGATCTCACCGGCGGCATAACCGTCCTGCGGCAGGTCGCGGACCACCGAGGGCGTGCCGTACTGCGTCGATTCGGTCAGATCGACGGCGATGTCGATGACTGCCGAGTCATTGCCGAAATCGATTCCGAGAACGTCATAGTTGCCGCCGGCGACCAGAATGCCGTTGGTATCGAACTCGACGACATTCGGCACACCTGCCGGGGCAGCGCCGTCAATGCTGGTGTGCACTTCCCATTCGCGCGGGTTGGCGGTCTTCACGAAATAAAACGACATCGTGTGCTCGCCACCGAAACTGTCGAAGATGCGCGTCGAGGTGGTGAAGTTGTAGGACTCCGGATCGGCGATGTCGAGGGGCGCAACCGCCGGCACCTCCTCGTTCGAATCGAGGTTGACCGAGACACCGACACTGGTCGTGGCCTGCGCCGGGACGCCACCCGGCGGCAAGCGCAGCTCGCCGAAGGTCGCGTCGTTGATCTGGATGTCGCCGGTCACGGCATCACCCTGATAGCCCAGCAAGCGGTCACCCACCGACGTGATGATGAAGCCTTCCGAATCGATGTCGAACTGACCGTTGCGCGTGAGCGCCCGCGTACCGTCGCGCAACGAGATCTCGAAGAAACCGTTGCCGTTGATCGCCATGTCGAGCGGATTGTTGGTGGTGGTCGTGCCACCCGCGCTGAAGTTCTGGCGCACCGCCGTGACGAGGCTACCGATACCCGACTGGACATTGCCGGCCGAGCCTTGCAGCGAGGCCGCATACAGGTCCGCGAACACGGCGGAGCTCGACTTGAAACCGACGGTGGCCGAGTTTGCGATGTTGTTGCTGACGACGTCGATCGCCTTGGAAGATGAAGCGAGCCCGCTCAAGCCTTGTTGAAAACCCATGATGTCGCTCCGTCAGAGAATCTGCTTGATGTCGTCGAACTGGAAGATGCCCAGCGAACCGACCTGCAGGTCGGTGCTGCTCGGGCCGCGCACAACGCCGGTAACCTGGCCGAACTGCAGCGTGCGGGCGTCGACCTTCTCCCCGCCCGTGGTGGCATCGACCGAGACGCTGTACATGCCTGGTGCGGCGGCTGATCCGTCGATCGCCGTGCCATCCCAGACATAGTTGTGGCTGCCCGGCTCGATGTTCTCGAGATCGATCTTTGCGACTTCCAGCCCCGAAGCATCCTTGATGGTCAGCGTGACCTGGTCGGCCCCGCCCGGCACCTCGAATCCACCGACGCCGCCGGCCTCGGTGAGCACCATGTTCTTGCCCTCGACCAGCACGCCGCGGCCGACCAGAGCGGCCGCCTGCATGGCCTCCGCGGAATCCTGTCCGGCCAGCATCTTCTGGAACAGGCCGTTGAGCCGCTCGATGCCGTCGACGGTGCTCATCTGCGCGAGCTGCGAGGTGACCTCTGCGTTCTCGAGCGGATTCATGGGATCCTGGTTCTTGAGCTGGGTGGTGAGCAGCGTCAGAAAGCGCGACTGCATGTCGCCCTCTTCCTTCTTTGTCGCCACCGACTCCGAACGGGCCAGTCCGCTGTAGACGTTCTGGGTTTCGCTCACGACACTCATCGCGGTTTCCTCATCTCGTTCTTCACTGACCGATGGTCAGCGTGCGCTGCAATAGCGTCTTGGCCGTGTTCATGACCTCGACGTTGTTCTGGTAGGAGCGCGACGCGGAGATCATGTTGACCATCTCCTCGACGACGCTGACGTTGGGCATCTCCACATAGCCCTCACCGTTGGCCGCCGGATTGGCCGGGTCGTAGACCAGGCGCATGGGCGCGGCGCTCTCGACCACCTGCGTCACGCGTACGCCACGCCCCTGGGCGCTGCCTACCGGCACGGCCTCGAACACCACCTGCTTGGCGCGATAGGGCTCACCGTCCTCGCCGACCACGCTATCGGCGTTGGCGAGGTTGGAGGCCGTCGTGTTCAGTCGCTGCGACTGCGCATTGAGCGCGGAGCCCGCGATGTTGAAGACGTCGAACATGCTCATGGTTCAGCCCCTCACTGTCCGCCGGTGATTGCCGTGCGCATGCCCGAGAGCAGCCCGTTGATGAAGGTCAGGCTGGCCTCGTAGTGCAGCGCGTTCTCGGCGAACGCTGCGCGCTCGACGTCCATGTTCACGGTGTTGCCGTCGGCGCTCGACTGCAGCTCCTGGCGATAGCCGATGTAGCTCTCGAAGCCTTGCGCTCCGCCCGTTGGCAGATGGCCGGCCGAGGTCTGCACCATGGCCAGGCCCGCGCCGGGCCGGCCGAGTTGCGCGGCCAGTGCGCTGCGAAAATCGATGTCCCGTGCCTTGTAGTTCGGCGTGTCGGCGTTGGCGATATTCGACGCCAGCATTTCCTGGCGCCGCGCCTGCAGGTTCAGCGCGGTCTGATTGAACTGCAAAGCTTCGTCGAGTCGGGCCTTCATGCGTCACCTCTTGCGGTTGCGGTCCGTGCGTCGCTGCCGACGATACGGACAACTGCCCCATTGCAGCTTTCGTGCCAGCATCGTATGCCCGGCACAACATCGCCGTTGCGGCGATTAGCGCCTGCTTTTCCGGCCATTTTCGCCGGCACGGCGGTCGCACATGCCGGCGAGCCGGCAGTCTTTGCCGGCCGCGACCCTCGCTGACAGGCCTCACCACATCCACGCCTTGCCCGCGTCGTTCGGGCGTGATGCAATGCCGTCCATGACCCACATCGCCGCCCTTCTCAAGCGCATGAGCGCACTCGTGCTGCTCGCCGGCTGCGCCGCCGCCGGAGCACAGCAGCCAGCCGCCCCGGTCGAAGACGCAGTGCGTGCGCTCCTCGAACGCGAAGCGGCCGGCCTGCCCGGACAGATCGAACTCGAGGTCGGCGCCCTCGATCCGTCCAACCGTCTGCCCCAGTGCGCTCAACTCGAACCGTTCCTGCCTTCCGGCGTGCGGGCGTGGGGCCAGATCAATGTTGGCGTGCGATGCACCTCGCCGGTGGTCTGGACCGTCTACCTGCCGGCGCGCGTGCGCGTCGTGACCAATTACGTGGTCACCCGACAGCCCCTCAGACGAGGGCAGATCGTCGGCCCCGACGACATCGAACTGGAACGCGGCGACCTGACGGCGCAGGCCTCCAATACGCTGACCGACCCTTCGCGAGCGATCGGCGTGCATGCGGCACAATCGGTCGCCGCCGGCCAGGCCTTGCGTGCCGACATGCTGCGCCTGCCCCCGGCGGTCGACCGCGGCCAGACCGTGCGTGTCGTCGGCAGCGGAACCGGCTTCGCGATCTCGGGCGAAGGACGCGCGCTGAATCGCGCAGGCGACGGCGAGTCGGTTCGTGTACGCCTGTCCAACGGACAGATCGTCACCGGCGTGGCGCGTGCCGGGGGCATCGTGGAGATGCGCTTCTGAAGCGAAAATGCGATCATCCCGAAGGATGCCGCGCCCGCCACCGGGGTGCGCCGGATCGGCCCCTGCAGGAATGCGTTAAAGTTTTGACGTACGCTGCCGTTCACTCCTTCAGGAGTCCATCGAAAGGACTCGACACCGGAGCCAGACCGTGAAGATCGAAGGAACCAACAAGGGCCTGCCGACACCGCAGACGTCGGACAAGCCGAACCCGCCCGCCAGCAAGACGCCGCCGGCCGCAGGCGCCAGCGGCGGCGACAAGGTGGAACTGTCACCGCTGTCGTCCAGCCTTGCCAAGGCCGAGGCTGCGATGGCTTCTACGCCCGCGGTCGACAGCGCACGCGTGGACGAAATCCGCCAGGCCATCAGTGAAGGCCGTTTCCGCGTCGACCCCGAGCGCATCGCCGACGGACTGATCGAGAGCGTGCGCGAGATGCTGGGCAGCGCAAGGTGAACCACGCGGCCGCGCGCCCCCGACTCGCGCAGGCCGTCGAGGCCGAGCTGACGCTGCTCGAGCGCTTTCTGGACCTGTTGCGCCGCGAACAGGAACTGCTCATCGCCGGCGACACCGATGCGCTGATGGCGCTGACCACCCGCAAGTCCGAACTGCACCGGCAACTGCAACGCCAGCACGACGCGCTGTCCATGCTGCTCGGCCAACTCGGCCACACCCCCTCGTCGGAAGCCGTGCGCACGCTATGCGCCGACCTGCCCGACACGCTCGCGCGCTGGACCCGCGTGCTGGATATCGGCGCGGAAGTGCGCGCACTCAACGAGATCAACGGCAAGCTCATCGTCGAGCGCATGCAGAACAATCAGGCCGCGCTCACCGTGTTGCTCGCCGCCGCCGATCAGCCCTCGCTCTACGACGCCGACGGCACGGCCCGCCCCACGGGCCGTGGTCGCCACCTCGGCAGCGCCTGAACTCTCCCTGCTGTCGTTTCACCGGTAGGCGCGTCGCCGACCGGCAGGTATGCTTGTGCGCCACCCGCCACCTGACCGAGCATAGCCGCAGCATGTCCTCCAAGAACTACGACGAAACCTCGTTCCGCGTCCTCAAGGGACTGGAGCCGGTGCGCGAGCGCCCCGGAATGTACACCCGCACGGACTCGCCCGCCCACGTCATCCAGGAAGTCGTCGACAACGCCGCCGACGAGGCGCTGGGCGGCTTCGCCAAGAAGATCCATGTCACGCTGCATCTGGACGGCTCGATCTCTGTGATCGACGACGGCCGCGGCATTCCGGTCGGCATGCATCCGGAAGAAGGCGTACCGGTGGTCGTGCTCGCCTACACGCGATTGCACGCCGGCGGAAAGTTCGACAAGCGCGAAGGCAACAGCGCCTACGCCTTCTCGGGCGGCCTGCACGGCGTCGGCGTGGCCGTGACCAACGCGCTGGCCACGCGCATCGAGGTCGAGGTGCGACGCGACGGCAAGATCCATCGCATCGACTTCTCCGACGGCGGCGAGCGCATCAGCGAGATCCGCATCGAAGGCGAATGCGGCCGCCAGAGCGGCACGCGCGTGCGCGTATGGCCCGATGCGAAATACTTCGATTCCCCGCGCGTGCCGCTGCCCGAACTCGAACGCCTGCTGCGCAGCAAGGCCGTGCTGTTGCCCGGCGTGTCGGTGCGTCTGGACACCGAACAGGCCGACGGCACGGCACACACCAAGACCTGGAGCTATCCGGACGGGCTCCCCGGCTACCTGCGGGAACTGGCCGGCGATCTCGAACCGGTCGCGCCGATTTTCGCGGGCGAGAGCTACGCCGATGCCGACGACCTCGCCTACGCGCCCGGCGAGGGCGCGGCCTGGGCACTCGCCTGGTTCGAGCACACCGTACCGGGCGAATCCTATGTGAACCTGATTCCGACGGTGGCCGGCGGCACCCACGAATCGGGACTGCGCGCCGGCGTGTTCGAGGCGATCAAGTCCTTCATCGAACATCACGCACTGCTGCCGCGCGGTGTAAAGCTCCAACAAGAGGACGTGTGCTCGCGCATGAGCTACGTGCTCTCGGCACGCCTGCTCGATCCGCAGTTCCAGGGCCAGGTCAAGGAAAAGCTCAATTCGCGCGAGGCGGTCAAACTGGTGTCGGGGCGCATCCGCGACCCCTTCGAGATCTGGCTCAACAACCACGTCGAGGCCGGGCGCGCCATCGCGGAACTGTCGATCCGCCAGGCCATGGCGCGGCAGAAGAGCGCACAGAAGGTCGAGAAGCGCAAAACCTCGGGCGTGGCCGTGCTGCCTGGCAAACTCTCCGACTGCGAATCCGAGGACATCACCGAGAACGAGCTGTTCCTGGTCGAAGGCGACTCGGCCGGCGGCTCCGCCAAGATGGCGCGCAACAAGGAAACCCAGGCCATCCTGCCGTTGCGCGGCAAGGTGCAGAACGCCTGGGAAATCGACCCCGATCGCCTGCTCGCGAACAACGAGATCCACGACATCGCGGTGGCGCTCGGTGTCGACGCCCACAGCGCGGACAGCGAGCCGGACCTGTCCGGCCTGCGCTACGGCAAGATCATCATCATGTCGGACGCCGATGTCGACGGCGCCCACATCCAGACGCTGCTGCTGACGCTGTTCTTCCGCCACTTTCCCAAGCTCATCGAACGCGGCCACGTGCACGTGGCGCAGCCGCCGCTGTACCGCATCGACGTGCCGGCTCAGGGGAAAAAGCGCCCGGCACGCCGCCTGTACGCGCTCGACGACGGCGAACTGACGGCCACCCGCGACCGCCTCGCGCAGGAAGGTTTTCGTGCCGACGCGCTCGAGACCGGCCGCTTCAAGGGTCTGGGCGAGATGAACCCGGAGCAATTGCGCGAGACCACCATGGACCCGGCCACGCGCCGCGTACAGCCGGTGCGCGTGCGCCCCGGCGCGCTCGACGACACGCTCAAGATGTTCACGCTTCTGATGGGCAAGGGCGAAGCCGCCGGCCGCCGCGCGTGGATGGAGGCCAAGGGCGACAGCGTGGAGGCCGACGTCTGACATGGCGAACACACACCCTCTATATTTCAAGCGCGCCAACCAACCGCGACCGGACCATAACGCTTTACGTTAATAACGCGGAACGTTAATATCTCGACGTGATCACATCCTTTGCCTGCGACGACACCCGCAAGCTTTTCGAAGGACATCGGGTTGCCCGTTTCGCGAACATCCAGAGCGTCGCGCTGCGCAAGCTGGCGCAACTGAACGCCGCCACATCGCTGGATTTTTTGCGTGTCCCGCCAGGCAACCGTCTCGAAAAACTCGCCGGCGATCGCGCCGGCATGTGGAGCATCCGCATCAACGATCAGTGGCGAATCTGCTTCGGCTTCGCTTCGGGGCGGGCGACCGATGTCGAGATCGTCGATTACCACTGAAGGAGGCGCACATGGCGCGACAACTTCCCTACCCGCACCCGGGCGAAATCCTGCTTGAAGACTTCCTGAAGCCCATGGGCATCAGCCAGTACCGGCTGGCCAAGGAAATCGGCGTTCCGCCCCGGCGGATCGGCGAGATCGTGGCGGGCAAGCGCGCGATCACCGCAGACACTGCGCTCCGACTGGCCGCCTTCTTCGGTACGGACGCGCAAAGCTGGCTCAACCTGCAGGGAGACTTCGATACCGCAAAGGCGAGGGATGCTCTGGCCGATGTGTTGGCTGGAATTCATCCGTTCGAACCGGGCTTCACGATCGAACGCGAACAACCGGAACAAGCCCCGCGCGAAGACTTCCTGCCCTGACGACGAATCTGTCGCCCCGATCTCGACGAGCACATGACCGACCACACCGACGACCTCCTCGACCATCCGCCCCCTGCCCCGCCCGCCGATCCGCCGCCGGATGAACTCGGCGACGACGCGCTGCCGCTGGACCAGTTCGCCGAGCGCGCCTATCTCGCCTATGCGATGAGCGTGGTGCGCTCGCGCGCCCTGCCGCAGGTCGAGGACGGGCTCAAGCCGGTACAGCGGCGCATCCTGTTCGCGATGAACGAGATGCGCTTGTCGGCCACGTCCAAGCACGTGAAATCGGCACGCGTGGTCGGCGACGTGATCGGCAAGTACCACCCGCACGGTGACTCTTCGGTGTACGACGCGATGGTGCGCGTGGCGCAGGACTTCTCCCTGCGCTATCCGCTGGTCGACGGCCAGGGCAACTTCGGTTCGCGCGACGGCGATTCGGCCGCCGCGATGCGCTATACCGAGTGCCGGCTGACGCCGATCGCCGAGTTGCTGCTGTCCGAGATCGACCGCGGCACGGTGGACTTCCTGCCCAACTACGACGGCGCCTTCCACGAACCGCAGTTCCTGCCCGCGCGCCTGCCTTTCGTGCTGCTCAACGGCGCCTCGGGCATCGCCGTGGGGATGGCCACCGAGATCCCGCCGCACAACCTCGCCGAGGTCGCCGAAGCCACGGTTGCGCTGATCCGCAATCCCAAGGCCGGGCTCGACGAGATCCTGCCGCTGCTGCCCGGACCGGATTTCCCGGGCGGCGGGCAACTGATCTCCTCGCCGGACGTGGTGCGCGAGGCCTACGCGAGCGGGCGCGGGTCCCTGCGCCTGCGCGCGCGCTGGCGCTTCGAGGAACTCGCGCGCGGACAGTGGCGCGTGATCGTCGACGAGTTGCCACCCGGCGTGTCGACGGCCCAGGTGCTCTCGGAGATCGAGACGCTGACCAACCCGCAGCCGCGCTCGGGCAAGAAGGACGTCACGCAGGAGCAGAAGCAGCTCAAGCAGCTGATGCTCGGCGTTCTGGAGTCGGTGCGCGACGAATCCAGCGACAAGGCAGCGGTGCGCATCGTGCTCGAGCCGCGCTCGAGCCGCCAGAACCGCGACGAATTCATGGCCGTGCTGCTCGCGCACACCGCGCTCGAGACCACCAGCTCGATCAACATGACGATGATCGGGCGCGACGGACGCCCACAGCAGAAGAACCTGGTGCAGGTGCTGCGCGAGTGGATCGACTTCCGCCACGTCACGGTTGAGCGCCGCACGCGTCATCGTCTGGACGAAGTGGATCGGCGCATCCACATCCTCGAAGGGCGCATGATCGCCTACCTCAACATCGAGGAAGTGATCCGCGTCATCCGCGAATCCGACGAGCCCAGACCGGCATTGATCGAGGCCTTCGGCCTGAGCGAGACGCAGGCCGAGGACATCCTCGAGATCCGTCTGCGTCAGCTCGCGCGCCTCGAAGGCATCCGCATCGAGCGCGAACTGGCCACACTGCGCGAGGAACGCGAAGGCCTGCAGCATCTGCTCGACAGCGCCTCGGCAATGACGCGGCTGATCATCAAGGAGATCCGCGACGATGCGAAGAAGTTCGGCGACGCACGCCGCACGCTGATCGAGCCCGTGGCGGCCGTCGCGCCGGCCGAGATCAGCGTGCCCGACGAGCCGGTGACGGTGGTGATCTCGCA
This sequence comes from uncultured Azoarcus sp., assembly GCA_963975885.1. Lineage (GTDB taxonomy): Bacteria > Pseudomonadota > Gammaproteobacteria > Burkholderiales > Rhodocyclaceae > Pseudazoarcus. The sequence continues at coordinate 39,772 of CAXBIS010000011.1, forward strand.
CAACGGCTGGGTGCGCGCGCGCCAGGGTCACGGCATCGACCCGGCCACGATCTCTTACAAGGCGGGTGACCATGCCTTCGCGGTAATCGAGACGCGTAGCGTATGGCCACTGGTGGTGATCGACACCAAGGGGCGCGCCTATACGGTGCGTGTCTCCGACCTGCCGGGCGGGCGCGGTGACGGCACGCCGATCACCACCCTGGTCGAGTTCCAGGACGGTGCCAAACTCGCGCGCGCCGTCACGGCCACGCCCGATTCGCACTGGCTGTTCGCCAACTCGGGCGGCTACGGCTTTATCTGCAAGCTCTCGGATGCGGTCAGCCGCCAGCGCGCGGGCAAGGCCTTCATGACGCTCGACAAGGGCGAGAAGATCCTCGAACCGGCGCTCGTGGCCGGCGACTGGATCGCCGCGGTGTCCGAGAACGGCCGGATCCTGGTGTTCGCGCGCGAAGAGATGAAGGTGCTCGCCGCCGGCGGGCGCGGCGTGATCGTGATGGGACTGGACAAGGGCGAGGCGCTGGCCGCCGTGGCCGTACCCGAGAACGACACGCCGCTCACCGTGGCCGGCGCCGGGCGCGGCGGCAAGTCGGCCGCGCTGGAGATCAAGCCCGCACAGCTCGAGGCACTGCGCGGCAAGCGCGCCCGCAAGGGCACGGCGCTGCAGCGCAACCTCAAGCAGATCTCGTTGTTGTGAGGCAGGGTCAGGGGTCAGAGGTCATGCCGCCCCTGACCCCTCAAGGCAGAATCGCGCGCATCGGATCACTGGGGCGGATCGTCGCGGGCGCGCGCGGCGGCGGATCGTTGTACATCGCGTCCAGCCGGACCGTGACGCGACGGTTGCGGGCGCGCCCCTCGGCGGTGAGGTTCTCGGTGATCGGACGCTGGTCGGCATAGCCGATCGCCGACAGGCGTGAGGCCTCGACGCCGCTCGCCTCGAAAAGGCGTACCACGGCCGAGGCGCGCGCAGCCGAAAGCTCCCAGTTCGACGGGAAGCGCGGCGTGGAAATCGGTCGGTCGTCGGTGTGACCCTCGATCGTGACCGGAAACTCGCTGCCTGCGAAGACTTCCGCGACGGCCAACAGAGGCTCGCGACCGGCCTCGTCGAGCGTCGCATCGCCGCCGGAGAACAGGACGTTGGCGTTGACCTCGACGGTGATGCCGTGCGCGCCCTCGGAGATATTGACCTGTCCGGTGCGGGTGAGCGGCTCGAGCACGCGCCGGATGCTCTCGGCCATACGACGGATGGGCTCGACTTCGCTTCCCGTACCGTCACCCTGCTCGCCTCGGGCCCTCGACGCCGGAGACTGTGGACGGTCGGGCACGACGATGGGCGGGATCACGATCTGCTCGCTGGCCTGGTTGACGTTGACGCTGCGAAAGGCCGAGAGCAAGGAATCGGACAGGACGCGGTACTTGCCCTCGTTGACCGAGGACAAGGAATACATCACGACGAAAAAAGCGAACAGCAGCGTGATGAAGTCGGCATAGGACACCAGCCAGCGCTCGTGATTCTCGTGGTGCTCGTCGGCGGGCTTGCGGCGACGACGTGGCATCGACCCCTCCGTGCTCAGGCGACGTAGCCGCGCATGCGACTTTCGACGATGCGCGGATTCTCGCCGTTGGCGATCGCGACCAGCGCGTCGACCAGCATCTCGCGCTCGCTGGAGATGCGGGCGACATGGGCCATCAGTTTCTTCGAGATCGGCAGGAACACGAGGTTCGCGAAGCCGACCCCATAGATCGTCGCGACAAAGGCAACAGCGATGCCGGCACCCAGGCGCGACGGATCGGTGAGGTTTTCCATGACGTGGATCAGACCAAGCACCGCGCCCAGGATGCCGATCGTCGGCGAATAGCCGCCGGCTGCCTCCCAGATGCGCGCGCCCTGCTTCATGCGCATCTCGGCCGCGTCGATTTCGATGGTCAGCAGTTCGCGCAGACGCTCGGGCTCGACGCCGTCGACCAGCAACTGCAGTCCGCGCCGCAGGAAGGCGTCGTCCTGCTCCTCGATGCGCGCCTCGAGCGCGAGCAGCCCGTCGCGACGCGCGGTGTAGCTCCACTGCACGGCATGGCTGATGAGTTCCTCGCGGCGGTCGGGGGGCGGCACGAACACCCAACGTGTCATGCGCATGCCGTCGACGAACACGCGCAGCGGGCTTTGCAGCATCACGGCACCGAGCGTGCCGCCGAACACGATCAGGAAGGCAGTCGGCTGCAGCAGCGAGGAAACATGTCCGCCCTCGACGATCTGCCCGAGGATGATCGCCGCGATGCCGAGAATCAGGCCGAGTACGCTGATGCGATCCATCAGGTGCGCCCCCTGCAGGTTCTCGAACGATGCATCGGTGCTCTTCAGCCCTTGGCGCGCGGCGGTCGGCCGCGACGTTTCGCCGGTGCCGGCGAGCCCTCGCCGAACACATTCGCGCGCAGCCGCGCCACCGCCTGGCTGTGAAGCTGGCACACACGCGACTCCGTCACGCCCAGCACCTCGCCGATCTCGCGCAGGTTCAGTTCCTCGTCGTAGTACAGACTCATGACGAGTTGCTCTCGCTCGGGCAACTGGCCAATCGCCGAGACCAGCGCACGGCGGAAGTCGGCATCCTCGAGCAGACCCAGCGGATCGGCGTCCTGGTCGACGACGTGATGCTCGAAGAAGTCCTCGTCCTCGCCGGACTTGAAGTCCTCGAAATACACCAACTGGTGTCCGCGAGCGTCCTGCAGGATCTGCTGGTATTCGGGCAGCGGAACGCCGATCTCGCCGGCCAGCTCGGTCTCGTTCGGCGCCCGGCCGAAACGCTGTTCGAGCGTCTGCACGGCGGCATCGACGCGGCGCATGTCGCGGCGCAGGCCACGCGGCATCCAGTCGTCCTCGCGCAGTCCGTCGAGCATCGCGCCGCGGATGCGCTGCGAGGCGTAGGTCTCGAACTGGGCCGCACCTTCCTCGTAGCGATCGACGGCATCGAGCAGCCCGATCATGCCGTTCTGCATAAGGTCGTCGACATTGACGCTGGAAGGCAGCTTCGCCATCAGATGGAAGGCGATGCGCTTGACCAGCGGTGCGTACAGTTCGACCAATTGCCCTTTGTCGGGATTTCCTTCGGAGTCGTACATCCAGAGCGCCCGCGTATTCCTTCGGCCAGTCGCGACATTATGCACGTCAGCGGCTCGGCTTTGCTCGGCCAGGGGGATGACTTTGCGCGCGTAACTCAGCATACCGGCATTCCTCAGGCCGCCCAGCTCCCGGGCGCGCGCTCGAGTCGAGCGCTGCCGAGGGCGGCGAGCCGGCGCAGGAAGGCCATTTCGGGCTCGCGTGGCGAGGATTGCGGTTCGGCAGCCAGGCCGCCGGCAAGGTCATCACGCTCGATCTCGCCGAGCCAGGCCAGCGGCACGCCAACATGACGCCGCACCAGGGCTTCGAGGCTTTCGAAGAAAGCGGCCGCCTCGGAACGCGTCCGCGCATCGGCCACGGCAACATGCAGCGATCCGGCGCCGGCGGCAGCCAGCGCCTTGATCAACGCATAGGCTTCGAGCGCCCCGCTGCGACTGACCTCGGCCACCAGCATGCGGCGCGGCGCTGCGAACACAAAGGGCGACGGGTCGGCCGCGGCATCGGCTGCGGCATGCACCAGCACGAAGCCTGCGCGGCGATGCAGTTCGGCCAGCGCCGCGACCAGCGCCAGGCGACGCTCCTCGTCGAGCAGCGGCAGCGCGAGTGCGGCGGCGCGCACCGGCACCCGCCCTGCCAGGCCGGGGACGGGCTGGACCAGCTCGGGCGCACGTGTGTGTCCACCCAGCACGGCCAGCAGATCATGCCCTTCGCTCAGCCCCAGCGTGCCGGCCAGACCACTCGCAGCGCCCGCCTCGTCGAGAATCAGCACCCGTTCGGCCAGCCGAGCGACGCGATAGGCTGCACGCACGGCAATCGCGGTGCGCGCACGCCCCGCGGCATACAGTGCGACCACATTCGGCGGCGCGCGGCGGAACAGCCGGCGCAGCCCGGCCGCCTGGTCTTCGTGACAATCAATCATGTCGAGACCTCCTCTCACCACGTCAGGCCCCCGCACCGGCGGCGAATTTCATGGCCGCCTCGTCGGCGTCGAGCTTCCACGACGAATCGGCGGCGCGCGCACGCAGGCTGCGGTGCAGCAGGTAGGCGCGATTGGGCAGATGCAGATCTTCGGGAACGCGCTGGCCGTTGGTTACGTAGAACACTTCCAGCGCATGGTCGATGGCCGCACCGACGGCCGGCGCCAGGGATGCGGCCTCGTCGACCTTGGTCAGCACGCAGCCGGCCAGGTCCGGCCCGCGATAGGCTTCGATCACATCGTCGAGCGTGTCGCCGCTGGCGGTCGCGTTCAGAAGCAGCAAGCGATGCACGTCGCCGGCGTTGGTGAGCATGGCGGCCTGCTTGACGACCATCTCGTCACGCTGGCTCATGCCCACCGTGTCGATCAACACCATGTGCTTGCCGCGCAACTCGGCAATGGTCTGGCGCAGGTCGGCGGCATCACGCACCGGGAACACCGGCACACCCAGTATGCGTCCATAGATGCGCAACTGTTCCTGCGCGCCGATGCGGTAACCGTCGGTGGTGATCAGCGCAATCTTCTCGGCACCGTGGCGAACGACGCAGCGCGCCGCGATCTTGGCGGTCGTGGTGGTCTTGCCCACGCCGGTGGGCCCGACCAGCGCAAACACGCCCCCGCGATCGATCAGGTCGGCGTCGCATGACATCGCGCGCAGATCACGGCCGAGCGCATTGCGCACGGCCGTACGCGCTTCGTCGGCACAGGCGGTCTCGCCCACGGACTCGACCAGGCGGCGCGCCAGACGCGTCGAAAAGCCCGCGTCGAGCAACTCGCCCAGCACCTCCGCCCGGCCCGGCGCGTGGCGGCGAGTCTCGCCCCAGGCGAAGGCCGCGAGCTGGCGCTCGATCATGCCGCGAATGCCCGTGAGCTCGCTCATCAACCGGGTGTTGGCCTCCTGCAGCGCGGCAATGCGTGCATCGTCATCGCTCGAAGTGCGCACGTCCTCGCGCTTGCGCGTCACCGCCGGTGCAGGCCGGCCGCGTTCGACCGGCTCAAGCTCACCGGTGATGCTGTCGGCCAGATGCCGGGTCAGGGTCGAGGCGATATCGGCCGCATCGCGCGGCGGCGCAGGCTCGACGCGCTCGCGCGGCGGCTCGCTCGTCTCGTAGCCGCGCTTGCGGATCAGGTAGTCGGGGGTTTCCATGCGCGGCGGGTTGAACGGCCGGATGGTGCGTTCCGGCGCAGCGGGCTGCGTCCGGCCACCGCCCAGGCTCACGCGGCAATCCTCGTCTTCGTGGCTCGACGGCGGGGTGGGATCCGGCACGACGGAGTTCGCTCGAGGCGCGGCACGGCGCGGCGCGGCGCCGACGGCATCGGATGGCAGCGCGAGGATCTCGACGCCGCCTTCGACCGAACGGTTGGCCAGCACGATCGCATCGGCGCCGAGATCGGCCTTCAGGGCACGCAGGGCTTCGCGGGCGGTGTTGGCAAAGTAGCGCTTTACGTTCATCCCGGTTCTCCAGACGATCCGCGCATTCCGCGCAGCATTGAGTCCATTATCGCGGCGCTGCGCAAATCATTAGGTCCGAATAAGCGGGCTTGTTCCCGTCTATTCCGGCCTTCAGGTGGCGGCACCACCAACCATCGTCGTGACGCGGATCGTGCGCGCCTCGGGCACCTCGGTGTTCGCGACGACCTTGAGCGACGGCACGGAGCGACGCAGGAAGCGCGACAGCAGCCAGCGCAGTTGCGGCGGGACCAGCAGGACCGGCGGCATGCCCATGTCCTCCATGCGCTGCGCCGCCTCGGCAGTCTGGCGCAGCATCGCGTCGGCCAACCCGGGCTCGATCGCGCCGCCGTCGCCGCTGGCGCTCATGGCCTGCGTGAGGATGCGCTCCAGCGTCGGCTCGAGCGCGATGACCTGCACCTCGCCGTTGCCCGGGAACAGGCTCTGCACGATCGCGCGGCCCAGGGTCTCACGCACGCGCGCCGTCAGTTCGGCCGGATCCTGCGTGCGCGGCGCGTGTTCGGCGAGCACCTCGATGATGCTGCGCATGTCGCGGATGTTGACGCCCTCGTCGAGCAAGTGTTGCAGCACGCGTTGCACCACCGACAGCGACAATTGTCCCGGCACCAGATCCTCGATGAGCTTGGGCGACTCCTTGGCGATATGGTCAATCAGTTGCTGCGTCTCCTGACGGCCGAGCAACTCCGCCGCATGGCTCAGCACCAGGTGGTTGAGGTGGGTGGCAATGACCGTGCTCGCGTCGACGACGGTGTAGCCCAGCGCATGGGCTTGTTCGCGCTGCGCAGCGTCGATCCAGTAGGCCGGCAGATCGAAGGCCGGGTCGCGCGTCTCGCGCCCCTGCAAGGGGCCGGACACCCGCCCCGGATTGATCGCGAGGTACTGGCCCGGCCAGGCCTCGCCACCGCCGATCTCCACGCCCTTGAGCGCGATGCGATAGGCGTTGGGCTTGAGTTCGAGGTTGTCTCGGATGTGTACCGAGGCAGGCAGGAAGCCAACGTCCTGTGCGAACTTCTTGCGCAGGCCGCGGATGCGTCGCAGCAGTTCGCCGTCCTGCCCCTTGTCGACCAGCGGAATCAGGCGGTAGCCCACTTCCAGGCCCAGCACGTCGACCGGCTGCACGTCGTTCCAGCTCGCTTCCTGCGCCTCGGCCGGCGTCGCCTTCGGCGCGGCTGCCTCGCCCGCTTCGACCTCTTCAGCCGATTCACGGGCAATGATCTGGCGTCGATGCCAGGCGAGGAAGAAGAAGGCGCCGGCGATCAGGATGAACACCAGGTTGGGCATGCCGGGAATCAGGCCGAGCACGCCGATGATGCCGCCGGTGAGCGTCATCACTTGCGGATTCGAGAACACCTGGTTGATCACCAGCCCGCCGACGTCGCCCTCATCGCCGACGCGCGACACGACCAGGCCAGCCGCCACCGAGATCACCAGCGCCGGAATCTGCGCAACCAGGCCATCGCCGATTGTCAGCAGCGTGTAGGTTTCGACCGCCTGGCCGATCTCCATCTGGTGCTGCATGGTGCCGACGAACAGTCCGCCGATGATGTTGATGAGCAGGATCAGGATGCCGGCGATGGCATCGCCGCGCACGAACTTGGAGGCACCGTCCATCGCGCCGAAGAAGTCCGACTGCTGGGAAACCTCCTTGCGGCGTTGCTTGGCCTGCTCCTCGTTGATGAGGCCGGCGTTCAGGTCCGCATCGATGGCCATCTGCTTGCCGGGCATCGCGTCCAGCGTGAAGCGCGCGCTCACTTCGGCGATGCGGCCCGCACCCTTGGTGATGACGACGAAGTTGATCAGTACCAGGATGCCGAACACCACCAGACCGATCGCGGTGTTGCCGCCGACCAGGAAGAAGCCGAAAGCCTCGATGACCTTGCCCGCGGCGTCCGGCCCGGTATGACCCTCGAGCAGCACGATGCGCGTCGAGGCCACGTTGAGCGCGAGACGCAGCAGCGTGGTGACCAGCAGCACGGTCGGAAACACGGAGAAATCCAGCGGCTTCTTGGTGTACATCGCCACCAGCAGCACCATCACCGCCATCGAGATGTTGAAGGTGAAGAACAGGTCGAGCGCGAATGGCGGCAACGGCAGCACCATCATCGACAGCACGAGGATGATGAAGATCGGTGCGCCGAGCATGCGCAGGTTCTCGGAGCTCGCCAGGGCGCGCAGGTTCAGACTGTCATTCATTCATCGACCTCTCGGTGCCTTCGTGCCGGGCATTCGTGCCGCTGCCCCCCGGATCCATGCCACGGGGCACGGACACCCCGGTCGGCACGTCCGGCTTGGTGCCGCCGCGCGCCATCCAGTTGTTGAGTTGATAGACATAGGCCATGACCTCGGCCACCGCGGTGTACAGCGCCGCCGGAATGGTCTCGCCCAACTCGCAGTGCGCATACAGCGCGCGCGCCAAAGGCGGCGCCTCGAGCCGGGGCACGTCGTGCTCGGCGGCGAGTTCGCGGATCTTGAGCGCCACGTCGCCACGCCCCTTCGCGATGACCACCGGCGCGCCCATGCTCGCCCCGTCGTACTTGAGCGCCACCGCAAAGTGCGTCGGGTTGGTCACGACGACATCGGCCTTGGGTACCTCGGCCATCATGCGCCGACGCGCCATCTCACGCTGGATCGCCCGCACCCGTGCCTTGACGTGCGGATCACCCTCCTGCTCCTTGTTCTCGCGCTTGACCTCGTCGCGCGTCATTCGCATGCGGCGGTGGAACTGCCACAACTGGAAGGGCACGTCCATCAGCGCAACCAGCGCCAGCCCCAGAATGATCAGCAGCGCGGCAAAGACCAACGTCTCGAAAAAACGCGGAATCGCGTATTCCAGCGGCAAACCCATCAGCGTGAACACGTTCTCGCGCTCGCGCCACACCGCCAGCACCCCAAGCGCGCCGATGATCAACGCCTTGAGCACCGACTTGATCAGCTCAGCCAGCCCGTGCACCGAGAACATGCGCGCCAGCCCCTTGAGCGGATTCATGCGCTCGGGCTTGAGCGCCAGCACCTTGCTCGAGAACACGAAACCGCCCAGCGAAATCGGCGCGGCCAGCGCCGCGACCATGAGCACGCCGAACAGCGGCAGGATGGTGATCAGCACCTCGGTGAAGATCGTCGAGAACGCGTCGAGCATGCGCTGCGTATCGAAGGCCGCCGCGCGCTCGAAGGTGAACCCGTGCTTGAGCGTGTCCGTGATCCGCGTCCCGACCCAGCCGCCCATGGCCCACAACATCGCCGCGCCGGTAATCAGCACGAAGAAGGTCGACAGCTCGCGCGACTGCGGAACCTGGCCTTCCTCGCGGCCCTGTTCGAGCCGTCGTGGCGTAGGTTGTTCGGTTTTTTCGAGATCGCTCTCTTCGGCCATTGCCGCTCCCGTGCAGGCCGCCCCGCGCAAATGCGGGCATGCGACCACGTGGAGCGATTATCGAAGGGAGGCGGCAAATCTTGCCGGTCGATAAGGGCGGGGAATCCGCCTCAATTCGGTGCTTCGCTGCGCGCCGCAGACGCGCCGCGATCTGCGTTCAGCGCGAGGGGCGCAGCTTGGAAACGCCCTCGATGCGGTCCCCCGGGCCGACGCCGCGCTCGTCGAACCAGCCCTTGTTCATCTCCAGCGCATAGCGCGCGGACTTGACCGCACAGTGGCTGGTCTCGCTCTGCGGCTGCATGTCGGCGATGTTGAGGATCGTGCCGTCGCGCGCGAGGAAGGCCACCGACAGCGGAATCAGCGTGTTCTTCATCCACATGCAGTGGCGCGCATCGTAGTCGAACACGAAGACCATGCCGCGATTCTCGGCCATCGATTCACGGTGCATCAAGCCCACCTGGCGCGTCTGCGGGGTATGGGCCATCTCCGCGGTGATGCGATACATGCCGGCCGTCAGTTGCACCAGCGGCATCTGCTGCGCCGCCGCGACACCCGCGAGGCACAGCAGGATGAACGAGATGGCAATTCGGTACAGATTGCGGCGCATCGACTTCGTCCTGAAAACGGGAGACGGTCCCGATTCTAGCGCGCCCGACGGCGCCCCGGCGCATCCGAACCCGCCTCGCGCCATTGTCCTGGGGAGAGATCGCCCAGCCTCCATCCACCCACGGCCACCCGGACCAGTCGCAGCGTCGGGTAGCCGACCTTGGCCGTCATGCGCCGCACCTGCCGGTTGCGCCCCTCGCGCAGCACGATTTCCAGCCACGCCGTGGGCACGCTCTTGCGATAGCGCACGGGTGGGTCACGCGGCCACAGCCAGTCGGGCTCGGCCACGTGCCGCGCCTCGCAGGGGCGCGTGCGAAAGTCGCCCAGATCCAGCCCGCCCGCTCGCATCGCCGCCAGCGCGGTCTCGTCCGGTTCGCCCTCGACCTGAACGAGATAGGTCTTGGGCTGCTTGGCGCTCGGATCGGTGATGCGGTGCTGCAGCGCGCCGTCATCGGTGAGCACCAGCAGCCCCTCGGAATCGGTGTCGAGACGCCCTGCAGCATACACGCCGGGAACGTCGATGAAATCCTTGAGTGTTGGGCGCGAACCGTCACCCGAGAACTGGCAGATCACGCCATGGGGCTTGTTGAACAGGAGCAGTCGCGCCACGGATCAGTCGCCGTCAGCCTTGCGCGGCGCATCGTTCTCGATGTCGGCCACCACCACGGACAGCGCATCGGTCGAGATCACCACTTCGGCCAGCGACAGCAGCAGCGAGATCGTCAGCAACAAGGTACTCGCGCCGAACATCAGCTTGCCCGGCAACTGCTCGTCGACGAACAGCGCGAACATCGACAGCGAGCACAGCAGAAAGGACACCACCGCAAAGCCCTGCATGTACTTGATCAGCACGATGCGATGCTTGAGCCCCGGAATCTGCGCCTGCACCACGGCGGCACTGCGATCGGGCGAGGAATGCAACTGCCGGATCACCTGTGCCAACGTCAGGAACCGGTTGGTGTAGGCGAGCAGCAGCAGCGAAATCGCAGGGAACAGCAGGGCGGGGGTGGTGAGGTCCATCGGGGTAGGTCCTCGGTCAGTTGGCGGAAGAGGTGGGATTCGAACCCACGGATGGTTTCCCATCGCCGGTTTTCAAGACCGGTGCCTTAAACCGCTCGGCCACTCTTCCTGCAATCGTTGGAAGCGGGCCTGCGGCCCGCGCCGGTTTTTTCTTCGCAAGCGCCGCGCTATCGCGCGTCGCCAAGACCGGTGCATTCAACCACTGGGCCACGCCTCCGTTTTAACTCGTTCGAGCCTGAGGCCAGCGGCGGAGTATACCGTTCCGTCCCGCCCTGCGTCAGGCCGTGCGCTCGAACAGGGCGATGGATTCGACGTGGGAGGTCTGCGGAAACATGTTGGCGATGCCGGCACCGCGCAGGGTGTAGCCCTTTTCGTGCACGAGCACGGCGGCGTCGCGGGCGAGCGTGGCGGGGTTGCACGAGACGTAGACGATGCGCGCAGGCGACTGGCGTTCGGACAAGGCCTTGACCACGGCGATGGCGCCGTCGCGCGGCGGGTCGATGAGCATCTTGTCGAGGTGTCCCAGGGCGGCGAGGCTGTCTTCGGTGGCTTCGAACAGGTTCGCGGCGTGGAATTCCGCGTTCGCTTCGAGGCCGTTGGCGCGGGCGTTTTCGAGCGCGCGGGCGACCAGCGTCTCGCTGCCCTCGACGCCGACCACGGTCGCGCCGAGCCGGGCGATCGGCAGGCTGAAGTTGCCCAGGCCGCAGAACAGGTCGGCAACGCGCTCTCCCGCGCGCGGGGCGAGCAATTGCATCGCGCGACGCATCAGCAACTGGTTGATCGCGACGTTGACCTGGGTGAAGTCGGTTGGGCGAAAGTCCATCTTCACGCCGAATTCGGGCAGCGTGTAGGACAGGCCCGGTGCCTCCTCGGGGTGCAGGCGGCGCACGGTGTCAGGCCCCTTGGACTGCAACCAGACCTGCACGCCGTGCGCGTCCGCAAAGGCACGGAAGCGGTCCTCGTCGGCAGCGGTGAGCGGCTCGAGGTGGCGGAACACGAGTACCGTGAGATCGTCATCCCCGACGGCCAGTTCGACCTGCGGGAGGCGATCAGGCGCGGACAGGCCACCGATCAGTTCACGCAGCGCGGGGAGCATCGCAGAGACGTGCGGCGGCAGGATCTCGCAGCTCGTCATGTCGGCGACGTAGCTGCTCTTGCGCTCACGGAAGCCGACCAGCGCGCCGCCCTTCTTGGGCACGAAGCGCGCACCGATGCGCGCGCGAAAGCGATACCCCCAGCTGGGTCCGTGAATCGCCGGGAAGATGGTGTCGGCACGCAGTCGGCCGACGTGCCACAGCGCATCCTCGAGCACGCGCTGCTTGACCGCGGCCTGGGCACCGGAATCCAGATGCTGCATCGAACAGCCGCCGCACACGCCGAAGTACCGACACTTGGGCTGCACTCGCTGCGCGCTCGCGGTGATCACCCGCACCAGTTGCGCCAGCTCGTAGCTGGGACGCTTGCGATAGACCGAGTACTCGACCTCTTCGCCCGGCAGGGCGCCGTCGATGAAGGTGGCCTTGCCGTCGACGTGGGTGACGCCGCGACCCTCGTGATCGACCGATTCGATGACTGCGACTGGCATGTACGATCCCGCAAAAAAGTCTGCCATTTTACCGGTTTGCGACGCGCCGGGCCGAAGTGTTCGGCGATAATCCCGGCCATGACTCGCGAACTTCTCGGCGGCATCACGCCGCAACGCTTTCTGGCCGAATACTGGCAGAAGAAGCCCCTGCTCATCCGCCAGGCCATCCCCGGCTTCACCGGCGTCGTCGAGCTGGACGAACTGTTCGATCTGGCCTGCGACGAGGATGTCGAATCGCGCCTGATCCGCCATACGGATGACGGCTGGCAGGTCTCGCGCGGACCGCAGAAGCGCTCGACCCTCAAGCGTCGAAAGCAGGCGTGGACCGTGCTGGTGCAGGGGCTCAACCTGTGGGTGCGCGAAGCCGACGCGCTGCTGCACCGCTTCGACTTCATCCCGCAGGCGCGCCTCGACGATCTGATGGTGAGCTACGCAACCGACGGCGGCGGCATCGGCGCACATTTCGACAGTTACGACGTATTCCTGCTGCAAGGCTTCGGGCAGCGGCACTGGCGCATCAGCGACCAAAGCGAGCACCGTCTCGTCGAGGACGCGCCACTGAAGCTGATTGCCGACTTCCATCCGACCGAGGAATGGGTGCTCGAACCGGGCGACATGCTCTACCTGCCGCCGCGCTATGCGCACGAAGGCACGGCGATCGGCGAATGCACAACCTACTCGATCGGCTTTCGCGCGCCCAGCGCGCAGGAACTGGGCAGCGAGTTCCTCGGTTGGCTGGCCGAGCGCGTTGAACTGCCCGGAATGTATGCCGACCCGGATCTGGCCTTGCAGGACAACTCGGCCGCGATTCCTCCGACCATGGTGGAACGCGTCGCCGGCATGCTCGACGCGATTCGCTGGGGGCGGGACGACGTCGCAGACTTTCTCGGCCACTATCTGAGCGAACCCAAGCCGTCGGTGTTCTTCGTGGCACCCGACGAACCGCTCTCACGCCGTCAGTTCGACGCGGCCGTGGCCGCGCACGGTTTCGTCCTCGACCCCGCCACCCTGCTGCTGATCCACGACGCGCTCTTCTACCTCAACGGCGAGCGCATCGAAACCAGCGCCGCGGCGCACGCAACGCTCGCGCGGCTCGCGCATGCGCGGCGCATCGACGCCGCCGCGGCCGGGGCGGACGCGCTGCCGTCCTTGTACGAGATGTATCTGTCCGGATTCGGACAACCGGAGATCGACGAGGATTGAGCCCCCAGAAGCGACAAGGCGCCCCGCGGGGCGCCTTGTCGTCGTGTCGGCTGCGCGCGCCTCAGCGCAACTGCTGCTGCAGCAGTTCGAGAATGCGTCGCGCATTGCGCGACGAATCCAGACCGCCTTCCGCACTGAGCACCGTGACCTGCGAGGCGTCGCGGTCGCCTTCGACGAGGATGCGGTACTCAGCACCCGGTTTCTGCTCGTCGCCGGACCTGCCGAACGAGAACAGACGCGAGAAGAAGCCGCCCTGATTGTCACGCTTGCGCCGCGCCTCCTCGTCCGGATCGATGTAGCGCACGAAGAACAAGCCCTGCGAGCGGTCGCGATCCTGAACCGTGAAGCCGATGCGGTCGAGAGCGAGGCCCACACGGCGCCACGCACGATCGAAGGATTCGTCCACCGCCAGCCCCAGCCGCCCGTCGGGCAGCCCCAGCGTGGCGCGCTCGGGCACCGACTCGCTGGAGGCCTCCAGCACCGCCTCGGCACGCGTTTCCTCGGCGCCCAAATAGAGCATCAGGCGGCGCAGCATCTCGATCTCGAGTTCCGGGTCCGCCTCGCGGGGTTGCCACTTGGTGCTGTCCTGCTGGGCGCTGTCGAACACCTCCTCGACGCCGCGATGGCTGATGAAGATCTCAACCGTGCCCGGCTCCTGCCCCCTCTCGAGGCGCGTGCGGAACTTGTCGCGCTCGGCGGTCGAGAACAGGTTGTCGAACAGACGGCCCAGCGTCGAGCGCAGAAAGTCCTGCGGGATCTTGGCGCGGTCCTCGGCCCAGTCGGTTTCCATGATGCCCAGTGCGGGCTGGTCGATGTCGACGATGAAGCCCAGCTCGGTCCAGAAATCGCGTAATTGCGGCCACAACTCGTCCGGGTCGGCCTGAACGACCAGCCAGCGCTGCGAGCCGGCGCGCTCGATGCGCATGTTGTCGACCGGCACCAGTACCTCGGTCGTCTCGATCTGCGCACCGGCCTGCCGGTCGCCTTCGTAGGCCGAGTAGGTGGCCACGCCACGCGGCGCCACGTCGGGCACCGCGTAGCGGTCATCACGCGTGAGTTGCGTCAGGTCGGGCGGGATCTCCAGCGTATTGGTCGCCGGGCGCGCACTCTTGTAATCGATCTTCTTGCCTTCGAGCAGACCACCGGAGGAGGAGCACCCGGCCAGTCCGACGGCCAGCGCAAGCATGGAAACAGATGTGCGCAGTTTGACTTTCATGGGCCAGGAGGTCCCTCGCATGTCACACCTCGATGCCGGCACGACGCATCGCTGCGCGCACCCGCTCGTGGAAGGTTTCGGAAAGCGGAGTCAGCGGCAGGCGGATGCCACCCTCGATCAGCCCCATCTGCTGCGTGGCCCACTTGACAGGAATCGGGTTGGCCTCGCAGAACAGGTGGCGATGCAGCCACAGCAGACGCGCGTTGATCTCGCGCGTCTTCAAGCCGTCGCCGGCCAGCGCGGCTACGCACATCTCGTGCATCAGGCGCGGCGCGACGTTGGCGGTCACCGAGATCGCCCCGTGCCCGCCATGCAGAATGAAGGCCGCAGTCGTCATGTCGTCGCCCGAATATAGCGCGAAGCCCTCGGGCGCGCGTTCGACCAGATCGCAGACACGATCGATGCTGCCCGAAGCGTCCTTGATGCCGACGATGTTGGGAATCTCGGCCAGGCGCAGCGTGGTGTCGTTGGCCATATCCGTCACGGTGCGCCCGGGCACGTTGTACAGCACCAGCGGCAGGTCGACGGCCTCGGCGATGGTGCGGAAATGCCGGTACAGGCCTTCCTGCGTGGGCTTGTTGTAGTAGGGCACGACCGACAGATGCGCGCGCGCGCCAACCTTGGCGGAATAGCTGGCCAACTCGATGGCCTCGGACGTGGAATTGGCGCCCGTGCCGGCGAGCACAGGGATGCGATCGCCGGCATGCTCGACGGCGACACGGATCAGCTCGCAGTGCTCGTCCATGTCGACGGTGGGCGACTCACCCGAGGTACCGACGATGACGATGCCGTCCGTACCCTGTTCGGCGTGGAAATCGATGAGCGAGCGCAGACGCGGATAGTCGAGACGACCGTCCTCGTGCATGGGGGTGACGATGGCAACCAGGGAGCCGGTGATCATGGGTGTCGGAGCAATGGCATCAAAACCGCGATTCTACCTGAAGAAAAACGCGGTAAGCCGTAAGCTTCGAGCTGCAAGTGTGGCCCGTCACCGCTTTGCTGACAGCTTGCAGCTTGGGCTTACGGCTCGTCCTAGGGCCTGTTCACACTTGCCATGGCGGTCGCGCTTGGCCCAAATGGCTCGCAGATCAAGGCGCGGTGACGCCGCAATACCGGGCGTCTTGCAAGGAGCCGCAACGCAGCAGATGCGGGCCATTTGGGCCAAGCCCTGCGGGTGGGTCTGTATGGCCGCGCCGGCGGCGTTGCGCTCATTGTCAAGGGAATGGTCATTGCCTGCTTCGCGCGTCTTGCCGGCACAGCCATACAGACCCACGCGATCCGCCAGCGCAAGTGTGAACAGGCCCTAAAGGTCGGCCAGCGCGCGAACGTGCTCGACCGCCGAGCGTCCCAGCGCGGACAGCGCATAACCGCCCTCGAGCATCGACACGATGCGCCCGTTGGCGCACTCTAGCGCGCGCAACTGCCCGGTGACCCAGGCAAAGTCGGCCTCCACCAGCGCGCAGGAGGCCATATCGTCTTCCAGGTGCGCGTCGAAGCCTGCCGAGATGAAGATCATCTGCGGCTCGAAGCGGCGCAGCGCCGGCAGCCATTGCGCGGTAACAATCTCGCGCAATGCCTCGCCACGCAGCCCGGCGCGCACCGGCACGTTGACCCAGTGTTCGGGGGCTTCGCGATCGCCGCTGTAAGGATAGAACGGATGCTGGAAGGTGCTCGCCATCATCACGCGTGCATCCTCGCCGAGAATGTCTTCGGTGCCGTTGCCGTGATGTACGTCGAAATCGACGACCGCGACGCGCCCCAGCCCGTGCGCCTCGAGCGCGTGCAGCGCCGCGATGGCGATGTTGTTGAACAGGCAGAAACCCATCGCGCGCGACCTGCAGGCGTGATGTCCGGGCGGGCGCACTGCGCAGAACGCGTTGTCGGCCCGCCCTGAGACCACCAGATCCGTCGCCAGCACACCGGCGCCGGCGGCGCGCAGGGCGGCATCGAGCGTGCGCGGGCCGATTGCGGTGTCAGGATCGAGATGGTGGATGCCGCGCTCGGGTACGGCCGCGCGCAACTCGCCCAGATAGGCCGCCGAGTGCGCACGCAGAATCTGCGCGTCGGTCGCCAGCGGCGCGTCGTGGAACTCCAGATACGCATCGAGCCCCGAGGCGATCAGCCGGTCGTTGATCGCGCCCAGGCGCTGCGGGCATTCCGGATGATGCGCACCCATGTCATGCAGGGCGCAGTCCGCGTGGGTGATGAAAGCCGTCGCCATGCGAGCCGCTCCCGAAACGAACCAGAATCAGAGTGGTCTATTATCCCCGCTATGTCCGATCCCAGCCAGCCACCCGCCCCGTTCGAACGCGTCACGCGCGTACTTGCCGCCGCCAACGAAATCATTCTTGGCAAGCCTCAACCGTTGCGGCTCGCGCTCGCCTGCCTGATCGCGCGCGGCCATCTGCTCATCGAGGACCTGCCCGGCGTGGGCAAGACCACGCTGGCGAACGTGTTCGCCCGACTGATCGGCCTGCACTACCAGCGCGTGCAATTCACCAGCGACCTGCTGCCCGCCGACATCACCGGCGTGTCGATCTTCGATCGCGAGGCCGGCGCCTTCCGCTTCCACCCCGGACCGCTGTTCGCACAGCTCATCCTCGCCGACGAAATCAACCGTGCCACGCCGAAGACGCAAAGCGCGCTGCTCGAGGCGATGGAGGAGCGCCAGGTCACGACGGACGGCGAAACCCATGCACTGCCCGAGCCCTTCTTCGTCATCGCAACCCGCAATCCGGCTACGCAGATTGGCACCTTCCCACTGCCCGAGAGCCAGCTCGACCGCTTCCTGATGCGCATCCACATGGGCTTTCCGGGGCGCGAGGCCGAACGCGCACTGCTCATGGGCGAGGATAGACGCGAACTGCTGGGACGCACGCCAGCGGCGATTTCTCCCGACGACATGCTGGCCCTGCAACGCGCCGCACAGGCAGTTGTGGTTGCGCCACGCCTGATCGACTATGTGCAGGCCCTGCTCGCGGCCACGCGCGTCGACCCCGACCTGGCCGGCGGCCTCAGTCCGCGTGCCGGCCTCGGTCTGCTCGCCGGCGCGCGTGCCTGGGCGCTGATCGACGGCCGCGACCACGTATTGCCCGAGGACGTACAGACGGTCTTCCCGCATATCGCCGGCCATCGCCTGCATCTGGCCAACGATGGTCGCCCGGTGCCGCCAGCGCTGCTCGCGCGCCTGGTGGCCGGCGTTGCCGTGGACGGATGAAAACAACCGAAGCGCTGGAACGCCTGCCCGACGCGCTCGCGCGCAAGTTCGGTCGCAGGCGCGACGACACCCTGCCGGTCACGCTGCGCCAGGGGCGCATCTATGTATTGCCCACGGCCGCCGGCCTGTCCTTCGCGCTTGCGCTGCTGGTGATGCTGATCGGGGCGATCAATTACGGCCTGAGCCTGGGCTACGCGCTGGTTTTCCTGCTGTTCGGACTCGGCGTAGCCAGCACCGTGCACGCCTTTCGCAACCTGCTCGGGCTGCGCATCCTGCGCGTGGCGGTCGAGCCGGTGTTCGCCAACGAGACCGCAACGCTGCGCCTGTACGTCGAAAACCCTTCGAACTGGCGGCGTGCCGCGCTGCGCATTCGTGTCGGCGACATCGAGACCCATGCAACGCTCGAAGCGGGCGCCGCCGAGACGCTCGCCGTCGCCGTGCCCACCGAACACCGTGGCTGGCTCGCGATCGAGCGCATCGCGCTGTACACCACCTGGCCACTCGGGCTCGCCAGGGCCTGGAGCGTGCTGCGACCGACTGTCTCCGTGCTCGTCTACGCCGCGCCCGAACGCAACGCGCCGCCCCTGCCCTCGGGTGACGGCTCCACCGAAGGCCTGCGGGGAGACGGCGATGACGACTTTGCCGGCCTGCGTGCGCACCGGCTCACGGACTCACCCCGCCATGTCGCCTGGAAGGCGGTGGCGGCCGGCGGGCCGATGCTGACCAAGGAATTCGCCGGAAATGAGGGCGCAGCCCTGGAACTCGACTGGCATGCCCTATCCGGGTGTCCGCAGGATGACGCCCGCGCGGCGAGGCTCACCGCCTGGGCGCTGGCCGCCGAATCGCGCGCGCTGAGCTACGCACTGACGACACCCGATGGCCGGCTCGCGCCCGCGCACGGACGCGCTCATCTGTCCGCCTGCCTGGCGCGACTCGCCCTGGCCAGGAGCCGCCATGGCCCGCACGCCTGATCGCGCAGCACCACGCGCGGCGTCGCTATGGCTGTTTGCAACGGCGCTGGTCACGGTGGTGCCGCACACGGCCTATCTGCCGCTGTGGGCATCGGGCGCGTGCGCGCTGCTGCTCGCATGGCACCTGGCACGCGCGCGCAGCAACGGCCCGAGGATCGGGCGCGTGCACCGCCTTTCGCTGCTGCTCATCGCGCTCACCGTCGCGCTCGCCGTGCGGCTGGATTTCGGCTACTTCTTCGGCAAGGCACCGGGCATCGCGATGCTCGCCACGCTGCTGTGCATGAAACTGCTCGAAGGCAATAGCCCGCGCGACGTGCGGGCCGGCGTACTGCTCGCCTTCTTCCTGCAACTCGCCCTGTTCTTCGACGACCAGACGCTGACAGCCTCGTTGTTCGCGCTGACCGGTGCGCTGTGCGCGGCGGCCACCATGCTCGCGCTCGAAGACCCCGAGCGTTCGCCGTGGCGCACGCTGCGTACCGGTGGCACCCTGATGCTGCAGGCCATACCGTTTCTGATCGTACTGTTCATGCTGTTCCCGCGCCTGCCCGGGCCGCTGTGGGGCCTGCCGCGCGACGCCTGGGAAGGCATGACCGGCCTGTCCGAGGAGATGGCGCCGGGCTCGATTGCGGAGCTCGGCCTGTCAAGCGAGATCGCGCTGCGCGCCGACTTTGCCGACACGCTGCCACCACCCGCACAGCGCTACTGGCGCGGTCCCGTCCTGAGCGAGTTCGACGGGCGCGTGTGGCGCATGACGCGCAGCGCGCAACTTGCCGAGCCGGCCTATGCACTCGCCGGCCCGGCCATCGACTACGTGCTGACGGTGGAGCCGCACAACAAGCGCTGGCTGCTCGCGCTCGACTTCCCGGGCGAAGTGGCGCGCAATGACGTCGCCTACGGCAGCGAATACATGCTGCTGGCCGAGCGTCCGTTGCGCACGCGCACGCAGCTTTCGTTGCAGGCCTATCCGCAAACCATCATTGGCCAGGAGGAATCGGCTGCGGTACTGGAAGCGGCCACGCGCCTGCCCGAGGACGCCGGCCCGCGCACCCGTATTCTGGTGGACGAACTCGTCGCCGACGCCAACGATGCCTCGCAGATCCTCGATCGCGTGCTCGCTTGGTTCTCGACCAACGCGCTGACCTACACGCTCTCCCCGCCCCTGCTCGAGGACGACCCCATCGATGAATTCCTGTTCGACGCGCGCCGTGGCTTCTGCGAGCACTTCTCGTCGGCCTTCGTCTTCATGATGCGCGCTGCCGGCGTGCCTGCGCGCGTCGTCACCGGCTACCAGGGCGGCACGCTCAACCGCGTCGACGGAACGCTGGTGGTGCGCCAATCCGACGCCCACGCCTGGGCCGAGACCTGGCTGCCCGGGCGCGGCTGGGTACGCGTCGATCCGACCGCACTGGCCGCACCATCGCGTATCGAGAGCGGCGTCTCGGCCGCGCTGCCTGCCGGCGAGACGCGCCCGATGATGATGCGCGATGGCGCCGCAGCCGATGCGCTGCGTGCACTGCGTGATCGCTGGGAGGCGCTGGGCAACGCCTGGAACCGCAACGTGGTCGGCTACGACCGCCAACGCCAGAGGGACTTCCTGCAGCACCTGGGCTTCGAGCAGCCGGATTGGCGCACGCTGGGCTTCGCGCTCGGTGCGGGACTGGCGACCTTGATGCTGGCTCTGCTCGCGTGGGCACTGCACCAACGCCGCTCCGGAGATTCGCTCGATCATCTGTGGCGCCGCTTCGGCGCGCGCCTGGCGCGCCGGGGTCTGGCGCGTTTGCCTGCAGAAGGCCCGATCGATTACGCTGAGCGAGTCGCACGTGCGCTGCCCGACCGGGCGAGTGAGGTGCGCCTTATCGCGCGCAGCTATGCGCGCCTGCGCTACGGTCCACCGAGCGCGAACGCCACCGCGCTGACGCGCGAGCTGGCACAACGCATCCGGGAGTTTTCACCACAATGAACCGCGTTCTCAGCATGCTCGCCTGTACCGCCATACTGGCGCTGCCGACCTTTGCCGCCCACGCCTCGTACGCCGAGCACGAAGAGGCCCGTCATTTCATCGCGGAGATGGTGCGCACGCACGGCCTGGACGAGGCCGAACTGCGCTCCGTCCTCGATCGCACCGAGCGCCTCGACCGCGTCATCGAACTGATTCGCCCGCCTGCGACCCGCCCCGGTGGAGAGCGCTCCTGGGTTCGCTATCGCGACCGCTTTCTCAACGACGCGCGCATCGAAAACGGGCTCGACTTCTGGTTCGAGCATCGCGCCACGGTGGATGCGGCCAGTCGCCGTTTTGGCGTACCGCCCGAGTTCATCGTTGCCATCATCGGGGTCGAGACCCATTACGGACGTCACACCGGTAATTTCCAGACCGTGAACGCGCTGGCCACCCTGGCCTTCGACTATCCGCCGCGTGCCCCGCTGTTCCGGCGCGAGCTCGAGAACCTGCTGCTGCTGGCGAACGAACAGCAACGTGACCCGTTCAGTTACTACGGCTCCTACGCCGGCGCGCTGGGCTATCCGCAGTTTCTGCCGAGCAGCGTGCGCGCCTATGCGGTGGATTTCGACGGTGACGGACGTATCGATTTCGAGTCCGGCCCGGCCGACGCAATCGGCAGCGTCGCCAACTACTTCGCAGAGCATGGCTGGCGCCCCGGCGAACCGGTCGCCACGCGCGTGGCCCTGCCCGACGGGCTGGACCCTGCGCCACTGATCGCCGCCGGCATCGAACCTTCGCTGGATACCGCACAGCTGGCTGCGCGGGGCGTAATCGGTCTGCGCGGGGAATTGCACACCGCGAACGCGACGTTGTTCGACCTGCCCACGCCGGGAGCCGACACGCAGTACTGGCTGGGCTATCGCAACTTCTACGTGATCACGCGCTACAACCGCAGCAGCTTCTACGCAATGTCGGTGCTGGAACTGGCCGAGACGCTGCGCTACCGCTTCGAGCGCGAGCACACCGTCGCGAACGCGACGAACGAAGACTGATCTACAAAAGGACGTCGCGCGAAATGCCGCGGCGGCGGATGGAACGGCGTAGCTGACCAAGCGCCTCGAGCTGGATCTGGCGCACGCGCTCGCGCGTCAGACCCAGACGTACGGCCAACTCCTCAAGCGTCATGATCGGGCACTCGTCGATCCCGTAGCGGTGACGGATCACGGTGCGCTGTTTGTCATTGAGCTTGTCGATCCAGTCTCGCACCAGATCCTCGATCTCGTGTTCCTGAATCATGGTGTCGGCGGAACACGCCTGGTCGTCGGCCAGCGACTCACCGATGGACAGCGTCGGATCGATGTCGAGCGGTGCGTCCAGTGAGGCCGTGTGCTCGGCCAGCGCGAGCAGTGCGCGCACCTGGTCGACGGTCTTGTTGAGTCGCTGCGCAACTTCCTCGAGCGTGAATTCGCCGTTGCCGAGCGCCTCGAGCGCGCGTTGCGCCCGCAGAACCTGGTTGAGTTCCTTGACCACATGCACGGGCAATCGGATCGTGCGCGACTGGTTCATGATCGCGCGCTCAATGTTCTGGCGTATCCACCAGGTAGCGTAGGTCGAGAAGCGAAAGCCGCGCTCGGGGTCGAATTTATCGAGGGCGTGCATCAGCCCGAGGTTGCCTTCCTCGACCAGGTCGAGCAGCGGAATGCCGCGGTTGAGATAGTGCTTGGCGATATTGACGACCAGGCGCAGGTTGCGCTCGATCATGGTCTGACGCGCTTCGAAGTCGCCCGCCCGCACCCGGCGAGTCAGCACCCCTTCCTCTTCGGCGGTCAGCAGGGGGTTGGCGCCGATCTCGTTGAGATAGATCTGCGTGACGTCGCTGAGAAAATCGCTCTCTGCCGGAGCGGGCGTTGCGGCCGGCTCGCCCAGCGCCTCAACCTCAAGCGGCAGATCCGGCTCGCGGGCAACGCTCTGTTCGTCGTCGTCATCGGCCGAATCGTACATGCGGACCTCGTCGTCAACGCGCCGGCAGGAACTTCGCGGGATCTACCGGCTTGCCCTGCTTGCGAATCTCGAAATGCAGTTTCGGGCGATCCGCATCCGTACTGCCGAGCTCGGCGATCTTCTGACCCTTGCTCACCTTGTCGCCCTCCTTGACCAGCAATTCGCGGTTGTGGGCATAGGCGGTCAGAAAGTCGTCTTCGTGTTTGATGATGACCAGTTTTCCATAGCCACGCAAGCCGCTGCCCGAATACACCACATTGCCCGCAGCGGCGGCCACGACGGGGTCTCCAGGTTCGCCTGCGATGTCCAGCCCCTTATTGCTGGATTCTTCGAAACCCTCGATGACCTCGCCGCTTGCCGGCCACAGCCACGTCGCCTCAGGGGCCGCGGGAGGGGCGGGCTCTTCAGTCGGCGCTGGCTCAGCCTCGGGAGCGGTGGCGGGCTGGGCGGGCGTGTCCGGCGGCGACGGAATCGGAAACGGTGGTTCGGACGGCAGTATCCGCGGGTTGATCGCTGCCCAGGCCTCGTCCGAGTACTCCGTACGGCCACCACGCGGTGATGCGATGAGCGGCACCTGCGCGGCTGGCTGGCCTGGCTCACTCGCCTCGCTCTCGACGCCCGGCGTCTCGATCGGGCGCACCGTAACGGCTTCCGCGCCGGTGCCGACATCGGGCGGAGCCACACGCAAGCGCTGTCCAACGCGAATCTGATGCGGATTTTCGAGCCCGTTCCACTGCACCAGGTCGCTTACGCTCTGACCATAGGTGCGGCCGATTCCAAGCAAGGTGTCGCCCTGGCGCACGACGTGATGTTGCCCGTCGGCCTGCGCGCCCCGCGTGGAAGCCTCCGTGCCGCGCGACGAGTCGCCGAACGGCGCGGGCAGTTGCGACAGGCACCCGCTCAGCAACAAGGCCGAAGCCAGTGGCAAGAGCAGCCGTGCCGTATTTGCGCGATCGATCGAGTTCTTCATTCCAGTCCACTCAGCAATGGTACGAAACGGACCGCTTCGTACCGACTTTCCCTGAATACGTCTCCGATCCGCTCGGTCATCACCAGCCGCTGTTCGCCGCCAGCCCCAACCGGGATCATCATGCGCCCGCCCGGCGCAAGCTGGTCGCGCAGGGCCTGCGGCAACTCACGAGCACCCGCCGCAACGATGATGGTGTCGAATGGAGCCGCCTGCGGCAAGCCCTGCGAGCCATCCCCGTGCTTGAGGCGCACATTCGGATAGCGGAACGGTCGCAGATTCTCCTTGGCCTGCTCGAGCAGCCCGCGAATTCGCTCGATACCGAACACCTCGGCCGCCAGATGCGAAAGCACCGCCGCCTGATAGCCGCATCCTGCACCGACCTCAAGCGTGCGCCCGAGTTCGCGCCCGGCACGCAACAACTCGATCATGCGCGCAACCACATAGGGCTGGGAGATGGTCTGCTGGAAACCGATCGGCAGCGGCGTATCGTCATAGGCGTTATAGGCAAGTGCGGCATCGATGAAATGCTGCCGCGGAACACGCAGCATCGCGTCGAGCACACGCTCGTCGCGAATACCCTGGGCGCGCAGTCGCTCGACCATGCGAAGCGCAGCCCGGCCACCCGCGTGTGCCGTTTCACGCACCCCCATCTCAGAGCCTGTGAATAAATCTGCTGCGCGGACCGATTGCTGCGTTGCTCACTCGCTCACTCCTCGCCTATCCATCTGATATGTCTCGTCGTTCGCTCGCTCGCGCCTTGCACTCGGCCCTGCTCGCTACGATTTCTTCACAGGCTCTCAGACATCGAGCCACTCCGCGACGGCATTGATCTGACCGTTGTGGGTCAGATCGACGCGCAGCGGCGTGACCGAAACATAACCTTCCTCGACGGCTTGAAAATCCGTCCCTTCACCCGCGTCGGCTGCCTGCCCGGCCGGCCCGATCCAGTACACCGTCTCACCGCGCGGCGTCGTGCCGCGAATGACCGGCTCGGCCTTGTGGCGCTTGCCCAGGCGAGTCACGCGCACGCCACGGATGTCGTCAGTACTGCGGTCCGGGATATTGACATTGAGCAGCACGGGCTCGCGGAACGGATCGCGAATGAAGCGCGCTACCAGATCGCGCGCAACCTCGGCGGCCGCCGTGAAGTCGGTCGCCGATTTGCTCGCGAGCGAGAACGCAATGGCCGGCACTCCAAGCAGGAAACCCTCGGTCGCCGCGGCGACCGTACCCGAGTAGATCGTGTCGTCGCCCATGTTGGCGCCGTGATTGATGCCCGACACGACCATATCGGGCAGATGATCGAACATGCCCGTGACGGCCAGATGAACGCAATCGGTGGGCGTGCCGTTGACGAAATTGAAACCGTTGGCGGCCTGTCTGAGCGCGAGCGGACGATCAAGGGTGAGCGAATTGCTCGAACCGCTGCGATCACGCTCCGGAGCGACCACGGTGATGTCGCCCAGGTCGCGCAGCGCATCGGCCAAGGCCGCCAGACCGGGTGCGAAATAGCCGTCGTCGTTGCTTAGAAGTATGCGCATCGGATAGGAAGCCGGCGGGATCGCGGGCAACGCCGCGAGGGGTTGTTAGCTCGCCGATTCTAGCACATGGCTTGCGGACACCCGGGCACGCCATGCGGCCGGTCACGCCATGCCGATTGCCTTGTCTGAGGGGAAGACGATGTAATAACTTCGTTACCACATTTAAAGGAGTAGCCGTCATGCGAACCACCATCCGGAGAATCGGCAACTCCCGCGGCGTCCTGATTCCGGCGGCCCTGCTTGCGCAGACTCGTATCGTCGATGAAGTCGAGATCACGCTCGATGGCAACCGCATCGTCATCGAACCAGGCAAGCCACTGCGTGAGGGCTGGTACTCGGGCTACGACCTGAAACTGGACGCGGACGCCTGGGAAGACCTGCCGCCGGCGGCCGACAGCGGTGAGTGGGAATGGTCAAGAACCGCCCCGCGGTCCGCCGCGGCGATGTGTACCGGGTCATCCTGGAGCCAACCATCGGCACCGAGATCCGCAAGACCCGCCCCGCCCTGGTCGTATCCGCCGATGACATGAACCACACCTTGCCCCAAGTGATTGTCGCGCCCATCACCGGCAATGGCCAACCACTGGGATGTCGGCCGGAAATCATGCTCGAAGGCCGCTCGGCGCGCATCCTTCTCGACCAGATTCGCTGCATCGCCAAGTCGAGACTGCGGCCGCATCGACCACCTCCCCGAAAAGCTCTGGCACGAAACACTGCTGTGCATGCTCGCCTGATCCGGCAGGTCAACGCAAAAACGGGCGCCGAAGCGCCCGTTTCAATCGAATCGTCAGGAAAGACGATTAGAAGAAGTGACGAACACCCACGGCGAAACCGTCGGTATTGTTGCCGGGATCTGCATTGACGGCGAAGTTACGCAAGGAGCCTTTATCATTGTTGATGCGCGTATAGCCCGCGTAGGCCGTCGTACGCTTGGACAGATCGTGGAAGTACACAATCGACCACATATCGGCATCAAGATCGCTGTCTTCGTGGTTCAACTGACCGTAGCCGAGGGAGACTTTACCGGCTTGGCTGACCGGAATCGCACCGCTGACGCTCCAGACGTCATTTTCCATCGAACCGACGTCGACCGTCTGCCACGACGCGGAGACCTTGGCGACGCCGAAGTCGTAGGCACCGCTGAGCATCCATTCTTTCTGGTCGGAGCTACCACCGCCGTCGATGCGATGGTAGATGACGTTCGCTTCGATCGGGCCGTTTTTGTAAAGCGCGCCCAGACCCAACTTGTCGTCTTCACTGCGATCATTGTCCTGATTTTTCTCGCCTAGAGCATAAATGGCCTGGAACTCCAAGCCACCGTAGGACTTAGACCGGTAGTTGATCGAGTTGTTCCAGCGAGCAGCACCAGCAAGGCGGATGGTTGCACCAGCCCCACCGGCGAGCACCGCCTGCGGAGTAAAGGTACCGGAGAGCAGGAAGTTGCCGGCATCCCTGATGGATGCATCGTAACCTGGCGAATACTGACGACCGAGACCGACGAAGCCGAAGCCACCTTCCAGGCCGAGATACGACCTACGAGGGGTCAAAGCAGTACCAGTATCGGCAGCAATCCCGTACTCGAGGTTGAACTTGGCCTTCAACCCGTTGCCCAAATCCTCGGTGCCCTTGAAGCCGATGCGCGAGGCACGGAGGGTGCCGCTTTCAACACCGCGGAACTTGTTGTCACCCTGCTTGGCATACACCATGCCGACGTCAACGATACCGTAGATGGTGACATTCGACTGCGCCATCACCGGCGCAGACATCAGGCCGGCAACCGCCAGAGCAATGAGTTTCTTTTGCATGAATTTCTCCTCTAGTTTTAAGCTGAAACCAGCAGCGCCTGCTGGCCCGACTTACCTCTCAATCGAGAAGCTGGGGTGATTGTGCAAAAGCGCTGCCGGTGGCCGCAAGCTCGGCGTAACAAAAAGAAAGATGAGGCGGCGGATTGTGTTGCGTGCCCGCAACAAGCGCTCGAACCAAGGTCACGGGTAAACCCCGACGACCCTTCGCGCACCTTTCCTGCACCCAGTATGCGTCGACGCGGATCACCCGCGGTCAATCACACCGAAGCGCCTCACCGGGCTTGCTTGGGGGCATTTCGCGACGCGTCGGCGACGACCATATTCCGATGCATGACATCCTGCCCGGATGCATTACGCGTCGGGCCAACCCGCCCCCTCGAAGCGAGACGGCCCGATGCTCACCGCAGCCTTCGGTGCGCGATGCGGCCCGACATGTCGCGGTACGGCAACACCCCCAGGGGGTAGGACTGCGAGTCATCCGCAATAAAATGCTTGTGTTCGCGCAACCCCGGCCTCATACTGCGTTGGCGGGTTTTCAAAGTACGTCGGCTCTTCGTAGTACCTCAGCGGTATCGGCAAGTGCTCTTGACCTTGATTCTCGTATTTTCGGGCTCACGCCCACGTTTCATTCAATCATTGCAAGGATGCACATCATGGCAACCGGTACCGTAAAGTGGTTCAACGACGCTAAGGGCTTCGGCTTCATCACCCCCGCGGACGGCGGCGAAGACGTCTTCGCTCACTTCTCCGCGATTCAGGGTGGCGGCTTCAAGTCGCTGGCCGAGAACGACAAGGTTTCGTTCGACATCGTGTCTGGCCCGAAGGGCAAGCAAGCCGCGAACATCCAGCGCATCGACTGAACGTCTGCCGCTGAATGAAAAAAGCCCAGGTCATCCTGGGCTTTTTTACGTCCACTCATTACGTTCGCTCACGCCTCAAATGCAGCACGTCCAACACCAACGCAATTAAGAGCAGGCCCTAGTCGGCCAGATCCAGTCCCATCTGCCAGAAATCGGCCTCCAGTCGCGAGGCTGCATCGAAGATTTCCACCAATTCGTCGAAGCGTGCGGCATCAACCCGAGCGAGCCTGGCGTCGACCCACTCGCGCTCGTCCAGCGCGACCTGCTGAAACTCGTCACCGGCGTACATCTCGATCCACGCCGCATAAGGGTTGCCGTCGAGCCGCGTGAAAGGTTGCTTGAGTAACCACCGTGCGATCTCCGCATAACCAATCATGCATGGCGACAAGGCCACATGCAGGTCCAGCAGATCGCCCCGGTTCCCGGTATCGAGCACGTAGCGTGTATAGGCCAGCGTCGCGCGTGACTCAGGCAGGCGCGCGAGTTGCGCCTCGGAGATGCCCCATTCGCGGCAATAGGCTACGTGCAGGTCCAGCTCGACATCGAGGATCGCTTTCAGGCCATCACCGGCACGGCGCAGATCAGCCAGATCGCGGCTTTTGTAGGCTGCCAGCGCAAAGGCCCGCGCAAAGTGGATCAGGAACAGATAGTCCTGCTGCAGGTAGTGACGAAATGCAGGCTGCGCAAGATCGCCCGCGCCAAGGCTACGCACGAAGTCGTGCCGACAGTACGCCTCCCACGAATTACGGCAGCGTTGCTTGAGGACGTCGAAGCGGTGCGTCATGTCACAAATCCTCGGTCGACGCGGAACTCGGTTTCGTCAAGCGGCTTACAAAGCGCCGCCCCGGGTGCATGTCGACAGGCACCCAGTTCACGAGCGTTCGTGTTCGCTGTCGTGGCACCCGTACAAAGCTGCACCGTCATGCGCATGACGAGGATGCTCGAACTCGAGGGTGGAATGGCCGATGCCGAATCGCTCCTCAAGCGCGGACTTGATCTGCGCCTTGATTGCCTCGATACGGGTCCAGCCCTGCTCGGACAACACCACATGCGCATCCAGGGTGAAAATTCGCTCGTGCACCTGCCAGAGGTGCACATGGTGCAGGTCGGCCACGCCATCGATCGCTCGCACGGCCTCGAGCACATCTTCACTCTCGACCCCAGGGGGACTGCCCAGCATGAGGGTACGCATGGGCGTTCCGATCTCGGTGAACGATAGATACAGAATGTAGATCGCGATGCCGATGGTAATTGCCGGATCGACCCACCACATGTCGTAGAGAATGATGAGCGTACCGGAGACGATCACCGCAACCGAAGCCAGCGCGTCGGAAAGATTGTGCAGGAAAAGCGCGCGGATGTTCACGCTGCCCTTCTGCATGGAATACGTAAGTAACGCCGTCAGCGCGTCCACGATCAGCGCCACGCCCGCGATGGCGACTACCATCCAGCCAGCGACCTCCGGCGGATCTATGAGCCGCATACCCCCTTCGTAGACCAGGTAGAGCCCGATCACGATCAGCGTGGTGTAGTTTATCAGAGCAGCCACCACCTCGATCCGGCCGTAGCCGAAGGTCATTCCCGAATCCGCCGAACGACGTGCGATCTTGCGCGCAGCAAAAGCGATGAGCAGCGCGGCCACGTCCGAGAAATTGTGCAGGGCATCGGCAATCAGCGCGAGGCTACCCGCAAGAATGCCCCCGACGATCTGTGCGACGGTGAGGATGCCGTTCGCCCAGATTGCTACCGCAACGCGGCGGTCTCCGCTTTCTGGGTCGAGATGAGCGTGGTCGTGATGTGAATGGGCCATCAGGAGGCTCCTTTTGACAACGAGCTATTGGCCGAACCGTCGAAGAGTCGGCGCCAGAATCTATGCGGACTCCGATCGTTACGCGCAGATCGGGATGCATCGCATGGACACGGCGGATGATCAATGGCAATCAAAGCACGGTCGCTGCACGAGCAGAAGGGACAGGCGTCCGGTATTGATGAATACCGGACGTACAACGCGGCGACAACCAGTTTGCCACGGGCGCAAAGGCTGACAATAGCGTTGATATTGTCAGGCGCGCGGGCATCAGGCCACGTCTTTGAGCTTTGCTTTCGAAAAAATCCCGAACAGCACGGGAAGCACAAAGAGCGTCAGAAAAGTGGACGTCACCAGCCCCCCGACGATGACACTCGCTAACGGCTTCTGTATTTCCGCACCAACACCATTAGACAGCAGCATCGGGATCAACCCCAACGCCGAGGTCATAGCCGTCATCAGTACCGGTCTGAGTCGCGACGTCGCTCCGTCGAATACGGCATCGGAAACTATCAACCCATCAGCGATGCGCTGATTGATGCTTTCAACCATCACGACACCATTAAGTACAGCCACCCCGAACAGCGTAATGAAACCGATTGAACTCGGCACCGAGAGATATTGTCCGGACACCCATAAGGAAAACACCCCCCCGATCACGGCCAACGGCACGTTGACCAGGATCAGCAAAGCCTGCCCCACAGAATTGAAGGCGAAGTAGAGCAACAGGGCGATTAGGCCTATGGAAACAGGAACGACCAGTGACAGCCGTTTTTGAGCACGCTCCTGATTTTCGAATTGCCCTCCGATCTCGACCGAGTAACCTGTTGGCAATTCGACCTGCTCTCGAATTACCTGACGGATGTCCGCCACGACGCTACCCATGTCGCGCCCTTCCACGTTCGATTGAACAACGACGCGGCGCTGAACGTCATCACGACGCACCTGAGGAGGACCAGAGGCAATCGTGACCTCGGCGACGTCTCCAAGCCGCACCAAGGCGCCGGACGGCGCTCTTAATCGGAGGTCCGAGATTGTTTCACGATCATCGCGAAAACGTTCATCGAGACGTACGTAGATATCGTAACGTTCATTACCCTTGATGATCTGGCCGGCGCGAGCCCCGCCCAATCCGTCCCGCACCAGCGTCATCACATCACCGACGGCGAGACCATAACGAGACAACGATCTACGATCGGGCGTAACGACGAGTTGCGATTCACCTACGATCTGTTCCATCGCCACATCGCGTGCGCCTTTAACGGTCTTGACGACAGCCTCGATCTCCGCGCCCTTCTCGGCGAGCACCTTCAAGTCAGGCCCGAACAGCTTGATGGCGAGCTGAGCTTTTACACCCGAAAGCAATTCGTCCACCCGGGTCGCAATCGGCTGTGAGAAATTCAATAGCAACCCCGGATGCTGCTCCAGCCTCTGCTCCATCAGTGACTGCAATTCATAGCGGTTGGATGCACTGACCCACTGTTCTGCCGGCTTGATACCTATATAGATCTCGATGTTGTTGACCGGCTCCGGGTCGCCGCCCAGTTCCGCGCGACCAATGCGTGACAAGGCATAGGTCACCTCCGGAAACTCCATCAACATCCTTTCGAGCCTGGGGGCCACTTCCAGCGCCGTATCTAGGCTCGAAGACGGCGCAAGAGTAACCCTCAGATTGATCGTTCCCTCTTCCAGTTCGGGCACGAACTCGGTGCCAAGCCGGGGAACCACCAGCGCGGCCGCGGCCACCAGCAAGACGGCGACTGCGACGACCGCCTTGCCGTTGCGCATCGCCCATTTCAGACCCTTCCGGTAGACCGAATCGAGCGGCTTCAAAACCCAACTCTCACGCTGGCGAATCCCGCTGCGGAAGATATAACTGGCCAAGGCCGGAACGATCACTAGAGCCACCAATAGCGCAGACAGCATCGCGAGGATAATGCTGATGGCCATCGGCTGAAACAGTTTGGCCTCGACTCCTTGGAAACTGAACAACGGCATGAAGACCACGAGAATAATGGCGGTCGCAAAGAAGATTGGCCGGGCAACTTCCCGTCCGGCTTCCTGAATCCGCAGCGCGATGCCATTACGATCATGGACGACATCCAGCGGATCCTCGTCCCGCCCGTCTACCAGTTGTTTGCGTTCCGCATCATGCTCCGCGTCCGGGTGGGTCAGATGCTTGAACATGTTCTCTACCATGACCACCGAACCGTCGACCAACATGCCGATCGCGACAGCAATACCGCCCAACGACATCAGGTTGGCTGACAAGCCGTACCAGGCCATGACCATCAAGGCGATACCAACGGATATCGGAATTGATATCAGAACAAGAAAGGTGGCCCGCAAGTTCATTAGAAACAAGGCCAGAATCACAGCAATGAATACGAAGGCAAGCAACAGCGCATTGACAACCGTCCGTACCGCCTGAGTGATCAAGTCCGCCTGATCGTAGAATGCCTCGAAGCGCACGCCTTCGGGCAGCGCCTGACTGATTCGTTCGACACGCGCGTTGATCGCGTCAATGGTCGATTTAGTGTTCGCGCCCATACGCTTTAGTACGATCCCGGCCACGACTTCCCCGAGTTCCTCGACTTTGCCTTCGGCATCTTTCCGGGTCATGGTCACTGCACCCTGGCGAATCTCGCTACCGACATCGACGCGCGCCACATCCGCAACGGTCACTGCCACACCGTCGACGGTTCTCAGGGGGATCTGACGGATTTGTTCCAGACCCTGTTCGCCGTGATCCAGCCATCCGGTGCCCCGAATCACCAATTGCTCCTGACCCCGATTCATGTACCAGCCGCCGACGTTGGCGTTGTTGCGTTCCAGCGCCGTCATTACATCATCCTGACTCAGGTCGAACGCCAAAAGCCGAGACGGATTCAAGTTGACCTGGTACTGGCGGACATCTCCTCCAAAGGACAGCACATCAGTGACACCTTCGGCCGGAATGAGCAGCAGTTTTACCACCCAATCATTGAGGCTGCGCAAGGCCATCGCGTCATAGCCCGAACCCGGATCGGCCATCAGAAGATACTGATAGACTTGGCCGAGACCAGAGGTATTGGGCCCCATTTCCGGCGTTCCGATACCCTGGGGAATCAGTTCCTTCGCCGCCTGCAGGCGTTCAAACACCAGCTGACGTGCAAAGTAGACGTCAGTCCCGTCTTTGAACACCACGGTAATACCGGAAAGACCGGTTTTTGAGATGGAGCGCACCTCTTCGACGTCGGGCAGCGCGTACATGACTGCTTCGATCGGATAGGTAATCAGCTGCTCTACTTCTTCTGCCGCGAGCCCGGGGGCTTCCGTATTCACCGCAACCTGTACATTGGTCACGTCTGGAAATGCGTCCAGATTGAGCCGAGGGATGACCGAGACGGCAACCCCCATCAATGTGAATAGCGCAATCACTACAAGCAAGCGGTTTCTGGCGGCCCAATCTATGACTCGATTAAACATGGGGACTCCAACTGTTCAGTGGTTATGCGGATCGAAGCCGCCCTTGGCGATTTGCGAAGCAACAAAAAATGCCCCTTGCATGACGACCTGCTTCCCCGGCTCGATACCCACTATTTCACGCACCGACCCCAGGGCGCGCCCGAGTTCGACTTCGACCGGCTCGAATTTTCCGGGTGCGTTTTCAACGAAGACAGTCCAATCTCCGTCTGCCCCGCGCATCAGCGCGGATTCGGGCACCGCGAGCACGGCAGTGTCGGTGCGAAAGCGAAAGAAAACCTCGGCGAATTGGCCCGGATGCAGGCGATGCCCAAGGTTATCGACCAGCAGGCGCACCGTGCGAGTGCGCGTGATCGGGTCGATCGTATGGGCCTCCTGGCTCACCCGCGCTTCCGCCCGCGCTGCACCCGCGCGGACTTCCGCCAAGGTTCCCGCGCCGAGAGTCAGGGTCATGTCGGCTGGTAGGTGAGCTTCGACCCAGAGTTGCTTTTCGTCCGCCAGCATGATGAGCGGCGCACCGGGCTCGATACGCTGTCCCTGCTCGAACTCGTCGGCAAGAACTGCGCCATCGATTTCGGCTCGCAAGGTATATTCACCAAGGTTATTGCTGCTCCGTTTCCGCTCGGCTTCGAACGCCGACTTTTCCACCCCATAGGCCAACAGCGTAGCCTCTGCGGCCTCGATATCGGACTGGGCACTTACGTATCGCTGCTCTCCGACGGTCTTCCTCCCAAGCGCCCTCACCCTTTGCCATTCCGACCAAGCTTTTTGATACTCGGCCTGGGTGCGAGCCACGCTCTCGCTGAACAGAGTGACCAACGGCTGTCCCTGTTTGACATGGTCGCCCAAGGCGACATGACGGCGCAGCACCACGGAGGCCACCCTTGGCGACACGCGGTAACTGGTGTAGCCATTCGACAGGATCTCGCCCGGCGCATAGAGTTGATACTCGACTACCCGGGCCACGAGGGGTTCGACTTTGATGTCGGCGAGCGCCATTTGAGTGGTATTCAATGCGGTCGCAGCGGATTCCTCTTCATCGTGACCGTGACCGTCCTCTCCGCTCACGTCACGCTCGTGTTTCGCGTCTTTGTCATGGTCATACGCGGAATCGGATAGGTGGTCGCCATGGGCATCGCCTTCCGTGTGTTCTTCCACGCGATCATGATCACGAGCTTCGAGCTCTTTGTCCTGCATCGCCTTAGCATTTTCCGCGTGAGAATGCGCGTCCTCTTTTTCCGCCCATGCGTAACCCACAACGGTCGGAACGAGCGCGGCGATCAGGACGCCAATATAGATGTTCTTCATGTCGAAATTCCTAGCGTAGATTCGAACGGTCCAGCAACTGAACCAGTTCTCCGGATTGGAGCAGGACGTCGGCAAGGGCGAGCCGGGCCTGCTTTTCCAGAGCGATGCCCGCCGACAAACTATCCGCTCGCTGATTCAGGGCCTGCAGGTACTCGGTCGTTGAAAGGTCACCGCCGTTCCACTGCTGCCTGAGTAGATCAGAACTTTTCTCTATGCGTCCCTGCACGAGTTCTTGCCAGCGATCATATTGTTCTGCATAACGCCACCAGGCAGCGTGCGCGGCCCGCCAACTGAAACGTTGCTTGCGATATACATCTTGGAAGCGAGCCTCCGCTTCCAAAGCCATTTGCGAGGCAGCTCGCGTTTCGGCGCTGAAGTTGTTGCGTACGTTGAGCGGAATGGAGACAGCCACCCCCACGACGTGCTCGCCTCCATCGCGACCTGCATTGACGCCAAAAGTTGGCTTCGCCTTGGTGGAAAGTCGCACCACATCGGCTTCTCGCGTCAGGGTCTGCCAACGGGCCTGCGCGCCAGCCACCGCCGGGTGCTGCAACAGGTCCTGATCCGTAGTTGGCGCGGGCGCAGACGGCCAGAAACCGGCTGGAACGCCACCTTTCTCGGGAGTCCACTCCGGCAACAGTTCAGCCAAGCGAATTTCCGCTTTTCGTATCGCCGCCTCGGCTTCGGCGACTTGCGCCAGCCGTTCCGACAATGACAGGAACGTCAGTTCGGCATCTACGCTACCCAGATCGCCCAAACGCTGACGTTTATCCACTTGCTCAAGGAGCTTGTCGAGAAAATTCTTTTGTTCCTTGGTAATGCTCGCGGCCTGACTGGCTGCTTCCCACTCCACCAACGCAGAGATCGCCTCGGCGGACTTCTCCAGCAACTGCTGCCGATAAAGCGCTTCGGCGGCACCCCGCATGAACATCGCCTTTTGTGTTTGCGCCCCCCGCTGGTCCCACCAGTCAATGGTCTGCCGGACTCCTACCCGGTAGTTGCTGGCACCCGCATTGCGCTCCAGGTCGGTCGAAAGCTCCGGGTTGAAGAGCGGCTGCTCGGCCGCATCGGCACTGGCCTGGGTACCCAGCAGTTGCTCCCGGGCGGCTACTATTTGAGGGTGCTGTTCAATCTGGGAGTTAAACCAGACCGACCAACTCGACACATCCGCGTGGGCCAGCACGGAAAAAAAGCAGATGCATGCACCGAACAAAGCGCGCCCGAATTTGTGAAATCGACTCATGGTGATTCTCCTTCGTTTGGGCACCTCGAATAAGCCGAGGTTTCGGTAAATCCCGCCGCACAGCCATGAAAGCGAGGGGATGTTTCTCGTTCGCTTGGGCACAACTCACCGCTTTTCGCGGCGTCGTCGTCCCACTCGTGCGAGGATTCAGCTTGGGATATGGAAATATCTACTCCTCGCGCGCGTCAGCCAGCCTAGGCTTCGAGGCTCGTGGCTTTTGAGGAAATCGGCGAGGAGCGCGGACGGAGGACGTCGGCCCGCAAGGGATGCGCGTAAATTTTGAACGCGATCTTTGGCCTCGCCGTTAGGCGACGAGGCTGGCCCATTTGGGCCGTTCGATACGGGAAGGGGGAGACAGGGTGACAGGCAATTGCAGGTCCGCTACGGCCTGTCCGACAGACGCGTAAAGATCAAGATCGAATGCGACGACTACTAGTGTCTTGGCGTGCAATTTGCACGTTGCGCAGTCCGGATGTTTGGACGACGGCGATTTCGGCTCGTCGCGATCATCATCGCGGTGGCTATGGTCGTGGTGCCCGAAGTGCGATGCATCGGCACCCTGTTCGTGCTCGCAATAATCGCCTGCAACCGCCCAAACGGACTGAAGCGGCAACAAAGCAAACAGCAGGATGGCGATCCATCTATTCATAAGTGTGATTATAGCATTCGCGCTCGTGCGCAAACAAACATGGGCGTTGCGCGGATTGCCGGCGCGAGGCGGCGGGCGTGTGCTCGAAGCCCGGGATCGACAGGGCATTCATTTCGGTTCTTGCGGGCCGCAGCAGTTCTCCTTCCCTGTTTGCGCGCTTCGCCCGGAAGAGGCCTGCGGGACGCAGGAGGCGGGAGCTTCTGCGGTGCCGCCATCGATGCCGGCGTCGGTAACAGCGTTGGCGCGCCATTCCTGCAGGGACTCACGAATGATCTGTACCGCAGAATGCAGGAACAGCGCCGCGATCAGGAGGCCAACGAGGAGGTCCGGCCACAGACTTCCGGTGAGCGCGACCAGACCGGCTGCGGCGATCACGCTGCTGTTGGCGATCAGATCGTTGCGCGAACACAGCCACGTCGAGCGCATATTCAGATCATCGGCGCGGTGGCGATACAGCATGGCGGCGCAGAGGCCGTTGGCTAGCAGCGCCAGCGCGCCGACGGCGGCCATCCAGTCGGCGGCAGGGACTTCCTGCAGCATCAGTTTGCGCACCGCGTCGGCCACCACCACCACGCCGAAAAGCAGCATGAAGCCGCCCTTGAACATTGCTGCGCCAGCGCGTGCACGCGCTCCGCGGTGGAGCACGAACAGCGTCAGCGCATACACCGAGGCGTCGCCGAACATGTCGAGCGAATCCCCCAGCAACGCCGTCGAACGGGCAATCCAGCCAGCGGCGAATTCCACCACGAACATGGCTGCATTGATGGCCAGCACGATGTAGAGTACGCGGCTCTGGCTGGCACGCAATTGCGCCAGTTCGCCAGCCTTGTTCTCGCAGCAACTATCCATGATCTTTTCCTGCCGAATCGAACACAGCGGCTAGCATGAAGCTTGTAGCGACTATAAGGTCAAGTCCCATGAGCACGCGGACTTTCACCGTGGGGCAACTCGCGCAGGCCACGGGCACGCGTGCGGTGACCATCCGCTATTACGAACGCATCGGTCTGTTGCCGTCCGCCGCGCGCAATGCCTCTGGCTACCGGGTGTATACGGCGCAAGAGCGCGATCGCCTGCGCTTCGTCCGACGCAGCCGCGCGCTGGGCTTCAGCCTTGAAGACATCCGCGATTTGCTCGAACTGGCCGATCATCGCCGGTCCTCGTGCGCCGCGGTAGACGCGAAGATCACCCAGAAATTGGAACAGGTGCGCCAGAGCATATGCGACATGCAAGGCCTGGAACAGGAACTCGAACGCCTGTCGTCCTGCTGTCAGGGCGGCGTGATCGAGGAATGCCGCATCATCGAGTCGCTTGGATACGAGCCGGGCGACGGGCACCGCCGCTGATCAGGGAAACCTGCCGCAATCGCGTCACGGTTCAAAAGCGGCCACATGCCGATGGTGAATCACGCCGGAAGCCCCTCGTCCCGAGCGCGCAACTGAAAGGCGTTTTCGAGCCGCGCGAGCCGGGGCTTGTGGCCCGAAGCCACGTAGGCCTGAGCCTACGAGAGTTGCTTCAAGGGAAACTCGCGCAGCACTTCCGGGCGGCGGGCAACGGAAACCAGCCAAGGCGAGCGGTTTGTAATGATGGCCATGAGTACCTCATCGTCAGTTGAAGAGGACTCGTGTAAGCAACGGTTTTTATGGCGGGCGCACTGCGGTGTTGATTTTCGTGTCGCGCTCGTGTCGCGCCAAAACGAATTAGCGCGACACTGGGACGCAGTCCCAAGAGCGCGAGATAACGCAAACCCTTGA
The DNA here is from genome assembly GCA_963975885.1 of uncultured Azoarcus sp. Lineage (GTDB taxonomy): Bacteria > Pseudomonadota > Gammaproteobacteria > Burkholderiales > Rhodocyclaceae > Pseudazoarcus. The sequence goes on from CAXBIS010000011.1 coordinate 77,852, forward strand.
TTAAAATCAAAAAATCCACTTCATGAGTGGCTTTTTTGCGGGAATTGGTGGTCGGGGAAAGAGGATTCGAACCTCCGGCCCCTGCGTCCCGAACGCAGTGCTCTACCAGGCTGAGCTATTCCCCGACGCTTTGAAACCTGCTTTGAAACCCTTTGCAGCGCTAGAAATCTCGCTCAACTGCAAAGGCTGACAATTTTAGCAGCGCATCCTTGAAAACGGAAGGGGGCAAGTGCAACAAGGCTCCAGAAGCGAGTACGGACTCGGAACGCGCGAACGCCCGGGACGCTTCCAGCGCACCAGTGTCGCCGATGATGCTCAGGATGTCTCCGAAGGCGTCACGTTCGCCGTTCTCGATCGCCGCGCGCACGCGAGCGGTCTGCGCATTCGTTCCGCGCTGCATCGCCAGGATCAGCGGCAACGTCGGCTTGCCTTCGGCCAGGTCGTCTCCAAGGTGTTTCCCGGTAGCCGCCTCCTCCGAGGAATAGTCGAGCACGTCGTCGATGATCTGGAAGGCCGTGCCCAGATGCATGCCGAAACTCGCCATTTCGCGCTCGGACGCATCGTCGACTTCGCCCAGGATCGCCCCCAGGCGCGCCGCAGCCTCGAACAGCTTGGCGGTCTTGTAGCGGATCACGCGCAGATAGCCGTCGAGTTCGACGTCGGCGTTGCGCACGTTGAGCAGTTGCAGGACCTCACCTTCGGCGATCACGTTGGTGGCGTCGGCGAGCACCTGCATGACGCGCATGTCGCCGACCCCGACCATCATCTGGAAGGCGCGGGAATACAGGAAGTCGCCTACAAGTACCGAGGCGGCGTTGCCGAACACGGCATTGGCAGTGTCGCGGCCGCGACGCAAGTCCGACTCATCGACGACATCGTCGTGCAGCAGCGTCGCAGTGTGTATGAACTCGACCACGGCCGCGAGCTCGACTTGATCGCGACCGCGATAACCACAGGCTGCGGCGCACATCAGCACCAGGGCCGGACGCAGTCGTTTGCCCCCGCTGCCGACGATGTACTCGGCGACCTGGCGCACCAGGACCACATCCGAATGCAGGCGCTGGCGAATGACATCGTCGACCGCCTGCATGTCGGCGCCGATCGGCGCAAGGAGTTGCTGGATCGTCAAGATGGGGGGCCTGCTGGAAAAGGCGAGATGGTAGGGGCCGGCTCCGTGACGCGTCAAGAACGCGATCCGCGTCCGGCGTCGCACGGAGAATTTGAATAATCGGTCTTCAAGATTGCCGCACTTCGGTCGTTAAGCGGTAGACGAACCACCAAAGCCGCATCCATGCTTCTGCGAACCCGACTGCTCGTCTTACTGTGTGCGCCGCTGCTGGCCAGCTGCGACATGCTGTACGACGTGCTCGACATCCCCGACCCCGAGCGGCGCGCAGCGGCGGCCGAGGCCGAGGGCCGAGCCATCGGCGGCGGTTGCCGGCATTCGGGACGCGCCCTCGAGGACTGTTACTCGCTCAATCCGCAGGTATCGAAGTCGGCCATCTTCGCCGGCTGGCGCGAGATGAACGACTACATGACGGAGAACAACCTGTCCGAGGTCCCGACGCGCATGGATCGCAATAGCGCGCAGGCACCGGCCTCGCGATCCCTGCCGTCAGCGAACGGCGCGGCGGGCTCAGACTCCCCGCTGCCAATCACGCGCCCCTGAATCTGACACGGCGTCACGGCGCCGGATTGGTGTGGCGAGCGTGGATTTCGTCGATTTCTGCCAGCACATCCAGGTGCAGTATCACCTCTCGCGCCGCGAGATTCTCTTCCAGTTGTTCCAGTGTCGTCGCACCGATGACCGTGCTCGTAACGAAGCTCTGCCCGCATACAAACGCCAGCGCCAGCGTGGCCGGGCTCATGCCGTGTCGACGCGCCAGATCGGCATAGGCTTCGACCGCCGGTCGCACGCCCGGTGTCGCGTAGCGCTTTCCGAACGCAGGAAAGCGCGTCAACCGGGCACCGGCGGGCGGAACGCCCAGGTACTTGCCGCTCAAATGCCCGAAACCGAGCGGCGAGTATGCGAGCAGGCCGACGTGCTCACGATGGCACATCTCCGCAAGCCCGTACTCGAACACGCGCGAGAGCAGGCTATAGACGTTCTGGATCGACACGATGCGCGGCAGACCCAGTGCATCGGCCTGACGCAGAAACTCCATGACGCCCCAGGGATGCTCGTTGGACAGCCCGATGTAGCGGATGCGCCCCTCCTCGACCAGCCGCGCCAGCACCTCGAGTTGGGCGCGCACCGGCACGCATTCGCGCTCGGCCGAAGGGTCGTACCGCCATTCGCCGAACATCGGCTGATTCCGCTCCGGCCAGTGAATCTGGTAGAGGTCGATGTAGTCCGTGCCCAGACGCTCCAGACTGGCTTCGACCGCGGCGCGAAGATTGGCCTCGTCGAGCGCCAGCGGCCCGCCACGGATCCAGTCCATGCCACGCGCGGGGCCGGCCACCTTGGTCGCGACGACGAGGCGGTCGCGGCGCTGGCGTGCAAGCCAGCGTCCGACGATGCGCTCGGACTCGCCCTGCGTGGCGGCGCGCGCGGGCACCGGATACATCTCGGCGGTGTCGATGAAGTTGATTCCCGCGTCCAGCGCGCGATCGAGCTGATCGAAGGCCTGCGCGGCGTCGTTCTGTTCTCCGAAGGTCATCGTTCCGAGACACAGGCTCGAGACTTCCGGCCCACGCTCGCCGAGTCGGCGGTACTCCATGAATGCACTCCCGTGAACTGGCGTTGGGCGGATGCGACAGTGGTCCGGGCGCGGCCGGCCACGTATCATCCGCGCACCCGCAAGATGATACAGGCGCTCCGATGACCCGCGAAGACACCCCAACCCCGCCCGAAGACGCCCACGCCTGGGGTCTGATCGCGCTGTGCCGGGCTGGTTTCGAGCGCGAACTCGCCGGCGAGCTCGACGCCTTCGGTCGCGACTTGGGGCTGAACGGCTACGTGCGGGCCCACGAGGGCACGGGCTTCGCCGTGTTCGAGGCCGTCGAGGCCATCGATTTCGCCGATCTGGCGCAATACTGCGACTGGCACGCACTGGTGTTTGCGCGCACGCTGATGCCATGGTTCGCGCGCGTTGACGATCTGCCTGACGATGACCGCGCCAGCCCCATCGTCGAAGCTGCGCGCGGCGCGGCGCAACGCTTCTCGACGGTCGCCATCGAGCACCCGGATTCGGACGCCGCGCGACCGCTGTCCGGCTTCTGCCGGCGCTTTGCCGCACCGCTTGCCAAGAAACTGTCGGCGCGCGGCGCGATGCGTACCAGCCGCAGCAACCTCGCCGCCCTGCACGTGATCTTCACCGACGAGAAGACCGCATGGCTCGCCGCGGCACGAGCCGATCGCGAGGCGCCGTGGCCAATGGGCATTGCGCGTCTGCGCATGCCGCGCGAGGCCGGCAGTCGCTCCACGCTCAAGCTCGCGGAAGCGATTCTCGGGATGCTCACCGAAGAAGAACGCACGGTCGCGATGCGTGCCGGCATGCGCGCCGTTGACCTGGGCGCCGCACCCGGCGGCTGGAGCTGGCAACTGGCCTGGCGCGGGTTGCACGTCACGGCGGTCGACAACGGACCGATGGCCGAATCGGTGATGGCCACCAGCATGGTCGAACATGTGCGCGCCGACGGCTTCACGTGGCGCCCCCGGCGCGCGGTGGACTGGCTGGTATGCGACATGGTCGAGCAGCCTTCACGCATCGCGTCGCTGATGGCCGAATGGATCGGCACCGCGCGCGCAAGGCATGCAATCTTCAACCTCAAGCTTCCGATGAAGCGCCGGCTGGACGCGGTGGCGCAATGTCGAAGCCTGATCGAGAAGCGGCTGGCGAGTGTCGGCCCCTTCGACCTGCGCATCAAGCACCTGTATCACGACCGCGAGGAAGTCACCGCCTATCTCACGCTGCGCCGCTGACGCCAAGCCGGAAGGGCTTGACAGCAAAAGGAAAGCGCACGTCGCGTGTATAATCGCGACTTTGGTTGCACCGGGCGACGCTCGTTTTCCGGTGCCGGGCAACCCGCCCACGCGAACCGGCCCGAGCGCGGCCGCCAGGAACTGAACCGACCATGAGCTTTGCCGACCTCGGGCTGATTCCCGAGCTTCAACGAGCCGTTTCTGAGACCGGATACACCGAGCCCACGCCGATCCAGGAACAAGCGATCCCGGTCGTGCTGAGCGGCCTCGACATGATGGGTGCGGCGCAGACCGGAACCGGCAAGACCGCCGGTTTCACGCTGCCGCTGATTCAGCGCCTGGCGCGCCATGCCAGCACCTCGACCAGTCCGGCGCGCCACCCGGTGCGCGCGCTGGTGCTCGCGCCCACGCGCGAACTCGCGGTACAGGTGCACGAGTCCGTCGAGACCTACGGCAAGTACGTGCCTTTGCGCTCGATCTGCATCTACGGCGGTGTCGACATGCGCGGCCAGATCGAGGCACTGCGCCGTGGCGTCGAGATCGTCGTCGCCACGCCGGGGCGGCTTCTCGACCACGTTCAACAGAAGACCATCCAGCTTGGCCAGGTCGAAATGCTGGTGCTCGACGAAGCCGACCGCATGCTCGACATGGGCTTCATCCCCGACATCCGTCGCATCCTCGACCTGTTGCCGGCGCAACGCCAGAGCCTGCTGTTCTCGGCCACCTTCTCGGAAGAGATCAAGAAGCTTGCCGACCGCATGCTCAAGAACCCGACCCTGGTCGAGGTCGCGCGCCGCAACATGGTCTCGGAAACCATCGAACACCGCGTGCATCCGGTCTCGGCCGGGCTCAAGCGCAACCTGCTCGCCCACCTGCTGCGCCATGAACCGGACGCGCAGGCGCTGATCTTCGTCGACACCAAGCTGCTGTGCGGGCGCCTCGCGCACTATCTGACGCGGCAGGGCATCTCGGCCGACGCGATCCACGGCGACAAGAGCCAGGGCCAGCGCACCGACACGCTCGAGGCCTTCAAGTCCGGTCGCCTGCGCGTGCTCGTCGCCACCGACGTGGCCGCACGCGGACTCGACGTCTACGACCTGCCTCTGGTGATCAACTTCGAACTTCCGCACACGGCAGAAGACTACGTGCACCGCATCGGCCGCACAGGCCGTGCCGGGCGTAGCGGCAACGCGATCTCGCTGGTGTGCGCCGAAGAGAAGGGGCGGCTGGCGGAGATTCAGAAACTGATCGGGCTCGACATCCCGCAGGAGGCCGTTCCCGGCTTCGACCCCGAGCCCGACTACGACGAGGTCGGCACCCATCGGCGCAAGCACCGCGAAGCTGCCCGCCCGGAGCCCGCCCCGGCCGTCAAGGCCGCACCCGCGCCGTCGATACCGACGGCAACACCAACGGCGCAGACAGCAACACCGGCGGCGCAGACCTCACCCCGACGCGGCAGCGACGCACGCCCGGCACGTCCGCGCCGGGACAAGCGGGTAGCCGCCGACGGCTTCGACTTCAGCAAGCCTTACGCCCCGGCATCCGAAGACAGTGCCTCACCGACCGTCGACAGCGACCGTTCAAGCGGTCGCCGCGACAAACGCCCGGTGGCGGTCCTGCTGGGCGGCCTGGGGCGCAAATAGACACCGCTTTTTGTGCCTTTTCGGGCGAAGGCCCGCTGTAGGCGGGGGTATTCTGGTTACCTTGCGCGGCTGCATGCCGCAACCGGAGCTACGGCCAGAAATCATGCCACCGATTCCGCCCAAGCCGGCCAGACCGCCGCACGAACCTTTCGTCGCAGACTTCTCGGAAGGTCTGGAGACCGGCCTCTACCTCGCCCTGCTGGAACTGATCGACGAAGGTCTGATCATCACCGGCGACGAGGTCATGATCGACGCCAACAGCGCCGCCTGCCGGCTGCTCGAGCGCGACTATCGCCAGATCGTCGGCCACCCGCTGTCCGAACTGTTCCCGAGTGAACGAGCCTTTCTGGCAGCACGCGAGCGCCTGCTCATCCAGGGCGAGATGCGCGGCAGCATCCAGGTCGTGCTGCCCGGCGGGCGACGACGCGATCTGCGCTTCATCGCCGCCGCGCGACTGCGTCCCGGCATGCACGCACTGATCCTCAGTCCGGACATCGTCGCCGAAGCCTATGGCAGCGGACTCGCCCCGGCCGAGGATCGCGTCTGGCCCAAGCTGGCCGCCGCACTCGATCAACCGATCATCGTGCTCGACGACAACGGCCGCGTGCAGGCACTCAACGCGCCCGCAACAAGACTGCCCGGAATCGACGGGCTGGATCTGCGCGGCGAGATGCTCGAAGGCACCGTCCCGATCGAGTGGCCGGCACCGCACGAGCCGCCGGTCGCGCGCGTCGCGGGCGTGCGCGCACGCATCCTGCCCGGCCCCCGCGGCGGATGGCGCATCCTGCTGCTACAGGGCACCGAGGCGGAACAAGCCCAGCCCACGCCGGTCGAGCAGAGCCCGCGCCGGGCGCGTCCTGCGCATCCGCCGGGCAACGGCATCCGGTTGGCACTGGAGCATGGTCAGTTCTCGCTGTCCCTGAGCCCGGTGGTCGACGCACGGGACGCAAGCACCTTCGGGGCCTCCGCCGAATTGATCTGGGATCACCCCGGGCGCGGGCTGCTCGGCCCACGCGAGTACCACGAGGAAGCCATTGCAGCCGGGCTCGCCGGGGAACTGGACGGCCACCTGATCCAGTGCGCGCTCGAGGCTGCGGCCCAGTGGCCGCAGCAACGCAGCGAACGCTGCACGATCGCGATCCGGCCGACCGCCGCCGACGACGAGGCCTGCGCACGGCTGATCGAAGCCTCGCTCGCGGCCAGCGGCGTCGCACCGGCACGCATCGATCTGGCGTTGAACGCGAAAACCCTTGCCCGTGCAGACATGACCGTCGCGACACTGCGACGGCTGGGCGTCGGACTCGCGCTCGACCAGGCCGGTGCCGACGACCTACCGCTGGACGCGCTCGCACGCGGCGGGTTCCGGGCCTTGCGCGTGCCTGGCGAACTGGTCGAGCGGCTGGGCCATGACGAACACGCCGAAGGCGTCATCGAACTGCTCGTCAGTCTGGCAGCGAGCCTGCGCGTCGAACTGGTCGCCTGTGGCGTGTCCAGTGCGGCGCACCGCGACTTCCTTGCCGCGATCGGTTGCCCGCTTCAGCAAGGCCCGCTCTTCGGGCCACCACTGACCGCTGGGGGCTTCGCCGCCCGGTTGCGTGCGCAAGCCGGCCAGCCGCGCTGAACGCCAATCGCGGCGTCAGTACTCGAGCAGCGTCCGACAATTCTCGTCGCGACCGGTCTGACGGCTGAACTCAGCCAGACGCTGATCGACGAATTCATCGGGGATGCGCTTGTCCGCGCAGTATTCGCGCAACAGCATGGCCTGCGTCGAATGCTGCAGATCACGCACGGTTTCCGCCACGGCCGGCATTGGATATCGGTAGGGCTTGCCGTCGGCCTCACGCGCATCGATCACCTCGCCTCCGGCGGGTGCAGGTGCGTCGGCATCGCCCTGCTGCGCACCCACAGGACCAGAAAGCAGCAAGGCGGCGAGGAGGGAGAGAACGACACGCATGAACCGCTCCGGGACACGAACGATAGGGTCCTTGTATACCGTGACGCGCCGCCGGACAAGCGCAGAAAAAAGGCGCGCCCTGCAGGCGCGCCCTTTCGCAATGCTCACGACCACGGACTGGCGTCAGCCATCGAAGGCCTTGATCTGCGCGATGATCTCGCCCACCGCGTCCTGCGCGCTGCCGTAGAGCATGCTGCAGTTCTCCTTGAAGAACAGCGCGTTCTCGATGCCCGAGTAACCTGCGCCGCGGCCGCGCTTGATCACGATCGCGTCGTTGGCCATGTCGGCGTTGAGGATGGGCATGCCGTAAATCGGGCTGGATTTGTCGGTACGCGCCACCGGATTGACCACGTCGTTGGCGCCGATCACCAGCGCGACATCCGCCTGCGAGAACTCGTTGTTGATCTCTTCCAGGTCGAAGATGCGGTCGTAGGGCACACCGGCCTCGGCCAGCAGCACGTTCATGTGGCCCGGCATGCGTCCGGCCACTGGATGGATCGCGAACTTGACCTCGACACCGGCTTCCTCGAGCAGTTGGGCCATCTCCCATACCTTGTGCTGGGCGCCGGCCACCGCCATGCCGTAGCCCGGCACGATGATGACCTTGCCACCGAAGCGCATCAGGGACGCGGCATCCATCGCCGAGGTCTCACGCATCGTGCCCTGGCTCTCGCCCGAGCCCTCGACCGCGGCACCGGTCAGTGGCGTGAAGATGATGTTGCGGATCGGGCGGTTCATCGCCTTGGCCATGAGCTGTGTGAGCAGCATGCCCGAAGCGCCCACCACGATGCCGGCGACGATCAGCATCGGCACGCCCAGCACGAAGCCCTTGAAGCCGACTGCAAGACCGGTGAAGGCGTTGAGCAGCGAGATCACCACTGGCATGTCGGCACCACCGATCGGCAGCACCAGCACCACGCCTAGCGCCAGCGCCAGCACGAAGAACAGGAAAATGCCGAAACCCGAGGGGTCGTCGGAATAGCCGATGGTCAGGCCCAGACCGAAGGTGATCAGCGTCAGGAAGAAATTGATGCTGTTCTGCTGCGGCAGACGGATGGCCTTGTTCATCAGGCCCTGAAGCTTCGCGAACGCCACGCACGAGCCCGAGAAGGCCACCGAGCCGATGATCGCGCCGAGCACCATCAGCGTGGAGACCATAGCCGAGTGATCGACCCCACGCACCAGCTCGATCGCCGCGATGCCGGCCGCGGCACCGCCGCCCATGCCGTTGTAGATGGCGACCATCTGCGGCATGTCGGTCATCTTGACCGTCTTGCCCGACCACCAGGCCACGCCACCGCCGAGCACGATGGCCAGTACCATCAGGCCGATGTTGTGCAGGTCGGAAACGAAGAAGGTGACCACCGTGGCGGCGATCATCGCGAAACCGGCCCATACGATGCCGCGACGCGCGGTGACCGGCGAGCTCATCGCCTTCAGGCCGAAGATGAACACGATCGTGACGACGAAATACGCCATGCTGACAAACCAGTTCATTTGGCGCCCCCTTCGTTCTTCTTGTTCTTGCCGCCGGACTTGAACATGCCGAGCATGCGTTCAGTGACGATGTAGCCGCCAGCCGCGTTGGCCGCACCCAGGAACACCGCGACGAAGCCGATCAGCAGTTGCAGCGGATCATTCGGGTCGGCGTGGCCGAGCGCGATCATCGCGCCCACCAGCACCACACCGTGCACGAAGTTCGAGCCGGACATCAGCGGGGTGTGCAGAATCACCGGCACGCGGGAGATCACCTCGTAGCCGGTGAAGGCCGCGAGCATGAAGATGTATAGAGCGGTAAAGCCTTCCATTGCGTCAGCTCTCCTTTAATTGTTCGAGTCGAGCCCGAGCGCCTTGCGCACGCCCTCGTGGCGAACTTCGCCGTCGTGGGTGAGGCAGGCTCCGCTCATCACCTCGTCTTCCCAGTCGAGCGTGAGCGCACCGTCCTTGATGAACGGGCTGATGAAATTGAACAGATTCTTCGCGACCATTTCGGACGCGTGCACCGGCATGCGACTGGCGATGTTGGTCGGCCCGACGATGAGAACGCCGTCGACGCGCTTCTCTTCGCCGGCCACCGTGCCTTCGACGTTGCCGCCGGTCTCGGCCCCCAGATCGACGATGACCGCGCCGGGCTTCATTTGCCCGACCATCTTCTTGGTCACGATCACCGGTGCCTTGCGTCCCGGCACCGCGGCGGTCGTAATCAGCACGTCGCACTGTGCGATGGCCTTGCCCAGGCGCTCGGCCTGCTGCTTCTTCTCGTCGGCGGTCAGCTCGCGCGCATAGCCACCCTCGCCGGTCGCGTCGACGCCGGTTTCGACGAACTTGGCGCCCAGCGACTCGACCTGCTCGCGCGTCTCGGGGCGCACGTCATAGCCCTCGACCTGCGCGCCGATGCGCCGTGCCGTGGCAATCGCCTGCAGGCCGGCCACGCCGGCACCGATGACGAGCACGCGCGCCGGACGGATGGAACCGGCCGCGTAAGTGAGCATCGGAAAGAACTTCGGGCAGTGGTTGGCGGCGATCAGCGCGCAGGCGTAGCCGGCAACGGCCGCCTGCGAGGACAGCACGTCCATGCTCTGCGCGCGCGAGATGCGCGGCAGCAGTTCCAGGGCAAAGGCGGTGACGCCACGCTTGGCGATGGCCTGCACGCGCTTGGCGTCGGACCATGGCTGGAGCATTCCCACCAGCACCGCGCCGGGCTTCAACTTGCCGATGAGCTTCTGGCTGGGCGGTTGCACGCACAGCACCACGTCGGCACCGGCGTACACATCCTCGCCACTGTCGGCGAACGCGACATCGCCGAAGGCCTCGTCCGGGAAATGCGCCTCGGCGCCCGCACCGCGCTCGACGAGCGCGCGCGCGCCGAGTCCGGCGTATTTCTTGATCACATCGGGCACCACCGGCAGGCGGCGCTCACCGGCCGCCTTCTCGGCGGCCACGCCGATCACCAGCGGTGTCGGCTGTGCGGCTTCGGTCTGTTCGCTCAAGGTCTGTTCCTTTCCCTTTCGGGCGTGCGTCGCGTGGCGCTTCCGCACGCGACAGGAGACACGTCGCAGCGCGGGAGTTTCGCCCGCAAACGGGCGACCACGCGCCGGTTACGGCGGGGTCCGGGCGTCGCTCCGACTCCGTCCGGCGGGCCGGCTTGGAGCCGGATCGGCGCCGCTCAAAAGCGCAATGATACCGATTGCGGACCATCGCTCACAAGTCGGTGGCTGTCGCACGCCCGCCCACGCCGCCCCAAGAGTTGCCTTCACGCGGCCGCGGTGAGGCGCTCGTCGATGTATTCGATCCAGTGGCGCACCGGCACATCGGTGGCCGGATCGAGGTGGGTGATGCAGCCGATGTTGGCCGAGGCGATGCGCCGCGCGCCGTGCTCGGTAAGCGCGGCGAGCTTGTCTTCGCGCAGGCGATGCGACAGTTCGGGCTGCAGCAGCGAATAGGTCCCGGCCGAGCCGCAGCACAGATGGGCGTCGCGCACCGGCAACAGTTCAAAGCCGGCTGCCGTGAGCACCGACTCGACCACACCGCGCAGCTTCTGTCCGTGCTGCAGCGTACACGGAGCATGGAAGGCGAGCTCGCCGGCGCTGCCGGGCGCGGCGTCGAGGCGCTCGACCAGGGCGTCGTGCTCGGCCGCGACGACCTCGCCGATATCGAGCGTGAGCCCCGCCACCCGCGCGGCGCGGGCCGCGTAGGCCGCGTCGTCGGCAAGCAAGTGGGCATAGTCGCGCACCTGCACGCCGCAGCCCGAGGCCGTCATGACGATGGCCTCGATCTCGCCGCGCTCGATGGCCGGCCACCACGCATCGATGTTGCGTCGCGCGTCCGCGCGTGCGCCCTCGTGATCGTCCAGGTGCTGACGCAACGCGCCACAGCAACCCGCGCCCCGTTGTTCGACCAGCGAGATGCCGACGGCGTCGAGTACGCGTGCCGCGGCCGCGTTGATCGACGGCGCCATCGAAGGTTGCACGCAGCCCGCCAGCGCGATCGCGCGCCGCGCATGACGCGGCGCAGGCCAATGCCCGGCCGGGCGCGCGAGCGGAACCTTTTCCTTGAGCGCGGCAGGCAGCATGCCACGCGCCAGGCGCCCGGCGCCCATCGCCGCGCCGAACAGGCCGGCACGCGGCACGAAGGCCTTCAATGCCCAGCGCATCGCGCGCTGGCCCAGCGGACGCGACACGCGCTGCGAAACCACATGACGCCCGATATCGACCAGGCGCCCGTACTCGACGCCGGACGGACAGGTGGTCTCACAGGCGCGACAGGTCAGGCAACGATCCAGATGCAGCTGCGTGCGCTGCGTCGGTTCGTCGCCCTCGAGCACCTGCTTGATCAGGTAGATGCGCCCGCGCGGCCCGTCGAGTTCGTCGCCGAGCAGCTGGTAGGTGGGACAGGTTGCGGTACAGAAACCGCAGTGCACGCACTTGCGCAGGATGGCGTCCGCCTCCTGGCCCTCGCGCGTGTCACGGATGAAATCGGCAAGCTGGGTCTGCATAGGGACTCGTCCTCAGAACGCTGCGTACATTCGGCCGGGATTGAGGATGCCGGCCGGATCGAAGGCGGCCTTCAGGCGGCGATGCGTCTGCATCAGCGGCGCCGTGGGCGCATGGAATACCTCGCCGTTGCGCTCGCCGCCGCGAAACAGCGTGGCGTGCCCGCCGAGCGCGGTGGCGCGCTCGCGCGCGACATCGGGCGCGGCGTCCGAGCGCAGCCAGCGCTGGCCGCCGCCCCACTCCAGGTACTGGGCGCCGTCGAGCGCCAGCGCCGCGGCGGTGGTCGGCAGCGCGAACCGCCACAACGGCGCATCACCGGCAAAGAAGTCGTCGCGCTGTTCGCGCAACGCCTCCCAGTAGGCATCGGCATCGGCCCCATCGAGCGCCTCGCCGCCCAGGCGCTCGCGCGCGGCATCCACCGCCGCGCGCGCACCCGACAGGCGCACCCGCAACACGCCATCGTGCCAGGCAGTGGCCGACACCGGCAGCGGCTCGGCGCCCCACTCGTTCATCCGAGCGAGTGCCGTGACCTCGTCGCATTCGAGCGCCAGCGTGGCCTCGGCCACGGGGCGCGGCAGCACCTTGAGCGAGACCTCGACGATCACGCCCAGCGTGCCCAGCGCGCCCGTCATCAGGCGCGAGACGTCGTAGCCGGCGACGTTCTTCATCACCTGGCCGCCGAAGGAGAGCAGTTCGCCACGTCCGTCGATCACCTTCATGCCCAGCACGAAGTCGCGCAAGGCACCCACCGCCATGCGCCGCGGCCCAGACAGGCCGGTGGCGACCATGCCGCCGACAGTCGCGTGCTCGCCGAAACGCGGCGGTTCGAAGGCCAGCCACTGGCCTTTTTCCGCCAGGGCTGCGTCGAGTTCCGCGAGCGGCGTGCCGGCACGCACGGTGACCACGAGTTCGGTCGGCTCGTAGGCCACGATGCCGGCGCACTCGCGCGTGTCGAACAGCTCTCCGGCCGGCTCGCGGCCGTAGAAATCCTTGCTGCCGCCGCCGCGCACGCGCAGCGGCGTGCGGGCTTCGGCCGCGGCGCGGATGCGCTCGCGCCACACGTCGATGATCTCGCTCATGAATCCTTCCTCTTGTCCGGCCGGCGCGACACGTGGCGCAGCGTCATCCAGGCGCCGATGAACATCAGCACCGGTACGCCCACCAGCAGCAGTTGCAGCCAGCCCTTGTCCATGTCAGAAACGCGGCAGCTCCGGGTGCGGCAGATCGCCACCCTTGACGTGCAGCCGCCCGTATTCGGCACAGCGGTTGAGCGTGGGGATGGCCTTGCCGGGGTTGAGCAGACCGTCCGGGTCGAAGGCCGCCTTGACGCGGAAGAAGGCATCCAGCGTGGCGCGATCGAACTGATTGCACATCTGGTTGATCTTCTCCACGCCGACGCCGTGCTCACCGGTCACCGTGCCACCGAGCGCGATCGACAGTTCCAGGATGTCGGCACCGAATTCCTCGGCGCGATGCAGTTCGCCCTCCTTGTTCGCATCGAACAGGATCAGCGGATGCAGGTTGCCGTCGCCGGCGTGGAACACGTTGAGACACCCCAGGCCGTACTTCTTCTCCATGCCGGCGATGGCGTCGAGCATCTCGCCCAGGCGCTTGCGCGGAATGGTGCCGTCCATGCAGTAGTAGTCGGGCGAGAGCCGCCCGGCGGCCGGGAAGGCGGCCTTGCGTCCGGCCCAGAATCGCAGGCGCTCGGCCTCGTCGCGCGAGACGCGGATCTCGGTGGCGCCAGCCGCCTCGAGCACCTCGCGCATGCGCGCGACCTCCTCGGCCACTTCCTCGGGCGTGCCATCGGACTCGCACAGCAGGATGGCCTTGGCGTCGAGCGGATAGCCGGCATGCACGAATTCCTCGACGGCGATGGTGGTCGGCTGGTCCATCATCTCCAGGCCGGCCGGAATGATGCCGGCTGCGATGACCGCGGCGACCGCATCGCCGGCCTTGATCACGTCGTCGAAGGCCGCCAGCACGCACTGCGCGAGCTGCGGCTTGGGTGTGAGGCGGACGGTGACCTCGGTGACCACCGCCAGCATGCCCTCCGAACCGATCATCGTCGCCAGCAGATCGTAGCCGGGCGCGTCGGGCGCGGCGGATCCGAACTCGACGACTTCGCCATCCATCGTCACGCCGCGCACGCGCAGCACGTTGTGCACGGTCAGACCGTACTTGAGGCAATGCACGCCGCCCGAGTTCTCGGCCACGTTGCCGCCGATGGTGCAGGCGATCTGCGAGGACGGGTCGGGCGCGTAGTACAGGCCGTGGGGCGCGGTGGCTTCGGAAATGGCCAGATTGCGCACGCCCGGCTGCACCACCGCCGTGCGTGCCAGACGGTCGATGGAGACGATGCGGTTGAATTTGGCCAGTGAAAGCAGCACGCCGTGGGCATGCGGCAGCGCCCCGCCGGACAGGCCGGTGCCGGCACCGCGCGCGACAACCGGCACGCCCAACTCGCTGCAGGTGCGCAGGATGGCAACCACCTGCGCCTCGGTCGAGGGCAGCGCCACGACCATCGGCAACTGCCGGATCGCGGTCAGGCCGTCGCACTCGTAGGGGCGCACGTCCTCGGTGTCGTAGATCAATCCGCCCGGCGGCAGCAGCGGCGACAGGGCGGCGATCACGCGTGCGCGATCGACGCCGGAAAAATCGCGCTCGGCCACGTTCGGCGGCGCATCCAGCGTGGTGTTCATGACTCCGTCTCCTCTTCGGCGAGCGCGCGCCAGCGCGCCGGATCCAGTCCCAGCCGGCGTGCCGCGCCGACCAGATGGGCCGCCGCGGCGCGACGCGCGCCGGGCGCGTCACCGGCCGCGATGGCCGCGAAAATGCGTTCATGCTCGCGCTGCGCGTCACGGGCACGCCCGGCGCGATGCCCTGCCGCGCTCCAGGTGGGCGCACGCGAACCCGAGAACTGCTGCCCGACGAACTGCTGGAAACGCGCCAGCGCGCGGTTGTGCGTGGCCTCGGCGATCGCCACATGGAAGGCGTCGTCGTCGACCACCGCATCGGCCGCCTCTGCAAGCGCGGCGCGCATGCGCGCCAGCGCCGCGCCGATGCGCGCCAGATCGGCCGCGTCGCGCCGCTCGGCAGCGAGCGCCGCGGCTCCGGTCTCGACCACGTAACGCAGTTCGAACACGTCGGCCGCATCCTGCGGCAGCACGTCCGGCAGCGGCAAGCGGAACACGCCCTCCCCCGGGCGCGCCGCGACGAAGGCGCCCGAGCCCTGACGCGTGCGCACGCAGCCGTCGGCCTTGAGCCGCGCGACGGCCTCGCGGATCACCGCGCGACTGACCCCGAAGCGCTCGCACAGCACTTTCTCGGTCGGCAACTGCGTGCCCGGCGCGAAACCCTCGGCGCGCAGCCAGGCCTCGAGCGCATCGGCCACCTCGTCGGACAGGCGCGCCGGGCGTTGCGTCGTTTCGGGTGCGTTCATGGCAGCGATCAAGTTGTCAGACAAATTGATGCTACGCCATCGCGCCGAGCGTGTCACCTGCGATCGTCGGAAGATATCGGCCCGCCTTGTTCGAGTAACTACATAGTATTGACAAACGAAAACACGGATGCTTCACTTACTACACAGTTACGCCACAACGTCCGCCCGACAACAACAAGACGCTGGCCGCTGTACCCAAAGCTTCGCAACGTCACACCACAAGAGGAGGTCCGACGATGTTCAAGCGTCACACACTCAAGCTCGCCGCCGCACTGTTCACGGCGTCCGCGCTGGTCACCACCGCTCACGCCGAGCGGCTTTCGATCTCGACCTGGGGCAGTCCCAAGCACCCGCAGGTGTCGCAGTTCATCCCGCAGTTCGAAAAGAAGCTCGAAGAGAAAAGCGGTGGCAAGTTCCGCGTGCGCAGCTTCCAGGGCGGCGAGATGGTCAAGCAGGAATTCGTGCCGACTGCGGTCCCTCAGGGCACGGTCGACATCTCGTTGACGACGATGGATACCTGGTCTGGCCGCATTCCCGAGGTTTCCATCCTGACCACGCCGCTGTGGAACAAGTCCATGCAATGGACGCGCGACAACCTCAAGCCGGGCAACCCGATCTTCGACTACTACAACGCCAAGTTTCGTGAGCAGGGCGCGGTCATCCTGGTGATGTTCGACATCGGCCCCCCGGTGCTGTCGACGAATTTCCCGGTGGCCCTGCCCGAGGACATGGAGCGCAAGTCGGTACGCGTGTATTCGCGCGGCGCAGGCCTGGTGATCCAGGAACTGGGCGCCTCGCCGGTGACGATGGGGGTCGGCGACGTGTATTCCGGTCTGCAGCGCGGCACCGTGGATGGCGCCATGGGCGGCCTGGGTGGCGCCGTGGGCCTGAAGCACTACGAAGTCACGACCAACATGTTCGTGCAGAACGGTGTCATCGGCACGCTGGTGCACGCCTACGTGATGAACCGCGACAAGTACGAAAACATGGATCCCGAACTGCGCAAGGCGCTGGTCGCCGCCGCGGAGGAAGCGCGCGACGAGATGCAGCAGTACCTGATCGACATCTACGCCAAGCAGGTCGAAGAGGTGCGCCAATCGGGCTCGACGGTCACGGTGCTCGATCCGGGCAGTGCCCAATGGAATGCCTGGGAGGATGCGCTGGCCGGCTTCACCGAGAAGGCCCGCAAGGAGTACCCGGCCGAGCTCGTCGAGCTCATCGCTGCTGAGTAATGCACGAGGGGGCCGCCCCTGCGAGGGCGGCCCTGCATCCGAACCCCTGCCAGGAGACCACCCATGTCTTCCGTGCAAGAACCGACGGGCTTCGTCCGCACGCTCGAGACGACCGGCAAGCTGATGACCGGCTTGTCCGTGGCGCTGATGATCGTGCTCGCGCTACCCATCGTCTACGACGCGCTGTTGCGCGCCTTCGGCTACCCGACCATCTGGGTATTCGAGACCACGCTGTATGCCTTCATTTTCATCGGCTTTCTCGGCAACGCGCTGGCCGTCAAGCGCGGGGCCCATTTTCGCGTGACCATCCTGGCTCAGCTCTTTCCGCGCGCCAAGCCAGCGCTGGACATGATCTCCAACGTGTCGGTGCTGCTGTTCGCACTGCTGGTGATCACTTCCGGGCTGTACTTCGCCTGGTACTCGTGGAGCAACTCCATCGGCTCGTCGACGCTGCTCGAAGTACCGCTGTGGATTCCCAACCTGGCCATTCCGATCGGCGGGATCGGGCTGTTGCTGCAGACCATCGTGCAGATGTGCTGCGGCATGCCCGACCACGGCGAAGCCGGCGACTGAGAGGCGCATGATGGATTTCATCTACGACTACGGCGGTTTCATCGCGATCTTCCTGCTGTTCTTCTTCATGCTGCTGTCGATGCCGGTGTTCGTCGCGATGGGGCTGTCGGCCTTTCTCGCATCGTTGCTGCTCGAAGACCCGGTTCACGCCTTTCGCTCCTTCATCCAGATCAGCTGGCAGGGTGCATCGATCTTCGAACTGGTGGCGCTGCCGCTGTTCATCCTGACCGGCACCATCATGCAGCGCACCGACGCGGGCCGCGACCTGTTCGAGGTCACCAAGGCCTGGGCCGGCTCCATCCCCAATTCGCTGGGCGTGGCGACCATTCTGGCCTGCGGCATCTTCGCCGCGATCTCGGGCTCGAGCATCGCCACAGCCGCGACGGTGGGCCTGGTGGCGATCCCGCTGCTGCTCGACGAGGGCTACGGCCAGCGCCGCGCGGGCGGCTTCGTGGCCGGCGGCGGCACGCTGGGCATCATCATCCCGCCGTCGATCCCGCTGATCCTCTACGGCGTGATCACGGAGACCTCGATCGGCCAGCTGTTCATCGCCGGCGTGCTGCCGGGCGTGCTGATGATGTCGCTGTTCCTGCTCTACGTGGTGCTCTCGCGCCCGACCGTGCGTACCCGTCACGAAGTGCCGCTGGCCGAGAAGCTGCGCATCACACGGCGCTCCATCGGCGTGATCCTGCTGCCACCGATCATCATCGCGGCGATCTACACCGGCGCGTTCACGCCCACCGAGGTCGGCGCACTGGCGGTCGTCTATGTGGCGATCCTGGGTTTCGCCCAGCGCCGTCTGGACTGGCCCAAGCTGCGCGAGGCGGCCATCGTCGCCACGGCGACGACCTCGATGCTGTTCATGCTGATCGTGTTCGGCCAGTTCTTCGCCCACTTCCTGACCTTCGAGCAGGTTCCGCAGAGCATCGCCCAGGCCATCATCGACAACGCATCGGGCATCGCCGCGGTGACGCTGATGATCCTCGCCTATGTCGTGATGGGCATGTTTCTGGAGAGCGCGGCGATGCTGCTGATCTCCATCCCGATCTTCTATCCGGTCGCGATGCAGCTGGGCATGGACCCATTGGTGTTCGGCATCTTCGCCTGCATCGCAATGGAGATCGCGCAGATCTCGCCGCCGATCGGGGTGAATCTGTTCACGATCCACGGCATCTCGCGCATCAAGCTCGGGCGACTGGCACTGGGTGCGGCGCCTTTCCTGCTGATCCAGATCGCGATGCTGTACGTCGTCTATTTCTTCCCGGAATTGGTGCTGTGGCTCCCCAATTCCATGAAATGAGCACTACCCGAGCCCGCCATACGTCATAACGAAGGATTGTTGCGATGAAACTGACAGAAGAAGAGCGCGCGATGCTCGCCGGCGAGTTCGGCCAGCCGTGCAAATGGGCCATGGAACACATGATGCAGGTCGGCCGGCTGTTCGACGCCGAGGACTTCGTGCCGGTGTCGCAGGCGCACATGATGGCCGACCCCGAATCCCTGGGAGACGCCGGCGTGCGCTTTCTCGAGGAACAGGCTGCCGCCGGAGGGCGCGTGCGCATCCCGATGATCACCGACCCGCGCGGCGTCGACCTCTCCTACTACAAGGAACTGGGCCAGACCGAGGACATGGCGAATCTGGAGCGACGCACCATCGCCGCCTGCGGCAAGCTCGGCATCCTGATGACCGACACCTGCATCAACTACCAGACCATCATGCCGCCGGTACGCGGCGACCACGTGGCGTTCGGCGACACCGGCGTGGTGATCTACTGCAACAGCGTGCTCGGCGCGTATTCGAACTTCGAGGGTGGCCCGTCCGCGCTGGCCGCGGGGCTGACCGGGCGCACGCCGCGCTACGGCCTGCACCTGGACGCCAAGCGCCGCGGCACGCGCCGCTTCGTCGTGCGTCACCAGCCGCGCGGGCTGACGGACTGGGGCATTCTCGGCGGCATCGTAGGCCGTGCCAGCGGATCGTACTGGCAGGTGCCGGTGATCGAGGGTATCGAGCACGCGCCGTCCTCCGATGACATGAAGCACCTCGGGGCCGCAATGGCGAGCTACGGCTCCACCCCGCTGTTCCACATCGTCGGCGTCACGCCCGAGGCGCCCACGCTCGCGGCCGTGTTCGACGGCACACCGCCGCCCGCCACCGAAATCGGCGAGTCCGACTACCGTGACTTCCAGGGCAGCTTCGGCGGACGCGGCGAGAAGGTCGACGTGGTGGTGTTCGCCGCGCCGCAACTGTCGCTGATCGAGATGTCGCGCGTGGCCGAACTGCTCGACGGGCGCCACATTCATGCCGACACCGCGATGATCGTGTGCACCTCGCCACCCGTGGCCGCCGACTGCGACCGCCTGGGCCTGACCGCGCGCATCGAGGCCGCCGGCGCCAAGGTGTTGCGCGGCACCTGCTTCTACCAGCAGTACGCGCGCGAGATGGGCGAGGCCAACGGTTGGCGTCGCCTGCTTTCCAATTCGACCAAGATCGTCAACATCATCGGCGGTTACGGCTATCAACCTTCGCTGGCGAGCATGGAGGCATGCGTCGACTCGGCGGTCGCAGGAGAAATCGTATGAGCACCATCCTCAAATGCCATGTCGGCGTCGGCAGCAAGGTGCGCGGACGCGCGCTGGTGGCCAACGACAACTTCTCGGCACGCTACGACCTGGATCGCCTCAAGGGCGTGTTCTCGCGCCCGGCCCACAAGCTCGTCGGCCAGTCCTACGTGGATCGCATCCTGGTACTCAACACCGCCAAGGGCGGCGTGGCCTCGGCCTGGATGCTGCACGAGATGCGCTCGCGCGACATGGCGCCGGCAGCGATCCTGTTCAACGAGGCCAACACCATCCTCGCCCAGGGTGCGGCACTGGCCGGCATGACGCTGTGCGACCGCTTCGCCGACGGCGACGTGACGCAGCTCATTCGCAGCGGCGACGAGTTGATCGTCGACCCGGAAGCCGGCACGGTCGAGATCGTCGCCTCGGTCGCATGATCCACGCAGCCCCCGCCTCGGCGGGGCCATTTCCTCGACTCGCCCCGCCCACCCAGGCGGGGCGTCGCGGCTGGACGAAGCATGGAAAACCTGCACCCATTGCAATACGCGGCAATTGGCTCGCTGTTCGTGTGGAGCGGCTTCGTGCGCGCCGGTCTGGGCTTTGGCGGCGCCGTGCTGGTGCTGCCGCTGCTGTTGTTGATTGTCGACGACGCGCTGGTTTTCCTGCCGTTGATCGCCGCGCACATGCTGGTGTTCGGGCTCTGGGCGGCGCTGCGCGGGGCATTGCAGCCAGCCGGCTCGGCGCCGGGCCGCACGCCCGGAATCGATTGGGCCTATCTGGCGCGCGCCACACCGTGGATGTTCCCCCCGGCCATCGTCGGCATCTTCGGTCTGCTGACGCTGCCGCCGCGCGTGACCAGCGCGATCATCTTCGCGATCGTCATCGCCTACGCGCTGGGCTACGTGTTCGCTCGCCCAATCCGCAGCCGCGGGCCCAAGAGCGACGCCGCCCTGCTCGCGCTGGGCGGCTACGTGATGGGCAACTCGCTGATCGGCGGGCCGCTGATCGTCGCGGTGTTCGCTGCCCATGTCGCGCGAGAGCAATTGCGCGACACGCTGCTCGCGGCCTGGGTGGGCATGGTGGTGATCAAGCTCGTCTCCTTCGTCGCGGCCGGGGTCGACCTGCAACTGGTGCATCACGCCTGGCTGCTGCCATGCGCGCTGCTCGGCCACGTGGCCGGCCAACGCCTGCACGACCGACTGCTGCAGAGCGACCCGACACGCTTCTTCCGCGGGCTCGGCGTACTGCTGCTGGCGCTGGGAATCTTCGGCCTGATCGACACGCTGCGCTGAGCGCGCCGCGTCCCGGACTGCGACACAATGACGCGCTGGAGGAAAAGGGATGGAGGCAATGACGGACCGCGCCGACGAGATCGTGCGCCGCATCCCGCGCGAGGGCAGCCGGCAAACCAAGCACGTGCAACTGCGCATGGCGATCAAGGCGTCGATCAGACAGGGCGTGTGGAAGCCGGGCGAGAAGCTGCCCACGGAGACCGAACTGGCGGACCGGCTGCCGTTCAGCCTGGGCACCATCCAGCGCTGCTTCCGCGACCTGGTCGATGAGGGCATCGTGGTGCGAAAGCGCGGCCACGGCACCTTCATCCCGCCGCGCATCAAGGAATTGTTCGACCCCTGGCACATGCGCTTCCTGGCCGACGACGGAAAGAGCTTCCTGCCGGTCTATGCCCATGTGCTGCGCCGCTTCACGATCACCGGCCACGGCCGCTGGACCGAGCACCTCGCTCAGCGCAACGAGAAGATCCTGCGCATCGACCGGCGCATGCAGATCGACGAGGAATTCTCGGTCTACGCGCGCTTCTACGCCTGCATCGACCGCGTCGCCAAGCTCGCCGAACTGCCCATCGAGTCGCTGCACAGCGCCAACATCAAGAAACTGATCGCGGCCGAGTTCAACACCCAACTCGCCACAGCACGCCACTACATCGAACAGGCGACGATTCCGGTACCCGGCTGTCTGGCCATCGGTGTGCCGGTCGGCACCACGGCCATTCTGGTAAGCTGCACGGCATTTTTCGGCTCCGGCCCGGCCGTCTACTATCAGGAATTCTTCGTGCCGCCGACCCGGCGCAAACTGTTCCTTGAGAGCCGGCTCGGACTGGGCCTGTGAATCGGTAATCACCTCCTTCGCCCGCATGAACCAGCCCCCCGCGACCTGGCGCGACCGCCTGATGCCTTTCCTCGCCTGGCCCGCGCAATGGCGCGCGCTGGGCGTGCGCGGCGACATCATCGCCGGCATCACCGTCGGTCTGGTGCTGGTGCCACAGGCGCTGGCGTATGCGCAGCTGGCAGGGCTGCCGCCGCACATCGGCCTGTACGCGGCGCTGCTGCCGGCCATCGTGGGCGCGCTATTCGGCTCCTGCGGCGCGATCGCCACCGGCCCGGTGGCGCTGACCTCACTGCTCACTGGAGCGAGCGTGATCGCGGTGGCGCGCCCCGGCACCGAGGGTTTTCTCGAAGCGGCCATCGTGCTCGCCCTGCTCTCGGGCCTGATCCAGCTCGCGCTCGGGGGGCTACGCCTGGGCTGGCTGCTGAAGCTGCTCTCGCGCCCGGTCATGACCGGCTTCATCAGCGCTTCCGCGCTGCTCATCGCGCTGTCCCAGGTGCCGTCGATGCTGGGCCTGCGCATGACGCGCTCCGAGCATTTCATGGTCGATTTTTTGACCATGCTGACCACCTTCACGGACCTGCACCTGCCAGCGCTGGTGTTTGGCCTGGCCACGCTGGCGGCGTTGATCGTCATGCGGCGGCTCGCGCCCAAACTGCCCGGGGTGCTGATCGTGGTCGCCATCGCCACCACCATCTCTGCGGCCACGGGCTTCGAAGCCGGCGGCGGGCGGGTCGTCGGCCACGTACCGCAGGGCTTGCCCGACTTCGTGCTGCCTGCATTCGAGTGGAACCTGATCATCGCGCTGCTGCCAGCCGCCTTCGTGATCGCGCTGGTGAGCTTCATGGAGGTCACCGCCAGCGCCAGCGTGATCACTGCCCGCACAGGCGAGCGCTGGCGACAGAATCAGGAACTGATCGGTCAGGGCCTGGCCAAGATCGCGGCGGCCTTCAGCGGCGGCATGCCGGTGTCGGGCTCGTTCTCGCGCTCGGCCCTGAATTTCGCCACCGGCGCACATACCGGTCTTTCGTCGATCGTCTCGGCGACCTTCGT
The DNA here is from genome assembly GCA_963975885.1 of uncultured Azoarcus sp. Classification (GTDB taxonomy): domain Bacteria; phylum Pseudomonadota; class Gammaproteobacteria; order Burkholderiales; family Rhodocyclaceae; genus Pseudazoarcus. Next base: position 100,850 of record CAXBIS010000011.1, read on the forward strand.
CGTCGTCACGCTGCTGTTCCTGACGCCGCTGCTGTGGCACCTGCCGGTTGCGGCGCTGGCCGCCGTCATCGTGCTGGTGGTATTCAATCTGCTCGACCCGGCCGCTTTCCGCCGTACCTGGCTGGCAGGTCGCGACGACGGCATCGCGGCGACGGCGACCTTCGTATCCACGCTGGCCTTCGCGCCCAACATCCAGAACGGCATCCTGGTCGGACTGCTGATCTCGCTCTCCTTGATGCTCTATCGCGACATGCAGCCGCGCGTGGCGCTGCTTGGCCTGCACGAGGACGGCACGTACCGCGATCGCGAGCGCTTCGGCCTGCCCCACCCGCACCCGAATCTGGTGATCATGCGCTTCGACAGCGCGCTGACCTTCGTCACCTCGGAACTGTTCGAGGACGCCGCGGCCGACGCGCTGCGCGCGCAGCCCGACGTCAAGGTGTTGCTGGTCTCGGCCGCCGGCATCAACAACGTCGACTCGACCGGACTGGACGCGATCTCGGCACTGCATGCGCGCGCCATCGCGGAGCAGCGCACGCTGGCCTTCTGCGGGTTGAAGAAGCAGATCATCGACGCAATGGAGCGCACCGGCCTTTGGGAGCGCCTGCAGCCGCACGCGCATTACCGCACCGAGCAGCACGCGCTCGAAGTCCTGCTGGCGGAGTTGCCCCCACCACCGGAAGATGACACCCCGTCGGCCGATTAAGCATCGCAGGCACACATCGGACATCGCCCTACCCGACAAGCGGTAACGTCCGACGCGCCGCGCCGAACCGGCACAAGTCCTTGACTATCCGCGACTTGGACGGCAGAATGCGCGATTCTTCGCACCACCTATCCATTCATTGGAGCTTTTCCATGTACGCGGTCATAAAAACCGGCGGCAAGCAGTATCGCGTCGCTGCCGGCCAAAAACTCAAGGTAGAACAGATACCGGCTGACGTGGGCTCCGAAATCACTCTCGACCAGGTTTTGATGGTCGGCGAAGGCGAGTCGGTCAAGATCGGCACGCCACTGGTTTCGGGCGCAACGGTCAAGGCCACCGTGGTCTCGCACGGTCGTCACGACAAGATCCGCATCTTCAAGATGCGCCGACGCAAGCACTACCAGAAGCGTCAGGGTCATCGCCAGAACTTCACCGAGCTTCGCATCGAAGACATCACGGCCTGAGTCAGGAGGGAATAAGACATGGCACACAAAAAAGCCGGCGGCAGTTCCCGTAACGGTCGCGACTCCGAATCAAAACGACTCGGCGTCAAGCGTTACGGTGGCCAGGCCGTCACCGCAGGCAACATCCTCATCCGTCAGCGTGGCACCCAGTACCATCCGGGCGACAATGTCGGCATGGGCAAGGACCACACGCTGTTCGCGCTGTCCGACGGCACCGTGCAGTTCTCGGTCAAGGGCCCGCTCAAGCGTCGCTTCGTGGCGATCGTTCCGAACGCGGCCTGAGCACCCCCGAAGACGCGAAAAGCCCTATCCTCGGGATAGGGCTTTTTCGTTTCCGCTCACCGGAAAACCACAATGAAATTCTTTGACGAAGCGCGCATCGAAGTCTTCGCCGGCGACGGCGGCAATGGCGCCGCCTCGTTCCGGCGCGAGAAGTTCGTGCCGCGCGGCGGTCCGGACGGCGGCGACGGCGGGCGTGGCGGCAGTGTCTATGCGGTCGCCGACCGCAACCTGAACACGCTCATCGACTACCGCTTCAAACGCAACTTTCGCGCCCAGCGCGGCGAGAATGGCCGCGGCGCCGACTGCTACGGCAAGGGCGGCGAGGACATCGTGCTGCGCATGCCGGTGGGCACCGTGATCACCGACTACGAGACGGGCGAGCTGATCGCCGACCTCGACGAGGACGGCAAGCAGGTCATGGTCGCGCGCGGCGGCAAGGGCGGGCTGGGCAACCTGCACTTCAAGTCCAGCGTCAACCGCGCACCGCGCAAACGCACCATGGGCGAGGAAGGCGAACGCCACATGCTGCGCCTCGAACTGAAGGTGTTGGCCGACGTCGGCCTGCTGGGCATGCCCAATGCAGGCAAGTCCACCTTCATCCGCTCGGTCTCGGCCGCACGCCCCAAGGTCGGTGATTACCCGTTCACGACCTTGCAGCCCAACCTCGGCGTGGTGCGCACCAGCGAGGAGCGCAGCTTCGTCATTGCCGACATTCCGGGCCTGATCGAAGGCGCGGCCGATGGCGCCGGTCTGGGCCACCAGTTCCTGCGCCATCTGGCACGCACCCGCGTGCTGTTGCACCTGGTCGATCTGGCGCCCTTCGACCCCGAGGCGGATCCGGTACGCGACGCCAAGGCGATCGTCGAGGAACTGCGGCGCTACGACGAGACCCTGCACGCCAAACCGCGCTGGCTGGTGCTCAACAAGCTCGACCTGATCCCCGAAGAAGAGCGCGCCGAGCGCGTGGCCGCCTTCCTCCAGGCCTACGGGCCGGTGGAGCGGCACTTCGAGATCGCCGCGATCAACGGCGACGGTTGCCGCGCTCTGATCTTCGCGCTGCAGGATTTCCTCGATGCCGAGCGTGCGCGCGTCGAAGCCGAGCACGCCGCCGAGCGCGCCAACGTGGCCGAAAACACGCCCCCGACCGAAGAGAGCGCCGACTGAACCCGTGATCCGATAAGGCCATGAGAGAGAAGATCCGATCCTCCCGCCGCCTCGTCGTCAAGGTGGGCAGCGCGCTGGTGACCCGCAACGGCGCCGGGCTGGACAAGGCCGCGATGGCCGACTGGGCGCGTCAGATCGCCGAGCTGCGCGCAGCCGGCAAGGAGGTCGTGCTGGTTTCATCGGGTGCCATCGCCGCCGGCATGCAGCGCCTCGGATGGACGAAGCGCCCCCACGAAATGCACCGCCTGCAGGCGGCAGCCGCGGTCGGACAGATGGGGCTGGTGGAGGCCTACGAGGAGGCCTTCTCGGCGCACGGCGTGCACACCGCGCAGATTCTCCTCACGCACGAGGATCTCGCCGACCGCAAGCGCTACCTCAATGCGCGCTCGACGCTGGCCACGCTGCTCGAGCTGGGCGTGGTGCCCATCATCAACGAGAACGACACGATCGTCACCGACGAGATCAAGTTCGGCGACAACGACACCCTGGGCGCCCTGGTGGCCAACTTGATCGAAGCCGAGGTGCTGGTCATCCTGACCGACCAGCCCGGCCTGTTCACGGCGGACCCACGCAAGGATCCGACCGCGACCCTGATTGGCGAGGCTGCGGCCGAGGATGCCAGCCTGGAAGCGATGGCCGGCGGCGCCGGCACCGGCATCGGCAAGGGCGGCATGATCACCAAGGTGCGCGCTGCGCAGCGGGCCGCGCGCAGCGGCGCACACACCTGCATCGCCAGCGGCGCCGAACCGGACGCACTGGTGCGTCTGGCCGCGGCCGAGCCGCTGGGCACGCTGCTGTACGCCACCAGCACCCCGCTGGCCGCGCGCAAGCAGTGGATGGCCGATCACTTGCAACTGGCCGGCAGCCTCGTCGTCGACGAAGGCGCGGCAAAGGCCCTGGCCACCGGCCGCAGCCTGCTGCCGGTGGGCGTGGTCGAGGTGCGCGGCGAATTCGAACGCGGCGCAGTCGTGGCCTGCCGCACGAGCGCCGGCGAGGAAGTCGCGCGCGGTCTGGTCAATTACAGCAGCACCGAGAGCCGGCGCATCGCCCGCCAGCCCAGCAGCCGCATCGAGGCCCTGCTGGGCTACATCGACGAGCCCGAGCTGATCCACCGCGACAACATGATCATGCGCTGAACCGCGTGCCTCACTCCTGCGCCCAGTCGCGCGCGCGCTCTACACCGCGATGCCAGTGCGCGATGACCGCCTCACGCCGGTCACGCGACATGCGCGGCTGAAAGCGCGCCGCCTCCCGCCAGTGCGAGGCCACTGTCGCCTCGTTTGCCCACACACCGACCCCCAGCGCAGCCAGACAGGCCGCGCCGAAGGCCGTGGTCTCGAGCATCTCGGGACGCACCACCGGCACGCCGAGCAGGTCGGCCTGCATCTGCATCAACAGGTTGTTGGCCGCGGCCCCGCCGTCGACGCGCAGTTCGCGCAAGGCACCGGCGCCGTCCGCGTCCATCGCCGAGACCAGATCGACCGTCTGCAACGCAATCGCCTCAAGCGCGGCGCGTGCGATATGCGCACGCGTCGTACCTCGCGTGAGTCCCAACAGCGTGCCGCGCGCATAGGCGTCCCAGTACGGCGCGCCCAGCCCGGTGAAGGCCGGCACCAGCACCACGCCAGCACTGTCGGGGACCGAGGCGGCGAGCGCCTCGATGTCTTCCGATCTGCGCACCAGCCCCAGTTCGTCGCGCAGCCACTGCACCAGCGCACCGCCCACGAAGATGCTCCCCTCGAGCGCGTAGGTGCTGGCACCCCGCTGCCGCCAGCCGATCGTCGTGAGCAGCCGATTGGCCGACTCCACCGCACGTTCGCCGGTATTCATCAGCAAAAAGCAGCCCGTGCCATAGGTCTGCTTGGCCATGCCCGGCGCAAGACACGCCTGACCGAAGGTCGCCGCCTGCTGGTCGCCGCCGATGCCGGCGATGGACACTTCCGAGCCGAGCACGTCGCGCCGCGTGTGGCCGCACACACCGATGCTGTCGACGACCGTCGGCAGCATCGACCGCGGGATGTCGAACAGCGCGAGCAGATCGTCGTCCCACTGTCCGCGGTGGATGTCGTAGAGCATCGTGCGCGAGGCGTTGCCGGCGTCGGTCGCGTGCAGCGCCCCGCCGCTCAGGTGCCAGATCAGCCAGGCATCGACGGTGCCGAAGGCCAGCTCGCCGCGTCGTGCGCGCTCGCGCGCGCCGGGCACCTCGCGCAGGATCCAGGCGAGCTTGGTGGCGGAGAAATAGGCGTCCAGTTCCAGCCCGGTGCTGCGCCGAATCGCTTCGGCATGGCCGGCCGCGCGCAGACGGTCACAGTCGGGCGCGGTGCGACGGTCCTGCCAGACGATGGCCGGCGCGATCGCACGCCCGGTTGAGCGCTCCCACACGATGGTCGTCTCGCGCTGATTGGCGATACCCAGCCCGGCGATGTCCGACGGCGCAACGCCGGCCCCGGCGATCGCCGCGCGCGCGCAGTCGAACTGCGTGGTCAAGATCTCGTGCGCGTCATGCTCGACCCAGCCAGGCTGCGGGTAGTGCTGGCGAAACTCGCGCTGTGATGCCCCGCGCACCCGTCCATCGGTATCGAACACCATCGCGCGCGAGCTGGTCGTGCCCTGATCGAGTGCGAGCAGGCAGGTCATCGCGGCCTCCGTGGTCGGCATCGGTACGCAAGCCTATCAGGGGATAGCGGCAAGCGTGCGCCCCTCTCGACGCCCCCCGCTTAGCGCTCTATAGTGGTCTTCACGCAATCGAAGCGGAGAGCAACATGATCACCATCGACCAGAGCGACCAGCGCATCTCGATCGCCGTCTTCGGCGAATTCACGCTCGCCGACTACCGAGAATTCGAGGAAATCTTCAACTACACGCACCGCTTCAAGGGCCCGGTGGACCTGTTCATCGATCTGCGCGAGATGGCCGGCTTCACGGTCGACGTGGCGTGGGAAGACATCAAGTTCTCCCGCCAGCACAGCAAGGACTTCCGCCGCATCGCAGTGCTCACCGAAAGCGAGTGGGTCACCTGGAGCGCATGGGTCACGCAACTCTTCGTCGACGGCCAGGTGCTGGTTTTCAACGACGAGGCCGAAGCGTTGGCCTGGATCGAAACGCCTACCGAGTCCATCGAATGAAGCATTACGACACAATCATCGACGTCGGTACGCTGGCCACCCATCTTGGAGAGGAAGGCCTGCGAGTCATCGACTGCCGTCATAATCTTTCCGACCCGGGCGCCGGGCGCCACGCCTATGCAGAGGGCCACATCCCCGGCGCGCGCTTCCTGCATCTGGACGAAGATTTGTCCGGCCCGCGCGACGGGCGCAACGGTCGCCACCCGCTGCCCGACCCCGACGAGTTCGCCGCGCGGCTCGGCCGGCGCGGCATCCGCGCCGACGATCAGGTCGTGGCCTACGACGATGTCGGCGGCGCGATCGCTGCGCGACTGTGGTGGATGCTGCGCTGGATCGGCCACGATCGCGTGGCCGTGCTCGACGGCGGCTGGCGCGCCTGGCGCGAGGCCGGCCACCCGGTCGAGACGCAGATCCACGAGGCGTTGCCGACCACGCACGGCGTGCATCCGGGCTCGGTCGCCGCGATCGGTACGCAGGCCCTGCGCGGCGCGCTGGAGCGCGCCGAGGTGCTGCTCATCGACGCACGCAGCCCTGACCGCTTTCGAGGCGAGAACGAGACCCTGGACCCGGTCGCCGGCCACATCCCCGGCGCCGTGAACCGCTTCTTCCGTGAAAATCTGCAAGGCGGGCGCTTCCGCCCCGCCGATGAACTGCGCGCCGAATTCCTCGCCCTGCTCGGCTCACGCAACCCCACCGAGATCGTGCACCAGTGCGGCTCCGGCGTGACCGCCTGCCACAACCTGCTGGCCATGGAGATCGCCGGCCTTTCCGGAGCAAGCCTCTATCCGGGTTCGTGGAGCGAGTGGTGCGCCGACCCCTCACGCCCCGTCGCGACCGGACCCGGGTAGGTCGGGGCGAGCGCAGCGAGGTCCGACACTGCGACCTGCCGGCGGGCCATCCGGGGAAAATCAGTCGACGGCCCAGTCCACCTTCTCCACCGTCCCCAGCGAGCGCCCCAGGAAGCGCTCGCCGATGGCCTCGAAGCGCAAGGGCACGTCCGTGACATAAAAGCGATGCGCCGGCTTGCCCGCCTCGCGCGCGAGCCCCTGTCGCCGCAACTCGTCCGCGGCCAGCTCGGCGGTCGTCGTGGCCGAATCCACCAGCCCCACGCGACGCCCCACCACCCGCTGCAACAACGGTTTGAGCAGCGGATAGTGGGTGCAGCCCAGCACCAGCGTATCGACCTCCTCGGCCAGCACCGGCTTGAGATATTCGCGCGCCGTCATGCGCGCCACCGGGTGATCCAGCCAGCCCTCCTCGACCAGCGGCACGAACAGCGGACAGGCCGCCGAATACACGCGCACGCCGCGATCGAGCGCATGGATGCGCTCGGCGTAGGCATTGCTGTTGATCGTCGTCGGCGTACCGATCACGCCCACGCGCCGGCTGCGCGACCCGGCCACCGCCGCGCGCGCTCCGGCATCGATCACGTCGATCACCGGCACTTCGCCCGCACACTCGCGAACCACATCGTCGGCCACAGCCGCCATCGTGTTGCACGCGACGATCAGCATCTTCACGTCGCGCTGCATGAGAAAGCGCGCAATCTCCCCCGCGAATCGGCGGATCGTCGCCACCGACTTGATGCCGTATGGCACGCGCGCGGTATCGCCGAAGTACACGATGTCCTCGAACGGCAGGCGATCCATCAGCGCCCGCACCACGGTCAGCCCGCCGATGCCGGAATCGAATACGCCGATGGAACCGCCAGGTCGAGACATGGAATCATCCGCTCACAGGAGCGCGGATTGTAGCAGTGCCGTCTTTGCTGAGGATCGGTACCCGCCCATGCGGAACCCGCAACTAAGAAGAACTTTCAAGCGCGAGTGGATTCGCTCGCGAAAAAGAGCGTTCTCCACAAGTAAACGGACAAGCCCGGGTTCCATTGATCTTCTTGCCGACTCTTCGGTTGCGGGCGTCGATGAGGTAGTCGATGGTCACGTCGCCGGGCAAGGTGACCTGACGCAGATTGCCCAGTGCGTCGTAGTCGTAGGTGGTGGTCGCACCCGACTGGGTCTTGCTTTGGAGTTCTCCGTTGGCAGTGTAGTCGTAGCTGCTGTTGCCGTAGGTGAGCAGACGGTCCTGGGCGTCGTAGGTGGCCACGGGCACGTCGTTGACGTGGCTGCGGTTGCCGTTGGCGTCATAGCTCCAGGTGGTCTCGACGCCGCCACGGGTGTGGCTGACCAGCCGTCCGGCGGCATCGAAGGCGTACTCGTCCGTGACACTGGCGCCGGACAGGGTCTCGGTGCGGGCAGTGATGCGGCCAGCCGCATCACGCGTGTAGGCGAACTGGAGTACTTCGGTGGCACCGAGTGTGGTGGTGTCGAGGGTGGGTTCGCCGAAGGCGTTGTAGTCGTGCTCCGTGGCGACCGTGCCCAGGGTGGTTGCCGTGATGAGGCCGTTCTGCGCGTCGCGTGTGAGTTGCAGCGCGCCGGCTGCGGTGAGTAGCCCGTCGGCGTCGTAGTCGAGCGCGACGGACTGGCCATTGACCGCGATCGAGCGCAGCCAGAAGTTGTCGTCCCAGCTGCGGGTGATGCTGCCGGAGACTTCGCCTGTGGCGATCTCGGTGATCGGCAGGAAGCCGTCCCAGGTGAAGTCGAGGCGGTGGCCGCCGGGGGCGGTGACGGAAGCCGGCTGGCCGGTGTCGGCGTGGTAGGTCCAGACGGTTTCACCGACATCGGTGCTAACGGTCGCAAGCCGACCACCGGTGTCGTACGCGAAGTCGATGGGCTCGCCGTCGGGGCGGGTGATGCGGGTCAGTCGTTTGTCGCGATCGTAGGTGTGGCGCGTGACCGTGGCGAGCCCGGCCAGTTCGGGCGGATCGTATTCGCGTAGCTGGTCGGCCTCGGTGTAGTCGAACAGATGAGCGTCGCGGCCCGGCGGAATGACGGCGGCGAGGTTGCCGTTGGCGTCGTAGCCGAATTCGACGCTGCGCCCGTCGGAAAAGGTCTGGCGGGTGACGCGGCCGACCGGGTCGTAGTCGAAGGCCGTGATGCGATCGAGCGGGTCGGTGATCGAGGCCAGATCGCCCGCCCTACTCCACGCGAAGTCGGTGATGCGCTCGGACGACTCCCCGGCCAGGACCCGCGTGATCCGACCGCGGGCGTCCCGCTCATAGGTGAGCGGGGCGAGGCCGGAGTAGGCCTCGTGCGCCGGACGACCCAGTTCATCGAGGATCTGTTCGTGGGTGCGCCCGAGCGGCGTGCTGGTGACGCGCGTGCGATCGGCAGCGGTGCAGCTCTCGTACGGCGGGATATGCGCAGCGCATCCCGCCGGATGGTTCGTTGCAAACCTCCTTGTGCAATCGCCAGCATGCACCAAAAACCCCGTGCGCGGCGCAGTCTCTGGTCGATCATCGCCCTTTGTCCACGAAGACCGGATCAGTTGCAGCCCCCGCACCCTTTGCAGTCAAGCAAGTACCTGCGCAATCCGTCACGTGATCGTAAAGCGCTGGCACATATGGTGTTTTTGTGAAACAGTATGCCCATTGACAATCAATAACGACGCACGCACGTTGATTCGATATTGCAGCGTGCAATCAAAGCACTGTTAAGCATTGAAGGAGATGAAATTGGAAGTTGCAACCTGGATATCAGCCGTAGCCAATATTTTTATCGCCCTTGGCGTCGGTCTTGCTTTGTGTTCATTCCGCGGCGACCATGAAAGATCAAGACGAGAAAAAGCTGTCGAGCTTATTTCTCAGTGGGCACTGAACCTGAATAAGAGAGGGTCTGCTGCGAGAAAGCTGGTGGAAACGCTTGATCACGAAAAATCCAAGTTGCTCTTCAATCAAGAACCTCTGACGATTGGCAAGAAGCATATTGGGCTAGTTCGAGCAGCTTTGGAAGCTGATGTAAATGAGCCTGAAGGTAATGAAATTGATTTGGACGAAAATCAGTCCTCTGAGCTACGTTGGCAAGTTGTTACATTCTTAAATAGCCTTGAATCAGTACTATCGGCATGGCGGCACAATATAGCTGATAAGGACATTATTACTGAGCAATTTAGATATTTGGTATCGAAAACCGATGGTCACTATATTTTGGAGGAATTTAGGGTTGTTGCTGGAGGTAGTCATACTTACCCAGCAATACAAGAATTTGTGGAACATCTTAAAAAAGAGCTAAATAAAAATGACGGTTCAGGTAAGCGGCCTGTTGCTTAACAAAACGCTTTTGTCGGACTGGTTTTCCGCTGCGCTCCAAACCAGCCGCAAAGCTTGGCGCTGGGCGTACAACCATGCTTTTTGAGTTGGAGAACTATCAGGACTAATCATGGCTAGCAAGCTAGAAATACTAAAAACCACCGAAATTGGCGAGCGCGTTGCGGAAGAGGAAGCCGATAGTCTGGAGCAATATTTTGTCGAAACAGACCAATGGCAGCAAATGCGCGCAGGCAAGATTGATGTCGTGTATGGGCCGAAGGGTTCGGGGAAGAGCGCCCTATACACATTGTTAAACCGGAAAGACGGTGAGTTCTTTGATGCCGGAATACTCATAGCAGCGGCGGAAAACGTCAGGGGGGCCACCGTTTTCAGATCAATTGTTGCTGATCCGCCGCCATCTGAGATGGCATTTATTTTTCTGTGGAAACTCTATTCATTGACATTAATCGCACGCGAACTTCGCGAATACGAAGTAAAAACGGAGGAGTCAAAGGCTCTGATAGAAAGCTTAGAAAGGGCTAAGTTGTTGCCGGCCAGCGGGACGCTTTCTGGTCTTTTCACAGCAGTCCGCACCTATCTCACTAGTTGGCTAAATCGTGATGCGGATTCAGTCGAGTATGCGATAACTATCGACCCAATGACTGGCACCCCTACTTTTACCAGAAAAACGCGATTCGCTGAACAGTCCGACGATCAGAATCTTGGGGATATCCCGGTTGATGATCTCCTAGGCGTCGCGGATGTCGCTTTACGGAAAAGCAAGTTGACTATGTGGGTGTTATTTGATCGCCTCGATGTAGCTTTCGCCGAGTCAGAAGACCTTGAACGAAATGCATTACGCGCTTTGTTTCGGGCCTATAGCGATTTGCGCGCACATTCACATATATCTCTAAAGATATTTGTAAGAGACGATATTTGGCGTCGGATAACGGAGGGCGGATTTACTGAGGCTAGCCATATTACTAAAGCAGTACACATAAGTTGGACAAACGAAAGTCTATTGAATCTAGCGGTCCTTCGGCTTATCAGCAATCAGAGTATCGTAGATTACCTATCCGTCGATCCGGCCGCCGTAAGGGCGGATTACCACCAGCAGCTAGAACTATTCTATCGTCTCGCACCTCGTCAAGTTGACACCGGGAAAAACCCGGACGCATTCGACTGGATCGTTTCGCGAACAACAGATGCAAGTGGGAACTCAGTCCCGCGTGAGGTCATCCACTTAATCGATGTGGCTAAAGATCTGCAGATTCAGAAATTGGAAAGAGGTGGTGAGGAACCTGAGGGAGAGATCCTGATTGATCGAAGTGCATTTAAAGAAGCTTTGCCTCAGGTATCGAAAGTGCGCTACGAGCAAACACTCATAGCTGAGCATCCCGACATGGCTGACTATCTCAAGCAGCTAGAAGGTGAAAAGTGCGAACAGACTGTTGATACACTTGCAAGGCTGTGGAAAATTGAGCGGAGCGACGCCGCAGTCATAGGTAAACGACTCGTGGACATCGGGTTCTTCGAATCTAGGGGCTCAAAAGAAGCCCCATCGTTTTGGATCCCGTTTCTATATCGAGGAGCGCTCGATTTGGTACAGGGGAAGGCAGAATGACGATGAGAGTTCTCGTTCCTGTAGATGTACCGCCCAACAATCGGCTTGAGAAGGACGCTCGCAAAGCGAGCGCCGCTCAGCTGGGCCGTTAGCGTGCATACGTAGCCATGAGCCGGTTCACTTTTTTCGCCGATATTGCAGGCCAAGCAACACTTGATACGAAGGGCAGCAATCGCATTACGGCTGTACAGATCAAGTATTCACCTGACACCGGCCCCGAGCCGGTGTTGCTTTATGCAGCCTGCGGGATTGTCTCCTCGGGCTGCTCGGTAATGCCCGCCTCGAACATCTGAGCAGGCGTTCTGCCTTCCATCATCCGCCCCTGATGCGGGCGCTCGTGGTTGTAGTGGTGCAGGTACTTCTCCAGGTCCCCCTGCATCTGTTCAACCGACTCGTACCACTTCGTTCGCCCGGCAATGCGGAAGTGCTCATCAAGCAAGGTGCGATGCAGCCGTTCGACGAATCCGTTGCTCTGCGGGCGTCCGACGCGAGTCGTGCGATGCTCGATACCTTCCAGTTGCAGGAACAGCTCGAACGGATGGCTGTCGGGCCGCCCGCAGTACTCGCGCCCGTTGTCCGACAGGATCGTTTCGATGCGAACGCCGTGCTCTTCAAAGTGTGGCAGCACGTCGTTGTTGAGCACATGCACGGCGGTGAGCGGCAGCTTGCTGGTGTACAGGCGACCGAAGGCGAAGCGGCTGTAGCAATCGAGCACCGTCTGCAGATAGACCTTGCCCACGCCCTTGAGCGCGCCGACGAAGAAGGTGTCGATGGCGACCAATTCGCCGGTGTGATGCACTTCGATCTGGCGCTCGCGAAACTCGGGGCTGAAGCGTTCGAGCAGGCGCACCTGTTCTTCATTCAGATCCAACGCCTGCTCGCGTTGCGCACGTTCCAGACGCGGTAGCCGGGCAGCTTGTCGAGCAAGCCGGCCGAGCCATACGTCTGGTAGTTGCGCCGGATCTCGTAGAATTGCTGCCGGCTGTAGCCCATCACCTTGCACGCGCGGCTCACGTTGCGAAGCTCCTGCGCCAGCTCCAGAAGGCTCTGCTTGCGACGTGCTATTTTCTCTTCGGTGGTCATGCGTACTTCCTCCAGGTCATGAACAGGTAGGGGTACCCGTTTCATAACCCTGTTCGAGGCCGTATGACCACCCCCTGACATGGTCAACTGTCAGGTGAATACCGTATCAGCACATTACGGCAGATGCAGTGGCGGTTCCGACAGGCAACGTTGAAAATCTCCGGTCTCACGTGCACGGCTGGCCGAAGTGGCGTGATTGCGACGTCTACCCGCATTTGATTAGCACGTCGCCTTGGAGTCCAGTCCCATTGTAAGCTTCCCATTCAGGGGCAAGCTCGGTTGGCGATAATCGTATCGCGCAAATCCTGATCGGCCGCGGGGTCACATGCGCTGCGGTCGAGCGCCCCACTCTCTGTTCAGTACGGATCCAGATGGCGCGCCAGCGCCCAGACCACGTGCTCGCGCACGAGCTCGGAGGGGTCGTCCGCGCGGGCGCGCAGCGCCGTGACGATCTCGGGCGAGGTCGGAGCGTTGCCCAGCGCGACGGCGAGGTTGCGCGACCAGCGTTCGAAGCCGATGCGATGGATCGCGCTGCCGGCGGTCCGCTCGTGGAAGTCTGCCTCGGTCCATGCGAACAGTTCGACCAGCGTGGCCGCGTCGAGCGCGTTGCGCGGGGCGAAGTCGGGCTCGGCGGTGATGCGTGCGAAGCGGTTCCACGGGCACACGAGCTGGCAGTCGTCGCAGCCGTAGATGCGGTTGCCGATCATCGGGCGCAACTCTTCGGGGATCGCACCCTTGAGTTCGATCGTGAGATACGAAATGCACAGGCGTGCATCGACCTCGTAGGGTGCGACGATGGCGCCGGTGGGACAGGCGTCGATGCAGGCCGTGCATGTGCCGCAGTGCTCGGCCTGCGGCGCGTCGACGGGCAGCGGCAGGTCGGTGAAGATTTCGCCGAGGAAGAAGGTGGAGCCGGCTTCGCGGTTGAGCAGCAAGGTGTGCTTGCCGCGCCAGCCCAGGCCGGCACGGGTGGCGAGTTCGACTTCGAGCACAGGAGCGGAGTCGACGAATACGCGGTGGCCGTGTGGCACTTCCGCCTCGATGCGCTTTGCGAGCTTGGCGAGGCGCGCGCGCATGAGCTTATGGTAGTCGCGTCCCAGCGCATAGCGCGATACATAGGCACGTGCGGGGTCGGCGAGTGCGGCCTCGGCATCGGCCGCGTCGGGCCAGTAGTTCATGCGCGCGCTGATCACGCGCACGGTGTCGGGCAGCAGTTCGGCCGGGCGGGCGCGCTTCATGCCGTGGCGGGCCATATAATCCATCTCGCCGTGGAAGCCCGCGGCCAGCCACGCGGCCAGCCCCGGCTCGGCGTCGGCGAGATCGACCCCGGTCACCGCGACCGCATCGAAACCCAGCTCCGCACCCCAGGCGCGGATGCGCGCGACGAAGGCGGCACCGTCGGCATCGACGGGGCCGTCGGAGGCTTGAGCATGATTCAGGACATTCACCCCATCGATGATACCGGCCGCGGCTTCTCCGCACATCTGGCGGACGAGGCAGACACCGAGCGCGCCGGCGCAGCGCTGGCCGAGGGGCTGGTTTCAGGGCTGGTCATCTACCTCGTCGGCGACCTCGGCGCAGGCAAGACGACACTGGTTCGCGGCTGTCTGCGCGGGCTCGGTCACACCGGAAAAGTAAAAAGCCCTACGTACACCTTGATTGAACCTTATGTAGTTTCTAGATTACACTTATATCACTTTGATTTTTATCGGTTCAACGTTCCGGAAGAATTCCTGGAAGCAGGGCTGGAAGAATATTTCTCCGGATCGGGCGCGTGCCTTGTAGAATGGCCCGGCAAGGCCGAACCGTATATCGCCAATGCCGACATCGAAGTTCGCCTCAGCGTCCGCGCCCCGGGCAGGGACATCGAGGTCGAAGCACTGACGGAAACCGGACGAAGATGCGTTCACATCATGATGTCGACCCTGCAAGCCTGCCCGTCCTGAATCCTCCGGCGGGCATCACGCGACGCGAACTGCTGCGCTTCGCCGGTGCCTCCCTCGCCCTGCTCGTCAGCCCCGTCGGCTTCGCCGCCGCCACCAGTCTGGTGGCCGTGCGCGTGTGGCCCGGCACCGAATACACCCGCATCACGCTCGAGAGCGAGCGCGGCGTCGAGTTCAGCCAGATGATGCTGAGCGACCCGGATCGACTCGTCATCGATCTCAAGGGCATCGAGTTCAACGCCGTCGTGCAGTCACTCCCGGACAAGGTGCTTGAATCCGACCCGCTGATTCGGGGCATCCGCGCGGCGATCAACCGCCCCGGCGTGGTGCGCGTGGTGGTCGACCTCAAAGCCGGCATCAAGCCGCAGATCTTCACGCTCAACCCGATTGCAAGCTACGGCCACCGCTTGGTCGTGGATCTGTATCCGAGCGAGCCGGTCGACCCGATCTTGGCGTTTCTCGAACAACCCCGCGACGGCGGTCAACAGGCCTCCGCGGAAGCGGCGCGGCCGCACGTCCACACCGTGGTGATCGACCCCGGTCACGGCGGTGAGGATCCGGGCGCCATCGGGCGGCGCGGCTCTTACGAGAAGAACGTCACGCTGTCGATCGCCAAGCGCCTCAAGGCGCGCATCGACGCCCAGCCCGACATGCAGGCGGTGCTCACGCGCAACGGCGACTACTTCGTGCCGCTGTACCAGCGTGTCGCGATCGCGCGCCGCGCCAAGGCCGACCTGTTCGTGTCCATCCACGCCGACGCCTTCGTCAAACCGCAGGCCAACGGCAGCTCCGTGTACGTGCTGTCCGAGCGCGGCGCGACCAGTACCGCCGCACGCTGGCTCGCCCAGAAGGAGAACGAGGCCGACCTGATCGGCGGCGTCAACCTCACGCGCCAGGAAGGTCACCTGGCGCGCACCCTGCTCGACCTGTCCCAGACGGCCACGATCAACGACAGCCTCAAGCTGGCCTCGTCGGTGCTGGGCCAGCTCGGCGGCATCAATCGCTTGCACAAGCCCCAGGTGGAACAGGCCGGCTTCGCCGTGCTGCGCTCGCCCGACGTGCCGTCGATCCTCGTCGAGACGGCCTTCATCAGCAACCCGGACGAGGAACGGCGCCTGAACGACGGCGCCTATCAGAACAAGCTGGCCGACGCGATCATCGGCGGCATCCGCGAATACCTCGACACCGGCGCCCCGGCACGGCGCACGACGGTCGCGCGCGCCACTGACTGACCTGCGCGCATCACGCAGAAGGCCTTCGATACCGTATAATTGCGCCTTTTTCAGGCGCTTATGCAGGTTCTTCGGAGGATTCCGGAGCGGGCTACGCAGCCGTCGGTCCTGACCATCGGCAACTTCGACGGCGTGCACCGCGGCCATCAGGCCTTGCTCGAGTTGCTCGTCGAGCGGGCCCGGGCGCTGGGCGCGGCTGCAACCGTGCTGACCTTCGAGCCGCACCCGCGCGAGTATTTCTCCCCCGAAACCGCCCCGACACGCCTGGCGTCGATGCGTGACAAGCTGCTGCAGCTCGCCGCCCATGGCGTCGATCGCACCATCGTGTGCCGCTTCGACGCACGCTTTGCCGCAATGAGCGCCGAGGATTTCGTCAAGGACATGCTGGTGCGCGGGCTGGACCTGCGCCATCTGATCATTGGTGACGACTTCCGCTTTGGCGCGCGCCGCCAGGGCGATTTCGCCCTGCTACAGCGTGAAGGTGCGCGCGCCGGTTTCGGTGTCGAGGCGATGCCCACGCTCACACACGACGGCGTGCGGGTTTCCAGTTCGGCCGTGCGCGCCGCGCTGGCCGATGGCGCGCTCGATCGCGCAGCCGGCCTGCTCGGTCGGCCTTACAGCATCGCCGGTCGGGTCGTGGCAGGAAAGCAGCTCGGGCGCAGCATCGCCTACCCCACCGCGAACATCGCGCTGCGCCATTGCCGTCCGGCGCTGACCGGCGTGTTCGCGGTCGCCGTCGAAGGACTCGCGCCCGAGCTCGTGGCCAGCATCGCCAACCTCGGTTCGCGCCCGACGGTCGGTGGCGGACGCCCCAACCTCGAGGTGCACATGCTCGACTGGAGTGCCGAGTGTTACGGCGCCCATCTGCGCGTGCATTTCCTGCACAAGCTGCGCGATGAGGCGCGTTACGATTCGCTTGATGCGCTGAAGCAACAGATTCGCCGCGACGAGGCCGCCGCACGCGCCTGGTTCGCAAACCATCCCCTACAGGACTGAACCCCACCGCAGACATGGCCGACTACCGCAAGACGCTCAATCTCACGGACACGCCCTTCCCGATGCGTGGCAACCTCGCCAAGAGGGAACCGGGCTGGATCGCCGAGTGGCAGGACCGCCGCCTCTATCAGCGCATCCGCGAGAAGGCCAAGGGTCGTCCGCGCTTCGTGCTGCACGACGGACCGCCGTATGCGAACGGCGACATCCATCTCGGTCATGCGGTGAACAAGATCCTCAAGGACATCATCGTGCGCTCGAAGACGCTGGCCGGCTTCGACGCGCCCTACGTGCCGGGCTGGGATTGTCACGGCCTGCCGATCGAGCATCAGATCGAGAAGAAACACGGCAAGAACCTGCCGGCGCCCGAAGTGCGCAAGTTGAGCCGCGCCTTTGCCGCCGAGCAGGTCGAGATCCAGAAGAAGGGCTTCATCCGCCTCGGCGTGCTCGGCGACTGGGACCGCCCCTACCGCAGCATGGACTTCGGCAACGAAGCGGGCGAGATTCGCGCGCTGGCCGCGATGGTCAAAAAAGGCTGGGTGTATCGCGGCCTGAAGCCGGTGAACTGGTGCTTCGATTGCGGCTCGGCGCTGGCCGAAGCCGAGGTGGAATATCAGGATCGCACCAGCCCGGCCGTAGATGTCGGCTTCCCGCTCCCCGATTCCGAGCGCGAAAAGCTTCGTCAAGCACTGGCGATGGAGCATCTGCCTGACGGCCCGATTCATGCGGTGATCTGGACAACCACCCCCTGGACGATTCCGGCCAACCAGGCGCTGAACGTCCACCCCGAACATTTGTATTCGCTGGTCGAAACTCGCGACCGCGGCTGTGTGCTGGTGGCGAGCGATCTGAAAGAGGAGTGCCTGCAGCGATTCGGCCTTGATCGAAAGGCCCTGGACAGCCACTTCGATCACAGCTGCACGGGTGCAGCGCTGGCAGGCATCCAGTTCCGCCACCCGCTGTACGACCGCGCATCGCCGGTGCTGCTGGCGGACTACGTCGGCATCGACGCAGGCACCGGCATCGTGCACTGCGCACCCGCCTACGGCGTGGATGACTTCCAGACCTGCATGCAGAACGGTTTTACGACCGATGACGTGCTCAATCCGGTGCAGAGCAACGGCGTGTACGCCGATTCGCTGCCGCTGTTCGGTGGTCAGCACATCTGGAAGGCCAACCCGGTCATCACCGAAACGCTCGATGAAGCCGGCGCCCTGTTCTCGCACACCAAACTGCAGCACAGCTACATGCACTGCTGGCGCCACAAGACGCCCGTGATCTACCGCGCCACGGCGCAGTGGTTCGTCGGCATGGATCTGAAGCCCGACGGCGGCGCCAGCCTGCGCGAATCCGCGCTGACCGCGATCGAGAACACCGATTTCTACCCCGACTGGGGCAAGGCCCGTCTGGCGTCGATGATCGCCAACCGCCCGGACTGGTGCATCTCGCGCCAGCGCAACTGGGGCGTGCCGATCCCGTTCTTCATCCACCGCGTCACAGGCGAGTTGCACCCGCGCACGCTGGAGCTGATCGAGGAAGTCGCCAAACGCGTCGAACAGGCAGGCATCGACGCCTGGTTCAACCTCGACGGGGCCGAACTGCTCGGCGACGACGCAGCGCAGTACGAGAAGATCAGCGACACCCTGGACGTGTGGTTCGACTCCGGCACCACGCACTGGCACGTGCTGCGCGGCTCGCACGCCGAGCTTGCGCGCGACGATGGCGGACCGGCAGCCGACCTGTATCTCGAAGGCTCGGACCAGCATCGCGGCTGGTTCCACTCCTCGCTGCTGACCGGCTGTGCCATCGACGGCCAGGCGCCGTATCGCGCGCTGCTCACACACGGCTTCACCGTCGATGCGAAGGGACGCAAGATGTCCAAGTCGCTCGGCAACGGCATCGAACCACAGGAAATCGGCGACAAGCTCGGCATCGAGATTCTGCGCCTGTGGCTGGCCGCCACCGACTACTCGGGCGAGTTGTCGATCTCCAAGGAGATCCTCGACCGCGTCGTCGAGACCTACCGCCGCCTGCGCAACACGCTGCGCTTTTTGCTCGCCAACACCTCGGACTTCGACGTCGCGACGGATGCGGTGTCGTCCGATCAGTTACTCGACATCGACCGCTACGCGATCGCCCATCTGGCCGGCCTGCAGCAGCAGATCACCGCCGACTACGAGCGCTACGAGTTCCACCGCATCGTGCAGGCACTGCAGCACTACGCCTCGGAAGACCTCGGCGCCTTCTACCTCGACGTTCTGAAGGACCGCCTGTACACCACACAGCCGGACTCGCTCGCGCGCCGCTCGGCGCAAACTGCGTTGTGGCACATCACGCAGTCCGTGACGCGCCTGATGGCGCCCATCCTGTCCTTCACCGCCGAGGAAATTCAGGCGCTGATCGGCAGCGGCCCGGACGACAGCGTGATGCTCCACACCTGGCACGACATTCCGGCCATCGGTGATGCGGACGCCGTGAGCGCACGCTGGGCGCTGATCCGCGAGGCGCGCGCCGAGGCGCAGAAAGTGCTCGAGGACCTGCGCAGCGCCGGCGGCATCGGTGCCTCGTTGCAGGCGAATGTGCGCATCCGCGCCGCCGGCGAGCGCTTCGAGGCACTTGCAAAGCTGGGCGACGACCTGCGCTTCGTGATGATTACCTCCGGCGTGGAACTGGTGCGTGTCGCATCGGAAGCGGAGCAAGGCGTCGAGGCACGCGCCTCGGAACACGCCAAATGCGAACGTTGCTGGCACTACCGGGCCGATGTCGGCGCCCATGCCGACCACCCTCAGTTGTGCGGGCGCTGCCACGGCAACCTCTACGGCCAGCCCGAGGTACGCCGCCATGCGTGACGCGCGCCGGGAGCCGTCGTGATTGCGCGCCTGGCCCTGTGGCTGGCGTTGGCGGCGGGCATCGTCGTGCTCGATCAGGCGAGCAAATGGCTGGTGCTGCAGACCCTGGCCGACCGACCGCCGATCATCGTCACGGATTTCTTTCGTCTGGTGCTGGTCTATAACCCAGGCGCGGCCTTCAGCTTCCTGGCCGACCAGCCCGGATGGCAGCGCTGGTTCTTCGTCGGCCTGGCGGTGGTGATCTGCGGCTGGTTGCTGGCGCTGCTCTACCAGCACCGCGACGAGACCGCGCTGCCGCTGGCCTTCAGCCTGATCATCGGCGGCGCGATCGGCAACGTCATCGACCGCATCGTCCATGGCGCCGTGGTCGATTTTCTATATTTTCACGTCGGCCAGTACGGCTGGCCGGCGTTCAATGCCGCCGACTCGGCGATCACGGTCGGCGTCGTCCTGATGCTGTGGACGCAATTCCGCCCGCAGCGCAGGCCATCACAGGAGTCCCCGCAATGAATTCTTCGATCCAGTCCGAGAGCCTCGTCACGCTGCACTACCGCATCGAACTCGCCAACGGCCAGCCGCTGATCAGCACCTTCGACGGTAATCCGGCCACGCTGCAACTGGGCGCGGGCGAAATGCAGCCCCGACTCGAGGGCCTGCTCGTCGGCCTCGAGAATGGCACCGAGAAGAGCTTCGAACTGGCACCCGGAGAGGCTTTCGGAGACTATCGCGAAGACCTGATCGAGCGCGTGCGTCGCGCCGACCTGCCCGAGAGCGAGGCCGGCATCGAGCCGATGAGCTTCATGGAATTCTTCGCGCCGGACGGCTCGCGTTACTCCGGGCTGGTCACCGAGGTGGACGATGAAGCCGTGACGATCGATTTCAACCATCCGCTCGCGGGCAAGGACATTCGCTTCGACGTCCGCGTGATCGGCGTGCTTTGACCGGAGTGGTCATGAAAGACAAGCAGATTTTGCTCGCCTCCCCTCGCGGCTTCTGCGCCGGGGTCGAGCGCGCAATCGACATCGTCGAGCGGGCGCTCAGCCTGTTCGGCGCGCCCATCTACGTGCGCCACGAAGTCGTGCACAATCGCTTTGTCGTCGAGGATCTGCGCCGCAAGGGTGCGATCTTCGTCGAGGAACTCGAAGAAGTGCCGGCCGGCGCCACGGTGATCTTCAGCGCCCACGGCGTATCGCAAGCCGTGCGCGACGAAGCCGATGGGCGCGGCCTGAAAGTGTTCGACGCGACCTGCCCGCTGGTGACGAAGGTGCACAACGAAGTCGCGCGCATGCACCAGCAGGGCCGCGAAATCGTCATGATCGGACATCGCGGCCACCCCGAAGTCGAGGGCACCATGGGCCAGATCGAAGACGGCATCCATCTGGTGGAATCGGTCGCGGACGTGGCCACGCTGGCGCCGGCGACGCCACACTTCCTGTCCTTCGTCACGCAGACCACGCTGTCGATCGACGACGCGGCGGCCATCGTCGCGGCACTGCGCGAGCGCTTCCCGGACATCCAGGGCCCGCGCAAGGACGATATCTGCTACGCCACGCAGAATCGCCAGGACGCGGTGCGCGCACTCACCGACCAGGTCGACGCGGTGATCGTGGTTGGCTCGCCCAACAGTTCCAACTCCAACCGCCTGCGCGAGGTGGCCGAACTGCGTGGCGTGCCGGCATGGCTGGTGGACGACGCCGACGCCATCGACCCGGCGTGGATTGCAGACTGCCCGCGCATCGGCGTGACCGCCGGTGCATCGGCCCCGGAGGTGCTGGTGGAATCGGTCATCGAACGGATCAAGGCGCTCGGCGGGAACTCGGTGCGCACGCTCGAGGGCGTGCCCGAGCGGGTCGTCTTTCCGCTGCCCAGGGAACTGCAGAAGCAGGATTGACACCGCATGAAGAAAGAAGGCCGCCCGAGGGCGGCCTTCTTTCGCTGCGGGCGCGACCGATCAGCCAGCGCCCATGCCCATCACGCGCCGGTAGAACTCATGGAAATGCTGCATGCCGTCTTCCATCGGCGATTGATAGGGGCCAACCTCGTTGCGCCCCTCACGGTGCAGCGCCAAGCGCCCGCGATCCATGCGCTCGGCGATCTCGTCATCCTCGACCGCCGTCTCCATGTAGGCCGCCTGCTCGGCCTCGACGAAGTCACGCTCGAACTCCATGATTTCTTCCGGATAGTAGAACTCGACCACATTGGTGGTCTTGTTCACATCGCGCGGAAGCAGCGTGCTCACCACCAGCACGTGCGGATACCACTCGACCATCACGTTCGGGTAGTAGGTCAGCCACAGCGCGCCGTGCGGCGGCTGCGCGTCACCATAGATCAACTTCACCGCCTCCTGCCAACGCGCATAGGCTGCCGAGCCCGGCTTGGTGAGCGAGGTAATGCCGACGCGCTGCACCGAATACCAGTCATCGAACTGCCAGGTGAGGTCGTCACAGGTGACGAAGCTGCCCAGGCCCGGATGAAAGGGGGCGACGTGATAGTCCTCCAGATAGACCTCGATGAAGGTTTTCCAGTTGTAGTTGCACTCGTGGATCTCGACGCGGTCGAGCTTGAATCCGGAGAAGTCGAACTGATCGGCCACATGCATGCCGGCCAGGTCGGCGGCGACCTCGCGCGGCCCGCGGAACAGCAGACCGTTCCAGCGCTGCAGCGACTCGCGTCGCAGGTTCAGGCAGGGATTCTCGGCGAAGTGCGGGGCGCCCTTGAGCGTGCCGGTGGCGTCGTAGGTCCAGCGATGCACGGGGCACACGATGTGCTCGGCCGAGCCGCTGCCCTGCAGCATGATGGCCTGACGATGACGGCAGACGTTGGACATGCGGTGCACACCATCGGCGTTGTGGAACAGCAGCGCCGCGTGATCCAGCCATTCCAGGGAACGGTAGTTGCCGACTTCGGGTACCATCAGCTCGTGGCCGACGTATCCCGGACCGGCATCGAAAAGCAGCTTCAGCTCCTGCTCGAAGACCTTCTCGTCGAAATACGTCGACACCGGAAGCTGCGAAGCCGCCGGCGCAAGTTGCGCACGAAGAGCCGCGTCGGACATGTCCGAACCCCCACAAGCAAGAACCAAAGAAATTCGGCGAAAAAAGAACCGGTTAATGTAAACCAAAAGCCGTTTGACCGCCAGCCGGGGGATCGGTTATGTTCGAAACTTTCCCCGCGCACTCATGACCATGAGCAAATCCCCTGCAACGCCAAAATCCTTCGAGGCCGCCATCGGCGAACTGGAGGAGATCGTGCGCGCGATGGAAACCGGCCAGATCAGCCTGGAACAGGCGCTCGACCACTACCAGCGCGGCGTCGGCCTGCTGCGCCACTGTCAGGATACCCTCGCGCGCGCCGAACAGCGCGTTAGCCAGCTCGAAGGCGATACGCTGGTCGACGACGACTCCACGGGGAAGACATCGTGAGCTCCCGTGATTTCGCGGCCTGGATGGCCGCGATCCAGCAGCGCACCGAACATGCGTTGAATTCGGCGTTGCCCGAGGCATCGCTCGCGCCGGACGAACTCCACGGCGCCATGCGTTATTCCGTTCTCGAGGGTGGCAAGCGTGTGCGCGCCTTGCTGGTACATGCCGGAGGCGAAATCGCCGGAGCCGACGCCACACGACTCGACCGCGCCGCCTGCGCGGTAGAGTTGATCCACGCCTACTCGCTGGTACACGACGACCTGCCGTGCATGGACAACGATGTACTGCGACGCGGCAAGCCGACCGTGCATGTCGAATTCGGCGAGGCCACCGCCCTGCTCACCGGCGACGCCCTGCAGACGCTGGCCTTTCAAGTGCTTTCGGATACACCGCTGGCTGACGATGCGACCCGTCAGCTCGAGATGATCGCGCTGCTCGCCCAGGCCTCGGGTTCTCGCGGCATGGCCGGTGGCCAGGCCATCGATCTCGCGTCGGTGGGCAAGGAACTCACACGCGAGGAACTCGAGTTCATGCACATCCGCAAGACCGGCGCGCTGATCCGCGCGTCGGTACGCCTGGGCGCGCTGTGCGGAACGGCCGACGCCGACGCGCTCGACCGGCTGGATCGCTACGGCAAACTCGTCGGCCTGCTCTTCCAGGTCGTCGACGACATCCTCGATGCGGATGCCGACACCGCGACCCTGGGCAAGACGGCCGGCAAGGATGCCCATCACGACAAGCCCACCTATGTCAGCCTGCTCGGCATCGGCGAGACGCGCGCGCTGGCCGATGCACTGCTGGCCGAGGCGTCCGAAGCGATCGCTCCGCTGGGCGAGCGCGCGCATCATCTGGCGGAACTCGCCGGATTCATCGTCCATCGCAAGTTCTGAAGCCCGCACAGGGCGTAAGCTGACCCGATCATGTCCCAGTATCCACTGCTCGAACGCATCGAATCCCCCACGGACCTGCGCAAGCTCGAACGCACCGAGCTGCCCACGCTCGCCGAAGAGCTGCGCGCCTTCCTGCTCGAATCCGTGTCCAGAACGGGCGGCCACCTGTCGTCCAACCTCGGCACGGTGGAGCTGTCGATCGCGCTGCACTACATCTACGACACGCCGGACGACCGTATCGTCTGGGATGTCGGCCATCAGACCTACGGTCACAAGATCCTCACCGGTCGACGCGAGGGGATGGCCGGCCTGCGTCGTTCCGGCGGCATTTCGGGCTTTCCGCGCCGCTGCGAGAGCGACTACGACACCTTCGGCACGGCGCATTCGTCGACCTCGATCTCGGCCGCGCTGGGCATGGCGGTGGCTGCTCGCGACAAGGGCGAAAAGCGCCAGAGCATCGCCGTGATCGGCGACGGCGCGATGAGCGCCGGCATGGCCTTCGAGGCGCTCAACAACGCAGGGGAACTCGACGGCATCGACATGCTGGTGATCCTCAACGACAACGAGATGTCGATCTCGCCACCGGTTGGCGCAATGACGCGCATTCTCGCGCGCATGCTCTCCGGGCGCACCTACAACGCCGCGCGGCGTGCCGGCGAGAAGGTGCTCGGGCTGGCCCCGCCGATGCTGGAGTTCGCGCGCAAGGTCGAGGAGCACGTCATCGGGCTCGTCACCCCCGGCACCTTGTTCGAGGAATTCGGCTTCCATTACTACGGCCCGATCGACGGACACGATCTGGACGCGCTGATACCGATGCTGCACAACCTCAGGCGCTTGCCGGGTTTGCAGTTCCTGCATGTCGTCACGCGCAAGGGCCATGGCTACAAGCTCGCCGAGGCCGACCCCATCCTCTACCATGGCGTGTCGCAGTTCGAACCCGAGGCCGGCATCGCCACCGGCAAGGGCGGCGGCAAACTCACCTACACCAAGGTCTTCGGCGACTGGCTGTGCGACATGGCGGCGGAGGACGAACGCCTGGTCGCGATCACGCCGGCGATGCGCGAAGGCTCCGGCCTGGTGCGCTTTGCCGAAGAGTATCCGCGCCGCTATCACGATGTGGGCATCGCCGAGCAGCATGCCGTGACCTTCGCCGCCGGCCTCGCCTGCGAGGGCCGCAAGCCGGTCGTGGCGATCTATTCGACCTTCCTGCAGCGCGCCTACGACCAGCTCATCCACGACGTGGCGCTGCAGAACCTGCCGGTGGTGTTCGCGCTCGACCGCGCCGGCCTGGTCGGCGCCGATGGCGCAACCCACCACGGTGCCTTCGACCTGTCCTACCTGACCTGCATCCCGAATCTGGTGGTGATGACGCCGTCCGACGAGAACGAGTGTCGCCAGATGCTTTACACGGCGTACTGTCACGAGGGTCCGACGGCGGTGCGCTACCCGCGCGGTGGCGGCATGAAGGTCGAACCCGCTCAGAAGATGACGGCGCTGCCCATCGGCCGCGCCGAGGTGCGGCGCAGCGGCCGCGGCGTGGCCCTGCTGGCCTTCGGCAACCTGCTCGCGCCCGCGCTCGCTGCCGGCGACACCCTCGACGCGACGGTCGTCAACATGCGTTTCGTCAAGCCCATCGACGCAGAGTGTATTCGGGCGCTGACCGCGGATCACGAGCTCATCGTCACGATCGAGGACAATGTCGTCATTGGTGGCGCCGGTTCGGAGGTAGCACGCGTGATCGAAACCCTGAGCCAACGCCCTCGCCTGCTGCGCCTGGGCCTGCCCGACGCCTTCATCGACCACGGCGAGCAGGCCCAGCTTCTGTCGGAAGCAGGACTTGACGCCGCCGGCATCGTCGCGTCGATTGAGAAACTGAATCAGGACAATAGTTGAGCGATTTGGTCGGGTTTGTTAATATCCGGCCTCGCTGATCCCTACCGGACACCCAGATGAACCCCAACGATCTCCAGACCATACCGGACGTGCAGAGCTTCGAGGACAGCCGTCGCCTCGCGATCAACAAGGTCGGCATCAAGTCGATCCGCCATCCGGTCAAGGTGCTCGACAAGAGCGGCGGTGTGCAGCACACGGTCGCGAGCTTCAACATGTACGTCGGCCTGCCCCACAACTTCAAGGGCACGCACATGTCGCGCTTCGTCGAATTGCTCAACGGCAATGAACGTGAGATTTCGGTCGAGTCCTTCGAGCCGATGCTGCGCGGAATGGTGGAGCGACTCGAAGCCGAGACCGGCCACGTCGAGATGACCTTCCCCTACTTCATCAACAAGGCCGCCCCGGTCTCCGGCGTGCAGAGCCTGATGGACTACGAAGTCACCTTCATCGGCGAGATCCGCGAAGGTGGGGAATACGAGTTCACGATGAAGGTACTCGTCCCGGTAACCAGTCTGTGCCCGTGTTCGAAGAATATTTCCGACTACGGCGCGCACAATCAGCGATCGCACGTCACCGTCACTGCCACGCTTGCCGAACACGTGTGGATCGAGGAAGTCGTCACGCTCGTCGAGACTCAGGCCTCTTGCGAGCTCTACGGCCTGCTCAAGCGCCCTGACGAGAAGTACGTCACCGAACGCGCAATATGACAATCCCAAGTTTGTCGAGGACATGGTGCGCG
>CAXBIS010000012.1:0-121740 GCA_963975885.1 uncultured Azoarcus sp.
CGGATCCCTCAGGCGTAAACAACATCCCGTTTACACAAAAATTCGGACACGCCCGAGGCTCACAAACTCTGACATCACCGAAATCAACCTCTCTGCGGCCATCACCCTTCTTGGAATCAGCAAGATCAGGATGCGCGAACTGGTTCGTTTGCTTTTCCCCTCCGCCTATCGACCGTTGTCGGCACACGGATTTCCTCCTTGGCGAATTTACCGGAAGGATGTCGGCCGCTTGCTTGAAATCGGGCATTTATTGCCATCCGTTAGCATCCCCGAAGAATCGCAGGTATCGCTCGCGCACGTGTTCAAGTACTGGACGTGGAGCGATCATGAGATCATCGATCTGATTGAAGCTGTACGCGACGGGGTAATCGAACTTCAAGCGATGGTTGATGGTGCGGTCGGTATAGGACGGTGGGTATTTGACCGACAGTCCTTAAAGCTCTGGAGACAAGGCCGTTCTCCCGAGTCCTCGAATTGGATCAGCGTTCCGAAGGTCGCTCAGATGCTTGGCGTCAAACAGGAAGTTGCCTACTGGCTCGTACGAAATGAGTTCATCAAAGCTGAGCGACTAAGACCTCAGACCGGCATAGGTGCGCAAGTAAGTCGAGCAGAACTGGCTCGCTTCAACAATTCATACGTTTTCGCAACTGAGATTGCTGAGGCCATTGGGACGTCCTCGAGGAAAGTCGTGCGAGTCTTCGAGGATATCGGCATCACCCCGGCGTCAGGTCAAGGAATCGAAAAGTGCGGCAAGGTCTTCTTTTCGAAGACTCCTGAGCTGGTAGAATTCCTGACGACAATGAACGTTTCGCTGCCTAGTAGGGAAATCTAATCGAATTTGGGAATTTTTTCGCGGTCGTCCGAAACAAGTTTTGTAAGCGGCTGAACTTTCGTTGGGGCAGATCTAAGGTCTCTTCGGACCCTACAGAGTCACGCTTCTTGTCCGATCCGACACGCGCACCGCTGTCCGACCACACCAAAGGCCTGCTCGCCGCGGGCATCGTCGTGCTGTGCTGGTCGGGTTTCAACATCGTCTCGCGCGTCGGCTCGACCGGGGCGCTGACGCCTTTCGATATCGCGGCGCTGCGCTTCGCGGTGTCGGGACTGCTGGCGCTGCCGTTCTTTCTGCGCATGGTTCCGGTGGCCGAGTATCCGCGCTATTTCGTGCTGGCGATGGTGGCGGGTGTGGGCTATTCGCTGCTGGCCTACTCGGGTTTCGTGTACGCGCCCACGGCGCATGCGGGCGTGTTCATCAACGGCGGCATTCCGTTCTGGACGGTGATTCTGGTGGCGGTGACGGCGGGCTTTCATCTGTCGCGGCGGGTACTGGTGGCGCTCGGCACGACCTCGGCCGGCTTGCTGCTGATCGCCGGCAAGAGCCTGGGCGAAATCGGTGATTCGGACGTGTGGAAGGGCGACGTGCTGTTCCTGATCGCGGCGCTGTTCTGGGCCGTGTTCGGCATGCTCGGCCGTCACTGGAAGGTGCCGCCGCGCAGCGCCATCGTCGGCATGGCGGTGATCTCGCTGGTGGTGTACACGCCGGTGTATCTGCTGTGGTTGCCCAAGACCATCGCCACCGCGCCGATGGGCGAGATCGTGCTGCAAGCGGTGTATCAGGGCATCGTCGCAGCGCTGCTGGCCGGCGCGATGTACACCTATGCCTGTCAGACCATCGGCGTGTATCGCGCTTCGATGACGCTGGCCATCGTGCCGGGTGCTTCTGCGATCGGCGCCTGGATCCTGCTTGGCGAGGCCCTCACCGTCACCGCCATCGCAGGCCTGGTGTTGGTGTCGGTCGGGGCCGTCCTGTCGTCCAGACGCTGAGCCAGAATCAATCCAAAAACCGCCATGGTGGCTGTTTTACCTTCATATCATCGTAATCCATACGGGGTACAAACAAGGCTCTTGAATCGACGGGAGCCTCCATGCAAAGCGTCTGCGCCCACTGCTACCGCAGACTGAACCGGACACGACGCGCCATGCGCTCGATTCTTTGCGCGCCATGCGAAACTCGCTGGTCAGACGTGCTCAGATCCGCCCCTGCCAGCACCGTGCGCCCGGCACTCAGAACCGATAGTCACCGCTGATACGCAACTCACATCCTGGCACTTTCCGCAGTCGATCCCAGCGAATGTCCGTGCTGACGTGCTGTCGGCGCGGCACTGACGGGCCGCGCCGACTTCCCGCCTCAGGCGCTGCCCGGACGCAGTTGCGCCGGCACCTGCACTGTCGGCGCGGATTCACCCGCGCCGGCGACCACGCCGGCAATCATGTCGGCGGTGGCGGCCGCAAGCGTCCAGCCCAGGTGACCGTGGCCGGTGTTGTAGAACACATTCCCACGTCGCCCGCGACCGACGCGCGGCATCATGTCGGGCATCATCGGGCGCAGACCGGCCCAGGGCACGACCTGGCGCGTGCTGACGCCGGGGAAGCAGCGATTCACCCACTCCACCAGCGGCCGGATGCGGTCGGCGCGGATGTCCTTGTTGAAGCCGTTGAACTCGGCCGTACCGGCCACGCGGAAGCGGTCGGGGCCGAGCCGGCTGGTGACCAGCTTGGTCTCGTCGTCGAGCAGGCTGACCCAGGGCGCGCTGCGCTGGCTGCGCTCGTCGGTGAGATTGACGGTGATCGAGTAGCCCTTGACCGGATAGACGTTGACGCGGTCGCCGAGCTGGCGCGCGAACTCGCGGCTGGCCACTCCGGCGCACACCACCAAGGCGTCGAAGTTCCACACGTCCTGGCGGCCGTCGACCACGGTCGTCACGGTGGCGCGCTCGCCGTCGCTGTCGAGCGCCACCACGTCGCGGCCGAAGATGCTGCGCGCGCCCATGCGGTCGAGCGCGGCCGACAGACCCACCGTAAACTTGTGGATGTCGCCGGTCGAATCGCTCTCGGTATAGAAGCCGCCGTAGTAGTTGCCGGCCAAAGCCGGCTCGATGGCGCGCATCTCCTCGGGCGTAACCGCACGGCGTTCCAGCCCGCCGGCGGCAAGCAGTTTTGTCACTTCCGCCGCGTGCTCGAAGCCGGCACGATCGCGGTAGATATGCAGGATGCCGCGCTTCTCACTGTCGAAGGCTATGCCCTCGGCCTCGGCCCAGGCGAACAGATGTTCGCGCGCCGCCACCGCCAGCCTTGCCGTTTCGATGGTGTTGTCGCGGTAGTGCGGAATGCTGGCGAGAAACTGCGCGAACCACGACAGCTTGTGCCACGATGGCTTCGGGTTCACCAGCAGCGGCGCATCCTTGCGCAGCATCCACTTAAGCCCCTTGAGCACCGTGCTCCAGTGCGTCCAGGTCTCCGCGTTGGACGCGGAGAGCTGGCCGCCGTTGGCGAACGAGGTTTCCATGGCGGGGTAGCGGTGCTTCTCGAACAGCGTGACGGAATAGCCTTTACGGGCGAGCGCATAGGCGCTCGTCACCCCGGTGATACCTCCACCGATGACAGCAATGGTCTTCATTGGAACGGTCTCCAGACGTCAGGGGGTCGGGGTGTCCGCGCGACTGCGCGTAACACGCCCCCTCTGTCCGGTACCTGAGAGATTCACGCGACCCGGGCGGGCGCGCTTGCTCCTTCGGTGTGGCGGTGACGAACCCGCCAGCTCTTCAGAGATGATTGTCGATCCGGTCGGTCCTTTTGCCTGAGAGTTTCCGGGGCGGTTGCTCCTTCGGCGCCGCGCCGTACTGGCGACGGTCTCTCCCGATCGGGTCCCGGCGTAAGCCGGCGATGACTTCATGCAGTCTAACGGGAGACAGTAAACAATGAAAGCCCCTGCCATTTCGGCAGGGGCCCGCATGCGTGTCATCACCAAGACAGGACGCCCTTGCGGAAAAGCCGTCGTCAATCAGATGACCGGAAAAATGCCCCCGTCTTCCGTCAGCGGCAGTCGGTCGCAAAACGCCTGACTGGTCGGATCCAGTTCGATGCCTTCATCCACTTGATCAATGCTGCAGCCGATAACCACCTTGGCCAGGCACATCAGACTGACCGGTACCACGCATTGACCGCCGGGAGCCAACTGCCGGCCGGGCGCGCAAAATGCCTGTTCAAAACCTAGATCCTCGAGCAGGAACTCATCCAGTTCAGGTTCGATCTCGCTGAACGGAATCGTCTCGGGCTCGGCCTGCGCCTGAATCCCTTCCTCTTGAGCCGGCGTGATGAACTCCTCGAAATCAAGCAGGCGTTCGATGAAAACGAAGAACCACAGATAGAGCTGTGCCAGCGATTCTTCGCTCGGGGGGTCGGCATTCACGTCACCGACCCACTTCGGCCCGACGATCGTTGAGCATCGCTCGAGCGATGGCAGGGTCATCGAGGTCACATTCAGGCGGGCACCACTTTCGTTCGTGAATGCCACATCCCGGAGTCCGGCGAAGATCTCCAAGGTCTCAAGATCCTCGGGCACTTCGGTGCCACACGGACTTTCCTCGCTATCGAAGGGATTCTCGCCTTCGGAACCAGAAAAATCGAAAAACGGATTATCTTCGCTCCACTCGATCTCGCACAGCTGATCAAACGTCAAAGTGACCGGGATGATCGGAACGCTCTGAGTCTCACCCAGCGGATTGTGGAAGTTGCGCTGCTCGCGCTCGAAGATGTCGGAGATCGTCGCTGCGACGGCGGGGCCGATCGAATGCCCGACGACACCGGAAACCAGCACCACCGGCAACAGGGCGGACAACAGGCGGCGCCCGGTCCATCCGTGACGCCTCAGCATCCACCACGCGGTCATCGCCAGAGCCGCGCTGGCGAGAATCGAAAACACCGTCCCTCCGACCGGAATCGCCGCGATGGGCCCGGTCGAAATCGACTGCCCAGAGGCCGCAGCCGCGACCACCAGCAACGCGAGCCCTAAGGCCGTCCGTACACTCTTCGCTCTCATTTTTCCCCCAGAACCGCCGAAACACCGCGACCGAACCTCGTCGGCCACTGACCAAGCAACTCCACGCACAGACGAACAGATCGACGCACGGCCTCCAAATGTAACCCGATATGAGCAGGGTGTCGCCTTGCAAACGACATCCATCCGTCGCGCCAACGCAGTCCGGTTGCGGATTCACGACACATCCGGTTGCTCTGTACGCCCGCGCGACAAGTGTCTGAACTGCCCAAAACCAATCTCGATCCTGCACGGTCCCGTCCACTGGCCTTTTGCAGCAACGCTGTCGGAACCTCTTGAAATCACGTTTAAGAACGAGAATAATTCGCTTTTCGATTATTAGACAGGCGTCCTGCGAGCGACGCTCCAACGAGGTTCTCCAACGTGCATCCCCTCCATCACCCCTGCCGCCTCGGCGCGCTCGCCGCCGCGCTCATGCTGGCCGGACCCGTCCTGGCCCAATCCGAACCGGCCGAGCGGCCCGTCGACGAGGCGGTCCAGCTCGACACGGTCAACGTCAACGCCAGTGCCGACGCTTCGGCCGAAGGCCTGCCTCCGGCCTATGCCGGCAATCAGGTTGCGCGCGGTGGGCGTGCGGGCATTCTGGGCAATCGCGACACGATGGAGACACCGTTCAACGCGACCGCCTACACCAGCGAACTCATCCAGGACCAGCAGGCCAAGAGCGTCTCGGACGTGATGCAGAATGACGCCTCGGTGCGCACCGCGCGCGGCTTCGGCAACTTCCAGGAGTTGTACGTGATCCGCGGCTTCCCGGTGTACTCCGACGACATGGCCTACAACGGCCTGTACGGTCTGCTGCCGCGCCAATATGTCGCGGCCGAACTGCTTGAACGCGTCGAGGTGCTGCGCGGCGCAAACACCTTCATCAACGGCGCCGCGCCCGGCGGCAGCGGCATCGGCGGCTCGGTCAAACTGCTGCCCAAGCGCGCGCCCAACAATCCCTTGAACCGCCTCACGGTGGGTGTCGAGAGCGGTGGTCAAGGCTATGCCGCGGCGGACATCGGACGGCGCTTCGGTGACGACGGCGAGAACGGCATCCGCATCAACGCCGCGCGCCGCAGCGGGGGCACGGCGATCGACGACGAGCGCCGGCGCCTGGACGTGCTCGCGGTGGGCCTCGACCATCGCGGCAGCAACTTCCGCCTGTCGGCCGACATCGGCCATCAGGATCACGATATCGACGAGCCGCGCCCCAACGTCACGCCCACCGGCGCCGCGCCGTCCGCGCCGGACGCATCGGACAACTTCGCGCAGTCGTGGACCTTCTCCAAGGAACGCCAGACCTTCGCCACCTTTCGCGGCGAGCTCGACCTGTCCGACGACGTCACGGCCTGGGCTGCCGCGGGTGTGCGTGACGGCGACGAGAAGAATCGGCTCGCCAACCCGCGCGCAACGCCCGACGGTTCGACCACCGCCTACCGCTTCGACAACGTGCGCGAAGACACCGTGTCGACCGGCGAGATCGGCATTCGCGGGCGCCTCATGACCGGCAAGGTCTCGCACGAACTGGTGGCCTCGGCCAACACCTTCCGCATGAGCTCGCGCAACGCCTACGCCTTCTCGGACTTCGCGGGTTTCGCAAGCGACCTGAACAATCCGGTCGATGTCACGCCACCCGATGCCGATTTCTTCACCGGCGGCTCGCTGTCCTCGCCACGGGTGACCGAGCGCACCAGTACCCGCAGCGTCGCGCTCGCCGACACCATGGGGTTCATGGATGAACGGCTGCTCGTCACCGTCGGCGCACGCCACCAGACGATCGCGCAGCGCGGCTACAACTACAACACCGGCGCCAAGGAATCGGACTACGACAAGAGCGAAGTCACGCCCATGGCCGGCGTCGTGTTCAAGCTCAACCCGCAGGTGTCGCTCTACGCCAACTATGCCGAAGCGCTGGTCAAGGGAGACATCGCACCCGCCGTCAGTGGCGGACAACCCATCGACAACGCCGGCGAAGTGCTCGCGCCCTACGTCTCCAAGCAGAAGGAAGCCGGTCTCAAGTACGACGGCGGGCGCATCGGCGGCGCTCTCGCCTTCTTCACCACCGACAAGCCGTTCACGACCGTCGAGAACGGCGTCTTCAGCGCCAACGGCGAGCAGCGCAACCGCGGCCTTGAACTGACGATGTTCGGCCAGCCGATGCACAACCTGCGCGTGCTCGGCGGCCTGACCCTGCTCGACGCGGAACTCAAGAAGACCGTGGGGGGTGCGCTCGACGGCAACGACGCCATCGGCGTGCCAAACACCCAACTCAACCTCGGCGTCGAATGGGACGTCCCCGGACTGCCCGGCCTGACCCTTACCGGCCGCGCGATCCACACGTCGAAGCAATACATCGACGAAGCCAACGACGAACGCATTCCATCCTGGACCCGATTCGACGTCGGCGCCCGCTACATCACCGACATCGGCGGCCAGGTCATGACCGTGCGTGCGCGCATCGACAACCTCACCGACCGCGACTACTGGGCATCGGCCGGCGGTTATCCGGGCGCCAACTACCTCGTCCTGGGCGCTCCACGCACCTTCACCGTGACCGCGAGCTTCGACTTCTGATGACGGCGAGCGGGATCCGTCGCTGGAGCTGGGTGCACAAGTGGTCCAGTCTGGTGTGCACCTTGTTCATGCTGATGCTTTGCATCACGGGCCTGCCGCTGGTGTTCTCGCACGAGATCGACCATCTCACCGGCAACGAAGTCGAAATGCCGCAACTGCCGGCCGGCAGCCCACACGTATCGCTGGACCGCGTCGTGACCGCGGCCGAGACCCATCATCCGGGCCTCGTGCCGCTGTATCTGTTCGCCGGTGACGACGAACCCGACCTGTGGTTGGCCAAGATGGACACCCGCGTCGACACCGACGAACGGCTGGCGCGCTTCGCCTACGTCGATGCGCGCAGCGGCGAAATTCTCGGCGAGCCGAACTTCGGCGAAGGCTTCATGAGTGTGATGTACCGCCTGCATGTCGACCTCTACGCCGGTCTGCCGGGCAAGCTGTTTCTCGGCGCCATGGGCCTGTTGCTGCTGGTGGCGCTGGTGTCGGGGGTGGTGCTCTATGCGCCGTTCATGCGCAAGCTGCGCTTCGGCACGGTGCGCAGCCAGCGCAGCCACACGCGTTGGCTGGACCTGCACAACCTGATCGGCATCGTCACGCTGGTGTGGGCACTCGTGGTGGGCTTCACCGGTGTCGTCAACACCTGGGCCGACCTTATCCTGCAGGCCTGGCAGCGCGATCAGGTTGCCGTGTTGCAATCGGGCGGTGCGCAGACACTGCTGACCCCCGATTCGCGCTTCGCCGCACCGGCCGACGGCAGCCTGCAGGTCGCGGTCGACCGCGTGCTGGCCGCCGCGCCGGGCATGAAGGCCGACATGATCGCCTTCCCCGGCACGCTGCGTGCGACACCCGATCACTTCGCGGTGATGCTGCGTGGCGACACACCGCTGACCTCCCGCATGACGCGCGCGGTGCTCGTCGATGCGGACAGCGGAGAAGTGCTCGAAGCGGCCGGGCGACCCTGGTACGTCACCGCCTTCATGCTCTCCGAGCCGCTGCACTTCGGCGACTATGGCGGCCTGCCGATGAAGATCCTGTGGGGCCTGCTCGACCTGCTGACCATCATCGTGCTGACCAGCGGACTCGTGCTGTGGTGGCGCAAGCGCGATAGATCCCCGGCCGAGGCCATCGATGTGGAGCTGCAGACATGATGCACCTCTGGCGCTGGCCCGTCGTCATCGGTCTACTCTCGATCTTCGGCCTGGTAGCGGCACTGGTATCCGATGATCTCGGGGACGTCGCATCCTGGATCGGACTGGGTGTCCCGGTCGCGGTATCCGCATGGTTCGGGCTGCGTCCCTGAGCCTTCCTCAGCCGGCGTATTCCTGCGCCAGTTCCTGCCGGCGCGTCTCGATGGTCTCGGCCAGATCGGTGTAGAGCGGTCCGAGCTGGCGCGCGTCCGCGTCCTCTTCCGTCCACTCGAACATGCCACCTGCGAGGATGTTGGCCGCGTAGACCACTTCTCCCAGGTCACGTGGCGGTTCGGTCAGCGGCGCGCGCGGATGGTCGTGGTCACGCACCGCCTCGACCACTTCCGTGGGCAGGTCGAGCGCGAACAGCAGCGATTCGCCGATACTCTCGTGCCACTGCGCAATCAGGTGGCGCACCGTGTCAGGGCGCTCGCGCAACTCTTCGTACTGGGCGGCTCGATAGAGCATGTAGAACGCTCCCAGGTCGTGCACCAGACCGGCGAACAGCGCCTCGTCGGACGGAATGCGCGGTTCGAGTTCGCGTGCGATCACCTCGGCGGCGGCGGCCGCATGCAGCGAATGCGTCCAGAGTTGATCCGAGAATTTCTTGAAGCGCACCAATTCCTTGGCGCGAACGAGCTGATTGACCGCGACGGCGAGTGCGACCTTGCGCACCGAGTTCATGCCCAGGCGCTTGATCGCGCCGTCGACATCGCGCACCTTGCTTGTGGCACCTTGCGAGGCGGAATTGGCCTGGTGGATCAGTCGCGCACCGATCAGCGGCTCGCCACGCATCAGCGCGACCAGTCGCGACACAGAGATGTCCGGGTCGCGCATCGCGTCGCGCACACGCAACACCGCGTCGAACGAGGTCGGAAAAACGACATCACCCGACATTTCCTCGGCGATGTCTTCGAGCATGCGCAGACGCTGCTGCTTGAGCGCCTCGCCCTTCTTGTCTGGATGGCTTGCAGAAGTCATGGCATACCGGAGTGTCGGAAAACCAGCCGATTTTAGGCCTGGAACGCTCTGGCGTGTTGACCTCACGCAAGTGCACACGGCACTCAGAAACGGCGCCGTGCGTGTCGGCTGCCCCGGCCCCGGTGATGGGCGCGATGGCGGTTGCGCAAGACCATGACGAGTATCCCGACCGCCACAAGGATCGCACTGAATCCGATCACCACAGGATCGAAGCCCGTTGCCGTCGGGGCGAGAATGCCGCCGACGACGTAAGCGTAGGGCAGGGATTCATAAATCGGAGCGGGCACCATCGGGAAACCTCGGACAATGACGATTTCATTGAAGGTCACGGTCGTCGCGACTTCAAGCGAAACCTTGACGCTTCGCCTCGTCGCGATCCATCGTGTGGATCTGCCACCTCGTTACACTCCCCGATGAACCACGAACTGTTCGACGACGACGCACCACTGCCGATCGGCGACGGCGCGTTCTTGCTGCGCGGCTTTGCACTGTCGGCCGGTGCCGATTTGCTGTCGGGCGTCGATACGGTCACGCAAGACGTTCCGGCGCGCACGCTCTATACCCCCGGCGGGCATCGCATGTCAGTCGAAACCACCAGTTGCGGCCGTTGGGGATGGGTCTCGGACGAAGCCGGCTACCGCTATGCTGAACGTGATCCGGCCACCGGTCGGGCGTGGCCAGCGATGCCCGAAGCCTTGCGGCGAGTCGCCGTCGATGCCGCCACATGCGCAGGCTACCCGGGCTTCGATCCCGACACCTGTCTGATCAACCGCTACACTCCGGGCGCACGCATGGGTCTGCATCAGGACCGCAACGAGGACGATTTCTCGCAACCCATCGTGTCGGTGTCGCTGGGTCTGCCGATCATCTTCCAGTTCGGTGGCATGCAACGCTCTGAACGACCACGGCGCGTGCCGCTTTCCCACGGCGACGTCGTCGTGTGGGGTGGCCCGACGCGACTGGCCTTTCACGGAGTGCTGACTCTGAGGGCGGGCATACACCCGCTCGCCGGCGCTGCGCGCATCAACCTGACCTTCCGCCGCGCTCGCTGATCGCCATGCAAATGTGAACAGGCCCTGGGGATATACTCGTCCTTCCCCGAGCTTTACGGAGTGACGCATGCAAGTCATCGTCGATATCGCCATCGTCCCGATCGGCGTCGGCAATACCTTGTCCCCGTGGGTCGCCGCCTGTGAGCGCGTGCTGCGCGAGGCCGGCCTGGAGCCGGTGCTTCACGCCAACGGCACCAACGTCGAAGGTGACTGGGATGTGGTCTTCGGCGCGCTGCGCCGCTGCCACGAGACCCTGCACACCATGGGCGCACCGCGCATCTCGACCAACATCCGTCTGGGCACACGCACCGACCGCACGCAGACCATGGCCGAAAAGATCACCGCGGTCGAAGCCGAAATGGCCCGCAAGGAACCCGACCCGCAATGAGCACGCTGCCGTCGCTGCACTTCGCCGCCCACAGCTTCACCGGACTCGAAGCAGGCCCCAGCCTGATCGTGCTGGGTGCCGTGCATGGCAACGAGGTGTGCGGCAGTCTGGCGATCCGCCGCGTGCTCGCCGCGATCGAGGCGGGCGAGATCGTGATCCGCCGCGGCCGCGTCACCTTCGTGCCCGTCGCCAATCCGCTGGCCTGGCATCACCGCGCGCGCGAGGGCGATCGCAACCTCAACCGTCGCCTGCAACCCACCGATGCGCCGGCCGAGTTCGAGGACCACGTCGCCAACTGGCTGTGCCCGCTGCTCGACGCGCACGAAGCGCTGCTCGACCTGCATTCCTTCCACACGCCGGGCGATCCGTTCGTGATGCTCGGCCCGGAGGACAACGACGGCCCGCTGGAAGCCTTCGCACGCGCCACCGAGGAACGCGCGCTGGCACGCTGCCTGGGCATCCGCCGATTCGTCGACGGCTGGCTCGACACCTACGCGCGCGGCGTCGCGCGCCGCGACGCGGGCGCCGATGCGCATTACGGCGTGGGCACCACCGAATACATGCGCAGCCGAGGCGGCTACGGGCTGACCGTCGAATGCGGGCAGCACGACGATCCCGCGGCGATCGACGTGGCCGAGGCCTGCATCCGCTCGACCCTGGCCCATCTGGGCCTGACCGATGACGCAACACCATCGCCGACCCCGTCGGTCGAACACATGCGCATGCACGAAGTCGTCGACAAGACCCATGACGAAGACGCCTTCGTGCACGACTGGGACAGCTTCGACTGCTTGCGTGCCGGCGACGTCATCGGCATCCGTGCCGACGGCACGCGCGTCGTGGCCGAACACGACGGATACATCCTGTTCCCCAACCCGGCCGCCTCCGCGAACCAGGAGTGGTTCTATCTGACCGTGCCGGTCGCGCACTCCACACCGTAGCCCCATGGACCCGCCCTCGCTCGTGCACCTCGACGCCGAACTGGCCGAGTTCATCGGCGGGGAGGTTTCGATCAGCATCGGTACGCGCGACGCTGCCATGCTGCCGAACCTGACACGCGGCTTCGGCTGTCGCGTGCCCCCCGGGCGCGAACGCATCCGCGTCTTCGTCAGCCGCGCACAGTCGCGCGCGGTGCTGGCCGATCTGGTCGCCAACGGTCTCGTCGCAGTGGTGTTCACGCTTCCGGCGACGCACCGCACGGTGCAGTTCAAGGGCACCGACGCGACCGTGCTTGCGCTCGCCGCAGGCGACCTGGAGTGCGTGCACCGCTATCGCGACGCCTTCGTCATGCACCTGTCCGGGCTGGGTTTCGATGTCGACACCGTCGCCCACCTGGTCGGCTGCGCCGATGACGAACTGGTGGGGATCGAATTCACCCCCCGCGCGGCCTACACGCAGACTCCGGGGCCGCGTGCCGGCCAGCCGCTGAAGCGATCATGAATGCGGTACGCCTGGACCTGATCCGCGAATCGCTGGAGGGCACCATTCCCGGCATCGTCGCGACCTGCTCGGCCGACGGCACGCCCAACGTGGCCTACCTGTCGCAGACCGAATATGTCGACGAGCGCAACATTGCGCTGTCCTACCAGTTCTTCAACACGACGCGCCGCAACGTGCTGGAGAATCCGCACGCACGACTGATCATCACCCATCCACAAAGCGCCGAACGCCATCGACTGCTGATTCGCTATCTGCGCACCGAGACCGAGGGCCCGCTGTTCGAGCGAATGCGCGCCAAGCTCGCCGGCATCGCCTCGCACACCGGCATGAGCGGCGTGTTCCGCCTGCTCGGCTCCGACGTCTATGCGGTGCTCGACATCGAACGCATCCCCGCCGCGGCCCTGCCGGCCGCGCCGCCACGCCGCAGCCTGCTCGCAGCCCTGCGCGCCACGACCGACACAATGGCTGCCGCGCCCGATCTGGAAACCTTGCTGACCGGCACGCTGGCCGCGCTCAAGCGTCACTTCGGCATCGGCCACGCCATGGTGCTGATGCTCGACGCCGCCCACGAGAAGCTGTACACGGTGGCCAGCCTCGGGTACGAGCGCTCCGGCGTGGGCTCCGAGATCCGCGTCGGCGACGGCGTCATCGGCATGGCCGCGCGTCACGCGACGCCGATCCGCATTGGCCACATGACGCTGGACGCCGCCTATGGCCGCGCGATCCGGGCCGAGGCGCTCGACGGCGGCCTGGCCGGCGCACTCGAGACCGAGATTCCGCTGCCGGGCCTGCCCGAATCGCGCAGCCAGCTCGCCGTACCCATTCGCGCCGCCGGGCGTCTGCTCGGCATCCTGTATGCCGAGAGCGCACAGGACCTGCGCTTCGGCTACGACGAAGAAGATGCACTGGCCGCGCTCGCCGCCCAACTCGGCGCCGCGGTGCTGCACCACCAGCACGCTGCCGACACGCACGACGATGCCGCGCCGACCGAAACCGTCATGCCCGCCGGCACGCCGGTCGAGGTACGCCGCTATGCCGAGAACGACAGCGTTTTCCTGGACGGGGAATACCTCATCAAGGGCGTGGCCGGCGCCATCCTGTGGGCAATGCTGCACGACTACACCGATCGGGGTCGCGTGCGCTTTTCCAACCGTGAACTGCGACTGGATCCGCGCATCCGCCTGCCGGACCTGTCCGACAATCTCGAAGCGCGGCTGATCCTGCTGCGTCGCCGCCTCGACGAACATGACGCATGCGTACGCCTGATCAGCATCGGACGCGGCCTGCTGCGCCTGGATGTATCGCGTCCACTGCGTCTGGTCGAGGTCGGCGACCCGTCCCGCTGAAAATTCCGCTACCCCCACCTTAAAAGTCTCCTAAGCGCATCCCGCGCATCATGGAGCGCGCATACAGTGCATTCCTCGCCGGCGGCTCGCGCCGGCTCGCAAGGAGAGCACCATGACCAAACTCGCGCATAACGCGCCCGGACTGCTCGAGACCCTGTTGCTGATCCGCGGCTACGAGGAAACCGTGATCGCACTCAGCGACGCCGGCGACGGACCCGGCACCTGCACCTCGGTCGGCCAGGAAGCCTCGGCGGCCGGGGTCGTCGCGGCGCTGGCGCCGCACGACCGCATCCTCACCAACCACCGCAGCGCCGGCCATTTGCTGGCGCGCGGCGCCGATCCCGGACGCATGCTGGCCGAGGTGCTCGGCCGCAGCACCGGCTACTGCAAGGGCAAGAGCGGCCATCTGCACATGACCGCCAGCGAGCTGGGCGTGATCCTCACCTCGACCATCGTCGGCGGCAGCCTTTCGCTGGCACCGGGCGTGGCCCTGTCGCTGACCATGACGCGCGACGACGACGGCATCGTCGCCTGCTTCTTCGGTGACGGCGCGGCCTGCGAGGGCCTCTTCCACGAGTCTCTGAACCTCGCCGTGATGTGGAAGCTGCCGCTGCTCTACGTGTGCGAGAACAACCAGTGGCAGGCCTACGTGCATCGGCGCGAGACCATGCCGTCCGACACCGTGTCGACCTGGGCACAGGGCCACGGCCTGCCGGTCGCCAGCGTGGACGGCAACGACGTGCTCGCGGTGCAGGACGCCGCACGAACCGCCGTCGAGCACATCCGCCGCCACCGCACGCCGTACTTCCTGGAGACGCTGACCTATCGCACGCGTGGCCACGTCGAGCCCGACGACCAGGCCTATGTCGACGCCGCCGAACTGGCCGTGTGGACGGCGCGCGATCCGCTCACGATGCTCTCCCGACGACTTCTCGACGCCGGCGCGCTCGAACAGACCGGCCTCGAGACACTGCGTTACCGCGTAAGCGCACGTCTGGACGCGGCGCTGACCTTCGCCAGGGAATCGCCCTTCCCGGATCCGTCCGAACTGACCACCGATGTCTATGCCGAGGAGGCCTGAGATGAACCAGATCAACGTCAACGATGCCGTCTCGCAGGCACTGCTCGAGGAAATGCGCCGTGACCCGCGCGTGCTGATCTTCGGCGAGGGCGTGGCGACCAAGCGCACGCAGTTGCTGACCGAGTTCGGCCCCGCGCGCGTGCGCAATACTCCGCTGGCCGAAGGCATCCTCGCCGGCACCGCGGTCGGCGCTGCCGCCACCGGGCTGCGGCCGGTGGTCGACCTGCTGTTCGCACCCTTTCTGTGCCTTGCGATGGAGGAGATCGTCAACAGCGCCGGCAAGCTGCGCTACATGTCGGGCGGGCAGGCGAACTTCCCGCTGGTGGTGCTGGCCATGACCGGCGCTGGCTGGGGCGTGGGTGCGCAACACAACCACAACATCGAGGCCTGGTTCGTGCACAGCCCCGGCCTCAAGGTGGTCATGCCGTCCTCGCCGGCCGACTTCAAGGGCCTGCTCAAGGCCGCCATCCGCGACGACAACCCGGTGATCTTCTTCATGGATCTGGCGCTCGGCTTCGACACCGGCGAGGTCGGCGACGACGAGCATGTCGTGCCGCTGGGCCGCGCCCGCACCGTACGTGCCGGCCGCGACCTCACCCTGGTGAGCTACGCCAAGACCGTGCACACCTGCGCCCGGGCCGCCGAGACACTGGCCACGGAGGGCATCGCCGCCGAAGTCATCGACCTGCGCTCGCTCAAGCCACTCGACACCTCCGCGATTCTCGCCTCGGTGCGCAAGACCGGCAGACTCGTCGTCGTGCACGAGGCGGCTGCGCCCTGCGGGGTCGGTGCCGAAATCGCTGCACTGGTTGCCGAACAGGGCTTCGATGCACTGAAGGCCCCGATCCTGCGCCTGACCGGACCCGATGTCCCGGCCCCGGCATCATGGCCGCTGGAACAGGCATTCGTACCGCAGGCCGACGCCATCGCCGCGGCTGCGCGCCGCCTCGTGGCCACGGCCACCATCTGAACGGAGAACACCATGCACACCATGACTCCCACCACGGCTGCCGCGCCCTGGCTCAAGCTCGCCGTGCTCTACCTGCTTGGCGCAATCGTACTGGGCATCATCATGGGCACCAGCAGGGACTTCACGCTGCGTCCGGTACACGCCCATCTCGCGCTGCTCGGCTGGGCCTCGCTCGCCTTGGCCGGGCTGGTCTACGGCCAGCATCCGCGTGCCGCGGCAAGCCGGCTGGCACGGATCCACTTCTGGCTGCACAACCTCGCCCTGCCGTCGATGATGCTCTCCCTGGCCTTGATGCTCAGGGGCTTGACGAGCGCAGGGCCCGTGCTGATTGCGTCCGAGTTCGTTCTGTTCGCCGGTTGCCTCGCCTTCGCGCTCAACATATTCCGCAACCTCGGGCGGTGATGTCCGCAGCTTGACGCCCCGTCTGGACGGCGCGATGCTCATCGATGGACTGCCGAGGAGGACCACAATGTCTGCCGACCGACCGAGCTTCGACCGCGACGATCCACTGCGTCTTGCCGACCAGCTCAGCGAAACCGAACGCATGGTGCGCGACAGCGTGCGCGAATACTGCACCGGGCAGCTGATGCCGCGCGTACTGCGCGCCTTCCGCGAGGAACACACCGACCGCGAGATCTTTCGAGAGATGGGCGAGATGGGCCTGCTGGGTGCGACGATTCCCGAGGAATACGGCGGGGCGGGGCTGGACTACGTCGCCTACGGCCTGATCGCGCACGA
Source organism: uncultured Azoarcus sp. (assembly GCA_963975885.1). GTDB lineage: Bacteria > Pseudomonadota > Gammaproteobacteria > Burkholderiales > Rhodocyclaceae > Pseudazoarcus. The sequence goes on from CAXBIS010000012.1 coordinate 16,640, forward strand.
AGTCGAGCGCATCGACTCTGGCTACCGCTCGATGATGAGCGTGCAGTCCTCACTGGTGATGCTGCCCATCCACCGCTTCGGCTCGGAGAGCATTCGTCATCAATACCTGCCGCGGCTCGCCAGCGGCGAGATCGTCGGCTGCTTCGGCCTGACCGAACCGGACCACGGTTCCGATCCGGCGAGCATGGCCACGCGCGCACGGCGCGCGGACGGTGGCTGGAACATCACGGGTGCCAAGACCTGGATCACCAACAGCCCGATCGCCGACGTCTTCGTCGTGTGGGCGCGCGACGAGCAGGGCGAAATCCGCGGCTTCGTGCTCGAACGCGGCTGGCACGGACTGTCCACTCCGGTGATCCACGGCAAGGTTGGCCTGCGCACCTCGATCACCGGCGAGATCGTGCTCGACGACGTGTTCTGCCCGGATGAGAACGTGCTCGACGTGCGCGGGCTCAAGGGCCCGTTCACCTGCCTGGATTCGGCCCGCTTCGGCATTGCCTGGGGCGCGCTCGGCGCGGCCGCGTGGTGTTGCGAGACGGCGCGTGACTACGTGCTCGATCGGCACCAGTTCGGCCGTCCGCTGGCCGCCAACCAGCTCGTGCAGAAGAAGCTCGCCGACATGAGCACCGAGATCGCGCTGGGCCTGCAGGCCTGTCTGCGACTGGGTCGCATGAAGGAAGAGGGTACGGCCGCGGTCGAACTCACGTCGATGCTCAAGCGAAATTCCTGCGGCAAGGCGCTCGACGTGGTGCGCACCGCGCGCGACATGCTCGGTGGCAATGGCATCTCGGATGAATACGGCGTGGCGCGCCACCTCGTGAACCTCGAAGTGGTCAACACCTACGAGGGCACGCACGACATCCACGCGCTGATCCTGGGCCGCGCGATCACGGGAATTCAAGCGTTCACTTCGTGATGAACGCCAATCTCCTGCGGTTCTAGGCGGCTTCTTCCCAGGGCGGTGCCGAAACCGTCCCGGACGGCGGCGCGTCCGCGGGCTTGTCCGCCTCCAACTCTCCGCCAAGCGCATCCATCAATTCGGGCAGCAGGCGTGCCAGCTCGCCCGTCATCAGCGCGAACCCGGCGTCGAACAGCGCCTGCGCGTCATCCGCGCCGGCATCCTCGATACGCTCCTTCACCACATCGAGAAAATCCAGCCGCTTGATCTCCAGCGTCTCGGTGAGCATGAAACTGATCCGGTCGTCGAAGCTCAGCGCCAGGCGCGTGGGCAATTTGCCCGCTTCGAGATGGGCACGGACCTCGTCACCTTCGAGCGTGTGCCGCACGTAACGCACGGCCGCCTTGTCCTCGGTCACCGAACGCAGTTCGCAGTCCTGGTCGATCGTGAAACCGGCCGGCGCCTCGCCGCCGGCCAGCCAGTCGGCCATTGCCGCGGCCGGCGATCGCTCGGTGCGCACCAGTGCAAGCGGCAAGGTGTCGAGCGCATCACGCAAGGTCTCGAGCACGTCCTCGGCCCGCTTCTGGCTCGCTGCATCCACGGCCAGCCAGCCGCGTACCGGATCGATCCACGCGAAGACCTTGCGCCGACGCGTGAACGCGCGCGGCAGGAATTCCTGCGTGATCTGCTCGCGCAGTTCGCGCATCTGCTTGCGTCCGGGCTTGAAACCCTGCTGCTCGGCGATGTCCTCGGCCCGTTCCTCGGCTTCCTGCTTGACCACCGAAGCCGGCAACAGGCGTTGTTCGACACCCAGAGCAATCAGCCATTGGTCGCCGACGCGATGCACGAGGCGCTCGTCACCGCAGGGCGAGGCCCAGCCGCGGGCTTCCATGTCCTGACTGCCACAGGGCTGGAAACGGCGTCGCGCGAGCTGTTCCTCAAGTGCCTCGGGCGAGACGTTCCACGGTGCCGGCAGGCGGTAGAGCTGCAGATTCCTGAACCACATGAAGCGAATTTCCTGACGATGTGCCGAGCCCGGCGGGCCGGCGATATTACTGCAAACGACCGGATGCGACGATTTCGCGGATGACGCGCACGGTGTCGATGTCGGACTCGTGGTAGGCCGAACGCACGAACTGCGCAATCATGTCCGGTCCGCCATCGCCTTCCTCTTCGAGCGTAGTCGCGTACATGAAGCGCAGCACCAGCTGTTCAGGCACGGGTTCCTCGATGCGGATGGTCAGCGTCCCGCCTGCATGTTCGGCCGTCTTTTGAGCCTCGAAGGTCACCGACTCCATCGGGACCAGGGTGACCCGATCACGGATCCTGAGCTCGCCGAAGACAAGTTCGCGCAGCAGTTCGTCGCCCTGACGATCGAGCACCAGACAGGCTTCAAGCCCAGGCAGGAAAGGGCCCGGATTCTCGACCCTGCACAGCAGGCCGAACCACAGTTCCTCACGTGACATGTCCTCCACCATCGGGTTGTCGGGCTCGTTGACGATCACGACATGTTCGAACTTCACGACCTTCTCCACCTTTGACGCCGACACAGTCTAACGCGGTTCTCGCATCGTCCAACCCCCCTGAAATCCTGCGATCTGGCCGGATGCCTGTTCCTTTGTGTACTTCTCTTTAAATAGAAAACCTCTTTAATAATGCTCACGCAAAATCTGTGGAGAACCCGGTTTTTTGCTGCTTGACCCGGTGCTTGGCCTATGGACGGATGCGGGGGCAAACGGGTCCGCTGGTTGGGGGTCTGTTGTGGAGCAAAAGGGCAGATCCGGATTTGACCCCTGTTGTCCACAATCGCCGAACAGCTTGTGCGCCCACCTGTCCCTATCAATAAGGCGCGCAATGTGTGGTGTCCGCGATACACTCCGGCGCATGAAAATCGAACGCTTGTTGCAATCGCAGGGATTCGGAACCCGTCGGGAGTGCCGTTCCATGCTGCGTGCTGGCCTGGTCGAGATCGACGGGCAGATTGTCGAAGACCCGTTCGCCGAGGTCGAGGCGCAGGGTCTGGCGTTTGTCGTCGACGGTGAACATTGGCAGTACCGCGAGCGTGCCTGTCTGATGCTGCACAAGCCGCTAGGCTACGAATGCTCGCGCGATTCAAGGCATCACCGCTCGGTCTTCGAGCTGTTGCCGCCGCAACTGGCGGGGCGGGGCGTGCAGCCTGTGGGTCGGCTCGATGTCGACACCACCGGCTTGCTCTTGCTCTCGGACGACGGCGCCTTCATTCATGCCTGGAGTTCCGGGAAGCGGCGCATTCCAAAACGCTACGAAGTCGTCGCGCGTCATCCGGTCGACGATTCGATGGTCGCATCCTTGCTCGATGGCGTGCTTTTGCGTGACGAACGCACACCCCTGCGCGCAGCTGCGTGTGAGCGTACGGGCGAATGCACGCTCGATGTCGTCGTGACCGAGGGTAAATACCATCAGGTGCGACGCATGATCGCAGCCGCCGGCAATCGTGTCGAAGCGCTGCATCGTCGAGCGGTCGGAGGCCTCGAATTGCCGACCGATCTGCCAGTCGGGGAGTGGCGCTGGCTGTCCGACGCGGATCTGGAGCGCTTGGGCGATTTCGTGCCCCCTGCCATGCAGAATGGATGAAGCGCCCCGTTTTCGGGCAGTTCGCAAACTGTGGACAAAGATGTTGACTTCGTCGGTTCGTTGAAACACACGCGGGCGTAGCGGCCTTTCGGCGTGTTTTGCGTATTACTTTCGTCAGGCATGAATTCATTGCTTCTCCTCCATGAAATCCTTGTCTACAAAGGATTTTTGACTTGATCCCGGATTGTTCGCGGACTTCATGAGCGAATCGATTTCCCGTGCCTGTCGCCGCTGGGTGATCTTCTGCAGTGTTGTGGATAACTTCGGGGATATCGGCGTGTGTTGGCGGCTTTCGCGCACTCTTGCAGTGCATCATCGCCAACAGGTCGAACTACGGGTAGATGACTGGGCAGCGTTGCACAGACTGTGTCCGCGAGTTCCTGCTCGGCCTTTGCCGTGCAACATCGATGGCGTCGATTTGATCCCCTGGACACCGATGGCGGTGCACGACGAGATCGATGCCGATATCGTCATCGAGGCATTTGCGTTCGATCTGCCCGAGATCGTGCTGCAGGCCATGGCGCGCAGACACCCTGCGCCGATCTGGATCAACCTCGAATACCTGAGCGCACAGGACTGGGTCGAAGGCTGTCACCGCATGTGCTCGCCGCATGCACGCCTGCCGCTGATCAAGCATTTCTTCTTTCCGGGTTTCACGCCGCGTACCGGTGGTCTGCTGCGCGAACCCGGACTGTTCGAGGCCCGCGACGCACTGGTCGGCGACCGCCTTGCCTGTCGCGCGGAGCTGGCCAGTCGTACCGGCATCGAACTGGGGGACGAGGTACTGGCGATTTCGATGTTCTGTTATGAACAGGCGCCGCTACCGGTGTTGCTGGAAACCTGGGCGAACGGGGATCGACCGGTGGCACTGCTGGTTCCGCACGGTTGTGCCACGGACGTACTTGCGAACCATTTCGGGGTGGATCCTGGCGTACCGGGGAGTCGTCATCGAGATCGTGCCCTGCAGCTTGTCGTGCTCCCGTTTACCGATCAGGACACGTACGACCGGCTGCTGTGGGCCTGCGACCTGAACTTCGTGCGCGGCGAGGACTCCTTCGTGCGTGCTCAATGGGCCGCACGCCCGTTCGTGTGGCAGGTCTACCCTCAGCACGAGGATGCACACCGCGACAAGCTCGAGGCCTTCTTCGATCAGTTCCTGCCCGGCCTGGACGAGGCTGCAAGCGAGGCACTGGCGACCTTCTGGCGTGCCTGGAACGGTTTCGGCGATCCAGCCGCGTCCTGGCCGGAGTTCGCTGCGTACCTTCACGCCTTGCAGACCCACGGTCGGGTGTGGGCCGAGCGTCAGGCCGCACTGCCCGATCTGGCGTCGGCCCTGGTTGATTTTTGTGAAAAAGGCGTATAATCAGCGGTTTTTCAAAATTCGCGGGCCGCATCCGGCACGATCGGCGACACCGCGCTCGCAACCGTCAGGAATCTCGCAAGCATGAAAACCGCACAGGAACTTCGTTCGGGCAACGTCATCATGGTCGGAACCGACCCGCTGGTCGTTCAGAAGAGCGAGTACAACAAGTCCGGCCGCAACTCCGCGGTCGTGAAGATGAAGCTCAAGAACCTGCTCAACGGTGCCGCTTCGGAATCGGTCTACAAGGCCGACGACAAGTTCGACGTGGTCGTGCTCGAGCGCAGGGAAGTCTCCTATTCGTACTTTGCGGATCCGATGTACGTCTTCATGGACGAGGAATTCCATCAGTACGAGGTCGAAGCCGACAACATGACCGACGCGCTCAAGTACCTCGAGGATGGCTTGCAGTGCGAGGTCGTCTTCTACAACGGCAAGGCGATCTCGGTTGACCTGCCGACCTCGGTCGTGCGCGAGGTCACCTACACCGAGCCTGCCGTCAAGGGCGATACCTCGGGCAAGGTGCTCAAGCCTGCGACGATCGGGACCGGTTTCGAACTGATGGTGCCGGCCTTCGTCGAGATCGGCGACAAGATCGAGATCGACACCCGCACCGACGAATACCGCAACCGCGTCAAGTAAGTACGGTGCCGGACGACCGGCTCGATGCGAACGAATGCCCGCGCCTGCGCGGGCTTTTTCGTATCCGGGACGGCAAATTTGGGCCGATTTGTTGGTTTGATGCAACGAGATGTTGCATTTTGGCTAGTCCGGCTTGCTTTTTTTAACTAAAGGCATAGGTTCGGGGTTGTGTCGAACCGATTTTCAAGGAAAGCAGGAATGAACAGGGTCGCGGCCCTCATGGCCGTCTCGTGGGTCTTTCTGGTGGCCGGGTGCAGTCCCGAGCGGCCGATGTCGGATGTGGCCCGAAGTTCAACTGCCGATGGCGCACAGCGGCCCGCGTCTGCCACGCCTGCCGAAGAGCTTGCCGCCGATGCCATCGCCCGCAACGCCGCTGGCGAAGTGCGCGACGCCAAGGAAGCCGCCGAGGATGCGGCCCGCCGCATCCTCGATGCCACGGTTTCGGCGGCTGCGCGCCTGCGCGAGGCCGGTCGCGGAGCGGCAGAGGCCGTCGGTCTTGCCGAAGATCGCGACAAGGTGGCTGACGCCGCGCCGGTCGATCCAGATGCGGGTATGGGCGCCGCGGCGCGCAACTGATCCTTTTGGGTCAATACACGATCACCTCTCCGTGAAGTTTCCCAAGATCGAATGGGCGGCCTACCGTGATCGCCTGCTGGGCGCATTGTTCGATGCGCCGGCCGACGACGGTGTGCCACCGTCTGCACCGCCCGTTTCCGGCCAGCGTTCAACCTCAGTTCCGACGACCGCAGAACGTGCCGAGCTCGACCGCGAGATCGAGCGCGTGCTGGTCGCGCGCTCGAAAGCGGCGGCCGGTCTTGGCGCCCTGCCGGTGGTCGACATTGTCGCTGTCACCGGACTGCAGGCACGCATGCTGCGCGAAATCGCCCACCTCTACGCCGTGCGCTGGACGCCGGACACCGCGCGCGATCTGCTCGGGCGGCTGGGTCCGGGGATCGCTGGTGGCATGCTGGGGCAGACGCTGGGGCGCAGTGCGCTCAAATTCGTGCCGCTGGTGGGGCAGAGTGTGGGCGCGGCCTGGAGTGCGCGCTCGGCCACCGTGTCGACCTATGCACTGGGACGCGCGGCCGACTGGTACCTGTCCAGGCGGGCACGGGGCGAGGCGATCGATACCGCCGAGCTGCGCAGCATTCACCGTGCCGCCGGCCTTCGCGCCCGCGAGCTGTTTTCCGGAGACGGCGGATCCCCGCCCTGACCCGCGCAGCCGGTTGCCGCATGTGCCTGGTCCGTGCCGGTTCGACAGTGTTGCTACACTGATCCCTTCGGCATTTCTCGCCTCCTCTGGTCGTGACGATGGCTTTCCGGGATCTGAAGAACTGGGCGGTTTACGCAAGGCGGCTGAAATCGGCCTTGCTCGACCCGACGGTCGATGAGGCCGAACTGGAAGAATCCCTTCGGCAGGCGCGTGAGCGCGCTCCAGTACCGGTGCTGTGGCTGTTGGGCAAGACCCAGGCGGGCAAGACTTCCATCATCCGTGCGCTGACCGGCAGCGACCGCGCCGAGATCGGCAACGGATTCCAGCCGTGCACGCGCACCGCGCGCTTTTACGACCATCCCGCTGCCGCTCCTGTAGTGCGTTTTCTCGATACCCGTGGTCTGGGCGAACTTGCCTACGATCCGGAAGAGGACATCCGCTACTGCGAGTCGCACGCCAACCTGGTGTTGGCGGTGATGAAGATCGCCGACTTCGATCAGCAGGCGGTTGTCGACGTTCTGCGCGCGGTGCGCCAGCGGCACCCGGACTGGCCGGTTCTGCTGGTACTCACGGGTTTGCACGAGCTCTACGTGCCAGGGGGCGAGCATGTCCTGCCCTATCCCTACGACGATGAATCGAGAATCGGCGCGCTGCCCGATGACTTGCAGCGCGCACTCGTTCGACAACGCGAGGTACTCGCCGCGCTCGATGGTCGCGGGGCGCTTGCCTGGGTTGCGGTCGATCTGACCCAGCCCGACGACGGATTCACACCGCAAAACTACGGCATCGAGGCCTTGTGGCGCGCGATCGAAGACGTTTCCGCGCTGGGGCTGGAACGCCAGTTGCGCGGTGACGAGAGCGTGCGTGACGTGTACGCACGTACCGCACACCAGCACATCGTGGGCCACGCGGCGACGGCGGCAGCCCTGGGGGCCTTGCCCGTCGTCGATCTGATGGCCGTCTCGGGCGTACAGGCCAAGCTTCTGCATGCGCTGTCGAATCTCTATGGCCAGTCCTGGGATCGACGCACGACGACCGAGTTCGTCAGCCTGCTCGGCGCCAGCGTGGCGACCGGGCTGGTTGCCCGCATGGTCGGCAAGAGTGTGGTGAAGTTGATTCCCGGTTTCGGCCAGAGCGTGGGCGCGGTGTGGGGCGCGAGCACCAGTGGGGCAGCCACCTACGCGCTGGGCAAGGCGGCGGTGTATTTCTTCTCGGAGCGCAACGCGGGGGCCAGGGTCGACGCCCGGGCCTTGCGCAAGGTCTATGCCGAGGCCCTCGACAGCGGTGCGGCGATGCTGCGCGAGCGTTTCGGTCGAGCGCGCAAATGAAACTCGCACGACTGCTCCGCCGCTTCGATCCCTTGCGTGTCGTGGTGCTGCTGCTGTCCGCGCTGCCGATGCTTGCGGTCGCCGTTCTGGGCATCCTTTGGCTGTGGCAGAACGACTACTTCCTGTGGTGGCTGGGTGCGATGGTGGCGTGCGCGGCGGCCGCGTACGGGATACAAGTCCTGTTGATCAAACGCCAGCGCAAGCTGCTGGCGGATGCAGCGACCGAGCCGAACCCGGACTGGCCGCCAACGGCCGACGAAGTCTGGAGCCGTGTCGAAGCCCTGGCCGACGAACTCGATCCCGAGGACTGGCCGCTGGACGACGTCGAGCGCTTGCTCGGCCTGGGGCGCCGCACCCTGGACACCGTCGCCGAGGCCTATCACCCCGGCGTGGACAAGCCATTGCTGGAACTCACGGTGCCGCACATGCTGCTCATCATCGAGCGCGCGAGCGCCGATCTGCGTCGCGACATCGTCGATCACGTGCCCTTCAGCCATCGTCTGGTGATTGGCGACATCTTCCGCATGCAGCGCTGGCGCAGATCCGCCGAAAAGGTGTTTCTCGTCTATCGCGCCGGTCGCATGGTAATCAATCCGGTCCACGCGCTCGTCGGGGAAGCCTGGCGCGGCGTGCGCGATCTGGGCGTGGGCGCGGTCAGCGGCGAACTTCATCGCTGGCTGCTGGGCGCCTTCGTGCGCAAGGTCGGCTTCTATGCCATCGACCTGTACAGCGGTCGCCTGCCGCTGGACGAGTCGTCCAGCACCGATCAGGTGACCGAGGCTTCACGCAAGGATGACGAGCGCGCAGCCGAGGGAGCCAAGGCCTCATCCGAGCCACTGCGCATCCTCGTTCTGGGGCGATCGAATGCGGGCAAGTCCAGCCTCATCAACGCACTGTTCGGAACACTCGCCGCAGCGGCCGACGCACTGCCTGACACCACCGTCGATCTGGTTCCCTACGCGCTCGAGCGCGAGGGGATGACGCGCGCCCTGGTGTTCGATTCACCGGGTTGTGAAAACGGCCTGTTCGAACAGTCGTCCTTCGTCAAGGCCGCGCGCAGTGCGGATTTCGTGCTGTGGGTCAGTCCCGTCAACCGCCCCGACCGGCAGCAGGAACTGCAATGCCTGGAACAATTGCGCGCGATCTACGCCAACGACGCGGCGAGACGTCCGCCGCCGATCCTGGCGGTGGCGACCCACATCGACCGGCTGCGCCCGACCGCCGAGTGGCAACCGCCATATGACCTGGTGGCGGCTGAGACGCCCAAGGCCGTGAACATTCGCGATGCCGTCGCGGCGCTTGCCAGCGACCTCGCATTCCAGCCCCAGGACGTCGTTCCGGTATGTCTGGCCGAGGGCCGGGTTTACAATGTCGATGATCTGCTCTGGTCCGCGATGCTCGACCGCCACGACTCGGCCTTGCGAATCCGCCTGATGCGCTGTGTGGAGGCGCGTCGGCGCGCCGAGAACTGGGGGCTGCTGCGGCGTCAGTTGGTCGGCGCGGGGCGTTTGTTGTGGCGTCTTTCCGGTCGCGCCGGCAAGAACTGAGCGATGCGAGTGGGCCACCCCGCCGTCCGAAGGGAAATTCCGGACGGTGTATATTCTGCCCACATTGCCCGCCATGTCGGCGCGGGCCGTCACCGCCTGAAAAGCGGATCGCGCCGGGCCCGGCGTGCGGACCGATCGAACCCCACGAACCCCTTGCCACGCCTGGCCGTGGCCAACCTATGAGGACACCATGAGCACGCTGATCTATTCTCATCCCGCCTGTTTCGAGCATCGTCCCGGCCCCGGGCATCCGGAATCTCCGGAACGCCTCAAGGCGGTTCTGGGCGCACTGCAGAAGCCGGACTTCGCCGAACTCAAATGGCGCGAGGCGCCGCTGGGCACGCGCGAACAAGTCCTGCTGGTACATACCGAGGACTACGTAGCCGATGTCGAGGAAGTCTCGCCGCGTCACGGCACGATGCCGCTCGACGGTGGCGACACCGTGATGTCGCCCGGATCGATGGAGGCCGTCCTGCGTTGCGTCGGCGCGGCCTGCGCCGGTGTCGACGCGGTCATGAACGGCGAGGCCGACAACGTGTTCTGCGCCACGCGTCCCTGCGGCCACCACGCCACGCCCAACCGCGCGATGGGCTTCTGCATCTACAACCAGGCCGCGATCGCCGCCGTGCATGCCAAGGAGCATCACATGCTCGAGCGTGTCGCCGTGATCGACTTCGACGTGCACCACGGCAACGGCACGCAGGACGCCTTCTTCGACGATCCCGCCCTGTTCTACGGCTCCACCCACCAGTCGCCGCTGTATCCGGGCACCGGTTCGCGCGCCGAAACCGGCGTGGCCAACAACATCGTCAACGTGCCGCTGCCGCCGGGCTGCGACTCGGCCGTGTTCCGCAGCCAGGTCGAGAGCGAGCTGCTGCCCAAGCTGCGTGCCTTCAATCCGGAGATCATCATCATCTCGGCCGGATTCGACGCGCACACGCTCGACCCGCTCGCCGGGCTGAACTTCAAGGACGAGGACTACCGCTGGATCACCGAGCAGCTCAAGGAGATCGCCGAGGAGTGCTGCAATGGGCGCATCGTGTCCATCCTCGAGGGCGGCTACAGCCTGGACGGGCTGGCGAGCAGCACCGAAGTCCACGTGAAGGCCTTGATGAGCTGATTGCATCGCAACATCAAGCATTGACAAAACGGCCCGGGCTTGCGCCCGGGCCGTTTTTATTTTAATGATTCACATCGTGATCCATCCCTGAAATCGGCCTCTAGATTCATTTATAGGCACATCAGCAGGAATTATGGATTGCCGAAAGCTATGCATTAAATACCTGTAATTCATTTCACTAATATCGTGCAGCGCAATAGACTGCAGGTGTCGGTGAAACGCCGAAACGCTTTCAACCCTTCGATCAACCCGAAAAGGAGATTCGCATGAGCAATCTGATCAACACCGCCGTGCAGCCGTTCAAGGCCACCGCCTACTACGACGGCAAGTTCATTCCCGTCACCGAAGAGAACCTGAAGGGTCAGTGGTCCGTCGTGATCTTCATGCCGGCCGCCTTCACGTTCAACTGCCCGACCGAAGTCGAGGACGCGGCCGACAACTACGCCGAGTTCCAGAAGGCTGGCGCCGAGGTCTACATCGTCACGACCGACACGCACTTCTCGCACAAGGTCTGGCACGAGACCTCGCCTGCGGTCGGCAAGGCCCAGTTCCCGCTGGTCGGCGATCCGACCCACCAGCTGACCCATGCCTTCGGCGTGCATATCGAGGAAGAAGGCCTGGCCCTGCGCGGCACCTTCGTGATCAACCCGGAAGGCGTGATCAAGACCGTCGAGATCCACGACAACGCGATCGCCCGTGACGTCTCCGAGACGCTGCGCAAGCTCAAGGCCGCGCAGTACGTCGCCGAGCACCCCAACGAAGTGTGCCCGGCCAAGTGGAAGGAAGGCGAATCCACGCTGGCACCGTCGCTGGATCTGGTCGGCAAGATCTAAATTGCCGTTGGTCACGGCCCGTCACCCATGGTGGCGGGCATGACCGCCGAGCCGCCCACCGGGCGGCTCATCCAGGAGCGTCGATCACGGCGCTGCTGAATGAGCCGGACACCATCGCCGGAACGTCAACCGAACATCGAATTCAGGGAGTCAGCCATGCTCGACGCCAACATGAAAGCCCAGCTCAAGACGCTTCTCGAGCGCATCGATCAGGACGTGGAACTCGTTGCCTTCGTCGACGACGGAGCCAAGTCGCGCGAGACGCTCGAACTCATCGAGGAGATCGCCGAGCAGTCGGCCCACGTCGTCGCCCGTCGCGCCGACAGCGTGGACGGCGAGCGCGTGCCCTCGTTCTCGGTGAGCCGTGCCGGCACCGACATGGGCGTGCGCTTCGCCGGCCTTCCGATGGGCCACGAATTCACCTCGCTGGTGCTCGCGCTGCTGCAGGCCGGCGGCTACCCGCCCAAGGTCGGCGCCGAGCAGATCGAGGCGATCCGCGCGCTCGACACCGAGATGGAATTCGTCACCTACATCTCGCTGTCCTGCCACAACTGCCCTGACGTGGTTCAGGCGCTCAACCTGATGGCGATCCTCAACCCGAAGATCCGCCACTCCATGGTGGACGGCGGCGTGTTCCGCGACGAGGTCGAGCGCAAGAACATCATGGCGGTGCCGACGGTGATGCTCAACGGCGAGGAATTCGGTTCCGGACGCATGCCGCTCGACGAGATCCTGGCCAAGGTGGATACCGGCGCGGCCGCGCGCGAGGCCGAGAAGCTCTCGGCCAGGGAAGCCTTCGACGTGCTCATCGTCGGCGGCGGCCCGGCCGGTGCGGCCGCAGCCATCTACGCGGCGCGCAAGGGCATCAATACCGGCATCGTCTCCGAGCGTTTCGGTGGCCAGGTGATGGATACCATGGCGATCGAGAACTTCATCTCGGTCAAGGAAACCGAAGGGCCGAAGATGGTCGCCGCGCTCGAAGAGCACGTGAAGACCTACGAGGTCGACGTGATGAACCTGCAGCGCGCCGACAAGCTCGTGCCGGCGTCCAGCCCGGGCGGCCTGGCCGAAGTCGTGCTCGACAACGGCGCGGTGCTCAAGAGCCGCACCGTGATCGTCGCTACCGGCGCACGCTGGAAGGAACTGGGCGTGACCGGCGAGCGCGAGTATCGCGGCAAGGGCGTGGCCTATTGCCCGCACTGCGACGGGCCGCTGTTCAAGGGCAAGCACGTGGCCGTGATCGGCGGTGGCAACTCGGGCGTCGAGGCGGCCATCGATCTGGCCGGCATCGTCGGGCACGTCACGCTCATCGAGTACGACGCCAGACTGCGCGCCGACGCGGTGCTGCAGGCCAAGCTCACGAGTCTGCCCAACGTTACCGTGATCACCAGCGGCCAGACCACCGAGATCACCGGCGAGGGCGGGCGCGTGAATGGCCTGGTCTATACCGACCGTGTCAGCGGCGAATCCAGACGTGTCGAACTCGCTGGTGTGTTCGTGCAGATCGGCCTGCTGCCCAACACCGACTTCCTCAAGGGGACGGTGGAGCTGTCACGCTATGGCGAAGTCGTGGTCGACGCGCGCTGCGAGACCTCGGTGCCCGGCATCTTCGCCGCCGGTGACTGCACCACGGTGCCGTACAAGCAGATCGTCATCGCCATGGGCGAGGGCAGCAAGGCCGCGCTGTCGGCCTTCGATCACCTGATCCGCAGCACGCCGGAAACGGAAAAAGCCGAAGCCGTCGTCGCGTAAGACGCGATCGACGCAAGCCGAAATGGCCGGACCGCAAGGTCCGGCCATTTTCATTTCCGCTCCTCGAGATCTAGATTGGGCCTGCCGACGGCGTGTGAGCCGCTCGCCAACAGCAACGGCACCCTCCAGACGCTTTGATGGGGCGACTCACGAGCCAGGACCGACCTGCATGAACGGATTCCAGGCCACTTCCCACAGGTGGCCGTCGGGGTCGGCGAAGTAGCCCGAATAGCCGCCCCAGAAAACGTCCTGCCCGGGCTTGATCAGCGTGGCGCCGGCGGCCACGGCCTGCGCGAGCGTCGCGTCCACGTCCTCGCGCGAACCGACGTTGTGCGCCAGCGCCACGCCCGAAAAGCCGCTGCCGGCGGCCGGCACGCCGGCATCCTCGGCCAGCGCCTCGCGCCCGTACAGCCCCAGCCAGGCGCCGGCCAGCGTGAAGAAGGCCACCGAGTCGCTGTCCAGATCCAGCCGCGGCAGACCCAGGCCCTGCTCGTAAAAGCGCACGGCGCGCGGCAGGTCGCGCACCCCCAGCGTGATCATCGACAGATGCGGTTTCATCGGTGGCGCTGGTTCAGCGGATGTCGAGTGGCGTGGGCCCGCTCGGCGCCGGGAAGGCCTCGTCGAGTTCGGAAAAGTCCTGCGAGCTCAGCTCGATGTCGGCCGCCTTGCGGTTCTCGCGCACATGCTCGGGACGGCCGGCCTTGGGAATCACGATCACGTTCTGCTGGTGCAGCAGCCAGGCGATGGCGATCTGGGCCGGGGTCGCGCCGTAACGGTGGGCCACGGCTTCCAAGGTGGGGTCGTCGAGAAAACCGAACTGCTCGTTGGGGGAGTGTTCGATCGGTGAATAGGCCATCACCGGAATGCCGTGCTGGTGCTGCCACGGCAGCAGGTCCCACTCGGGCCCGCGGCGCACCAGGTTGTAGAGGATCTGGTTGGTGGCGATCTGGTCGCCGCCCTTGGCCTCATGACAGCGCTTCATGCCGCGCGTGTCGAAGTTGCTCACGCCGTAGTCGAGAATCTTGCCCGCGGCCTTGAGTTCCTGAAATCCTGAGAAGGTCTCCTCCAGCGGCGTCGAACCGGGCCAGTGCAGCAGATACAGGTCGATGCGGTCGGTGCCCAGGCGTTGCAGGCTGCGCTCGCAGGCCTCGATCACGCCGCGCCGGCTGGCGTTGAACGGATAGACCTTGCTGACATAGAAGGCCTCGTCGCGACGATGGCCGATCGCCTCGCCGATCAGTTCCTCGGATTCGCCGTCGCCATACATCTCGGCGGTGTCGATCAGCGTCATCCCCAGGTCCATGCCCAGTTGCAGGGATTCGATCTCCTCGCTGCGCAGCGACGGAATCTCGCCCATCTTCCAGGTGCCCTGGCCGAGTGCCGGAACGGTCGTGCCCGAAGGCAGCGTGACGGTCTTCATGCGTGTTCTCCGTGAAGCGGCAAAGCCCCCATTGTGTTGCCGATGCGGCGTAGCGCGCAAATCCGCGCAGCGCGTTGACCTCGCAGCGCAGTATTTGCATAATTGCGCAAACAAGGAGTAGTGAATGGCCGAATCCATCCTTCGCGCGCTTGCCGCCCTGGGTCAGGGCACGCGGCTCGAAGCCTTCCGCCTGCTGGTGCGCGCCGGCCCCGACGGGCTGGCGGTGGGCGAGCTGGCTGCCCGGCTGCAAGTGCCGGTGTCGACGCTGTCGCGCCATCTCGACCAGTTGCAGCAGGGCCGGCTCGTGCGCACGCGGCGAGAGGGTCGCCACGTATATCACGCCATCGACTGGGACGGCACGCGCGCGCTGCTCGACTACCTCACCGAAGACTGTTGTCAGGGGCTGGACCCGGCCACCTGCGCCACCCGCAACGGAGAAACCGCATGACCGAATCCACCGCGTCCGCCGCGTCCACGCATGCGCCGCGCATCCTGTTCCTCTACGGCTCGCTGCGCGAACGCTCGTACAGCCGACTCGCCGCCGAGGAAGCCGCGCGCCATCTCGCGGCGATGGGCGCCGAGGTGCGCTTCTTCCATCCGCGCGACCTGCCGCTGCCGCACAGCGTGGAGCCCGACCACCCCAAGGTGGCGGAGCTGCGCGCGCTGGTCGAATGGTCCGAGGGCATGGTGTGGTCCAGCCCGGAGATCCACGGCAACCTGTCCGGCCTGATGAAGATGCAGATCGACTGGATCCCGCTCAGCATCGGCTCGGTACGCCCGACCCAGGGCAAGACGCTGGCGGTGATGCAGGTGTCCGGTGGCTCGCAGTCGTTCAATGCGGTCAACAGCCTGCGTGTGCTGGGTCGCTGGATGCGCATGTTCACGATTCCCAACCAGTCTTCGGTGGCCAAGGCCTGGCAGGAATTCGACGACGACGGTCGCATGAAGCCCTCGCCGTTCCGTGACCGCATCGTCGACGTGATGGAAGAGCTCTACAAGTTCACGATGCTGTTGCGTGATCGCAAGGACTACCTGACCGACCGCTACAGCGAGCGCAAGGAACGCGATCCGGCCACGATCGCCGAAATCCTCGCCGGCAGCGGAGTGCTCGAGAGCAACGACAAGGCTGCCTGAGCACGACGTATGTGTTAGCGCAAGCGTCAGTAGGGCTGACCACGGTACATGCGCACCGGGCGTTCCGCGGTCGGCGGTTCGTCGTCGTGGGGCGCGACCGGCTCCGGCTGCAACGGTGGCTGGAGCGTGCCGATCGCCGCCGCGTTCAGGTGCCGCGCGAGGATCTTGGTGACCATGCGTACCGCGGCCGGGCTGGTCGCGTCGCTCGCAATCACGGCCAGCACGTAGTCCCCGGCCCGTCGCAGCAGCAACCAGCGTGCGTCGAACACCAGCAGATGGTCGTCGATGGCGGGCAACTGGGCGTCCATTGCGGCATACATCGACGCCACGTGCGAGCGCACCTCGTCGAGCCGGTCGCGAGCCGTCTGGTCCGGCGGAAGATGCGTGTGCGCGACCCCCTCGCTGCCGAACACCCACACCGCCTCGACCCCGGCCAGCGCGGTGATGTTGTCGAACAGGCGGGCGATCTCCATGGAGGCCTCGCTCAGTTGCCGGACGCGGCGCGCAAGCGCTCGCGCAGGCCGGCCAGCGGTGCGCGCGTGCCGGCGTGGATGATCACCGCGCCGTCACCATCGGGCGTGCACAACAGCGCGTGTTCGCGTCCGCAGGATTCGACGCCGCGCAGCGGGCCCAGTCCCAGTGCGTCGCCGGTCAGCGAGCCCAGACGCAGCAGCGCCAACGCCGTACTCGCCGACACGCCCGGATCGCGCCCGGCACGCGAGCGAGTGCGGCCGCGCGCGTCGCAGGCCAGCCCGCCGTGTATTCCGGCAGCCGAGACAATGTGTTCGAGTTCGGATGAATCCGTCATGAGAGATGCACGCAAGGACTGTGTGCACACCTCGATGCATCTAGCGTGCCAGCGCGATTCGCCCGCCTGCTGCGGGCTGCGCGCAATTGCGCGCCGACTGCGGCACCGTTGCGGTGCCCTGTGTGGTGCGCCCCGCACCGTCGCGGGGCGCAGACCGGCCCCTGGGCCTCAGCCGCCGTCCTGCGCGATGAGTTGATCGCGTCCGCGCTTGATGGCTTCGACCAGCGCCGCGGGATCGCGAACGAAGCTGACCGAGCGCTGCACGTTGCCGGCCATGCGGATACGCACCGTGCCGCAGCCGGCGATGTTGCTGCCAACCTCGGCCGCCACGATCTTGTGCAGCAGCAAGTGCGAGAACTGGCCGGCGAGCGGTCCCTGGCGCAGCATCACGCGTTGGCCGGTGACCGCGATGTCGCCGACTGCGTGCGCGCTCGACACCAGAAAGGTGTAGGGCAGCAGGATCACCAGCAGCAGCACCGCGGCATAGGGTTGGTAATCGGGCGGAAGCACGCGGCCAAGCACGGCCAGCGCGGCGAACAAGAGCACCGGCTTGACGTAGATCATCGGGTGCAGTCGCGTGCGGTAGGCGATCTTCTCGCCGGGGAGGAGCATTCGGTCGACGTAGGTCATGACGGCGCTATCGGCCCGTGATTGTGCAACGGGCAATCATGCCGTCCAAACGCTCCCGACACAATCGCCGTCGGGCAAAATCGGCTGCGCGTGCGTGCTATCCTCCGCCGGCAAAGGAAGCTTACAAAATGACCGAGAAAGACCACGAACTCCCCTATTACGAACCCGTCGGCAACGAGATCGATCTGTTCGAGCGTGCGTGGCGCAACCATCTGCCGTTGCTGCTCAAGGGCCCGACCGGCGTGGGCAAGACGCGCTTCGTCGTGCACATGGCCGCACGCCTGGGCCTGCCGCTGTACACGATCGCCTGTCACGACGACCTGACCGCAGCCGACCTGGTCGGTCGCCACCTGATCGGCGAAGGCGAGACCTACTGGAACGACGGCCCGCTCACGCGCGCCGTGCGCGAGGGCGGCATCTGCTACCTCGACGAGGTGGTCGAGGCACGCAAGGACACCACGGTGGTCATTCACCCGCTGGCCGACGACCGTCGCATGCTGCCCATCGACCGCACCGGCGAGATGCTGCGCGCTCCGGACAGCTTCATGCTGGTGGTGTCCTACAACCCCGGCTACCAGAACTTCCTCAAGGGCATGAAGCCGTCGACGCGCCAGCGCTTCGTCAGCCTGCGTTTCGATTTTCCGTCGCCCGAGGTCGAGCGTTCCATCCTCATCGGCGAGACCGGTTGCAGCGAGGATGTCGCGACCCGGCTCGTGGACATCGGGCGCCAGATGCGCGTGCTCAAGAACGTCGACCTCGAGGAAGTCGCCTCGACCCGGTTGCTGGTCTATGCCGCGCGCCTGATTCACGACGGCATGGATCCGGTCGAGGCCTGCAGCGCGGTGCTCGTCGAGGCGCTGACCGACGACGAGGACGTCGCCGAGGCGCTGCTCGAAGTAATCCGCGCGAGTTTCGGCTGACTTCTGCCGCCATGGCTGACCTGCCCCACAACGCCGTCCTGCTGCGCGACCTCGAACGCACGAGTTCGGCCCTGTTTCGCGCGCTCGGACGTGACCCGGTGCTGCGTGTCGCCGCCGGGCGTGTCGACCTGGGCGCCTGGCGCGACGAAGAGTTGCTGTGCCTGCCGCAGTGGCTGGCCGCCTTCGACGACGCCTCGCTCAACCGCGAGCTCTACCTGTGGTTCGTCGCGCTCGCCTCGGCCTTCGAGCCGCCTGTCGATGGCGACTGGGCCGGCGCCAACGAGGCCGCGATCGCGCGCATCGTGCGCGATCGCCCCGGCATCGCCGCACGCCACGACCGCCTGCTCGCCGCCTTCGGCGGCGACGTCACCCGATTGCACCTGAACCCGCCGCCAAACGCCGCGGCCGGCGCCGCAAGGGGTGTGCGCCTGCGCGAGGACAGGGACGACGACGCTCGCGAGGATCGCCCACGCCGCACCGACAACATCACGCACACCGTGAAGATGGACAAGCCGGCTGCGGTCGCCGAGTTCATTCGCGTCACGCGCGAGGACGACGGCGATTCCGACGAAGTCGCCCTGCCGCCGACCACCGGGGCCGAGGGCACCAGTGCCGGCGCGCGCGTGCGTTTCGACATCGAACGGCCGTCCGGGCCGCACGAGGACATCGAGATCGGCCATGGCATTCCGGCCGACGAATGGGACTACCGCAAGCGCATGCTGATGCCCGGCCACTGCATGGTGCAGGCCTTTCTCGGGCGCAGTGCCGGTGGCGAGGCGCTGCCCGAACGCCTGCACAAGCATGCGCACAAGCTGCGTCGCCAGTTCGCCGCGTTGGTGCCGCAGCGCCAGTGGATCCGCGGTCAGCCCGATGGCACCGAACCCGATCTGGACGCCTATGTGCGCCTGCACGCCGACCGCATCGCCGGTGGCCACGAGCGCGAGCAGAACCTGTACATCGCCCAGCGCAACCGCGAGCGCGATCTGTCCTGCATGGTGCTCGCCGATCTGTCGTTGTCGACCGAGGCGCGCGTGTCGCCCGCGCAGTGCGTGATCGACGTCATCCGCGACAGCCTGATGCTGTTTGCCGAGGCGCTCACCGCCACGGGGGATCGATTCGGCCTGTTCGGCTTCTCGTCGCAGACGCGTGCGCAGGTGCGCTTCCATCACCTGAAGGAATTCGGCGCCAACTGGGACGACGCCGCGCGCGGGCGCGTGGCCGGCCTCAAGCCCGGCTTCTACACCCGCATCGGCCCGGCCCTGCGCCACGCCACGAGCATCCTGGAACGCCAGGACACCTCCCTGCGCGTTCTGCTGGTGCTCACCGACGGCAAGCCGCACGACATCGACTATTACGAGGAGCGCTACGGCATCGAGGACACGCGCATGGCCGTGCTCGAGGCGCGGCGCCGACGCATCAAGCCTTTCTGCATCACCATCGATCGCGAAGGCTCGAGCTATCTGCCGCATCTGTTCGGGGTCAACGGTTACACCGTGCTGCGCCGGCCCGAGGATCTGACCGCGCGCCTGCCCATGCTCTACGCTCAACTTACCGGTCAGGCCTGAGCGCACGCGCGCCACGATCCGGTGCTATAAAACGCGTTGCGGCCTGCGCTTGTCTCAGGCCCACGGGAGAAATGATCATGCGCGTCCGATTGCTCTGCCTCAGTGTCGCCGCCGCGCTGGCGGCCGTGGCGACGGCCGCCGGTCCGGAATCACGGCCGGCGGCAGCGACCTTCGTGCCCGGAGCCGAAATCTGCGGTTCCTCGCGCGGCATGCTGCCCTCGCGCAGCGGCACGCAGCCCTTCACCGCCGAGACCATCCCCGCCGCGCCGCCGCTGCACCTGGATGCGCCGCCGCCGGCGTTTTCCGGCATCGGCACGCCCACCATGCCGGTCACCACGACCTCGTCGGATGCCCAGTTCTATTTCAACCAGGGCCTGCGTCTGGCCTTTGCGTTCAACCACGCCGAGGCGCGCCGCGCCTTCCGCTACGCGCAGCGGCTCGATCCGGAATGCGCGATGTGCTGGTGGGGCGAGGCCTTCGTGCTGGGCCCCAACATCAACGCGCCGATGTCGCCCGAAGCGGTTCCCGCGGCGCGTACCGCCGTGCGCCGCGCGCAATCGCTGTCGGATTCGCTGACCCCGCGCGAGCGCGCGCTCATCGATGCGCTCGCCGAGCGCTATGCCGACGACGCCACCACCGAACGCAAGGTGCTCGACCAGGCCTGGGCGCGGGCCATGGAAGCGGTCGCCAATCGCTACCCGACCGACGACAACCTCCAGGCGCTGTATGCCGAGGCGGTCATGAACGTCTCGCCCTGGGACTACTGGGAGCGTGACGGGCGCACCGCCAAGGGCCGCATGGCGGCAGCCGTGGCCGCGCTCGAACGCGTGCTCGAACGCAATCCCGGCCATACGGGTGCGATCCATTTCTACATCCACGCGGTCGAGGCCTCGGCCACGCCCGAGCGCGCATTGCCTTACGCCCAGCGCCTCGGCGCGCTCGCCCCCGGCGCCGGTCACCTGGTGCACATGCCCTCGCACATCTACTTCCGCCTGGGCATGTATCGCGAGGCCCTGCACGCCAACGTCGACGCAGTGGCTGCCGACGAGCGCTATTTCCGCCAGTCGTCCAGCGACGTCTTCTATCGCAACGGCTATTACCCGCACAACCTGCACTTCCTGATGGCCAGTGCGCAGATGGGCGGCGACGGTGCGCTCGCGCTGGCCGCCGCGGACAAGCTCGACCACGTCATCGACCCCGCTGCGGTGCGCGCCGCCGCCGCGCTGCAGCCGATCAAGGCCGCGCCCTATCTCACCCACGCCCAGTTCGCCACGCCGCGCGAAGTGCTCTCGCTGCGCGAACCCGACGACGAGTTCGCGCTGGTCAAGGCCATGTGGCACTACGCGCGTGCTGTCGCCCGCGCCGCACGCGGCGAGATCGTCGCCAGCGAAGAAGAAATCGACCGCATCATCGCCATCGAGCAGGCCGGCGATCTTGCCGACATCGAGGCCAGTGGCGTGCCCGCACGCGACATGCTGCGCATCGCCCGACTCGTCGCGCAGGCCCGGCTCGCCGACGCGCGCGGCGAGCTGCCCGAGGCCGCGCGCTTCTACCGCGAGGCCGTCGCCATCCAGGACAGCCTGCCCTACATGGAGCCGCCCTACTGGTACTATCCGGTGCGCCAGTCGCTCGGCGCCGTGTTGCTGCGCATGGGCGACGCCCCCGGCGCAGCCCTGGCCTTCGAGGAGACGCTTGCGCGCGTGCCCAACAACGGCTGGGCCCTGTATGGCCTGCAGCAGACCTACCGCCAACTGGAAAACCTCGAACGCCTCGCCGGCGTCACCCGCCGGCTTGAAGAAGCCTGGTTCGCCGAGCTCGAAGAGCTGGACCTGAAGCGGCTGTAGGCGGCGCGGGCGGACCCTGTCCCCGTCGGTCATTGCGAGCGCAGCGAAGCAATCCCGACGGTTGCGGAGCGACGGCGGGGCTCGGCCGTCGCCGCCGCGTACCCTGAGACCAGGAAGTCGTCAGAGAACCGCCCATGCCCGCCATCCGCCTGAGCAAGATCGTCCTGCTCGCCTCCATCGCGCTCTTCGCCACGCTGGTCGCCTTCGGCAACATCACCGACTACGGCAGCAACTTCGCCTTCGTCGAGCACGTGCTGCGGATGGACACCATCTTCCCCGACGCCACCATCGGCTGGCGCGCCATCCACAACCCCGCGCTTCACCATGCCGCCTACATCCTCATCATCGCCACCGAGCTTGCTGTCGCCGCCCTGTGCTGGCTCGGCGCTGCCGCCCTGTGGCGCACCCGCCACGCCCCTGCCGCCGACTTCAACCGCGCCAAGAAATGGGGCGTGGTTGGCCTGACGCTCGGATTCGTCCTGTGGCAGGTCGGCTTCATGAGCATCGGTGGCGAGTGGTTCGGCATGTGGATGTCGGACACCTGGAACGGCATCGAGTCGGCCTTCCGGTTCTTCATCACGATTGCGGTGGTGCTGGTCTATGTGGCGATGGAGGACAAGGAGATCGGGAGCGGCTGAGAATTGGACAGAGCTGTCTTTCGGTGGAGTGTCCGTGTCAGGCCGCTACCGACCCAGAACAGTCATGAGATACCGAACTAAGCTACGCTGACGTAAGTCAGCCCTGCAATTCAAATCGTTATAAATTCTAGACCCGACCCCGCAGCGCGACCCCGTAGCGAGTTGTTCGAATTGCGAGACTCGGTTAATTTTGGAACCCAGCGGGTTGCCTTGAAGTTCCGGCGATCGTAAGGAGCCATCCTGGGCGGGGAGTCACCGGTGAGGAATGAAAAGCGGAAGGTCGTAGTACTTCACAGCGGAGGGTTGGACTCAACAGTCTGCGTTCTGCTTGCGCAGTCGCGTGGGCATGAGGTTCTGAGCTTAGGGGTGAGCTACAATCAACACCATCACGTAGAACTCGACTATGCCGCGGCGCAGTGCATTCGCTTAGGGGTTGAGCGCAGAATCGTGTCGGTCTCTTGGAGCAAGCCCCCGCGTGAGATCCCAAAGAATCGCTCAGTAGCTGAGATCAAAACGGGCGTTTCGAGCGCATTCTTGCCCGGACGTAATGGACTCTTTCTCATGCTGGCCTCTGCCGAGGCCGCCGGAATCGGGGCCGATGAGGTATGGACGGGAATAAATTCTGTGGACTTTTCGGGTTACCCTGACTGCCGGCCTGAGTTTATCTCAGCCTTTCGCAGGATGCTTAAGTTCGCTATTCCTAAGGGGCCGAAGCTCTTGGCTCCTTTGCAAAGAAAGTCAAAGCCGCAAATTGCCGGACTAGGTCACCGGCTTGGGCTGCGGCGCCATGAGACCTGGAGTTGCTATCGGCCGAAGATCGCTGAGTCGGGCTTTGTCCCATGTGGGGCATGCGACGCATGCAAACTACATGAGTTCGCATGGCAGGGGCTAGAGTGAAGGTGCCTGGAGCTCAGCTTTCTCCGAATACCGTCTGCCTAGTTGCCTGCACGAGCCGTAAGGGTGATCAGCCGGCAAAGGCTGAGTTCATATACAAATCGCCATTGTTCTCGGCGGCGCGTAATTTCGCGGAAATGCGCGCCAACCAATGGTTCATTCTTTCAGCGAAACACGGTCTCTTGGCTCCCGACGACGTGGTCGAGCCGTACAACGAGTCGCTTCTAAATAAGAGTGATTCGCAACGACGGGAGTGGGCAGAGCGTGTTCACCAAGCCTTGCTCACCCGCATTCCTGATGGCGCCCAAATTATCTTCCTGGCGGGCTCGGCGTATCGAACGCACCTTGCTCCCATGCTAGAAGCTGAGGGCCGTAGAACTGCTGCGCCGATGTCTGCGTTGGGCATTGGAAGCCAAGTTGCATGGCTTCAGAAGGTAGCTAACGAGGCAACAAAACTCGCCCAAATGGATCGTTTCTATGCACTCTTGGCACGGGTCGTTGCCTTAAACAGCGGCGCAACACGTAAGCTCTCAGAACAGACGGCGAGGACCGTTCGTCACGAGCGCGGCATATATTTCTTCTTTGAAGATGGTGAAATGCGCATGACGTCGCCATTCGAACAGCGCGTCGTACGGATTGGCACGCACGCGGTAAGCAATGGATCGAAAGCGACCCTCTGGAACCGCCTACGCACCCACCGCGGAGGCGGGGATGGCCTTGGTAACCATAGAAGCTCAATCTTTCGTCTTCATGTAGGCGACGCCTTGATACGACGGGACAAGCTTGAGTCGGCATTCCCTACCTGGGGCAGGGGGCAGTCCGCGTCCTCAGATATTCGATCGTTAGAGAGGAAAATCGAGCTGACCGTCTCAGAGCACATCGGGAGAATGTCTATCGCATGGCTAGAAGTCCCAGATCCGGCATCGGCAGATAGCGACCGTGCGTATTTGGAGCGCAACTTCATTGCGCTCCTCGCCGGAAAAATAGGCCCGCTCGATTTGCCAAGTGGCAGTTGGCTGGGCCGATGGAGCCGGCGAGAAGCCATCCCTTATTCTGGCCTGTGGAATGTAAACCACGTTTATGATGACTTCGATTCTCACTCCTTAGACGTCTTTGAAGAATATGTTAAGTTCGCAGAAGGGCGGCGAATTAAGCCCGAAAAATCACTCGCTCCCGCCGGATGGCGTTCACGATTAAAAGATCGTCATAGCGCTAGCGGACAGATCAATCTGCTATTGAGGTGATTGTGGCTGAAGATAGAGACTTCTGCGAATTGCTCAAGCGGTATCCTCGAGCTATCGTTCACCTGCGATCGCAGTTCCGAAAAAAAAGGTTTGGCGCCGTCCTCGGTGCGGGAATAAGCACTGATTTTGGTGTGCCATCCTGGTCAAAATTAATAAATTACATTGCGTCAGATTCCGCTGTTGACGCAAAGTCGTTGGCAGAGGGAGATGCATTTAAAAAAATGCCTCCCGCCTATCAAACAGAAGTTCTTTTTCAGAAGTTTCAAACGGCTTATAGAGAAACGCTAAAGGATCTTACGCCAACTGAACAGCAAAATAGCATAACGGCAGAATGGCTAAAAATATGTCAAAAGTATATCTATAAATCGTCGTCTATTAATATTGCCGAGCAGCTTTCAAGGCACCCATACATGGAGGCTTTGATTCCTCTCGTCCAAGAGAGCGCTTTAACAGTCAACTACAACTTTGACGACTGCTTAGAGCGCGCACTGGTCGAAAAAAAACGTCTCCAGGACAAAGGAAATCGAGGCTTTGAGGCCGTGACTGACCCTTGGCCACAATTTCGCCGTACTGACTGTGTAATTTACCACCCACATGGCTATGTGCCCGCGGGTCTCATGGAAAAGGCTGTCGATCGATTCGTTTTTTCCGAGGCTTCCTACTCCAAGCAGTATGTCGGCGCGCGGGGGCATGACACATCATTTCTTCTAGCGCACTTCGCGAGAAACACTTGCTTGATCATCGGATGTTCATTGGAGGCCGAGCTCCGAAACGTCTTAATGCGAGGAGCGGAAATAAATCCGGGAAACTTTCACTATTTCATCCATTGGATCCCTGAAGATGAATATCTGACTACGCAAGAGCGCGAGCTAATATCCGAGGCGAATTTCAAGGTTTATAACCTTAATACACTTTTCTTGACATCGATAGAAATTAAATTACTGCTGAATTTGATAAATCATGAAGCTGTATTGGAGCCAAGAATAAAGGACTTGTCCGCACAAGCCGAGGTATCACTGAAGTATACATTTTATATGACGGGATCACTGGGGGTAGGGAAGAGCACCGCCACAAATCAACTGCGCAATCTGAGCGTTTTGGATGAGTGGCTTGAGCCGCGCCTGGAGGTATTGGGTAAGCCGTGGGACACTCTTACCTCCGAAGAAAAGTCGACGGCTGACAACTGGATCGCAGATCAGTTCGCGAAGAAGAATGACTCGCTTCGTCGCGAAGCCAATGCCGCCATCAGCGTAGTGGATCGCCCTCCGCTTGATCCCTTGGTATTTACTCCGCAGGACGAACGTGCAGACAAGGCAAAATTCCTTGCGGATAGAATCTGTCCGAATAACGCATATGGCGTTGAGAGTGGTGTAGTTATCTTGTTATTGGGAGACCCCAAGGAGCTATCCGCCCGGGTGCGAGCGACTGGACGGCAGGATTACACCGCGGACAAGTTGACGAAAATGCAAAAGGATATGCAGGAGTTGTATCAGGCGATGCCCGGAACCGTCACCATTGACACTCAGTTTATGGGAGTCTCCGAGATCACGAAGCGAATCGCGGAGGTTATTCACCGCGACCCATATATTCCCGCAGATTTAACTGAGAAGCTTCGCAGCTTTGCTGGGAGTTAAAAATGCAAAGGCTCGACCACGATCGTCCGCTCGTGTACATCGCTGCCCCATTGTTTTCGGAGGCAGAGCTTGCGTTCAACATAGCGCTGGCTAACCGTATTGAGGTCAGTTTGGATGTCTATCTGCCTCAACGCGATGGCGGCAAGGTCGTCGATCTCGTTTCGCGCGGCGTAGGTGAGGACGTTGCTTACAAGTCAATTTTCGAGCGAGATATTTGCGCGCTCGATGCCGCTACGGCGGTGATCATTGTCATGGACGGCCGAACGATTGACGAGGGCGCGGCCTTTGAACTTGGCTATGCTTACGCTCATTCAAAGCAGTGTGTCGGACTCCAAACAGATCCTCGTCGGCTCCTCCCAATGGGAAATAACCCGATGATCGCAGTGCCACTTAACGAAATCTTTGCGAGTATCGAGGAGGCGGGCTGTTGGGCAGATTCTTTCATGTACGCGGAACTGCGGGGTCGGGTCTAGTGTATATACCGATGAAATTTTGGAATTGATTAATTTCAGCGCAGGTCAGTTCCGCATTGCATGACTCTTCCGGGTCTGAAGCGGTCCGCCGGGCTCGGTGCTTCGAAGGAGTGCTCTGTCTGAAAGTCCTACTGTCCTGTGCCGAACCGATGAAGTTAAGCTATCAAAGCAAACTCGTACCGACAAAAGTGAAGGCTGCGCCGCATACGACCAGCGCAAGCAGTACCAGGAATCCGTCCCGCACGACCAACGCAAGGCCGAGCGCCAAAAGCGCCAGACCGGCGGCTGAGGAAGAAAACGGCACGAGCTCCATGAACGGCATGCACAGCCCGACGACGACACATAGCGCGGCAATGGCGTAGCTGCCTTCGCTGCGCACCAGAAACGTCAGCCGTGGCTTGAGGACGCCGTCTATGGCCCGCGCCGGTCTGTTCAGCCAGTCGAGTGCCTTCTGCAGCTTGTCACGCTCGACCGAGCGGTCGAGGATGAAACGCGGCAGCCAGAAGTGATGCCTCCCGATCAGCATCTGTACCGCGACCAGCAAGACGAAAGAGGCCATAAAGAACGACATCCCGGGGATGCCGCTCAGTGGCGAGAATAGCGTCACGCCGATGAGGATCAACATCGGACCGAAAGACCGACTGCCCACCGACTCGACGACCATCCCGATGGAGACCCGGCCGTTGTCGCGGGTCAGCTCGGCGATTCGATCCAGCAGTTGTTCGAGGTTTTGCAACGGTGGGCTCATCGAAGGCCTTGGTTGAAGACATGCGCGGTAACCGTAAGCCACCGTGACATGCCAGAAATTTCTGGACCGACCCCCGAATCGTTCGCCCCTCACGCAGCGTCGCCGTCGCGTTGGGGGGTACGCTTACTTCCAGCCGCCGCCGAGTGCCTTGTACAGGGTGACCAGACTCGCCGCGTCGGCCAGTTCCACGCCGACCAGTTCGAGTTGGGCGGCGTAGAGTTGGCGCTGCGCGTCGAGCACGCCGAGGTAGGAGTCGACGCCGCCCTTGTAGCGGGCTTCGGACAAACGGAAGCTCTCCGAGTTGGCCTCCACCAGGGCGCGCTGTGCGTCGAGGCGCTCGTCGAGCGTGGCGCGTTCGGCGAGTACGTCGGCGACTTCACGGAAGGCGGTCTGGATGGCCTTTTCGTATTGCGCCACGGCGATCTCGCGGTCGATGCGGCTGACCTCGACTTCGCTCTGCAGCCGGCCGGCGGAGAAGATCGGGATGGATATGGCGGGCATGAAGGCCCAGGTGCGCGAGCCGGATTCGAACAGGCCCGACAGGCTGGAACTGGCGGTGCCGGCCGATGCGGTGAGCGAGATGCGCGGGAACAGCGCCGCGCGCGCCGAGCCGATGTTGGCGTTGGCCGCGCGCAGCCGGTACTCGGCCTCAAGGATGTCGGGACGACGCACGAGCACGATGGACGGCACGCCGGCCGGCAGCTCGGCGAGCGTCGGGCGCGCTTCGGTGAAGCCGTCGGGCAGCAGCTCGTCGGGCACCTCGCCGCCGACCACCAGGGTCAGCGCGTTGCGGCCCTGGGCGACGAGCGCGCTGTAGCGGGCGGCGTCGGCGCGGGCACGCTCCAGGCTGCTGCGCACCAGGTTGAGGTCCAGCGCGGAGGCCACGCCGAGTTCCTCGCTGCGGCGGGTCAGGTCGAAGGATTCCTGCTGGGCCTGCAGCGTATCGCGCGCGATCGCAAGACGTTCCTGGTCGGCGGCGAGCGAGAGCCAGGTGCCGGCGACTTCGGCGACCAGGCTGATCTGCGCGGCGCGGCGTGCCTCGGTGGTGGCGAGGAAGCTCTCCAGCGCCTGTTGCTCGAGGTTGCGGATGCGCCCGAAGAAATCCAGTTCGAAACCGGTGAAGCCGATATCCGCCGAGTATTGGCGGTTAACGGTTGATTGGCCGCTCTGGCTGAGGTCGCCGGGTACGCGCTGGGCGCTCTGGCCGGCGCCGGCCTCGATGCTGGGGAAGCGTTCGGCGCCCCGGATGCGGTACTGAGCGCGGGCGCGTTCGATGTC
Organism: uncultured Azoarcus sp.; assembly: GCA_963975885.1. Classification (GTDB taxonomy): domain Bacteria; phylum Pseudomonadota; class Gammaproteobacteria; order Burkholderiales; family Rhodocyclaceae; genus Pseudazoarcus. The sequence goes on from CAXBIS010000012.1 coordinate 45,176, forward strand.
GAGTGCGGCGGTGCGCAGGTCGCGATTGTTGGCCAGCGCGCGTTCGATCAGCGAACGCAGGCGTGGCTCGGTGAAGAATTCGCGCCAGGCGATCTGGTCGGCGGGCAGGCCGGCGGAGGTCGCGCCGGCCTCGCGCCATTCGGCCGCCACCGGTGGCTCGGGGCGCTCGTGATCGGGTGCAAGGTTGGCGCAGCCCGAGGCCACGAGCGCGGCGAGCAGGGCAAGTGCGGGAGTTTTCATGTCAGCCGGCCTCCTGCGACTGCGACGCGGATGCGTCTTCTGCGGGCTTCTTGCGGCCGAAGACGCGCAGGATGCTCACGTAGAACAGCGGGATGAAGAAGATGCCCAGCGCGGTCGCCATGAAGGTGCCGCCCAGTACGCCGGTGCCGATGGCGTTCTGCGCGCCGGAGCCGGCGCCGGTGGCGATGGTCAGCGGCACCACGCCCAGGCCGAAGGCCAGCGAGGTCATCAGGATGGGACGCAGACGCTGGCGCACGGCGATGAGCGTGGCCTCGATCATGTCCTTGCCCTCTTCCATCTGCGCCTTGGCGAACTCGACGATGAGGATGGCGTTCTTCGACGACAGGCCGATGATCGCGAGCAGGCCGACCTGGAAGAACACGTCGTTGGACATGCCGCGTCCGAGCGCGGCGAGCAGCGCGCCGATCACGCCCAGCGGCACGACCAGCATCACCGCGAACGGAATCGACCAGCTCTCGTACAGCGCTGCCAGACACAGGAACACGACGAGAATCGACAGCGCGTACAGCGCCGGCGCCTGGTCGCCGGACTTGCGTTCCTCGTAGGAGGTGCCGCTCCACTCGTAGCCGAAGCCCGGTGGCAGCTTGGCCATGATCTCCTCGACTGCGGTCATGGCGTCGCCCGACGACAGCCCCGGCGCGGCCTGGCCGAGCAGCTCGACGGCCGGCTGGCCGTTGAAGCGCTCCAGCCGTGGCGGGCCGTAGGTCCAGTCGGCACTGGCGAAGGCCGAGAAGGGCACCATGTCGCCGGTCTCGTTGCGCACGTACCACTTGTTGAGATCCTCGGGCAGCATGCGTGCGCTTGCTTCGCCCTGCAGGAACACCTTCTTGATGCGGCCGCGGTCGATGAAGTCATTGACGTAGTCGCCACCCCAGGCGGTCGACAGCGTCTCGTTGATCTCGGCGATCGATATGCCCAGCGCGCCGGCACGGGCGTGGTCGATGTCGAGCTGGAACTGCGGCACGTCGTCCTGACCGTTGGGGCGCACGCCGACCAGGCGTGGGTCTTCTCCGGCCATGCCGAGGAACTGGTTGCGCGCGTCGATCAGCGCGTCGTGGCCGAGGCCGGCGCGATCCTGCAGCTGTACGTTGAAGCCGCCCGAGGTGCCCAGCTCGAGCACGGCCGGCGGCACGAAGGCGAACACCATGGCCTCGCGGATCTTGGAGAACGCGCTCGAGGCGCGCGCGGCCACATCCTTGACGTTCTGGCCGGGTAGCGTGCGCTCGTCCCACGGATGCAGGTTCACGAAGCCGATGCCCACGTGCTGGCCGCGACCGCCGAAGCTGAAGCCGGCCACCGTGAACAGCGCACGCACGGTGTCCTTTTCGTCTTCGAGGAAGTGCTGCTCGACCTTCTTGAGCACGTCGAGCGTGCGCTCCTGCGTGGCGCCGGCCGGCAGCATGACCTGGGTGAACATCACGCCCTGGTCCTCGTCGGGCAGGAAGGCGGTGGGCATGCGCAGAAACAGCAGCGCCAGCACCGCGCAGATCGCCACATAGATCGCGAGGAAACGCAGGGGACGGCGCAGGATGCCGCCCACCGACGATTCGTAGCGTTTCTGGTTGCGGTCGAACACGCGGTTGAACCAGCCGAAGAAGCCGCGGAACCAGCTGCCTTCACCGGGGTTGTGACCCTTGGGCACCTGCTTGAGCATGGTCGCGCACAGCGCGGGGGTGAACACGATGGCCACCAGCACCGACAAGGCCATGGCGGATACGATGGTGATCGAGAACTGCCGGTAGATCACCCCGGTGGAGCCGCCGAAGAAGGCCATCGGCACGAACACGGCGGAGAGCACCAGGCCGATGCCGATGAGCGCGCCGGTGATCTGGCCCATCGACTTCTTGGTGGCCTCCTTGGGTGGCAGGCCTTCCTCGGTCATGATGCGTTCGACGTTTTCGACCACGACGATGGCGTCGTCCACCAGCAGGCCGATGGCCAGCACCATGCCGAACATGGTGAGCATGTTGATCGAGAAGCCGAAGGCCGCCATCGGGCCGAAGGTGCCCAGCAGCACCACCGGAATCGCGAAGGTCGGGATCATCGTGGCGCGGATGTTCTGCAGGAACAGGAACATCACCAGGAACACCAGCGCGACCGCCTCGATCATGGTCATCACGACCTTCTCGATCGAGATGCGCACGAAGGGCGTGGTGTCGTACGGGATCACCGCCTTCACGTTTTCCGGGTAAAAGCTCTCCATCTCCTCGAGCTTGGCGCGGATGGCCTGCGCTGTTTCCAGCGCGTTCGCGCCCGAGGCCAGGCGGATGGCGATGCCGGCGGCCGGTTCGCCGTTGAAGCGGGCGATGGTGTCGTAGCTCTCGGCCCCGATCTCGACCCGCGCCACATCCTTGAGGCGCACCTCACCGCCGGAGGAGGCGCTGCGCAGCAGAATGTCCTCGAACTGCTCCACGGTCTGCAAGCGGCTCTGCGCGGTGATCGACGCGGTGAAGCCCTGGCCGGGGATGGCCGGCGTGCCGCCGAGCTGGCCGGCGGACACCTGCGTGTTCTGTGCTTCGATCGCGCGGCGCACGTCGGCCGGCGTCATGCGGTAGTTGACCAGCTTGTCCGGGTCCATCCAGATGCGCATCGCGTACTGCGAACCGAACACCACGACTTCGCCGACGCCGGTCACGCGCGAGAGCGGATCCTGCACGCTGGAGACCAGGAAGTCGGTCAGGTCGAAGTTGGACAGCGACCCGTCCTCGGCGACGAAGCCGATCACCATCAGGAAGTTGCGCGCGGATTTCGCCACCTGCACGCCCTGCTGCTGCACGGCCTGAGGCAGCAGCGGCAGCGCCAGTTGCAGCTTGTTCTGTACCTGCACCTGGGCGATGTCGGGGTCGGTGTCCGCGCTGAAGGTCAGCGTGACCGTGGCGCGGCCGAAGGAATCGGCGGACGAATTGAAGTAGAGCAGGCCGTCCAGGCCGGTCATCTTCTGCTCGATGACCTGAACCACCGAATCCTCGACGGCCTTGGCCGAAGCGCCCGGGTAGGTGGTGTTGATCGCGATGGCCGGCGGTGCGATGGCCGGGTACTGCGACACCGGCAGGTTCAGGATGGACAGCGTGCCGGCCAGCATGATGACGATGGCGATGACCCAGGCGAAGATCGGCCGGTCGATGAAGAACTTTGCCATGGTTCCGCCCTCAGCCCTGTTCTTTGCTGTCGGCGACGCTGACCTTGGCGCCCGGGCGAATGCGCTGCAGCCCTTCGACGACCACGCGGTCGCCCGGCTCCAGACCGTCGGTGACGATCCAGGCGTCGCTGGTGGCGCGCTGGATGGTCAGCGGACGTGACTCGATCTCGTCGTCGCCATTGACCACCATTGCCAGCGGATTGCCGCGCGGGTCGCGCTGTACCGCGGCGTGCGGCAGGGTGATCGCACCCTCGGCCGTACCCTGGTCGATGCGCGCACGAACGTACATGCCGGGCAGCAGGCGTTGCTCCGGATTCGGGAACAGCGCGCGCAGGGTCACCGAGCCGGTGTCGGGATCCACCGAAACCTCGGAGAAGGCCAGCCGGCCCTCGTGTTCGTAGTCGGTGCCGTCCTCGAAGACGAGCTGCACGGGCGTTTCACCCTCGGCGTCGCGACGTACGCGGCCCGCCTCGACGGCGCGGCGCAGTGCGCGCATGTCATTGCCCGACTGGGTCAGGTCGACATAGATCGGATCGAGTTGCTGCACCGTTGCCAGCGCCTGCGCCTGGCTGGCCGTGACCAGCGCTCCGGCGGTTACCGTGGAGCGCCCGATGCGACCGGCGATGGGCGAGGTGACGCGCGTGTATTCCAGATTGATCTCGGCGCGCTTGAGTGCCGCACGGCTGGACGCGATCTCCGCCTGTGCCTGCTTGTGGGCGGCGATCGCGTCATCGTAGGCCTGGGTGCTGACGGCCTTGATCTTGACCAGTTCGGCATAGCGCTCGGAGCGCACGCGTGCGGCCTCGGCGTTGGCTTCGGCGCGCGCTACCGCGGCGCGGGCGCTGTCGACCTCGGCGGCGTACGTGGCAGCGTCGATCTGATAGAGCAGTTCGCCGCGCTTGACCTCGGCGCCCTCGGTAAATCGCCGCTCTTCGATGATGCCGCCGACCTGGGGCCGGATCTCGGCAATCATGTAGGCCGAGGTGCGCCCGGGTAGTTCGGCGCTGACCGGAACCGAAGTGGCGCTGACCTCGATCACCGCCACTTCGGGTGGTGGTGCGCCGCCGTTGCCGGCTTGCGATTCGGATTGTCCGTCACTGCAGGCCGCGAGCAACGCGACCAATGCAAGGACCGCCGTCGTTGCGGCGGTTCGTCTTGAGGAGGGGGGCATGCAAACCTCTGCCTGTCGGGGGCGGGAATGTGACTTGTTGGGGCTCTATTATTAGAATGAGCACTCTAGTTCGAACGCTCATTCTATGTTACCGTCGATGACATCGCAAGCATGAAACCGGCGCCCATGCCGGATTTACGGAAACTACGAATGCAGCAGCAGGACCTCTCCCGCGGCGAAATGCCGCACACCGCGCGTGCCGAAGCGCGCCGCGCCCAGGTGCTCGAGGCGGCGCTCGCCTGTTTTCGCGAGCACGGCTTCCATGGCGCAAGCATCGCGCGCATCTGCAAGGCCTCGGGCATGAGTCCGGGCCACATCTATCATTACTTCCGCAACAAGGAAGAGATCATCGCCGCCATCGTCGAACAGGACGTTGCGCGCATCCTGGATTTTCACGACCGCATGCGCAGTACCGACGATCTGGCCGGCACGATGCGCGAATGCGTCGCCGAGGGCGTGCGCGACACGCTCGACGCAGGCGCCTCTGCGCTCAAGCTCGAGATCCTCGCCGAGGCGGCGCGCAACCCCTCGATTGCAAAGCTCGTGCAGGCTGCCGACCGGCGCTTGCGCACCAGCCTGATCGAGACCCTGCGATCGGTCGGCGTGACGCGCGACGATGACGAGATGGACGAATGCGTCGACACTCTGTGCGCGATGTTTGACGGCCTGATGACGCGCGGCGTGCGCAACCCCGATCTCGATGTCGCGGCGGTCACGCGTCGCTACCAGGAGCGCGTGCTCGAACTGCTGGGCATTGCGCCCTGAGTGCTCCGCGCATCCGCGCGGACACAGTTTCTTACGATATCCCGTCCGGGCTGTGCCGATATACGCGTCTGCGTGCGCGCCTCCTTTGCTGGAAGCCCTTGTGTTTTCTGGCGTTTCGGGCGGTGCGTCAAGGTGTTTCCGGTCGGCGCGCGTGGATGCCGAATCACGCTGAATGGCGCCTTTGCGGGGTCGGTCGGCTTGGTGGGCACGGGACGCCGCTGTTATTTTGCATCGCTCCCCGGACCGGTAGCGTGTCCCGTGGAAGCTTCCGGCTCGGGTATTCCGAAGAAGAATCCCGACAGGAGCGACCACGATGAAGAAGCTGATCCCCGTTGTTTGTGCAGTGCTGAGCATGCCGCTTGCCGCCCACGCCGAAGGCTGGAGCGGCAGCGCTGAACTGGGCTTTTCGAATACCTCGGGCAACAGTCGCGACACCAGCCTGAACACGCGCTTCGATCTGCTGCACGAGAACGCGGTGTGGACCCACGAGTTCTTCGGTGACGCCTACTACGCGAAATCGGACGGGGAGAAGTCGGCCGAGCGCCTGGCGCTGGGCTACAAGCCCAAGCGTATCCTCACCGATCGCTCCTACCTGTTCGGCACGCTGCGCTACGAGCGTGACCGCTTCTCCGACATCCTGGCGCGCTGGACCGCGCTGGGCGGCTATGGTCGTACGCTGTACCGTTCCGAGGCCGCGGTGCTCGACGCCGAGATCGGCGCCGGCATGCGCCAGACCCGCTACGATGAAAATCCCGACAACCTGGACCGCAACGAGCCGGTGCTCTATGTCGGTGGCCGCTATGGCTGGGACATTTCCGAGAGCGCGCGCTTCACGCAGGCGCTGCGCGTGGAGTACGGTCCCGACAACACCTGGACCGAGTCCGTCACTGCGCTGCGCCTGAGGGTCACCGACCGCGTCTCGGCCAAGATCAGCCACACCATCCGGCACAACAGCGATCTCGAAGGCTCACGCGGCAAGAACGTCGACCAGATCACCGGCGTCAATCTCGTGTACGGATTCTGAGACCCCCGCGATCGTATCGATCTGCTTGATGGGGCTTCCTGCGGCGATGCTAAACTGAAGAAGCGCCGCTCGAGTGTGCTTCCACCCCCGGATTTCCGCCCCATGCCGCGAAAACTTCTGTGCAAGTTCGGTAGCGACAAGACCGGCGATGACACGCTGCTGCTGAACATGGGCAGCGCCGTGCGTTGTCCGTCGCGGGCCCGATGCCGGGTGCTGCTGGCGGGGCAGAAGTGCTACCCGGATCAGGTGGAACGCCTGCACCCGGTGGTGAAGTCCTTCCGCGACCTGCAGGAAGCCTACTGGCGCGACAGCACCGCCGAGCAGATCGTCAGCGACATCCTTGAAAAGATCGACGGTCGCGAGCCGCCGACCCGCTACTTGCGCTTCAACGAATCGGGCGATTTCTGGTCGCAGGCATGCGTGGACAAGCTCTCGCAGGTCGCAGAGGCATTGCGTGTGCGTGCCGGCATCGTCACCTACGGCTTCACCGCGCGCGACGATCTTGATTTCTCGCAGGCCCGGTTTCTGGTCAAGGGCTCGGGTCATGATTGCGGCAACAACGGCCGCAGCATCGTGGTCGGGAGCGCGGCCGAGGTTCCGCAGGCGTTCGTGCTCTGTCCGGAAGACTGTCGCACCTGCAACATCTGCATGAGTGACACCCAGGTGGACATCGCCTTCATCGAGCGTTGACGTTGCCCATTGGACTGCGAAGCCTGTGGTCGGGGCCGAGCGTTTGATACCGGACTCGGCCGAGAACCCTACAGCGATGCGATTGGAAGCGATCCCCGTCAGCGAGCAAGCGCGTTCCTCCCCACCGACCGTCGCCGAGTGTTTTCTGCTGCAGGCCCGGGTCGCCCCGCGGGCGATCGCCCTGCGCGAGTCCGGGCGCAACTGGACCTACGCGCAACTCGCACGGGCGTCGCGAGCGATTGCCGCTCAACTGCGGCGCGCGGGCTGCCGGTCGGGTGACGTGGTGGCCATCGATGGCCATCGTGGCGGTGAATTCATCGCCAGCCTGCTGGGGGTTGTTCTGACGCGCGGCGTTGCGCTGCCGCTCGATCCGGGCCAGCCGCTGCCGTGGTGCCTCGGTGCGCTGGAGCAGGCCGGCCCCCGTGTGGTCCTGCGTTGCGCCGGGGCGCGACTGCCCGCGAGCCAGCACGCCGTGCTGGAGGCCGATCTGGCGTTCGCCCATCCGCTGATGGACACGGACATCGAACCGCCAGGCCTCGACGATCCTGCCTATCTCTTCTTCACTTCCGGCACCACCGGCCGCCCCAAGGGCGTGCTCGGCGCGCACGGTGGTCTGGCCCATTTCCTTGCGTGGCAGCGCGAGACCTTCGCCGTTGTGCCCGGCGACCGTGTGGCCCATGTCACCGGGTTGGCGTTCGATGTGGTGTTGCGCGAGATTTTCGTTGCCCTCACTTCCGGAGCCACGCTGTCCATTCCCGACCGCACAATACTGGAAGATCCCGCGCAGCTGATGCGCTGGTTCGCCGACGAAGGGATCTCGCTGCTGCACGCAGTGCCCACGCTGGCCGCGGTGTGGCTCGCTGAGGCCGAGGCCGGGCTGCACCTGCCGCAATTGCGTGCGACGTTCTTTGCCGGCGAGCCGCTGACGCGGCAACTCGTGGTGCGCTGGCGCGAGCGCACCGCGCCAGGTGCCGAACTCATCAACCTCTATGGCCCGACCGAAACCACGCTGGCCAAGTGCTGGTATCGCGTGCCGCAGCGCCTGCCGTTCGACCAGATGCCGGTGGGCCAGCCGTTGCCCGAATGCGAAGTACGGGTGGTCGATGATGCCGGCCACCCGGTCGCGCCAGGTGAGCCGGGCGAGGTCGTCATTCGCACGCCTTGGCGAACGCGCGGATACCTGTCCGGACCAAGTCCATTCAGGAGCGATGGGTTTGGAGACGAATCCGTCTACTTCACCGGAGATCGCGGCCGTTTTCTGCGCGATGGAAACCTCGCACTGCTGGGCCGAATCGATGATCAGGTGAAGATCCGCGGCGTGCGTGTCGAGCCAGCCGGCGTTGCAGCGGTGTTGGCCGGACATCCGCAGGTTACCGCGTGTGCAGTGCTGGCCCGCGCGTGCGAGCCGCATCCCCGACTGACAGCCTACGTCGTCGGCAGCGCCGAGCGCGCGACCTTGCGACGGTATCTGGCGGAGCGTCTCGCCGACGCGCAGGTGCCGACCGAATTCCATTTCGTGCCGGAGCTGCCGACCACCGCCAACGGCAAGCTCGATCGTTCGCGGCTGGCCGATCTGCTGGCCAATCGCGTGGCCGACTCGGCACAGCTGGGTGAGCGCCCCGGCACCGTCAGCGAGCGCCGCATCAGCGCCATCTACGTCGACCTGCTCGGCCTGCCGCTCGACCGGCCACTGTCGGTGCAGGACGATTTTTTCGATCTCGGCGGGGACTCCCTCCAGGCGCTGGCCGTCATCTCGCGCATCAATCAGGCAATCGACGAAGAAGGATGGGGCGGGCGGCTCGATGTCGGTGATCTGTTCGAGGCGCCCGATATCCGCGGACTGGCGGAGCGTCTGGACGCGCTGCGCGGCGGCATCGCGACCGCTGCGAACGCGCCCTTGCAGGCGGCTGATCGCGCTGACGACCTTCCACTCTCGCCAGCACAGGAGCGCATCCTGTTCCAGTGCCAGCTGGAGGGTGAGGACGCCACCTCCTACAACGTGCCGGTCGCCATCGAGTTGCACGGTCGGTTCGACCTGAGCGTGCTGGAAGCCGCCTTGAACACGGTCGAGGCCGGTCACGAGTCGCTGCGCACGAGCTTTCCGGCCAAGGGCGACCGCGTCGTTCAGGTCGTCCACGCACCCACGGCGCGTGCCTTGCGGTTCACCGATCTGAGCGCGCTGGGCGCGGACGATCAAGCCGCTGAACTTCGCCGCCTGGCGCAGCATCAGGCCAGTCAGCCGTTCCGGCTCGATCGTGATCGTCCGTTGCGCATGCTGCTCGTGAAGCTTGCGCACGACCGGCATGTGCTGCTGCTGACCGTGCACCACCTGGCCTTCGATGGCTGGTCGCGCTGGCTGTTGCGGCAAGAACTCGGTGAGCACTACACCGCCTTGTCGCAGGGTCTGCCGACCGCCGCGTCGGCTCCGGTTCAATATGCCGACTACGCGGCCTGGCGCCGACAGGCCGTGCCGCGCCCGGAAAGCCTGGACTACTGGCACCGGCAACTTTGTGGCGCACCGCAGCTTGATCTTCCAACCGATTTTGCCCGCACCGCCATCGATTCATCCCATGGCGCTCAGGTCGTGCGCGAACTGCCCGCAGCCTTGCTGGTCCAGCTCGAAGCCCTCGCCACGCGCGAGCGCGCAACGCTCTACATGGTCCTGCTGACGGGATTCAAGCTGGTGTTGTCGCGCTGGACCGGTGCCGACGATCTGACCGTTGGTTCGCCGGTGGCGAACCGGCCCCGGCCGGAGCTTGAACGCCTGATCGGATGTTTCATCGAGATGCTGCCGATCCGCAGCGACCTGTCCGGTGCGCGCAGCGGGGTCGAGGCGCTGCAGCGGTTGCGCAGCGCCGTCGTGGGCGGCTTCGCACACGCCGACGTGGGCTTCGAGAAGATCGTCGAACACGTCGCGCCGCTGCGTCGGGCGGGCCACCATCCGCTGTTCGACGTGATGTTCAACTTCGTCAACGTGCCGCAGGGCGCGGCCGATCCGCCAGGTCTGGCGCTGCGTTTTGTAGAGTGCTGCGAGCCCGAGGCGAAGTTCGACCTCTCGGTCTATGCCCACCGCAAGGGCGACGGCCTGCAACTGCGGTTGGTGTACAAGAGCGCACTGTTTTCGAGCGAGTCGATGATGTGCCTGCTCGATGCTCTCGTCGAGACCTTGGGCCGGCTTGCCGCAGAGCCTTCGCAAGCCCTCGCCCGCTTGTGCATCGACATGGACGCGCCGCCAGCCGCTGCAGGTGTGGCTGTCGCGTCCGGCGCCGCGGCCACCGCATCGGCATCCGGCGTCGTTGCGCCGCGCAACGACGCGGAACGCCGTATCGTCGCCGTGTTCTGCGAGCTGCTGGGGCGGGACGAGGTCTCGGTGCACGACAACTTCTTCGCCCTCGGCGGGCATTCGCTGCTCGCCATGCAGGTGCTGTCGCGTCTGCGCCGGCAGTTTGACGCGGCCTTGCCCCTGCGCCTGATGTTCAGTTCCCAGACCGCCGCCGAACTCGCGCTGGAGATCGACCGGATGCTGGCCGAGGCGGCCCCGCCGAGCGCCCCGCATGACGCAACAGCCACCCCGCTGACCCTCAGCCAGCAGCGCCTGTTGCGCTTCATGCACGACAATCCGTGCAGCGTCCACTACAACGTGCCGCGCAAGCTGCGGCTGCGCGGGCCGGTCGACGCCGAACGGCTGGAGCAGGCCATCAACGAGGTGGTGCAGCGCCATGACGTGCTGTCTACCGGCTATCGCATCGCCGACGGTGCGGGCGTGCCGATTACCGGCGCCACCGGGCGGATTGCGCTGCAGCGTATCGATCTCACCGCCGAGGCGGATCCGGAAGCCGCCGCCACGCGGTGCGTGGCCGAGGAGGTCGCGCTTCCTTTCGACCTCGACAACGGCCCTCTGCTGCGCACGCTGTTGCTGCGTCTCGCGCCGCAGGAGCACATCCTGCTGGTGTCGGTGCACCACGTCACGGCCGATTGCTGGTCGATGGGCATGCCCTTTGGGGGTGCCGACGGTTCGACCGGAGCGTGGATGGCTGGCGTATTCTTCCGGCAGTTGTGGAGCGTGTATCTCGGAACGGACGCGTTGGCCGAGGATCCGGCGCATCCCCGCCGGTTCGAGGACGCTGCACGGCGCCAGAACGCCTGGCTGTCCGGCCCCGAGGCCGCGCGGCAGCTTACCTACTGGCAGGCGCTGCTGGCCGACCGTCCGCACGCGCTCGAAGTTGCGCCCGATCTGCCGCGTCCGCCGGTGTGGGACTTCCGCGGCGAGCGCCTGTCCTTCGATATCGAGCCGCACATCGCTGCTTCACTGCGGAGTTTCGCCCGCGCCTGCAGCACCACGCCCTTCGTGGTCCTGCAGGCGGCCTTTGCCGTGCTGCTGCACGAGCTGACCGGCGAGCACGATCTCGTCACCGGCACCACGGCCGCCAACCGAAGCCTGTGGGAGGCGGATGATACGGTCGGCTTCTTCTCCAACAACCTGCTGCTGCGCACCAACCTCACCGGTGACCCGCATTTCGAAGAGATCGTGCGACGCAGCCACGCCCAGGCCTTCAGCGCCTTCGCGCATCAGGAGCTCCCCTTTGAGCGCATCCTGGAGGCGCTGGGGATGGTGCCCGAGGCAGACCGCCATCCGCTGTTCCAGATCCGTTTCCTGCTGCACCTGCCGACTGACCAGCCCTTCCGTCACGATGATCTGACAATGACGCCCGAGGTCACAGGGCGCGAGGTTGCCAAATACGATCTCACGCTGCTGCTGGCCGACACAGGCGCGGGTTTCACTGGCTGGCTGGAGTACGCAACCTCGCTGTATCGCCGCGACACCGCGCTGCGTATGCTGCAGCGCTATCGCAGTCTGTTGCCGGCGCTCATTGCCGCGCCGGGCCGTCGTCTTTCCGACGTACTGGCGGAGTGCTGATGGACTTCCCGCGCAGCACTATCGAGGGCTCGCTGCCAACGCGATTCGAGGCCATCGCGCGGCACTACGCGGAGCGCCCCGCATTACGTTGCGACCGGCTGGAATGGAGCTACCGTGATCTGAACCGCTGCGCCAACCTCGTGGTGCGAAGCCTGCCAGCGCCGGCCGCCGATGCCGCGCCGGTGCTGTTGCTGCTGGGGCATGGCGCGCTGGAAATCATCGCACTGCTCGCGGTGCTCAAGAGCGGACACGCCTACGTCGCGCTCGATCCGGCCAACCCGCAGGCACGGCTGGCCGCGATTGCGGCCGATGTCGGGGCTGCCCGCGTGATCACCAGCCGTGCGTTTGCGTCACGCGCTGCGGGTCTGGCGATGCAGGTAATCGAACTTCCCGCCGCGGCGACCCTGCTTGCCGCGGCGCGCGATGCCGACCTGGAGCGTGCTGCCGCGCGCGAGCCACAGCCCGGGCTCACGCCCGATGCGCTTGCTTCGCTCGCCTATACCTCTGGCTCCACCGGCAAACCCAAGGGCGTGATGCGCAGCCACCGCTGTTCGCTGCACCGCTGCTGGCTGTTCCGGCGAGATACCGCGGCGGGGCCGGGCGATCGCATCGCGCACATGTTCAGTTGCAGCTTCGCCGCGGCGGAGGTGGACGTCTACGGAGCGCTGCTCAACGGTGCCACGCTGTGCTGTTATGCGACGCGAGAGCGTGGCTTTGCTTCGCTGGCGACGTGGCTCGCCGAGGAGCGCATCACGCTGCTGCATCCGCCGCCGGCATGGTGGCGGCTTTTCCTCGAACACCTCGCGGAGCCGCCCGACCTGCCCGCGCTACGCCGGGTGTTCCTGAGCGGCGAGCCGCTGTTCCGGCGCGACGTCGAGCGCATGCATTGCCTGTTGCCCGGTTGCGGGATCGATCACCGGCTCTCAAGCAGTGAGGCGAGCATCATGGCGCTTTACCGTATCGAGGCCGACACCGTCATCGACGATGAGGTGATCCCGGTCGGACATCCGGTCCCCGACAAGGCCCTGGCATTGCTCGATGCCGACGGAAGTCCGGTGCCGCCGGGCGGAATCGGCGAGATCGTCGTGACCAGCCGCTATCTTTCCCCCGGCTACTGGCGCCAGCCGGAACTGACTGCAAGCCACTTTCGGCCGGTGGCTGGCGATCCGTGTGCGCGTCGCTTTCACACCGGCGATTTTGGCCGCTTCGCTCCGGATGGCCGGCTCCACTATCTGGGTCGGCGCGACGAGCAGGTGAAGATTCGCGGCTATCGTGTGGACCTGCGCGAAATCGAGGCGATGCTGGTGCGCCTGGAGGCGGTCCGCTCGGCAGCGGTGGTCGCGCGGCCGGGCCGAGATCGTCAGCCGGTGCTGCATGCGGCGCTGGTGCTTGCACACGGGTATTGCGCACAAGCTGCACCGTTGCGGGCAGCGCTCGCGCAGATCGTTCCGGACTATATGATTCCGGAGCGGTTCGAGTTCCTGCCCACCCTGCCCATGACGCCCACCGGCAAGATCGATCGCATGGCGCTGGGAACCTCCGCACCGGCGCGGCCGCACACCGCTGTCGGAGCGCTGACAGACGACTCGCTTGAGGCGTCGATCGCGCGCATCGTATGCGACGTGCTGGGGCTGGAGCAGGTTGGCCGCGACGAGGATTTCTTTGCACGCGGCGGCAACTCGCTGCGTGCGGCTCAGGTGGTCGCGCGTCTGGCCCGCGACCATCGCATTGATCTACCCTTATCCCGGCTGTTCGTCGCTCCGACTGTCGCGTTGCTGGCGATCGAGGCTCAGGCCGCCGCCGCGCGATCGGGCGCGGCGTTGGCAAACAATCCGGCGGTCCCTATTCCAGATCCACTTCGGAGCAGCGTGTGAGCAGGGAAGATGTCGTTCTGTTCGGTATCGGCTCGGTCGCCGAAGTTCTTCATCACGTGCTGGAACGCTCCGGCCAGCATCGCGTCGTGGCCTTTGCGGTCGATCGTGCACTGATCCGCGAGCCGGTTTTTCGAGGCTTGCCGCTCGTGGCCTGGGACGAGGTGGCCCGACACTATCCCCCAAAGCGCTTCCGCATGATGATCGCGGTTGGCTATGTCCACGCCAACCGCCTGCGCGCCGAACGCTTCGGGCAGGCGCGCGACATGGGCTACCGCATGATCAGCTACGTCAGCCCGGGGGCCGCCCTGTGGGACGGTTTCACGATGGGGGAGAACTGCCGAATCGGCGATGGGGTGCGCATACAGCCTTTCTCGCACATCGGTGATGACGTGTTCATCGGCAGTGAATCCTTCCTCGGTCATCACTGCGTCATCGGCGACCATTGCTACCTGTCGGCCAGCGTGCGTATCGCCGGCCACGTGAAGGTCGAGCCATACTGCTACATCGGTATCAACGCCACCATCCGCAATCGCGTGACCCTGGCCCGTTCAGGTGTCATCGGCGCGGGCGCGGTGATCCACGGCGATACGGTGGAAGGCGGCGTGTACATGAGTCCGCAGGCGGAATTGCTGCCCATTCGCAGCGACGATTTGCGACCGGAATAGGACCGCGTTGCGGCGGCATCGTGTCAGCCGATGCCGCCGCAACCGTCGAGTGTGAAGCGGCGAATCTCGAAGCGTCTGCTCGCGCCGCGCCGCGGGCCCGACGAAGCGCCGGGCGCGCGCGTTCTCGTCGGGGCTCGGGCGGTTCGCGAGCATCTCCGCGTCCCGATCGGTTTGAGCGAGCACGCCGCAATGGACGTCGACGATGGTCATCGGTGGCTGGTTCCAGTTGCTGCGGCGAGGCACTGTCCCGCGTCGGATCGACTACGGCAAGCAGGGGCCGCTACGGCGCGCCGGCTTCCAAAGCCTCGCCTCTTGATCTATAGTGGCCCCGCCGCGCCGGCGGCGGATCGGCTGACATGCACAGCCTGTCGCCCAGCCGTCGGAACAGGCGCTGCCGTCCGGCCGCGCCCCGGCCCGGTTCTGCGGCTTCCCTCGGCGGAGGCCGTTTTCGTTTCACAGCCCCGGCAGCCACGCACATGCCCGCTCCCGGGCGACGGTGCCCCTCGCGCCGAGACAGGAGTGGTAATGGATTTCGAGATTCCGGAAACCCTGGCGAACAAGCTGCTCGATTGCGTCGACGCGGCCAGCCCGCTGGGCCGTCGCCTTGCCCAGACCGGCATCTACCATGGTCGCAGCGTGGTGCCGAGCCGGCTGTTCGACGTGTCCGACCTGGAAGCCTTCCACGCGCTGTGCGAGCACGAGGGCGAGCACGCGACAATGCTGCAGATCTCCGCGCTGCGCCGCATCCGCAGCGAGCCCGCGGGCATCGCCGTGGACGATCTCGAGGTCTTCATCCCGGCGCTGGTCGCCTATCTGTTCAAGGACGTGCGCGACGGCTGGCTCTACCGTCGCAACAAGGACGGCGTGATGCTGCCCTGGCTGGTCAGCTACGTGCGCCTGTTCAACCCCGAACAGGGCTCGCCCTACGTCATCGTGGGCCTGATGGCCAACACCATCTGGTCGGCGCACAACGAGGTCTCCGACGACCCGATGAGCCGCCACGGTGGCATGACCAACGCCATCGTGTTCTACAAGCACGACCTGCAGGGCAAGACCGTGCCCGACCTGCTCGCCGAACGCGGCTACTTCAAGGAAACCGATGAGTTGCGGCGCGATTACCAGGCGCACGAGGATCGCTTCCTCGCCATGCAGCCGGCCTTCGGCGAACAGTTCGCGTGCCGCAACGCGATGTTCCTCGCGCGTGGACCGCAGCACACCGAGTTCATGAAGATGCCGCGCGGCAAGGTTGCCAAATGCGTCAACGACGAGGGCGTGCTCGAGCGCAGCTTCGACCTCAACGCCGACACCAGTTTCTGGCGCGAGCTGGGCATACCGGTGGGTTTCGATCGCGTGCCGCTGCACTGCTATCTGTACCTGTTCCACCTCGAACTGCACCGCAACGTGTGGGTGCATGTGCAGAACCTCGAACGCTACGAGTACAAGCCCGAGTTGCGCGAGAAGCTGGTGCTGCCCGACTCGCACCGCGATCTCATCGACATCCTCACCTCGGATCTCGAAGTGCTGGTCGACGACATCGTCGAGGGCAAGTCCGGCGGCACCATCATTCTGTGTCAGGGCGCGCCCGGCCTGGGCAAGACGCTGACCGCCGAGGTCTATTCCGAGGTCGTCGGCAAGCCGCTGTACCGCGTCCACTCGGGCCAGCTCGGCATCACCGCCGAATCGGTCGAGGCCAATCTGTCGACGATCCTGCAGCGCGCCGCACGCTGGGACGCGATCATGCTGCTCGACGAGGCCGACGTATACATCCGCTGCCGCGACAACGACCTGCAGCACAACGCCATCGTCGCCGAATTCCTGCGCACGCTCGAATACTTCGACGGTCTGCTGTTCATGACGACCAACCGCGACGACGACGTCGACGACGCCATCCTGTCGCGCTGCATCGCCACCATCAAGTACGACGTCCCGCCGCGCGACGCCGCCATCCGCCTGTGGCACACGCTCGCGGACCAGTTCGATGTCGAGCTGCCCGAGGGTCTGGTCGAGACGCTGGCCGACACCTACAGTGATGCGAGCGGCCGCGACATCAAGGAGCTGCTCAAGCTCACCGCACGTTTTTGCCGCAGCAAGGACATTCCGTTGTCGGAAGAGGCCTTCGCGCAGTGCGCGGTGTTCCGCGGCGTGGGCGGCCACTGAGTCATCGCTGAGCGGCGGTTGTGGACATCGAAGTCCGGGCGGACCGCCTCAGGCGGTGTCGCCGGCTTCGAGTTCCAGCAGTTTCGCCGCGCGCGTCGACATCACCAGCATCAGCTTCATGCCCGCGCGCGTGGCGCCGACGAAGAGCTTGCGCTGCGCGCGTGGGTCCAGCGTCTCGAAGTCGATCTCGGTGAAGATCACGCAGGGGGCGGCCTGGCCCTTGAAGCGGTGCACCGAGTCGATGAGGAAGTCGCCCTGCGTGTATTCGGGTGAGCCGACCAGATCGTAGCGCCCGGTGAAGGCGCGCAACGAGTGCTGGCCGAGGCGCGCGAGTGGGGTGAAGCACGAATTCTCGCGTCCGCGAAAGGTGACGATGGCGATGTGCTCGCGCCGGAAGCCCAGCCCGATCGCGCGCGTGATGGCGCGGCGCGTGCGCTCCATCAGTTGCGCCGAGTCGTCCCAGGTCGACACTTCCACGTCGGAGTCGGCCAGCGGGCTGCCGGCATCGAACGGCGTGTGCGGCTGCAGGCTGCGATTGAGCAGCGCGACGATGTCGGCCGGGCTGCGGTAGTTGCGCTCGCTGGTGATCCGCACCCAGCCCGGCAGGTCCACCTCCGCGCGCTCGTAGAGATTCTGCATCGGATCTTCCAGCCACCACGCGCGGCCGTAATGCGGGATCAACCGAAGCAGCGCATCGCGCCAGGCCGGCGTGAAGTCCTGACCTTCGTCGACGATCAGTTCCTCGTACTGCGGCTGCGTTTCGAGCGTGGCGAAGTCGCTCTCCAGCCGCGCGAAGGCGTTTGGCGCGGAGAAATCCGGCGGCTGGCCGGCGGCCGAGAGCATGCGGTCGCAGAGCTGGTGGTAGGTGACCACGTCCGCGCCGGGCGGGGCGATGCGCGCGATGTGGTCGGCCAGCGGACGGTTGTAGCAGACATACAGCGGGCGGCGCCCGGCCGCGAGCGCGTCGCGCAGCACCGCCAGCGCGAGCTGGGTCTTGCCGCTGCCGGCGGTGCCGGTGACGCGCAGGCGATGGGGCTGCACCTCGATGCGTCGCGCCCATTCGGCCAACCCGCCGGCGAGCCGCGTGTACAGCGTCGTGGCCTGGCCGACCAGCGCGCTGGCGTCCGCTTCCAGCCGCAGTTCATCGGCGAAGAAGCGTTCCAGGCGCGCGACGTTTGCCGGGTCGGGAGTGTCCGCGGCGAGAAGCTCGACCACGCTCGTGATCAGGCGCTCACGCATGTTGGAATCGACGATGCGCGACGGGTCGAGGCCGGCCGTGCCGGGTGCGCGAACGACGTGGTCGGGACAGTACAGCAGCAGGTCCAGTTCCGGCGCCTCGCCGTCCGGCAGGGCAGCCAGGCGCGCGCGCAGGTGATCGGCGGTGCGAGCCAGCTCCACGCTGACCTTGCGCCGCGTGCGGATGTGGCGTTTGACCAGTCCCTCGTCGGTTTCGTCGAGAAAGCCGGCGACCTGCTCGACCAGCAGCACGCGGGCCGAGGGGCCGATGACGACAAAATCGACGCTGCCGAAGAGCAGCGTCTCGTGCGCGGCGCGCGTCCAGTGGATGCCGTGGAAGACCGTGAATTCGGCCGGCAGTCGTTCGGCGAGTTCGGCCAGGGTGTCGAGCTTGCGTGCCAGCGCCCCGGAAGCGGGGATGCTGCGCCAGCCGTCAGGGTGAATGCGGGGCATGGTCGAGACCACGGGGTCGGCGATGCCCCATGGTACTCGCAGCCGCCCGCCGGCTGGCGGGCGGCTGTGGGGCGCTTCAGGCGGCCTGCACCTCGATGCGGCGTGGTTGCGCGTGAGCGTGCTTGGGGATGCGCACATTGAGCACGCCGTCGCGCAGTTCCGCGGTGATGGCCGAGCTGTCCAGTTCAGTGCTCAGCGTGAAGGCGCGGCGATAGCGCGCGACGCCGATCTCGGCCCAGGACGCGTCCATGCCCTCGGGCGTGTCGACGACGATTTCGCCCTCGATGCGCAGCGCGTCTCCGTCGACGTCGATCGCGAGCTTGTCGCGGGGCACGCCGGGCAGGTCGGCGCGCAGGGTGATGCCCCCGCTATCTTCGAACACATCGACGCGCGGCTGCAGCGCCGGTGCTTCCTGTGCCTTGCGGTTTTCCTTGGTTTCGCTCATGACTCGTTCCTCCTTGATGGTCACTGGACGTCGATGCGGCGTGGCTGCATCGCCTCGCGGCGCGCCACGCTGATATGCAGCACGCCGTCGCGATAACGCGCGGACACGCGCTCGGGGTCGGTATCCTCGGGCAGCGACACGGTGCGGCGGAAGCGGCCGGCGAAACGCTCGGAGGCGTAAACCGGCTGTTTCTGATCGTCGGGCCGGTCGCTCCGGCGTTCGCCTTCGATGGACAGCACGCCGCGTTCGACGCGCACGTCGAAGTCGGTCGCGGACATGCCCGGCGCAAAGGCGTAGATCTCGATCGCGCCCGGTGTGGAGCCGACGTTCACCGGTGGAAAAGCGCCGCTTGCGACGGCGCGGATCGAGCCCGGACGGCCGGTCGCGCCGAAGGCCTGCTGCAGGTCGCGTTGCAGGCGTTCGAAATCGGCGGCAAGCCCGCCGGGCCAGTTCAGAAGCGATTCGTACATGGCTTTACCCCCAAAACGAAGTGGATCAATCGGCGGCGGCCCCGTGCTGGCGGGGCAACAGCCGTCCGTGATGCGTATATTCCGGCGATGCGACGGACTTCAAGAGGGCACGCCAGGGAGCGTTGCGTTGCGGGGGCATCGCCGGTGTGCGATGCGGGTTTACCGAGGCTTGCGTACCCCGCCACCGGCGCCCATAGTGGATCAGACGAGGTCGGTTAATGCCCGAAGCATGATCGACGTCGCGACCGAAATGGCCGCCGGTGTCCGCGTGCGGCCAGGCATGGAGGAACAGCGATGGCAAGCTTCCACGCAATCGACGCATCGGTCCTCGAGGGCCGTACGCGCCTCATCACCCAGCCCGAATCCCGCCCCATCGAGCGCATGCTCGACGAACCCGCGCTGAGCGCGATGACCGATCTCACGCGTGTGCCGGCGGCCTGCGTGGCCGCCGATGAACTGGTCGACGCCGCGCATGCACGCATGTTCGAGCGTCGCGTGCGCATGCTCTTCGTCGTCGACGACGAAGGCTTTCTCGTGGGGCTGCTCACCAGCAACGACATCCTTGGTGAAAAGCCCATGCAGATCGTGCTCGAACGCAATGTGCGTCATGACGAGATTCGCGTGCAGGACATCATGACCCCTGCCGAAGCGGTCGAAGCGCTGGGCTTCGACGCGGTCGCACGTTCACGTGTGGGCGATATCGTCGAAACCATGCGCACGCGCGGGCGTCAGCACGCACTCGTGATGCGTCGTGGCGGCGACAGCACGCCCGAAGTGTGTGGCGTGTTCTCGGCGGCGGACCTGTCGCGCCGGCTCGGCATCGAGGTGGTGCCGTTGAAGGTCGCGCGCACCTTTGCCGAGATCGAGGAGAGTCTGGCCCACGAGTGAGCGCTCCCGGGCCGACCACGCCCGCGGCGCGCGCGCAGCATTTCGCAACCGGTCGCGGCTTGTGCCGCGCGGGGTGGCGTGATTACATGGCGGCTTTGCCGCGCACCACACGCCCCGCACGCAGGAGCCGCAGCCCCGTGACCGTTTCGCACGCCCCCGTCCGCCCCCCGCGCGCCCGCCGGCCGGAGGCTCCGCGATGAACGGCATCTTCCTCGGCATCGTCCTGATCGCCTTCGCCGCGGCGGCCTGGCGTCAGATCGGTCACGTGCCGGTCGAGGGCCAGCCATCTCCGATGGAGGCACTCTCGTCGGGCATGATCGACGCGGCCGGCGGCGCGGTGGAACTGGCACTGGGACTGGTCGGCGTGATGACGCTGTTCCTCGGCCTGATGAAGGTCGCCGAGGCCGGCGGTCTTCTGGTGATCATCGCCAAGCTGATCCGCCCGCTGATGACGCGGCTGTTTCCCGAAGTGCCGCCCAACCACCCCGCGATGGGCGCGATGATCCTCAACATGTCGGCCAACGCGCTGGGCCTGGGCAATGCCGCCACGCCCTTCGGCATCCGCGCGATGCAGGAACTCGACAAGCTCAACACACGCCCCGGGACCGCGACCAACGCGATGGCGCTGTTCCTCGCGATCAACACCTCGAGCATCACGCTGCTGCCCACCGGCGTCATCGCGATCCGTGCGGCAGCCGGCTCGGCCGATCCGGCCGCCATCCTTCCGACGACGCTTCTCGCGACCATTTGTGCGACGATCGCCGCCGTATCGGCGGCGTTTCTCTACAGGCGCTTCTTTCCGGTGGGGCCGCTCGACCCCGATGCGGCACCTGTCGACCGCCCCTGGGTGAACGAGGAAGGCGAACATATCGAGGACGCCGGCGCCTATCCGCTGTGGGTGTCGGTCGCCGCGCTGGGCACGCTGTTCGCGCTGATCCCGCTGACCATCGTCTATGGTCGTGCGCTCTCGCCGTGGATCGTGCCGGGGCTCATGGTCGGCTTCCTGGTGTTCGGGGCGACGCGCGGCGTGCGTATCTACGAGGTCTTCGTCGAAGGTGCCAAGGACGGCTTCCAGGTCGCGCTGCGCATCATTCCGTATCTGGTCGCGATTCTGGTGGCGGTCGGCATGTTCCGCGCCAGCGGCGCGATGGACTACATGGTGGCCACGCTGGGCGCGCTCACCGGCAAGGTCGGCCTGCCCGCCGAGGCATTGCCGATGGCCTTGCTGCGGCCTTTGTCCGGTTCCGGCGCCTACGGCGTGATGGCCTCCATCATCAACGATCCGAGCATCGGCCCGGACAGTTATGTGGGCATGCTGGTGACCACGCTGCAGGGCTCGACCGAGACCACCTTCTATGTGCTCGCGGTGTATTTCGGCGCGGTGCAGATTCGTCGCATTCGCCACACCCTGGCCGCGGCGCTGACCGCGGACGTGGTGGCCGTCATCGCGGCGGTGGCGATCTGCTCCTACCTGTTCCTGTGATGCGCCCGCTTGTACTCCTCGTGCTGCTTCTTTTCGCCGTTGCGGCTCAGGCCGCGGAGATTCGCGTCGCGGTCGCGGCAAACTTCCAGACCACCCTGCAGCAGCTCGCCGCGCTGTACAGCGAGCGCAGCGGCCATCGCCTGGTGATCAGTGCCGGCGCCTCGGGTGCGCTCTATACCCAGATCGTCAATGGCGCGCCGTTCGACGTCTTCCTGTCGGCTGACACCGAGCGGCCCGCACGCCTCGAAGTCGAAGGCCATGCGGTTGTCGGCACGCGCTTCGTCTACGCCTATGGCGTGCTCGTGCTGTGGAGTGCCGGACCCGACATGATCGACCCGGATGGCGCGGTGCTCGAACGCGGTGACTACCGTTTCCTCGCCATCGCCGACCCGCGCCTCGCGCCGTACGGCCTGGCCGCAGAGGAAGTGCTGCGCGCGCGCGGCGTGTTCGATGCGCTCGACGGTGCCGGCCGGCTGGTGCGCGGAAAGTCCATCGGCCAGACCTATGGCCAGATCGCCAGTGGTGCAGCGGCGCTTGGTTTTGTCGCGCTGGCCCAGGTGCGGGCGAGCGATATCGCCGGCTCACGCTGGCTTCCGTCGCCGGACATGTACACGCCCATCGGCCAGTCGGCCGTGCTGCTCACGCGCGCGGCGCAAGCCGACGCGGCGCGTGATTTTCTCGCCTGGCTGCGCAGTCCCGAGGCCCGCGCGGTAATCGAGTACGCCGGCTACCGGCTGGATTGAGCATGCTCTCCCCGCAAGACACGACGGCGCTGTGGATCACCTTCAAGCTCGCTGCAATCAGCACGGTCCTGCTGCTGCTGTGCGTGACCCCGCTGGCGTGGTGGCTCTCGCAGACCCGCTCGCGCATCAAGACCGTGATCGAGGCCGTGGTATCGCTGCCGCTGGTGCTGCCGCCGACCGTCATCGGCTTCTATCTGCTGCTGCTGCTCGGTCCGCAGGGCGCGGTGGGTGGCTTTCTGGAGCGCATCGGCATTGGCCACCTGGCCTTCAGCTTCAGCGGGCTGGTCATCGGCTCGATGATCTACTCCCTGCCCTTTGTCGTGCAGCCGCTGCAAAACGCCTTTCAGGCAACCGGGGTACGCGTGCTCGAAGCCGCCGCCACCCTGCGTGCCGGCCCCGTCGACCGCTTCCTGAGCATCGCGCTGCCGCTGGCGCGACGTGGTTTCCTGACCGCGGCGGTGCTGTCTTTTGCCCATACGCTGGGTGAGTTCGGCGTGATCATCATGCTCGGCGGCAACATCCCCGGTCACACCCAGGTGGCGTCGATTGCGATCTACAACCACGTCGAGGCGATGGATTACGCTTCGGCGCACGGTCTGGCGGCCGTGCTGGTGGTGTTGTCGTTCTCGCTGCTGTTGCTGGTGTATGCGATCAACCGCCGCTTCAAGGTGGTGGGGGTCGCGCAATGACGATAGACGCACGTTTGCGGGTGGATCGCGGCGCGTTCGTGCTCGATGTCGACCTGATCCTGCCCTCGCGCGGCGTCACCGCGCTGTTCGGCCCGTCCGGTGCCGGCAAGACCACCGTGCTGCGTTGCATTGCCGGACTGGAACACGCGGCCGAGGGGCGCGTGGTTTTCGATGGTGAGCTGTGGCAGCACGGCAGCCGCTTCGTGGCTACGCATGAACGGCGGCTGGGCTACGTGTTCCAGGAGGCCAGCCTGTTTCCGCACCTGAGCGCGCGCGACAACCTGCGCTATGGTTTCAAGCGCACGCCGCCGGCCGAGCGCCGCATCGGAGAGAACGAAGTCGTGGCATTGCTCGACCTCGCGCTGTTGCTGGAACGACTCCCGGACCAGCTCTCGGGCGGCGAGCGTCAACGCGTGTCACTGGGCCGGGCGCTGCTGACCAGTCCGCGCCTGCTGTTGCTCGATGAGCCGTTGTCGGCGCTGGATCGTGCCCGCAAGCTTGAAATCCTGCCCTATCTGGAGCGCCTGCGCGACGAGTTGGACATTCCGATGCTCTACGTCAGCCACGCCCACGACGAGGTGATCCGTCTGGCCGATCATCTGGTGTTGATCGAGGCTGGTCGCGAACGCGCCAGCGGCCCGCTGCAGGCCATGCTCTCGCGCACCGACCTGCCGCTGGCGACCGATGCCGAGGCCAGCGCGATGATCGAAACGACGGTCGTGGACCACGATGACGACTGGCATCTGTCGCGGCTGGCGTTTGCCGGTGGCGAGCTGGTCGTGCCGCGCAGCACGCGCGCGCCGGGCGAATCCTTGCGGGTGCGCGTGCATGCGCGCGACGTGAGCGTGGCACTGGCGCGGGTGGAAGGCAGCAGCACCAACAATCAGATTGCCGCGACGGTGGTGGAGATCGCGCCGGCCGACGGCCCCGCCTATGCGATGGTCCGTCTCGACGCGGCCGGCGTGTCGCTGCTCGCGCGCATCACACGGCGCTCGGCCGACCGGCTTGATCTCGCACCGGGGCGTGAGGTGTGGGTACAGATCAAGTCGGCGGCCTTGCTGGAAGCTTGAGCAGGATGCAGGGCGCGAACCAAAGGGCATTGCGTCGTATGAGCCGCACATGCGGCGGATTACGCGCCCTGCTGCGTTGCCGGATGCTTTTGCGTGCGATACCGCCACCACGGCAGAACGCGGCTCATCGCCAGCACCTCGCCGCAGTGTTCCGGCGCGTAGCCGGGCAGCTTCGCCAGCATGCGCTGCCAGTTTGAATCCCCGAGCAGTTGCAGCAAGGCCTGGATGCCCGCTTCGGCCAGCGCCGACTTGAGGCAGGCGAGGTGGTATTGCTCCTCGACGATGGGTACGAAATCCAGTCCGCGCGCGCGCGCCGCCGCCTCGATGCCCAATCCGACATCGGCCTGTCCCGCGGCCACGGCCTGCGCGACTGCGGTGTGGGACGGTTCGGCGCTGCCGAATCCGCGAATCGAATCGGCGGCAATGCCCTGTTCAGCCAGCAATTCGTCCAGCAGCAAGCGCGTGCCGGTGCCCAGTGCGCGGTTGGCGAATCGAACCTTTCGGGCCGTCAGGCTGCGCAGCCCGGTCAGGCCGAGCGGGTTGCCGGGCGCGACGATCAGCCCCTGTGTGCGGCGTGCAAAGCCGATGATCTTGTGCAGACCCGGTTTGAGCATGGGCTTGTAGGTGCGATAGGCGAGTGAGCCGCGCGCCGGCTGCAGGCGGGTATGAAAGCCCGCCATCATGCAGCGACCTTCGTTCAATGCCCGGATTGCATCGACGCTGCCGGTGAAGCGAATGTCCAGATGGAGCTTGCTCGCGCGCGCCTGTTCGCGCAGCGCCGAGAGCGCGTCGTCGTGGCTGGCATGGAAGCTCAGCACGTGGGTGGAGTCGTCGAAGGCCACGGCGTAGGCGCGTTCCAGGTCCGCTCGCAAGTTCTCGATCTGCGCCTGCAGCCGCGCCTGGGCCTGGCGTTCGGCCCACAGCAGCTTGGTGCCGAACTCGGTCAGCCGCGCCGGCTGGCCCTTCTCCCACACGATCAACAGGTGGCCCAGCTCGGTCTCCCAGCGTTTGAGCTCACCCCATACGTGGCGGTAGGAGTAACCAAGCTGCCGCGCGGCGGCCGAAATCGAGCCGTTGTCCTCGACGGCATGCAGCAGATCGAGCAGCGGATTGCGGATCAGCGCCGAGCCGCGGGTGTCTGACAGGGTGTAGTGGAACTGGATCCTATGCACGGGCGTTCATATTGCTGAAAGTAATCACGATCAATAGATTACGCCAAAACCGGTAATGAACAGGCGACTACAGGTCGCCGCCCCGTGGCCGCGCTGTTGCGTGGCATCGCGTTTCCCCCAGGAGTGAACATGAAACCTGCATCCTTGATCCGTCCGCTGCGCGGTCTGTGCGCCGCCTTCGCCATTTCCGCCTTCGCAGCCGCCGCGCACGCCGAATCCATCGTCGTCGCCTCGACGACCTCGACCGAGCAGTCCGGCCTGTTCGGCCACATCCTGCCGATCTTCGAGAAGCAAAGCGGCATCGAGGTGCGTGTCGTCGCGCAGGGTACCGGCCAGGCGCTGGAGACGGGCCGTCGTGGGGACGCCGACGTGCTGTTCGTGCACAACGTCGTCGCCGAGGAGAAGTTCGTCGAGGAAGGCTACGGCGTGGAGCGTTTCCCGGTGATGTACAACGACTTCGTGCTGATCGGCGACAAGGCCGATCCCGCCGCCACGGCGGGTGACGACATCACGGCCGCACTGAAGAAGGTGGCTGCCGCCAACGCCGGGTTCGTCTCGCGCGGTGACAAGAGCGGAACGCACTCCGCCGAGCTGCGCTTCTGGAAGGCCGCCGGCGTCGAGGACAAGGGCACGGGCTACAAGGAATGCGGCTGCGGCATGGGGCCGGCGCTGAACATCGCTGCGTCGAGCGGCGCCTATGTGATGTCCGACCGCGCGACCTGGCTCAACTTCAAGAACCGCGCCGAGCTGGCCATCCTCGTCGAGGGTGACGAGCGCCTGTTCAACCAGTACGGCGTGATCCTCGTCAATCCCGACAAGCACGCCCACGTGAAGAAGGCGGCCGGCCAGCAGTTCATCGACTGGCTGGTGTCGGCCGAAGGGCAGGCCGCGATCGCCGAGTACAAGATCGACGGCCAGCAGCTGTTCTTCCCGAACGCCAACCAGTAATCCGGCTTGTCCGCTCGATGAACGCCACCGGGTCGCAGGATCCGGTGGCGTTTTCTCGTCAGCGCAACACCAGCACCGGTACCGGCAGCGTGCGCAACAGCGTCGTGGTGGTGCTGCCGATCATCAGGTGGCGGATGCGCGAGTGGCCATAGGCACCGATCACCACCAGGTCCATGGCGTGTTCGGTGGCATAGTCGCCGAGCGCGCGTTCGGCGTCGCCGTCGCGGGTGGCGGTGGTGACGTCGAAGCCGCGCGCTTCGAGTTCGGTTCTGGCCCAGCCCAATGCGTCGTCTGCCGACGCACCGCTGCCGACCGTGACCACATGTACCGGCAGGCCGACCAGCAACGGGCTGGCGGCGACACGCTCGACCGTCTTGCGACCGGTGGGGCTGCCGTCGAAGGCGATCATGAAGCGCTCGGGCGTCTTGTAGTGCGCAGCGGTCGCGAGGATGGGTTTGTGGATGGCGCGGATCACGCGCTCCAGGCGGTGGTTCTGCACCGGCTGGTCGGGCGCGGCGGGGTCGACGTGACGGCGGCCGAGCACCACCAGACGGGTGTCTTCCTCCATCTCGCCCAGCGTCTCGACCAGCGTGCCGTGGCGCTGGCGCCCTTCCGGCGCCTTCACGCCAAGCTCGGAGGCGCGACTGCGCGCGGCGTCGATCAGGATGCGACCGTGCTCCTGGGCGAGCTTGCTGCGCTGGGCGTCGAGCTCGGCCAGTTGCTGCAGCAGTTCCTCCTGCGCGCCGACCTTGAGGTTGCCGGAAAAGTCGCTCACCGGCGCCACTTCCTGATGACGATCGATGACGTGCAGGAACTCCAGCGGCGCGCCCATGCGCTGCGCCGACCAGGCGGCGTACTCGCACACCGTGGCCGAGGTTTCCGTGCCGTCGATGCAGCCAATGACCTTGTTCATGTTCGTCATCCTCAGTGTCCGCCCATCAGTCGTTCGACGGCGTCCGGCTTGTCGTGGATCGCGAAACGGTCGACCAGCGTCCTGCTCGCCTCGTCCAGGCCGATGATCTCGACCTCGGTGGCCTCGCGGCGGAACTTGATCACCGCGCGATCGAGCGCGTCGATCGCCGTGATGTCCCAGAAGTGCGCGCGGGAGACGTCGATTCGCACACGCTCGATGACTTCCTTGAAGTCGAAACCAGCCATGAAGGTGCCGGCCGAGGCGAAGAATACCTCGCCAGTGATCTGGTAGTGGCGCACGCGGCCGTGGTCGTCGGTGCGTGAGGTCACGCGCAGCACGCGGCCGACCT
This sequence comes from uncultured Azoarcus sp., assembly GCA_963975885.1. Lineage (GTDB taxonomy): Bacteria > Pseudomonadota > Gammaproteobacteria > Burkholderiales > Rhodocyclaceae > Pseudazoarcus. Next base: position 72,699 of record CAXBIS010000012.1, read on the forward strand.
TGTGGGCGAAGAAGATCCCCGACAGCAGCACGCCCACCAGCACGCCCCTGGCCAGGTCGTGGGTGGCGACCACGACTACCACGGTGGCGATCATCACGATGCTGGAGCTGGGCGGGTGTTCGCGCAGCTTGCGGATCGAGCTCCAGTCGAAGGTGCCGATGGACACCATGATCATCACAGCCACCAGCGCGGCCATCGGGATCTGCGCGACCCACTCGTCGAGAAAAACCACCATGATCAGCAGGAATGCACCCGCGAGCAGGCAGGACAGGCGACCGCGGCCGCCGGATTTGATGTTGATCACCGACTGGCCGATCATCGCGCAGCCGGCCATGCCGCCGATGAAGCCGGTGGCGATGTTGGCCGTGCCCTGGCCGATGCACTCGCGGCGCTTGTCGCTGTTGGTGTCGGTGAGGTCGTCGACGATGGTCGCGGTCATCAGCGATTCGAGGAGGCCGACCACCATCAGGGTCAGCGAGTACGGGAAGATGATCGCGAGCGTCTCGAAGTTCAGCGGGATGTCGGGGATCAGGAACATCGGCAGGCTGTCGGGGAGCTCGCCCATGTCGCCCACGGTGCGCACGTCCAGGTTCAGCCACATCGCGATCGCCGTGAGCACGACGATGGTCACCAGCGGCGACGGAATCGATTTGGTCACCATCGGCAGCAGATAGATGATGGCCAGGCCGCCGGCGGTCATCGCATACACCACCCACGTCACGTTGGTGAGTTCGGGCAGTTGCGCCATGAAGATCAGGATCGCCAGTGCATTGACGAAGCCGGTCACCACCGAGCGCGACACGAAACGCATCAGCAGATCCAGCCGCAGCATGCCGGCGGCGATCTGCAACACGCCGGTGAGCACCGTGGCGGCGAGCAGGTATTGCAGGCCATGTTCCTTGACCAGCGTGACCATCAGCAGCGCCATCGCGCCGGTGGCGGCCGAGATCATGCCGGGGCGACCGCCCGTGAAGGCGATCACGACGGCCATCGAGAACGAGGCGTAGAGGCCGACCTTGGGGTCGACGCCGGCGATGATGGAAAACGCGATGGCCTCGGGGATCAGCGCGAGCGCCACCACGAGGCCGGCAAGCGTGTCGCCGCGGATATTGGAAAACCAGTCTTTTCGGATTGTCTGAAACATGGGCGGATGCTTGGTGATGGCCGCGCGATGACCGCGCTTGGCGGACGCATGCGATGCCGGGCTGCGTGCAGGCAGCGATTGTTCGGAATCTCGTGGAGGTGGAGCGGGCGGACTTCCGGCCGGAGTGCGGGTGGTTGCGGTGGCGTGGATGGAAGTCGGGTCGAGCGAATTACAAGGGACTGCTCCGGGAAGGAGTACTGCGGAAAACCGCGCATCATACGGAATGTTGCGACGCAACACAATGAAATGCATAAATAAATTCTATTGATGGGCCCATCCCCGGATCGGCGCCACAGGCGCCCTTGCGCGCCGCCAGGGCCTTGCACGCTTTGGTACGCCGCTACAAGAGCGACAGCCCCGGGGCTATACTCCGGCGACACACCTCATGACCGGGCCCATGTAATCGAACTGCACCCCTTTGCCCATGCGCGCGTTTCGCGCATGCCCACCCCGCGTCGCGCGCCGTCGAAGCACGCGGGAAGCCCCGAACCGGAGTGCAACGATGACGATTGACCTGGAAGCCTTCCGCGCCCGCATCGCGGGCGATCTCCAGAACCTCGAAGAATCCCTGCGTGAGGCCGAGTCGGCAGGCCGCACGGTGATGCTCGACCAGGCCAGCGTAGGCCGTCTGTCACGCATGGACGCAATGCAGCAGCAGGCCATGGCGCAGGAGTTGCGTGCCCGGCTGATCACCAGTCGGCGCAGGCTGCAGGCGGCGCTCGCGCGCATCGACGCCGGCAGCTTCGGACATTGCTGCCAGTGCGATGCCGAGCTCGACCCCAAACGGCTCGCGCACGACCCGGCCGCCGTGTTCTGCCCCGATTGCGTGGCCGAACGAGAGAACGGATAAGCGCAACGCGCGCCGCCGGAACCATTTGGAGCATTCCCGATGGACGCTGATCTGCAGACCGAGCGCCTCGACCGGGTGTTCGATTTCCTGATCGCGCGCGGCGCGCGCAGTGTGCTCGACCTGGGTTGCGGCAACGGCGACCTGCTGCTGCGCCTGGCGCGTGACCCGCAGATCGAGCGCATCGTCGGCATCGACATCGACGAGCGCGCGCTCGTCGATGCACGACGCCGTCTGGCGCTGAACCCGGACGAGGTCGACGCTCGCGTGCGCGTGATGAACGCCTCGTTCGAGGTGGACGATGCGGCGATGGTCGGCTTCGACGCCGCGGTGCTGCTCGAGACCATCGAGCACATCGAGCCCTCGCGCCTGTCGCGCGTCGAATCGGCGGTGTTCGGCGGATATCGGCCGGCCACCGTCATCGTCACGACGCCGAACCAGGAGTACAACGTGCTCTATGGACTGCTGCCCGGCGACATGCGTCATCCCGGCCATTTCTTCGAGTGGAACCGCGCCAAGTTCCGCCGCTGGGCCGCCGGCGTGGCCGGACGCAACGGCTACGACGTGTATTTCGACGAAGTCGGTGACTATGACCCGGCGCGCGGCGCGCCGACCCAGATGGCGCGCTTCATCCGCATCGGCGGAGTGTGACGCCGACGCGGAACGACCCTGGGCGACCGGCGTCCACACTCACATGATCTGCCGGCGCCCGAGTTGCGCCGCGGCACCCATCGAAGCCGTCACAAACGGAAAAGGAGGGAGCCATGATCCGCAAGACCCTGCATGAGGTCGCCGTCGAATGCGTCGTCGGCGACATTGCCGCCCAGTCGGACATCGACGCCGTCGTCAATGCCGCCAACGCCGAGTTGCGCACCGGCGGTGGCGTGGCCGGCGCGTTGCATCGCGCGGCCGGTCCCGGTCTGGAGCAGGAGTGCCGGCCGCTCGCGCCCATCCGCCCCGGCCAGGCGGTGATCACCGGCGCCCACGCGCTGCCCAACCGTCACGTCATCCATTGCCTGGGGCCGGTCTTCGGCGTGGATGAGCCTGCAGACGAGTTGCTCGCGGCGTGCTACCGCAACACATTGGAGCTGGCCGAGCGCGAAGGCCTGCGCTCGCTCGCCTTTCCGGCGATTTCCACCGGCGCCTTCGGCTATGCGCTGCACGCGGCCACTGAAATCGCGCTGGCGACTGTGCTCGAGGCTGCGCCGCACCTGGTTTTCGTGCGGTTGATCCGCTTCGTGCTGTTCGACCGCGCCGCGCTCGATGTGCATGCCGAGGTGCTCGAAGCCCTGAGCGGTGCGGAGGGCGAACAATGAACGAGCGCCGCGCCCTGAACCATCGCAAGGTGTCTGCCGGCCACGGCCTGGGTCTGTTCACCGACCTGTACGAACTGACCATGGTGCAGGCCTACTTCGACCAGGCCATGCACGGCGAGGCCGTGTTCAGCCTGTTCGTGCGCGACCTTCCGCCGCGCCGCAACTTTCTCGTCGCCTGCGGGCTGGACACGCTGCTCGACGAACTCGAGGCCTTCCGTTTCGACGCCGACGACATCGCATACCTTGCTTCGCTGGAGCGCTTCTCGACCGACTTCCTGGACTGGCTGCGGGATTTTCGCTTCACCGGCACCGTCTACGCCGTGCCCGAGGGCACGCCGGTGTTTGCCGACGAGCCCCTGCTCGAAATCGTCGCACCGCTGCCGCAGGCCCAGCTGATCGAGACCCTGGTGATGAACCAGATCCAGTTGCAGACGGTGCTCGCGAGCAAGGCGCAGCGCATGGCCGCCGCTGCGGCAGGCCGGCGCGTGCTGGATTTCGGCGCGCGCCGCATGCACGGCTTCGACGCGGCGCTCAAGGCCGCGCGCGCGTTTCACGTCGCCGGCATTGCGGCCACTTCCAACGTGCTCGCGGGGCGCGTGTGGGGCGTGCCGGTGGCCGGTACCATGGCCCATAGCTACGTCCAGGCCCATGACGATGAGCGCGAGGCCTTGCGCGCCTTCGCGCAGACCTTTCCGGATACGGTGGTGCTGGTCGACACCTATGACACGCTGGCCGGCGTGCGCAAGGTCGTCGATCTGGTGCGCTCGGGCGAGGCGCGCATCGGCGCGGTACGCCTCGATTCGGGAGACCTGCTGGAGCTTGCGCGCGCGAGCAGGCGCCTGCTCGACGCCGCCGGTCTGCAACACGTGGGCATCGTCGCCAGTGGCGGCCTCGACGAGGACCGCATCGCCGAACTGGTCGCCGCTGGCGCGCCGATCGAGGGATTTGGCGTGGGCAGCAGCATGGGCGTGTCCGACGACGCGCCCAACCTCGACATTGCCTACAAGCTGTGCGAATACGACGGTCGCGGCCGTCTCAAGCTCTCCAGCGGCAAGCCCGTGCTGCCCGGCCGCAAGCAGGTGTTCCGCAGCCTGCGCGATGGTCGCGCGGTCGGTGACGTGATCGCCCGTGCCGACGAATCGCTGGCCGGTGAGCCGCTGCTGCACCCGGTCATGCGCGACGGCCGACGTCTGCACACCCCGGCGGATCTCGATGCGCTGCGCACGCATGCTCAAGAATCCATCGCCCGTCTGCCCGATGCGGTGCAGGCACTCGAAGCTGCGGAACCGGGCTATCCGGTGTCGGTCAGCGCCGCGCTGCGCGAGCACCAGCAGCAGGTGGCCGAGCGCATTCGCGCTGGCCAGTGACACGAATCACGAATCAACACAGGGAGGTGCGCCATGAACACGACGGCCCTGCATTCCCGATTCGAACCCGGCGACGCGCTGATCGTCGTCGACGTACAGAAGGACTTCTGCCCCGGTGGGGCGCTGGCGATCGACGCTGGTGACCGCGTCGTGCCGGTGCTCAACCGGCTCATCGACGAGGCCGTGCGTGCCGGCGTTCCGATCATCGCCTCGCGCTGCTGGCATCCTCGCGATCATCCGAGCTTCCTTGATCACGGTGGCCAGTGGCCTGTGCACTGTCTGCAGGACAGTGACGGCGCCCGCTTTCATCCCGATCTCGCGTTGCCCGAGCAGACTGTCGTCGTCACCAAGGGCGTGCGTTTCGACCACGACCAGAACTCCGCCTTCGACGACACTGGCCTGGCCGACTTCCTGCGCGCACACGGCGTGCGTCGCGTGTGGGTCGGCGGCCTGGCAGAGGACGTGTGCGTGCGCGCCACGGTGCTTGACGCGCGTCGTGAAGGCTTCGACTCGGTGCTCGTGGCCGAGGCCACGCGCCCGGTCACGGCCGAAGGCGGCGAGCACGCGTTGTGCGAGATGCGCGAGGCCGGTGTGGTGCTCGAGGAAGCGGCCTGAGGGTCCGTGTGACCGCTCAAGTGCGCGGCAGGTCCTTCAGACAGCAGCGGCCCGACGGGTTGCTGGTCTCGCATGAGCATTCGCCCGCGCGCGTCCTGTCCTCGACGAAACGGTGCAACGAGGCGTCGCCCTCGAAGTCGGCCCGGCTGAGCTTGAAGCAGTAGCACAGCAGCGAAGCACCGTCGTCGTCCTTGATGCCCACGCGCGTGTGCAGCCTGTCGCGCGTAATGCGCGAGCCGTCGTCGCCGAAGTACACGGTGTCGCAAGTCGGGCTGGCGCAGAAGAAGTGACGCGCGGCCGCCGGTGTCCAGCTCGCCGGTGTGCTCAGGTGGTGGGCGATCGTGGGTTCGCCGACCGCGATTCCGGCGACACCGCATTCCGGACAGGCCTGCCGGTGCGATGCCGGTGAGCGGCCCTTCGGACTCTTGCAGCACTCATCCATGTTCAGTCTCCCGACTTGGCGTTGGTTGGCCTGGAAGTCAGCGATTTCGTTCAGGGTGCGGCGGATGGATTGCCAATCTTGCGATTTTGCGCGCGGTGGCTCAAGTTCGCGAGGCCTCGCCGCGGACCGGACGCCCCGGTACGATGTCGCCAATCCTGAAGGCTGTGAATCGCTGCCGTGTGGCATCTCCGTGTGCTGCCTTGCTCCGGCCCCGGCCGCGCTGCGGCGTGCTGATCGCCGGCTGCGTACGCTGGTCACCGGTTCCCCAACGGAGTACGCCATGCACATCGATTTCATCGAACTGGACTACCGCGAAACCCCCATCGGTGCGGTCAGCATCCGCCGCCGCAGTGAGGTGCGCCTGGGCGGCGTGACCGTCTACGAGATCAAGCTCAACGATGAGTTCCTGATGTCGAGCCTGTTCACGGCCAGCGAGGAGGCGCTTGCGCGGCTCGGGCTGGCGCCGTTCGAACGCGAGGATCTGGACGTGATCGTCGGCGGGCTGGGCCTGGGCTACACCGCCGCCACGGTGCTGGAGAACCCGGCGGTGCGCTCTTTGAGCGTGGTCGATTGGCTCGCACCCGTGATCGAATGGCACGAGACCGGCATCTGCCCGCTCGGGCCGACGCTGACGGCGGATGCGCGCTGCAGCATCAAACATGGCGACTTCTTCAAACTCGCAGTTTCCGACGACGGCTTTCTGGGCGAGCCGGGCCGGCGTTTCGACGCCATCCTGCTCGACATCGACCATACGCCGCAGCATGTTCTGAACGAATCACATGCGGGCTTTTACACGCGTGAATCGCTCACCGCGATGACGCGCCAACTCAAACCCGACGGCGTGTTCGCGCTGTGGTCGGACGATCCGCCGCATGGCGGGTTCGAGGCCTTGCTCGGCGAGGTGTTCGAGTCGGTCGCCGCGCACGTCGTGCCGTTCCCCAATCCCTACACCGGCGGCGAGTCGGCGTGCACCGTGTACGTCGCGCAGCACCCGCGTTGAAATCCTGCGAGGAATGCGCGGCGCGAACCGAAGCGGTGCATGGAGACTGCGACCACGGTCGCAGCGCCCCGAAGTGGTGCGCAATGCACTGATTCGGGGCGTATCTCGGGTCGCAAAGGTGCAAGTCTCGCTCGTGCACGGCCGCGCACGGCTGCCATCCCCGATGATTGGGCTGTTTTTACGCCGCTTGTGAGGACATGGCACGGGATTCGCTAAACCCCGTTCATGAACCTCGTCGTCGACCCTGCCCACCTGATTCCGCCGGAGCTCGCGCCACCCGCGTCCGCCCCGGGCTGGCACGCGTCGCTGGAACTCGGCTTCGCGCGACGCGGCCTGCGCACCGTGCTGGTGCACAGCCGTCATGCAGGCCCCTTGCGCATGCAGAAGCCGCTGTACCCGGAAGGCGAGGCCGTGTGTCACGCCATCGTGCTGCATCCGCCGGCCGGCATTGTCGGTGGGGATATGCTCGACATCGCGGTCGAGGTTGGCGCGGATGCGCATGCGTTGCTGACCACGCCGGGTGCCGGCAAGTGGTATCGCAGCGGCGGTCGGCAGGCTGCCATGACGCAATCGCTGCGGGTCGCCAAGGATGGCATCTGCGAATGGCTGCCACAGGAGGCCATCATTTTCGACGGCGCCGAGGCGAGCCTGACGACGCACGTTGAGCTGGAGGCCGGTGCGCGTTTCATCGGTGCCGAGATGAGCTGCTTCGGGCGCACCGGCTCGGGCGAGCGTTTCACGCAGGGGCGCTACTCCAGCCATACGCGCATCCGCATCGATGGACGCTCGGTCTGGCTGGAACGCGGTCGCGTCGATGGCGGTGGCGCTCTGCTCGATTCGCCGGTGGGGCTGGCCGGCCAGCCGGTGACCGGCACGTTGTGGATCGTCGGGCCGCAAGTCGATGAGGCCCTGCGCGACGCCTGCCGCGAGATCGAGCCGCTCGCCGGTGAAGGGGCCGTGACCCTGCTGCCCGGCGTACTGGTCGCGCGCTGGCTGGGCCCGGCCTGCGAGCCGGGGCGCGAGTGGTTTTCGCGATTGTGGGCCTGTGTTCGACCGTCGCTGACCGGCCTGTCCGCCGCCACGCCGCGTATCTGGAATACCTGAACCGGGGCGCTGCCCCGCTGGAGAGGACGAATGGAACTGACCCCCCGCGAGAAGGACAAGCTGCTGATCTTCACCGCCGGCCTCGTCGCCGAACGCCGTCTGGCGCGTGGTGTGAAGCTCAACTACCCGGAGTCGGTGGCGCTGATCACCTGCGCCATCCTCGAGGGCGCGCGCGACGGCTGCACGGTGGCCGACCTGATGCACTTCGGCACCACCATCCTCGCCCGCGAACAGGTCATGGAAGGCGTGCCCGAGATGATTCCCGAGATCCAGGTCGAGGCCACGTTTCCCGACGGGACCAAGCTAATCACCGTCCACAACCCGATTGTTTGAGAACGGGCAAATGAAGCTGCTGCGCGAACCGAGGGCTGCGTTGCAAGGTGCTCGCTCCGTCGCCTACCTGCCTGGTATGTCTCCGTCGCTGCGCGCCTTGCGCCTTGCCCTCGGCCCGCTCGCGACGCTTCCTTCACCCGTTCTACGGAGCGCAAACACATGATCCCCGGAGAAATGCACACCCTGGACGGCGAGATCGAGCTCAACGTCGGCCGCGACACGATCACGCTCAAGGTGACCAACACCGGCGATCGCCCGGTGCAGGTCGGCTCGCACTACCACTTCGCGGAAACCAACTTCGCGCTTGATTTCGACCGCGCGGCCGCGCGTGGCTTTCGCCTGAATATCGCGGCCGGTACCGCCGTGCGCTTCGAGCCGGGCCAGTCGCGCACCGTCGAACTGGTCGCGCTGGCCGGTGACCGGAAGGTGTACGGCTTCGCCGGCGACGTCATGGGAGCACTGTAAATGACATCGAAAATCTCACGCCGCGCCTATGCGGAAATGTTCGGCCCCACCACCGGCGACCGCGTGCGCCTGGCCGACACCGAGCTGTGGATCGAGGTCGAAAAGGATTTCACCATCTACGGCGACGAGGTGAAGTTCGGCGGTGGCAAGGTCATCCGCGACGGCATGGGCCAGAGCCAGCGGGTGTCGGCCGACGTCGTTGACACCGTCATCACCAACGCGCTGATCGTCGACCACTGGGGCATCGTCAAGGCCGATCTGGGCATCAAGGACGGACGCATCGCCGCCATCGGCAAGGCCGGCAACCCCGACATCCAGCCCGGCGTGACCATCGCGCTGGGTGCCGGCACCGAGGTCATCGCCGGCGAGGGCATGATCGTCACCGCCGGCGGCATCGACGCCCACATCCACTGGATCTGCCCGCAGCAGATGGACGATGCGCTGATGAGCGGCATCACCACCATGCTCGGCGGCGGCACGGGCCCGGCCACCGGCACCATGGCCACCACCTGCACGCCGGGGCCGTGGCACATGCACCGCATGCTGGAGGCGGCCGAAGCCTTTCCGATGAACCTGGGCTTCTTCGGCAAGGGCAACGTCTCGCTGCCCGACCCGGCGCGCGAACAGATCGAGGCCGGTGCCATCGGGCTCAAGCTGCACGAGGACTGGGGCACCACGCCGGCGGCGATCGACAACTGCCTGTCGGTGGCCGAGGAATACGACGTGCAGGTGGCGATTCACACCGACACGCTCAACGAATCGGGCTTCGTCGAGACCACCATCGCGGCGTTCAAGGATCGCACCATCCACACCTTCCACACCGAAGGCGCGGGCGGCGGTCATGCGCCGGACATCATCAAGGCCATCGGCCGGCCCAACGTGATTCCGTCCTCGACGAACCCGACGCGGCCCTACACGGTGAACACCATCGACGAGCATCTGGACATGCTGATGGTATGCCACCACCTCGATCCGTCGATTGCCGAGGACGTGGCCTTCGCCGAGAGCCGCATCCGCCGCGAGACCATCGCCGCCGAGGACATCCTGCACGACACCGGCGCGTTCTCGATCATGTCGTCGGATTCGCAGGCCATGGGCCGCGTCGGCGAGGTCGTCACGCGCACCTGGCAGACCGCGCACAAGATGAAGGTGCAGCGCGGCGCGCTGCCCGAGGACGGTGACGCCGGCCACGACAACTTCCGCGTCAGGCGCTACATCGCCAAATACACGATCAACCCGGCGATCTGCCACGGCATCGCGCATGAGGTCGGCTCCATCGAAGTCGGCAAGCTCGCCGATCTGGTTTTGTGGAAGCCGGCCTTCTTCGGCGCCAAGCCGGCCATCATCCTCAAGGGTGGGGCCATCGCCGCGGCCGTGATGGGCGACCCGAACGCCTCCATTCCGACACCGCAGCCGGTGCACTACCGCCCGATGTTCGCGAGCTTCGGCAAGGCGCTCAAGCGCTCCGTGACCTTCGTCTCGCAGGCCGCGCTCGACAACCCCGCGGTGCAGGCCTTGGGGCTGGAAAAGCCGCTGGTGGCGGTCAAGGGCTGCCGCAGCGTCAAGAAGGCCGACATGATCCACAACGGCGCCACGCCGGTGATCGACGTCGACCCCGAAACCTATGTCGTGCGCGCCGACGGCGAACTGCTTACCTGCGAGCCGGCCGACGTGCTGCCGCTGGCGCAGCGTTACTTTCTCTTCTAGGGCGTCCCATGTTGCTGCTCGAATCCCTCTACGACGGCCCCGAACCCGCCACCGAGAAGCTGGAGCTCGACTTCGGCTACCGCACGAAAAGCCGTCTGCGCGCCAGGCTGAAGACGGGTGAGGAAGTCGGTCTGTTCCTCGAGCGCGGCACCGTGCTGCGCGGCGGCCAGAAGTTGCGCGCCAAGGACGGCCGCATCGTCGAGGTCGTCTCCGCTCCCGAAGACCTGCTCGAAGCCCGCTGCGACGGCGCCTTCGCGCTGGCGCGCGCGGCCTATCACCTTGGCAACCGCCACGTCGCCGTGCAGATCGGCGACGGCTGGCTGCGCATCCAGGCCGATCACGTGCTTGAACACATGCTCGTCGGCCTCGGTGCCGAAGTGCGCGCCGTCTCCGCGCCGTTCGAACCCGAGACCGGGGCCTACGCCCACGGCCACCAGCACCCCGGCGACGGCAGCGGGGCGCGCATCCACATGATGAGCGCGTGAAGTGAGTCGTCGTATAACCGTAGGGCGCAATAAGCGAAGCGCATTGCGCCGCATTGGCCGAACATTCGGCGGATTACGCTGCGCTAATCCGCCCTACGGCTATGACAACGTCGACCGTGGGGGGGGCGCCTGATGCTTCCCCTGGTTCGTCTCCTCCAGCTCGCCAGCCCGGCCTTGCCGGTCGGCGCCTACACCTACTCTCAAGGTCTGGAGTGGGCGGTGGAGAACGGTTCCGTGAAGAACGAGGCCGGCACGGCCCAATGGATCGGAGACGCGCTGGCGCATAATCTTGCGCGCTTCGAGGCGCCGCTGGCGGCTGCGCTGATGCAGGCCTGGCATGACGGGGACGACGCGCGCGTGGCGGATCTCAACGCCGACTTCAACGCCAGCCGCGAGACCATGGAACTGCGCGCCGAGACCGTGCAGATGGGGTACTCGCTGGTACGCCTGCTCTCGGGACTGGATGCCTTCGCCGCCCAGCCCGGCTGGCGTGATCGCCTGCTGGCCGTCGACGAGCCGGCCTTTCCGACGGCCTGGACGGCTGCCGCCGCCGCATGGCAGGTGCCGGCAGATCAGGCCATCGCCGCCTACCTGTGGGCCTGGCTGGAAAACCAGGTGATGGCGGCGGTCAAGGCCGTGCCGCTCGGGCAGAGCGCCGGCCAGCGGTTGCTGAGCGAGCTGGGCGAGACGATCCCGGCGCTGGCGGATCAGGCGCTGGCGCTGCCCGAGTTCGAATGGAGCAACTTCAACCCCGGCCTCGCGATTGCGAGCAGCCGGCACGAGACCCAATACACGAGGCTGTTCAGATCATGACTTCCAGTACACAAGCCCTGCGCGTGGGCATCGGCGGGCCCGTCGGCTCGGGCAAGACCGCATTGACGCTCGCGCTGTGCCGCGCGCTGCGTGACAAGTACAACATCGCCGTCGTCACCAACGACATCTACACCGCCGAGGACGCACAGTTCCTGGTGCGCAACGAGGCGCTGGCGGCCGATCGCATCATCGGCGTCGAGACCGGCGGCTGCCCGCACACGGCGATCCGCGAGGACGCGTCGATCAACCTTGAGGCGGTGGACCGGCTTAACCGACGCTTTCCGGGGCTGGAGATCATCTTCGTCGAGTCCGGCGGCGACAACCTCGCGGCAACCTTCTCGCCGGAACTGTCGGATCTGACGATCTACGTCATCGACGTCTCGGCCGGCGACAAGATCCCGCGCAAGGGCGGACCCGGCATCACCAAGAGTGACCTGCTGGTGATCAACAAGATCGATCTGGCGCCGTTGGTGGGCGCTTCGCTGGAGGTCATGGACCGCGACGCGAAAAAGATGCGCGGGGAGCGCCCCTTCGTGTTCTCGAACCAGAAGAGCGGCCAGGGCCTGGACGAGATCATCGACTTCATCGAACGCCAGGGGCTGCTGGTCGCGCCCGCACCGGTCTGAAACGAACACTTCACGAGGAAACCGACATGAAACGAACCTTCTTCGCCCTCCCGATGGCCCTGTTCGCCGGTGCCGCGCTGGCCCATCCGGGTCACGAATCCGCGAGCTTCGTCTCGGGCTTTGGCCACCCGATCGGCGGGCTCGACCACCTGCTGGCGATGCTCGCCGTCGGTCTGCTCGCCGCTCGCCAGGTCGGGCGCGCACGCTGGGCGCTGCCGCTGGCCTTCGTCGCCGCGATGCTGGCGGGTGCAGGGCTGGGTGCGCTGGGCGTTGCGCTGCCGGCCGTCGAGACCGGCATCGCGGTGTCCGTGCTGGTGCTGGGCCTGCTCATCGCGCTGATGGTGAAGCTGCCGCTGACGGCAGCCGTGCCGATGGTGGCCATGTTCGCGCTGTTCCACGGCCACGCGCATTTCGCCGAAATGGGTCACGGTTCCGTGGGGACCTATGCTGCCGGCTTCGCCATCGCCACCGCGCTGCTGCACGGCGCCGGGTATGCGTTGGCGCGTGCCTTTCCCGAAAGCGCCGCTGCGGTGCGCATCAAGCGCGTGGCTGGCGGGCTCATTGCCGTGGCCGGCGCAGTCTTTCTCGCGGCCTGATACGGGGGCTGCCCGCCCTACGGGCAGCCGATGCAGCCTTCCGTCTGGGCGCTGAAGAAGTTGGCCTGGGCGACGTTCTGCGCGTCGCTCAGATCGGCGCCGCGCAGGTCGGCGCGGGTGAAGTTCGTGCCAGACAGGTTCGCGCCCCGCATCGTGACCTCGCGCATGTCGGCGGCGCGGAAGTTCGCGCGCGTCAGGTCGGCGCCATCGAGCGTCGCGCGCCCGAGCCGTGCGTTCGAAAGGTTGGCATTCGCCAGTTTCGCGCCCTCGAGATTCGCGCTGCTGAAATCCACGTTCTGCAAGGTTGCCGCCTCGAAGTTGGCCCCGTTCAGTTGCGTTTCGACGAACTCCGCGCCGCGCGCATTGACGCGTTTGAGCGAAGCTTCGGCCATGCGCGCACCGTTGAAGCGCGTGCCGGTAATGGTCGTCTCGTCCAGATTGGCACCGGTGAGGTTTGCGCCGGACAGGTCCGAGCGCGAGAACTGCGAATTGGACAGGCGCGCGCCGGCCAGATCGGCGCCGGAGAGATTCATGTTCACGCAGAAGGTGCCGCGCCGGATGTTGCAGCCGTCGATGCTGAGGCTTTGAGCGAGGACGCCGGTCGAGGCGAGCAGGGCGAGGACGAGGGCGGAGGCTTTCAGGGGCATCGAATGGGGTGTCCGGGTTGGCTGGAACGGGTTGGACGGCGACAGCCAAACATAGTTTATTTCCCCCCTGCGGCCAAGCGTGGCCGAACGCATTGACCACGGCAGACGTTCACGCGGATAATGATTCAATAGTTATTGAATTATTGAATCATGGACAAGCCCACCGCCCTGCAGGTCTTCGAGGCGCTCTCATCCGGCGTGCGGCTCGACGTGTTCCGCCTGCTCGTGCAGGCGGGCCCGGACGGACGCGTGGCGGGCGAGATCTCCGCCGCACTCGACATCCCGCCGACGAATCTGAGCTTTCACCTCAAGGGTCTGGCGCAGGCCGGGCTGGTCACGGCCGAGCAGGAAGGCCGCTTCCAGCGCTACCGCGCCAATATCGCGCTGATGGTGGACACCATCGCTTTCCTCACCGAAAACTGCTGTGGCGAAGGCGTGAGCTGTGAGCTCACGGGCATCGCGGAAGGAGTCTGCAAGTCATGAATGTACTGTTCCTGTGCACCGGCAACTCGTGTCGTTCGATCCTCGCCGAAGCCACCTTCAACGCGCTCGCCCCCGAAAGTTGGCGCGCCATCAGCGCCGGCAGCCAGCCGGCCGGCTACGTGCATCCGAAGTCGCTGGCGCTGCTCGAACGCGAGGGCATCGCCACCGACGGCCTTGCCAGCAAGTCGTGGGACGGCCTGCCGGTGACCCCCGATCTGGTCATCACCGTATGCGCCAGTGCGGCCGGCGAGACCTGCCCGGTCTATCTGTCGCCGGCGCCGCGCGCCCACTGGGGCGTGGCCGACCCGGCCAGGGCCACCGGCACCGAGGCCGAAATCGAGGCCGCCTTCGAGACGGCCTACCGCACGCTGCGCCACCGCATCGAAGCATTGCTGGCACTGCCACGCGATCTGGCCGAAAAGGATCTCGCGAAGTTCACGGCCGAATGCGAGCGCATCGGCACCCTCGTCCCCGAATCCACACGGACCGCCTGAACCATGTCGTCACCCTGCGAAATCGCCGCCAAACAATCCGCCGGGGCGCCGATCGGCTTCTTCGAGCGCTATCTGACGGTTTGGGTCTTCCTGTGCATCGTCGCCGGCACGGCTTTCGGGCAGTTCGCCCCGCAGGCCGCGCAGGCGGTGGGTGCGCTGGAAGTGGCGCATGTGAACATCCCGGTCGGCATTCTGATCTGGATCATGATCATCCCGATGCTGATGAAGATCGACTTCGGCGCGCTGCACGAGGTGCGCCGCCAGAAGAACAGCATCGGCGTGACGCTGTTCGTGAACTGGGCGGTCAAGCCGTTTTCGATGGCGCTGTTCGGCTGGATCTTCATCCGCCACGTGTTCGCGCCGTGGCTGCCGGCCGAGGAGCTGGACAGTTACATCGCCGGTCTGATCCTGCTCGGCGCGGCGCCATGCACGGCGATGGTCTTCGTGTGGAGCAATCTGTGCCGGGGGGATGCCAATTTCACGCTGACCCAGGTCGCGCTCAACGATCTGATCATGGTCTTCGCCTTCGCGCCCATTGTCGCGCTGCTGCTCGGCGTGTCGGCCATTCCGGTGCCGTGGGACACGCTGTTCCTGTCGGTGGTGATGTACATCGTGATTCCGCTGGCCATCGCGCAGTTCATCCGCGCGCAACTGATGAAGCGCGGCGAGGCTTTCTTCCAGCGCGCATTGGAGCGCATCGGCCCGTTCTCCATCCTCGCGCTGCTGGCCACGCTGGTGCTGCTGTTCTCGTTCCAGGGCCGCGCCATCATCGACCAGCCGCTGATCATCGGCATGCTGGCCGTGCCCATCCTGTTGCAGGTGCTGTTCATTGCCGCGCTCGGCTACTGGCTCAACCGAAAGGTGAAGGCACCGCACGCCGTGGCCGGCCCGTCGACGATGATCGGCGCGTCGAACTTCTTCGAACTGGCCGTGGCCGCCGCCATCGTGTTGTATGGCTTTGATTCGGGCGCGGCGCTGGCCACCGTGGTCGGCGTGCTCATCGAGGTGCCGGTGATGCTGTGGCTGGTGCGCATCGTCAATCGCAGCCGTGCGTGGTATGAAGCGGGACTGGTGCGGGCCTGAGCCCGCCGGAGGTTGGATATGACATTCGGGATGTTGCGTGCCGCGTGCGCCTTGCTGTGTGCTTGGTCGGTTGCTGCAGCGGCGACCGAGTTCCGCCTGGAGGTCGAGGACGTCGGACACGGCATCTTCGCGCTGGTCGGCCCGCTCGGTGATCGCAGCTACGAAAACCACGGCTTGAACGCCACCTACGCCGTCATCGACACGCCCGAGGGCGCGATCCTGATCGACAGCGGTGCCTCGCGCATGGGCGCCGAACTGCTCGCAGCCGAAACGCAACGCCTCACCGGCAAGCCAGTGCGATGGGTGATCAACACCGGTGCGCAGGACCACCGCTGGCTGGGCAACGCATGGTTCATCGCTCAGGGCGGCGCACGCCACGCGCGTGATCGTGGCCGACAGCGAAACCCTGCAACTCGGTGGGCGCACGCTGGAAATGCACTATCTTTCCGACGCCCACTTCGCTGGCGACGTCATGCTGTGGATGCCCGAGGCGCGCACGCTGTTCGCGGGCGATCACGTCTACATGGACCGTATCCTGTCCATCCGCCCGTTCAGCAGTGCCGAAGGCTGGCTGGAAGCCTTCGGCAAGCTCGCCGCCTTCGACGCGGTGGTCATCGTCCCGGGCCATGGCTCGGTCACCGACACGGCCGGTGCGCAACGCGACACCGGTGACTATCTTGCCTTCGTCGTCGAAGGCGTGCGCAAGCACGCCGAAGACATGGCTGGCGCCGAGGAAGCGTTGGCCGAACTGGGCGACGCGCCGCAGTTCGAGCGCCTGCAAAACTACGCTGACCTGCACCGCGCCAACGTGCATCAGGCCTATCTGCAGATCGAAGCGGGACTGTAGCCACAGGTGTGCCGAGTCGGGCGCGTCATTTCTTGACGCGGAATGCGCGCAGCAATGCGGAGCATGCGTCGGACTCGGCCGGCTTCGCGAACAGATAGCCCTGTCCCGCGTTGCACCCGATGCCGCGCAGGTAGTCCGCCTGCTCGTCGGTTTCCACCCCTTCGGCGAGCACGTCGAGCGCGAGGCTGTGCCCCAGCGCGACCACGGCCTGCACGATGGCCGCGCTTTCACGATCGGCGGGCAGGCCGCGGATGAAGGATTGATCGATCTTGAGGCGGTCGATGGGGAACTGCCGGAGGTAGCTGAGGCTGGAATAACCGGTGCCGAAGTCGTCGATCGCCACCTGGATGCCGAGCGCATCGAGTCGGTGGAGCTTATCCAGTACTTCGTCGATGCCACGCATCACCACGCTCTCGGTGACTTCGAGCTCGAGTGCGTGCGCAGGCAGGCCGCTGCGCTCGAGCACCGCCGAAACCGTGTCCACGAAGTCCTTTTGCTGGAACTGCAGGGCCGAGACGTTGACCGCCATCGTTCCGTCAACGGCGCCCTCGTCCAGCCACTGGGCGTGCTGTCGGCACGCAGCCTCCATCGCCCAGGTGCCGATCGAGGTGATCAGTCCGCTGTCTTCGGCGATGGGGATGAACTGTGCGGGCGGTACCACGCCACGCGTGGGGTGGCGCCAGCGCAGCAGGGCTTCGAGCCCGATGACCTCGTCCCGTGCCAGATTGATCTGCGGCTGGAATACGAGGAACAGTTCGTCGCGCGCGATGGCGTGACGCAAGTCGCCTTCGAGGATCAGGCGTTCGTGGGCACGCGCATTCATGTCGGCGGAGTAGAACTGGTAGCGCCCGCGCCCCTGTTCCTTGGCCGCGTACATGGCCACGTCGGCGTTGCGCATCAGCGTCTCGACGTCGTCGCCGTTGTCCGGAAAGCACACGATGCCGATGCTCGCACCCAGCACGACTTCGGTTCCGTAGAGCTGGAAGGGCGAGAGCACGGCCGCGAGCAGCTTCTCGGCGACGCGCGCTGCGTCGTCATCGCTGTCGATCTCCGGCAGCACGACCAGGAACTCGTCGCCGCCCTGGCGGCTGATCGTGTCGGAGGCCCGCACGCCGCCATGCAGGCGGGCCGCCACTTCCTTGAGTACCAGGTCGCCGCCGTCGTGGCCGAATACGTCGTTGACGTTCTTGAAGCGGTCCAGGTCCATGAACATCAGCGCCACGCGCTTGCCCGTGCGGCGTGAGGCCGTCATCGCGACATTCAGGCGATCCGTGAGCAGCAGTCGGTTGGGCAGGCCGGTGAGCGCGTCGTGCTGCACCATGTAAGTGAGTTGTTCCTTGGCGTGCGCGCGTTCGATGGCGGTGTTGAGCGTATTGGCGATGCTCTGCAGGAAGCCGATGTCGTCGGCCGAGAAGCGTTGCGTGGTGCGTGCATAGGCGCCGAGCACGCCCAGCGGCTTGTCGGATCGCCCGATGGGCACGTCGATGCCGCTGACGATGGCGTGCGAAGCGATCATGCCGGTCGTAGCGAAGCGCCCTTCGGTGGCGAAGTCGTCCACGATCAACGGGCCCTGGGCTTCGAGTACGCTGCTCACGTGCGAGACGCCCTGTGTTCCGTCGATGCGCCGGCCGATCCAGCCGTCCCTCCATCCCACGCCGGCGCGCATGACGAACTGGTCTTCCTCGGTACGCAGCACCACCCGCGCGAACTCCACGCCAAGACCGTCGGCCAGCGCATCGGCGGCCGCGTCGAAGATGCCCTCAAGATCGCTGTCGGTGAGCGCCAGCCGGCCCAGCGTGGCGACCAGCACCTGCTGGTGCGCGCGCGAACGCAGTGCCAGTTCGTCGCGCTTCTGCGCAGTGATGTCCTGCACCGTACCGAACAGCCCCGCGACCCGGCCCTGTTCGTCCTGTCGCGGCACGGCCACTACGCTCACGTAGCGCTCGGAGCCGTTCGGCCGGG
Source organism: uncultured Azoarcus sp. (assembly GCA_963975885.1). Lineage (GTDB taxonomy): Bacteria > Pseudomonadota > Gammaproteobacteria > Burkholderiales > Rhodocyclaceae > Pseudazoarcus. Next base: position 91,075 of record CAXBIS010000012.1, read on the forward strand.
TGACGCGCAGTTCGTACTCCTGGGTCAGCCCGGTGTCGAGCGCGCGTGCGATGCGTTCGGCCACCACGCTGCGGCTCGCATCGTCGAACAAGCGGTCGTTCTCGGCAAAATTCGCGGGCGGGCCCAGCGTCGGATCACGCCCGAAGATCTCGAAGACCTGCGGTGACCAGCGGATTTCCTCGGTGCCGAGGTCGCACTCCCAGTCGCCCAGGCGGGCGATGCGCTGAGCCTCGTCGAGGCGTTCCACGGTGCGCTTGATGTCGTCGATGTCGGTACAGGTGCCGAACCACTTCACGATCCGACCCGATTCGTCGCGCAGCGGAAGTGCGCGTCCCAGCATCCAGTGGTAGACCCCGTCATGGCGGCGCAGGCGGTACTCGATCTCGTAGGGTTCGCCGCTGTCGACGGCTTCCTGCCAGGTGCGTGCCGCGCGGCCGCGATCCTCGGGATGGAAGGGGGCATTCCAGCCGAAGCCCAGGCTCTCTTCCAGCGTCAGGCCGGTGTAGTCCAGCCAGTACTGGTTGAACTGGACGTGATAGCCGTCGGGCAGGGTCACCCATACGATCTGTGGCATCGCCTCGGCCAGGGTGCGGAACTCCGCCTCGCTCGTACGCAGCGCCGCCTCGGCTTCGATACGTTCGCTCAGGTCGACGTCGATGCAGAACAGTTCGGGCTCCTTGCCGGGCACCTGCACCGTGGCATGGGCCGAATACACCGTGACCCGCGAACCGTCCTTGCGCATCAGCGTCAGTTCCGAGGCCGGAATCTGTTCGCCGGTGTCGGCCATGCGCTGCATCGCCTCGCGCACGCCCTCATGCATTTCGGGCGGGATGATCAGATCGAGCAGGCTGCGACCGATCGCCTCGTCCGCGCGATAGCCATAGAGGCGCTCGGAGGCTCTATTCCAGTAGTTCGTCGTGCCGTCCATCGCATAGCCCTGCACGGCCACAGAGGGCACGCTTTGCAGCAGGTTGCGAAATCTTTCCTCGCTTTCGAGTTGCAGGGCCAGTTCGCGGGCGACCCGCTGCTGACGGAACAGCATGCCGACGGCGAGGATTACCAGCGTGCACGCAAGCAAGGCCACCAGAGCGGCCCACGTTGCCGTGGTGCGCGCGGGCTGAAGTGCCTCGTGGCGGTCCTGCTTGGAGAGCATCGTCCAGCCGGTGCCTGCCACCGCCTGCCAGCTGGACAGTACCTCGTTGCCACGGTAGTCGAGGCTGGTCATGTTGCCCGGCGCGCTCGCATGCAGCGCGGCGCTGGCTGCCAGTCCGCGTTCGCTCAAGGGTGTGTGCAGCGACAACGGCGGGGCGTCGACGTGGCGCGGCGTGTTGAGGAAGACGGCCTCGTCACCGTCGCGTCGCAGCAGCACGGACTCGCCACTCGCGCCCGTCAGCGGCCAGTGATCCACCAGCGGGAAGAGGAAGTCCTGCGGGTCGATTCTCAGGATGACGACACCGATCGGGGGGGCGGCCTTCGACTGCCTGAGGGACACGGCAAACGACATGTGCACGCCGAATTTGTCGGCGTGCACGTCGCCCATGCGCACCTCGCCGACGCTCGTCACGTCGTGCGCGAGCACCTCGTGGTCGGCATCCATGTGAATCGGCTCGCCAGCCGCGAGCATCGGTTTGCCCGTCGCGTCGAGCAATGTGACCGACTCGTAGGCGAAGGCATCACGCAGGACCTGAAGTCGCTCCACGACGGCCTCACGCACCGGCAGTGCGGGATCGCCTTGCAGCGCCACCACCTGTTCGATGAAGCCCTGGCTGGCGGCGAGCGTGAGCGCATCGCCGCGCCGTTCGGCGAGCCAGACCTCGAGTTGCCGCACTTTTGACGCATTGACTGCCTGCAGGTTGCGCAGGCTGTCGTTCTCGACCTGGCGTGCGGTGACGAAGAACACCGCGAAGCTGATCAGCGGCACCGCGAGCGCGAGAATCACCAGCAACACGGCGAGGTGGCGCCATTCGTAGGAGGATGCGTCGACCAGCGCGCCGCCCAGGGATGACTGCGCCTGGTTCAGCAGCCAGTAGAGAAGGCCGCCGGTGACGACGACGAAGGCCACGCCCTTGGCGATCTCGATGCGCATGCGCAACTCCGGATCCGCCGTCGTGACTTCCAGCAGCGCCGCCGTGCCGACGATCCAAGCGATCGCGAGCGTCGCGTAGATCAGCGTGATCGACCCCGCTCCGAGGTTTCGTGCCAAACGCATGTCACCCGCCCGCCAAGCGATTTCCGGTTGCCGCCAACAGTAGGGACAGCGCACCGGAAAACAGGTTACGGCCCGCGTTGGAGCCACTTGTCGAACGGCATTGCACCCCGACCTCGCTTGGCCCCGGGAAGTGGAAATTCCCGATCCGCCATATTTGCGCGCAATCAGCATACTTCATGCAGTGACGCACGCACACCCTTGGAATACCCGGGGACGACAACGGGCATGATCGCAGCCCTTCAACATCCGTCGGTCGGGCCGTCGCGAAGGGTTTCCGACAGCGAGCGGGGCTGTTCGGCCAGGTGGCGCGATCAGAACAGGTCGTCGAGCGGATTCTTCTTCGTGCCTGCCACCGCCCCGGCGCCCGGTACCCGCCGGCCGGTGAGTTCTTCCTCGACGTTGTCGCGGTAGTAGCTCCATGCCGAGGCCGACGTGGCCAGCCGTCGCCAGATTTCCTCGCCCACGTTGGCGTAGTCGATCAGAACGCCGCCCTCGAGTTCGACACGCAGCGTGCGTGTGCGGGCGTCGTAACCGACGCCGCGCAGCTTGCCGGAGTGGATGGGTTTCATTTCCATGGAGGTCTCCCGGGGATTGGCGTGATCAGCAATGCGCTGCGTGAAGCAAGCGCTGAATCTTGCAGGTGCCGAAGTGCGAAGACAACGGTCGGCGACCGGCGCGGCGCCGTTCTCACAGGCATCCCGTTCGGCCAGCAGTGCGTCGTCGTCGCGCCTGAACTCCCAAGCCTGCACGCCTTGGTCTGCCAATTATGTGTTGCAGACCATATGGTTTATGAGACATAATCCAGGCCCGGTTCAAAGCTGAAGGTGTTTCACATGGGGAAGAAACGCGCTGCCGAAAGTCCGGCTCTTCGCGCTGACCTGCCCACGCTTTGCGCGCCGCATGGCCTGGCACACGCCAGCCTGAAGGAGCTGCGCAAGAGCGCGGGGCTCACCCAGAAAGATCTGGCGGCGACCCTGTGCGTTGGTCAGGACACCATCTCAAGGCTGGAGAAGCGCAGCGACCTGCGGCTATCCACGCTGCGCCACTACGTCGAGAGCATCGGCGGAGAGTTGGCGCTGGTGGCGACCTTTCCCGATCGGCCGGCGGTGATCATCGACCACCTCGGCGACACCGCGAGCAGCGCCGACCAGCACGTTGCTGCCCACGGCAAAACATGACGACCCCGATGCACGATTCCGTTCCGACCCCGTATTACCTGATCGACAAATCGGCGCTGCTGCGCAATCTGCGCGTCATTGACCGCGTGCGCGAGCGCTCCGGCGCCAGGGTGCTGCTGGCGCTCAAATGCTTCGCCACCTGGTCGGTGTTCGGCCTGATGCGCGAGCACATGGACGGCACCACGTCCTCGTCGCTGTATGAAGTGAAGCTGGGCCAGCAGAAGTTTGGCGGCGAGACGCACGCCTACAGCGTGGCCTTTGCCGACCACGAGATCGAGGAAGTCGTCGCGCACTGCGACAAGATCATCTTCAACTCCATCAACCAGCTCGAACGCTTCGCCGCGCACGCCGGTGACAAGCCCGTCGGCCTGCGCCTGAACCCCGGCGTCAGCCATGCCGGCTTCGATCTGGCCGACCCGGCGCGGCCCTTCAGCCGGCTGGGTGAAGCCGACCCCGCGCGCATCCTGCAGGTCATCGATCGCCTCAGCGGCGTGATGATCCACAACAACTGCGAGAACGGAGATTTCGCGCGTTTCGACGCCTTGCTGAATGAGGTCGAGCAGCGCTACGGCGAAATCCTGCAGCGGCTGGAGTGGGTCAGCCTGGGGGGTGGCATCCGCTTCACGGCACCGGATTATCCGGTGGAAGCCTTCTGCGAACGCCTGCGCAGCTTTGCGCAGCGCTGGGGCGTGCAGGTGTACCTGGAGCCGGGCGAGGCCACCGTGCGCCACACCACCACGCTCGAAGTCAGCGTGCTCGACACCGGTTTCAACGGCAAGCACCTCGCGGTGGTGGACAGCTCCACCGAGGCGCACATGCTCGACCTGCTGATCTACCGCGAAACCGCGCCCATCGGCACGGGCCAGGGCGCACACCAGTACCAGATCTGCGGCAAGACCTGCCTGGCCGGCGACATCTTCGGCGAGGCACGTTTCGAACGCCCGCTGCAGGTCGGCGACCGTATCTCCATCGGGGACGCCGGCGGCTACACCATGGTCAAGAAGAACTGGTTCAACGGCGTGCACATGCCGTCCATCGCCGTCCGTGAAGTGGACGGCAGCGTGCGCCTGGTGCGCGACTTTTCCTATGACGACTACGTCAGCAGCCTGTCCTGAGTCGGGACGGCACAGCCGGATGAGGAGTAAGGGTTCAATGAAGCACAATGTCCTGATCATCGGAGCGGGCGGCGTGGGCCACGTGGTGGCGCACAAGTGCGCGCAGAACAACGAACTGCTGGGCGACATCCACATTGCCTCGCGCACGTTGGGCAAATGCCACGCCATCATCGAGTCGGTGCACGACAAGGGCAGCCTGCAGCAGCCCGGCCAGTTGCAGGCGCACGCGCTCGACGCCATGGATGTGGAAGCCACCAGCGCGCTCATCCGCGCCACGCGCAGCGACATCGTCATCAACGTGGGTGCGCCCTTCGTGAACATGTCGGTGCTCGAAGCCTGCATCCAGACCGGCGCGGCCTACCTCGACACCGCCATTCACGAAGATCCCGCCAAGGTCTGCGAAACTCCGCCGTGGTACGCCAACTACGAGTGGAAGCGCCGCCAGGCATGCCGCGAAGCCGGCGTCACCGCCGTGCTGGGCGTGGGTTTCGACCCCGGCGTGGTCAATGCCTACGCCCGTTACGCGGTGGACCATTGCTTCGACCGCGTCGACTCCATCGACATCGTCGACATCAATGCCGGCAGCCACGGCCGCTATTTCGCCACCAACTTCGACCCCGAAACCAACTTCCGCGAGTTCACCTCGACCGTCTGGTCGTGGGAGAACAACGCCTGGCAAGCCAACGCCATGTTCGAACGCCGCAAGGAGTGGGACATGCCGGTCACCGGCAAGACCACCTGCTATCTCACCGGCCACGACGAACTGCATTCGATGTCGCAGAACCTCGGCGTGCCCGACATCCGCTTCTGGATGAGTTTTGGCGAGCACTACATCAACGTCTTCAGCGTACTCAAGAACCTCGGCCTGCTCTCCGAACAACCCGTACGCACCGCCCGCGGCCAGACGGTCGTGCCGCTCGAAGTCGTCAAGGCCGTACTGCCCGACCCCGCCTCGCTCGCCCCCGATTACACCGGCCAGACCTTCATCGGCGATGTCGTGCGTGGCCGCAAGGGCGGCAAGCCAGAAGAAGTGCTGATCTACAACGTCTGCGACCACGCTGCCTGCTTCGACGAAGTCGGCAGCCAGGCCATCTCCTACACCGCCGGCGTTCCCGCCGTCGCCGCCGCCCTGCTCATCGCCGACGGCACCTGGGACCGCGGGACCATGGCCAACGTCGAAGACCTGGATCCGCGACCGTTCATCGCACTGATGAACCGCATGGGCCTGGCCACCCGCATTCGGGATGCAAAGGGCGACCGCCTGCTGGACCCGGTGACGCAAGTCGCGCGCAAGGAGAGGGTCGCGGTGCGCGCGAATGCGCAGTGATGTGGGGTAAGCTCGATACGTGTGCAAACTCCGTTTGTGCCTGTCGGGCGTCAATCCCATACAGCGCAAGCATCATGCGCTGGCGCCGCCATGAGCGAAGCCATTCTCCACATCAAGCGCCGGGGCAGCGGCTTTGGTATTCGCCGGTCCGCTTCAATTGCGCCTGAGTTTTCCGGTGGGATCGAGCGACTTGAGCAGACGATGACGCGGCGACAACGGTCAGGATCATGACGGTGTTCCGCTTGGGGCACATGCCGCAACCCGGTGGGGCGGCGTGATTATCGGAATGTCGCCGGAGCGAGCGTGATCAAGCAAACGAATCCGAATGCGGCAAGACCGACGCTGGTGGCGCTTGCCTGCGTGCTTTCAACCGCCAGCGGAGCGGCTGTCGCGGCGCCGCTGGCAGGGCTGGGGGCGGACCTGGAAGGCTTGACGGTGTCGGGGCTGTCGTCGGGGGGGTATATGGCGACGCAGTTCCAGGTTGCGCATTCGGCGCTGGTGCGCGGCGCGGGGGTGTTCGCTTCCGGCCCGTACGACTGCGCCGAGGGCGATCTCGAGCGAGCCTTGAGCCACTGCATGGCGCCGGACGGGGTGAACTTGCCGCCGTCGCCCGGATACACGCTGAGGCGCATCCGCGCGTATGCCCAGGCGAAGCAGATCGACCCCGTCGAGGGCCTCAACGATGACCGGGTGTGGGTGTTTTCAGGCGGGGCGGATCGCACCGTGACGCGGCCGGTGGTCGACGCTCTGGTGGCTTTCTATCGCGAGCATGTCGAGGACGACGCACTGCGTTACCTCACCCTACCGGAGGCCGGGCACGCGATGATTTCGGTGGCTGCGCCAGGTGCGAATGCCTGCGGGTCGACGGCCTCACCCTATGTGAATCGCTGCGGCGAGTTCGACGCGGCAGGCGAGATGCTGGCCCACCTGACGGGAGCGCTGCAGCCGAAGGTAGCGTCGCGCGAGGAGAGCCTGCGCAGCTTCGATCAGGCGCCGCATACCTCGCGTTCACCGGCGGACCTGAGCATGGCCGATCGGGGCATGGTGTATGTGCCACAAACGTGCGAGGCGGGTGGTTGCCGCGTGCACGTCGTGTTCCACGGCTGCCGTCAGGGCACGGACGCGGTGGGGCAGGATTTCGTGCGCGGCGCGGGCTACAACGAGTGGGCCGAATCAAACCGGCTGATCGTGCTCTATCCGCAGGTTCATGCGCGGCATGGAATGGCGTGGGGGTCGTGGCGCTGGGTCTACAACCCCCAGGGGTGCTGGGACTGGTGGGGCTACAGCGGCAAGGCCTACCCGACCCGCGACGGGGGCCAGATACGCGCCGTGCACTCGATGCTGCAGCAGCTCGCGGAGCCGGTTTCCGGCCCCGCGGGCACCGCAGGCAACTGAGGAGGCGCCTCAGGCCTTGAGCACGTAGTCGAGGATGTCGACCACCTGATCGGTGGTGGTGGCCCAGGCCTGGGCGCCGGCGTCGACTTCCTTGAGCGGGTGGATGATGTCCTCGGCGTGGAGCGTGACGTAGGGCTTGCCCAGCGCGGCGCAGTAGCCGGCGTCAAAGGCGGCGTTCCACTGCTTGTACTTGTCGCCGAAGCGCACCACGACCATGTCGGCCTTTTCGATGAGGTTGCGCGTGCGGATGGAGTTGACCAGCGAGGATTTGTGATCGCGCCAGTAGCCGGTGCTCTCCGGGCCGAGGGCGTCGCCGGCTGCATCGCTGGCTTCGTGGTCGGTGACGGCAGACGTAAACGTGACGTCCAGGCCGCGCGCCGTCGCGCCGCGACGGATTTCGTCACGCCAGTCGGTGTGGATTTCGCCCGAGAGATAAACCGTGAAAGACATCTGTGCCTCCTGACGGCCACCCGCGCGGGCGACCCTGAAAAGGGCCGAATGCTAGCAAATCCGCTGGTGGCGGTACAGGCAGGGCCTCAAACGAGGCTGCGGGGATGCTCGATGATGTGCTGGTAGACAAGGCTGCGCAGGATCATGCGCTCGTCGGGCGGCAGGTCGCGGAATTCGACGCCATACTGATGTCTTTCGTCGTCGTTGCGGGCGTTGAGGATGATCGCGCGGCTCTCGATTTCGCGCGCGACGTCGTGCAGTTCGATGCGGAAGGCGAGCTTGACCGCTTCACCCCTGGCGCCCAGGTTCGCGTCCGAACTGATCAGCGCGCCGGTCGAGCTGAGATTCTCGATCGTGGCCATTACCGGATCGCCGGCCTTTTCGGCAGTGACGCGGGTCTCAATCTGCATGCGCACTCGCGTGGCCTTGCGGATGACGCTGCCTTCGACGCGCTGTGGAAAGGAAAGGTGCATGTAGTCGAAGGGCAGGCGGCACACGCGCTCGACGGTGCACTTGAACGCGTACGCGCTGTTGCGCGAGAAGGCTTGCACGATGACCTGGTCGCTCTCGCGGAAATCGATCCGCGCGCCCTTGTGGGTCGGGTTCGTAACGAGCAGGCTGGAACCTTCAAGGAAACCCACCATTCGGCAGATGTGCCGTGTGCGATCGGCGTGGTTGAGCGCGTAGATCTGCAGGCGGTCGCCGGGAACGAGGTTGATGTCGGTAAACGCGTGCTGCACCGGTTGAGCGCTATCGGGCTGTGATCGCGCGTCCTGCGCGGCGGTTTCCGACGGTTGTTGTTGCATCGCATGCTCCTGGCGTACGGGTCAAGGCGCACGAGTGCGCCGCAGGACAAAAGCCTGCAACGCGAACGTCATGGCCGATCTGCGCGCCGCAAGTCGATGCGACGGCGTACGCTCGGAATCTTAGCGTGAAATATTTAACAGGTGCACATGCTGCAATGCAGCGCGGACCGTCACCCCTTGGGGCCGAGCAGCAGCCACAGAATCAGCCCGAGCACCGGCATGAACAGCAGGAGCACGATCCACAGCAGCTTGGCGACCGGTCCGGCCGGGCTCTTGGCTACCTTGACGATGGCCCAGATGATGATGATCAGCCAGATCAGGCCAAGCAGGCCTCCAACTTCCATACCCATGGCGTACTCCCGTTGCATTCAGGAACGGCCATAGTACCCGCGCCGAGCCCGTTGATGCAGGTCAATGGTGCTCAATCCGGTCCATGTATCATTTCAATGTGTGTGTGGGCAATGGAACGGACCGGCATGAAGATCCGCCTGCTGATTGCGGCAGTTGCCGACGAACTCGAAGAGCGTGCGTTCGAAATCGCTCGCAGCGAGGGCGCGCTGGGCCTGACGGTGGCCGACGCCCGCGGACTGGGTTTTCCGGAGCACATGACCTTCTTCGGCCTGACCTATGTCGGGCGCGAGAAACTTCTGATGGTGCTCGCCGAGGCCGACCGCGCGGAACACATCGCCGAGCGCATGAACCTGGAGCTGGAGCTGCTTGCGCCCTTCCAGGGGTTGGCGTTCTGCATGGACGTGGAGCAGCACGCGGGCCTCGACCTGTCCGACATCGGGGATGCGCACCCCGATGAATGAGTTTCTGGAGCACCTCAAGCACTCCTTCCGCAACCTGCTGCCGATCATCGCGGTCGTCACTTTCTTCCAGCTCGTGGTGATGCGCGAACTGCCGGACGGGCTGGCCAGCATGAGTCTGGGCCTGCTGGTGGTGGTGTTCGGCGTGGCGTTGTTCCTGCAGGGGCTGGAACTGGGCATCTTCCCGGTGGGCAAGGGCCTGTCGAACGACTTCGCCCGGCGCGGTTCGTTGCCGCTGCTGATGGTGTTCGGCTTCTGTCTGGGCTTTTCGGCGGTGGTCGCGGAGCCGGCGCTGATCGCGGTCGCCACGCAAGCCGAGACCATCTCCGAGGGCCGCATCGACGGGCTCACGCTGCGCCTGCTCGTCGCGCTGTCAGTCGGTTGTGTCGTCGCCGTCGGCGTGCTGCGCACCATCCTCGGCCAGTCGCTGCACTGGTACATGATCGTCGGCTACGTGCTGGTGGTGTCGGTGACCTTCTTCGCGCCGGAGGAGATCGTCGGGCTGGCGTATGACTCGGGCGGGGTGACCACCAACATCGTCACGGTGCCGCTGATCGCGGCGCTGGGCATCGGTCTGGCCGCGTCGATCCGCGGGCGCAATCCGCTGATGCACGGCTTCGGCCTGGTGGCGCTGGCGGTGATGGTTCCGATGATCTCGGTGCAGCTCTACGGCATCTGGGTGTATAGCTTCGCCGAGGTCGCCGATGTGGCGGGATCGGCGGTCGGCGCGGCGGCCTTCGTCGACGAGCAGGTGGTGGAAAAGACCGCCGGCAGCGTGGTGCTGGGCATGATCACCGATCTGGCGGCGATGTTCCGCGATGTAGCGCCGATCATCATGGTGATCCTGTTCTTCCAGTACATGGTGCTGCAGAAGTCCATCCCGCATCTGCATCGTGTGGTGGCCGGTTTCTTGCTGGTCATCGTCGGGCTGTATGCCTTCGTGGTCGGCCTCAAGCTGGGGCTGTTTCCGATCGGTACCAGCATGGCCACGCAGCTGGTGGCGCTCGATACCTTCCTGTGGGTCTATCTGTTCGCATTCTCGATTGGCTTCGCCACCACCATGGCCGAACCCGCGCTGATCGCCATTGGCGCTCAGGCCGAGGAAGCCGCCAAGGGCAAGCTCAACGGCAACCGCATCCGCCTGCTGGTGGCCTGTGGCGTGGCCGTGGGCATCACCATCGGTGTGCATCGCATCATTACGGGTGATTCCATCCACTACTACATCATGGGTGGCTACGCGCTGGTGATCGCGCTGACCGCGTTCGCGCCCAAGTACATCGTGCCGCTGGCATTCGATCTGGGCGGTGTCACCACGTCGGAAGTCACCGTGCCGCTGGTCACGGCGCTGGGCATCGGCCTGGCGACGAACATCGAGGGACGCAACGTGCTGATCGACGGCTTCGGCCTGATCGCGTTCGCGTCGATTTTTCCCATCGTGACCGTCATGCTCTACGCGATCATTGCCGAGCGGGTCATGCGTACTGACGAAGGAGCGACATCGTGAAGTTTTCCGTACTCGTTGCGATTCTCGCCGACGATCTGGAGGACAAGGCCATCGACGTGGCCAAGGAATCCGGCGCGGGCGGCGTGACCATTCTCGATGCGCGCGGCATCGGGGCCCAGGAGAAGAAGACCTTTTTCGGGCTGACCTACGAGGGCAGCCAGTCGGTGCTGGTCTTCGTGCTGGAGAAGAAGCTCTCGCTGGCGGTGATGAAGAACCTCACGCGCGAGCTGAATCTGAAGACCGACAGCCGCGGCGTGGTGTTCACGATCCCGCTCGAACACATCGCCGGCATCGACATGGGCCAGATCACGCTGTTCGAGGAAAAGATCAAGGACGACATCTGAGACCCTTGCGGGTCCCAAGGAGAAACACATGCTGGTCAAGGACATCATGGTGCGCGAGGTGGCCACCGTATCGCCGCTTGCGACGATCCGCGACGCGATGCGGATCATGAAGGACAAGGGGCTCAAGTCGCTGGCGGTCGACAAGCGTCATCCGCACGACGCCTTCGGCATCATCACCTACAACAACATCCTCAAGGCCATCGTCGCCGAGGAGGGCGACATCGACCTGCTCAACGTCTATGACGTGTGCGCCAAGCCGGCACTGACGATCTCGCGCGAACTCGAGATCAAGCACGCGGCCAAGCTGATGGTCAATTTCGACATCCGCCGCGTGCTGGTCACGGCGGACAACGAGCTGGTCGGCATCGTCACGATGAGCGATATCGTCGGCGCGATCGTCGAGATCGCCGACGAGATCGGCTGAGGTGCCGGAACGTATGCGTCCGTGCGCATATAAGCCGCCCCTGAAACAGCGTGGCTGTGGTTCAATGGCGCCCCATGCTCGCCGCCACTGACCTCGCCTGCCTCAAGGGCGACCGCCTGCTGTTTCGCACACTCGGCCTCGTGCTCGACGCCGGCCGCATGCTGCGCGTGGCCGGCCCCAACGGCTACGGCAAGACCAGCCTGCTGCGCATCCTGTGCGGCCTGTCCCAGCCCGAGCATGGCATGGTGCGCTGGCGCGGGCGCGACATCCGCGCGGTGCGCGACGACTTCCACGCCGAGCTGCTCTACCTGGGGCATGCGCCGGCGCTCAACGACTTGCTCACGCCGCTCGAGAATCTGCGTTTCGTGTTGCATGCCGGTGGTGATGCGGTGTCGGAAGCCGACTGCGTCGCCGCGCTCGAGCGCATCGGTCTGGGTCAGCAGCTCGACCTGCCCGCGCGCGTGCTCTCGCAGGGCCAGCGTCGCCGCGTCGGGCTGGCGCGACTGTTCGTCGCCGGAACGCGCCCGCTGTGGGTGCTGGACGAGCCCTTCACCGCGCTCGACGTGGCGGCGGTGGCCGATCTGGCCGCAACGCTCGAAGCGCACTGCCTGGCCGGCGGCATCGTGGTGCTGACCACGCACCAGGATGCACCGTTTGCGTGCGCGCCGGACGTGCTCGATCTGGCGGAGTTGCCGTGCTGAGGGGCGCCGGCAGTGCCTTCACCGCGGTGCTGCGGCGCGACTTGATGCTCGCGTGGCGCGGCCGGGCCGATGTCCTTGTTACACTTGCGTTCTTCGTCGTCGTGGTGTGCCTGTTTCCGTTCGGCGTCGGTGCCGAGACCAACCAGTTGCGCGCCATCGGGCCGGGGGTGTTGTGGGTCGCGGCGTTGCTGTCGACCTTGCTGTCGCTGCACCGGCTGTTCGCCCAGGATCACGCCGACGGCACGCTGGAGCAGTTGTTGCTTTCACCGGAACCGGCGGCGCTTTGGGTGATGGCCAAGATCGCCGCGCACTGGATCGTCACCGGCCTGCCGCTGGTGCTCGTCGCGCCGGGACTTGCATTATTGTTTGACGTGGAGCGCGATGCGCTGGGCGTGCTGACCGTATCCTTGGCGCTGGGCACGCCGATTCTGGCGCTGATCGGCGCGATCGGCGCGGCGCTGACGCTGGGCCTGCGCGGCGGCGGCGTGCTGCTGGCGCTGCTGGTGCTGCCGCTGTACGTGCCGGTGCTGATCTTCGGAGCCGGTGCGGTCGACGCGGTGCTCGGTGGCGTGGGCGCCAGCGCACACCTGTTGCTGCTCGCCGGCGGCCTGCTCGGCGCACTGGCGCTGGCGCCGTTCGCCTGCGCGGCGGCCCTGCGCATTGCCGTGGAATGAAGAAAGAAGGCAGATGAGAGACCTCGACAACAAGGACCTGCGCGGGCGTAGCCTGCTGCGTTTCGCCTCGCCCCAGGTGTTCTACCCGGTGGCGGGCAGACTCGCGCCGTGGTTTGCGGCCGTGGCTGGGCTGCTGGCCGTGATCGGCCTGTACATCGGCTTCTTCGTCGCGCCCACCGATTTCCAGCAGGGCGATGTGTATCGCGTCATCTTCATCCACGTGCCGGCGGCATGGATGTCGATGCTGGTGTATCTGGTGATGGCCTTCTGGTCGGCCGTGGGCCTGGTCATGAACACGCGTCTGTCGTTCATGATGGCGCGCGCGCTGGCGCCGACCGGGGCGATCTTCTGTTTCATCGCGCTGTGGACGGGCGCGCTGTGGGGCAAGCCCACCTGGGGCACCTACTGGGTGTGGGACGCGCGCCTGACTTCGCAACTGCTGCTGTTGTTCCTGTATCTGGGCTACATGGCGCTGACCGAGGCCATCGAGGATTCCCGCCGGGCCGATCGCGCCGGCGCGATCATCGCGCTGGTCGGTGCGATCAACGTGCCCATCATCTATTTCTCGGTGCAGTGGTGGAACACGCTGCATCAGGGCGCCTCGGTCAGCATCACCAAGGCGCCGACCATGGCCACGACCATGTTGATGGGTATGCTGATCATGGCCATCGCCGCCTGGGCCTATACCATCGCGGTGGCCTTCTGGCGCGTGCGCCCGATCATTCTCGAGCGAGAACGCCACACCGACTGGGTGGGCGCGGAGCTCGAACGAAAGGGGAGCCGGTGATGGAGTGGGAATCCTGGAGCGCGTTCTGGGACATGGGCGGCGCAGCCGCCTTCGTGTGGGGCAGTTATGGTGTGACCGCCGCGTGCATCGTAGCGGAACTGATCCTGTTGTTCCGCCGTCGTAGCGAGACCGTGCGCCGACTTGCCAGGTTGCGCCGCGCGACACCGCCGGGTCGGCCCGCGCCCGGCGTCAGTGAGGAGACTGTTTGATGAAACCCCGTAGCAAGCGCTTGCTGCTGCTCGCCGGCGCCGCATCCCTTCTGGTCGGGGCGGTGGCGCTCGTCCTCACCGCATTCCAGGAAAACCTGGTGTTTTTCCATACGCCCAGCGAGGTCGCTGCCGGCAAGGCGCCGTCGGGTCGCAGCTTCCGCGTCGGTGGCATGGTCGAGGAAGGCTCGATCCAGCGCCAGCCGGACGGCCTGACCGTGAGCTTCGTCATCACCGACATGGTGCAGACCGTGCCGGTGAGCTATCGCGGCACGCTGCCCGATCTCTTCCAGGAGGGCAAGGGCGCTGTCGTGCAGGGGCAGATCGGCCCGGACGGCCGCTTCACCGCCACCGAGGTGCTGGCCAAGCACGACGAGAACTACATGCCGGTGGAGGCGCAATACGCGCTCGATGCGGCCCAAATGCAGAAGGCCGCGGAGAGCATGCAGCAATGATCGCCGAACTGGGACATTTCGCCCTGATCCTCGCCATGGTTCTGGCGCTGGTACAGGCTACCGTGCCGATGATCGGCGCGCACCGCAACCGCATGGCGCTGATGGGCGTGGCCCGCCCGGCTGCCCATGGCCAGTTCCTGTTTCTCGTCGTGGCCTACGTGTGCCTGACCTGGGCCTTCATCGAGAGTGACTTTTCGGTGCGCCTGGCTGCGGCCAACTCGCACTCGGACACGCCGCTGATCTACAAGATCACCGGCGTATGGGGCAACCACGAGGGTTCGCTGCTGCTGTGGGCGATGGCCCTGTCGGCATGGACCGTGGCCGTGACCGTGTTCAGCCGCCACCTGCCGGAAGCCTTTCTCGCGCGCGTTGTCGGTGTGCTCGGCTGGATCAGCGCCGGCTTCGTGTCCTTCACGTTGTTCACGTCCAACCCGTTCGAGCGCCTGCTGCCCGGTGCCGTCGAAGGGCGCGATCTCAACCCGCTGCTGCAGGACCCGGGCATGATCATCCACCCGCCGCTGCTCTACATGGGCTATGTCGGCTTCTCGGTGGCCTTCGCCTTCGCCATCGCCGCGCTGCTCACCGGCCGGCTGGACGCCGCCTGGGCGCGCTGGTCGCGCCCCTGGACGACCGTGGCCTGGGTGTTCCTTACCGCCGGCATCGCGGTCGGCTCGGGCTGGGCCTATTACGAGCTGGGCTGGGGCGGCTGGTGGTTCTGGGACCCGGTCGAAAACGCCTCCTTCATGCCCTGGCTGCTGGGCACGGCGCTGATCCATTCGCTGGCGGTGACCGAGAAGCGCGGCGCCTTTCGCAGCTGGACCGTGCTGCTGGCCATCGGCGCGTTCTCGCTGTCGCTGCTCGGCACCTTCCTGGTGCGCTCGGGCGTGATCACCTCGGTGCACGCCTTCGCCACCGACCCGGCGCGGGGCCTGTACATCCTCGCCCTGCTCGTGTTCGTGATCGGCGTGTCGCTGGTGCTCTTCGCGTGGCGTGCGCCCAAACTCTCGGGTGGTGGCAGCTTCGCGCTGCTCTCGCGCGAGTCGGCCCTGCTGGGCAACAACGTGCTGCTGGCGGTGGCCTGTGCGGCGGTGCTGCTGGGCACGCTCTATCCGCTGTTCCTCGACGCGCTCAACCTGGGCAAGATCTCGGTGGGTCCGCCGTACTTCGAGGCGACCTTCGTGCCGCTGATGACGCCGGTGGTGTTCCTGATGGTGATCGCGCCCTTCGTGCGCTGGAAGGGTGACGACGCCTCACGGCTGGGGCGCATGCTGTGGTTGTCCGCACTGGTGAGCGTGATCATCGGTGGCGGCGTCGCGCTGGCCATCGACCACGTGACCTGGCGCACCGTGCTCGGCTTGTCACTGTCGGCCTGGGTACTGCTGGGCAGTGCGCACCTGCTGGTGCGCCGCCTGACCGAACGGGCCGGTGCGGCCGTGGGCGCGCGCCTGCGCGGCATCCCGTCGGCCTGGTGGGGAATGTGGCTGGCGCACCTGGGCATCGGCGTGTTCGTCATCGGCGTGACCCTGGTCGGCAGCCTGGAGCAGGATCTCGACGTCAAGATGCGCGAGGGCCAGAGCGCGCAACTGGCCGGCTACACCTTTACCTTCCGCGGTGCCATCGAGCGCGACGGGCCGAACTACGATGCGGATCGCGGCATCATCGACGTCACGCGCGGCGAGCGCGCCATTGCCACGCTGACGCCCGAGAAGCGTTTGTATCGTGCGCAGGGCATGCCGATGACCGA
This sequence comes from uncultured Azoarcus sp., assembly GCA_963975885.1. Taxonomy (GTDB): domain Bacteria; phylum Pseudomonadota; class Gammaproteobacteria; order Burkholderiales; family Rhodocyclaceae; genus Pseudazoarcus. Next base: position 107,203 of record CAXBIS010000012.1, read on the forward strand.
GGCGTCCATCGACGTCGGCCCGCTGCGTGACGTCTATGTGTCGCTCGGCGATCAGGTCGAGCCGGGTTCCTGGATCGTCAGCCTGCACTACCGGCCGTTCATCAGCTGGATCTGGGCTGGCTGCATCCTGATGGCTCTGGGCGGCATCTTCGCCGCCGCCGACAAACGCTACCGCAGGCTCGCCGAGCGCGATGCCGCCAAGCCGGCCGGCGCGGTCGCACAGGCAGGATAGGCAATGAAAGCGAAGTTTCTCGTACCACTGGCGATCTTCTTCGTGCTCGCCGGATTTCTCGCCTACGGGCTCACGCTCAACCCGCGCGAGGTCCCTTCGCCACTGGTCGGCAAGCCGGCGCCGGATTTTTCGCTGCCGCGTCTGGACAAGCCCGACGAGCGCTTCGGCCTGGCCGACATGCGCGGTCAGGTGTTCCTGCTCAACGTGTGGGCCTCGTGGTGCGTGTCGTGCCGCCAGGAGCACCCGCTGCTGGTGCAGATGAAGCGCCAGGGCGTGGTGCCGGTGGTCGGCCTGAACTACAAGGATGCGCGCGCGGACGCGCTCGAATGGCTGCGCGAGGGCGGCAACCCCTATTCCGCCAACGTGATGGACGCCGACGGGCGCATCGGCATCGAGTACGGCGTCTATGGAACGCCCGAGACCTTTCTGATCGACCGCGAAGGCATCATCCGCTACAAGCACATCGGGCCGATGAACGCCGGCGTGGTGCGCGACGTGCTGATGCCGAGGATTGCGGAGCTAACCCGTGCAGGCTGAACGCATGCGCCACCTGCTGGGCGTGCTGGCGCTGACCGTGGCCTTGCCGCTGTTCGCGCAGGGTCAGGCTCAACCACTGGCCGACGACCCGGTGCTCGAGTCGCGCGTCATCGAGCTGTCGCAGAAGCTGCGCTGTCTGGTGTGCCAGAACGAGACCATCGCCGGATCGCGCGCGCCGCTGGCGATCGACCTGCGCAACCAGGTGCGCGAGCAACTCGCCTCCGGCAAGAGCGAGGACCAGGTGGTCGATTTCCTGGTCGAACGCTACGGCGACTTCGTCCTCTACGACCCGCCGTTCAAGGCCACCACGATTCTGCTGTGGCTGGGTCCGGGCGCGCTCGCGCTGCTCGGCGTGGGTGCGCTGATGGTGCGTCTGCGCCGCCGCGAGGCCGATGCTGCGACACCCCGACTGTCGTCCGACGAGCGTGCGCGTGCGCGCGAACTGCTCGGCGACGATGAAACCGAATTTCCCGAGGAGCCCCGCAAGTGAGCGTTTTCGTCCTGCTGTCCGCGATTCTCGTCGCGGGCGCGCTGTTGTTCGTCCTGCCGCCGCTGCTCGGGCGCGGCGCGCGGCGGCGCGCCGATGCCGAGAAGCGAGCCCAGGCCGAGGTCGCGATCGCGGTGCTGCGCGAACAGCTCGCCGACCTCAAGACCGAGCATGCGGCGGGGCGTGTCGACGCCGAAGCCTTTGCGCGCAACCGCGCCGAACTCGAGGCGCGCGTGCTCGAGGAAGGGCAGTTCGTCGAGAGCGATGCCGACGTTCGGCCGTCGAAGGCATGGGCGATCGCGATGGTGCTTGCCGTGCCGCTGGCCGCGGTACTGGTCTATGGCGCGATCGGCGAGCCGGCCGCGCTCGACCCCGATGCGCGGGTGGCGCGCGTCGAAGCGCCCGCAGAGCAGCTCACGCCGGAGCAGATTTCCGGCCTGGTCGGACAGCTCGCCGACCGCCTGGCCGAAGATCCCACCGATGAGACCGGTTGGGCGATGCTCGCGCGCTCCTACACCATGCTCGGGGAGTTCGAGCGCGCGCAGGCCACCTGGAAGCGCATCGGGGCGAACATCCCCGAAAACGCGATGCTCATGGCCGACTGGGCGGATCTGCTGGTGGCCGCGCAGCAGGGGGATTTCGAGGGTGAACCACGACGCCTGATCGAACGCGCGCTGGAACTCGAGCCGGACAACTTCAAGGCGCTCGCGCTGGCAGGCGCGGCCGCTTTCGAGCGCGAGGACTACGCCACCGCGTCGAGCTACTGGGAACGCATCCTCGACCAGGTGCCGCGCGAGGATCCGGCCTACGCCTCGGTCGTCGCGAGCATCAACGAGGCGCGCTCGCGCGGCGGCATGGAACTCATGGATGCGCCCGATCTGCCCGCCGCACCGGCGCCGGTGACCCTGGCCGGGCAAGTGAGGCTGGGCGTCGAGCCGGCCGCGGCCCTGCCGTCGCAGGCAACGGTGTTCCTGTTCGTTCGCGCGCCCGAAGGCGGCATGCCGTTCGCGGCCATCCGCTTCCCGGCCGCCGATCTGCCGACCTCCTTCGATTTCTCCGGTGCGGCGCGCATGAACGACGCCCCGCTGCCCGACGAACTGGTGCTCTTCGCGCGCGTGTCGATGTCCGGCGATGCCGCACCGCAGCCGGGGGATCTGGAGGCCACGCCGGTCACTGTGGCCCCGGATGCGAGCGGAGTGGTACTGGTCATCGACCGGGTGCGCGAATAGGCGTGTCCGCGGCACGGGGCGTGCCCGCTGCGCAGCGGGCGTATCATCGCAGTCCGACTTCGGAGGATCGAAGATGAAACGACTCGCCATCATCCTGGGAAGTGTTCTCCTGACGGCTTCTGCCCACGCGCAGTCGCCCGCCCTCACGCTGGTTTGCGGCGGTATCGGATTCGAGCAATCACAGCCGATGCGTGCCGCGCAGGGCGCGCATGCGCTGACCATCCTGTTCGCGACGCAATCGGGTGGCTATGTGGCCGGCGCGAAGACGCTGGTCACCGATCCGCTCAGTGATGTGTCGGCTGTCCATGACGCGTGTGGCCCGATCGGTCAGGTGGACGTCACGCAGCCCGGTCGCTATCGCGTCACCGCCACACTCGACGGTGTGGTGCGCGAGCAGTGGTTGGACCTCGAGCCGCGCGGCGGCGCGAGGATCGTGCTGCGCTGGCCGGACTGATCAGCCGCGATACTCGAAGCGCGCGCGCTTGACGTTGCACAGCACCTCGTAGGCGATGGTGCCGGCTGCCTCGGCCACGCGGTTGACCGACACCTGCGGCCCCCACAGCTCGACGCGGCTGCCCGGCCCTGCGCCGGGCACATCGGTCAGGTCGACCGTGAGCAAGTCCATCGACACACGTCCGGCCAGTTGTGCCGGCATGCCGTCGACGGTCACCGGCGTGCCGTCGCGCGCGCTGCGCGGATAGCCGTCGGCATAGCCCATCGCGACCAGCCCCAGGCGCGTGGGACGTTCGGTGACAAAGCGCGCGCCGTAGCCCACCGGCGTGCCGGTCGGCACGTCGCGTACCGAGATCACCTCGCTCTCCAGCGTCATTACCGCACGCAGCCCGCTGGGTTCGCCCGGCATCGGATCCGCGCCGTAGAGCAGGATGCCGGCCCGGCCCCAGTCCGCGTGGGTCGAAGGCCAGGCGAGGATGCCGGGCGAATTCGACAGGCTGCGCGGCGCGTCCATGCCGACCGCGGCCGCAATCGCGTCCAGGCAGTTCACCTGCTCGTCGGTGGTGTGTACTTCGGGTTCGTCGGCGCGCGCCAGATGCGTCATCAGCGTGATGTCGCCGACATTGCCCGAGTCACGCAGGCGCAGCCATGCGCTGCGCACGTCCTCGGGCTGGAAGCCGGCTCGGTTCATGCCGGTGTTGACCTTCAGCCACACGCTGATCGGTGCCGGCAGATCGGCCGCGTCGAACATCGCGAGCTGGCCGGCGTGGTGTACGACGGGCCACAGGTCGAAGGCCGCCGCCCGCTGCACCTCCTCGGTCGAGAACGGCCCTTCGAGCAGCAGGATGGGCCGCAGGATGCCGGCCTCACGCAGCACCATGGCTTCGTCGATGAAGGCCACGGCAAAGCCGTCGGCTTCTTCCTCGAGCGCCCGCGCGCACTGCACCGCGCCGTGACCATAGGCATTGGCCTTGATCACGGCGAGCGTGTGCGCACCGTGGCGCGCGCGCGCGAGGCGGTAGTTGTGACGCAGTGCGTCTAGATCGATCAGGGCGCGGGCGGGTCTCATGGCGAAAGCAGTACTCTTTTGCCCTACTTTGCCACAAGCACAGGCCGACGGCGCTTTCAGCCGACGCGGAAGCGGCCGACCGCGTGCACCAGCGCGCCTGACGCGGTGTCGAGCGCGAGCGCCTCTGCATTGACTCCGCGCGCTGCTTCGGCACAGCCGGCCGAGAGCTTGTCCACCTCGGCCACGCTGCCCGCCAGTTGGCGCGTCGCCGCCAGTTGCTGGCGCAGCGTGTCGGCGATGCTGGCGATGGCCTCGGTCACCCGCTGCGACTCGTCGGTAATGTGCACGATGGTCGATTCGGCTTCCCCGGCCTGGGTCGTGCCCGCCGAGGCGCGCTCGACGGCTTCGGCAATGCGTTCGAGTGCCCGTGTACGACTGGCGTCGATGTCCTCGATCATGCGTCCGATGTCGCCGGTGGCGACCGAGGTGCGTTCGGCAAGCTTGCGCACCTCGTCGGCGACGACTGCGAAGCCGCGTCCCTGTTCGCCGGCGCGCGCGGCTTCGATGGCGGCGTTGAGCGCGAGCAGGTTGGTCTGATCGGCGATGTCGCGGATCAGATGCACCATCTCGGCGACGCGCTCGCTGCGCGCGCCGAGTTCCTCCACGCTGGACGCCGATTGACGGATGGATCGCTCGATCGCGCCGATGTTCTCGATCGAGGAGCGCACCACGGAGTTGCCGTCGCGCGCCAGACGGCCCGAATGTTCGGCCGCCTCGCGCGCTTCGGTCGCCTGCTCGGCATGGGCCGAGACTTCGCGTTCCATGTCGGCGATCGCCGTAGCCAGGCGTGTCGTCTCGTCGTGCTGGCGACGCATCAGTTGCTCGACCTCGCTCGATACCGCCTTGAGGCGGTCGACCGTGCCGGACACCGCGCCGGTGTTGTGGCGTACGTCGCGGATCGTCGAGGCCAGGGCCTCGCGCATGGCCTCGACGGTGGCGAGCAGGGCGGAGCCGCCTTCCTGTGCTACCGGGACGGAAAGCTCGCCATGGCCGATGGCCTCGGCTGCGGACGCCACCCGTGCCGCTTCCAGCGCCTCGCGCCGCAGGCGCACTGCCAGATACATCAGCACTCCGGCTTCGGCGACCACGTAGGCCGCGTGCAGCGCCACGCGCCACAGCGAGGCGCCGCTGTCGAAGATCAGGATGCCGCCCCAGTTGGTCGCCTGCAGGTAGTTGAATCCCAGGTGATGGACCGCGATCAGCGCGGCTGCGGCAAATACCGGTCGCCAGTCACGGTAGTAGAGCAGGAAGGCGAGCAGCACGAAGATGCCGAAGTGCGCCTCCATCATGCCGCGCGATTGCTGGATGGTGAGCGCCGCGAACACCATCAGCGCACAGGCCACAGCAATGCGGCTGGCCAGCGATCCGGGCGCGGCGCGCTGAAGCAGTGCCGGTACGACGAGCGCCGGCACGCCCACGGCGAGCGCTAGCTGCCAGGTGTCGGTAGCGGCAGCAACCCCGAACGAGATCGCGAGCAAGGCGATGAGGGTGAGCAGCAACAGCCGGTCGGCCTGGACGCGATAGGGAAGAAGGACGCGTTCGGCGTCGGATGCGGCGTGATTCATGGTCGAGCTCCGGCGAACGTCGGCTCAGCGCGCGACGCAGATATCCCCGGGAGGCGTGGTCGCGGCGGCCCAGCCGAGCACGGTCGCGCTGTAGCCGATCCACAGCGCGAACAGGCTCCAGATCCACAGGCGTGTACGGGCACGGGTCATCCGGTCATTCTCCCTGCGGGCAATCGGAACGGAATGTTCCGATGTGCTTGTTGACGGCATCGCCGGGCCAAACCTGAGCGCCGGACGATGTGCGTCAAACTGACATGGCAGGGTAAGAATTGGTTCCGGGTGCTTCCCCCCGGATATCCGCAAGGGCGCTTGTGCCCGGGCCGTTCAGTCGGTGGCGGTGAGAAATTCGATCATCGCCTCGTAGGCGTCGGGAGAGCCGCCGAGCATCGTGTGGTGGGCGCCGGGCACGACGATCATGCGTGCGTCCGGAATCGCCGCGGCGAGTCTGGCGACGAGTTCGCGCGGGGCCTGACCGTCGCGCTCGCCGGCGATGACCAGCGTCGGCGCCTGGATGCGGTGCAGGCGTTCGAAGCAGTCGTGCTGCGCGCGCGCCGCGAGCTGGCGACGCTTGCCCGTCTCCAGCGCGATGTCGTCGGCGCGGCGTGCGGCGAGGATCATGCGCTCGCGGATCAGGCGTGCCGCCTCGGTCGGGTTGGCTGCCTGCCATTCGGGCGTGAAGGCGAGGTCCATCACTTCGAGGCCGCGGCGCGCGCGTGTCTCGGGGTCGAGGTCGAGGAACTCGTGGATGGGATAGGACGAGCCGCCCGCACCGCCCGAAGTGGCCCCGGCCAGCACCAGGCGGCGCACCCTGTCCGGATGGCGAATCGCCAGCTCCTGCGCGACCATGCCCCCGAACGAGAAGCCCACGACGTGAACCGAGCCCAGGTCCAGCGCGTCAAGGATGCCGACCGCGTCTTCGGCGTAGTCGGACATCGAGTATTCGATGTCGGGCTTGTCGCTCTGGCCCATGCCGCGCTGGTCGAAGAGGATCATCTCGAAGTGCTTCGCGAGCGGACCGTCGAGCGGGTTCGGGCGGTCGCGCAGGTCCCAGCCCGTGCCGCCGAGAAACAGCACGGGATCGCCGCTGCCGCGACGTTCAAGACAGAAATTGAGGCCGTTGGCGCGGACGAATTGCATGGAATGACTCCCGAAGGCGGTTGATCGATGCGCTATCGTACGGCGCACCGAAGCCGTGCGCCAATCGGGCCGACGTCTCGCGGATGCCTCAAATGCCGCTGTAATTGGGCTTGTTACGAAAAAAGGGCTTGTGTGTTGGAAACGGCTTGGGCAGACTGTTCCTGCCGGAAATTCAGTCGCAAGCAAGGATCCGGGCGGGATTCGACGGGCGGCGCAGGGTGCGCTGGAGCACGAGGGGGCACCGAGCAGCACGTGCCTGCCGCGATACCGGAATCCCGAGTTCAGCCCGATGCCCTTGCTGGATAACGGTTTTCAAAACTCACACAAATCGATCGAGGATAAGCATGAATAAAGGTGAATTTGTCGAAGCCCTGGCTGACCGCATGGATGTCTCCCGCGCTCAAGCCGACCGCGCCCTGTCCGCCGTGCTGGATCTGATCACCGAGCGCATGGCCAAGGGTGAGAAAGTGGCCTTCACGGGCTTCGGTTCCTTCGAGGTGTCTTCGCGCGCTGCGCGCACCGGCCGCAACCCGCAGACCGGCGCGTCCATCAAGATCGCCGCCTCCAAGGTGCCCAAGTTCTCCGCCGGCGCCTCGCTCAAGAACAGCGTCAACGGCAAGTAATCACCGCCTGCGCTGAAAGCAAAAGGCCCCGCAATGCGGGGCCTTTTGCATGGCGGCGACACCTTCGCTCAGGACTGGCCGCGCGCCTTGCGGGCCGCCTCGACCTCCACCGTGCGCAGTTGCGCGGCCAGACGGTCGAGCACGCCGTTGACGAAGCGGTGTCCGTCGGTGCCGCCGTATTCCTTGGCCAGTTCGATGGCCTCGTTGATCACGACGCGGTAGGGCGTGTCGAGGTCATTCTTGAGTTCGTGCGTGCCGATCAGCAGGATCGCGTGCTCGACCGGCGAGAGTTCGTCCACCCCGCGGTGGATGAATGGTGCGAAGTCGGCACGCAGCGCCTCGACGTTGGCAACCGTCGCCCGCAGCACGCGGATGAAGAACTCGTGGTCGGCCTGTTCGAATCCGCCGACCTGCGAGATGTGGTCCTCGATCGGGGCGATGTCGTTGCCCGACAGCAGCCATTGATAGACGCCCTGAAGCGCGAATTCGCGCGCGCGCCGACGTGCAGCCTTGCCATTCATCGCAGTGCCTTGAGCAGATTGGCCATTTCGACGGCCGCGCGCGCGCAGTCCGTGCCCTTTTCGCGCACGCGCGCCAGCGCCTGGTCGTCGTCCTCGGTGGTGAGTACGCCGTTGGCGATCGGCAGGCCGGTGTCCAGCCCGACGCGGTTGATGCCGGCGGCCATCTCGTTGGCGACGATCTCGAAGTGATAGGTCTCGCCGCGGATCACCGCGCCCAGTGCGACCAGCGCATCGAAACGCCCCGATCGCGCCATGGTCTGGAGTACCAGCGGTATTTCGAGCGCGCCGGGCACACTGGCGATGCGCACCGATGCCGGCGGCACGCCCAGGCGCACCAGTTCGTCGGTGCACGCGGCGAGCAGGCCTTCGCACACGTCGGGGTTGAAGCGTGCGGTGACGATGCCAATGCGCAGCTCGGCGCCGTCGAGGCTGGATTCGATTTCTGGAATGTCGTTATAGCTGGACATGGGAATTCCTGTTGGGCGTGGCGCGGACGAGCGGGCTTCAGCCCTGGTCGACGAAGCCGGTGATCTCGAGGCCGAAGCCGGCCATGCTGGGAATCTTCTGCGGATTGGCCATCAGGCGCATGCGGCCGACTCCCAGATCGCGCAGGATCTGTGCGCCGACCCCAAACAGGCGCGGGTCCCAGCGTGCAGCGGGGCGCTCCTGACCTTGCAGGCCGGCGAGCAGGTCGCGACCGGACTGAGGGCGGTAGAGCAGCACCACTACACCGGCCGGCTCAGCCGCGATGCGGGTCAGGGCATCGTTGATCGGGAAGCTGTGCTGGCCGCTTTCGGGGTCGAGGAAGTCCACCACGGAAATGGGTTCGTGCACGCGCACCAGCGTGTCGCGGTCGGCATGGATGTCGCCGTGAGTCAGCGCGAAATGCACGTCGCCCGAGGTGCGATCCTCGAAGGCGGCCAGCCGGAAGCGGCCCTGCGGCGTGACGACGTCCTTCTCGGTCACCCGCGTGACCAGCGATTCGTTGGCAGCGCGGTATTCGATCAGGTCGCGGATTGCACCGATCTTCAGGCCATGCTCCTGCGCGAACGGGATGAGGTCCGGCAGGCGTGCCATGGTGCCGTCGTCCTTGAGGATCTCGCAGATTACCGAGGCCGGTTCCAGTCCGGCCAGATGTGCCAGATCGCAGCCCGCCTCGGTATGGCCGGCGCGGATCAGCACGCCGCCCGGCTGTGCGCGCAGCGGGAAGATGTGACCGGGCTGCACGATATCCGTGGGGCGGGCGGCACGCGCCACCGCCGCCTGCACCGTGCGTGCGCGGTCGTGTGCGGAGATGCCGGTGGTCACGCCCTCGGCGGCCTCGATCGACATCGTGAAGGCGGTGGAGTACGGCGAGCGGTTGTCGCGCACCATCAGCTCGAGACCGAGTTGGTTGCAGCGCTGCTCGGTCAGCGTCAGGCAGATCAGGCCGCGGCCGTAGCGCGCCATGAAGTTGATCGCCTCGGGCGTGACGTGTTCGGCGGCGAGCACCAGGTCGCCCTCGTTCTCGCGGTCTTCCTCGTCGACCAGCACCACCATGCGGCCGGCACGGATGTCCTCGACGATTTCGTTGATGGGTGAGAGCGCGCTCATGCGGACAACTCCTCGCGCCAGGCCTGCATGCGCTCGACGTAGCGAGCGATCAGGTCGATTTCCAGATTCACGCGGCTGCTCGCCGCGAGATGCTTGAGATTGGTCACCGTCACCGTGTGCGGGATCAGGTTGATCGAAAAATCCGTGCCCTCGACGCGGTTGACCGTCAGGCTCACGCCGTTGACGGTGATTGAGCCCTTGCGTGCGATGTAGCCGGCAAGTTCCTGCGGCGCACGGATCACCAGCTCGTGGCTCTCGCCCACCGGTTGGAAGCGCACGACCTCGCCGACGCCGTCCACATGTCCGGTCACCAGATGGCCACCCAGCCGGTCGGAAAGGCGCAGCGCCTTTTCCAGGTTCACCTCGTTGCCGACCGCGTCCAGCCCCGCGGTGCACTCGAGCGTTTCGCGCGAGACGTCGAAACTCATGCGGCCGGCGTCGATGGCGACCACGGTCAGGCATACGCCGCTGTTGGCGATGCTGTCGCCAATGGCGACGTCGGACAGATCGAGTTCGGGGGCGTCGACCACCAGGCGCACGCCTTCGGCGAGCGGGGCGAGTTCGACGATTCGGCCGCAGGCGGCCACGATTCCGGAAAACATGGGATGGGGTTCTTCAAGGCGCAAGGCGCGATTGTATGCGAAAACAGGGCGTTGGCCGAGCCGGTCGGCGCGGCGCGCGTCAGTTCAGCGCGCGGTCGAGGATCTCGCCGAACGGTGCTGCGCGCATGAAGCCGACCACACGCAGGCCGGCGATCTCGCGCCCCGAGGGGTCGAAGAACACGATGCCGGGCGGGCCGAACAGGTCGAAGCGAGCCAGCAGGGCCTTGTCCGCATCGTTGTTGGCGGTGACGTCGGCCTTAAGCAGAAGCATGCGGTTCATGCGTTCGGCCACCGCCGGGTCGGAGAAGGTAAAACGCTCCATCTCCTTGCACGAGACGCACCAGTCGGCGTAGAAGTCGAGCATCACTGGCCGGTCGGCCGTGTCCAGGCGCGACTGCAGTTCGGTCACCGAGGCCACGCGCTCGAAGCGCGGCTGTTGCACCTGGGTGGCAGCGCCGCTGCGCAGCACGGACAGCGGCTGCAGCGGATCGCGGGAGCCGGCGAGCAGGCCGATGAGCATGGCCGCGCCCGCAATCAGCAACATCACGCCCAGCCCCTTCCAGAAGCGGCGCCAGCCGCCGGCATGGGTGGGGAGCGGGTCGAGCGCGTGCAGGAAGATACCGGAGAAGCCCAGCAACAGCGCCCAGCCGAGCATCGTCGCGGCGGCCGGGATCACCGGCGAGATCAGCCACAGCGCAACCGCCAGCAGCATCACGCCGAAGGCTTTCTTGACGCCTTCCATCCACGGTCCGATCTTGGGCAGCAGCGAGCGCGTGCCCACGCCCACCGCGATCAGCGGCGCACCCATGCCCAGCGCCATCACGAACAGCGCCGCCCCGCCCAGCACGGCGTCGCCGGTCTGCGCGATATAGAGCAGTGCGCCGGCCAGCGGCGCGGCCACGCAGGGACCGACGATGAGCGCCGAGAGCACGCCCATCGTGATCACGCCGCCCAGGCTTCCGCCCTTCTGATGACTGGCGGTCGACGACAGCCGGCTTTGCAGCGCGCTGGGCATCTGCAGTTCATAGAAGCCGAACATCGACAGCGAAAGCAGCACGAACACCACCGCGAAGCTGCCCAGCACCCACACGTTCTGCAGCGCTGCGGCCAGCAGCGTTCCCGACAGCCCCGCCGCGACGCCGGCCGCCGCATAGGTCACCGCCATGCCCAGCACGAAGGCCAGCGACAGCACGCCGGCGCGCGCATGGCTGACGTGGTGACCCTGTCCCACGATGATGCCCGACAGGATGGGGATCATCGGAAAGGTGCAGGGCGTGAAGGCCAGCAGCAGGCCGAAGCCGAAGAAGCTCGCCAGCACCAGTGCCGGGCTGGCGTCGTCCAGAAGACGCGCGATGCGCCCGCTCTCGTCGCCGGTCGTGGCAGCGGCCGGCGATGCAGGCGAAGCGGCTGCGGGCTGTTGCTTGGCCGACGACGCCTTCGGTGACGAGAGCGCGCGGTCGAGCAGGCCGTCACTTTCGCCGTCTGCGGGCTCCATGGCGACGGTGAGCACGCGCGTCTCGGGTGGATAGCAGATGCCGCCGTCCCAGCAGCCCTGGCTCTTCACCTCAAGCTCGAACGCGCTCATGTTCGGTGGCGCAGACACCGGCACGAGTACGTCCAGCCGGCCGCGGTGGATCACCGTGTCGCCGAAGAATTCGTCCTTGTAGGTCTCGCCCGGGGGAATCTCGGGTGTGCCCAGCGTGACGCCGTCGGTCAGCGCGGCGAAGCCGAGCTTGGCGTCGTACAGATAGTAGTCGCGCCGGATGTCGAAGCGAACCTCGACGGTGTCGGCGGTGAGCATGCGCGCCGATACCGGGAAGGCCTTGTCGGGTTCGACCGGGTCGGCGAGCGCGGCCGGCGCCGCGAAGAACAGTGCGAGCAGCAGCGCGAAACAGCGGAACAGGGCCATGGGCGAGGGGAAGGAGGGCATCGTGGGGGATTGGAGCAGCGCGGACGGTGAAGCGTTCAATCGGTGTCGGGCGCGGTCTCGGCGGCCGCCCAGGCGAGATAGTCCGGAAGGCCGGCGGCGACCGGCAGTGCGAGGATCTCGGGAACTTCGGCCGGATGCAACGCGACCAGAGCGCGTTCGAGTTCGGCGTAGCGTGCACGCGTGGTCTTGATCAGCAGCGGCACTTCGGCGTCGTCCTCGATCGCGCCCTGCCATCGATAGACCGAGCGGCAGGGCCCGAGCACGTTGACACAGGCGGCCAGACGCGCCTCGACCAGACGGCGGGCGATCATCGCGGCGGTCTCGGCATCGGGTACATTGGTCAGCACGATCAGGGTCTCGCTCATCGGATGGGGACTGCGTATTCGAAACGGCTTATTCTCCCAGAAACCGGCCGCCATTGTCGCCGGCTGCTGCCGGCATTATCATCCGGACATATTTTTCGCCGCGCCACGCGCGGCGGAGCCGCTCCCCGGGCCTTCGGCCCGCCATTCGCGAGGAGAACAGGCGTGCGAGAAGTGTTATGGGTCCTGATCGGCGCGCTCTCCGGCTATGTTCTCTATCAGCTCTGGCGCTATGTGGTGCTGCGCCGCGAACCGGGCGCCGACGTCCCGTTTCAGGCCGCGCTCGATGCCAGTTCCCTGCGTCATGAAATCGACGCGCTGCGCGAAGACCTCGCGCATCAGCGTTCCACGCTGGTCGCGCTGTCCCAGACGCTGGACGGCCTGAAGGAACAGATCGAGTCCGTCAGCGTCGCGCAAGGCATCTCGCCCGAATACAACGAGGCCCTGGTGTGTGCGCGGCGCGGGCTCGGTGTCGAGGCCATTGCCGAGCGCTGCGGCATCTCGGTGGCCGAGGCCGAACTGGTGCGCTCGCTGGCCGAACGTCAGGGAGAGTCGGATGACGAACCTCGGGGCTGAACACGGACTGGGGGCCGACACGGCGCGTGGTGCGCTGCTGCGTGCAGCCGTCGCCGGCCTGGTGCTGATTGTCCTGCTGGTCGTCGCGACGCGCGATGACGAAACGGCCCCGATCCGGATGGCGACCGCGCCGCAAGCGTCGCAGTCGCCCGTTCCTGCTCCGATCCCGGCCGAACCTGATTCATCCGACGATGCCGACGCGCCCGGCGAACCCGTATCCGCTCTGGGGGCACCGAGCGGCGAGCCCCCGCGTGTGGATGAGCCACCGCCCGTGGAGGCGGTAGCCGGTGAGGCGGCCGAACCGGAAGTGGCCGACGCGCAGACAGGGGTTGAGGCCTCAACCGCCAACACACCGCAGATCCGGCCGGACGCCGAGGAACCCGAGCCTTCCGGCCCGACCGAACTGGCACCCCGTCCGCCCGCAATCGCCGTGGCAGACGCCCGCATCGTCACCGTGATTCCGACGGATGCCGCGCCGGGCCCGGACGACCCGCCCCCTCCGCCGCCGGTGCAGGCGGTCAACGATCATCGTGTGCGTCTGGGCGGCTTCATGCCGATCAGCGACGCGCGCGCGCTGCAGCAGGCTTCGGCCGACGCGGGCTATCCGGCGCGTGTGCTCCATCGCGTCATGCTCGGCCCCTTCGCTGCGCGTGCCGAAGCCCGCAGTGCGCGCTCGGGCACGCGTGGCATCCTGATCGGCGGTGGGGACGAATGGTGGGTGCAGCTCGGCGTGTTCGCCGACGCCGACAATGCCGAGGGGCTGCGTGAGAAGATGTCGGCCGAGGGGCGTGCGGCCGTCGTGCAGGGGCGCGTCGATCTGGGGCCGTTCGCCGGGCGTGCGGCAGCCGAGCAGGTGTTGGTCGCGGTACGCAGTGCACTTGGGCGTCCGCTGGAGCAAGCCCGCATCGTCGCGCCGTGACGATGCGGCGAAACAACCGAGAGGAGTTCGCATGAAGATCGAAAGTCCGGTGCTCGGCGCGCTTGATATCGCCGACGACAAACTCATCGAGTTTCCGAACGGTCTGTCCGGTTTCGAGGATCTGCGGCGTTTCGCGCTGCTGCACGACGAAGATGCCGGAACGCCCGGCCTGCACCTGCTGCTGGCCGTCGATTCGCCGGATCTCGTGTTCTCGGTCACCGAACCCGCCAACATCTCGGTGCATTTCGAGCTGTCCCTGACCGACGAGGAATCGGCGACGATCGGGCTGGAAGACCCGGCAGGCGCGGTCGTGCTGGTGATCCTGCGGCGCACCGAGGCCGATCCGGACAAACCCGAAACGGCCGGCCTCATGGCCAACTACATGGCGCCACTGGTGCTCAATCTGGCCACGCGCCGCGGCCTGCAGAAGGTCATGACGCGCGTCGACTGCGAGGTCACGCTGCGTTCGGTTTGAGCGGGGCTCAGAGCGCTCCGAGCCGTTTTTCGATGCGGCGCGCGAACACCGTCATCTCCTTTTCGGCCTGACGGTCGCCGCGTTTCGCGGCCACCGCGATGCCCTCGCGCCAGGCCGTCAGCGCCCCCGCGTCGTCGCCAGCCTTCTCCAGCGCCTTGCCCAGTCCCTTCCATGCGGCCGAGAGCGTCGCGTCGAAGCCCAGCGCGTCGCGGTAGTGATTCGCCGCGC
>CAXBIS010000013.1:0-116240 GCA_963975885.1 uncultured Azoarcus sp.
GCCGGCGGCAATCCCGAGCGGCGCGAACAACTGGTCAGCGAAGCGCCCGCGTCGAAGAGCGCGCCGCGCAAGCGCCGACGTCGGCGCAAGCCCAACGCCAAGAAATCGGAGTCCGACCAGCCGGTCGACGCCACATGAGTCGTGCCTTCGTCGCCTTCGGGGCGAACCTCGGCGACCCCGTCGCGAGCTTTGGGCATGCCTGTGCGGCGCTGGCCGCCCTGCCCGGCACGCAACTGGTGAACCGTTCGTCGCTTTATCGCAGCGCCGCGCTGGGAACGACGGACGAGCAGCCCGACTACCTGAACGCAGTGGTCGAACTGCACACCACGCTGGCCGCAGCGGCGCTGCTCGCGCATCTGCTCGACATCGAGCGCGAGGCTGGACGCACGCGCGAAGCGCAGCGCGCGCCGCGCACACTCGACCTCGACCTTCTGCTCTACGATGACGAGGTGATCCGCGAACCGGGCCTGGAAGTGCCCCACCCGCGCATGCACGAGCGCGCCTTCGTGCTGCTGCCGCTGGCCGAGATCGCTCCGGAGGCGCACATTCCGGGGCACGGCGCGGCGGCGGCGCTGCTGCCGCAGGTGGGCGGCCAGGCCATTGCGCGCCTAACCGGAGATTCGTGATGCTCGACAACGCCCGCTACATCGTCGTCGAAGGGCCCATCGGCGCCGGCAAGACCTCGCTCGCACGCCGTCTCGCGCAGCGGCTGGACGCCGAGCCGCTGCTCGAACGCCCGGAGCTGAACCCTTTCCTCGGCCGCTTCTACCAGAACATGGACCGCTGGGCGCTACCCACCCAGCTCGCCTTCCTGCTGCAGCGCATCGACGAACTCGCAGAACTTGAAGCCGCGTGCACGGACAACCGGCGCGTGGTGTCCGACTTCATCTTCGACAAGGATCCGCTGTTCGCCTCGCTCAACCTGCCCGAAGACCAGTTCGAGCTCTACCGTCGCATCCACGCCGCGATGAAGCCGCCCGAGCCACGCTCGCCCGATCTCGTCATCTACCTGCAGGCCAAGCCGGAGACGCTGATCGGCCGCGTCCTCCAACGCGGCATGCAGGCCGAACGCCGCATCACCGAAACCTATCTGGAACGCGTCGCCGACCGCTACGCGCGCTTCTTCTATCAGTATGATGCCGCCCCGCTGTTCATCGTCGACGCCGAGGTGCTCAACCCGGTGGACCAGGACGACGATTTCGAGCTGTTGATCGAGCGACTGCGCGCGATGCGCAGCTTCCGCGAATTCTTCAATTACGCTGGCTGACGCGGCGCGGTTTTTCGCTTGTCTCCCGCGACGACTTGCGGAACACTCGCGCCCTCGGAGGAAACGCACGCCATGACCTATCTGCAGAACGACAAGCCCGTCACGCTCCATGAACTGGGAAAGATGCGCGCTGAAGGCCGCAAGATCACGATGCTCACCGCCTACGACGCAAGCTTCGCGGCCATGATGGATCGAACCGGCGTCGACACCGTGCTCATCGGCGACTCGCTCGGCAACGTCATTCAGGGCCACAAGTCCACACTGCCGGTGACGCTCGAACAGATGGCCTATCACACCGAATGCGTCGCACGCGGCTGCAAGCGCGCCTTCATCCTTGCCGACATGCCCTTCGGCAGCTATCAGGAAGGCCCGGTGCAGGCCATGCGCAATGCCGCCAAGCTGATGGAAGCCGGCGCGCAGATGGTCAAGCTCGAAGGCGGCGAATACATGGCCGAGACCGTGCACTTCCTGGTCGAGCGCGGCATTCCGGTGTGCGCCCATGTCGGCCTCACGCCGCAGTCGGTCAATCAGCTCGGCGGCTACCGTGTGCAGGGCCGCGACGAAACCGGCGCGGCGAAGATGAAGACCGATGCGCTGGCGCTGGAACAGGCCGGTGCGGCGATGATCGTGCTCGAACTCGTTCCGTCCACGCTCGCGGCCGAGATCACCGCCAGCCTGACGACGATGGCCACCATCGGCATCGGCGCCGGCCCCGACTGCGACGGTCAGGTGCTGGTGCTCTACGACATGCTCGGCATCTTCCCCGGCAAACCGGCGCGCTTCGTCAAGAACTACATGGACGGCGCGGCCAGCATCCAGGAAGCCATCGCCAGCTACGTACACGAAGTGCGCGAAGGCCTGTTCCCGACCGAAGCGCACGGCTACTGAAATGCGGATTCTGGAAACCATCGACGCTTGCCGCGCCGCGCGTCGTGAGGCCGGCGGCATCGTCTTCGTCCCCACCATGGGCAACCTGCACGAAGGCCACATCGCGCTGATGCACGAGGCGCGCAAGCATGCCGACACGGTCGTCGCCAGCATCTTCGTCAACCGCCTGCAATTCGGCCAGGGCGAGGACTTCGGGCGCTATCCACGCACCTTCGCGGCCGACTGCGAAAAACTCGAAGCCGCTGGCGTCGACCTGCTCTTCGCGCCGGACGAGTCGGTGATGTACCCGGAGCCGCAGCACTACTTCGTCGAGCCGGCCCCGGCCCAGGTGTCCATCCTCGAAGGCGAATTCCGGCCCGGACATTTCGCAGGGGTCGCCACGGTCGTGCTCAAGCTCTTCTCCATCGTGCAACCGGATGTGGCGGTGTTCGGCAAGAAGGACTACCAGCAGCTGATGGTGATCTCGAACATGGTGCGCGAGTTCGCCCTGCCGATCGAGATCGTGCGCGGCGACACCGTGCGCGCCGCCGACGGCCTCGCGCTGTCGTCGCGCAACGGCTATCTGAGTGAAAAAGAGCGCGCCGAAGCGCCGACGCTGTATCGCGAACTCACCGCCATCCGCGACGCCGTGCGCGCCGGCGACCACGACTTCCTGCACCTCGAAACCGTGGCGATGGACCGCCTGCGCGAACGCGGCTGGCAGGCCGACTACATCGCCGTGCGCCGCCAGGCGGACTTGCAGCCACCAGTCACTGAGCATGATCCCCTGGTGGTACTGGCTGCAGCCAGGCTGGGTACGACGCGGCTGATCGACAATCTGGAAATTTAGTCCGGCGCTGGCCCATCAGCACACGGGAACGGTTCACGGGTGACATGCATCCGCCGCGAACTGTCCCCGATTCGCTTTCGCCGCTCAACAAGAGCCACTTCGTGCCGTAAGAGACTTAACCGGTTCGTCCAAAATCATCGCTCAGCAGGGACACGCATGTTCAGTCTTTTCAGTCGCAACTCTTCGGCGGATATCGTCTCTGCCATCGAACAAACCCAGGGCGTCATCGAATTCAATCTCGATGGGACGATCATCCGGGCGAACGACAAGTTTCTCGCACTGATGGGATATTCGCTGGATGAGGTTCGCGGCCGGCACCATCGCATGTTCGTCGCTGAGGATGAGGCCAACAGCGCCGCGTACCGCAACTTCTGGAACGACCTGCGCGACGGCAAATCGCAGACTGCGGAATTTCGCCGACTGAACAAGAATCGCGAGCCGGTTTGGATCCAGGCGACCTACACGCCAATCCGCCGCGGCAAGCACGTCACCCGCGTCATCAAGTTCGCAACGGACATCACTGCGCAGGTCATCGCGCGTGCCGACATCGAGTCGCAGATTGCGGCAATCAACCGGGCGCAGGCCGTCATCGAGTTCTCGCCGGACGCCACCATCCTGCGCGCCAACGACAACTTCCTCGCCCTGATGGGCTACACGTTTGAGGAAGTCCAGGGCCGCAAGCACAGCCTGTTCGTCTCCGAGCAGGAAGCGCGCTCCCCCGCCTACGCCGCGTTCTGGGAGCGTCTGCGCACCGGCGAGTATCAGACTGCAGAGTACCGCCGGCTCGCGAAAGGGGGACGGCCGGTATGGATTCACGCGACCTACAACCCCATCCTCGACCCGGAAGGTCGGGTCATGAAGGTCATCAAGTTCGCCAGTGACATCACCGCCCAGGTCGAGCGCAAGAAGGAATTCGAAGTACTCTCGCTGGTCGCCAACGAGACTGACAACGCCATCATCATCACCGATGCCGACGGCCTGGTGCACTACGTGAACAACGGCTTCAACAAGCTGACCGGCTACACACTACAAGACGTTCGCGGCAAGAAGCCCGGTCCGGTCCTGCAGGGCCCGGCAACCAACCCGGAGACCATTGCGCGCATCAGCAAGTGCATACAAGCGCGCCAACCGTTCTACGACGAGATTCTGAACTACGACAAGAACGGCACGCCGTACTGGATCTCCATGGCCATCAATCCTGTGTTCGGCAAGGACGGCAAGCTCGAACATTTCATTTCGATCCAGGCCAACATCACCAACACCAAGGAGATGTCGCTCGAGGCGGAGCGCCGCTTCGCTGCCATCAGCGTCAGCAACGGCATCCTCGAATTCGACACGAGCGGGCAGATCGTCCGTGCCAACGGCTACATACTTGAACGCCTCGGCTTTGCGAACGAACAGCAACTGCTCAAGCAGTCCAGCCAACTGACCACCATCGTCGGCGAAAAGAAGCTCCAGACGCTGCTCTCGGGCGAGCAGCTCATTGCAGAGTTTTCGATGAACCGCGCGCAGGGTCAGCCCCACCAGTTCAAGGGCACGTTCTGCCCGATCGCCGACTCCGAAGGCCAGATCCGGCTCGTCGTGGTGTATTGCACCGACGAACAGGCCAAGCACGAAGCCGCGCAGGTCACCGATAGCGAGATGAGCCAGGTACAGGAGTCGAGCCGCAAGGTGGCGGACATCATCGGCAGCATCAACGAGATCACCGAAAAGACCAATCTGCTCGCGCTCAACGCCGCCATCGAAGCCGCCCGCGCGGGCGAGAGCGGGCGCGGTTTCGCCGTGGTCGCCGACGAAGTGCGCAAACTCGCGCAGCAATCTTCCGGATCAGCGCAGCAGATCACTCAACTCATCGGCGAGAGCAGCGACCGTATTGACCGCTTGAGCGCTTCGCTCAAACACCTGCGCGGCGTATAAGGTCGGCAACCGCCAAGCTGGCGCTGCCTGATCGCCAATCTGGCAACCTGCGCAGACAACAAAAACCCGGCCACGGCCGGGTTCATCATTTGAAGCATTCACGCACGCTGCGCCAGTCAAAACACCTTGGCGCCCGGCCGCTCCGCCGCCTGTCGAATCCAGCTCGCGATCAGTGCTTCATCCAGCGCCTCGCCCTCGTGCAGATGCACCGAACGCGTATCCGGATCCTTTGATTCAACCGGAGGCAGCGGCTGCAGCGAACCACCATTGAGAAAGGACACCTTCACGTACTTCGTGAAGCAATGAAACGCCAGAAACCAGCCCTGCTCCGAAATGCCATAAAACGGCGTGTTCCAGCGCACGGCCTTGCCCACACCGGGCACCGCTCGGTTCACCAGGTCATCCATCTTGCGGCCGACATCGCCCTTCCAGCCGGGCATGGCCGCGATATAGGCCTGCACCGGCGCGTCACCATCGCCTTTGGGAATCTGCGGATTGCCGCCCGAAAGCAACACCGACCCCTCTCCCGAAGAATTGCCCCCGCTTTTGCTCACCACCGTCACCTCCGGCATTCGGCCCGTGCCAAGGCTAACGCGGTTCACGCATCCGGCCAAACCGGAGCGCCTGTGCCTGCCGCACGCTCAGGCAGCGCGGTAATACTTCTCCAGCCAGTGCGCGTACGGTGCCGGCAGCACCCAGGTGGGCTTGTCGAGCTCCAGCTCGCGTGCGGCCTGCATCGGCCAGTGCGGGTTAGCGAGCAATGCCCGACCGATCATGACGAGGTCCATCTGGCCGTCGGCGACAACGCGTTCCGCGTCCGCGACCACGTCGATGCCCCACGACGACGCCACCGGCAGGCCGGCTTCGCGGCGCACGCGTTCGGCAATCGGCGCGAGGAAGGCCGGGCCCCAGGGGATCGCCGCGGTTGGCGTCGAGAAGCCCACGCTGACGTTGAGCAGGTCCAGCCCGGTGTCGCGCATCCGGCGGACCAGTTCGATGGACTCGATCAATGTCTGCTCGTCGCGTCCGTCGAACTCGATGACGCCGAAGCGTGCGGTCAGCGGCAGGTTTGCGGGCCACACCTCGCGCACCGTGGCCAGCGTTTCGAGCAGGAAGCGGCTGCGGCCGGCCAGATCGCCGCCGTACTGGTCGCTACGCTGGTTCGAATCCACGTTGAAGAAGCTCTGCGCGAGGTAACCGTGCGCGAAGTGCAGCTCCAGCCACTCGAAACCGGCGTCGCGGGCACGCCGGGCAGCGGCAACGAAATCGGACTTCACACGCTCGATGTCGTCCAGCGTCATCGCCTGCGGCACTTTGGGCAGGCCGGCGCCAAAGGCCACCGCCGACGGGGCGATGGTCTGCCAGCCGCGCGCATCGTCCTCGGCAATGTGGTCGTCGCCCTCCCACGGCCGGTTGGCGCTGGCCTTGCGCCCGGCGTGGGCAATCTGGATGCCCGGTACGGCGCCGCCGGTCTTGATGGCCGCCGCGATGCGCGCCATGCCCTCGGCCTGCTCGTCGTTCCACAGCCCGGTGCAGCCCGGCGTGATACGCCCTTCCGGCGACACCGCCGTAGCCTCGACGATGACCAGCCCCGCTCCACCGCGCGCCAGGCCGGTGTAATGCGCCAGATGCCAGTCGTTGGTGAAGCCGTCGACGGCGCTGTACTGGCACATCGGCGGCACCACGATACGGTTCTTCAGGGTCACGTCTTTCAGACGGAACAGGGAAAACAGGGCAGACATTCGAAACTCCTCGTAATTCGCGCCGTTACGGCGAGTACGACGGAGTTTAGGGAGGTGTACGTATAATTAAAACCGACCGCAACTTATGACTTGAATAAGAGATCGTTATGCTTAACCCGCATTGGTTGCAGAGCTTCACCACCCTCGTCGAGGTCGGCAGCTTCACCCGCGCCGCCGAACGCCTGGACCTCACGCAGGCGGCTGTCAGCCAGCACGTGCGCCACCTCGAACAGCAGCTCGGCCCGCTGCTCATCCGCCGCCCGCGCCAACTCGAACTCACGCCCGCCGGCAACGCGCTGCTCGGATACTGCGCCGAACTCGAACAGGCCACCCGCCGCCTCGACACACGCCTGACCTCGGCGGAAGCCGACACCGGCGAGATCAGCATCATCACCCCGGGCAGCATCGGCCTGTCGCTCTACCCCGCCCTGCTCGACCTGCAACAGGCCGTGCCCGGCCTGTCCGTGCGCTACCGCTTCGCCCCCGACCGTGAAGTGCTCGACGCCGTGCTCGACAACCGGTTCGAACTCGGCATCGTCACCCTCAAACCCGACGACCCCCGCCTCACCGCCAGCCACTTCGCCGAAGAGTCGCTGGAGTTGATCGTGCCCGCTGGCGAGGAAGTGCATGGCTGGGACGATCTGGAGCGCATCGGCTTCATCGACCACGCCGACGGCCGCGCCATGCTCGCCCGCCTCCTCTCCCGCTGGTACCCCGGCAACCCCGGCGTCAGCCGCATCCCCTCACGCGGCTTCAGCAACCAGATCGGCCTCATGCTCGAACCCGTCGCCCGCGGCCTCGGCTTCACCGTCCTCCCCCGCCACGCCTGCGAAGCCTTCCCCCGGCAGGACGCCATCCGCATCGTGCCTTGCGGCACGCCGGTGATTGATACGCTTTGGTTGATCCACCGCGCAGAATGGCCGCTCACCGCGCGAGCGCAGCGGGCGGTGAAGTGCTTGCGGGAAGTGTGTCCGTTAAAGAAGCGCGGAGGGTGACAGGAAAGTCGCGGCCGATTTCAGGCCGGTCTGCGCTCGCCGCAGCCCCATCCCCTCGGTTTCGCGGAAGAAACAGCGAAGCCGTGGCGCATGCCACGCCGTTGACGCAGGAGCAGATCGAGGCGTTGCTGGTCGCGTCCAAGGAGGCCCAGCTCGCTCCGGCACGAGGCCGTGAGACGGACCCGCCTCAGGACTTCTTCGGCGGCGGCACCTCTACCGTACGCCAGCGGAAGTTGTCGTTGTCGGCCGGGATCCACTGCAGGCACCAGGGGTTGATGCATTCCTGCCCGTCGGTGCCCGGCGCGACCGCCAGGAAGCTTTCCTCGTCGTAGTGCTGCACCTCGGACCGCTGCCAAGTCTGGCAGAACTTGCAGCGGATTTCTCCAAAGCCCTTCTTCATCGCGTCGTCCAGCTCGTGAAAGGCGCAATCACCGAAGGGCATTGCGCCGGATGTTGGTTTCCAGCGCCGTAGCTCAGGTAAGCGCCGCAGCGGCGCGCACCTGAGGTCCCGTCTATTGATGAGTGCGGACGGCAGGTGCGCTCCGCTTACCTGCCCTACGACTGTGCAGTTGAGATTCTAGCGACGAGGCATCTCGTACTTTCGATACAGGCGGACAACAATGTCCTCTGCGGCCCCGATCAATTCTTGCAACTCAGCATCGTCGATGAACTCATCGCTCCGCCGCGAAAAAACCGCGCGGCGCACTAGCGTTTCACCCGTCTGCGTATGCTCGAAAACCTCAACCATCGTGGGATTATGAGCAATGGTGTTTCGCTTCTTCGCTAGTGAAAGCGCATCATTTAATGCGTTGATCGTTTGTTTGTGATCGATCAAATTCTCTTGTAAGGCCGCAATCAGGGCTTTTGTCCGCGAAGCAAAGAGTCTCGGAGGTTTCTGACCGTGCAAGTACTCCGACCAAATGTGGTAAGTGAAGAGTTCGATTTCTCCGAAGGTGAGAATGAATCCACCAACCAAGTCACGCCACCTTTCTTCTTCGGTCATTGGACGGCGCATCACGTTACCTCAGCCAACCTTGGATCCATCAGCATCTGGATAAGCCGTAAAAAAACTGACCAAGCTTCCTACACACCGACGACGACGCCTTCATCTTGGATTGACCACTTCCAGCGCCGTAGCTCAGGTAGACGCCGCAACGGCGCGCACCTGAGGTCCCGCCGGTTGAGCTGCGCTTACCTGCTCTACGACTTGGAAGAATCGCAGGATCGAAGTCCGACCTCAGCCCGCCAGCGCCTTGCCCACAATCTCCGCCACGTCAGGCGACAGACCACGAGCATCGCGCACGCGCTCCAGTTGCGGGCGGATTGAGGCCTGCAGGGCGGGCGTGTAGCGGCGCCAGTTCTCAAGCGTGCGGGCCATGCGCGAGGCGACTTGCGGGTTCATCGCGTCGAGCGCGATGATCTGCTCGGCCCAGAAGGCGTGGCCACTGCCGTCGGCGGCGTGGAATTCGGCCGGGTTGCCGCGGAAGAAGGCACCCAACAGGGAATAGACCTTGTTCGGGTTGGTGAGCTTGAAGGCCGGGTCCTCCATCAGCGCCTTGACGCGTTTGAGCACCGGCGGCGCGCTCTCGTCCCAGCGCCAGGCGCCGGCCTGCAGCGCGAACCACTTGTCGAGCACCAGCGCATCGCCCGAGAAGCGCGTGTGGAAGGTGTCGAGCGCGTCGGCGGCCAACGGGCTGGGGCTGTGCACCAGGGCAGCGAGCGCACCGAACTGCTCGGTCATGTTCTCGGCGTATTCGAACTGCGTCTCGGCACGGTTGAGACCGTCCTCGTTGCCGGCGGCGGCGAGATAGCGCAGCGCGAGATTGCGCAGCGCGCGGCAACCGGCATCGGCCGGATGGTAACGATACGGGCCATTGACCTCGAGGCGCTTGTACAGCGCAAGCCATTCGTCACCGAAGCGATCGCCGATGGCGCGCATGGTGCGCATCAGCGCCGCACGCAGCGGCACCGGATCGGCCGGACGCATGCGTTCGAGCAGCCAGCCTTCGCCGGGCAGCATGGCGGCCATGGCGACGAATGCCGGGTCCAGCGTCTCATCCATGAGCAGCCTGCCCCAGGCGTCGAGAAAGGCATCGGGTATTTCAGTACTCGGCTCAGCGGCCAGCGTCAGCACGACACGTTCGGCGTAGCGTTGTGCAGCATCCCAACGGTTGCACGGGTCGGCGTCGTGCGCCATGCGGAACGCCAGGCGGGCGTCGTCCTCGTCGACCTCGAGCAGCACCGGCGCGGAGAAGTCACGCAGCACCGACGGTACGGGCTCGGCGGCGACGTCCTCGAACACGAAACGCTGTTCGGCCTCGGTCAGCTCGAGCACGCGCGTGGTGTCGCCGGCGACGGGTTCGCCTTCCAGGCGCAGCGGCAGATCATTGCCATCCGGCCCGATCAGGCCGACCGCGACCGGAATCACCAGCGGCAGCTTCTCGGGCTGGCCGGGTGTGGGCGGGGTGTGCTGGGCGAGCGTGAGCGTGTAGCGGCGCGTGTCGGCATCCCACTGGCCACTGGCGCGCACCACCGGCGTGCCGGCCTGCGAATACCAGCGCATGAACTGCGCCATGTCGCGGCCGTTGGCATCGGCCATCGCGGCGACGAAGTCGTCGCAGGTCACGGCCTGGCCGTCGTGGCGCTCGAAGTACAGATCCATACCGCGCCGGAAACCCTCGGCGCCGAGCAGCGTGTGCTGCATGCGAATCACCGCGGCGCCCTTCTCGTACACGGTGGCGGTGTAGAAGTTGTTGATTTCCTGATAGCTGTCCGGGCGGATCGGGTGGGACATCGGCCCCGAGTCCTCGGTGAACTGCGCTGCGCGCAGTGCGCGTACGTCGTCGATGCGCTTGACTGCGCGTGCCGAGGCCTCGCTGTCCGGGCCGGCCGCGCGCGCCAGCATGTCGGCCGAGAACTGCTGATCGCGGAAAACAGTCAGCCCTTCCTTGAGCGTGAGCTGGAACCAGTCGCGGCAGGTCACGCGGTTGCCGGTCCAGTTGTGGAAATACTCGTGCGCAACGACGCTCTCGATGCCTTCGAAGTCGGCGTCCGTTGCGGTGTCGGGGCGCGCCAGCACGAAGCGGGCATTGAAGATGTTGAGCCCCTTGTTCTCCATCGCGCCCATGTTGAAGTCGGCCACGACGACGATCATGAAACGGTCCAGGTCGAGTTCCAGGCCGAAAGTCTCTTCGTCCCAGCGCAGCGCATTGACCAGCGACTCCATGGCATGGCCGGCGCGGTCGAGATTGCCCGGCTCCACCCACACCTGCAGCAGCACCTCGCGGCCGGACAGGGTCTCGACGGTGCGCTCCATCGCCTCGAGTTCGCCGGCGACCAGCGCGAACAGATACGACGGCTTCGGGAACGGGTCTTCCCACACCGCGTAGTGGCGATCACCGGGCAGTTCGCCCGAATCGACCAGATTGCCGTTGGACAGCAGCACCGGGAAGGTCTGGCGCTCGGCTTCGAGACGCACGGTGTAGCGCGCCATCACGTCGGGACGATCGGGGAAATAGGTGATTCGGCGAAAGCCCTCGGCCTCGCACTGCGTGAACAACCCGCCCTTGGACGCGTACAGGCCCGACAGCGTGGTGTTGGCCGTGGGATCGACGCGCGTGACGATCTCGATGGTCGCGGCGTCGGCAGCCGGCGTCAGCTCGATGCCGGTGGCGGTGCGACGCATGCGCTCGCCCGCGTCCGAACCGTCGATGCGCAGCGAAACCAGTTCGAGGTCTTCGCCATCGAGTACCAGTGGCCCCTCTACGCCGGGCTTGCGCACGCAGGCCAGGCGGCTGGTGACCAGGGTGTCCGCGACGTCGAGGCGAAAGTCGAGTTCGACGGTGTCCACCCGCCACGCAAGCGGGCGGTACTCGGAACGCAGGATGGTGGGGGTTTGCAGCGTATTGTCCATGATGAATCCCGGGGCCGCGAG
Organism: uncultured Azoarcus sp.; assembly: GCA_963975885.1. Taxonomy (GTDB): domain Bacteria; phylum Pseudomonadota; class Gammaproteobacteria; order Burkholderiales; family Rhodocyclaceae; genus Pseudazoarcus. The sequence continues at coordinate 11,573 of CAXBIS010000013.1, forward strand.
AGCGGCCGGTCAAACGATGTCCTTGGGGTCGGTGCGCAGGCGCACGACGAGTTTCTCCAGTTCTACCACGATCAGCACGCCGATGCCGAAGGCGAGCACGCGCAGCCACGTGGCCGGATCGAGTCCGGCCGTGCCGAACAGCGTCTGCATGAACGGCGCGTAGGTGAAGACCAGTTGCGCGAGCACCATCAGGCCGATGGCGAGCCACACATAGCGGTTGCCGGTGAGCCCCCCGCGGCTGAACACGCTGTCGCGGAAACTGCGCATGTTGAACAGGTAGAAGGCTTCGCCGAACAACACTGCATTGACGGCGGCGGTGCGCGCCAGTTCCAGGCTCTGGCCGCGGCCGACCTCCCACAGGAAGAAGCCCAGACCGCCGGCCACCAGCAGCGTGCCGACGAAGAAAATGCGCCACAAAACGAAGCGGTCGAGCAGCGAGGCGTTCGGCGCGCGCGGTGCGCGGCCCATGATGTCGCGCTCGGGCCGTTCGAAGGCGAGCGCCAGCGCCAATGTCACGGCGGTAATCATGTTCACCCACAGGATCTGCGCCGGCGTGATCGGCATGGTGATGCCGAACAGCACCGCGAACAACACGATGCCGCCCTGGCCGAGGTTGGTGGGCAGGATGAAGGCGATGGCCTTGCGCAGATTGTCATAGACCGTGCGCCCCTCCTCCACGGCCGCGGCGATGGAGGCGAAGTTGTCATCGGCGAGCACGACCTCGGCGGCCTCCTTGGCCGCCTCGGTACCCTTGTTGCCCATGGCCACACCGACCTCGGCGCGCTTGAGCGCGGGCGCGTCGTTGACGCCGTCGCCGGTCATCGCGACGACTTCGCCGCGCGATTGCAACGCGGTGACCAGGCGCAGCTTGTGCTCGGGGCTGGCGCGCGCGAAGACCTCGTTGTCCAGCGCCGCCTGCGCCAGCGTGGCGTCATCCATGGCGTCGATGTCGCTGCCGGTGACCGCCTGCACGCGCTCGTCCAGACCCAGGCGCACCCCGATGGCGCGTGCGGTGGCGGCGTGGTCGCCGGTGATCATCTTCACGCGGATGCCGGCCGCACGACAGCGCGCGACGGCCTCGATGGCCTCCTCGCGCGGCGGGTCGGAAAGGCCGAACAGCGCGAGCAGCGTGAAGCCGCCCCGCTCGACATCCGCGAATCGCAGCTCGCGCGTGGTGTCCTCACCCTCGCGCACCGCCACGGCGAGCAGACGCATGCCATCGGCGGCGATCTCGTGCATGCGCGCATGCCAGTACTCAGGGTCGATCGCGGTGTCGCCCTCATCCGTGCGCTGGTGCGCACACAGCTCCAGCACACGCTCGGGCGCACCCTTCAGATAGATCCGTCCGCGCCCGTCGTGGTCGTGGTGCAGCGTCGCCATGAAGCGATGCTCGGACTCGAACGGGATGACGTCGGTACGCGGCAGTGCCTCGCGCTCGAATCCGAGTTCCAGCCCCGCCTTCATCGCCATCACGATCAGCGCGCCTTCGGTCGGGTCGCCGGCGAGCGTCCAGTCCCCGCCCTCGCGCCGCACGCTCGCGTCGTTGCACAACAGCGCCACACGCGCGGCCTCGAGCAGCGCACCGGCGGGTTCGACGGCGCTCGAATCCCCTTCGCTGCCCTCCTCGAAACCGCCGTGCGGAGCGTAGCCGCTGCCGCTGACCACAAAATGGTGATCGGCGCAGGCGACGCGCTGCACCGTCATCTCGTTGCGCGTGAGCGTGCCGGTCTTGTCCGAGCAGATCACCGTGACCGAGCCGAGTGCCTCGACCGAGGGCAGCCGGCGGATGATCGCATTGCGCGCGGCCATGCGCTGCACGCCAATGGCCAGCGTGATGGTCATGATCGCCGGCAGCCCCTCGGGAATCGCAGCCACCGCAAGCCCCACCGCAGCGAGGAACATCTCGCCGGCCGAGTAATCGCGCAGCAGCGTGCCGAAGGCGAAGGTGAAGCCGGCCACCCCGAGGATGACCCAGGTGAGCGTGCGGCCGAAGGTGGCGAGCTGGCGCAGCAACGGCGTGCTCAGTTCCTCGACCGCGCCCAGCATCTCGCTGATGCGACCGATCTCGGTCTTCGCGCCAGTCGCCACGACCACGCCGCTGGCCTGGCCATAGGCCACCAAGGTGCCCGAATAGGCCATCGAGCTGCGATCACCCAGCGGCACATCGCGCCCGACCTCATCCGGCGCCTTCTCGACCGGCACCGATTCACCGGTCAGCGCAGCCTCCTCGACGCGCAGGCTGCGCACCTCGACCAGGCGCAGATCGGCGGGAACCTTGTCGCCGGACGCGAGAAACACGATGTCGCCCGGCACCAGTTCCTCGGCCGGGATTTCGCGGCGATGTCCGTCGCGCAAGACCTGCGCACGCAACGAGAGCATGTTGCGGATCGCATCGAGCGCGCGTTCGGCCTTGCCTTCCTGCACGAAGCCGATAAAGGCGTTGATGATGACCACGCCGAAGATCACGCCGCTGTCGATCCAGTGGCCGAGCACGGCGGTAATCGCGCCCGCAGCCAGAAGGACGTAGATGAGGATGTCGTGAAACTGCAGCAGGAAGCGCTCGAAGGCACTGCGCCGGGCGCTTTCCGGCAATGCGTTGAGGCCGTGGAGTTCGGCCCGCGCACGCGCCTCGGCGCTCGTCAGTCCCTTGCGCGGATCGACGCCCAGCGTTCCGAGCACGTATTCGGGAGGACGGGCGTGGTGCGGGCCTGGACGCGGCGAAACGGGTTCTGGGGACATGCGCACTCCCTGCGGCGACATGCGGTCGATGATAGCGCATGCTGCATCGCAGCATGCGCTACACGAACCACTTTCGCGAGCCTCACCCCTTGCGCGGACCGGGCATCAGGACGATGCAGGTTCCTGCGAGCCGGTCGTGCAGAAACTGGCGGTCGCGGTCGAAGATCGGCCACAGCAACCCCACACCGCACAGCCACAACGACGGCCACGACAGGGCATAGCGGAGCATCGCGCGCCCGGTACTGGGCGGACGACCGTCGCGCACATCGACCACCTTGAGCCGCCAGGTCTGCATCGCCAGCGTGGCGCCGTGACGCTGCCAGTACCACACGAAGTAGGCACCCATCACGACGAACAGGTGCAGCCACAACAACCACGGCGCCACCGCCACGCCGGCCGCGAAACCGAGGACGACGTGCGGCACGATGAAGGTCAGCGCCAGCACGCCAAGCAGCAAAAGAACCTCGTACAGCATGCTTGCGAGGCGACGGCGCATTCCGGCCAGCTCGACGACCGGGCGGTCCCCGGCGGTCTGCGCAGAGGGCGTGTTGTTCATCTGAACCTTGTCGGGAGTGGGGTTAAATCGTTGAGATATCGGACGAAGCCGAAGGCGGGACAGGCCCTTGCGCACTGCAACAAGCCTTGACCGGAAGGTGCGCCGAAGCTAATCTTGCACGTTTCCGATTTGAGCGAAGCGAGCCTCGTAATGGAACTCACCGGTGCGGAAATTGTAATCAGGTGCCTGCAGGAAGAAAAGGTCGACTATGTCTTCGGCTATCCCGGCGGTGCTGTACTGTTCATCTATGACGCGCTTTTCCGCCAGGATCAGGTTCGCCACGTATTGACTCGTCATGAGCAGGCTGCGGTGCATGCCGCCGACGGCTTCGCGCGCTCGACCGAACAGGTCGGCGTCGCACTGGTGACCTCGGGCCCTGGCGCGACCAACGCAGTGACCGGCATCGCGACCGCCTACTGCGATTCGATCCCGCTCGTCATCATCTCCGGCCAGGTGCCGACCCACGCGATCGGTCAGGATGCCTTCCAGGAGGTCGACACGGTCGGCATCACGCGCCCTTGCGTGAAGCACAACTTCCTCGTCAAGAACGTCGAGGACGTCGCCTCGACCATGAAGAAGGCGTTCATGCTTGCGCGCACCGGTCGCCCCGGCCCGGTGCTGGTCGACATCCCCAAGGACGTGTCCACGCAGAAGTGCGAATACGAATACCCGGCCGAGATCACGATGCGCTCGTACAACCCGGTGTTCAAGGGACACCAGGGGCAGATCCGCAAGGCGGTGCAGCTTCTTCTCGAAGCCAAGCGCCCGATGATCTACTCCGGCGGCGGCGTGATCCTGTCGAACGCCTCCGAGCAGCTGCGCAAGCTCACCCGCCTGCTCGGCTTCCCGATCACCAACACGCTGATGGGCCTGGGCGCCTATCCCGCCAGCGACAAGCAGTTCCTCGGCATGCCGGGCATGCACGGCACCTACGAAGCCAACATGGCCATGCACTTCTCCGACGTGCTGCTGGCCGTGGGTTCGCGCTTCGACGACCGCGTGATCGGCAACCCGGCGCACTTCGCCGAGGAGCCGCGCAAGATCATCCACATCGACGTCGACCCCTCGTCGATCTCCAAGCGCGTGAAGGTGGACGTACCCATCGTCGGCGACGTGCGCGACGTGCTCGACGAGATGATCCGCCAGCTTGAATCGGGCGAGGCCCGCCCGGACAAGGAAGCGCTGGCCGCGTGGTGGAAGCAGGTTGGCGAATGGCAGAGCCGCGACTGCATGCAGTACAAGAACTCGGACGAGATCATCAAGCCGCAGTTCGTCGTGCAGAAGCTGTGGGAAGTGACCAAGGGCGAGGCCTTCGTGACCTCCGACGTGGGCCAGCATCAGATGTGGGCCGCGCAGTACTACCACTTCGACGAGCCGCGCCGCTGGCTCAACTCCGGTGGCCTGGGCACCATGGGTGTAGGCCTGCCCTACGCGATGGGCGCGCAGCTTGCGCATCCGGACGCGCAGGTGGCGTGCATCACCGGCGAGGCCTCGATCCAGATGTGCATCCAGGAGCTGTCGACCTGCAAGCAGTTCCGCCTGCCGCTGAAGATCGTGAACCTGAACAACGGCTATCTCGGCATGGTGCGCCAGTGGCAGCAGCTCTTCCATGGCGGGCGCTACTCCGAGTCCTACATGGATTCGCTGCCGGATTTCGCGAAGCTGGCCGAATCCTACGGCCACGTCGGCATCCAGGTGCGCAGCCCTGCAGACGTCGAGGGCGCGTTGCACAAGGCGTTCACCGAGCACAAGGACGAGCTGGTCTTCCTCGACTTCATCGTCGATCCGACCGAGAACGTCTATCCGATGGTCAAGGGCGGCAAGGGTCTCACCGAGATGATCCTGTCGGCCGAGGACCTGTAAGCACCTCATGCCCGCGGGCCGCGGCTCACCCCTGCCGCGGCCTCCGGCGCAGCCTCACCGGGCCGCGCCGGCACGCAGCGCCGTCCCTGCGACGCTGCGGCGCGAAGGGCGGCAAGGTTTCTGAGACCCTCCCCGGGAATTGAACATGAGACACGTCATCTCCCTGCTGCTCGAGAACGAATCCGGCGCGCTCTCGCGCGTATCCGGCCTGTTCTCGGCCCGCGGCTACAACATCGAATCGCTCACGGTCGCGCCGACCGAAGATCCGTCGATGTCGCGCATGACCATCGTCACCACCGGCTCGGACGACATCATCGAGCAGATCACCAAGCAGCTGAACAAGCTCGTCGAGGTGATCAAGGTCGTGGACATCTCCGAGTCGGCCCACGTCGAACGCGAACTGATGCTCGTCAAGGTGCGCGCCACCGGCAAGGACCGCGAGGAAATGAAGCGCATGACGGAAATCTTCCGCGCACGCATCATCGACGTCACCGAAGCGTCCTACGTGATCGAGTTGACCGGCGACCAGGCCAAGCTCGACGCCTTCGTCTCGGCGATCGACACCGACCTGATCCTGGAGACGGTGCGCTCCGGCGTATGCGGCATCGGCCGCGGCGACCGCATCCTCAAGATCTGAAGCAAGCAGCCGAACCCTGAAACGCCCCCTGTCGGCCGCCGGGTTTCCCGGCAGGCGGGCGCGGGGCTCCATCAACAAGCAGCAAACCGAACCACTGCGAGGACATCGATGAAAGTTTATTACGACAAGGACGCCGACCTTTCCCTGATCAAGCGGATGAAGGTCACCATCGTCGGCTACGGCTCCCAGGGCCATGCCCACGCCCTGAACCTGTCCGAATCCGGCGTCAAGGTCACGGTCGGCCTGCGCAAGGGCGGCGCGTCGTGGGACAAGGCCAAGGCCGCCGGCCTCAAGGTCGAGGAGATCGACAAGGCCGTCAAGGGCGCCGATCTCGTGATGATGCTGCTGCCCGACGAGAACATTCCGCAGGTCTACCGCGACTCCGTCGCGCCGAACATCAAGAACGGCGGCGTGCTGGCCTTCGCGCACGGCTTCAACGTGCACTACAACCAGGTCGTCGCGCGTGACGATCTGGACGTGATCATGATCGCGCCCAAGGGTCCCGGCCACACCGTGCGTTCCGAGTACGTCAAGGGCGGTGGCGTGCCCACGCTCATCGCGATCCACCAGGACAAGTCGGGCAAGGCCCACGACATCGCCCTGTCCTACGCCGCGGCCAACGGCGGCACCAAGGGCGGCGTGATCGAGACCAACTTCCGCGAGGAGACCGAGACCGACCTGTTCGGCGAGCAGGCCGTGCTGTGCGGCGGCGCCGTCGAGTTGATCAAGGCCGGCTTCGAGACCCTGGTCGAGGCGGGCTACGCCCCCGAGATGGCCTACTTCGAGTGCCTGCACGAGATGAAGCTGATCGTCGACCTGATGTACGAGGGCGGCATCGCGAACATGAACTACTCGATCTCGAACAACGCCGAGTACGGCGAGTACGTGACCGGCCCCAAGGTCATCAACGACGCTTCGCGTGCCGCGATGCGCGAAGCGCTCAAGCGCATCCAGACGGGCGAGTACGCCAAGCAGTTCATCGCCGAGGGCAACAGCAACTACCCGTCGATGACGGCCTATCGCCGCCTCAACGCCGCGCACCAGATCGAAGTGGTCGGCGAGCAACTGCGCGGGATGATGCCGTGGATCAGCAAGAACAAGCTGGTCGACCAGTCGAAGAACTGATCGCGCTTCGCTGAACCTTGCCGGGGCCGGGTGCGCGGGAACTTTCCGCACACCCGGCCCTTGTCTGTTGACCGACCGGACGCCCGGTGCGCGCCCTGCGCTACAATCCGCGACTATGAACGAGGATCTCGACACCAGCGAACAGGAATCCGCCACCCCTCCGCCCCCGGGGCGTCGTCGGCGCGGCATCTACATCCTGCCCAACCTGTTTACCACCGCGGCGCTGTTCGCCGGCTTCTATGCGATCGTGCAGGCCATGGAAGGCCAGTTCGCGAGCGCGGCAGCGGCGATCTTCGTGGCCATGGTGCTCGACGGGCTCGACGGGCGCGTCGCCCGCCTGACCAACACGCAAAGCGCCTTCGGCGCCGAATACGATTCGCTCGCCGACATGGTTTCGTTCGGTGCCGCGCCGGCGCTGATCGTCTACGAATGGGCGCTCAAGGATTTGGGCAACGTGGGCTGGATCGCGGCCTTCATCTACTGCGCCGGCGCCGCGCTGCGGCTGGCGCGCTTCAACACGACGATCGATTCGGCGGACAAGCGCTTCTTCGTCGGCCTGCCAAGCCCGGCGGCTGCGGCACTGATCGCCGGCATGGTGTGGGTGGCCAATGACAACGACATCGCCGGGGCCGACGTGGTCTGGCTGGTCGCGGCACTGACCGTCTTCGCCGGTCTGTCGATGGTGTGCAATGTGCTGTTCTGGAGCGGCAAGGACATCAACCTGCGCAAGAGCGTGCCCTTCATCGTCGTCATCGCGGTGGTGCTGGTGTTCGCGCTGGTCTCCAGCTATCCGCCCGGCGTGCTGTTCGCGCTGTTCCTGATCTATGCGGCCTCGGGACATCTGATCCAGGTGTGGCGATGGATCAAGCGCCGCCGCCACACTTCACCCCAGGAACCGCCTCCTTCCGGAAGCGATTGAATCAGGCCGCGGGCGGCTGGCGCGATGGCGCAGTCGCACGTGCATAGAGCAGCACGACGCCAAACAGCGCTGCCGAGAGCACCGCCTCGATGATCGCCAGCACGCCACCGATGCCCGGATCCCAGGCGCGCATCACGCCTTCGGTGAAGTACAGCAGGATCAGCATCGACAGCCACTGGAAGGTGTAGCGCCGCCCCTTGAGCACGCCGAACACGGCAGCGAGCAGCGGCAACACCTTGAGCATCATCCACGAGCCGCCCGGCCGCAGCGGCGCCAGCCAGGCCTCCCACAGCACGCACAGCACGATCAGCGCGATCAGCAACATGCTGGCCAGATGGTTGAGCGCGCGCGTACTCATGCGCCCTCCGCGAGTTTGAGTGCGGTGTGCGCGACACGCCGCCCCAGCGCCGCGGCCAGGCGCCGCTCCTCGTCGCTCAGGCGCGGATCGCCGTCCGCGCCTGCGACGTGGCTCGCGCCGTAGGGCGTGCCACCGCTACGCGTGGTGCTCAGGTCATCCTCGGTATACGGCAGACCGACGATCAGTGCGCCGTGGTGCAGCAAGGGCAGCATCATCGTCAGCAAGGTGCTCTCCTGCCCACCGTGCAGACTGCCCGTGGACGTGAACACGCCGGCCGGCTTGCCCGCCAGCGTGCCGTTGACCCAGGCGCCGGCCAGACTGTCGATGAAGTACTTCATCGGCGCAGCCATGTTGCCGAAGCGCGTCGGGCTGCCCAGCACCAGGCCCGCACACTCGTCGAGATCGCGCACTTCGACGTAGGGTGGCCCGTCGGCGGGCACCTCGTCCTCGACCGCCTCGCACACGGTCGAGACCCTGGGGACCGTGCGCACGCGCGCACTTGCGCCGGGCACCTCGTGGATGCCGCGCGCGACCTCTTCGGCAAGCGCGCGTACGGAACCGCGATGGCTGTAGTACAGAACGAGAATTTCCTTCATGATCCGGCCACATTCTTCAGTGGCGGCGATTATACGCGAGCCCCGCCGGATGCCGTTCGCGACCTTGCTTGACGGCAGGGAATCCGATATATTGTCGCGTTTTCCGATTTCATTTTCAGGACACCCCAATGGTCGTCATTCGTCTTGCCCGTGGTGGCGCCAAGAAGCGCCCGTTCTTCAACATCGTCGCAGCCGACAAGCGCGACCGTCGCGATGGTCGCTTCATCGAGCGCGTGGGTTACTACAACCCGGTCGCCTCCGAGAAGGAACAGGCCATCGTGATCAACGCCGCGCGTCTCGAGCACTGGGTGAGCAACGGCGCCCGGGTCTCCGACACCGTCGCCCGTCTGGTCAAGCAGGCCTCGAAGGCAGCCTGAGGCTGCCCGCATCATGATGGTCATGGGGCGCATCGTCGCCCCGTTCGGCATCAAGGGCTGGCTACGCATCCAGCCCTTCGGGGACGATCCGCAATCCTGGGCAGAAATGCCGCAGTGGTGGATTTCGCCCGATGATGACGCGCCGGAATCGGCGTGGCGGCCGGTCGAGTTGACCGCCTGCAAGCCGCATGGCACCGGTCTGGTCGCGAGCTTTCGCGAAGCCCCCGACCGCAACGCAGCCGAAGCACTCAAGGGCTGGTATGTCGCCGCACCACGCGAAGCCATGCCCGATCCGGGCGAGCAGACCTACTATTGGGAAGACCTGACCGGCCTGTCCGTGGTCAACCGCGAAGGCGAGGCACTGGGTCGGGTCGCGGGCCTGCTGAGTACCGGCGCACACGAGGTGTTGCGCGTGGTCGATGCGGATGACACCGAGCGGCTGATCCCCTTTGTCGAGGCCTACGTGCCCGAGGTCGACCTGGAAGCCAGCCGCATCACGGTCGACTGGCAGCGCGACTGGTGAACAGCATGGACGCCGGCGTCACATCCCGTCGTTACGACGTCGTGACGCTTTTTCCGGAGATGTTCGCCGCACTGACCGGCAGCGGCATCACGCGCCGCGCGCTAGAGCGTGCGCTGTTCGGTCTGGGTTTGCACAACCCGCGCGACTTCGCTCACGACGCGCACCGCACGGTCGACGACCGACCCTACGGTGGCGGCCCCGGCATGGTGATGATGCCGGGCCCGCTGGAAGCGGCGATCGGTGCCGCACGAGCCGATCAGGCCGCCGCGATCGGCACACCGGGTCGCGTGATCTGCCTGTCACCGCAGGGACAGCCGCTGGATCACGCGAAGGTCATGGAATTGGCCGCGCAGCCGGGATTCGTGCTGCTGTGCGGGCGCTATGAAGGCATCGACCAGCGCGTCATCGACGCCTGCGTCGACGAGGAGATCTCGCTCGGCGACTTCGTGCTGTCAGGCGGCGAACTGGCGGCGATGGTGGTCCTCGACGCGGTGATCCGGCAATTGCCGGGGGCACTCAACGACGACGACTCGGCGCAGGAGGACTCCTTCGTCGACGGGCTGCTCGATTGTCCGCACTACACGCGCCCGGACGTCTATAATGGCGCCCGCGTTCCGGACGTGCTGCTCTCGGGCAACCATGCGGCGATCCGCCGCTGGCGGCTCAAGCAATCGCTGGGCAGGACCTGGTTGCTGCGCCCCGAACTGATCGCGGCGCGCGAGCTGAGCCGGGAAGAATCAAAACTGCTTGAGGAATTCAGGCAGGAACGCAAGGAGCACGGATGAACCACCCTGCTCCGCAACAAGGGCTGGACACAGCCGAACCAAACCGCTTGCATCAGGCATGGGCCTGCTCTGCACGCAAGGCCGACACAGGCCATAGAAGAAACGGAGTGAAGCAATGAACTTGATCCAGCAACTCGAGCAGGAAGAGATCGCCCGCCTGTCCGAAGGCAAGACGATTCCCGAATTCGGCCCCGGCGACACCGTCGTCGTGCAGGTCAAGGTCGTCGAGGGCACGCGCGAGCGCCTGCAGGCCTACGAAGGTGTCGTGATTTCCAAGCGCAACCGCGGCCTGAACTCGTCGTTCATCGTGCGCAAGATCTCGTCCGGCGAGGGTGTCGAGCGTACCTTCCAGACCTACTCGCCGCTGGTCGCCAGCATCGACGTCAAGCGTCGTGGCGACGTGCGTCGCGCCAAGCTCTACTACCTGCGTCAGCGCTCGGGCAAGTCCGCGCGCATCAAGGAAAAGCTCAACTTCAAGAACAAGGCCAACAAGGCCTCGTGAGCCCTTCCGCCGGTCCGCACGACCGGCGCGACGCAGACAAAAAAGGACTTCCCCCGGGAAGTCCTTTTTTTTGCCCTTGGTGCCCGAGCGCGTTCAGCGTCGCTCCACGCGGATCAGCATGTAGGTGGCGGCGAGCAGGAACAGCATCGACGGCGTGATCGCCGCCAGTGCCGGTGGCCAGGCATTGATCACACCGAGGTTGCCGAACAGACCGTTGAGCAGGTGAAAGCCCACGCCCAGCATCACGCCCAAAAAGACCTTGACGCTCACGCCCCCCATGCGGTCGTGCCCCAGCGCGAACGGCAACGCGAGCAGCATCATCACCAGCACCGCGAGCGGATAGGTCAGCTTCTTCCACAGCGCGATCTCGAAACGCTGGGTCTCCTGGCTGTTCTCCGCCAGGTGACGGATGTAGGTAAACAGCGCCGTGACCGACATGCGCTCGGGCGCGACCATCAGCACCGAGAGCACCTCGGGAGTCAATTGCGAGCGCCACTCGAAGCCGGGCAACTCGACCACCTCGACCGAATCGCCGAGAAAACGGGTCTCGACGACTTCCTCGAGTTGCCACAGGCTCTCGTCCGCATCGTAACGACCGCTGCGCGCCACGCTGACCTTGTCCAGCGCCCGGCGCTCGTCGAACTCGTAGATGCTCACACCCAGCATCGTGCCGTCCGGGAACACCGTGGCGATGTTCACGAAGTTGGCGCCGTCCTTGACCCACAAACCCGAGCGCAAACGGTTCGACACGCTCGATCCGGTCGCTTCCAGCTTCCACTGCTGCGCCGCACGTTCGGCCGGAGGCGCGACGTACTCGCCGATGAGGAAGGTCGCGACAACGAACAACATGCCGACTGCCGCGAGGATCCGCAGAATGCCCGCGATCGACAGACCCGAAGCGCGCATCACGGTAATCTCGGAATGTCGCGCGAAGGTCGTGAGCACGTACAGCGTGGTGATCAGCACCACCACCGGCAGCAGCTCGTAGATGCGACCCGGCAGGATCAGCACCACAAAGACGAAGGCCTCCCACACGCCGTAGCCGCCGCGACCGATGCCGTCGAGCTCGTTGACGAAATCGAAGAACGCAAACAGGCCCAGGAAGGCAACCATCACGCTGGCACTGGCGACCAGAATCTCGCGCCCGATGTGTCGGGTCAGGATCGACAGGCGCTTCATGCCCGGGCCCTCCACGCGCGCCAGAACGGCGAGATCGACAGCCGCCGGTAGAACAGCAGCGCGAGCACGCCGAGCATCAACAGGTGCGGCATCAGCACTGCCGTCCAGAACCCCATGCGTTCCTGCGAAACCCAGGCGTCGACGATATTGATCGCATTGCTATAGACCAGATAGGCGAGCAGCGCGAAGATGAAGTTTGCCCCGCGACCGGCGCGCGGGTTGACGAAGGACAGCGGAATTGCCAGCAAGGAGAGCAGCAGTGCGGCCAGCGGCAGGTTGATGCGCGCGGACAGCTCGCCGAGCTGGTTCGATGCGCGCTGTTGCATCAGTTCGACCGTGGAAGTCGAACGCGCCCGCACCGCCGGACTCGCGACGCGGCGCTGGTCGACGAGAATCTCGTAGCGATCGAACTCGATGACCTTGTAGGCGGCCGAGCCCGGCACGCCATCATAGCGACGTCCGTCCTCGAGCACGACGAAACGGTCGCCGCGCTCGTCGCTGCGGATGAAACCCTGCGCGGAAGCCACGACGCTGACGCTGTCGCCCTCGATCGAATGCACGAACACGTTGCGCAACTTGCCGTCCTCACCCGCACCGACCTCGACGAAGAACACGCGCTGTTCGTTGGACGATTCACGGAACACCCCGGGGGCCACACGCGTGGTGTCGTCGCGGCTTTCGAGCTGCGTGCGGAACTCCTCGGTCTTGAACTCCGCCCACGGGGTGACGAACAGCGTCATCGCTGCGATCACCAGCGCGGCCGGCACGGCAAACTGCAGCACGGGACGGATGAACGCGGTCAGCGGCAGACCCGAGGCGAACCACACCACCATCTCGGAATCGCGATAGCAACGCGAGAGCGTGATCAATACGGCCGAACACAGGGTGAGCGTGAGCACCACCGGCAGATACCCCAGCGCACCGAAACCGATCAGCGCAAACACCGCATCGGGCGGCACGCGCCCGCCCGCGGCCTGACCGAGCATGCGGATCAGAACCACGCTGATGAGGATCGCGAACAGCGCGACGAACATGGCCGCCGCGGTGGCGCGGAATTCGCGCTGGATCGCCGAGCGGAAGATCATCTCGCCGTGGATTCCTGGGGAGCGGAAACGCTTGGACAAGCGCAACCGACGGGACGTGCTGGCATCGGCAACCTTCGGACTTCAGAGCGTGCGAGGGGTTTTTGACGGCCCCGTCGCGCACGGCCATAATCGACCGCATCATCGAACGGGGAACACAAGGAAAACGCGATGGAATTTACCATAAAGACCGGCAGCCCGACCAAGCTCGCCACCGGCGCGCTCGTCGTCGCCACCTTCGTCGACGGCGGCACGCCCGAGGCGGCATTCGCCGTGGCCGACGAAGCCTGCGGCGGCAAGCTCGCAGCGCTGGTCAAGCGCGGGGACCTCGACGAACGCGCCGGATCACTCCTGGTGGTGCCCGACCCGAGCGGCTGCAAGGCCGAACGCGTCGTCGTCGTGAGCCTCGGGCAGCGTGACGAATTCGGCGACAAGCCCTGGCGCGACGCGGTCTCGGCCGTTGCGAAGTGGCTCGCCAACGGTCCGGCGGCGACCGCGGCCGTCACGCTGGCCGACGCCGTCCCGCCGGGGCGCGACATGGCCTGGGCCATGCAGCAGACCGCGCGTATCCTCGCCGATGCCACCTACCGCTACGAAACCACGCGCAGCAAACCCAAAGAGAGCCGCCGTCGCGGTGCTGCAAGCGTCGACCTGCTCACCCGTCACAAGTCGAGTCAGGCGCTCAAGGACGCCGTCGCGCAAGGGCGCGCAATCGCCGAGGGCATGGCGCTGACCAGGGAACTGGGCAACCTGCCCGGTAACCTGTGCACGCCGACCCATCTGGCCGAGACGGCGCAGGCACTCGGGCGCGAGTTCAAGTTCAAGGTCGACGTGCTCGAGCGCAAGGACATGGAAAAGCTCGGCATGAACTCGATGTTGTCGGTGGCTCGCGGCTCGCACCAGCCGCCCAAGTTCATCGTCATGCACTACAAGGGAGGCAAGGCCAAGGACAAGCCCCTGGTGCTCGTCGGCAAGGGCATCACCTTCGACACCGGCGGCATCTCGCTGAAGCCGGCGCCCGAGATGGACGAGATGAAGTACGACATGTGCGGCGCGGCCAGCGTGCTCGGCACCTTCCGCACGCTGGCACGCCTCGGGCTACCGATCAACGTCGTCGGCATCATCCCGACCACCGAGAACATGCCCGGCGGCAACGCCACCAAGCCCGGCGATGTCGTCACCTCGATGAGCGGCCAGACCATCGAGATCCTCAACACCGACGCAGAAGGCCGGCTGGTGCTGTGCGACGCGCTGACCTATGCCGAGCGCTTCAAGCCGGCCGCGGTGATCGACGTCGCGACGCTCACCGGCGCGGTGATCATCGCGCTGGGCAAGATTCCTTCGGGACTGATGGCGAACGACGACGCGCTCGCCGACGAACTGCTCGCCTGCGGCCAGCGCTCGGGCGATCGCGCCTGGCGCCTCCCCATCTGGGACGACTACCAGGAACTGCTCAAGAGCAATTTCGCCGACATGGGCAACATCGGCGGGCGCGGCGCCGGCTCGATCACCGCCGCGTGCTTTCTCGCGCGCTATGCCAAGACCTACAAGTGGGCGCATCTGGACATCGCCGGCACGGCCTGGGTTTCGGGCGAGGCCAAGGGCGCGACGGGGCGTCCGGTGCCGCTGCTGTCGGAATTCCTGATCGGCCGCAGCAAGGGCTGAGCGCAATGTCGCGGATCCAGTTCTATCACAACACCGAGGATCCGCTGGCGCTCGCCTGCGAACTGACCACGCGCGCGGTCGCGGGCGGGCGGCGTGTTGCACTGCGCATGTCGGACGCCGATGCGGCGCGGCGCATCGACCAGTTGCTGTGGAGTTTCGACCAGCTCGCCTTCGTGCCGCATGTGGCCGTCGACAGCCCGCTCGCGGGCGAGACGCCGGTGGTCATCGCGGTGGCCGGCGCACCGGCCCCGTGGCCCGAGCACGACCTGCTGTTCAATCTGGCCGAGGACGTGGCCGCGGATTTCGCCGAGTTTCGTACCGTGGTCGAAATCGTGGGCCGCGACGAGGCTTCGAAGCAACCCGCGCGCGCACGCTGGATGCACTACAAGCAGGCCGGGCATCCGCTCAAGGCCTTCGATTCCGAGCGACGGGAGGCCATCGCATGAATGCCGATGACGACCGCGAATTGTCCGAAGCCGACCGCCTGCTGCGCCGCGCCGACGCGCTGCTGCAACGCCATCGCGTGCTTGAGGAAGACGACGATCTGCCACTGGTGACCGACATCGTCGACGATCTGCCGCCCGAGGCGCCGCAGCCCCTTCTGCCCGATCCGGCGCCCGCACCGCGCGACGACCCGGCCGCGCGGATCGCGCAAGCCGAACGCCTGGTTGAAATCGATACCGTGGTCCAGCGCGCCATCGAAGCCTGGGTGGCTGCCGAACTGCCGGCCATCATCGAGCGCGAGTTGTCGCTGGCGGCGGACCGGCTGCACGAGGAAACCGTCGCCCACCTGCGCGCAACGCTGCTCCCGCGGCTGTCCGAACATATCTCCGAACGACTCGGCTCCGCCACGGACCCGGTCACGCGCGGCTGAATGCCTCCTCATGGGTAGCAAGCAGCGCTGCCCAGTCGTCGTCATCGAACAAGGCCTGGCGGCGGCGCAATTGATCCAGATCCCGCCGCGCGGCGCCCCAGCGCGCCAGCAATCGCGGGCGCATCTTTTCCAGGTCGATCAGCGCGACCGCGAATCCGTCGCCCTCGCCCCGCGCCATCACGTGTTTGTCGTACAGGCTGCTGTGTTGCAGATGCGCCCGATGCAGCCGCCCGAGCATTTCCCCGACTGCCTGCGCGAGACGGCGGCGACGCGGCGATTCCAGAGCGCCCCAGCCGGCCAGATCGACGAAACCGATCAACTCCTCGGTGACAAGTACCGCCTCGTCACCGTCGGAGCTCGCGCGCACGGCGTGAAAGACCGGCGTCGGCGCGGCCACCCCGATGCGCGCCAGCCGATTGAGGTAGTGCCATTCGCGACTCGCGGTGGGCCAGCCCAGTGGGTGGGAAAGCGTGCGGCAGCGGTGATTGAGCTGACGCTTCACGTAGAACATGCGTCCATCGAGACGCACCCGCATCATGCCGCTCCAGCCGCTGCGGCGGCGATTGGGTTCCTCGACCCATTCGCCGTCCACGTTCCACCAGAAATCAAAATCGCGCTCGCTCATCACTCGTCCCGTCGGGCAAGGACGTGATGCTAGCAGAGCGCGGATCGCACGCAGCTCAATCCATCGCGAGCTTCCCCGTCCCTGGCCGGCCAATGGCCGTCAATCCGTTATAATTTGTGCTTTTTCGCCGAGCACACAAGCACATCATGGAACTTGCCAAAAGCTTCGAACCCGCCGCCATCGAATCCCGCTGGTATCCCGAGTGGGAGTCGCGCGGCTACTTCGACGCCGGGCTCGACAAATCGAAGTCCGAGGCCTTCTGCATCCTGCTGCCGCCGCCCAACGTCACCGGCACGCTGCACATGGGCCACGGCTTCAACCAGACGCTGATGGACAGCCTCACGCGCTATCACCGCATGCGCGGCGACAATACGCTGTGGCAGCCTGGTACCGACCATGCGGGCATTGCCACGCAGATCGTCGTGGAACGCCAACTCGACGCCGAAGGCGTCAGCCGTCACGACCTGGGCCGCGACAAGTTCCTCGAGAAGGTGTGGGAGTGGAAGGAATACTCCGGCGGCACCATCACGCGCCAGATGCGCCGCATGGGCACCAGCCCCGACTGGAAGCGCGAGCGCTTCACGATGGATGACGGTCTGTCGAAGACCGTCACCGAAACCTTCGTGCGTCTCTTCAACGAAGGCCTGATCTACCGTGGCAAGCGCCTCGTGAACTGGGACCCGGTGCTGGGCACCGCGGTGTCCGACCTCGAAGTGGTCTCCGAGGAAGAGGACGGCAAGCTATACCACATCCTTTACCCGTTCCCCGACGGCCCCATCGACGGTCTGGCCGGGCTGACGGTGGCCACCACGCGGCCCGAGACCATGCTCGGCGACGTCGCGGTGATGGTGCACCCCGAGGACGAACGCTACGCCCATCTGATCGGCAAGACCGTGCGCCTGCCGCTGGTCGATCGCGACATCCCGATCATCGCCGATGATTACGTGGACCGCGAGTTCGGCACCGGCTGCGTCAAGGTGACGCCGGCCCACGACTTCAACGACTACGCCGTGGGCCAGCGCCACAAGCTGGACATGATCGTGATCCTCACGCTCGGCGCCGCCATTCCCGCGCAGGCCGAGGTGTTCGACACCCACGGCCAGCGCAAGGGCACGCTCGCCATGCCCGAAGGCATCGCCGGGCTGGATCGCGTACCCGCGCGCGAAAAGGTCGTCGCCGAACTCGAAGCGGCCAGCGTGCTGGTCGAGGTCAAGGCCCACAAACTGATGGTGCCGCGCGGCGATCGTACCAACGTCGCCATCGAGCCCATGCTCACCGACCAGTGGTTCGTGGCGATGAGCAAGCCCGGCGCGGATGGCAAGAGCATCACGCAGAAGGCGCTCGACGTGGTCGCCTCGGGCGAGATCAGGTTCTACCCCGAGAACTGGGTCAACACCTACAACCAGTGGCTCAACAACATCCAGGACTGGTGCATCTCGCGCCAGCTGTGGTGGGGCCACCAGATCCCGGCATGGTATGCGGTCGAAGGCGACACGCGGCGCGTGTGGGTTGCGTACGATGCGGCTGAAGCGAAGGCACTGGCTGCGAAGGACGGCTACACCGGCGCGCTGGAGCGCGACGAAGACGTGCTCGACACCTGGTATTCGTCCGCGCTGTGGCCGTTCTCCACGCTGGACTGGTCGCCGGAGTGGCCAGCGAAATCCAACGACGCGCTGGATCTTTACCTGCCCTCCTCGGTGCTGGTCACCGGCTTTGACATCATCTTCTTCTGGGTCGCTCGCATGGTCATGATGACCACGCACATCACCGGCAAGATCCCGTTCAAGCACGTCTACGTGCACGGCCTGATCCGCGACGGTGAAGGCCAGAAGATGTCGAAATCCAAGGGCAATGTGCTCGACCCCATCGACCTGATCGACGGCATTTCGGTCGATGATCTGGTCAAGAAACGCACCACCGGCCTGATGAACCCCAAACAGGCGGCGAGCATCGAGAAGAAGACACGCAAGGAATTCCCCGAAGGCATTCCCGCCTTCGGCACCGACGCGCTGCGCTTCACCTACGCCAGCCTCGCCAGCCCGGGGCGCGACATCAAGTTCGACCTCTCCCGCTGCGAGGGCTACCGCAACTTCTGCAACAAGCTCTGGAACGCCACGCGCTTCGTGCTGATGAACTGCGAGGGCGAGGATTGCGGCTTCGACCCGCACAGTGCGGACCAGTGTGTGCCCGGCGGCTATCTGGACTTTTCCTTCGTGGATCGCTGGATTGTGTCGCAACTGCAGCGCACCGAAGCGCAAGTCGAGAAGCACTTCGCCGACTACCGCTTCGATCTGGCGGCGCGCGCCATCTACGAGTTCGTCTGGGACGAATACTGCGACTGGTACGTGGAACTGGCCAAGGTGCAGATCCAGCAGGGCGACGCGGCCCAGCAGCGCGCAACGCGCCGTACGCTGCTGCGCGTACTCGAGACGGTGCTGCGCCTGGCTCACCCGGTGATTCCGTTCATTACCGAAGAACTTTGGCAGACGGTCGCACCACTGGCCGGGCGCAAGAACACCGAGAGCATCATGGTCGCGCCCTACCCGGTTGCCGACACGGGCCGCATCGACGAGGCCTGCGAGGCACGCATCACCGCACTCAAGGCGCGCATCCACGCCTGCCGCAACCTGCGTGGCGAGATGAATGTCTCGCCTGCCCAGCGCCTGCCGCTGGTGGTCGCCGGCGACGCCGACGCGATTCGCGACGAAGTGCCTTATCTGGCCGCGCTCGCGAAGCTGTCCGAGGTGGAACTGGTCGACGAGATCAGCGCCGATGCGCTGGCGCCCACCGCCGTGGTGGGTGAGCATCGCCTGATGTTGAAAGTGGAGATCGACATCGCCGCCGAACGCGAGCGCATTGGCAAGGAAATCGCCCGCATCGAGGGCGAGATCGCCAAGGCCGAGGGCAAGCTGGGCAACGCCAGTTTCGTCGAACGCGCCCCAGCCACCGTCGTCGCCCAGGAGCGCGAGCGTCTGGCCGGTTTCAGCGCCACGCTCGACAAGCTGCGCCCGCAGTACGAGCGCCTCGCCGCACGCTGATAGGCACGAAATGGGGCGTCGACGCACCTTCCCGGTGCGTTTCGGCCCCGACCCCGGGCGCACGTCCCGCGACATGACGGTTCTACGAAAAAAGGCATATCTTTTGCTGAAGTTCGGCGGACTTCGTCCGTCAACTTCGGCAAGGCGGCCTTAGACGGCCGCTCGCTGACCTGTTTCGGAGAACTGCCATGTCCCTTTCCGTCCGCACCCGGTTGATCGCGCTCGCGACGATCGCCTGCGTCGCCCTGATCATCGTCGGCCTGCTCGGCGTCTTTCATCTGAGAAACTTCGAACAGGTGCTGGAACGCGACCTTGCCGAGGTACGGGGCGGGGTAACCACCCTGGTTGCCGTAGGTCGCGCCGATGCCGCCTTCAAGACCCAGGTACAGGAATGGAAGAACATCCTGATCCGGGGCAACGACCCGGAACTGTTCGATCGCTATCTGAAGGGCTTCGAAAAGCAGGAGGCGATCGTGCGCGAGAATCTCGCCCGGGTCGAACCCTATCTGCGCGCCACCGACCCAGCCTCTGACACCGTGGCAGGACTGCTCGAAGATCACGCCACACTGGGTGATCGCTACCGCGCCGCGCTGGGAGGCTTCGACACCGCGGACCTGGACGCCGGCAAGAAAGTCGATACGGCCGTGCGCGGCATGGACCGCGATTTCAGCAAGGGTCTGGCCGGACTCGTCGGTGCCATCGAAGAGGCCGAGCAGACGCGCATGGACGAACAGGTACTCTCGGCCCAGGCAGCCTATCTGGCCTCGCGCAACGCCATTCTCGCCACGCTGATCGGTGGCGCGCTACTCGTGGCGGCGCTCGCGTGGTTCATCATCCGCCGCATCAACCACGCGCTGTCTGCCTTCGCGCAGACGATGGAGCGCGTCTCTTCCGACTGGGACCTGCGCCTGCGCGCCGATGCCGGTGGCGGAGACGAGATCGCTGCCATCGCAAAGGGCCTCAACACGATGCTGTCGCAGTTCCAGACGCTTGTGCGCGACATCAACGATCATGCCGGCGAGGTGCTGCGCACCAGCAATCAGGTGGCAAGCGCGATGGGGCACATCAACGAGCACGTCGGCGTGCTCAACGACTCGACCTCCACATCGGCCGCCTCGGTCGAGGAACTGACCGTCAGCATCAACCACGTGCGGGACAACGCCGAGGAGACACTGCGCATCTCGGAGGAGTCCGCCGATGCGGCACGCGAAGGCGGGACGGTCGTGCGCCGCACCGCCGACGGCATGCTCGAGACGGCCGACTCGGTGCGTGCCGCGGCAGACGCCGTCAAACGCCTAGGCGAACAATCGAACGCCATCGGCGGCATCGTCAAGGTTATCCATGAAGTCGCAGAACAGACCAACCTGCTCGCGCTCAACGCCGCCATCGAGGCCGCGCGCGCCGGCGAACAAGGGCGCGGATTTGCGGTCGTCGCCGACGAAGTGCGCAAACTCGCAGAGCGCTCGGCGCAGGCCACGCGGGAAATCACCGACAAGATCAGCGCAATGCAACAATCGGCCAACGCTGCCGTAAGTGACATGGACCGTGTCGTCGCCAAGGTGGGGTCGGACTCCGAACTCGCGCATGCGGCCGGCGACGCCATCGCCCGTATCCAGGATGGTGCGCGCCAGGTCGTCGCGGTGGCGCAGGAAATCACGCACGCGCTGCGCGAACAGGCCCAGGCCAGCGACACCCTGGCCAGCCAGATCGAGTCGATCGCACGTTCCAGCGACGAGAACGCTGCATCACTGTCGCAAACCTCGTCGGCGGTCAGGTCGCTCGAAAACATGGCCAACCACATGCACACAGCCGTGGCCCGCTTCTCGGTCTGAATACCTCAACGAAAAGGCCATCCCGCAGGATGGCCTTTTCAACGTTCGACGCCAGCGCGCCTACTTGCGCCGCAAAAAGAACTCGAACACCTTCTCCGGCGTCTCGTTCTGGCCCAGCAGTTCGTTGCCGGTCTGGCGCGCGAAGGCCTGAAAATCCTTCACCGAACCCGGATCGGTCGCGAGCACGCGCACGGTCTGACCCGTTTCGAGTTCGGCAAGCGCCTTCTTGGCACGCAAGATGGGCAGCGGACAGTTCAGTCCGCGTGCGTCGACTTCCTTGTCAAACTCCATTCGTTGACCCCTTTTAGGCTGGACGGCGAAGTATAAACGCACACTGTGTCCCGGAAAACCCGTAAGTCACGCGGAATCAGCGCCGCTCCTCACTTCGCAGCCGATCCTCGACCTTGAGTTCGCGCAGTCGGGCGTCGACCGCCGACAGCTCGTAGAAATCTCCATCATCGGCGCGACGCGCCAGATCCAGTTGATGGATGGCCGCGGGCAGACTCCCGCGCAGCGCGTAGACCTCGGCCTGGGCGCGATGGTAGGCCGTACGATGGCCGAGGCGCTCTTCGGCACGTGCCAGACGTTCCCACAGGCGCGGATCCGCGCGCTGACGGCCGATTGCGTCACGTGCGAGCGAAGCTGCCTCTTCGGTGCGCCCGGCTTCCAGCGTCGCATCGATGCGCGCATAGCGCAACGCACGGCTGTCGCGGAAGCGCTCGAGCGCCGGTACCAGCAGATCCAGCGCAGCTTGCGGCGCACGCCGGGCCAGCTCGATCTCGGCGCGCAACAGGATCACCCACGACGCACGCTGCGAGCCCTCACCGAGTTCGCCAATCACTCGCTCCGCATCGTCCAGCCGTCCGGCGCGAAACAGCGCACGGGCGAGACCGTAGCGTGAGGCGTCGTCATCGCGGGTTTTCACGCGTGACTCGAACTCGTTTACCGCATCGGGGGCGAGCCCCTGCCCGGCCCGCATCTTGGCGCGCACGAAGCCGAAGTCCGGCGAATCGAGGACCTGCCGATAGCGCATCTGCACGACACGGTTTTCCATGTCGGTGAAGCGGTCCTGAGTCAGCGGGTGGGTGCGCAGGTAGCCCGGTGCATCGGATTCGTAGACCCGCGTGGCACGTTGCAGCCGCGTGAAGAAGCCGGGCATGCCGCGCGGGTCGAAGCCGGCGCGCTCGAGCAGTTGCAGTCCGATGCGATCGGCCTCGCGCTCGAAACTGCGCGAGTACCCGAGTTGCGACTGCAGCGCTCCGGCCTGACCGGCGACGATGGCCGCTTCGGCCAGCTCGGGGTTGCTCTGCGCCGCCAGCGCGCCAACCAGAATCGAGCCAAGCACCATCATCAGCGACTGCCCCTGCTTGCCGTAGAGTTGGGCGATGTGGCGCTGCGTGACGTGGGCGATCTCGTGCCCCATTACAGATGCGAATTCGGATTCGGTCTCGGCGGTGAGCAGCAGGCCGGTGTGGATGCCAATGTAGCCGCCGGGAAGCGCGAAGGCGTTGATGCTCGGATCCTTGAGCACAAAAAATTCGAACTCGCGGTCTGCGTCGTCGCTGACCGCAACCAGGCGACGCCCGATGCGCGAGACGTAGTCCTCGACCTCGACATCGTTCAGATAGCTTGGATCGTGCCAGCGAATGTCGCGCATGATCGATTCGCCGATGCGCCGCTCCTCGAGCGCGGACAGGTCGGACGAGGCGACGTCACCCAGATCCGGCAGGTTCTGGGCGTGGACCGGCGTCAATGCGAGCGCGGCGGCCAGCAGCAGGGCAGAAAGTCGTCTCATGTCGAGTGCTATGATAACGCCTCGCCCAACACGTTCCATTACCGAAGATGTCGCAGCATTTGACCCATTTCGATACCGATGGCCAGGCCCACATGGTCGATGTCGGCGCCAAGGACGAGACACGCCGCGTCGCGGTGGCCTCCGGCGCGATCACGATGCTGCCAGCCACCTTCGCGACGGTGCGCGACGGCACGGCCAAGAAGGGCGACGTGCTCGGCATCGCACGCATCGCAGCAATCCAGGGCTCCAAGCGCACCAGCGAACTGATCCCGCTGTGCCACCCGATCCCGCTCACCCGCGTCGCCGTCGACTTCGAACTCGAAGAGGCCGACAGCCGCATCGTCGTCAGCGTCACCGCCGAAACCGTCGGTCGTACCGGCGTCGAGATGGAAGCGCTCACGGCCGCCAGCGTCGCCCTGCTCACCATCTACGACATGTGCAAGGCGGTCGATCGCGGCATGACCATGAGCGGTATCCGGCTGCTCGAGAAGCTCGGCGGCAAGTCCGGTCACTGGACTGCGAGCGACGCCGCTAGGTAGTTTCCGGGGTGACATCCCCCCTCTCGCCGTCTAGGCTGTCCGGGCATGCTGGACCAATGACGACACAGGGGGATGCTGCATGGACCCGAACGACGACAGCGGAAACGGCAGCGCAGACTCGCGGCCCCGCATCCTGATCAATCCGCCGGTATTCATCATCTCCGGCGTGCTCACCCTGCTCTTCGTGGGCTTCGCCGCGGCCATGCCGGAGATCGCCAACGATCTTTTCGGCGCGATCCGCGACTGGACCATGCACTCGGCCGGCTGGTTCTACGTGCTGGCGGTGGCAGGCTTTCTGGTCTTCGTCGTCGCGCTGGCCGCCTCGTCCTTCGGCACCATCAAGCTCGGCCGTGATCACACCGTGCCGGACTTCACCTACACCTCTTGGTTCGCGATGCTGTTCTCGGCCGGCATGGGCATCGGCCTGATGTTCTTCGGCGTCGCCGAGCCCATCATGCACTACGTCAGTCCGCCGGTCGGTGATGCCGAGACGATCGACGCCGCGCGGCAGGCGCTGCGCATCACCTTCTTCCACTGGGGCGTGCATGCCTGGGCGATCTATGCCGTCGTGGCGCTGTCGCTGGCCTACTTCGCCTTCCGTCACGACCTGCCGCTGACCATCCGCTCGTCGCTGTATCCGCTCATCGGCGAGCGCATCTACGGACCCATCGGCCACGCGGTCGACATCTTCGCCGTGCTCGGCACCATCTTCGGCGTGGCCACCTCGCTGGGCTTCGGCGTGATCCAGGTCAATGCCGGTCTCGACTACCTGTTCGGCGTGCCGGTCGACGTGCTCACGCAGATCGTGTTGATCGCCATCATCACCGCGATCGCCACCCTGTCGGTGGCACTGGGTCTGGACGGAGGCATCCGCCGCATCTCCGAACTGAACATGGTGCTGGCCGCGGTGCTGGTGGTCTTCGTGCTGATCGCCGGGCCGACGGTATTCCTGCTGCAGACGCTGGTGCAGAACACCGGCATGTACCTGTCCAACCTGTTCTCGATGACCTTCAACCTCTACGCCTACGAGCCCACCGGCTGGATCGGCGGCTGGACGCTGTTCTACTGGGCGTGGTGGATCGCATGGTCACCCTTCGTCGGCATGTTCATCGCGCGTGTGTCGCGCGGGCGCACCATTCGCGAGTTCGTCGTCGGCGTGCTCTTCGTGCCGGTGGGTTTCACCTTCATCTGGATGACGGTGTTCGGGGACACGGCCATCCACATGGTGATGATCCAGGGCATCACGGCACTGGCCGATGCGGTCGCGGCCGACACCTCGGTGGCGCTGTTCCAGTTCTTCGAGCACCTGCCGCTGTCCTCGATCATGTCGCTGGTCGCCACGCTGCTCGTGATCACCTTCTTCGTGACCTCGTCGGACTCGGGCTCGCTGGTGGTCGACATGCTCACCAACGGTGGGCACGACGACTCGCCCGTGTGGCAACGCGTGTTCTGGGCCGTGGTCGAGGGCATCGTCGCCGCCGCGCTGTTGCTGGCCGGTGGCCTGGGCGCGCTGCAGACCGCCACCATCGCCGCCGCCCTGCCCTTCGCCATCATCATGGTGCTGATGTGCGTGGGCCTGCTGCGCGCGCTGCGCATCGACCACGTCAAGCGGTTGAGCCTGCGCGACGCGCGCGTGCGCGCCGTGGGTGGCGAGGCCGCGCACGACTGGCGCCGCCGCCTGCGCACGCTGGTGCACCAGCCGCGCCGCAACGAGGTGCGCCGCTTCATGCTCGAGGTGGTGCGCCCGGCACTGGCCGAAGTCGCCGAGGAACTGCGCGAACACGGCATCGACGCCCATCTGGCCGAGGAGGAATCGCCGATCACGCGCACCTGGGTCGAGGTACGTCACGGCGACGAGATCGACTTCTTCTATTCGGTACACGTGACGGCCTACGAGCCACCCAGCTTCGTGATGCGCGACACACGCCGACAGCGCCAGGACCGCCTGCGCTACTTCCGCGCCGAGGTGCATCTGCGCGAGGGCGGCCAGGACTACGACATCATGGGCTGGAGCCACAAGGACATCATCGGCGACGTACTCGACCAGTACGAGCGCCACATGCACTTCCTCGACGCCGTGCGCTGAACCGGAAGGACGACGACATGAAGAACATCGCCCGCGCCACTCTCGCCGCCACCGCCTGTGCCACCGCCCTGCCCACGCTCGCCGACGTGCCGGGCTGGAGCTGGGACTTCTACGCCTCGCTGCGCATGCATGCCGAATACGTGGAACCCGACAACCGCAACGTCATCGACCGCTACAGCGGCCTGCGCGACGCCTACTCGCGCTTCGGTGGTACGCTGGCCTATCGCTTCGAAGACGGCCCAAGACTGTTCGCACAACTCGAGGTGCCGTTCGATTCGGCCAACTTCCGCCTCCGCGACCCCTACGACCAGGGTGGCTTCGGGCGCGACGAGGCCGAGCCGCTGCGCATCGCGCGCGTCGGCATCGAGGGCGGGCTGGGCACGCTGTCGCTGGGCCAGCAGTGGATGCCCTACTACAACGCCGTGGCCGCGCCGGTGGACTGGTTCAGCAGCTATTACAGCGGCTTCGCCACCTACACCACGCCGCGGGTGCGCAACACCGTGGCCTGGTACAGCCCGCGCATGGCCGGTTTCCAGCTGGCCGCGTCATGGTCGGCCGCACACGGCAACAAGAAATCCACGGCACGCATCGAAGACGAACGTGTGCAGGCCACGGCGAGCTGGGCCGACGGGCCCTGGGTGCTGGCACTGGGCATGGACGATCGTGGCCACCCCGGCGGTTTTCGCGACCGCCTCTACGGCGCCACCGCGACGTGGACGCAGGGGGCGTGGTACGCCGCCTTCAAGTACGAGCGCACCGACACCGACGCACCCGGCGCCTTCTATGGCGACGACCAGCAGGCCTTCAACCTGCTCGGCGCGTACACGGCGGGACGCAACACCTGGAAGCTGATGCTCGCGCGCGTCGAGGGCTACGGCGAACATACGGTGCACGCCGGCGTCGACCACCGCTACAACGAGCAACTGACGCTGTTCGCCGAGTTCTACCGTGAAGGCGCAACTTCGGGCATCACCGCGCGCCGCCAGGGACTCAACCGCTTCGATGCGGCCACCAGCGGCGGGCGTGCCTTCGCGCTGGGCTTTCGCTACGACTTCTGAGGCGTGTGGGCATCCTCGCCAACGAGCGGCACTTCTTCGGGCGGCGAGATCATTTCGTCATGCATGGACATCTTCCACGGCAGCACGCCCGGCGAAATGTGCAGGAAATGCAGGTACTTCGCGAACTGGCTCAGGATGTCGTCGATGATCTCCTGCGCGCTGTAGCCGAACATGTCGTAGCCCAGACCGCCATTTCTGAGGAACACCTCGGCACGGAAGTACTGGTCATCGCCGTCGACATCACGCGCCATCTCCGGATAGGCGAAGCTGGGCTTGGAGTAGCCCCGCAGCCGGATTTCGTAGATGAAATCGATGTCGTCGGCGCGGACGATCTCGATATAGGCACGCTGATTGGCCTCGTCGAAGCACACCTCGGCGGGCCAACCCTTGTCGCGCAATTCCTTGCCGACGCTCTGCATGGCCTCGAGCGCCCGGGTGTTGATGAAACGCTCGACTTCCACGCGCGTCGGGAACTCGATGAGTTCGGCCAGCCGAGCCTTCCAGCCGCCCGGACCGGCTTGACGAGCGCCCTGCATGTGCGCCTGCAGACTGACTTCGCGATGGCTTTCGATGGACAACGCACGCCACATGCCCAGCGCCGCGATGAGCAGGATCACCGCAAACGGCAGCGCGCTGGCGATGCTCATGGTCTGCAATGCCGACAGCCCTCCCGCGACCAGCAGCGCCGAAGCGACCGCACCCTGCAGACAGGCCCAGAACACGCGCTGCCACACCGGTGTGCGCGCCGCGCCGCCCGAGGCCAGCGAATCGATGACGAGCGAGCCTGAGTCCGACGACGTGACGAAGAAGGTGATGATCAGGATCACCGTAACGAAGGAGACGACGGACGACAGCGGCAGCAGTTCGAACAGCTTGAAAAGCGCGATCGCGGTATCGGCCTGGACCTCGTCAATCAGCGTCGTATAGCCCTCGACCATGATCAGGTGCAGCGCGGTGTCGCCGAAGATCGAGAACCACAGGAAGGTGAAGATCGTCGGCACGAACATCACGCCGACGACGAATTCGCGGATCGTGCGCCCACGGCTGATCTTGGCGATGAACAGGCCGACGAAGGGCGCCCAGGCAATGGTCCAGCCGAAGATGAACAGCGTCCAGTTGCCGATCCAGTCGCTGCGCGAATAGGCCTGCAGGTTGAAAGTGCGCTCGACGATGTTCGACAGATAGCTTCCGGTGTTCTGCAGGAAGGCCTCGAGAATGAAGATGCTGGGCCCGACCAGAAACACGAACAGCATCAGCAGGCCGGCGAGCACCATGTTGATGATGGACAGGCGCTTGACGCCCTTGTCGAGCCCCGCAGCGACGGAGATCACCGTCAACGCCGTGATCACCGCGATGGTGATGACCTGCACCGTCGTGCCGACCGGAATCTGTGGCCACAGGTAATTCATGCCGGCGTTGATCTGAGCCACCGACAGACCCAGCGTGGTGGCGATACCGAACAGCGTGCCGAGGATCGCGAAGACGTCCACGGCATGACCAATGGGGCCGTGGATGCGCTCGCCGATCAGCGGATACAGAGCCGATCGCATCGATAGCGGCAGCCCGTGGCGAAACGCGAAATAGGCCAGCACCAGGCCGGTCAGGCCGTAGATCGCCCAGATATGGAAACCCCAGTGGAAGAAGGCGATCTGCATCGCCTGCTTGGCGGCATCCACCGTCTGTGCAGCGCCGGCCGGGGGGGCGGCGTAGTGCAGCACCGGCTCGGCCACGCCGAAGAACAGCAACGCGATGCCGTAGCCGGCCGAGAACAACATCGCGAACCACGCCGGAAAACTGTACTGGGGAGCTCCATGATCCGGCCCCAGCCGGGTGTTGCCCCATTTCGAGGTCGCCACCGCGACGATGAAGATCAGGAACAGCGCCACCGCCAGCATGTAGAACCAGCCAAAGGTACGCGTGATCCACGCAAGCGTCGCACTGAAGGCGTCGCCGGCAAGTTCGGGGTTGCTCATGGTGCCGATCACCAGCAGCGCGGCGACGATGACCGACGGCACGAACACCGGTGCAAGCAACGTCGAACTCTTGAGGAACGAGCCTCTGCTCGATTCGTTCGTCATGCGGCGTACTCCTCCCTGCGGGGCTTTTCCCTTGTGTTTATCGCGGGTCATGGTAAGCGTTGCCCCGCCATCTGCCAAACCCGCGGCGTTCGCAACACGACCGTCGAAAGCGCTGATGCGGGCCGATCAGGCTCAGCTCTTGACGAAATCTTGACCTCTTCGGGAGATCGCCTTGATCCGCGCGACCCTATCCTGAGATTCGACATCGAACACCGGAATCGCGCATGTCTACTACGCCTCCACGGAACATCAACCTCGCCTTTTCCGACAAGTACGGTCGCGATCACGCCCAGGCGTACTTCCGCAAGCATCACGACGGGCTGTCGCGGCGCCTGTCGCACTGGCGTGACGTGCAGGTCGCGCGACGTGCGCTGGCGCTGGCCGGCGAGCCGCAACTGGTGCTCGACCTGCCCTGCGGTGCCGGGCGTTTCTGGCCGCTGCTGGCCGAACACCCCAAGCGCGAAATCATCGCCGCGGACAACTCGCCCGACATGCTCGCCGTCGCGCGCAGAATGCAAGCGCCTGCGCTCGTCGATCGCGTGCGCACCATGCAGACGTCCGCCTTCGACATCGACCTGCCGCCGGCATCGGTCGACTGCGTGTTCTGCATGCGGCTGCTGCATCACATCGGCGAACACGACCATCGCATGCGCATGCTGCGCGAACTGCACCGCGTGAGCCGCGATACCGCCATCGTCTCGCTGTGGGTGGACGGCAACTTCAAGGCGTGGCGGCGCAAACGGCTCGAGAGTGATCGCGCGCGGCGCGAGCGGCGCGGCTATCAGAACCGCTTCGTGCTGCCGGTCGATGCCGCCGAACGCGAATTCGCCGAGGCCGGCTTCGACGTCGTCGGAAAGCTCGATTTCCTGCCGTACTACGCGATGTGGCGCACCTACGTATTGCGCAAGTCCGCCGCATGAGCCACGTGTACCCGGCGGGCACGGATTTCTCCTCTCCGGCCCGGGGTGCCGGCGCGTGGCAGGCGTTCGCCTGGGCCGGACCTTTTGCACCGCTGCTCGCGCTCTACGTGATTGGCGTGGTCATCCTGTCGACTTCGCGCATCGCGCTGATGCTGTGGCAAGGCGAGCGTGTCGCCGCTGCCGGCATCTGGGACACCCTGCTGATCCAGGGCCTGCGCGTCGACATCATCCAGCTGAGCCTGCTCGCGGCGATTCCCATCCTGCTGCTGCCGCTGTTCGCGGCCCGCCGGGCATGGCCCGTGTGGCGGGCTTTTACGCTCGCGTGGGTGATCGGCGCGGTGGCGCTGCTGGTGTTCCTGGAGATGGCCACGCCGCCGTTCATCCTCGAATACGGCGTGCGGCCCAACCGCTTCTTCATCGAATACCTGAAGTACCCGCGTGAGGTGCTGTCGATGCTGTGGGGCGGCTACCGCGTCGAGCTGGTCGGCGGCGTGCTCGTCACCGCCGGCATGGCGTGGCTCGCCGCCCGCGCGCTGCGGCCGTGGTCGGTGCAGCCGCCGCGCTGGAAAGGGTGGCAGACGCTGCTCGCCTGGCCGCTGGTGGTGCTGGCCGTGGCCTTCGGCATCCGCTCCACGCTCGACCACCGCCCGGCCAACCCGGCGATGTTCGCGCTCACCGCCGACACCATGGTCAACAGCCTGATCCTGAACTCGGCCTGGTCGGTAGCCTACGAGGCCTACCGCATGAAGGACGAGGCGACCTCGAGCGAGATCTACGGCAAGATGCGCGAAGCCGACATCGTCGCCGAGGTGCGCAGCGCCGCCGAGAGCTTCGGCGTGCCGCGCCGCTGGACTTCCGACGACATCCCGACGCTCAACACACTGGTGCCCACGCGCGCGCGCGAGCGCCCGCTCAATCTGGTCATCGTGCTGCAGGAGAGCCTGGGCGCGACTTTCGTCGAATCGCTCGGCGGCGTGCCGGTCACGCCGGAACTGGAAAAGCTCAAGCACGAAGGCTGGTGGTTCGAACAGCTCTACGCCACCGGTACGCGCTCGGTGCGCGGCATCGAAGGCGTCACCACCGGCTTCCTGCCGACGCCGGCTCAGGCCGTGGTCAAGCTCTCACTGGCGCAGCAGGGCTTTTTCACGCTGGCCGACCTGCTCGCGCGGCGCGGCTACCACACGGAATTCGTCTACGGCGGAGAGGCGCATTTCGACAACATGCGCCGCTTCTTCACCGGTAACGGCTTCACCTCGATCGTCGACGAGAAGGACTACGAGAACCCCGTCTTCATGGGCAGCTGGGGGGCCTCCGACGAGGATCTGTTCGCCAAGGCGCACGAGCGCATCCGCGCCGTGCATGCCGAAGGCAAGCCCTTCTTCAGTCTGGTGTTCACCTCGTCCAACCACTCGCCCTTCGAGTTCCCGGACGGGCGCATGGAACTGTACGACGCCGAGCGCGGCACCGACCGCAACGCGGTCAAGTACGCCGACTGGGCGATGGGGCGCTTCTTCGAGCAGGCGCGGGCCAGCGACTACTGGGACGATACGCTGTTCCTGGTGGTGGCCGACCACGACATCCGCGTGCGCGGCGATACGCTGATTCCGGTCGAGCGTTTCCACATCCCCGGCCTGATCCTCGGCGCCGACATCGAGCCACGCCGCATCGCGACGGTGGCCAGCCAGATCGACCTGGGACCGACGCTGCTCTCGCTGATGGGCATCGCGGCCGACACGCCGATGATCGGCCGCGACCTGTCGGCCGAGCCGGCCGGGCATCCGGGCCGCGCGATGATGCAGTACGAGCAGAACTACGGCTATATGCACGGCCATGAACTGGTGGTGCTGCGGGCGGAGAAGGAACCGGTCGTGGCGAACTACGATCCCGTCGCCAAGCAGCTCGGCAGCGACACCGTACTCGCCGAGGACGACGCCCGCGCGCGTCGTGCGCTGGCTCACGTGCTGCTGCCCTCGTGGCTGTACCGTGAGCAGCGCTATCGCCTGCCTTCCGCGAACTGACGGGCGCGTCGGCGGTCCATCGGCGAACCCGATGAACGGCCGCCCGCATGCCCGCCCGCCCCCTTCTCCTGTCGGCCCTGCTCTTTTGCCACGCAACCCTGGCCGACGAAGCCCGCCTGCCTGAACTCGTCGTCACCGGCACGACCGAGACGCAGGACAGCTTCGACGCACCTCTGGCCATCGACCGCATCGACGTGCCCGAACGGCTGCGCACACGCGCCGGCATCGATCTGTCCGAGGTGCTCTCGGGTGTGCCCGGCGTGCATGTGGCCAACCGCCACAACCAGGCGCAGGACCTGCAATTGTCGATTCGCGGCTTCGGCGCCCGCTCGGCCTTCGGCGTGCGCGGCATACGCCTGCTGGTCGACGGCATTCCGGCCACCTATCCCGACGGCCAGGGCCAGTTCTCGAGCTTCGATCTCGACGCGGCCGAACGCATCGAGGTGTTGCGTGGCCCCTTCGCGACACTCTACGGCAACCACTCGGGCGGCGTCGTGCAGCTGTTCACGGCGCCCGGCGAGGGTGCGCCCTCGCTCTCGGGCGGCTTCACGGCCGGCGCCTGGGGCACGCGCCGCCTGCGTCTGGGCGCCAATGGCGCGCGCGAGGGCGTGGCCTGGCGCGCCAATCTGTCGCGGCTTGAGGCCGACGGCTTTCGCCGCCGCGCCAATGTGCGCCGCGACCAGGGCTTCGCACGCCTCGACTTTACGGCGACACCGGGGCGCACGCTCACGCTGGTCGCCAACGCCCAGCGCCAGCCCGACACCGAAGACCCGCAGGGACTCGCCTGGGACACCTTCCGGCGCGACCCGCGCGCGGTCGAGGCGCCTTCGCGCACCTTTCGCACGCGCAAGTCGGTCGACCACGCCCAGGCCGGCCTGCGCTTCGAACAACAGCTTGATGCCGGCACGCTCGAACTGCGCGCGTGGGCCGGCCGGCGCTCGGTCGAACAGTTCCTTTCGATTCCGGTCGCCGCCCAGCTTGACGCGCGCAGCGCCGGCGGCGTGGTCGATTTCGACCGCGACTTCCATGGTCTGGGCGCGCGCTGGAGCACGGGCGCGCCACTCGCCGGCGGCGAACTGACGCTGTCGTTCGGCGCGGACCTCGAACGCTCGGTCGACGCGCGGCGCGGCTACGAGAACTTCGTCGGCGACATGCTCGGCGTGCGCGGTGCGCTGCGCCGCGACGAGACCGACACCGTGACCCGCGTCGACCCCTTCGTGCAGGCCGTGTGGGAACGCGGCGACTGGCAATGGTCGGCGGGCCTGCGCCACAGCACGGTGCGCTTTCGCGTCGACGACGACTATGTGGCGGGCACCAACGGCGACGACTCGGGCAGCGTCACCTACCGTCGCGCCACACCGGCCGTGGCCGTGCTGTGGAAGGCACATCCCGCCCTCAACCTCTACGCCAGCGCCGGCACGGGCTTCGAGACACCGACCCTGGGCGAGTTGTCCTACTCGGGCGACGGCGGCGGCTTCAACTTCGGCCTGAAACCGGCCGTGAGTCACCAGGCAGAGGTCGGACTGAAAGCTTTCGTCGGCGCGGCGACGCGCCTCGAGGCCGCGCTGTTCGCGGTGCGCACGGAGGACGAAGTCGTGGTCGCCGAATCCTCCGGCGGGCGCACCAGCTACGCCAACGCCGCGCGCACGCGCCGCCACGGGCTCGAACTGAGGCTGGAGTCGCAGCTCGCGCCGACGCTGGCCCTGCGCGGTTCGCTGACCTGGATGGAAGCGGAGTACGCGAGTGGCTTCACCAACGGTACGGTCACCGTGGCGACGGGCAATCGCCTGCCCGGCGTGCCGCGACTGGCCGCTTCGCTGGAGCTGGACTGGCAGCCGATGCGCGGGCTCACGCTCTCGGCCGAGGCGCTGCATCGCGGCCAACGCGAGGTGAGCGACCGCAACGACGCGCGCGCCGCACCGGCCTACACGCTGCTCAATCTGGCCGTGGCGACGGAACAGCAGCGCGGCGCATGGTCGCTGCGCCAGATGCTGCGTGTGGACAACGTGCTCGACCGTACATACGTCTCGTCGGTGATCGTCGGCCAGGCCCAGGCACGCTTCTACGAACCCGGCCCCACGCGCAGCTGGTACGCCGGTGTGAGTCTGGACTACGCTTTCTGAAGCCGCGCCGGCACACGCGGCAGTTCGAACGGCCGCCAGTCGGGCAGTCCGCCCTCAAAGGGGGCCGGCCGTTCGCCGGCGACGAGCGGTCGCAGCCAGTCGATCGCCGCGGGTGTGACGTGCAGGCCGTCCTCACGGATGAAGTACGCCGGCACCAACCGCTCGCGATTGCCGATGTGGGCGGTCGCCACGGGTACGACGTCCCAGCGATAGGGCACGTCGGACACGCGCCGGATCGCCGACATCATGCCGTCACGCCCCGCCAGCGCGTACTCGACCGCGGCCACACCGACCGCGTGCGCCTGCTCGAAGTCGGTGGCCGACACCAGATGCCCGGCCGCGCGCTGCAGATAGTCGGGAATGGCCCAGTGATGCTTGACGCCCAGTTCGGCGCTGAGCAGCCGCGCGATGGTCTGGCCCGCTCCGCCGAGTTGCACGTAGCCCTTGGCGTCGACGTGCTGCTCCATGACCCGCTCACCACTGTCCCAGGAGAGGCCCTCGGATACCGTGATCGCGCAATAGCCGATGCGCGCCACCGTGCGCTCGACCTCGGCGAGCAGCCGAGCGCGATTCACCGGCGCCTCGGGCATCAGCACGATGTGCGGCGCATCGTCTTCGCCGCGCCGCGCCAGCGCCGTGGCAGCCGCCAGCCAGCCGGCGTTGCGGCCCATGACCTCCAGGACAAACACGCGACCCACGCGGCTGGCCATCGCGGCCAGGTCCATGCCGGCCTCGAGCATCGAGATTGCAAGGTACTTGGCTGCAGAGCCGAAGCCGGGGCAGCAGTCCGTGCCCGCGATGTCATTGTCGACGGTCTTGGGCACGCCCACCGTCGCCAGCGGAACGCCGCGTCGCGCAGCCTCGCTGGCAATCTGCGCGACGGTGTGCATCGAACCGTTGCCGCCGTTGTAGAGCAGATAGCCGATTTCGTGCGCGGCCAGCACATCGAAGAGGCGATCGTAGGGCGCGGCATCGGCCTGCGCATCAGGCAGATCCAGGCGGCACGAGCCGAAGGCGCCGCCCGGCGTGCGCGCCAGCCGCGCCAGATCCTCGGCAGACAGCGCCGAGGTGTCGAGCAGCGCCTCGTCGAGCACGCCGGCCAGGCCGTGACGAGCGGCCAGCACCCGGCCGACCTGCCCGCTCGCGCGGGCGGTCTCGATGACGCCGGCGGCCGTGGCGTTGATGACGGCGGTGACTCCGCCCGACTGGGCGTAGAGAAGGTTTTTCATGCGCATCGCGGCGATATCGTAGGGCGTCAATAAGCGAAGCGCGGCGCCATATTGGCCAAACCATGCGGCGGATTACGCTGCGCTAATCCGCCCTACGAAAACCCATCACTTCAGCGCATCGAATGCCCGCTTGGTGATCTCGTCGACCGCACCGAGACCGGAGATCTTGCGCACCTTGGGCGCGGCGGCGTCGCCCGAGGCCTCCCAGCGGCTGTAGTACTCGACCAGCGGCTTGGTCTGGGCGTGATAGACCTCGAGACGCTTCTTCACCGTCTCTGCGCGGTCGTCGTCGCGTTGCACCAGATCCTCGCCGGTCTCGTCGTCCTTGCCCTCGACCCTGGGGGGGGCATGCGTGACGTGATACACGCGTCCCGAAGCCGGATGCACGCGGCGGCCGCTCATGCGCTCGATGATCTCCCCGTCGGGCACCTCGATGACCAGCACGGCGTCGAGGGCGACACCGGCGTCCTTCATCGCGTCAGCCTGCGGGATGGTGCGCGGGAAACCGTCGAACATGTAGCCGTTGGCGCAATCCGGTTGCGCGAGCCGGTCCTTGACCAGGCCGATGATGATGTCGTCGGACACCAGGCCACCCGAGTCCATGACCTTCTTGGCCTCGATGCCGAGCGGCGTGCCGGCGCGCACGGCAGCACGCAGCATGTCGCCGGTGGCAATCTGCGGAATGCCGAAGCGCTCCTTGATGAAGCTCGCCTGTGTGCCCTTGCCCGCACCCGGCGGTCCCAGAAGAATCAGTCTCATACAAC
Source organism: uncultured Azoarcus sp. (assembly GCA_963975885.1). GTDB lineage: Bacteria > Pseudomonadota > Gammaproteobacteria > Burkholderiales > Rhodocyclaceae > Pseudazoarcus. The sequence continues at coordinate 47,458 of CAXBIS010000013.1, forward strand.
CTCCCTGTTGCGCGGCGCCGTCGCTGCGGCCCGCGTTGATCGTGCGCCGGTCGGCGTGCGACCGGCGCCCATGTTTCAGCGCGCGAAAGCCTCGCGCACGCGTTCGAGATCTTCGGGCGTATCCACTCCGGCCGCCGGCGCCTCGTCGACCACGCGCACCGCGATGCGATGACCATGCCACAGCACGCGCAGCTGCTCGAGCGCTTCCCAGGCCTCGATGGGCGAAGGGTCGAGACGCGCGTAGCGGCTCAGGAAACCGGCGCGGTAGGCGTAAATGCCCACGTGACGCAACACCGGCAGCCCCGCTGGCACGGCGTCGCGGCTCGCGGCGAAGGCATCGCGCGCCCACGGGATCGGTGCGCGCGAAAAGTACAGTGCGTGACCGCGTGCGTCGCACACCACCTTGACCACGTTCGGATTGAACAGCGCATCGGCGTCATCGATGGGATGTGCCAGCGTGGCCATCGCCGCATCCGCATCCGCGGCCAGACTCCCGGCCACTGCACGGATCAACTGCGGATCGATCAGCGGCTCGTCGCCCTGGACATTGACGACGATGGCCTCATCACTCCAGCCCAGGGTTTCGACCACCTCGGCCAGACGCTCGGTGCCGCTGGCGTGATCGGTGCGCGTCATCAGCGCACGTCCTCCGGCCTCGACGATGGCGCTGGCGACCTGCTCGTCATCGGTGGCGACCCACACCTCGCCGGCACCGGATGCGATCGCGCGCTCCCATACGCGAACGATCATCGGACGGCCCGCGATGTCGGCCAACGGCTTGCCCGGCAGCCGCGTGGAGGCGAAGCGTGCCGGCACGACGACGCGAAACGCCGTCATGCGCGACGCTTCCGCACCGCCTCGACCTCTTCCGCGCTCATCGCGCGCGCCTCGTCCTCAAGCATCACGGGGATGCCGTCGCGCACCGGGAAGGCCAGTCGGTCGCCCTTGCAGACCAGTTCCTGTTCGTCGCGCAGATAGTCCAGCGGCCCCTTGCACAGCGGGCACACCAGGATTTCAAGCAGGCGGGATTCCATGCGTCAGCTTCTCCACGATGAGTTGCGACGCCGCCGCGTCGATGCACGCTCGCACCGGCAAAACCCAGGTTCCCGGCGGCGCGAATGCGGCGCATTTTACCGCATCCTTGGCGGTCAGGATTTTCGGCTCACCGGGCGCCATCGCCAGGTCTTCCGGCCGGTAGGCGTGATGGTCCGGAAAGGCATGCCCTACCACCTCGAGACCGGCGCGCGAGAGCTGGTCGAAGAAGCGCTGTGGACGGCCGATGCCGGCAATCGCATGCACGCGGCGGCCGGCGAAATGCGACAGTGCAACGCGCCGCGTGCCGTCGATCGAGACCAGTTCGTCGCCTTGCAGCCTCATGTCGAACACCGGCACCTCGCCCGCGGCGCTGCGTATCGACGTCGACAAGGGCCCGTGCGCGAAAACCAGGTCGGCCTCGGCCAGGCGCGACAAACCCTCGCGCAACGGTCCGGCAGGCAGACGCAGGCGATTACCGAGCTGAAACTCGTCGACCACGATGATCTCGATCTGGCGCGCCAGCCGATAATGTTGCAGGCCGTCGTCGGCGACCACCACATCGCACTGCGGATGCGCTTCGAGCAGCCTGCGCACGGCCGCGGGGCGGTCACGCCCGATCACCAGCGGCGCAGCACTCGCGCGTGCCAGCAGCACCGGCTCGTCGCCGAAGCGCGCCGCGTCGCCGTCGGCCGGCACCAGCGCGGGCCCGCGCTCGCTGCCACCATGGCCGCGACTGACGATGCCCGGCGAAAACCCGGCCACGCGCAGAACGTCGATCAGCCACTGCACCACCGGCGTCTTTCCGCTGCCGCCGACCGCGATGTTGCCGACCACGATCACCGGGACCCCTGGCGCATCGGCCGGCAGCCACCCCCGCCGGTAGGCCGTGCGGCGCAGCGTGGCGAGCGCGGCGAAGACGCCCGCCAGCGGCAGCAGGGCCAACGCGGGCGCACCGCGCCTGCGCCAGAAGTCGGGGGGACGGGAGTTCATCTCAGGTCCGGGCCGCAGCCCTCGAGTCAACGCCGGGCACGCAGCGCGTCATTGCTCGGGTGTCTGCACCGAGAAGGTGATCCGCGCCAGTCCGGCGCGCTGCGCCGCCTGCATCACGTCCACCACACTCTGGTGGCTGGCCTGGGCGTCGGCGCTGATCACCACGATCGGGTCGGGCTCATCGGACGGCACCGCCTGACCGAGCGCACGCGCGATCGCGACGATGTCGCGAGCACCGACCGCGCGCCCGTCGACGATCACGTCGCCGGACGCGGTCACCGCTACGGAGATCTCCTGCGGCGCCTGCTCGGCGACGCTGCCGTCACCGGTCGGAAGGTTGATCTGCAGGCCGGAGATGCGGGTGAAGGTGGTGGTCAGCATCAGGAAGATGATGATCACCAGCACCACGTCGATCAGCGGAATCAGGCTGACCTCGGGTTGCTCGTGCTGCACGCCGCGCTGAAAGTTCATACTCGCCCCCGCTCAGCGCGCCCGCTCGCCATGCACGACCTCGACCAGACGGATCGCCTGCTGCTCCATGTCGAGAACGAAGGTGTCGACCAGCGCGCGGAAGTGACGCCAGAAGATGGTCGCCGGAATCGCGATGATCAGGCCAAAGCCGGTTGTGTTGAGCGCGATCGAGATGCCGCGCGACAGTTGCTGTGGATTGGCGCCGCCCGCCCCCTGCGAGGCGAAGATGTCGATCATGCCGACGATGGTGCCGAACAGACCGAGCAGCGGGCTGACTGCGGCGATCGTACCCAGCGTCGTCATGTAGCGCCCGAGATCGTGCGAGACGGCGCGGCCGGTCTCCTCGATCGCTTCTTTCATGATCTCGCGCGAGGCGTTGACGTTGCGCAGACCCGCCGCCAGCACGCGACCCAGCGGTGAATGCGCGGCAACGCGATCAGCCATGCCGGAGCTGGCGCCGTTGCGCGCCAGATCATCGAGTACGCGATCGAGCAGACCGTCGGGCACGACCCGTGAGCGCCGCAGGCTGATGGAACGTTCGATGATCAGCGCCACGGCGATGATGGACGTGAACAGCAGCGGCCAGATGGGCCAGCCCGAAGCCTCGATGATGGCGATCACGCGCGCCCTCCCGGTATGCGAAAGCGGCCACTCTAGCGCCCGCGCCCGGCATCGGCAAGGTCACGCCGTCGCCGCCTGCCGACGCCCCTGCCACGCGTTGAAGCCAAGCACCGCAACCAGCGTGGCCAGCCCGGCCGCTTCGACCGTAAAGTCCGGGTAGAAGATCGCCACCGTGGCCGGCACGATGAGCACGCGCGAGACCACATCCATGGGCGCGAACAGATAACCCTCGAGCGCGGCGGCGAAGGCGGCCAGAGCAACGAAGGCGATGACGACGTTCCACGCGACGATCTCCCACGGACCACCGAGGATGATCTCCGGGTTGAACACCATGAAGCACGGGATCAGATACAGGCCCTTGGCGAATTTCCACGCCTGTACGCTGGTGGCCATCGGTTTCGCACCCGCGATCGCCGCCCCGGCGAAGCCCGCAAGGGCCACCGGTGGCGTGACGTTGGAATCCTGCGAATACCAGAACACCACCAGATGCGCGATCAGCAGCGGGATGCCGAATTCGCTGGTGAGCGCCGGGCCGACCAGCACGATGAGCACGATGTAGGCCGCCGTCACCGGCAGGCCCATGCCCAGGATCAGGCTGGCGATGATGACCATCAGCAGTGCGAGCACGATGTTGCCGCCGGAGAACGCCATCATCATCGACGAGAACTTGAGCCCCAGCCCGGTCAGGCCGACGACACCGACGATGATGCCGGCGACCGCGCAGGCCATGCTCACCGCCACCGCGTTGCGCGCACCCAGCGACAGCCCGTGAATGAGTCCGTGCAGCCCTCGCTCGGCCGCCTCTCGCAGTGCCGCGCCGGTGACCGGCTCGCCCTGGCGCGGCGCGAACACGAACATCCAGAACAGGTGACGCGCCACCGCCACCGCCACCACCGAGATCACCGCGAAGAAGCCCACACGCATCGGCGAGGTATGCATTGCGAGCAACCACACCAGCACTGCCAGCGGCACCAGGAAATGCCAGCCGGTGCGCATCACCTCGCGCATCGAGGGCAGTTCGGAGGCAGGCATCCCCTTCATGCCCTGCTTGATCGCGATGATGTGAACGAACAGGTAGACGGTGGCGAAGTACATGATCGCCGGCAGGATGCTGACCTTGACGATCTCGATATAGGGCACACGTGTGTATTCGGCGATCAGGAAGGCGCCCGCCCCCATCAGCGGCGGCATGATCTGCCCGCCCGTGCTGGCCGCGGCCTCCACCCCGCCGGCCTGTTCGGGCTTGTAGCCCAGTCGCTTCATCAGCGGGATAGTGAACGCGCCGGTGGTCACGACGTTGGCGATCGCGCTGCCCGAGATCGAGCCCATGCCGGCCGAGGCGATCACCGCCGCCTTGGCCGGGCCGCCGCGCTGGCGCCCGGTGGCGGCATAGGCAAGGTCGATGAAGAAGCGGCCGGCGCCGGTCACTTCGAGAAAGGCGCCGAAGAGGACGAAGACAAAAATGAAGGTCGCGGCCACGCCGAGCGGCAGACCGAACAGCCCCTCCTGTCCGAGGTAGAGCTGGCCGATCACGCGATCAAGGCTGTAGCCACGATGGGCGAGGATGCCCGGCAGCCACTCCCCCAGCCAGGGCAGGTCGCCGCGCGGGCCGGCGAAGGCATAGAGCACGGCAACGATGCCGATGATGGTCAGGCCCAGGCCGACGGCGCGACGGCTGGCCTCGAGCACCGTGACCACCGCAATGCAGCCGACGACGATATCGGTGCTCGTCCAGAAACCGGCGCGGTTGATGATGTCGTCGAGATAGAAGCTCAGGTAGAAGCCGGTGAGTACCGCACAACCGAAGAACACCGTGTCGATTACGCTACCGAGCACGCCACGGCGGCCGTGCGTGCCGAACACCGGGAACATCAGGAAGGCCAGCATCATGATGCCGGCAAGATGGATGCTGCGTTGGTAGAACAGTCCCAGGGACTGGATGCCCGCGGTGTACATCTGGAACAGCGAGAGCGCGACCGCGATCACCGTGATCAGCCAGATCACCGTACGCGGTTGCGCTGGCCCGATGCCGAAGTCCGGTTTCGCCGGCTCACGCGGTTCGATCATTCCCCTTCCCCTTGCACGTCATTGCTCGATGATGCGCATCACCGCCGCGCGCCCAGCCAGTTGTCGGCTCAGCGAGTGCACCGCGCCATCGATTTCGATGCGATGGTCGACCGCGACCGATCCGACCCGCAGACGCAAGGCATTGTCGGCAATCGGCTGGTCGATGTGTTCGATTCGATAACCACCCGCTGCATCCGAGCGCATCACGCCGCGGCCGGGAATATGCCCAAGTCCGGCGGCGAAGTCAGGTTGATGGCTGTGCTCGAGCACGAGTTGACCGCTGCTCCAGACGAAGCAGTCGCGCACCGTGAAGCCGGCGACCGAGTGATTCCACAACAGACACCAACGCGCGCCCTCGTCGATGCTTCGATGAACGGCGAGGGTGCCGTCGGCGCCCCTCACCTCGAGTGCGGCCCCTCCGGCACATGCTGGCGAGGCGCATGCGAGCGCGAACAGCACGCAGGGCAGCCGCCACGCCATCGACGACTGCCCGCGCACGCTCAGGGCCTTAGACCCTTAGGGCTTGAGGTGATCCGGAACCGCATGTCCGGCTTCAGTGTAGAAACGCGCGGCACCGGGATGCAGCGGAATCGGCGTGGAGCCCAGGCTGAACTCCACCGTCGTGTCATTGGCAGCCGGGTGAATGGCGATCAGCTCGTCGGTCTTCTCGAAGATGATCTTGGTGATTGCGTGCGCCAGCTCATCCGACATCTCGGCGTTGACGACGAGCACGTTGGGGATGCCGATGGTCTTCACCGGCTGGTCGACCTTGTCATAGAGACCGGGGCGCAGCGTGTAGGCAGCGAACACCGGATCGGCCTTGCGCGCGTTGGCCACTTCCTCGTCGGTCAGTGAGATCAGCGCAATCTCGTGCGTGGTCGCGAGGTTGAGGATGGAGCTGGTCGGAGGGCCGACACTCCAAAAGCCGGCATCGATCTGACCGTCACGCAGCGCATCGGCCGTTTCGTTGAAGTTCAGCCGCTGGGTGTTCATGTCATCGTAACTGATGCCGTTGGCTTCGAGCAGCGCCTTGGCATTGACCTCGGTACCGCTGCCAGGCGCGCCCACGGACACACGCTTGCCCTTGAGATCCTGCAGCGACGTGATGCCGGAATCCTTCATCGTGACGATCTGCACCGCGTTCGGATACACCGAACCGATTGCACGCACCGGCAGCTTGCGGCCATCGAAGCGACCGGTTCCGGCATAGGCCTGATACACCGTGTCCGCCAGCGCAAACGCGACGTCGGAGTCGCGGCGGGCGACCAGTCCCATGTTCTCGACCGAGGCGCCGGTCACTTCAGCCACTGCCTTGTGGCCATCGATGTATTTGTTGATCAGTTCCGCGATGCCGCCGCCGAGCGGGTAGTAGGTCCCGCCGGTACCGCCGGTCGCGATCGAAAGTTGCTGCTGGGCGGCCGCGAGCGGCGCGAGCAGCGCCAGCGCGCAAGCGCCGAGGATGCGAGTGAATGTCATCTTGGTGTCTCCTGTCTTCGTGGTTGTTATGCGTCACCGACAGCCCGGCCGACGAGACAACGAAAAGCCGGCCCGGCGCTCCGGCATCGTACTCGGGCGACCCTGGGCCGGGTATCCACGATACGACACCCGGCTAAACTAGCACAGCCCTCCGGGCACATAATCCGTGATATCCGCAGATCGCGGCGGCGCTCGATGCGGCAATCCACAAAAGCTGTGGAAAACCCTGTGGAAAGGATGGGAGAGATCGCCGGAATCCCGTTTCGATCAAGCCTTTGCCGATGTCGCCGCAAGATGATGCAACAAGACCTTTATCAATATTTTCAACGACTTGAGATTAATCCATTGTTCCGAAAGGAATTTATCGAAAGGCTTGGAGTCCGGCACGCCACATGCTCGGGACGCTGATAGAATCGCGCGCATGCCTCACCCTGGTCTGCCCGACCGTCCGCTTGCGGTCGGAGAACTCAATCGCCTCGCCCGTGAATGGCTAGAGGGCGGCTTTCCGCTGCTGCGCGTCACGGGCGAGGTATCCAACATCGCCCGCCCGGCTTCCGGCCATCTGTATTTCACGCTCAAGGACGAACGCGCCCAGGTGCGTTGCACCATGTGGCGCAGCCGCGCAGAAACGCTGCCCTTTCGGCTGGCCGACGGCATGCGGGTCGAGGCGCGCGCGCGCATCACGCTGTATGAACCGCGCGGCGAGTTCCAGCTCGGCATTGAAGGCCTGCGCGCCGCCGGGACCGGCGATCTGTACGAGGCCTTTCTGCGACTCAAGGCGCGCCTCGAGGCCGAAGGCCTGTTCGATTCGACGACCCGGCGCGCCCTGCCGCGCTACCCGCGGCGCATCGGCGTGGTTACCTCGCGCACGGCTGCTGCCTGGCAGGACGTGCTGGCCGCGCTCGCGCGTCGCGCGCCGGGCATCGGCATCATCCTTTACGCGTCACCCGTCCAGGGCGAGAGTGCTGGCGCACAGCTCGCCTCTGCAGTGAACACCGCCTCGGCCCGTGCGCAGCGCGACGGCATCGAAGCCCTGCTGGTGGTGCGCGGGGGCGGCAGTCTGGAAGACCTGTGGGCCTTCAACGACGAGTCCCTGGCGCGCGCCATCCGGGCATGCGCGGTACCAGTCATCAGCGGCGTCGGGCACGAAACCGACGTGACGATCGCCGATTTCGCCGCCGACCTGCGCGCGCCGACACCGACGGCCGCAGCCGAGCTGGTCAGCGCCGACTATCACGCGGCAGCCGCGCAACTCGACGGGCTCGCCCGCAAGCTGCCCGCCGAACTGCTGCGCCACATCGGAACAGCCACCCAGCGCGTGGACCGCGCGGCCCTGAGGCTGGTGCATCCACGCGAGCGTCTCGCCCGCTCAAGCGAGGTGGCGACGCGGCTGGGCGCTGCGTTGGCGGCCGCGCTGACCCGCCGGCTGGAACGCGAACACGCCCGCGTGGACACGCAGGCGTTGCGATTGCGCGCGACGCGTCCACGCACAGACGAACACGGCGCGCGCTGCGCACGTCTGGGTGAGCGGCTGACGCTCGCCGGCGAGACCCTCGTGCGCCGGCGCCGAGAACGCCTCGATTCGCTCTCCGGACTGCTCGCTTCCCTCTCACCGCAGGCCACGCTGTCACGCGGCTTCGGCATCGTGCGCGACGCGCGCGGGAACATCGTTCGCGATGCTGCATCTGTCGCTGCAGGGGACACAATCGCGGTCGAACTGGGCACCGGCGGCCTGGAGGCCGAAGTGACCGCCAGTCGGGCCAGTCCGGGTCCGGGATTGTCTTGAAGCCGCTATCCCTACTAGAATGGTCGGGATTTCCCGTCATGAACCCATGACTCGATAACAGGAGAGAACACATGGAACATACGCTTCCGCCGCTTCCCTATGCCAAGAACGCCCTCGCCCCCCACATCTCCGAGGAGACGATGGAGTTCCACTACGGCAAGCATCACCAGACCTATGTCACCAACCTGAACAAGCTGGTCGACGGCACGGAATACGCCAACCTCGACCTCGAGGCCATCGTCAAGAAGGCGCCGGCCGGCGGGGTATATAACAACTCCGCCCAGATCTGGAACCACACCTTCTTCTGGCATTGCATGAAGCCCAACGGCGGCGGCGAGCCGACCGGCGCGCTGGGCGACGCCATCAAGAACAAGTGGGGCTCCTTCGAGGACTTCAAGAAGGCCTTCGCCGCCTCGGCCGCCGGCAATTTCGGCTCTGGCTGGACCTGGCTGGTCAAGAAGGCCGACGGCTCGGTCGACATCGTCAACATGGGCCCGGCCGGCACGCCGCTGACCACCGCCGACAAGCCGCTGCTCTGTATCGACGTGTGGGAACACGCCTACTACATCGACTACCGCAACAAGCGTCCGGACTTCATCGCAGCCTTCCTGAACCATCTGGTCAACTGGGACTTCGCTGCGCAGAACTACGCCAGCTGATCGCCAAGGCGATTTTCAGCAAGCGGCCCTGCGGGGCCGTTTTCTTTTGTGGCGACCGTTGACGCGTCAGGGCCATGCTCACTGCCGCCGCCGGCCACGCCACCTATCTAAGACGATCAATTCGTTGCACAATGATCGGTCCAGACAACCGACGAAATCGGGCGCCGCATGAATCCGCTTCTCCAGGTAAAAGCACAGGGCCAGCAGGTCTGGCTCGACAACCTCTCGCGCACCCTGCTCAATGACGGCCATCTCGCGCGCATGATCGCCGACGACGGCGTCACCGGCATCACGACCAATCCGGCCATCTTCCAGAAGGCGATCGCCGACGGTCGCTATTACGAGGACGACCTGGCCGCTCTGCGCCGCGAGGCGCTTGACGCCGAGACACGCTACGAGCGACTGGCGATCGCCGACGTGCAGCGCGCCTGCGACCTGCTGATGCCGGTGTGGGACGGTGCACAGGGCAACGCCGGCTACGTCAGCCTGGAAGTCTCGCCGGCGCTCGCGCACGATGCGTCCGGCACGATCGCCGCCGGCGAGCGCCTGGCACGGGCGGTTGACCGCCCCAACCTGCTGATCAAGGTGCCCGCCACCGTCGCCGGATTCGACGCGATCGAGGGCCTGGTGGCACGCGGAATCAGCGTCAATGTCACGCTGATGTTCTCGCTCGCGCACGTCGATGCGGTTGCTGCGGCCTACGCGCGCGGCGTCCGCACGCTGATCGCCGGTGGTGGCGACGTACGCCGCGTGATGTCGGTCGCCAGCCTGTTCCTGTCGCGTGTCGACACGCTCATCGACCAGCGCCTGGAGACCATCGGCAGCGATGCCGCGCTGGCACTGCGCGGCATGACCGCAGTGTCACTCGCCAAGCTGTCCTACCAGCATTATCTGGACCGCTTTCACGGTGCAGCCTTTGCCGATGCCAAGGCGGCCGGCGCGCGGCCGCAGTACATGCTTTGGGCCAGCACCAGCACCAAGAACCCGGCGTACCAGGATCTGCTCTACGTAGAGCCGCTGATCGGCCCGGAGACGGTCAACACGCTGCCCGACGCCACGCTCGCCGCGCTGCGCGACCATGGGCGCGTCCAGCGCAGCATCGATCGCGACGTCGAGGCCGCAAGCGCGCATTTCGAGTCGCTCGCCGCGCTCGGGATTGACCTGACCGAAGCCGGGGAAACCTTGCAACGCGAGGGGCTGGAGCAGTTCGACACGGCGTTCGCGAAGCTGCTCAAGCTGACCGCCTGAGTCGTCCCACGCCGGAAGGCGCCAAGGCTTACAGCGTCGTCAACAACGAAAGGGCCCACCGGGCCCTTTCGTCATCTTGCGTCGAATTGCCGCGGGTCAGCTCGCGTTCGCGGCCAGCGCGGTGAGCTTGGGCGCGTTCTTGTCGGCCTTGGCCGCGATCAGCAGCTTGCGCGAGATGCCACGCTGGTCGCCCGCGCCGCTGAGCAGCTCCTTCATGTCGAGAATCAGCACGATCTGGCCGTTGGCCAGCGTCGTGACGCCGGCCACGCCCTTCGGGCGGAAGTCGTCGAGCGACTTGATCACCGCGTCCTCGCGGCCGGCGAAGGTATCGACGGCCAGGATGAAGGACAGTTCCGCGGTCTGCATCAGCACGCCGTACTGCGGGCGGTTCTTCAACGGCCAGCCGAGCAGCCCGACCAGCGGCAGCACCGGCAGGACCTCGCCACGGATGACCATGGTGGCGCGCCCGCCGACCTCGCGGATGTCGTCCTCCGCAATCGGCAGGATCTCGCGCACCATCGACAGCGGCACGGCAAAGGGCTGATCGCCCAGGCGCACCAGCAGCACCGGAAGAATCGCCAGCGTGAGCGGCAGGCTGATCACGAAGCTCGTGCCCTTGGCCGCCTGCGAGTTGATCTCGATGCTGCCGTTGAGCTTCTGGATGTTGGTGCGCACAACGTCCATGCCGACACCACGACCCGATACGTCGGAGATTTCCGTCATGGTCGAGAAGCCGGGCAGGAAGATCAGATTGTAGCTCTGGCGCTCGTCGAGCGAGCTGGCCTCCTCGTCGGTGATCAGCCCCTTCTCCAACGCTTTGGCGCGCAGGCGCTCGGCGCTCATGCCGCGCCCGTCGTCGGCGACGATGATGACGATGTGGTCACCCTCCTGACGTGCCTCGAGCCGCACGACGGACTTGACCGGCTTGCCGTTGGCGCGCCGCTCGGCCGGGTCTTCGACACCGTGGTCCACGGCATTGCGGATCAGGTGGATGATCGGGTCACCCAGATCCTCGATCATGGTCTTGTCGATCTCGGTTTCCTCGCCGACCAGTTCGAGTTCGACGTCCTTGCCGAGGTTGCGCGCCAGATCGCGCGCGATACGCGGATACTTCTGGAACAGGCGACCGATCGGCTGCATGCGCGTCTTCATGACCGCGTTCTGCAGGTCGGACACGAGCAGATCGAGCTGGCTGACCGCCAGATCGAGCGCGTGCAAGGTCTCGTTGTCGGTGCGGCCCGACAGGATGTCGCTGCGCAGCGCGTTCAGACGATTCTTGGTCAGGCCGATCTCGCCGGACAGGTTGAGCACCTGGTCGAGCCGCGCGGTGTCGACGCGGATCGAGGTGTCGCGCTGGCGCTCGGTCTCGCGACGGCCGACAGGGCCGGCCCCGCCCGGACGGTCCGTCGCGCGGCGGCCCAGCGCCTGCTTGATGATCTCTTCTTCGGGCTTGACCTCGTCCGACTGGACCGGCAGCGTCGCGGCGACATCGCCACCGGTGGCCGCGGCATGCAGCAGTTCCCAGTCAGGCTCGGCGCCGGCAGGTTCGGCAGCGGCCTTTTTTCCGGCTGCAGATCCGGACGCAGGCGCCGCCTGGGCCACGGCAGCGACCGCTTCGACCTTGCCTTCGATCGCCAGCGACAGGCGCTCCATCAAGGCCGGATCGGCAGCCCCAGGCTGCACCCCCTGCTGAAGATCGCCAAACATCTGGCGGATGGTCGCGGTCGCGTCGAGGATCGCGTCCATGATCTCCGAGGTCAGCGCCAACTCGCCGTTGCGCAGCTTGTCGAACAGGTTCTCGGTCAAATGGCACAGGGCCACCAACTCGGTGGCGTTGAGAAAGCCCGCGCCGCCCTTGATGGTATGAAAGCCCCGGAAGATATCGTTGAGCAGACCCTTGTCGTCGGGCATGCGCTCAAGGTCGACGAGCTTGTTGTCGACGCCCGCCAGCAGATCCCCGGCCTCGACCAGAAAGTCCTGCAGCAGTTCTTCCATTCCCGCGAAATCACTCATGATCGTCTCGCTTCAGTGTTTGCGCCCGACGCACCCGGCCCGGACCATGCCCCCCGCTTTCTCAGAAGCCGAGGCTGTCGAGCAGGTCATCGACCTGCTCCTGGGTATTGACCACGTCGCTGCGCTTGCTGTCCATCACCGGACCGTTCATCAGTCCGTCGCCCTTGGCGGCCGGACGCCGGTCTTCCGGCATGGTCTCGAGCAGCAGTTGCAGCAGTTCCGCCTCCAGCGCCTGAGCCAGGTCGACGACCTTCTTGATGACCTGCCCGGTCAAGTCCTGGAAATCCTGCGCCATCATGATTTCCATCAACTGCGCATTCGTCACCTCGCTGCCGGTGCGCACGTCACCGATGAACTCACGCGTCTCGCTCGCCAGCAGTTTGAACTCTTCAACCGACAGCTCGTTGGCAAACAAACGGTCCCAGCGTGCCTGCAGCATCTCGGCGTCGTTCTGCAGCTTGTCCTGCACCGGCTTGGCCTGATCGGTCGCGTTGAGCACGCGCGAGGCGGCCTGCTCCGTCATGTGCGCGATGTAGGTCAGTCGCTGTCGCGCGTCCGGAATGCCCTGCACCGCGTCTGACAGGGACTCGCTGTCGAGCCCGAGCGCGCGCAGCGTGTCATGCACCTGGCGCGTCATGTGGCCGATCTTGCTGAACACCTCGTCGCCTTCGGCCTCGTGCGCCGCACCCTGCGCCGGCGCGGCCTCGCCCACGGACGCGGCCTGCGGCTCGTAGGTGGACGCGACTTCGTCGAACAGCGCCTGCAGGTCCGGATCGTCGCCACCGGCCGCTGCCGCGGCAGGTGCGGGCGCTGCGGCGGCCGGGGCCGCGGTGGCCTGGTCGCGCCCGGCGTCCGCAGCGATGCTGTCGAACAGCTCCTGCAGATCGTCGTTGTCGCCGGCCTCGTCGATTTTCTGTTTCTTGGTCATCTCATCCCCTACCTTGCTCGACCACCCAATGCGGAGCGGTGAATCACTGTTCCATGCGATCGAAGATCTTCTGCAGCTTCTCGGCCATCGTCGCCGCCGTGAACGGCTTTACGATGTAGCCGCTGGCACCGGCCTGGGCGGCAGCGATGATGTTTTCCTTCTTGGCCTCGGCAGTGACCATCAGCACCGGCAGGTGCTTGAGCGACGGCGCCTTGCGGATGCTCTGCAGCAGCGTCAGGCCATCCATGTTGGGCATGTTCCAGTCGGTGACGACGAAATCGAAGCCACCGCCATCGAGCTTTTGCAACGCCACCACGCCGTCCTCGGCCTCGTCGACGTTGGTATAGCCCAGCTCCTTGAGCAGGTTGCGCACGATGCGCCGCATCGTCGAGAAATCGTCGACGACGAGAAATTTCATCTTGGGGTCAGACATTCGCTTCTCCGTAGTTTCCGCAGCCGGCCCGGCTCGCCGTCAATGCCCGCGCGCCAGCAAGGGGCGCAAGGTCTCGGCCAGGGCGTCGGCGTCGAATTTTGCCACGTACACATCCACCCCGACCTGTTTGCCCATCGCCCGGTTGGCCTGCGAGGACAGCGACGAGTGCATCACCACCGGAATGCCCTCGAATCGCGAATCGGTCTTGATGCGGCGCGTGAGCACATAACCATCCATCTCGGGCATCTCGGCATCGACCAGGATGACGTCGACCTCCTCGCCCACGTGGCGGCCGATCTGTTCGGCGTGCGTGGCCATGTTGTCGAGCCGGTTCCAGGCCTCCAGACCGTTGACCGCGTGCTTGTGCTTGACCCCGAGCTTGTCGAGCACTTCGCTGATCTTGCGCCGTGCCACGGTCGAGTCATCGACGAAGAACACATTGCGCTCGTGCCCTCCGTGAATCGGATGAATGGCCCCGACGACCGCTTCGCCGAAGGTCGCCGCGAGCACGGTCTCGACATCGACGATGGATACCAGCGTACCGTCCTCGAGTTCGGTGATCGCAGTGATGTAGTTGTTGCCTTGACTGGAGACGTTGTCGGGTGCGCGCACGCGGTCCCACTCGACCCGCACGATGCGATCGACGTCATGCACCAGAAAGCCCAGCGTGCGCTTGCTGTATTCGGTGACCATCATCGAGCCGCCCAGCTCGGCGTCGACGTGCGCCAGCCCCATGATCTTGGCCAGCGAGAGCACCGGGATGACGTTGCCGCGCAGCGAAATCAGCCCCTCGACGCCCGCGGGCATGTTCGGCGAGGGCGTGATGAACGGCGTGGCCGAGACTTCGCGTACCTTGAACACGTTGATGCCGAAGGTCTCCCCGGTACCGAGCGTGAACAGCAGGATCTCCATGCGGTTGGAGCCGGCCAGGCTGGTGCGCGCGTCGACGCTGTCGAACAGTCCGCTGTGAGTGGAATTGGCTTCAGACATGACGCTTCCTCACTTGGATTCCTGACGCACGAGGCGACTCTCGGAGATCATGCGGCGCAGCGTCGAGGCGAGACGCTGCGGCTCGAACTTGGACACGTACTCGTCCACACCGACGGACTTGCCCAGGGTCTGGTTGGACATGCCCGAGAGCGACGAATGCATCACGATCGGAATGCCGGCGAAGCGGCTGTCGGACTTGATCGTCTTGGTCAGGATGTAGCCATCCATCTCGGGCATCTCGACGTCGGTCAGGATCACGCTGACCATCTCGCGCACGCTCTTGCCGGCCGCTTGCGCGTGGCCGGCAATACGATGCAACTCGTCGAGCGCGCGACGGCCGTTGATCGCGCCGACATAACGCAGCTCAAGCGCCTTGAGGGTGCGCTCGATCTGGCCGCGCGCGACCGCCGAATCGTCGGCGAACACGACGACGCGTTCGTCCTCGAGCGGCTCGATGTTGTTGAAGGCCATGGTCTCGTCGTACTGGGCAGTTTCGGAGAGCACCTTCTCGACGTCGAGCATCATCACCAGACGGCCATCGGGCAGTTCCGTGATGGCGGTGACCAGCCCGCCCATCTTGGCGGTGAGCATCTCCGGCGGCACGCGCATCTGCGCCCAGTCCAGACGCAGGATGGTATCGACCGCCTCGACCAGGAAGCCCTGCGTATGCCCGTTGTATTCGGTCACGATCATGATGCCGCGCGGCGTCGTCGGATCGATGCCGACATACTTTGCGAGGTCGACCACCGGCACCAGCGTGCCGCGCAGGCTGACCATGCCCTCGACGCAATCGGGCATTTCGGGCGCGGCCGTGATTTCGGGCGTACGCATGACCTCGCGCACCTTGAACACGTTGATGCCGAAGGTCTCCTTGCGCCCGGTATGCGCATCGTGACCCAGCGTGAAGAGCAGGATCTCGAGCTTGTTGGTGCCGGCCAGGCGCGTACGCGCCTCGATGTTGCTGAACAGATTGGACATTGCTCTCTCCGCGCTGCGCGGTCGGGTCCGTCCTCTCCGCTTCCGGGCCGGCAGTGGCCCGGGCGGACGGTCGAACCGCCGTGTCAGTCCCTCTAACGGTTGGTGTTACCGAATTCTTTAGCCGATTGTGTCGCGCCGGGCAAACCGAACTGGCGCAAGGCATGCGCGGCGATCTCGTCGAGCGGCAGGACCTCGATCACCGCGCCGATCAATACCGCCTCGCGCGGCATGCCATAGACCACGCAGGAGCCTTCGTCCTGGGCGATCGTCCAAGCGCCGGCGCGGCGCATCGCCAGCAGGCCGTCAGCGCCATCCTTGCCCATGCCGGTGAGCAGCACGCCGACGGCGGCCGACCCCAGCCGCTCGGCCGCCGAGCGGAACAGCACGTCGACCGACGGTCGGTGCCGATTGACCGGATCCGCACGACTCAGCGAACACACCAGTTCCTTGCCCGCAGCACGCAGGGACAGATGCGAATGCCCGGGCGCAATGTAGGCCGTGCCGCGGCACAGGCGCTCGCCGTCCTCGGCCTCCTTGACGCGAATCGCGCAGATGCTGTCCAGGCGCTTGGCGAAGGTGACGGTAAAGAGCTCGGGCATGTGCTGCACGATCAGTACCGGCGGAGCCGATGGCGGCAGGGATTGCAGCACGACCTTGACCGCCTCGGTGCCGCCGGTCGACGCGCCGATGCACAGATGGGTCCGGGTGTGGCCGCGCTTGGCGCCGGGAGCATCCCCCTGCATGGTCTCAGCCCACCGGTCGATAGACGGTCCGCCCGACCAGCCGGAACAGATCCGAGGCGTGCTGGAAGCTTTCCGAATGCCCTGCATACAGCGCACCATCGGACGCGAGCAGCGGCGCAAAACGCTTCAGGATCGCGTACTGCGTGGGCTTGTCGAAATAGATCATCACGTTGCGGCAGAAGATGGCGTCGAGCGGTCCACGCAATCCCCAGTGCGGGTCGAGCAGGTTGACCGTGCGAAAGCTCACCAGCCGTTGCAGTTCGGGCCGAATACGCCAGGCTCCACCAGCTTCCTGCTGGAAGTACTGCTGCAGGCGCGTCGGCGACATGCGCGCGACGCGGTCCGCTTCGTAGTGGCCGCGCCGTGCCACGCCGAGCACCTCGGTGTTGACGTCGCTGGCGATGATGGCCACCGGCGGCGCCAGCGAACGAAAGGCCTCACAGGCGGCAATCGCGATCGAGTACGGTTCCTCCCCGGTCGAGGCGGCACAGCACCATATCTGGATGCGGCGCCCCGGGCCGATCTTGCGCAACTGCTCCGCAAGAAGGTCGAAGTGGTGCGCCTCGCGAAAGAACGAGGTCAGATTCGTCGTCAGTGAATTGACGAAGGCCTCCCACTCGACTCGATCTCGCTCGAGCCGTGCCAGATAGCCGGCAAAGGTGGTCTCGCCGCAGATTCTCAGACGTCGCGTGAGCCGGCTATAGACCATGTCCTGCTTGGCCGGAGTGAGCGCGATCCCGACATGGTCATGAATCAGCTTGCGAATGCGCTCGAAGTCGTCGACGGAGAACGAGAATTCGCGCCCAGACGTGGGCGACGGGGCCGTCGGGGCCGCGCGCGCAGACGACAGTGACGCCGGCTTACGGTCGTGAATGCTCATTCCTCGCCCTTCCTCGAAGCATCCTCGACCCCGCAACGAAGCGTGGCGGTGCTATTCAATTTGGTCCCCGATCTGCTCTAGCAGCGCTTCGGGCTGTGTCGGCCCTGCGTCGGCTTCGACATCGAGGGTCGGACTCTCGCCGAGCACGGCCTCTTCGGTGCGCTTGTTCATGACGATGATACTGATGCGACGGTTAGACGGGTCGAAAGCATCCTCCGGATTGAACGGAATCGTGTCGGAATGCCCGACCACCCGCGCAATCTTGGACGGATCCAGGCCCCCGGCGATCAGTTCGCGACGCGAAGCGTTGGCGCGGTTGGCCGACAGTTCCCAGTTCGAGAAAGCGCGCTCGCCGTCCGGGAAGGGCTTGGCGTCAGTGTGGCCTGACAGGCTCAGCCGGTTGGGGAGATCGTTGAGCGCACGTCCGATCGCGCGCAACAGCTCGCGCGTGTGTGAGCGCAGTTCGGCACTGGACAAGTCGAACATGGGCCGGTTCTGCTCATCGACGAGCTGGATGCGCAGGCCCTCGGATGTGATGTCGATGAGGATCTGGTTCTTGAACGCACGCAGGTTCGGCGTGGCCTCGATGAGCGCCTCGAGCCGCCCCTTCATCTCGACCAGTCGGGCGCGCTCGCGCGTCTCCTGCCCCTCGGTCTCGTCCGGCATGCGCGAGCGCGCCGCGTCGAGGTTGATCATGCGCCGCTGCGCCTCGACGTCGCCGCGCTTGACCTGACCCACCGAACGGGACAGATCCTCGCCGCCACCGGGGATGATGCTGGAACGGTCGCCCGAACTGTTGCCACCCTGCTGTGCCACGCGCAGCGGGCTCTGGAAGAACTCGGCGATCCCCTTGAGGTCACCGTCCGAGGTCGAGCCCAGCAGCCACAACATCAGGAAGAAGGCCATCATCGCGGTCACGAAGTCCGCATAGGCGATTTTCCATGCGCCGCCATGATGAGCCGCATGACCCTTGTTGACCCTGCGGATGACGATGGGCTGCTGGTTCTCGTCGCTCATGACTCACGCAGCACGACGGGCGCACGGCCCGTCATCCCGACTTCTTCCGGTTCTTGATGTCCTCCTCGAGCTCGAGGAAGCCGGGTCGGTCGGCCGAATGCAGCACCTTGCGACCGAACTCGACTGCGACCTGTGGCGCGTAGCCGTTCATGCTCGCCAGCAACACCACCTTGATGCACTGAAAAGCCTTGGAGCCCGCCTCGGCGCGCTGTTCGAGCTGACTCGCGATGGGCTGCACGAAACCATAGGAAAGCAGGATCCCGAGGAAGGTGCCGACCAGTGCGCCACCGAGCATCTTGCCAAGCACCGCAGGCGGCTCGCCGACCGAGCCCATGACGTTGACCACCCCCATCACCGCCACGACGATACCGAAGGCCGGCAACCCATCGCCGACTTTGGCGACGATGTCGGCCGGCGCCTTGGCCTCGTGGTGATGGGTTTCGATCTCGGCGTCCATCAGCGCCTCGATCTCGAAGGCATTGAGGTTGCCGCCCACCATCATGCGCAGGTAGTCGGTCAGAAACTCGACCGCATGGTGGTCGGCCATCACGTCCGGGTACTTGCCGAAAAGCGCACTCGACTCGGGGTTCTCCACATCGGCCTCGACCGCCATCAGGCCTTCCTTGCGCACCTTGGACAACACCTCGTACATCAGGGCGAGCAGGTTCATGTAGAGCGCCTTGTTGTAGCGCTCGCCCTTGAGCACGCTGGGCAGCGCACCCAGGGTCGCCTTCATCGCGCGCGGCGAATTGCCGCCGACGAAGGAGCCGACCATCAGGCCGAAGATCGCGACGTATTCCAGCGGCACCCACAGGGCCATCAGGCTGCCGTGCATCGCGTAGGTACCGATCGACGCGAGCAGGACGATTATGTATCCGACGATTAGCAGCACCAGCGTACCTCGAGCGCGTCGATCCGGGATCGGTCAGGGAATGCGTATCTTAAAGTAACGGTGGATCGAGCCAAAACTTGACATGAAAAAATACCCCCGCGCTTGCCCGCTCGCGCGGGCGGCGCGAAGGGCCGGCTTTGCACAGCCGGCCCGCTCCGCGAAATCCCTGCTCCCCCCCGAGGGGGCGTTTTTTGCCTTGGGGCGGCCCGGCGGCAAAAAAAACCGCCCCGCGGGCGGTCTGGTTGCGTCGACGCAGTGCGCGACTTCAATCCATGCTCGCGACACGCTCGCGCACGGCACGTGCGTTCGGGCTGACCTTGCCGCGACCACGCCCCTTGCCGGCACGCGAGGGCATGTTGCACAAGCCGCAGGTGTAGTCGTGCACCGGGTCGTAAGCATGGGCGACGTAGCGCCCGTCGCAACTGCCGCAGGGCGCAAGTTGCAGCATGTCGGCATCGAAGAAGCGCACCAGCGTCCAGGCACGGGTGATGCTCAGCACCGGCTCGAGACTTGCCGCGTCGATGTGGTCCAGATAGAGGTGATAGGCCTTGAGCACCGTGTCCAGCGGAGACAATCCGCTACGCCCGGCGAAATAGCGATGAAAGCCCATGAACAACGAGCCGTGCACATTGGGCTGCCAGGCCATGAACCAGTCGGTCGAAAACGGCAGCATGCCCTTCGGGGGCGAGACACCGCGCACCTCCTTGTAGATGCGCAGCAGGCGTTCGCGGCTTAGCTGGGTCTCGGCCTCGAGCATCTGCATGCGCGCTCCGAGGCTGACCATCTCGATGGCGCGACGAACATCGTCGGCCTCGGCAATCACGCTCTTGTTCTTCATTGTGGCTTCCTCAGTTGTTCTCGTCGGCCAGACGGCCGGCCGCAACGATCGCGGCGTGGATGCTGGAGCTGGCCGCATCGCGCCCCTCGCCGGCCAGCAGGCCCGCCAGCTTGGCATCATCGAAGCGGAACACCGGCAGCAGCATCTGACCCGTCGCCATGCGAACCAGGCGGGCACTCGATAGGCCGGCGATCAGATCGGCCACTTCGTCGCTCACGCCGAGTCGGTACATTGCCGTATCGCGATCCTCGCGCAGCATTTTCTGCGCCAGCATCAGATAGGCGATGTTCAACTCCCGAATCTCTTCCTGAAAATCGCTTCGCTTCATCCTTCGGCCGGGATCAGACGGATACGCCCCGAACTTAAAGTAGTTTGTTACGAATTACAAACCACCTTGCACAGGCTTGGCAAAAAAACCACATCGCGAACACGACGAACCGGCGCTAGCCGGATTTCTGCACCGACTGGACTGCATTGCGTCCGCCCTGCTTGGCCAGATACGCGCCGCGATCGGCAAGCTTGATCAACTCACTCGCGTCGGTCATCTCCGGCCAGCGCTCGGCCACGCCGATGCTCACCCCGAGCGCTACACGCGCGCCGCCGAATTCGAGCATCGCTTCGCCCACCGCCTGGCGCGCGCGCTCGGCGCAGGCCAGCGTCGTCGCGAGCGTGCCGCCCGGGCAGATCACGAGGAATTCGTCGCCGCCAATGCGACACAGGACGTCCTGCACACGCAGCGATTTCTTGAGTGCCTGCGCGACCCGGCTCAGCGCCGTATCGCCCGCCTCGTGACCAAGCGAGTCATTGATTTCCTTGAGCGAATCAAGGTCGATCACCATGCATGCGAGCGGTCGCCCGCTACGCTCTGATCCGCCCCACTCCTGTTCCATGCGGTCCATCGCGTAGCGTCGGTTGCGCAGGCCGGTGAGCGGATCCGTCAGCGCCATGTCGTGCAGACGCCGGTTTGTGATCGCGAGCTGGGCCGCGAAACCCTGCAGTTCCTGTCGATCGTGCTCGAGTTCGCGTTGCAGCCTGACCTCGCGCAGACCGGCGCGCAGTCGAGCGAGCAGCAGGCGATCGGCGCAGGACATCGACACGGCATCGTCACCGCCCGCCTCGAGCAGTGCGATCAGCGTGTCGTCATCGGCGTCACGCACACGCAGCAGCGTGTGCATGATGCGACCGATGCTGGTGCGGCGCAGCGTCTGGACCATCTCGAGCACTTCTTCGCCGGCATCGTCGCAACCCAGAATCATCATGTGCGGCTGCAGTTCCAGCGCGAAGTCGAGCACACCGCGCACATCGCCGGTCTCGACGATGGAGCAGTCCTCGCCGACGAGCAGGCGCGCCACGCGGCGGCGACCCGGCCCGTCGGCCTCGACGATCAGCACCACCGGCTTGTCGGGCGAGCGTGCCACGACCAGGCGCTCGCGCTCGCGCTCGGACTTGCGCCGCACCCCCTCGACCGCGCCGGGGGGCTCGCAGGTGGCCTCGTCGGGCACGTCGACGTCGGGAAAACTGCGCGAGGCACGCGGCTCGAGCTTGAGCAGCGCGATCCATTCGACCCACAGCGCGAACATGCGCGCCGCTTCGGCGACCATGTCGTCGCGCTCAACGCCCAAGGTACCGCCACGCTCGACCAGGTGTTCGAGTCGGGCCACGCGCTCGCCTTCCGGGGCAAGACAGAAGTCGGCGAACGTGCGGGCCATCGTCATCGCGTCGAAGAGTCGCTCCTGGCGACCGCCCGAATCGAACAGCGGACGATCGACGTCGTCGTAGTGTCGCGCGATCTGCGTGAAGAACCTGGGCACGCCCCAGTGTTCGAGCATTTCCGCCCCGAGATCGGCATGATGGATCGCAAAGGCCTCACGCTCGGGCTCAAGCAGCGCCGCGCCACCGCCTTCGACTCGCTCGAGCACCTGGGCATAATCCTCGGCGTAGGCCGTGGCCAACGCCAATTCACCGACCCGCAACAGCAAGCCGAAGCTGAAGGCTTCGTCGCTGGCCGCGGCCCGACAGTGCCCCACCGCCGCCTGCATGCCGAGCGCAAGCGCGAGCGAATGCGACCAATAGCTTTCGTAGTCGAAGGCGCGGCAGCCGCCCTTGCGATGCTCGGACAGCAGCGAAAAGCCGGTGGCGAGCGCTCTGATGGCCGGAATGCCGAGCACCATCAAAGCTTCGGATACCGAAACCACGGGCCGGCGTCCGCGGGAGACGAGCCCGTTGGCGGCCTTGATGACGCGACCGACGAAGGCAGGATCACCGCCGATGACGCGCGCAAGTTCCGCGAGCGAGACCTCATCCTGCTTGGTCAGGCGGATGACGCGGGTCGCCACGCCTTTCGGGGACGGCAGGCGCCCGGAGGCGTGGAGCAACTCGAATGCGCTCTGCCCGCGCCCTGCTGCAATCATTTTTCCGATCGATTCCATAAGATGCCTGCGCGCCTGCGGGCGCGCCCTATTGCAGCACGCCGATGCCGGCGCGCTTTGGATTATCCCCGCGGAGGCGCGTCGCGCGCAAATCACCCGGTCACGATAGAATCATCCGATGATCCATCGCTTGACGCCCGACCCATGAAGTTCTGCTCTCACTGCGCCCATCCGGTGGACTGGCGTATTCCTGCCGGCGACACGCTACCGCGCCATGTCTGCTCGAAATGCGACACCGTCCATTACGTCAATCCCAAGCTCGTCGTCGGCGCGATCGTCGAGCATCAGGGGCGCATCCTGCTGTGCCGGCGTGCGATCGAACCGCGTCTCGGCTTCTGGACCCTGCCTGCCGGCTTCATGGAAAACGGGGAGAGCACGTCCGAAGGCGCGGCACGCGAAACCCTCGAGGAGGCCTGTGCGCGCATCGAGGTCGGCGAGTTGTTCACGCTGATCGACGTGCCGCACATCAACCAGGTGAATCTGATGTACCGCGCCAGGCTGATCGGCACCGAGTTCGCAGCTGGCGACGAATCGCTGGAAGTCGCCCTCTTCGACGAGCAAGAGATTCCCTGGGACGAACTGGCCTTTCGCACCATCTCGCTGGCGCTGCGTCACTATTTCGATGATCGGCAAGTCGGCCGTTTCGGCTTTCATTGCTGCACCCTCGCGCCAACGTCCGAGCCGATCCGCGGCTGAGGTCGCGTCACGAATATTCCAAGTGCTCACGCCACCAGACGGCGAACTCGGCTGCGGGCATCGGACGCGCGAACAGAAAGCCCTGCATCTCGCTACAGCCCGAATGCTGCAGGAAGGCCAGTTGCGCCTCGGTCTCCACACCCTCGGCAATGACGCGCAAGCGCATCGTGTGCGCCAGCCCGATGATGGCATCGACAATGGCGGCATCATCCGCGTCGACCACCACATCACGCACGAATCCCTGATCGATCTTGAGCGCGTCGATGGGTAACCGCTTGAGATAGGACAGCGACGAATAGCCCGTCCCGAAATCGTCGATCGCCACGCGCACGCCCATCGCGCGGATTTCGCTCAACACCGCAACGTTTCGCTCGCCCGGGTCGAGCATGACGCTCTCGGTCAGTTCCAGCTCCAGACACTCGGGCGCCAGACCCGTGGCATCCAGAACGGAGCGAATGGTATTGACGAAGCGCGGCTGGCGAAATTGCTGAGCCGAGATGTTCACCGCCACGGGCACCGCCGGCAGTCCCTCGTTCTGCCAGGCGCGATTCTGCCGGCAGGCCTGCTCCAGAACCCAGGCACCGATCGCGAGAATCAGACCGGCGTCCTCCGCAACCGGGATGAAGCGCGACGGCGGCACCAGCTCGCCATCCGGACCACGCCAGCGCAACAGTGCCTCAGCGCCGATCAGTCTGCGCGTGCGACTGTCGACCTGCGGCTGATAGTGCAGCTCGAAATCCTTGTCCTCGATGGCGCGGCGCAACGCATTCTCGAGCGACATGCGCTCGAATACGCGCTCGTTCAGTTCCACTCGGAAATACTGGTAGGTATTTCGGCCAACGTCCTTGCTGTGGTACATCGCGGCGTCGGCGTTGCGCATCAGCGTCGGGATGTCGTCGCCATCCTCCGGATACAGACTGATGCCGACGCTCGCGGTGACCATCAGTTGATGACCGCCGATACTGCACGGCAGGGCCAGCGCCTGCAGCAGCTTCTCGGCCACGCGCGCAGCATCCCCGGGGTCTGCCAGCTCGGTGAGCAGCAACGTGAACTCATCGCCGCCGGGGCGACTGACCGTGTCGCACTCGCGCACGCTCGCGGTGATGCGTTCGGCGACGATGCGCAAGAGCTGGTCGCCCACATGATGGCCGAGCGAATCATTGATGTTCTTGAAACGGTCCAGGTCGACGAACAGCAGCGCGAAACGACCGTGCTCGCGTCGCGCTCGCGCGATCGCCTGCGACAGACGGTCGTTGAACAGCAGGCGGTTGGGCAGATCGGTGAGCGGATCGTGCTCGGCCAGGTGGCGGATGCGCTCCTCGTTGAGCTTTTGCTCGCTGATGTCCTCGATCAGCATCACCGGCCCGCGCTCGGGGCTGGCCGGGTCGAGCGCGCGCACATAGACGTTGGCCCAGAACCATTGCCCGCGGCGATCGATGAAACGCTGCTCGAAGCGCACCATCTCGGCATCCTCAAGGCCTGCCTCGATGCGGCGACAGGCCTCGATGAAGGCCGCATGGTCCTCGAAGTGACGCTCCAGCGTCTGGCCGATCGCCTCCTGAGCGGTGCAACCGAACATGCGCTCGAAGGCCGGATTGACCAGCATGACCTCATGGCTGCGCGTCATCGTGATTGCGATCGGGCTGGCGTTGAGCACGGATTGCAACTCCTCGGCTCGCGCGACGCTGTCGGCGCGCGAGCGCGACAACTCGTCGAACAACCGGTAGAAGTCGCCCGCCACCTCGCCAATCTCGTCGTTGCCGACCGGCAGCCGATGCACATGACTGGGGTCCGAGCGCAGCGCGACGACATTGTCGCGCAATGCGAACAACGGGCGCAGGAAGCGCTGCATCCCGAACCACACCAGCAGGCCGACCAGTGCCGAGGCAATCAGCAGCATCAGCATCGCCATGCGCTGCGAGCGCACGATCGGTTCGAAGGCCTCCTCGACCGGCAGCATCGCGCCGGCAACCCAGTCCGTACCCTCGACCGACCTGAAGCTCATCAGCATGCGCCGCCCGCTCGCGTCCGCGCCCTCTGCGGTGCCCTCCCAGCCGGCGAGCGCACGATCGAAGGACTCGATCACGCCCGGCTCGGCCCAGCTCGAGAGCATCAGGCGCGCATTGTCCCCGACGATGGTCGTGCGTTCGCGCGTGGTCAGCACGAACTGTCCGGGCTGGTCCGGGCTGCTGCGATTGAGGCCACCGAGGAAGCTCGGACTGAGAATGTCGACCGTGCCCGAGACGATGGCGATCAGCCGACCGACCGAATCGAACACAGGCACCGACATGGCCAGCAAAGGCTGACCGGTAACCACTCCGACGAACGGACTCGACAGCGCCGAAACCCCGGTGGTCTTGACCCGCTGCAGATGCTCGAGCGAGGATACGTCGGCCCCGACACGACCCGAGCGTGGAGGATTGTCGGCGAGCACCACCAGCTCCGGGCTGACGATGATCAGCGAATCGAACAGCGCGAGGGCGCCCTGGTTGTCATACAGGTAGTCTCGCAAGTGCTCGGCGTCATCGGCCTGCGCAAAATTGATGCCCGAGGCCACGCGTTTGAGCGTGCCCAGGCTGACCCCGACCCGTGCGGAAACCTCGTGCGCGAAACGCGACACGAGGGCGAACTGCTGCTCGGCGATGGTCTGCTTGAGCGAGTTCCGGATCAGGTAATCCTGGATCACCATACCGGCCCCGAACACCAGCACCAACAGGCCGACGACGGCAAGCGAGGATTTGGTCTTGAGATTCACCCGTTAGGCCAGCCGGACACGTCAACACGACGACTGTATAAGCCGTCTCGCTCGCGGCACAAGCGTGATACCCGCAATGCGTTTGGCCTCACTCGCGTCCGTGCCGGGTGAGCAACGGCAATGCGCGATGAAGGTAGTAGCCCATGGACCACAAGGTCAGTGCGGCGGCCACATAGATCAGCACCGTGCCCGGGATCTGCACCCCAACGCCCGCAAGTCGGCCGTCGTAGAGCAACAGTGGAATCGCGATCATCTGCGCGGCGGTCTTGAACTTGCCGATGGTCGCCACCGCAACACTGGCCGAATGCCCGATGCGTGCCATCCACTCGCGCAATGCCGAAATCGTGATTTCGCGGCCAATGATGACCACCGCGATGATTGCGTCGACGCGGCCCAGTTGCACCAGCACGATCAGCGCCGCGGCGACCATGAGCTTGTCGGCGACCGGATCGAGAAAGGCACCGAAGGCCGAAGTCTGACCGAGCGAGCGCGCAAGATAACCGTCGAGCCAGTCCGTGACCGCGGCGAGCACGAACAGCACGGTGGCGATCACGTTCATCTGCAAATCGGTCAGCCAGGTCCCGGGCAGATAGAACACACCGACGAACAGCGGAATCACGGCGATCCGCATCAGGGTCAGGGTGTTCGGAATGTTGAAATCCATGATGACGTGCCAGCCGTTCGCGATGCCTCAGTGCAGCGCCGAGTATATCTGTTCGGCCAGCTTGCGGCTGACGCCGTCGACGCGACACAGGTCCTCGACCGTGGCCGCGCGCACGCCGTCGAGCCCGCCAAAGGCTTCGATCAGGCTGCGTCGACGCGTTGGCCCGACGCCGGGAATATCGTCGAGCCGGGAACCGACGCGCGCCTTGGCGCGCCGTGCGCGGTGCCCGGTGATCGCGAAGCGGTGCGCCTCGTCACGAATTTCCTGGATGAGGTGCAGCGCCGGCGCGTCCGGCGGCAGATGCACGGGTGTGCGCGCATCGGCGAAGATCAGCGTCTCCAGCCCAGGCTTGCGCCCCTCCCCCTTGGCCACACCGACCATCGCGATCGACTCCAGCCCGAGGTCGGCAAGCACGGCGTGCGATGCCGAGACCTGACCGCGGCCACCGTCGATGAGGATCAGGTCGGGCATCACGCCGTCGCCCTCGACGAGTTTGCCGTAGCGACGTTCCAGCACCTGTCGCATCGCTGCGTAGTCATCCCCCGCGGTGATGCCGGCGATGTTGTAGCGGCGATACTCGGCGTTTTTCATCGCGCCGTCGACACACACCACGCACGAAGCCACGGTAGCCTCCCCCATGGTGTGACTGATGTCGAAGCACTCGATGCGCGCGGGTGTCTCGGCCAGATCCAGTGCCTCGCGCAGCGCGGCCAGCCGGGCGCCGACCCGACCGGCATCCTGGTTACGCGCGGCGATCGCGGTGCGTGCATTGTTGCTCGCCATCTCCATCCAGGCACGCTCGGCCGCACCACGCGGCGCGACCACCGCGACCGGCCGTTCTCTCAGCTCGGCCAGTTGCGCGCGCGCCGCCTCGACGGCATGCCCCACGAGGATGCGCGCGGGCATGGCATGTTCGCCGTAGTGCTGGTCGAGAAAGGCCAGCAAGGCATCGTCGGCGTCGCAGCCGGCCGCGCTGCTCGGGAACTGCGGCCGGTCACCCAGATGGCGCCCGCCACGCACCATCGCCAGATTCACGCACACCAGGCCGTCGGCCTCGACGGCGGTGATCACGTCCACATCCTGATCGCGCCCACTATCGACGAACTGGCGGTGCAGCACCGCCTGTAGCGCACGAATCTGGTCGCGGCAGGCGGCTGCCTCCTCGAAGGCCAGGCGCTCGGCCGCCTCGTTCATGCGCGCGCCCAGATCGTCGATGACTTCGTTTGCACGACCGTCGAGAAAGCGGGTCGCCAGACGCACGTCGGCGGCGTAGTCGGCTTCGCTGATCAGGCCTACGCACGGTGCCGTACAACGCCGGATCTGATGCAGCAGGCAGGGGCGCGAACGGTTGCGAAACACGGCGTTCTCGCAGGTACGCAAGCGAAAGATCTTCTGCAACAGGTGGATGCTCTCGCGCGCTGCGCTACCGTTGGGAAACGGGCCGAAGTAGCGCCCCCCCTTGGCGAAGGCCCCGCGGTGATAGGCCAGACGCGGAAAGGCGTCGCCACTGAGACAGATGTAGGGATAGCTCTTGTCGTCACGGAACAGAATGTTGTAGCGCGGCGCGAGTTGCTTGATCAGGTTGTTCTCGAGGATCAGCGCCTCGGCCTCGGAACGCGTCGGCGTGATGTCCACGCGCACGATCTGCGCCACCATCATGGCGATGCGCGGACTCGACTGCGTGCGCTGGAAATAGCTCGAAATGCGCCGGCGCAGGTTCTTCGCCTTGCCGACATAGAGGACGCGCTCGTCCGCGCCGATCATGCGATAGACGCCGGGCGCTTCCGGGACGGTGCGCAGGAAGGCCTTGGCGTCGAAGGCCGCTGCCGGCTGCTCGCTGCCGCTCATCGCGGCGCCTCAGGCCGGATCGGACGCGAGCGCAGCGACCTGAGCGCGCGCGTGGTGATAGGGCTCGGCCAGCTCCAGCTCGAAGGCATCGACGAAGCGCGCCCGCCCGCGCAGCGCGGCGATACGCGCGGCGCTGGTCGCCGCCACGTCCGGTCGCCAGCGCCCGACGAGTTCGTCCGCGCGCTCGGGCTGGTTGCACACCAGCACCATGTCGCAGCCGGCGTCGACCGCCGCCTGCGCACGCGCGACGATGTCGCCGGCCACGCTCGCCCCTTCCATGGTCAGATCGTCCGAGAAGATCAAGCCCTGGAAGCCGAGCCGCCCGCGCAATACGTCCCCCAGCCAGAACTTCGAGAAGCCGGCGGGCTGCGCATCGACCTTGTCGTAGATCACGTGCGCCGGCATCACGCCCGACAACTGGCGACCGATGCGATGGCGATAGGGCGCGATGTCCTCGGCCCAGATCGCGTCGAAGTCGCGCGAATCGACCGGCAGGTCGACGTGCGAATCGGCCTCGACGAAGCCGTGCCCGGGAAAGTGCTTGCCGACGCAGCCCATGCCCGCCTCACGCATGCCGGCAGCCAGCGCCGAGGCCAGGCCGGCGACCACCTGCGGGTCGCGATGGAAGGCGCGATCGCCGATCACGCGGCTGCCACCGTAGTCCAGATCCAGCACCGGCGTGAAGGACAGGTCCACGCCGTGGGCGAGCAACTCGGCGGCCAGCACGTAGCCGGTGGCACGCGCGCAATCGAGCGCCGCGACGTGATCCTCGTCCCACTTGCTCCCCAGCATGCGCATCGGCGGCAGGTGCGTAAAACCGCGATCGCGAAAGCGCTGTACGCGCCCCCCCTCGTGATCGACCGCGATGAGCAGGGACGGCTCGCGCAGCGCGTGGATCTCGGCGGTGAGCGCGGCCAGCTGCTCGGAATCGGCGAAATTGCGGGCGAACAGGATCACGCCGCCGACCAGTGGATGGCGCAAGCGGTCGCGTTCGACCTTGGTCAGCGCAATCCCCTCGACATCGGCCATCAGCGGACCGCGCGGCAAGGCCAATGGCGCACGATACGTCGTCATGCCGCCCCTCCTCGTTGCTCGATCACGACGAAGGCCACGACGTAGTCGGTCTCGTCGGTCAAGGTCAGATGAGCGACCAGCCCCTCCTCGCGCATGGTCGCGCCCAGTTCGTCCGCGAAACGGAAGATCGGCTTGCCCCGCGCGTCGTGATCGACCAGTACCGCATGCAGCGTAGCCGGTGCCGCCACGCCGGTGCCGAAGGCCTTGCCGAAGGCTTCCTTGGCAGCGAAGCGCTTGGCCAGAAAGCGTTCCGGATCGTTGCGCGCAGCAAAGGCCGCACGCTCGCCCGGCGCGAGAATGCGGTTGGCGAAGCGCTGACCGTAGCGGGCCAGCACCGCGGACATGCGCGGAATGCGCACGATGTCGGCGCCAATGCCGTGGATCATTGCGCCCCCTCTTCGCGTTGCAAGGCGGCCTCGCACATCAGGCGCTTCATCTCGCGCACGGCCTCGCGCAGGCCGACGAACACCGCACGGCTGACGATGGCGTGACCGATGTGCAGTTCGCGCACACCGGCCAGGCGCGCGATCGGCCCCACGTTGTAGTAGTTGAGTGCATGGCCGGCGTTGAAGCGCAGGCCCGCGGCGCGGATCGCCTCGCCGGCCGCCCGCACGCGCGCCAGCTCGGCGAGCACGGCAGGCGCCTCGGCATCGCGCCCGACTTGGAAGGCGTGGGCATAGGGGCCGGTGTGCACCTCGCAGACCCGGGCGCCGACGCGCGCGGCCGCCTCGATCTGGGCGATGTCGGCGTCGACGAAGATGCTGGTGACAATGCCGGCGTCCGTCAGACGCGCAATCACGTCTGCCAGGCGCGCTTCGTCGGCGAGCACGTCGAGCCCGCCCTCTGTGGTGACTTCCTGGCGCCCCTCGGGGACCAGCATCGCCATGTGCGGACGCAACTCGCAGGCGAAGCCGACCATTTCGTCGGTCGCCGCCATCTCCAGATTGAGCTTGACCTGCGTCAGTTCGGCCAGCCGGCGCACGTCGGCGTCCTGGATGTGGCGCCGATCCTCGCGCAGGTGCACGGTGATGCCGTCGGCGCCACCCAGATGAGCCTCGACCGCAGCCCATTGCGGATCCGGCTCCCAGGTACGACGCGCCTGACGCAAGGTCGCGACGTGGTCGATGTTGACGCCCAGTTCGATCACAGTTCCTGCAACTCCCTGAATACGCGGCGCGACTGCAGCGCGCGACCGCCCAGATGATGATTGATCAGCGTGCGCAACAGACTCTTGGCCTCGCTCAGCGTAACCGGGTCGGAGAAGTCGTCACGCGCCATCGCCGCGAGCGTGCGCCCGGACACCATGGCATGTTCGCCGGCCGGCTCTTCACTGCGCACCGGACCTCGCTCGATTATATAGGCGTAGCGCACCCCTTCCTCGATCGGGGTGTCGCCACCGGCCTCGCGGTCGAGCACGAGCTGATAGCCTGTCTCTCGCAGCAGCGCCAGTTCGAACCGACGCAGTTCGGGCGCCGGCGGATTCGGCCGGGCTAGGCGTGCGACGGTGTCGACATAGGCGTCGAACAAGCCGGGATGGGGATCCTCGCGCGCGGAAAGATGCACGACGAGTTCGTTCAGATAATAGCCGCACAGCAGCGCCCGCCCGCCCAGCAGCGGCTGGCCGCCCTGCCACTCGGCACGCACCAGGGTCTTGACCTCGCCACCGCCGGAATACGCCACCTCAAGCGGCTGGAAGCCCATCAGCACGCCGCGCAGCGCCGAATGCGGGCGACGCGCGCCCTTGGCGACCACGGCGACGCGCCCGAAATCGCGCGTGAGCAGTTCGACGATGGAACTGGTTTCGCGCCACGGACGGCTGTGGAGCACCCAGGCGGGCTGGGCGTCGACGCGCTGTCGTGCACTCACGCGCTGCGCTCAGTCGTAGCCGAGACTCTTGAGCGCGCGCTCGTCGTCGGCCCAGCCGCTCTTGACCTTGACCCAGACCTCGAGATAGACGCGCGCATCGAAGAGCTTCTCGAGCTCGACACGGGCTTCGCTGGAAATGCGCTTGAGTTGCTCGCCGTTCTTGCCGATGACCATGGCCTTGTGGCTGGCGCGATCGACGATCACCGCGGCGAAGATGCGCCGCAGATTGCCCTCGGTCTCGAACTTCTCGATCTCCACGGCAATGCCGTAGGGCAACTCGTCGCCGAGCAGGCGGAAGAGCTTCTCGCGCAGGAATTCCGAGGCGAGGAAGCGCTCGCTGCGGTCGGTGATGTCGTCTTCCTCGAATACCGGAGGACCTTCGGGCAGCAGCGCCACGGTGGTGCGCACCAGCGCATCGACGTTGGCGCCACGCTCAGCCGACAAGGGCACGATCTCGGTGAATTCGCGCAGGCTGCGCACTTCGTCGATGAAGGGCAGCAGACGCGTCTTGTCCTTGAGGCGATCGATCTTGTTGATCACCAGCACGACGTGGCCTTGTTCGGGCAGAAGTTCAAGCACCTTGCGGTCGTCTTCGGTAAATCGCCCGGCCTCGATCACGAAGAACACCACGTCGACCTCGGCCAGCGCCATCGTGACGCTGCGGTTCATGGTGCGGTTGAGTGCGTTGCGATGGCGCGTCTGGAAGCCCGGCGTATCGACGAACACGAACTGCGCGTCGTCATCACTGCGGATGCCGGTAACGCGGTGGCGCGTCGTCTGCGCCTTGCGCGAGACAATGCTGATCTTCTGGCCGATGAGCCGGTTGAGCAGCGTGGACTTGCCCACGTTGGGTCGACCGACAATCGCGACGAAGCCGGTTCGAAAGCCCTCGGGTTTCTGCGTGGAAGTGGTCTCGGTCATGCGTTTCCCAATCGTTCGAGGGCGCGTTCGGCGGCCTGCTGCTCGGCCGCGCGTCGGCTCGGACCGCGTCCGCTGGCGCTCACCGAAAAGGCTTCGACCGTGCAGCGCACCTCGAATTCCTGGGCATGCGCCTCGCCGCGAATCTGCACCGTCTCATAAGCCGGCAGTGGGGCCTTGCGCGCCTGCAACCATTCCTGCAGGGCGGTCTTGGGGTCCTTGAGTGCGCGCGCCGGATCAATCTCGTCGACCAACGGCGCGTAGAGCCGCATCACGACCTCACGCGCGGCTTCGAAGCCAGCGTCGAGAAAAACCGCTGCGAACACGGCCTCGAGCGCATCGGCGAGAATCGAAGGACGGCGATGCCCGCCGCTCTTCATCTCCCCCTCACCGAGTCGCAGCGCATCTCCCAGGTCGAGCCCGGTGGCAACGCGATGCAGACCCTCCTGGCGTACCAGGGACGCGCGCAGACGCGACAGCTCGCCCTCGTTGAGGCCTTCGAAACGCTCGTAGAGCGCGATCGCCGTAACGCAGTTGAGGATGGAGTCCCCGAGAAATTCGAGGCGCTCGTTGTTTGGCTGCCCGAAACTGCGGTGGGTCAGCGCCTGTTCGAGCAGTGCGCCGGTACGAAAGCGGTAGCCCAGACGTTGCTGCAGCCGGTCCAGATCGTCGCGCGTCACTGCCGGCCGGACGAGGACGAGACGTTGAATTCGAGCAGCAGGCTGACGTTGCCGGCCACCGGAACCTTGCGTTCCCAGGCGACATCAACATAGGTCACCCCGGAGGCGCGGGCGATCTCCAGATCGGCGCCGGTGACGCTGACGATGTCGTCCGTGTAGGCATAGCGCTCGAAACTGCGGCGCATCTGCGTGGGCGAAGCGCCCGCCGCGCCGTCCGCGGCGATCACACCGACGATGCGCTGCATCGCGAAGTATTCATTGAGCGCCGGCACCGTGCGAAAGGCCAGATACAGGCAGAACGCGAGAAAACTGGCGACGATCAGTGTGCTGATCAGCGTCAGGCCGCGCTGGCGGCGCGCGACGGAAAAGTTGTCCGGCTTCAATTGAACCCCCCGATCCGCTTCAGATCACCGAAATTGAACCAGATGAAGAAGGCCCGACCGACGATGTTCTCGTCCGGCACGAAGCCCCACATGCGGCTGTCGCTGCTGGCATCGCGGTTGTCACCCATCACGAAGTAATGCCCTTCGGGTACCGTGCAGCTTACACCGGAGGAAGTATAGGTACAGTTCTCGCGATACGGGAAATCATTCGGGCTGGACACGTAGGCCGGCGAGTCGCGCTCGATCAATACGCCGTGCGTCTCACCCCCGAGTTGCTCGACGAAGCGCGGTGAGTAATACATGCGCTCGGGATGAAGGTATTCACCGTCCGGCATCAGCGGCACTTCCTCGCCGTTGATGCTCAGCCGCTTGCCGCGATAGACGACCTCATCACCCGGCACGCCCACCACGCGCTTGATGTAGTCCATCGACGGATCACGCGGATAGCGGAACACCATCACGTCGCCGCGCTCGGGCGTACCCAGCGGAATGATCTTCTGATTGATGACCGGCAGACGGATGCCATAGGTGAACTTGTTGACCAGGATGAAGTCGCCCACCAACAAGGTCGGGATCATCGAACCGGACGGAATCTTGAACGGCTCGACGATGAACGAGCGCAGCGCGAACACGATCAGTATGACCGGAAAGAAACTCGCGCCGTACTCCACCCACCATGGGCTGGGCGCGTCGGCAGCACGGTGCTTGCGGGCGTAAAGACGGTCGGCCGCCCACAGCACGCCCGAGACGACCAGCAGGATGAACAGGATCAGTGCGAAATTCACGACGACTCCATCAGCGGGTGGCGGACAGGCGCGGAGACCGGGAGCTCACTTGCCTTCGTCCGTTCGAAGCACGGCCAGGAAGGCTTCCTGCGGAATCTCCACATTGCCCACCTGTTTCATGCGCTTCTTGCCTTCCTTCTGCTTCTCCAGCAGCTTCTTCTTGCGCGTGATGTCGCCGCCATAGCACTTGGCGAGCACGTTCTTGCGCAGCGCCTTGATGGTCTCGCGCGCGACGATGTGCGATCCGATCGCTGCCTGCACCGCCACATCGAACATCTGGCGCGGAATCAGGGCACGCAGCCGCGTCGCCAGTTCGCGCCCGCGAAACTGCGCGCTGGCGCGGTGCACGATGATGGACAAGGCATCGACCTTCTCGCCGCCAACCATCATGTCGAGCTTGACCAGATCCGAGCTGCGGTATTCCTTGAATTCGTAATCGAGCGAAGCATAGCCGCGCGAGACCGACTTGAGACGGTCGAAGAAGTCCATCACCACCTCGTTCATCGGCATGTCGTAGATCAGCTGCACCTGACGACCGTGGTAACGCATGTCCACCTGCGCGCCGCGCTTCTGGTTGCACAGCATGATCACCGGCCCGACATACTCCTGCGGCAGAAAGATGTTGGCGGTAATGATGGGTTCACGGATCTCGGCATACTTGCCCGGCTCGGGCAGTTTGGACGGATTCTCGATGTCGATCGTCGAACCGTCGTTGAGCACGACCTCGTAGATCACGGTAGGCGCGGTCGTGATCAGATCCATGTCGAACTCGCGCTCGAGACGCTCCTGCACGATGTCCATGTGCAGCAGGCCAAGGAAGCCGCAGCGGAAGCCGAAGCCCAGCGCCTGCGACACCTCCGGCTCGTACTGCAGCGCAGCGTCGTTCAGGCGCAGCTTCTCGAGGGAATCGCGCAACTGCTCGTATTCCGACGACTCGACCGGATACAGGCCGGCGAAGACCTGCGGCTTGATCTCCTTGAAGCCGGGCAGCGCCTTGTCGGCCGGGCGCTGGGCGTTGGTGATGGTGTCGCCGACCTTGGCCGCCGCGAGTTCCTTGATGCCGGCGATGACGAAACCCACGCCGCCGGCCGACAACTCCTCGCGCACCACCGAACTGGGCGTGAACACCCCGACCTGGTCGCACGGGTAGGTCGCGCCCGAGGACATGAACTTGATGCGGTCCTTGCGTCGCAGCACGCCGTCGACGACGCGCACCAGCATCACCACGCCGACATAGTTGTCGAACCACGAATCGATGATGAGTGCCTTGAGCGGCGCATCCGGGTCGCCCACCGGCGGCGGCACGCGCGCGACGACGGCCTCGAGCACTTCATCCACGCCCAGGCCGGATTTGGCCGAACACAGGATGGCCTCGGAGGCATCGACGCCGATGACGTCCTCGATCTCGGCGCGCGCGTTCTCCGGGTCGGCCGCCGGCAGGTCGATCTTGTTGAGCACCGGCACGACCTCGACACCGAGATCGATCGCGGTATAGCAGTTGGCCACCGTCTGCGCTTCGACGCCCTGCGAGGCGTCGACCACCAGCAGCGCTCCTTCGCAGGCCGACAGCGAGCGGCTCACCTCGTAGGAGAAGTCCACGTGGCCCGGTGTGTCGATCAGGTTCAGATGGTAGATCTTGCCGTCGCGCGCCTTGTATTGCAGCGCCGCGGTCTGGGCCTTGATCGTGATGCCGCGCTCGCGCTCGAGATCCATGGAATCGAGCACCTGCTCGTCCATCTCGCGGTCGGACAGACCTCCACAGGCGTGGATGATGCGGTCGGCAAGCGTGGACTTGCCGTGATCGATGTGGGCGATGATCGAGAAGTTGCGGATATGCTGCATGAATGGTCAACAAAAAAGGGTGCCCGACGACACCCGCTGCGCTTGAACGACAGAATGCGTGATTCTAGCCGAATTCGGCCACATGGGCACGCACCGCCGCTTCGTCGAGGTGGTAGTGGCACAACTCGCGACCGTCGGCGAGCAGCACCGGCACGAGTTCGTCCCATTGCGCCTCGAGCGCCGGATCGGCGTCGACATCAAGTACGCGCACGCTCCAACCGAACTCCTCTGCCAGCGGGCGTAGCGCCGCGGTCATGTCGTCGCACAGATGACACCACCGGCGTCCCAGCACGGTGAATTCGCGCGCGCTCACCGGCCGGTGCGCAGGCTGATGAAGGAGGTGCCCGAACCGCGTTGCACGAGCACGGTCACCGCCCCATCCTCGTCGATGCCGGCGACCAGCTTCTCGAACTGCTCGACACTCTCGAGCGGGGTCTGGCGGCCACCGGTGACGATCGCCAGGATGACATCACCCGCCTGCAGTCCGGCGCGCGCCGCCGCACCCTGAACGCTGTCGACGAGCAGGCCACGTTCGATGCCGCGATCGCGTCGCGTCGCCTCGTCCGGGCGCGACAACACCAGGCCGAGCCGGTCGGGCGCCGGCGCCTGCACGGGAGCGGTCGCGGCCGGTGCGTCGTCCGACCATTCGCCCACGGTCAGACGCAGTTCCAGCGGTTTTCCGCCGCGCATTACGGTCATCGCCACGTTCGCTCCGGGACGTTTCTCGGCGACGATACGCGGCAAGGCCGTCGAGTCGGGTACCGGCTTGCCGTCGAAGCGCACGATCACGTCGCCGATCTGCACGCCCGCGCGCTCAGCCGGCCCCTCGGGCTCGAGACTGCTGACCAGCGCCCCGTCGGGGCTGGTCAGCCCGAAGCTGTCAGCGAGCGCTCGCGTGAGTTCCTGCACACCGACACCGATACGCCCGCGGCGCACGCGACCGTCACTGCGCAGTTGGCGGTAGACGTCGAGCGCAACGTCGATCGGGATCGCGAACGACAGTCCCATGAAGCCGCCCGTATCGCTGTAGATCTGCGAATTGACGCCCACCACCTCGCCGCGGAAGTTAAACAGCGGCCCCCCCGAGTTGCCCGGATTGATCGCCACGTCGGTCTGGATGAAAGGCACGAAGTTCTCGTCGGGCAGCGCACGCCCCTTGGCACTGACGATACCGGCGGTGACGCTGTGTTCGAAGCCGAACGGCGAGCCGATTGCCAGCACCCATTCGCCCACCTTGAGCCGACGCGGATCGCCCAGTCGCACGACAGGCAGGTTCTGCGCCTGAATGCGGATCACGGCCACGTCACTGCGTGCATCGGTGCCGATCACCTCGGCATTGAACTCCCGCTTGTCCACGAGGCGCACGACGATTTCCTCTGCACCGGCGACGACATGCGCGTTGGTCAGGATGTAGCCGTCGGCGCTGACGATGAAGCCCGATCCCAGCGAGCGATCAGCCTCGCCCCCCTTGCCACCGGGCAACTCGGGAAACTGCGGAAAGAAGCGGCGCAACAGTTCCAGCCACTCCTCGCTGCCTTCCATGCCGGGCAGCGAACCGATCGGTGGCAGCGCGGGCGCGGCACCGGTCGTGGCAATATTGACCACCGCCGGCCCCTGCGAATCAACGATCGCGGTGAAGTCGGGCGGATTGGCGACGACGGCCAGCGGCGTGAGCACCAGGCACACGATCAGGCAGGCGTGCCGGAAGCTGCGCTGGATCGATCGAACAGGGAATTTCATTGCGGTTCCGCAAGGTCGTGAATACGCAGCGTGCCGGCCGGCAGCATCTCGACGTGCAGGTGACCGCGCCAGCGACGGCTGCGATGCAGCACGCGATTGAGCACGAAGGCCAGCGCCAGGCCCGCCACCGCACCCAGCACGGCCGCGGCATCACCGCCACCGACACCAAGGCCGGCCATCGCGCCGGCCAGCATCAGCACTGCACCCAGACCGTAGCCGGCAAGCGCGCCGCGCAAGGCCGAGCCATCGGCCATGCGCAGCACGACCTCGTCACCGGCATGCACACCGACTTCGTCCGGCACGTCAAACTCGGAACGTGCCGGGCGGATCGCGTAGGCGAGCTTCACCGAGCGGCAACCGCCGGGCTCGTCGCAACGACCGCAGCCTTCCTCACGATCGATCACGCGCACACGTGCGCGACCGTCGGCTACCGAGAGCACCTGCGCACGCGCCTCGATCATTGCGAGCGCTCCATCGCGTCGCCAAGACGCTTGAGTGCGCGCGCCGGCACTTCGCCCAGCGCGGTGAGCAGATGACCGTCGGCCGAGCGCCGGTAGATGTTGATCGCCCCGCTCGCAAGCGCTCCGAGCCCGGCTTCGGCGGACGCGTCGAGCGGCTCGATGAAGACCGAGATCGACGCCAGTCCGTCACTGAACACCATATGCATCACGTCGCGCTCGTCACGACCGAGCGGGCGACGCACGACCGACTGCAACTCATAGCCCGGCAGGGGCGTGGCCAGACGCCAGCCGGTGTCGCGCGCTGCGACCGAGGCGCCCTGAGCGGAAACGACGTTCCAGCCGCCAGCGCGAAAGTCGGGCTTCGCCGTGTCACCGAAGACCACACCGTCGCCGATACGCACATCGCTGAACATGAACTGCTCGACGGTCTCGCCGTCGTCACCGACCATGCGTGCCTTGAGCAGCAGGCCCGACTCGATGTCGGCCCACAACATGTGTCCGTAACGCAGATCGTCGCGCGGCTCGAGCACGATGAGCTGGGCATCGAAACCGGCCACGCGCGAGACCTTCTCCTTGCGCACTTCGTAGTTCTCGGAGATGCGGGCCAGTTCGGTGGGCAGGCGCGCGGGGAACGAACGCTGACCGGTCGAGCGGTCGGTGATCACCGTCTTGCGATCAGGCAACACGCACCACACCTCGCCGTCGCGGCGAATGACCTTGCGCGGACTGCCGTCGAGTACCTCGAGTCGCTCGTGCTCAACCGAATCCTCGATCACGTGGGTGATGCGCGAGGTCTCGCTGATCGGACCGGACTGGTAGATGAAGGTCCCGGAGTAGTTCAGTTCCTGAGCAGCCGACGCGATACGCGACAACCACGACAGCGGATCGGCTGCCGCGACGGCGACGAGCGGCTGGCAACCGATCGCCAGCGAGACCAGCGCTGCGGCGACACGCCTCATCAGCGCTCATCTCCGCGCGCATCGGAGACCGTGCGCACATAATGAACCACGCCCGGAATCGGCCCGCCGCTCATGGCCTGATGGAAGAACATGTATTCGCGGCTCGGGTCGGAGGCCAGGGCCGACACGTTCTGCGCCGCCGGAACGGCTGCAGCCACCCGCGTAGGCGCGGACTCGGCCGCGAGCACGCCGGGTGCCTGGACGACCGGATCTGGCGAGGACGGGAACATCGTCAACGCGACCAGACCGACCGCCGCCACGCCCATCACCGAGGCCGCGACCGGCATCAGCGACCGTCCCCAAGACGAGCGTTGCCGTACGGCCCTGGCGGCGGCGGGGACCATCACCGTGGGTTCGTCGTCGATCGCGCCCATAACGCGCGCGGCAAAGTCCGCCGCACCGACGCGGTCACCCCGCAGGGCATCGCCGATCAGGCAGTACGCGTCCCAGCGCCGACGCATGTCCGGCGCGCTACGCAGCGATTCGACCAGCGGATCACAGACTTCCGCGTCGAGTTCGCCGTCGACGAATGCAGAGAGTTTTTCCTTCATGAGCACCACCTACCAACGTTTGTCCGGAGCCGTATCGAGCAGAGGGCGCAGCCTTTCGGCAATCGCCTCGCGCGCACGAAATATTCGCGAGCGCACTGTCCCGATCGGGCAGTCCATGATCCCGGCGATCTCCTCGTAACTCAGCCCTTCGAGTTCGCGCAGCATGATTGCCGTTCTCAATTCTTCGGGCAGGTCGGCCATCGCCTCGTCGACGGTGTCGCCGATCTGCCGCGTCATCATCAGTCGCTCGGGCGTATTGATGTCCCGCAACTGCTCGCCTTCGTCGAAGGTCTCCGCGTCGGTCGAATCGAAGCTGGTCGAGGTCGGCGCGCGCCTTCGCTGGGAGACGAGGTAATTCTTCGCCGTGTTGACGCCGATCCGGTACAGCCAGGTGTAGAAGGCGCTCTCGCCTCGAAACGAGCCGAGCGCGCGATACGCCTTGATGAACGTCTCCTGCGCGACGTCCTCAACCTCCGCCGGATCGCGGATCAGGCGTGAGAGCAGCCGATGCAGCTTGCGCTGGTATTTCGATACCAGCAGGCCGAAAGCCTGTTTGTCGCCACGCTGCACGCGTTCGACAAGCACCTGATCCAGTTCGCGATCGCTCATGCGCGGTTCGTCGTTCTTTTGTGAGCCAAAACCCACGGAGTATAGCGACGCACCCGCCGACGGCAAAGCCGAGTCTTCCCGCACAGACCCGAGCTGCGGCGAATAGTTCATACGGGCTCGTGGTCTTGTCCGGGGGCGCGTGAAGGCGCCCGTCAAGAGCAGATCATGGCGTGATATGCTGACATCAGTCATCTTGCAGAAGTCCCTCGTGATCAAGACCTACGACGTTCTCATCCTTGGCAGCGGAGCGGCAGGTCAGTCGCTCGCGCTACGTCTCGCCGACCACATGCGTGTGGCGCTTGTGACCAAGCGCACGCTCGACGACAGTGCCAGTGCATGGGCCCAGGGCGGCATCGCCGCGGTTCTCGACGCGACCGACAGCATCGAGGACCACATCCGCGACACCTTCGTCGCCGGCGCCGGCCTGTGCGACGAGCCGGCCACACGCCATGTCGTCGAACGCGGCCGACAAGCAATCGAGTGGCTGATCGACCGTGGGGTTCCCTTCACACGCGAAGATAGTTCGCCGACCGGCTATCACCTGACCCGCGAAGGCGGGCATTCCCACCGGCGAATCATCCACGCGGCGGACGCCACCGGCGCAGCCGTGCAGCGCACGCTGACCGATCTGGTACGCGAACACCCGGACATCGACGTGTTCGAACGCCACATCGGACTGGACCTGGTCACCGCAACCAAGCTCGGGCACAGCGAACGCGGCTGCCTGGGCGCCTACGTGCTCGACATTGCCAGCGGTCACGTCGTGACCATCGGCGCGCGCAACACGGTGCTCGCCACCGGCGGCGCGGGCAAGGTCTATCTGTACACCACCAATCCGGACGTGGCGACCGGAGACGGCATCGCGATGGCCTGGCGTGCCGGCTGCCGGGTCGGCAACATGGAATTCGTGCAGTTCCACCCCACCTGCCTGTATCACCCGCGCGCCAAATCCTTCCTGGTCACCGAGGCGGTACGCGGCGAAGGCGGCATCCTGCGCCTGCCCGACGGCACACGCTTCATGCCCGCGCACGACGAACGCGCCGAACTCGCGCCGCGTGACGTCGTCGCGCGCGCGATCGACTTCGAGATGAAGAAGCGCGGCCTCGACTGCGTCCATCTCGACATCAGCCACCAGTCGGAAGCCTGGCTGCGCGAGCACTTCCCGACCATCTTCGCGCGCTGTCTGGAACTGGGCATCGACATCTCGTGCGAACCGATTCCCGTGGTCCCCGCCGCGCACTACACCTGCGGAGGCGTGGTCACCGATCTGGCCGCGCGCACCGACCTACCCGGCCTGTACTGCATTGGCGAGAGCGCCTACACCGGGCTTCACGGCGCCAACCGGCTGGCGAGCAACTCATTGCTCGAATGCGTGGTGTTCGCCGAGGCGGCCGCGCGCGACATCCTCGCAAGCCGGCGCGCAGCACCCGGTCCGTTGCCGGTATGGGACGAAAGTCGCGTCACCGACGCAGACGAGGAAGTCGTCATCTCGCACAACTGGGACGAGCTGCGCCGCTTCATGTGGGACTACGTCGGCATCGTGCGCACGACCAAGCGTC
Organism: uncultured Azoarcus sp.; assembly: GCA_963975885.1. Classification (GTDB taxonomy): domain Bacteria; phylum Pseudomonadota; class Gammaproteobacteria; order Burkholderiales; family Rhodocyclaceae; genus Pseudazoarcus. Next base: position 89,342 of record CAXBIS010000013.1, read on the forward strand.
TGCAACGCGCCCAGCACCGCATCCGTTTGCTCGCGCGCGAGATTCACGACTACTACTCGAACTTCCGCGTCGGCAACGACCTGATCGAACTGCGCAACCTGGTGGTAACCGCAGACCTCATCGTGCGCTGCGCACTGCGTCGCCGTGAGAGCCGCGGCCTGCACTATTCACGCGACTACCCCGACACCCTGCCCCAGGCCCGCCCGACCATCCTCAGGCCGCGCTGATCGGCTCGTCGTCCGCCGCACGCGCCTTGTGGCGCAACCACAGTCCCAGCGCGCGCCAGTCGTCGGACGAGAAGTCAGCCCGCAGCAGCATGCGTGCGCGGCGCGTGTGCCGATCCGCTTCGCGCCACACCACCCACACCGCCCAGCCGAAGTCGGTCGCCGGACCGGCAATCCAGGCCTCGTGCGCGACACCGGCACGACGTACGAAGAGCGCACCGTCATCTCCGAGCGTCCAGCGCTCGCCACGACACCGGTGCCATCGGATCAGGGAGGCGGCAAGCGACGCGACGAGCGCAACCCCGCCGGCCGCAAGCCACACGGGCTGTCGCCACAGGTATGCGAGCGAAATCGCCGCGACCAGATGGATCGCGGCGATCAGCCAGACCAAACGTAAGGAGGGGGAAGCGTCGAGCACCCGCGGATAACGCATCGCGGGCCGCCCGGGCTCAGATACGGCGGAACACCAGCGTGCCGTTGGTGCCGCCGAAACCAAAGTTGTTCTTCAGCGCGACGTCGATCTTCATATCGCGAGCGGTATTCGCACAGTAGTCCAGATCGCAGTCCGGATCCTGTTCGAAGATGTTGATGGTCGGCGGCGAGACCTGGTTGTGCACCGCCAGCACCGTAAACACGGATTCGAGGCCGCCAGCGCCGCCAAGCAGGTGGCCGGTCATCGACTTGGTCGAGTTGACCACCAGCTTCTTCGCGATGTCGTTACCGAGGGCGAGCTTGACCGCTTCGGTCTCGTTCTTGTCGCCCAGCGGCGTGGACGTGCCGTGGGCGTTCAGGTAATGCACCTGGTCCGGGTTGACCCCGGCGTTCTTCATGGCATTGACCATGCTGCGGCGCGGCCCGTCGGTGTCCGGCGCAGTCATGTGGTACGCGTCGCCGCTCATGCCAAAGCCCGACAGTTCGGCGTAGATCTTCGCGCCGCGCGCCTTGGCGTGCTCGTATTCCTCGATCACCAGCGCGCCCGCCCCTTCTCCCAGCACGAAGCCGTCACGATCCTTGTCCCACGGGCGGCTCGCAGTGGCCGGGTCGTCGTTGCGCGTCGACAGCGCCTTGGCCGAGGCGAAACCGCCGATGGCCAGCGGTGTCACGGTCGATTCGGCACCGCCGCAGACCATCACGTCGGCGTCACCGTACTCGATCATGCGCGCCGACAGGCCGATGGCGTGCAGGCCCGTGGTGCAGGCCGTCACCACCGAGATGTTCGGCCCTCGCAGGCCGAGCATGATCGATAGATGGCCCGAGATCATGTTGATGATCGTGCCGGGAATGAAGAACGGGGAAATCTTGCGGTGCCCCGAGGCGAGGAAGTCGTTGTGCGTGTCCTCGATCATCGGCAGACCACCGATGCCCGAGCCGATGTTCACGCCGATGCGCTCGGAATTGGCATCGTTGACTTCCAGCCCGGCGTCGCGGAAGGCCTGCAGGCCCGCGGCAAGCCCGTAATGGATGAAGACATCCATGCGACGGGCTTCCTTGGCCGACAGGTACTCGGAGACGTCAAAGCCCTTGACCTCGCCGGCGATGCGCACCGGAAATGCGGACGCATCGAAGCACGTGATCCCGGAAAGCCCGGAACGGCCGTTGACGAGATTATCCCAGGCTTGCGGAACCGTATTGCCGACCGGGGAGATGGCCCCCAGGCCGGTCACGACTACTCTGCGACGGGTCAATGTTCGCTCCGGGAGGGAATTACTTCTTCAAATGCGCGTTGACGTAGTCAATCGCCTGCTGGACGTTGGTGATCTTCTCGGCTTCTTCGTCCGGAATTTCACACTCGAACTCCTCTTCCAGCGCCATCACCAGCTCGACGGTGTCGAGCGAATCTGCGCCGAGATCGTCGACAAACGAGGACTCGTTCTTGATCTCCGACTCGTTGACGCCAAGCTGCTCGGCAACGATCTTCTTGACGCGCTGTTCGATGTTCTCCATGGAGACACTCCTTCCCTGAACGTGTGAATATGTTGTTTGGACGCAAAACGCCGACATTCTACCAAAAACGCCGCGCGCTCACGCCATGTACATGCCGCCGTTGACATGCAGCGTGGTCCCGGTGACATAGCTGGCCGCCGGCGAGGCCAGAAAGGCCACCGCGGCGGCCACTTCCTCGGGCCGCCCCAGGCGTCCCAGGGCGATCTGGCCGAGCAGCGACTCGCGCGCCGAATCGGGCAGCGCGCGCGTCATGTCCGTATCGATGAAGCCCGGCGCAACGCAGTTGACGGTAACACCACGGCTACCCAGTTCGCGCGCCAGCGCGCGACTCATGCCGGCCACGCCGGCCTTGGCTGCGGCATAGTTGGCCTGCCCCGGATTGCCGGCGCTGCCAACCACTGAAGTGATGTTGACGATGCGTCCGCTGCGCGCCTTCATCATGCCGCGCATGACCAGCCGCGACATACGGTACACCGAGGTCAGGTTGGTTTGCACCACGTCATCCCACTCCTCGTCCTTCATGCGCATCGCGAGGTTGTCGCGCGTGATGCCGGCATTGTTGACAAGGATCGCAACTGCGCCGAATTCCTTCTCGATCACGCCGACCAGTGCCTCGCACGCAGACGCGTCGGTGACGTTGAGTACACGTCCTGCGCCATGGATGCCGGCCTCGGCCAAGCCCTTGCCGATGTCGGCCGCACCGCCCTCCGATGTCGCCGTGCCGATCACGGTCGCACCCAGCGCGCCCAGTTCCAGCGCGATGGCGCGACCGATGCCGCGCGAAGCGCCGGTGACCAGCGCAACCTGTCCGTCGAGTGGCTTGCTCATTGTCCTTCCCTCACGTTCGATACGGCTTCGGCGAAGCTGGCCGCATCGTGAATCGACGCGCACGGCACGTCTCCGGCGCTGCGCTTGCTCATGCCCGCGAGCACCTTGCCCGGGCCGCATTCGAAGATGTGGGAGACGCCGCGCGCGGCAATCGTCTGCACGGTCTCGATCCAGCGCACCGGCGAGTAAGCCTGGCGGATCAGCGCATCGCGAATACGCGCCGGGTCGGTCTCGACGGCGACATCCACATTGTTGACGACGGCGACCGTCGGCACGGAAATCGTGACCGAAGCGAGACGCTCGACCAGACGTTCGGCGGCCGGACGCATCAACGCACAGTGGAACGGTGCGCTCACCGGCAGCGGCACGGCACGCTTGGCTCCGCGCTCCTTGGCGCGCGCCATGGCGCGCTCGACGGCCGCGGTCGCGCCGGCGATGACGATCTGGCCCGGTGCATTGATGTTCGCCGCCGACACGACCTCGCCCTGCGCGACCTCTGCACAGACTTCATCGACGACCGCCGGATCCAACCCGAGCAGCGCGGCCATCGCGCCCTCACCGGCCGGCACCGCCTCCTGCATGGCCTGGGCGCGAAAGCGCACCAGCGGCACGGCGTCCGTGAAGGCCAGCGCGCCGGCTGCGACCAGCGCGGAATATTCGCCCAGGCTGTGGCCGGCGACCACTTCCGGCTGCGGCCCGCCAGCAGCGCGCCAGGCGCGATACACCGCCACGCCGGCGGTGAGCATCAGCGGCTGCGTGTTGACGGTCAGCGCAAGGCGTTCGGCCGGACCATCCTCGAGCATCTGCCACAGGTCTTCGCCGAGCGCATCGGAGGCTTCGGCGAAGGTGTTGCGGATCACGGCGTTCTCGCCATAGGCGGCCATCATGCCGACCGACTGCGAGCCCTGACCCGGAAATACGAGTGCTACGGACATTGTCTTGAAACCTCTATCAGAAGCGGAACAGCACCGCGCCCCAGGTGAATCCGCCGCCGACGCCCTCGAGCATCACGCGCTGGCCGCGCTGGATGCGGCCGTCGCGCACGGCGACGTCGAGCGCCAGCGGAATCGACGCCGCCGAGGTATTGCCGTGGCGGTCGACGGTCACGACGACGTTGTCCATGTCGAGCTTCAGGCGGCGCGCCGTGGCCTGCATGATGCGGATGTTGGCCTGGTGCGGGATGAGCCAGTCGATATCGCCCAGTGTGAGGTCGGCCGCATCGATGGTTTCATGCGCGACCTCGCCGAGCACGCGCACGGCGAGCTTGAATACCGCCTGCCCGTCCATGCGCAGGAACGGGTCGCCGGTAACGCCACCGGCGGCGAGCGCGCCCGGCGCGCACAGGATCGGCGAATGGCTGCCGTCGGCATGCAGCGCGGAGGCAAGCACACCGGGTTCGTCGGAGGCCTCGAGCACGATCGCGCCGGCGCCGTCGCCAAAGAGCACGCAGGTGCCGCGATCATTCCAGTCGAGAATGCGCGAGAACACCTCGGCGCCGACCACCAGAGCACGACGATGGCTGCCGGAGGCAATGAACTTCTCGGCGATGCTCATCGCGTAGACGAAGCCGCTGCACACGGCCTGAACGTCGAAGGCGGCACAGCCGTTGGTGATGCCCAGCCTGGCCTGCAGCAGCGCGGCCGTGCTCGGGAAGATGCAGTCGGGGGTCGATGTCGCGACGATCACCAGGTCGATCTCGTTGGCTTCGACGCCGGCCGCATCCAGCGCGCGACGGCTCGCCTCAAACGCCAGATCGCTGGTGACCGTACCCTTCTCGGCCAGATGGCGGTAACGGATCCCGGTGCGCTCGACGATCCACTGGTCGGAAGTGTCGATGCCGCGCTCGACCAGATCCTGGTTGCTGACCGGCTCGCCCGGCACGAAGCCGCCGGTACCCGCGATGCGTGCGAAAGTCATGCCTGCTGTACTCCATCCATGGCGGCCATGCGCTCCCCGATACGTTCGATGAGCTGATTCGATGCGGCTTCGGCGGCGCGGTAGATCGCCTGTTCGAAGGCGAAGGCGTCGGCCGAGCCGTGACTCTTGACCACCACGCCACGCAGGCCGAGCAGCACCGCCCCATTGTAGATGCGGTGATCGACCCTGCGCTTGAAGCGCCGGAGCACCGGCAGCGCGACGAAGGCAGCGCACTTCGACAGCAGACCGCGACCGAATTCCTCGCGCAGGAAATGCGCGAGCATCTGCGCCAGACCTTCGGAAGTCTTGAGTGCGACATTGCCGACGAAACCGTCGCACACGACGACGTCGCTCGCACCCTTGTAGATATCGTCACCTTCGACGTTGCCGACGAAGTTCAGCCCGCTCGCGCGCAGCAACTCACCGGCCTGCTTGACCACCTCGTTGCCCTTGATCGCCTCTTCGCCGATGTTGAGCAGACCAACGCGCGGTCGGTCGATGTGTTCGATGGCTGCCACCAGCATCGCACCCATCACACCGAACTGCAGCAGGTGCGCGGCCGAGCAATCCACGTTGGCGCCCAAGTCGAGCACATAGCTCTTGCCCTTCATGGTCGGCAGCGCAGACGCAATTGCCGGGCGGTCGATGTCGGGCAGCATCTTGAGCACGAAGCGCGAGATGGCCATCAGCGCGCCGGTATTGCCGGCGGACACTGCCGCGTCGGCACGGCCGGACTTGACCAGTTCGACGGCGACGCGCATCGACGAGTCCTTCTTGTTCTTCATCGCGCTGACGGGCGACTCATCCATGCCCACCACTTCTTCGGCGGCCTGAAAGATGAGACGCTCGCCGAACTCGCTGCCGAACTCGGTCATCGCTTGTTCGAGCGCCTCGGGCCGACCGACCAGAACGGCCTTCGCCCGGGGATGACTGCGCAGGAAGCCACGCGTGGCCGGCACCGTCACAACGGCCCCGTGATCACCACCCATGCAGTCGATCGCTACGGTGACATCCATGCGTCTGCCCCGGTATTTCCGACGGTGGACAAGAAAACGGCGCAGTCGCGCGAGGCGCTGCGCCGTTCGACCCGTGCCAGCTTATTCGCCCTTGGTCTTGACGACCTTGCGACCGCGGTAGAAACCGCTCGGGCTGATGTGGTGACGCAGATGCACTTCACCGGTCGTCGACTCGACCGCCAGCGGGGGCGCGGACAGGGCATCGTGGGCCCGGTGCATGCCGCGCTTGGACGGCGATTTCTTGTTCTGTTGAACGGCCATGGAACACTCCTGATGACTGGGCTGTATTGCCTTGCTTATTGCAGCCTGCTCGACCCTCGCAGATTCTCGAGGACATCGAACGGCGACTTCTTTTTCGAGCCGCCCGCAGGCAGCGGCGGCTCACATTGTTCATGTCTGGGCGCGACCGGCAGGGCCAGCACGAGCTCGTCCTCGATCAGCGCGAGCACGTCGAGCTCGGGTCCGACCTCGACCGTATCGAACTCGTCGATCTCGAGCTCCTCGTCTCCGATCGGCGTTCCCGGCCGCACCAGCCGCAGCACCGATACGCGCTCGAAGACGTACGTCATCGGCGTCAGGCAGCGCTGGCAGAGGAACACCGGCTCTGCGCGCATCGTCAAACGCAGCAGCACGCGCCTGTCGACGCCACACACACCTTCAAGCGACCACTCGAGATCCCCGGAGGGCTCGGCGAGCAAATCGGCAAGGCGCGGCAGCTCGGCCAGCGCAGTGCGCCCTTCCATCGCCAGCTCGTCCCGCGCAAAGCGTATCGGGTCGGAAATTACGCGTCGTCGCGACATAAGCGGGCAATGTTATCATCCCGCCCTTTCAAATCAAAGCACCCCCACCGGTTTTTTCGATGAAGCTCGTCCTTGCCTCGACCTCCGCCTATCGCCGCATGCTGCTCGAACGCCTGCATGTCCCGTTCGAGACCGCCCGCCCGGAAGTCGACGAGACACCTCATCCGGGCGAGGCGCCGGACGCCCTGGCCGACCGCCTCGCACTGGAAAAGGCGGTTGCAGTTGCCCGGCGCCTGGACGACGCGCTGGTCGTCGGCAGCGACCAGGTCGCCCATATCGGCGACGAAGTGTTCGGCAAGCCCGGCACGATCGAGCGCGCGCATGCCCAATTGCGCCGCATGAGTGGGCAGACGGTGATCTTCCACACGGCGCTGGCGCTCGTGAACACCGCGACCGGCCGTCACCGCGTCGAACGCGTGCCGACCCGCGTGCGCTTTCGCACGCTGTCCGAGGCCGAAATCGTGCGCTACGTAGCCAAGGAAATGCCACTCGACTGCGCCGGCAGCGCCAAGTCCGAGGGCCTGGGCATCACCCTGCTCGACGCCCTCTCCGGCGACGACCCGACCGCGCTCATCGGCCTGCCACTGATCGCGCTCTCGCGCATGCTGCGCGCCGAAGGCGTCGAACTGCCCTGAGCCTGCGCCCTCAGGCGTTTTTCTCGATCCACGCGGCCAGTTCGGCCGTCGAGTCCACCAGCGCCAGCGGGCTCGCCTGCTCCAGCACCTGGCGCGGATGCGCACCGAAGCCCACAGCGACGGCCGCGACGCCGGCATTGCGCGCCATGCCCAGATCATGCGTGGTGTCGCCGATCATCAGCGTGCGCTCGCGCGCCACGCCAAAAACATCCATGAGTTCCTCGAGCATTTGCGGATGCGGCTTGGAAAAGCACTCGTCGGCGCAGCGCGTGGCGTGGAAGAACGGCTCCAACCGGCTCGCCGCGAGCGCACGATCGAGCCCCTTGCGGCTCTTGCCGGTAGCCACACCGAGCAATCGCCCCGAGCCTGCCAGCGATTCGACCAATTCGTAGGAGCCGGGAAACAGCTCAAGGGCGTGATCGGCCGACAGATAGTGGTGGCGGTAGCGCTCGACCATCGCCGGATAGGCGCCCGGATCGAGTTCCGGCACCGCGTACGACAGCGCCTCCTGCAAGCCCAGACCGATGACGTGGCGCGCCCGCGCGTCCGTGGGTTCGGGCAGGCCGAGGTCGCGGCACGAGGCCTGGATCGCACGCACGATGGCGGCAGCCGAATCCATCAACGTACCGTCCCAGTCGAAGATCACGAGATCGAAGCGATGCGTCATGTGGAACCGCCCTCAATGGACGCGAGAAACTGCGACAGATCCGGCGGCAGCGGGGATTCCAGATCCAGCGTCTCCCCGGACAAGGGATGGGCGAAACGCAGGCGTGCCGCATGCAGGAACATACGCTTGAGCCCGGTGGCGGCAAGCCGCTTGTTGAGTGCGAAGTCGCCATACTTGTCGTCGCCGGCCAGCGGATAGCCCAGATGCGACAGATGCACCCGGATCTGGTGAGTGCGGCCGGTCTTCAACTCGACCTCGAGCAGACTGAATTCGCCGACGCGGCGCAGCAGACGCACGATGCTGTGCGCGCTCTTGCCGTCGTCGGAGACGCGCACGCGCCGTTCGCCGTCGGCCGCAAGATATTTGAACAGCGGCAGCTTGACGTGCTGCAGCCGGTTGCGCCAGGCACCGGCAACCAGCGTGACGTAGTGCTTCTCGATCTCGCCCGCACGCTGCATGTCGTGCAACACCTTGAGCGCCGAGCGCTTCTTGGCAACGATCAGAAGACCCGAGGTCTCGCGGTCGAGCCGATGAGCCAGTTCGAGCATGCGCGCCTCGGGACGCTGCGCACGCAACTGCTCGATGACACCGTGGCTGATCCCGCTACCGCCGTGCACGGCCTTGCCCGGCGGCTTGTCGATGACAACCAGGGCATCATCCTCGAAGATCACCGGCAAGGCCGCACCGGCCGGAACCGGCGCACTCGACGCCTTCTGCGCGATGCGCATCGGCGGAATACGCAACTCGTCGCCTTGCACGAGCCGGTAGGTCGGCGCGATACGTCCGCCGTTCACTCGCACCTCGCCACTACGCAGGATGCGATAAACGTGACTCTTGGGCACACCCTTGCACACGCGCAACAGATAATTATCGATGCGCTGACCGGCATCGGCCTCATCAATGCGCACACGCACCACAGCCGGAGCCGAGGCGGAGAAAGGAGAGGTTGTCATCGACTTGCGCGATGCAGCATGCACGCTGGCGTGCGACCGGCATCGTCCATCAGAATTTTGCGCTGAACCGGATTCACCAATATACTTCGCGCTGAACGTTCCGGTCATGGCACCCGGCTTCCGTCACCCGAAGGTGTCGGATTACCCGCCAAGAGCCCATTGGGACATGGTCCCTTTGGAGAGCTCCCGGACGCTCCGGTACCCCGGGCGCAGTGAAAGGCGCCGATGGTACCCCAAGCGACTTACTTCGATCCAATGGATCGAGTCCTTAGACCCAGACGCGCAAAACATACGCAGGATCTAGGATTCCGGCGAGAGGCGGGAATCCATGAAACGACCAGCCGACCCATCACAGCCCATGACCAATCGGATGAAAGAAGCCAACACAGTCCGCAACTGAGCCTGTAAGCACGATGGTGCGCGCCGTTCGTCCTGCCCGTGTGTTCGCGCGGGAGCACGAAACAAATGAAGCGCATGTTGTTCAATGCGACGCAGGCCGAGGAACTCCGCGTCGCGATCGTCGATGGTCAGAAACTGATCGACCTCGACATCGAATCGGCCGCCAAGGAAGAACGCAAGAGCAATATCTACAAGGCGGTCATCACCCGCCTCGAGCCCAGCCTCGAGGCCGCCTTCGTCGATTACGGCTCCGAGCGCCACGGTTTCCTGCCGTTCAAGGAGATCGCCCGCACGTACTTCTCCAACAACGGTGAAGGCGGCAAGGCGAGAATCCAGGACGTCCTGTCCGTCGGCCAGGAACTGATCGTCCAGGTCGAGAAGGACGAGCGCGGCAACAAGGGTGCAGCGCTCACCACCTATATCTCGCTGGCCGGTCGCTACCTCGTTCTGATGCCCAACAACCCGCGCGGCGGCGGCGTTTCGCGCCGCGTCGAGGGCGACGAGCGCGCCGAGCTGCGCGACGTCATGGACCAGCTCGAAGTCCCCTCCGGCATGAGCCTGATCGCGCGCACCGCGGCGATCGGTCGCACCGCCGAAGAACTGCAGTGGGATCTGAACTACCTGCTGCAACTGTGGCAGGCCATCGCTGGCGCAGCGACCTCGCAGAGCGGCGCTTTCCTGATCTATCAGGAAGGCAGTCTCGTGATCCGTGCGATCCGTGACTACTTCCAGCCGGACATCGGCGAAATCCTGATCGACACCGACGACGTGTTCGAGCAGGCGCGCCAGTTCATGGCCCACGTGATGCCGGACAACGTGGTCAAGGTGAAGCGCTACAGTGACGATGTGCCGCTGTTCTCGCGCTTCCAGATCGAACACCAGATCGAATCGGCCTACGCGCGTCAGGTCACGCTGCCCTCGGGCGGCGCGGTGGTGATCGACCACACAGAAGCGCTGGTGTCGGTCGACGTCAACTCGGGCCGCTCGACCAAGGGCTCGGACATCGAGGAAACGGCGCTGCGCACCAACTGCGAGGCGGCTGACGAGATCGCCCGCCAGTTGCGCCTGCGCGACCTCGGCGGCCTCATCGTGATCGACTTCATCGACATGGAGTCGCAGAAGAACCAGCGCGACGTCGAGAACCGCCTGCGCGAGGCCCTGCACCATGACCGCGCCCGCGTTCAGACCAGCAAGATCAGCCGCTTCGGCCTGCTCGAGCTGTCGCGCCAGCGCCTGCGCCCGGCCCTGTCCGAGTCCAGCTACGAGCCCTGCCCGCGCTGTCACGGCACTGGCCACATCCGCAATACCGAGTCGTCCGCGCTGCACATCCTGCGCATCCTCGAGGAGGAAGCGATGAAGGAGAACACCGGCGCCGTGCATCTGCAGGTACCGGTGGACGTCGCGACCTTCCTGCTCAACGAAAAACGCGCCGACGTGGCGCGCATCGAACTGCGTCATCGCATCCATCTCATCGTCGTGCCCAACCGGCACATGGAAACGCCGCAGTTCGAGATCATCCGACTGCGTCACGATCAGCTCGACGTCGAGGACATCGCGCTCGCAAGCTACCAGATGGTGGCCGAGCCCCCGCCCGACGAAGCGCGCCTGCCCGGCGAAGCCAACGCCAAGCCGGTCCGCGCCGAAGCGGTCGTCAAGGGCATCTCGCCGTCCCAGCCTGCGCCCAGCGCCTCCACGCCCGTGGCCGAAGCCGAGGCGCCCAGTGTCCCCGCAGCCGAAGCCGGCAAGGGGCTGATCGACCGCCTCTTCGGATGGTTGCGGCGCGCTCCCACCACAACGATCGAGAAAGCGGAACCCGTTCCGGCGGTCACCGAGAAACCGCGACGCGGCCAGGACGGCCGTCGTGGCGAGCGCGGGGATCGTGGCGAGCGCGGAGAACGCGGCAGTGAGCGCGGTGAGGGCCGTCGCGGCGGTCGAGGCCGGCGCGACGCGCAGCGTGAGGAGCGCCAGGATGAGGGCCAGAGCCCGAACGGGCGCGGACGCAAACCACGCACAGAACCTGCCGAACAGCGCGAAACGCAGGACGCATCCGAATCGGGCAGCGGCGGCAATCGTCGGCGTGGACGCGCGGCGCGCAGCGAGCCCAAGACAACCGAAGCGCCTGCCGAAGTCGCGGTCGCCGAGAAGGCCGTCAGCGCAGCGGTTGCCGACACTTCGGACGTCGCAGAGGGTAACCGCCCGGTCACCGACAATGGTGAGCATGGGGAGAGCGGCGCACCGCGTCGCCGCCGTCGCCGTGGCCGCCGTGGTCGCGGCGGCGCAGATCGCGCCGAAACGGACAACGCAGGTAACGTCGATCAGACCGACGACGATGCCGCCCCCGCCGCGACTGCAGCGCAGGCGGTTGGCGCCGCCACATCGACCGAGGAACCGGCCCTGACCGCGCCCGAGCCGACGCCTGAAACTCCGGCTGCGACCGATCGGGAAGTCGCACAGGAAATCGAGCCGAAGGGGGAATCCGAGCCACAGGCGCAGGCGAACCACGCCGCAACGCCCGAGCCCGAGCCGATCGCCACCGAGGCACCCGCCAAGGTGGAGCCCGTAGCGGCCCTGGAGACGAGCGAACCGGAAACGGCGACCCCGACCGAGGAACGCAGCGACGCCACGGCGGCTGCGGATACCGAACAGGCACCGGCTGACGACGCCGCGATCGAGACCCTGCAACCGGTGGTGGAGCAAGCCCCCGAGGACGAGCGCGAGACCGAGGAAGTGACCGCGTCCGCAGCAGCACCGGCAGCCCGGGCCGAGGCCTCGCCGCGCGAGGAAGTGCCGAAAGCAGCGATCGATATGGAAAAGCCCCTCGCCGATGCGGGCCTGGTACTGATCGAGACCCGCGCGGACGCGACCCCGTCCAACGGCGTGCAGGCACGAACCGAAACCCCGCTGGGACGTAGCCCGCGCCGCCCCCAGCCGGTGGCCGAGGAACCGCTGCAGCAGGTCGAGACGCAAAACAAGTAAGCCCGCTGCGGGTAAACGACGAACGGGCCGCCAATGGCGGCCCGTTTTCTATGGCACACCCCCCGTGCCACACTGCACGCCACCGGGGGCGCACACTACATTTCGCACCGTTCGCACTACCAGACTGCTAGCGCGGTCCGCGCACGAGTTTCGCGCAGGGCGGCCTGAAGCGTCCTGCGCGCTTCAGTAGCCGGCGACCGCACCGTCGCTGCGCGGATCAAACCCACCCTCCATCATCCCGCTGGAGTGACGCACCAGCGCACCGGCGTGTCCCACCGTCTCGTCGAAGGCACCGATGACGTCGACGACGTGGCCACGATGACGCAGTTCGTCCGCAACCGGCAACGGGAAACGCGACTCGATCTTGAGCGACTCGGACATGCTGCCCCAGGTGCGCCCGAGCAACCAGCGCGGTGCGGTGACGGACTCCTGCAGCCCCATGCCCATTTGCACATAGCGCGTGAACACCGCCGCCTGCGTCTGCGGCTGACCGTCTCCGCCCATCGTGCCGTAGACCATGGTGCGACCATCATCGAGCACGGCCAACGCCGGGTTGAGTGTATGGAAGGGCTTGCGCCCGGGCTCCAGCGCGTTGAGCGCATCGTCCTCAAGCGAGAAGCTGCAGCCACGGTTCTGCCAGTTGATGCCGGTGTCGGGCAGCACGATGCCGCTGCCGAACTCGTGGTAGATGCTCTGAATGAAGGACACGGCACGGCCCTCGCCGTCGATCACGCCCATCCAAATGGTGTCGCCCGGATCGGTCGCTCCGCCCCAGGACAATGCCTTGGCGCGATCGACCTCTGCGGCCATCGCATCGAGCGCGGACGGTTCGAGCAAGGACTGCGCATCGACCTTCATCCAGGCCGGATCGGTGACGTGACGGTCACGCACCAGGAACGCCTGCTTGGTCGCTTCGACCACCAGATGGATGTAGTCGGTCGACATCGGATCGAGATGATCCACGCCAAGCCGGTCGAGGACGCCAAGAATCGCCAGCGAGATCACGCCCTGTGTCGGAGGCGTCATGTTGTACACCTTGCCGCGCGAATGTTCGAGCGCGACCGGGGTCCTTAGCTGGGCACGGTGCTGCCGCAGATCGGACGCCCTTAACGGGCTGCCGAGGGTCTCAAGATCAGCCGCGATACGCCGCGCCAGATCCCCTTCATAGAAGTCGCGCAGGCCGGCCTCGGCCAGTCGCTCCAGCGTCGCGGCCATGCGGGGCTGATGGAATACACCACCCTCAACCGGTGGCGCACCGTCAACCAGGAAGGTGTCGGAAAAGCCGGGCTGGGCATGCAGTTCATCGAACTTGGCGGTAGTGCTCGCGTGCTGACTGCGGGTCACCGGAATGCCCTCGCGCGCATAGCCGATCGCATCGGCCAGCAGACGCGGCAAACCCAGCCGGCCACCCCAGGCGCGGCTGGCCTCGAAAGCCAGATCCCAACCCGAGATCGTGCCGGCCACAGTACATGCGGCCAGCGGACCCCGCATCGGAATGCGGGTCATGCCCTGCGCGCCATACCAATCGCGCGTGGCGCCGCCCGCGGCCGCCCCGCAGGCGTCGATCGCCTGCGGGGCCTTGCCGGGCTCGGAGAACAGCCAGAAACTGTCACCGCCGATGCCGTTCATATGCGGGTAGACCACTGCGATGGTGGCAGCGGCGGCGATCATCGCCTCAAGCGCATTGCCGCCGTCGCGCAGCACGGCCGAAGCCGACTGTGCCGCCATCGAATGGGATGCAACCGCGATCCCGCGTGTCGCCCGGACCGGATTGATCATTTCCGTGTCTCCTGCTTGTCGTTTTTATGGTTTGAACGCATCACTTCATCCAGCCAATCGCCTTGGGCAGCCAGGTGGCGATGTCGGGGAACATCATCAGCAGCGCCAGACCGATGATCTGCAGGCCGATGAACGGGATCACCCCCTTGTAGATCGAACCGATCTTCACTTCGGGCGGAGCAGCCCCCTTGATGAAGAACAGGGCCCAGCCGAATGGCGGTGTCAGGAACGAGGTCTGCAGGTTCATGCAGATGAGCATCGCCAGCCAAACCATGTCGACGCCGGCCGCAACGAAGAACGGCAGCAGCAGCGGCAGCACGATGTAGGAGATCTCGATCCACTCGAGGAAGAAGCCCAGGATGAACAGCAGGATCATCATGAAGATGATCGTGCCCCACAGTCCGCCCGGCACCAGCTCCATGAACTCGGCGATCAGATCCTCGCCGCCGAGCCCGCGGAAGGACAGGCTGAAGGCCTGTGCGGCGAAGATGATGAACATGATCATCGAGGTCGTGACCAGCGTCGATCGCAGCGTCTGGCGCAGCACGCTCATCGACAGCTTGCCGCTGAAGGCGACGATGATCAGCGCGCCGAAAGCGCCCATGGCGGCGGCCTCAGTGGGTGCCGCGACACCGCCGATGATCGAACCCAGCACTGCGAACACCAGCAGGATCGGCGGCAGCACGCCGCGGAACACTTCGATGATCAATTGCTTGGTGCTGAGCTCGGCGCGTTCCGCGGCCGGAATCGGCGGAGCCATGTTCGGCCAGATCCACGCCACCACCAGGATGTAGATCACGTAAAGCGCCGCCAGCATCAAACCCGGCATGATCGCCGCCGCGAACAGCGTACCCACCGACTCGCCCATCAGGTCCGAGAGCAGGATCAGGATCAGGCTGGGCGGCAGGATCTGGCCCAGTGTGCCCGAGGCGCAGATCGCGCCGGTGGCCAGCCCGTGATCGTAGCCGCGACGCAGCAGCGTCGGAAGCGCGATCAGCGAGAGCGTCACGATGGTCGCCCCGACGATGCCGGTGGCCGCGCCCATGAGCACGCCGACGAAGATGATCGCCACGCCCATGCCCCCGCGCAACCGCCCGGCCACGTGGCCCATCACGTCGAGCATGTCCTCGGCGATGCGGGACTTCTCCAGCATCACGCCCATGAACACGAACAACGGGACAGCGAGCAGCGTGTAGTTGGTCGCCACCCCGTACAGGCGCGAAGGCAGCAGGTTGAACAGGTTCGGCCCGAAGCCGATCAGGCCGAACACCACCCCGGAGATTGCGATCGCGTAGGCCACGCGCACACCCAGCACCAGCAGCGCGATGAAGCTGAGCAGCATCAGGATGGAAAGGATTTCATTCATCGGCATGCTTTTCCCCCTTGCCGCCGTTGAGGATGAGCGCGATGTTGCGCAAGGCATGCGCGACGCACTGGATGCCGAGCAACGCGAAACCGCTGATCAGGAAAGTCTTCAGTATCCAGCGATGCGTAAGTCCGCCGGGATCGGGCGAGATCTCGCCGGTCGTATACGCCTGAACGACGAAGCGCACCGAAAGCCAGGCGAAATAGAAGCAGATCGGCGCCATGATGAAGATCGCCGAGAACGCTTCGATCCACTGTCGGGTTCGCTCGCTGAATTTCTCGTAAACGATGTCGACGCGCACATGGGCGTCGGCCTTTTGCGTGTAGGAAAGCCCCCACAGCGAGATCACCGCGAGCAGATGCCATTCGAGCTCCTGTGCCCACACCGCACCCAGGCTGATCGTGTAGCGCAGCAGCACCTGGATGGCGATCAGCAACACCAGTGCGAGGATGATCCAGGAAGTGAAGCGGCCGGTCCATTCGATGAACGCCTCGAGCGCATCGGCGGCCTTGTCGAGTGTCTTCATGAGATCCACTTCTGTGGTTGGGAAAAAAGGATGGCGGGCGCGCAGGCGTCCGCCATCCGGTCAGGCAGGCCGTCTTAGCGGACGGTGGTCTGGAAGGTGGTCTCGGAGATCTGGTTCCACTTGTCGTGGTTCTTCTTGAAGTTGAAGAACGACTCGTGGACCTTCTTGACCATCGGATCCTTGGCTGCTGCGTCTTCCAGCGTCGAGCGGGCAGACTCGCGCAGCGCCTTGATCACATCGTCAGGCAGACGCGCGATCTTGACGTCGAAGTTGTCGACCATGTCGGCCAGTGCTGCACCGTTCTGGGCGTCAAGCCACAGCAGGCCCTCCTGGTTGGTCGCATCGGCCGCGGCGCGGACGATGGCCTGCAGGTCCTTGGGAAGCTTGTCCCAGGCACCCTGGTTGATGACGATCTCGGACGTCGTTGCCGGCTCGTGCCAACCCGTCGTGTAGTAGTACTTGGCCGCGTTCTGCAGGCCCAGACGACGGTCCAGATAGGGGCCGACCCACTCGGCCGCATCGATCACGCCGCGCTCGAGCGCCGGGAAGATCTCGCCACCGGGCAGCAGCTTCACGTCCACGCCCAGATCTGCATACATGCGACCGGCCAGACCGGGAATCCGCATCTTCAGGCCATTGAAGTCGGAAACGCTCTCGACCGGCTTCTTGAACCAGCCCGTCATCTGCACACCCGAGCAGCCAGCCGGCATCGCAACCACATTGAACGGCTTGTAGACCTCATTCCAGAGGTCGATGCCACCGCCGTGATAGAGCCAGGCGTGGTGACCCATGAAGCTCATGCCGAACGGCACGGTGGCGAAGTACTGCGCGGCAAAGGTCTTGCCGGCCCAGTAGTAGGACACGCCGTGGTTCATTTCGACGATGCCCGCCGAGGCGGCGTCAAAGCCTTCGAAGGCCGGCACCAGTTCGCCGGCGGCATATACCTTGATCTTCAGGCGACCGTTGGACATTTCCTCGACCCGCTTGGCGAAGGCTTCGGCACTGCCCGGACCGGACTGGTAGTACGGCGTGCCCGCCGGCCAGGTGGTCGTCATCTTGAAATTGAACGTCTGCTGCGCGCTGGCGATTGCGGGAAAGCCCGCGGTAGCGGCTGCGCCACCGGCCAGCAGAGAAGTCTTGATCATGCCACGTCGATTCATATCGCTCTCCATCCTTGGATTTACACGTGTTTAGGGATCGATCGTCCTTGCCCGGACACATCCGGCATACGAATGCACCGAAACGGACATCACGACCGCCCCAACAACACCAACTGCAAACTCCGTACCAGTTTTGCAACGAGAGCACTCTTTCGGACTGGCAAGAGCGCCAATCCTGCGTGTGCATCGCGCCACGTACCGGAGCGGACCGACTGGCAGCTACCCTCCTCCTGATTACGGTCACCCTTCTGCGGGGCGTTCCGTCCGACGGGCAAACTGCCATGTCAGCACTGGGACTGCCATGCAAGTGTAGATATTCAGACAGCACAGTCAAGAAGAATTTGACACTCGCTCGTGCCCATACAGAACGCATGAAGACATGGGGGTGCAGTTGCAATCCAGCCGCCGCGAAGACAGAACACACCGCGCATCGAGAGTGCTCGGCGAAGATGCACGTGGAATTTACTTGCAATCAATGCACTGCAAAAGTGCGGGAACCTGCGTTAGCGCACCACTTCGGGGCGCAACTCGAAGAGCAAACGGGCGAACGACGCCGGGCCCGCGAAAGCGGCGTCGAAAGGCCGTGCCAGAGGTTCATGCATACCTCGCTGCGACCACGCAGAATCGCCCGCACAACTGACATGTCAGTTTTCCTGGACTGACACCTACAGCAGTGCGCGCATCGTGCGATAGGTGTACTGCTCGACGTAATCGACCAGGCGGTCGGAGGCATCACGAGCCTCACTCTCGTCCTTGCGGGAGATCGCAATGGCAATCTCGGCATGCAGGCGCGAAACCTTGGCCAAATCGCCGACCTGACGGAAATACAGGTACCAGAAGCGTCGCGTCTGCGCCTGCAGGGGCCGCATCGCCGCCGCGGCATAGTCGTTGCGTGCAGTCTCGGCCACAAGCGCGTTGAACTCGGCATCGGTCGGCAGGAAGATCGATTCATCCTCTTGCTCGGCCGCCTCCATGAAGCGTTCCGCCAGTTCGCCGAAGCGCTTGCACGCTGCCGGCTCGGCCAGACGCGCGGCACGCCCCACCAGGATGCGCTCGAGTTCGCGCCGAACTTCGATCAGCTTGAAGTGTTCGGCAACGTCGATCTCGGACACCATCGCACCGGAACGCGGCAACACCTTGATCGTGCGCTCGTAAGCCAGCCGCTGCAACGCCTCGCGCACCGGCGTGCGGCCAATGCCGAGCTGGGCGCTGACCGATTTCTCGGAGATGCGGCTACCCGGGGGCATCGTCAGCGTGACGATCATCTCCTCGATCTGGCGGTAGGCGTGTTGCGCCTGTGTCTCGGGATCACGCGGCGAACCGTTGGCGGCGCTCTTGCGGGCGGGTCTGGGCATGGGCTGTCGCGACCAGGGAGGTCGCAGGACAAATGAATCGAATCGAACATACGCCCGGTGCACGGAGCGGTCAACGCGTACGCTCATCGCCCTGTCTCCACGGCACCGAGCAGGCCGCGCACGCCACGTTCGCACAGATCGAGCACTTCGCGAAAGCCGTTCTCGCCCCCGTAGTACGGGTCGGGTACATCCCTGTCGGTCGCCGCATCGGCGAAACCGGTGAACATCGCCACGCGATGCGCGTGCTCCGTCGGGCACATGGCCAGCATCTGCGCATGGTGCCCGCGATCCATCGCGAGCAGCAGATCGAAATGCGAGAAATCGCCAACTTCGATACGGCGCGCACGCAGCCCCGAAAGGTCATAGCCATGCTTCGCCGCGAACGCCATGGCGCGCGGATCGGGCGCTTCGCCGACGTGGTAGCCGTGGGTGCCGGCCGAATCGAACTCGACGCGCCCGTCCAGCCCCGCCGCGGCGAATAGCCGGCGCGCCACCGCCTCGGCCGTGGGCGAACGACAGATATTGCCGGTACACACGAACAACACGCGCAACGGCCGATCCCCGGGAAGGACGATCTGCGCGCTCATGCCGCCCCTCCTCCGCCGTCATGCACATCCGCACCAAATGCCCTCTGGCGCAGGCGGAACAGCTCATCGCGCGCAGCCGCCGCCTGTTCGAACTCGAGATTGCGCGCATGCTCCTGCATGGCCTTCTCGAGTTTCTTGATGGCCTTGGACAACGCTTTCTCGTCGAGCAGTGCGTAGTCGACGCGCGCACTGTCGGCCACACGGCTGGCCTTTACGTCGTCGTCCTCGCCCGCGTAGACGCCGTCGATGATGTCCTTGATGCGCTTGGATACGCTGCGCGGCGTCACACCGTTGGCCTTGTTGAAGGCGATCTGCTTGTCGCGACGCCGCTCGGTCTCATCCATCGCCGCTTGCATCGAGCGCGTAACGCGGTCCCCATAGAGGATGGCCGTGCCGTGCAGGTGACGGGCGGCGCGCCCGATCGTCTGGATCAGTGAGCGAGAGGAGCGCAGGAAACCTTCCTTGTCGGCATCGAGGATCGCCACCAGCGACACCTCGGGGATGTCCAGCCCTTCGCGCAGCAGGTTGATGCCAACCAGCACGTCGAACTCGCCCAGGCGCAGGTCGCGGATGATCTCGACACGTTCGACGGTGTCGATGTCCGAGTGCAGGTAGCGCACGCGGATGCCGTTCTCGGCGAAATACTCGGTCAAGTCCTCGGCGATGCGCTTGGTCAGCACGGTGACCAGCACACGCTCCTCGACGGCGACCCGGCGCTTGATCTCGGAGAGCAGATCGTCGACCTGGGTGATGGCCGGGCGCACCTCGATGAGCGGGTCGACCAGGCCGGTCGGACGCACCACCTGCTCGACCACCTGCCCCTGATGCGCGGCCTCGTAGTCGGCCGGCGTGGCCGACACGAAGATGGTCTGCGGCATCAGCCGCTCGAACTCGTCGAACTTGAGCGGGCGGTTGTCCACCGCCGAGGGCAGGCGAAAGCCGTATTCGACCAGATTCTCCTTGCGCGAACGGTCGCCCTTGTACATGCCGCCGATCTGCGGGATCGCCACGTGCGACTCGTCCACGAACAGCAGCGCGTCCGGCGGCAGATAGTCGATCAGCGTCGGCGGAGGCTCACCGGGCGCGCGTCCGGACAGATGACGGGAGTAGTTCTCGATGCCCTTGCAGAAACCCATCTCGGCCAGCATTTCGAGGTCGAACAGCGTACGCTGTTCGATGCGCTGCGCCTCGACGAGCTTGCCCGCACGATGATAGGACTCGCGTCGCTCCTTGAGTTCTTCCTTGATGCCGTCGATGGCCCGCAGCACGGTCTCGCGCGGGGTCACGTAGTGGCTGGACGGATACACCGTGAAGCGTGCGAGCTTGTGCTTGAGATGTCCGGT
The DNA here is from genome assembly GCA_963975885.1 of uncultured Azoarcus sp. Lineage (GTDB taxonomy): Bacteria > Pseudomonadota > Gammaproteobacteria > Burkholderiales > Rhodocyclaceae > Pseudazoarcus. Next base: position 109,817 of record CAXBIS010000013.1, read on the forward strand.
CAGCGGGTCAAACAGCGTCAGGTGCTCGATCTCGTCGTCGAACATCTCGATGCGCACCGCCAGCTCGGCGTTTTCGGCCGGGAATACGTCGATCACGTCGCCGCGCACACGAAAGCAGCCGCGCTGAAAATCCACGTCGTTGCGCGTGTATTGCATCGCCACCAGGCGAGCGATCAGGTCGCGATGGCCAATGCTCTCCCCTTCGCGCAGGTGCAACACCATCGCGTGATAATCGACCGGATCGCCGATACCGTAGATGCACGACACGGTCGCGACGATGACCACATCACGCCGTTCCATCAGGCTCTTGGTTGCCGAAAGACGCATCTGCTCGATGTGTTCGTTGATCGACGAATCCTTCTCGATGAACAGATCCCGCGAAGGCACATAGGCCTCGGGCTGGTAGTAGTCGTAATAGCTGACGAAGTACTCGATCGCGTTCTCGGGGAGAAACTCGCGGAACTCGGCGTAGAGCTGCGCGGCGAGCGTCTTGTTGGGCGCGAGCACCAGCGCGGGCCGGCCGCAGCGCGCGATGACGTTGGCCATGGTGTAGGTCTTGCCGGAGCCGGTCACGCCGAGCAGGGTCTGGAACATCAGCCCGTCGCCGAGGCCTTCGAGGAGCTTCTCGATGGCCGCCGGCTGGTCGCCGGCGGGCGGAAAGGGCTGGTGCAGACGGAATGGACTGCCTTCGTAGTGCAGCACGCTGGCGCTGTCCGTCGAACTTGTCATGGTAGACTCTTGCTCCTGTACGTGGGCCGGCCGAAACGTTCCGGACGACATTCGCCGCCCGACCGTACTCCCGATTATTTCTCAATTTGCCGCGCAAGGCACGGCTGCATCGACTTCGGCAGCCCGTCCGGGTTCCTCCGCCTCGGCGCGCATCAATCATAGGGAATGGACATGTCTGCATCGATCTTCGCCAACGTCGAGATGGCTCCGCGCGACCCCATCCTGGGTCTGACCGAGGCCTTCAAGGACGACACCCGCGCCGAAAAGGTCAACCTGGGCGTCGGCGTCTACCAGGACGACAACGGCAAGATTCCGCTGCTCGAATGCGTCAAGGCCGCCGAAAAGGCTCGCGTCGAAGCCGGTCTGCCGCGCGGCTACCAACCCATTGAGGGTGCGGCCGCCTACAACGCCGCCGTGCAAAACCTGCTCTTCGGCGACGATGCCGAACTGGTCAAGTCCGGCCGCGCGATCACCTTCGAGACGCTCGGTGGTACCGGCGCGCTCAAGGTCGGTGGCGACTACCTGCGCCGCCTCTACCCGGACGCCAAGCTCTACATTTCTGACCCGAGCTGGGAAAACCACCGCGCGGTGTTCGAGAACGCCGGCTTCACGGTCGAGACCTACGCCTATTACGATCCGGCCACACGCGGCGCCAACTTCCCCGCGATGAAGGCCGATCTCGAAGCCCTGCCGGCACACTCCGTCGTCGTGCTGCACGCCTGCTGCCACAACCCAACCGGTGCGGACATCAGCGAATCGCAGTGGGGCGAAGTCGTCGAAGTGTGCCGCAAGAACGACCTGATCCCCTTCCTCGACATTGCCTACCAGGGCTTCGCCGACGGCCCCGAGCAGGACACCGCCGCGGTGCGCATGTTCGCCGACAGCGGCATGCAATTTCTCGTCGCCAGCTCATTCTCGAAGAACTTCTCGCTCTACGGTGAGCGCGTCGGCGCGCTGTCGATCATCACCGAGAGCAAGGAAGAGGCCGCCCGCGTACTCTCGCAGGTCAAGCGCGTGATCCGCACCAACTACTCCAACCCGCCGACCCACGGCGGCGCCGTCGTGACCGCCGTGCTCAATTCGCCGGAACTGCGCAAGCAGTGGGAAGGCGAACTGGCCGCGATGCGCCAGCGCATCCTCGACATGCGCCACAGCCTCGTCGACAAGCTCAAGGCCGCCGGCGTCGAGCAGGACTTCTCGTTCATCACCGAACAGCGCGGCATGTTCTCCTACACCGGCCTGACGCCGGAGCACGTCGAGCGCATGCGTGACGAGTTCGGAATCTACGCCGTCAAATCCGGCCGCATCTGCCTGGCCGCGCTCAATTCGAGCAACGTCGACACCGTCGCCAAGGCCATCGCAACCGTGGTCTCGAAGTAAGCCGGATTTCTTGACCATGCGCCGCGCGTTGCCTACAATGCGCGGCTTCTTTCCCCGATAGCTCAGTTGGTAGAGCAACGGACTGTTAATCCGTTTGTCGCTGGTTCGAGCCCAGCTCGGGGAGCCACACAGCAAGCACGAATGCCGCCCACGAGGCGGCATTTTTGCGCTCACGCCCCCGGAAATCGGCATCAGAAGCGGTCGCGGCAGACGCCCCACCCTCCCCCTATGCCTGATGCTCGGAAGCCGAACTGGGCGCTTCTGAGCGCCTGCACGGAAGTGCTCACCGAGGCGCGTGCTAGTCTTCGGATGACTTTCACGTCGATCATCCCATTAGACTTGTTGTAGCGGCTTGCCGAGGCGGAAGATTCACGATGACTATCCCCGACTTTCAAACAATCATGCGCCCCCTGCTGGCTGCCCATGAAGACGGGAAGGAACACCGCAATCGTGATCTGGTTGCTCATTTGGGCGATTTGTTCAATCTCACCGAGGAAGAGCGGCGAGCGATGTTGCCAAGCGGCGGTGCGCGGTTGTTCGACAACCGAGTCGGCTGGGCAAAGACACACATGATGCAGGCAGGCCTGTTGAGCTCGCCTCGCCGAGCAATCTCCGTGATCACCGACCTCGGTAGAGACGTGCTGCGATCGAACCCGGATCGGATCGATCTACAAGTCCTCAAGCAATTTGATGGCTATCTGGCATTCCGGCAGCGCCAGCGAGAACCGGAAGAATCGGAAAATCTCTCCGACCTCTCGGAGATGCAGACGCCCGAAGAAACCCTTGAGAGTGCATACCAGCAGGTACGCCGAGAGATCGAAGCCGAACTGCTGCGCCAAGTCATGGATAACCCGCCCGACTTCCTGGAGCGAGTTGTCGTCGATCTAGTGGTCCGTATGGGTTATGGCGGCAGCAGGAAGGATGCCGGCGAAGCCCTCGGTCGCTCGGGCGACGAAGGCATCGATGGAATCATCAAGGAAGATCCGCTCGGCCTGGACATCATCTACCTTCAGGCCAAGCGCTGGGACAGCACGGTAGGACGCCCCGAAATCCAGAAGTTTGCCGGCGCCCTTCAAGGCCAGCGGGCGAAGAAGGGAATTTTCATCACAACGTCTGGATTCTCCGCTGAAGCCATCGAGTACGCATCCCGTATCGACTCGAAGATCACCCTCATAGACGGGAGCAAGCTCACGCGCCTAATGTTTGACCATGGCGTAGGGGTGTCTCCGGAATCCGTCTACGAAGTGAAGCGGATCGACACGGATTACTTCAATATCCCGTGATGACCAAATCCTATACATCACTTTCCAAGGAAACCATACCCAAACACCCCTAGGAAACGATCAGGAGGCTGCATAAAACAACACCGGCTCGGGGCGGGTGTCAGGTGAATACTTGATCTGTACATACAAACCATACAAAATCTACATACAGTAAAAATCAATAAAAAACGCCGCTGCCCGTTCTGATTACATCAAGTACATGAGCGCTATCCACAAATCCATTTTTAAGGTTTACACGCGCCTCTAACAGGCCGACACCGGGTCGATGCGCTAAAGCGGACACCCTGAAAATACCCTCGCCACACTCCATCCAACGTATTCCAGGAACAACTCTTGTATTCAATTTTTCAACATCGAAACCACCTAACTCCCTAACCACTACATTCCAAAGATCTTGTTTGCTTAGGACAAGCTCTAAATCTTTGTCATACCTCCCGTGCCCCCAGGCTAACAACCCAGGGAGAACCCAAACTGCGTACATGGCTCCCGCAAAACCATGAGCATTATTTTTGAAATGAAGCCCCTCATAAAATTCCCCCTGAAAGTCTTTTGATTTGACGGAAATTCTATAGTAACCATCTCGCTCTGTTAAATGAGCGCTTCTGTTCACGGTATATTCAAATCCATTTAAAATATCAACACCCTTAGCCCAATTTAGCACCTCCTGCAGAACTACGCTTCCTTCATTTTCGACAATGGCTCGAGAAATCGAATTAAAAGTTTTTCTCTGATCTTCAACAACTTCATCCGAAATAGCGAAAAAGCCATCATTCAAAGCACTTTCTTCACAACTTGGATTCAAATATATTAAATCCATAACTTCTTTTGATTTTAGTCGACGCTCAAGCTCTCTAATTTTTTGATTCAGATCACTTTCAATTCTACGGCGTCGATCGATTTCTAGCTTCGCTTCCTTCTTAACTTCTGCAATCGATTTGCTTTCTTCTGATTTACGTAAATTAAGAACGATTTTCTCGAGTTTTAAATCTCTACTACGCAGTCTGTTCAATACCTCAACAACGTCGCGATAGGCCTCCGCTTTTAATGCGTCGGCATCTTGATTAGCAAACTCGTTAAATCGATGCAGAGCATCGTCGTACACGTTCCGCTCACCATATATAACATGGCAGACTTCAAGTAACACGCGATCCCTTATTTGCAGCTTTCTAATGGCACTCCTAGCAATTGCAACATAGTAGATAAGCCGCAAAGGAACAACCGCGAAGAACATCGCCAATAAAATTCTTAAATCTTCACGGAACCAACCTGTAGCACCATAAGACACATAATAAAATATCGCAGCCAGGCACCCCCCCAAAAAAAACAATATTGGCAATTCGTATTTATTTAAATACTCAAATTTAATAACCTCTTTGTTATTGAAGTCTGAAATTCTAGTTAACAGAATCACACAAACAGCAAACGCCGAAAGCCCTATTACTGCAAGAATAGACGAAATCATTTCACTCGTTCCGGATGACATCCATGTTCTATTCTGTCTGTATTTAAAACACGGAACTAGATCTATTGAGCCTCTCGATTAAGATCGTCATATCGTCAGCACGCCAAGCTCTGCAACTATCTCGGTTTCGGCCAGCGTGCTCGCGCAAGTCGGAGGGCTTCAACAAAGTCGGACATATCAACCCAACCCTTCTCTTCCATATGCTCGACCAAGCCATAACTTACATCGCCCTCCCAAACTTGATTCCTTTTTATTTGATATTTTCCGTCACGCGCCTCAATCCCATAACTTGTCACAGCCCATTGGTGTCCCAGCCAATAGATAGGATGCGAAAGAGATTCGCCTGAAACAGCGACATCTTTTGCAGACTCATAAGCCGGCGGCTCATCGGTCTGTAGCGATCGTTCAACGAGAGCCCTTAGCTTGTTTTTGTTTTTCATAAATATCCCATTAATATTTTTAAGGTGAGATGAAGCACGACCGGCGCAAGGACCATCATCATTTTGATGCTCGGATCGGATCTTAACTCTTAACAATCAAAACGAGCAGCGGAACACACTCATACGCATTACTTCATCCTTATGCATTAGCCTTAATTGAGTAAAAAGATTAAAAAAACTCAGTTAAAGCTAAAAACTTTTTCGATCAATTCGACACTCGATCCGCTAATCGCATCGAAAAAGACCGCGTAGCAACCCGCATTGCTACTCGAGAGAATATCCATAAAACACTATAGCTATTACAGTTATCATTGCAATGGTTCCGGCTCTATATGATCCGAACTTATAGAATACAAAGAATGCTACCCACGGGTTAATAGCACCTCCGATCGCAGTCGCGATTTTTTCTAATGTAATCCCAAAGTCACTGTGGTACAGGTGAGTAAATAGGGTTGCAATAAATGCAATCAGGTATGCCACAAAATAGTTTGAAGCTTTCTTCGTTTCTGTAGTTCTCACTCACTCCCCTCTTAGGCTTTGTACGGAACGCCAATATTTGATCAAACTGCCGCGTAATCGGTACAGATAAAGCACGTACCAACAAGGGATGCATGGCCAAATCCTACACGGCATCCATCCTCCGGGCTCTATAACCCCGCCTGCCTGATTGCCTTTCCTGGACTGAATCCGCAAGTATCGGCTCTTGCTGTTCCAGCATGAACCATCCCCCTCACCGACTGCTCATTACAGTCGTAATGTCCGCAATGTGAGACATCCTCCGTCTCTGCACCCACCGCCCCTTCGACATCCTTTCTCCCCACCCCAAAGAGGCCCTTATGGTCAAAACCTTCCTGTTCGCCCTTGCCCTGATCGCCGTTCTCCTGCTCTACCACTCGCCGTCGATCCTCCGTGCCGCCGGCAAGTTTTCCAAGCAACCGCATCTCGTCGTCAACCCCGAAGAAACGGCGGGTCCATCCAAACGAAAGATTCGAAGTACGAACTACGTCGCCATCACCCGCGACATCCTCTCCGAGCATCAAGCCCTGCTGACCGCCAAGGTCGATCGCGACTACACCCACATCGAGCATCTTCAGCGCCCCCTGCTGGGCTACACGTTCGAATCGACCATT